>NZ_KB822604.1:0-146386 GCF_000364625.1 Pseudomonas thermotolerans DSM 14292
GCTTCCGTCGCCTGGTTCGCCGGCTGGGCTTGCGCCATCTCTGGACCAGGCCCTATACCCCACGTACCAACGGCAAAGCCGAACGCTTCATCCAGACCAGCCTGCGCGAGTGGGCATACGCCCGCAGCTATGAGAGTTCCGAGCAACGCGCCGCTCACCTGCTGCCGTGGCTGCACCACTACAACTGGCACAGACCACACGCCAGCCTTGGCTACAACCCACCCATCAGCCGCGTACCACTTCCACTGAACAACGTACTGGGTTTACACAGCTAGACCGCGGATGTAGGCGGCGGCGTCGTTGATCTGCTTGCGGCTCAGGGCATCGGCATCCGCCGGCGCCGCGACCTTGTCGGCCTTCCCGGCCTCCTTGCCGGTGCCCGGCTTGGTGGGCCTGTCCGGACGCTCCGGCGGCGAACCAGGCAGGCCACCGATCTGCACCGGGGTGGCGGCGCCCAGGTTGGTGCCCGGGGCCATGGCCGCCACGTGGCTGGCGTAGAGGATGTAGGTGCCGGCGCTGGCGGCCCGCGCACCACCGGGGGAAACGTAGGTGGCCACCGGCACCTGGCTGGCGAGGATCGCCTTGATGATCTCGCGCATCGAGGTATCGAGGCCGCCCGGGGTGTCCAGGCGGATCACCACCAGTTGGGCGCCGTCCTCCGCGGCATGGGCCAGGCCGCGGACCAGGTAGTCGGCGCTGGCCGGCCCTATGGCCCCCTCCACCGCCAGCACCACCACAGGACCGTCCGCCCGCACGCCACTCGCCAGGCTGCCAAGCAGCAGGAGCAATGCGCAGCACAGGGCTCTTGCCTTCATCTCTCCTCCCGGGACACTTCCCGCCTCGTCGTGCGAAGGCCGGCCCCCACAAGGATAGTCGAGCGGCACCGGTGAACCCGGCCACGGACTCCGCGCATGTTTTTTGCTTCGCCCACAGGCGATAATTGCCCCTCAGCTTCCCGCCCAGGCAGGCCCATGCTCAGCCGCGACCTCCTCCAGTCCCTGCGTCGTCTCTGGTTCCAGGACAAGTTCAGCTACAGCCTGCGGGTGTTCGTCGCCCTGGCCGGCGCCACCGTGCTGGGCTGGTGGCGTGGCGAACCGGCGCTGATGATCCCGCTGTTCCTCGGCATCATCGCCAGCGCCCTGGCGGAGACCGACGACAGCTGGCACGGGCGCCTCAGTGCCCTGCTGGTCACCCTGGCGTGCTTCGCGGTGGCGGCCTTCTCGGTGGAGCTGCTGTTCAGCTACCCTTGGCTGTTCGCCGCCGGCCTGGCCTTCTCCGCCTTCGCCCTGGTGATGCTCGGCGCCCTCGGCGAGCGCTACGCGACCATCGCCTCGGCGACCCTGATCCTGTCGATCTACAGCATGATCGGCGTCGACCAGCGCGACGGCGCGGTGGAGAACCTCTGGCGCGAGCCGCTGCTGCTGGTCGCCGGGGCCGCCTGGTACGGCCTGCTGTCGGTGCTCTGGCACGCGCTATTCGCCCACCAGCCGGTGCAGCACAGCCTGGCCCGGGTGTACCGCGAACTGGGCCTGTACCTGAAGCTCAAGGCGCAGTTGCTGGAGCCGGTGCGCGGCCTGGACGTCGAGGCGCGGCGCCTGGAGGTGGCGCGTCAGAACGGCCGCCTGGTGTCGGCGCTGAACGCCGCCAAGGAGACCCTGCTCAACCGCATCGGCAAGTCGCGGCCCGGCGCTCAGGTGAACCGCTACCTGAAGCTGTACTTCATGGCCCAGGACATCCACGAGCGCACCAGCGCCTCGCACTACCCCTACAACGCCCTGGTCGAGACCTTCTTCCACAGCGACGTGCTGTTCCGCTGCCAGCGCCTGCTGACCCTGCAGGCCAACGCCTGCCACGAGCTGGGCGAGGCCATCCAGTACCGTCAGCCGTTCGACTACGGCGCCGACAGCGCCCAGGCCAGCGCCGACCTGCAGGCCTCGCTGGACCACCTGTACGCCCAGAACCGCCCGGAATGGCGTGACCTGCTGCGCGCCCTGCGTGCGCTAGCCGGCAACCTCGCGACCTTGGAGCACCAGCTGGCCGGGGCGGTCAACCCGGATGCCCTGGCCGAGGAGCAGGACACCACCCTGTTCGACCGCTCGCCGCGCAACCTGCGCGACGCCTTCGAGCGCATCCGCCTGCAGCTGACGCCCACCTCGCTGCTGTTCCGCCACGCCCTGCGCATGGCCGTGGCGCTGGTCGCCGGCTACGGCGTGCTGCACGCCATCCACCCCGAGCAGGGCTACTGGATCCTGCTCACCACGGTGTTCGTCTGCCAGCCCAACTACGGTGCCACGCGGATCAAGCTGGTGCAGCGGATCGGCGGCACTCTGCTTGGCCTCGGCGCCGGTTGGGCGCTGTTCGACCTGTTCCCCGAACCGCTGCTGCAGTCGCTGTTCGCGGTGTGCGCCGGGGTGGTGTTCTTCGCCACCCGCGCCAGCCGCTACACCCTGGCCACCGCGGCCATCACCCTGATGGTGCTGTTCTGCTTCAACCAGGTGGGGGACGGCTACGGGCTGCTCCTGCCGCGGCTGTTCGACACCCTGGTCGGCAGCCTGATCGCCGCCCTGGCGGTGTTCCTCATCCTCCCCGACTGGCAGGGCCGGCGCCTCGACGCGGTACTGGCCAACACCCTGAACTGCAACGCCCGCTACCTGCGCGAGATCATGCGCCAGTACGAGACCGGCAAGCGCGACGACCTGGCCTACCGGCTGGCCCGGCGCAACGCCCACAACGCCGACGCGGCGCTGTCCACCACCCTCGGCAACATGCTTCTCGAGCCCGGACACTTCCGCAAGGATGCGGAGACCGGCTTCCGCTTCCTGCTGCTCTCTCACACCCTGCTCGGCTACCTCTCGGCCCTCGGCGCGCACCGCGAGACGCTGCCCGAGGACGCCAGCGACGCCCTCCTGGACAGCGCCGCCGAGCGCCTGGCGGCGACCCTCGAGGAGCTGGCCCGCAGCCTGCAGAGCGGCACCCCGGTGGCGGTGCACTCCGACGCCGAGGAGGCGCTGGCCCGCCAGCTGGAGCAGTTGCCCGAGGATCTGGACGATGGCCACCGTCTGGTGCAGACCGAGCTGGCGCTGATCTGCCGGCAGCTGGCGCCGCTGCGCAGCCTGGTCGCCCACGTGCAGAAGCGCAGCTGATCCGGCAACGAAAAAGCCCCGCTCGAGGCGGGGCTTCTTGCTGGCTTGCGGGATGGCCTCAGGCGGCGTCGCCGGTCGGCTGCACGGCACCGCCCTTCTCGCCCAGCCGGCGGGTGTGGTAGAGCACCACCAGGAAGACCAGGAAGGCCGGGCCGACGAACAGGGCGATGCGGGTGTCCTCGAAGAACGCCATCAGCACCACCACCAGAGCCAGGAAGGCCAGCGCCAGGTAGTTGCTCAGCGGGTACAGCCACATGCGGAACTGCAGGCCGGCCACCTGCTCGGCGGTCAGCCGGCGGCGGAAGCGCATCTGCGCGACGAGGATCATGCCCCAGGTCCAGATGGCGCCGAAGGTAGCGATCGAGGTCACCCAGACGAACACCTTCTCCGGCGCCAGGTAGTTCAGCACCACGCCCACCAGCAGGGCGCCGATGCACAGCAGCAGGGCGTTGCGCGGCACGCCGTTCTTCGAGGTACGGGCGAAGGTCTGCGGTGCCTGGCCGTCCTTCGCCAGGCTATAGAGCATGCGCCCGGTGCTGAAGATGCCGCCGTTGCAGGAGGACAGCGCGGCGGTGATCACCACGAAGTTGATGATCCCGGCGGCGGTCTTGATGCCGAGGCGCTCGAAGGTCATCACGAAGGGGCTGCCCTGGGTGCCAATCTCGTTCCACGGGTAGATGGACATGATCACGAACAGGGCGCCGACGTAGAACAGCAGAATGCGCCAGAACACCGAATTGATGGCACCAGGAATGCTCTTCTGCGGGTTCTTCGCCTCGCCGGCAGTCAGCCCGATCATCTCCACACCGAGGTAGGCGAACATCACCATGGAGAGCGACATCAGCACCCCGGTGATGCCGTTGGGCATGAAGCCACCGTGGCTCCAGAGGTTGGCGATGCCGGTGGCGACCCCGTCGTTGCCCAGGCCGAAGCAGATCATCCCGGCGCCGGCGAGAATCATGGCGATGATGGTGACGATCTTGATCAGCGCGAACCAGAACTCGAACTCGCCGAAGGCCTTGACGGTCGCCAGGTTGACCGCGCCCATGCTGGCCAACGCGGCCAGCGCCCAGATCCAGCGCGGCACCTCGGGGAACCAGACCTGCATGTAGATGGCCACCGCGGTGATTTCCGCCACGCAGGTCACCAGCCAGAGGAACCAATAGTTCCAGCCGGTGAGGAAGCCCGCCAGGGGCCCCAGGTATTCCTTGGCGTAGTGGCTGAAGGAGCCGGCCACCGGCTCGTGCACGGCCATCTCGCCGAGGGCGCGCATGATCACCAGGATCGCCAGGCCGCCGAGGATGTAGGAGAGCATGATCGCCGGGCCGGCCATCTGAATGGCCTTGGCGGAACCGAGGAAGAGACCGACGCCGATGCAGGCGCCGAGGGCCATGAGCCGAATGTGCCGTTCGCCCAGCCCGCGCTGGAGTTCGTCTTTCTGGGACATCGTTAACCTTTTATTGTTGTAAAGGTCCAAGCCGGCCCGGGAGGGTAACCCGGGCGGCACCACGCCCTCGGCCACCGGTGGGCGGCCTCGGGATCCGGAGGCTTCAGGGGAGTCCTGAGTGATCGGGCGTTTTAATGAGGGTGCGCGCCGGGGGCAACCAATGACGCGACATCGCCGTTCAAAACGGTGAAATATCCTGTAACGAGCGTCCTACTCAGGAAAACTCCCTGCATCCGATGCTGAGGAACGGAAAGCTCGCTGGCCGGGCCTCAGGCGTCCAGCTCGCGCCAGGTCAGGTACAGGCGCAGGTCGAATTCCAGCTGGTGGTAGTCCGGCAGCATGTGCTGGCAGAGCTGGTAGAAGGCCTTGTTGTGCTCGGCCTCTCGCAGGTGGGCCAGCTCGTGGACCACGATCATGCGCAGGAACTCCGGGGCCGTGTCCTTGAACAGCGCGGCGACGCGGATCTCCTTCTTGGCCTTGAGCCGCCCGCCCTGCACCCGGCTGACCGAGCTGTTCAGGCCCAGGGCGCGGTGGGTGAGGTCCAGGCGGTTGTCGTAGAGCACCTTGTCGATGCCCGGCGCGCTGCGCAGGTGTTCCTGCTTGAGGGCCATGACGTAGGCGTACAGGGCCTTGTCGCTCTGCACCTGGTGGCGGTCGGGGTAGCGCTGCTCGAGGTACTCGCCCAGGCGCCCGGCGTCGATCAGCCGGCGCACCTGCTCCTGCAGATGGGACGGATAGGCCTGGAGATACTTGAGGGACTGGGTCATGGGCAGGCTCGCGGACAGCGGGGCGCTGCCCCGGCGGCAGCGCCCCCTAGCCTACCCGAGTCGCGGCCGGCCGGGCACGCCTCAGGCGCGCAGCCACTCCGCCAGGCGCTGCAGCAGGGCGTCGCAGCGCTCCAGCTGTTCCAGGGTGACGAACTCGTCGGGCTTGTGGCCCTGGTCCATGCTGCCCGGGCCGCAGACCACGGTGGCGATGCCGGCCTGGTCGAACAGCCCACCCTCGGTGCCGAAGGCCACGGTGGAGAAGTCCCGGGAAGCGCAGAGCAACGCCAGCAGCTCGGCTGCCGGGCTGTCCGCCGGGGTGAGCAGGCCGGGGTAGGCGGACAGCGGGGTGAAGCGGATGCCGGTGTCCGCGCGCACCGCGCGCATCTGCGGCAGCAGCTCGCGCTCGGCGTAATCGCGCAGCTCCGCCGCCACCTGCTGCGGGTCGTCGGAGGGCAGCGCGCGCACCTCGAAGTCGAAGCGGCATTCGGCAGGAACGATGTTCAGCGCCCGGCCGCCGCTGATCATCCCGGTCTGCACCGTGGAATAGGGCGGATCGAAGCGCGCATCGTGACGCTCCGGGGCGGCCAGCCGCGCGCCGATCTCGCCAAGGCGGCCGATCAGCCGCGCGGCGTACTCGATGGCGTTGACCCCCTGGGGCGCGTAGGCCGAGTGGCAGGCGGCGCCGTGCACCTCGCAGCGCATCGCCAGCTTGCCCTTGTGGCCGAGCACCGGGCGCATCTCGGTGGGCTCGCCGATCAGGCAGATGTCCGGGCGGTCCGGACGCTGTTCGAGGGCCGCCACCAGGCTGCGCACGCCCAGGCAGCCGACCTCCTCGTCGTAGGAGATGGCCAGATGCAGCGGCAGGCACAGCGGCTGCTTCAGGAAGCGCGGCAGGCTGGCCAGCACGCAGGCGATGTAGCCCTTCATGTCGGCGGTACCGCGCCCGTACAGGCGGCCGTCGCGCTCGGTGAGCGTGAACGGCGGCACCGTCCACGGCTGGCCGTCCACCGGTACCACGTCGCTGTGTCCGGAGAGCATCACCCCGCCGGGACCGTCCGGACCGAGGCGCGCGTAGAGGTTGGCCTTGCTGCGGTCCTCGTTGAACAGCAGCTCGCTGGCGATGCCGAGCCCGTCCAGGTAGGCGCGCACGTACTCTATCAGCGCCAGGTTGGACTCGCGGCTGGTGGTGTCGAAGGCGATCAGGTCGGCGAGGATCTCGCGGCTGCTGCGCATCGGGCATCTCCACACAAGAAAAGGCGGGAGGGACCGCCGGGGCGGTACCTCCCGCAAGGGTAGACCGGCGTACCGCGGGGGCATGGACGCCGGCAAGGGGTTACTCGTCTCCCGGTACGCCGTAGCTCGGCGCCTTGGTGGGGTCGAGGGCACGGGTGATGTAGTCCTGCATCTGCGGCCGGTAGGCCTGCCAGAGGCGGTCCAGCTCGCCGATCGGGTCCTCGTCGGCCCAGTCGACGCGCAGATCGACGATCGGCCAGACCAGCTCGCTGACCACCGAGAGCGCCGCCGAGTGCACCGGACCGGCCTCGCCACCGGCGGCCATTGCGGCATGCATGGCTGCCAGCAGGCGGTCGGGCAGGTCGCCGTCGGTCTGCTCGAAGGCCTGCACCATGGCCTCGATCACCTGGGTGGAGGCCAACAGGTTGCCGGCCGCCACGCACTGCTCGCCGGCCACCGCGTGGTGCACGCCGAGTGCCTGGGCGCCGCTGAACAGCGCAGTGGCGCCGTGCTGGTCGATCACCGTGACCTGCCGGTACTGGCTGTAGCCGTTGCTGGCCAGCGCCTTGTCCAGCGCCTCCACCGGGCTCTGGCCGGCCTCCAGCAGGTCGAGGATCTGCGGGCCGAGGGCCGGCAGGGTGACGTTCTGGGTGGCCACCGCGCCGACCCCGGCCCGCAGCCAGGGGCAGCGGGCGCCGACGGCGATGCTCGACGAGCTGATGGCGATGCCGAGCTGGCCGGTTTCGGCACAGCGGCCAACGATGGAGAAGGTCATGGGCCGCTCCTTACTTCTGCCAGTCGTCCGGGATCACCGCGATCACGTCGATTTCCATCAGCCACTCCGGCTGGCCGAGGGCGGACACCACCAGGCCGGTGGAGATCGGGAAGACGCCCTTCAGCCACTTGCCGACTTCCTGGTAGACCGGCTCGCGGTAGCGCGGGTCGACGATGTAGGTGGTGGTCTTGACGATGTGCGACAGGTCGCTGCCGGCCTCTTCCAGTAGCTGCTTGACGTTCTTCATCGCCTGCTCGGCCTGGGCGCGGGGGTCGCCCAGGCCGACCAGCCGGCCTTCGAAGTCGGTGCCGACCTGGCCGCGCACATAGACGGTGTTGCCGGCGCGCACGGCCTGGCAGAGGTCGTTGTTCAAGGACTGGTTCGGGTAGGTGTCCTTGGTGTTGAACATGCGGATACGGGTATGGGTAGGCATCAGCGGGCTCCCAGGGTACTGACTTTGGCGTTCGGTTCGATGGCGGTTTCCGCCTGGCGCTGCGCGGCGTCGCGATAGGCTTGGTACTTGCGCTGCGTGGCGATGTGGTCGGCGATGTGCTTGGCGTCGTGCCAGACCCCCCAGATGAACGAGGAGCCGCGGCGCGACAGCCAGGGCAGGCCGAGGAAATAGATGCCCGGCTCGCTGGAAACACCGCGCTGGTGCTTGGGCTTGCCGTTGGCGTCGAAGGCATTGACCTGCAGCCAGCTGAAGTCCACGGCGTAGCCGGTGGCCCAGATGATGGTGGTGACGCCGGCCTCGGCCAGGTTCAGCTCGAGGATCGGGTTGCTCACGCACTCCGGCTCCGGCAGACGCTTGCGGGCTTCCGGCTCTTCCGGCAGGTCCAGGCCGTTGCGGGCGATGTAGGCGTCGGCCGCATCCAGCAGGGCCAGGTAGTTCTCGTCGCCGCGGGCCAGGTTGTCGGCCAGGTCGGCCTGGAAGGTCGCCACGCCGTCGGCGAAGCCCTTGGTCAGGCCGACCAGGGTAATGCCCTGGTGGGCCAGCTCGCGGAAGTCGATGGTGCGGCCGCCGTGGGCGCCGCTCACCGCGATGGTCACGTGCTCGCGGCCGGGACGGGGGATCTCCGCATCCCACTCGCCGAGCACGCCGAGCCACCAACAGAAGTCGCGGCCACGGTAGGAGCGCGGTGGACGGTCATGGGCACCGACCGACAGATAGACCTGGCGACCGGCGCGGTTCAGTTCGTCGGCGATCTGCACGCCCGAGGAACCGGCTCCGACTACCAGCACGGCGCCTTCCGGCAGCTGCTGCGGGTTGCGGTAGTCGGCGGAGTGCAGCTGGGTGAGGCGCTCGTCATGCGGGGCGATAGCCGGGATCACCGGACGCTGGAAGGGGCCGGTGGCGGCCACCACGCGGTTGGCCTCGAACACTCCCGCGGAGGTCTCCACGGTGAAGCCCGGACGGCCGCTGTTGCGCACCACCTTCTTGACCTCCACGCCGGTGCGGATCGGCGCGTTGATCTTGCGGGCATAGGCCTCGAAGTACTCGGCAACCATGTCCTTCGGCGCGAAGGCGTCGGGGTCGATGTTGAATTCCAGGCCCGGGAAACGGTCGTGCCAGGCCGGGCCGTTAGCGACCAAGGAATCCCAGCGGCCGGTACGCCAGGCCTCGGCGATGCGGCTCTTCTCCAGGACCAGATGCGGAACGCCCTGGGCGGTCAGGTGCTCGCTCATGGCCACGCCGGCCTGGCCGGCGCCAACGACAAGCGTATCGATATGGGTAGGTTCAACCGTCCTGTCCGATGGCGTCGGAAAAGCGGTTCGAGTCAGGTCGGTCATCGCTTGCTTCCTCTGAATTCTGACCAGTTGCGGCTTTCGGTGGGGGGTGTCCGCATTCTGTTCAGAGCGAGGAATTCGCGAAATTATGTTTTTTGTAGTTGCTGGCTAGGCAAAAACTGGAGGGCGGCGCAACGCCTGGCCCGGCGGCGCCTGGCGAGGGGAAAAGGAGGTGGCGGGCCACCCGCGGCGGCCCGCGATAGGCGGCGGATCAGTGCAGTTCGCGACCGTGATCCAGGTGCTGATCCACCAGCCACTTGCCGTGGGCGATGGAGGCGCGCTGGGCGTTCTCCAGGTCGGCGAGGAAAGCGCATTGCAGCGGCAGGGGGATGCGCTTGGTGGTACGCCCCTCGGGCGTGGTGATCAGGCAGCCGCCGGCCCAGGGCGTGGGGATGCCCGGATGCTCGATGACGTCGGCGCGGATCCGGTAGTCGCGGTGGACGCAATGCAGATTGATGCTCATGGTTGCACCTCGCGTTTGGCTGTCCCGCCGGGCGTCCTGGTCCGGCGGGCACGACCCGCTGGGGTCGGCTGGGTGTGTTCCAGGTGAAGTCGCGTTGCTTCCTCTGCACTGCCCACCATAGAGCAGTCGCGCCACCCCAGCGGGATCACCCGACGAAGTGCGCCCGACCCGTCATTCGCCGCCGATGGCGAAGTTGGGCAGGCTGTCCACCGGCTGGTTGAACTCGAAGGGGATGGACTCCAGAGCCAGGCCGACGTTGCGCTGGACCACGAAGTGCAGGTGCGGACCGGTGCTGTTGCCGGTGTTGCCGGAGCGCGCCAGGGGCTGGCCGACCGTCACCCGCTGGCCCTCGCTGACCAGCACCGAGCCGCGCTGCAGGTGCAGATAGACGCCCATGGTGCCGTCGTCGTGGAGGATGCGCACGAAGTTGCCGGAAGGGTTAGTGCCGCGCCCGACCTGGTCGTTCTCCACCTTGACCACCACCCCGCTCCGCGCCGCGACGATCGGCGTGCCCTCGGGCATGGCGATGTCCACGGCGTAGCGGCCCTTGGGGGTGAAGTGGCTGTAGCGGCCGTTGGCCCCCTGGGTCAGGCGGAACGGCCCGCCGCGCCAGGGCAGCGGGTAGGCGTAGGGCTGCGGCGCCAGACGCGGATCGCCGAGGGCGTAGCGCAGCTTGGGGGTGTAGCGCAGCGGCTTCGTCGGGTCGCGGGGTGCCAAGGTCGCCAGGCGCATCGAGCTACGCGGCGCCAGCACCCAGCGGATCGGCCGCTCCGGCGCGCCCACCACGTTGTCCAGCTGCTCCAGACGCACCTCGACCTCCACCGGGGCGAACAGGTCGTTGCGCACCAGCAGGGTCTCGCCGGCGTCGTGCCTGCGGGTCTCCAGCTTCACCTCGTTGTCGAGGCGCTCCACCATGCGGTCGCGGAACACGAACACCTGGGCACCGGCCACCGCCTTGTCGGTGTAGGTGACCACGCCGTTGGCGTCGGTGTACTTGTAGATGGTCACTGCCATGCACGGCACGGCCAGGACGAGGCCGCCCAGCAGCAGGAATATGCGCCCTAGCATGATTCCCCCGAGGAAGTTCTTGGCTTGAGGCGAGGGCCTGCCCGGCTCGGGCGGCACCTTCGTTATTCGGTCGTGCGGGCAAGCCTAGCAGCGCCGGTCGGCGAGGGGGAGTCGCCGGTCGTCGGGCTGTGCGCCAGGTCGCGCAATGGCCGCCGGGAGCGGTTCAGGCGCCGGGAACGAAGTGCCGCTGAGCGGTGCCGCGGGCGATCAGCCGGGACAGGTAATCGAGCTTCTGCGGGTCGCGGTCGACGAAGCGGAAGGTCAGTTGCAGCCATTCGCTGTCCGGCTTCGGCTCGTAGGCGGCCACCGCGTGCAGGTAGCCGTTCAGTCGCGCCACCTCGCCGGCGCCCTCGCCCTGCTGGAGGTCGAGCACCGCGCTTTCCAGCACCTGGGGCAGCAGTTCGCCGCGCTTCACCAGCAGTTGGCCTTCCTTGAGACTGAGGCCCTTGACGATGCACGGCAGGTTGCCGCCGGGCAGACGCAGCTGGCCCTGGCTGCGCTTGCCGCTCGCCGGCGCCCTGGCTGCCGGGGCCGCTGGCGCGGCGGGCGCGGCTGCGGGGCTGGGCGCGGCCGACTTGATCACCTCGGCCTTGCCGCCGGTGAGGGCGTTCAGCGAGTCGTTGGCCAAACCGCTGCTTTGCGGCCTGGGCGCCTGCTGGAGGAGCGCCTCGAGCCTGCCGGTGCGGCTCATGGCCTTCTTCACCTTGGTGATCAGCTGTTCGCTGGAGAAGGGCTTGCCGATGTAGTCGGAGACCCCGGCCTGGATGGCCTGCAGCACATTGGCCTTGTCGCCGCGACTGGTGACCATGACGAAGGGCACGGCCTTCAGGGACTCCTGGGCGCGGCACCAGGTGAGCAACTCGAGACCGCTCATTTCCGGCATTTCCCAGTCGCAGAGGATCAGGTCGAAAGCGTCGCGCTCCAGCAGCTGCTGCGCCTTGCGGCCGTTCACCGCCTCTTCGATGCGGATGCCCGGGAACTGCTCGCGCAGGGCCTTCTTGACCAGGTCACGGATGAAGGGCGCATCGTCGACTACCAGAACTGACACTTTGCTCATGAACCACTCCTCGCGAGTGGCGCCAAGCATATCGCCATTTGCTGGCACCCAGCCAGCATCCACCGGAATGGCCGGATGACCGGTCGCAGAGCCTGCGCGTGTCGATCAGCCGGACTGCTTGCCGTCCGCCTCGCCATGCGACGCGCCTGCCGCACGGGCCAGCTTGCGGTGCCGCACGTCGGTGCCACGCACCAGATAGACGACCAGATCGGCGATGTTGCGCACGTGATCGCCGATGCGCTCCAGAGAGCGCAGCGCCCAGATCACGTTGAGCACCCGGGAGATGGAGCGCGGGTCCTCCATCATGTAGGTGACCAGCTCGCGCAGGGCCGTCTTGTACTCGCGGTCGATGGTCCTGTCGTACTGGGCCACCGCGAGGGCCAGGTCGGCGTCGAAGCGGGCAAAGGCGTCCAGCGACTCGCGGACCATCTTGCGCACCTGCTGACCGATGTGGCGTACCTCCACGTAGCCGCGCGGCGACTCGCCTTCCTCGCTGAGCAGGATGGCACGCTTGGCGATCTTGGTGGCCTCGTCGCCGATCCGTTCGAGGTCGATCACCGACTTGGAGATGCTGATGATCAGCCGCAGATCGGAGGCGGCCGGCTGGCGGCGGGCGAGGATGCGCAAGCAGGCCTCGTCGATGGTCAGCTCCATCTGGTTGATCTGGGCGTCGAGCTCGCGGACCTGCTGGGCCAGCCCGGAGTCGGCCTCGATCAGCGCGCTGACCGCGTCGTTGACCTGTTTCTCGACCAGGCCGCCCATCGCCAGGAGATGGCTGCGCAGCTCCTCCAGCTCGGCGTTGAACTGCTGGGAGATGTGCTGGGTGAGATTGTCTTTGCTGATCATGTTGAGCCCTTGCGATTCGAATGTATGCCCGGCCTAGCCCTTGGGAAATCGCCTCGGGCCAGGAGGCGCCACGCAGACGGTACGACTGGTACGGCGCGACGCCGACGGCCCGGCGCGGTTTCACATGGCCAGGCATCAGCCGTAGCGGCCGGTGATGTAGTCCTCGGTCTGCTTCTTCGCCGGGTTGGTGAACAGGGTGTCGGTGTCGCCGAACTCCACCAGCTTGCCCATGTACATGAACGCCGTGTAGTCGGAGACCCGTGCGGCCTGCTGCATGTTGTGGGTGACGATGACGATGGTGTACTTGCTCTTCAGCTCGTAGATCAGCTCCTCCACCTTGAGGGTGGAGATCGGGTCCAGCGCCGAGCAGGGCTCGTCGAGCAGCAGCACCTCCGGCTGCACGGCCACGGTGCGGGCGATCACCAGGCGCTGCTGCTGGCCGCCGGAGAGGCCGAGGGCCGATTCGTGCAGGCGGTCCTTGACCTCGTCCCACAGGGCCGCGCTCTTCAGCGCCCATTCCACCGCCTCGTCGAGCAGGCGCTTCTGGTTGATGCCCTGGATGCGCAGGCCGTAGACCACGTTCTCGTAGATGCTCTTGGGGAACGGGTTGGGCTTCTGGAACACCATGCCGACGCGGCGGCGCAGCTCGGCGACGTCCTCGCCCTTGGCGTAGATGTTGCGGCCGTCGAGGCGGATCTCGCCGTCTACCCGGCAGCCGTCCACCAGGTCGTTCATGCGGTTGAAGCAGCGCAGCAGGGTCGACTTGCCGCAGCCGGAGGGGCCGATGAAGGCGGTTACCCGCTGCTTGGGAATGTTCATGCGCACGTCGAAGAGCGCCTGCTTGTCGCCGTAGTAGAGGTTCAGACCGGGCACCTCGAGGGCCACACGCTCCTCGGCCAGGCTCAGGCCCTGCTTGCTGCGGCCGAGGACCGCCATGTCCAAGCCGTGGGTGGTTTGGGGTTGTTGCATAGACTCTCTCCGTCGCCGGCGGACCACGGCCCGCCGTCAGTGTTCCAGGGCCTTGTACTTCTCGCGCAGGTGGTTGCGGATGTACACGGCGCTCAGGTTGAGCAGGGCGATCACCACCACCAGCAGCAGCGCGGTGGCGTACACCAGCGGCCGCGCGGCCTCGACGTTGGGGCTCTGGAAGCCGACGTCGTAGATGTGGAAGCCCAGGTGCATGATCTTCTGGTCCAGGTGCAGGTAGGGGTAGTTGGCGTCCAGCGGCAGGCTCGGCGCCAGCTTCACCACGCCGACCAGCATCAGCGGTGCCACCTCCCCGGCGGCTCGCGCCACGGCGAGGATCAGGCCGGTCATCATTGCCGGGCTGGCCATGGGGATGACCACCCTCCAGAGGGTCTCGATCTTGGTCGCGCCGAGAGCCAGGGAACCTTCGCGCACCGCCCGGGGGATCCGCGCCAGGCCCTCCTCGGTGGCGACGATGACCACCGGCAGGGTGAGGATCGCCAGGGTCAGCGAGGCCCACAGCAGCCCCGGGGTGCCGAAGGTCGGCGCCGGCGCCGCCTCGGGAAAGAAAAGCCGGTCGAGAGAGCCGCCCAGCACGTAGACGAAGAAGCCCAGGCCGAACACCCCGTAGACGATGGAAGGCACCCCGGCGAGGTTGTTCACCGCGATGCGGATCACCCGGGTCAGCGGCCCCTGCCTGGCGTACTCGCGCAGGTAGACCGCGGCCACCACGCCGAACGGGGTGACGATCACCGCCATGATGATCACCATGATCACGGTGCCGAAGATGGCCGGGAAGATGCCGCCCTCGGTGTTCGCCTCGCGCGGCTCGTCGCTGACGAACTCCCACAGCTTGCCGGCATAGAAGCCCAGCTTGTCGAGGGTCGACATGGCGTTGGGGCGGTAGGCGCGCACCACCTTGCCGAGGCCGATCTCGCGCTCGCGGCCGTCGCTGGCGCGCAGGGTGATGCTGTCGCGGTCGACTTGGCGGCGCAGCTCGCCGAGCTGCCGCTCCAGCGCCTGGTAGCGGGCGCCCAGCTCAGCGCGCTCGGCTTCCAGATCGGCCTGGGCGGCGGCATCCAGCCGGCCGTCCAGCTCCAGCTTGCGGGCCTTCAGGCGCAGGCGCTCGAGGCCGTGGTTGATGGCGCCGATGTCGCGCCGCTGCAGACGTTCGAGCCGCGCCTGCAGCCGGTTGGCCCGTTCGAGCCGCTCCTGCAGCTCGGCCCAGGCCGCGGCGCCGCTGGCCACTACCTGACCGTCCTGCTTGACGTTGACCAGGTAGCCGTAGAAGTTGCCCCACTCGCGACGCTCGACCACCAGCACCTCGTCCGGTGTGCGCGGGTTGGCCAGCCACTCGCCGACCACCCAGGCGAAGTCGCTGCCGAACAGGTCGCGGTTGCCCACCTTGAGCAGCTCGCGGGTCATGAACTCGCCGCCAGCCGCGGCCACCGGCAGGCCGGAGGCCAGCAGCCGGGCGCGCGGCACCTCCTCGACCTCGACCACCTCGCCGAGCAGCACCCGGGGTTCCTGGCCGGGGATGCGATAGTCGCTCTCCAGCACATCGGCTGGCCAGAAGTGGCCGAGGCCGCGCACGGCGATCACCGCCAGCAGGCCGAGGGTCATGATGATGGCGATGGCCACCGCCCCGCCGCTCATCCACACCCCGGGGGCGCCGCTCTTGATCCAACTCTTCAGGTCGTTTCGTTTCACGCTCTCATTCCTTCACGGGCAGCGCCGGGACCTCCCCTCCCCCTCCGGGAGAGAGGAGTCGCACTCCCACTACAGCGACGCATAACGGCTCCGCAGCCGCTGGCGGATCAGCTCGGCCAAGGTGTTCATCACGAAGGTGAACAGCAGCAGCACCAGGGCGGCGAGGAACAGCACCCGGTAGTGGCTGCTGCCCACCTCGGACTCGGGCATCTCCACCGCGACGTTGGCGGCCAGGGTGCGCATGCCCTCGAAGATGTTGGCGTCCATGATCGGCGTGTTGCCGGTGGCCATCAGCACGATCATGGTCTCGCCCACCGCGCGGCCCATGCCGATCATCAGCGCCGAGAAGATCCCCGGGCTGGCGGTGAGGATCACCACCCGGGTCAGGGTCTGCCAGGGTGTGGCGCCGAGGGCCAGGGAGCCGAAGGTCAGACTCTTCGGCACGCTGAACACCGCGTCCTCGGCGATCGAGTAGATATTCGGGATCACCGCGAAGCCCATGGCCAGGCCGACCACCAGGGCGTTGCGCTGATCGAAGGGGATGCCCAGTTCGTTGGACAGCCACAGGCGCATGTTGCCGCCGAACAACCAGTTCTCCAGATGCCCGCTGATCGCCAGGGCGAACCAGCCGACACCGAGCACCACCGGGATCAGCAGGGCCGCCTCCCAGCCGTCCGCCACGCGCAGGCGCAGGGCGTCGGGCAGCCGGCTCCACAGGTAGCCGGCGAGCAGGATGCCCAGCGGCACGAGCAGCAGCAGGCTGAAGATCCCCGGCAGGTGGTTCTCCAGGAAAGGCGCCAGGAACAGCCCGGCGAAGAAGCCGAGGATCACCGTGGGCAGCGCCTCCATCAGCTCGATGGCCGGCTTGACCTTGGTGCGCAGGCGCGGCGCCATGAAGTAGGCGGTGTAGATGGCCGCGGCGATGGCCAGCGGGGCGGCCAGGAGCATGGCGTAGAAGGCCGCCTTGAGGGTGCCGAAGGCCAGCGGCGAGAGGCTCAGCTTAGGCTCGAAGTCGGTGTTCGCCGAGGTCGACTGCCAGACGTAACCGGGCTTGTCGTAGTTCTCGTACCAGACCTTGCCCCACAGCGCGCGCCAGGAAATCTCCGGGTGCGGGTTGTCCACCACGAAGCGGCGCAGCTGGCCGCCGTCCTCCACCAGCAGACGGCTGGCGCGCGGCGACAGAGCGGCCAGGACGGGGCCCTCGGCCACCGGCTCGACCAGCAGGGTGCGCTCGGCGGTGCTGTGGAAGATTCCCAGGCGGCCGGCATCATCCAGTGCCAGGAAACCCTTGCGGCGTTCCTCCGGAAGGATCTGGCGGATCGCTGCATCGCCCAGCCGGAAGTCGCGGATCGCCTGCAGCCGGGCGTTGCCCTCGGCATCGCGGACCATGAACCACTGCCGGATGCCGCCGCCTGAGTCGCCGACCAGCAGCGAGATGCCGCCCAGCAGGCTGGCCGCGGCGGTCACCTCGCGCTGGCCGCTGAGCAGCGGGTAGCGGCCGTTGAGGCGGCGCTGACGCAAGTCGAAGACATCCGCGGTGGCGCGGCCGTTGAGCACGTACAGCCAGCGCTGGCGCGGGTCGAGGAGCAATTCCCTGATGGGATCGGCGATCTGCGGCAGCTCGATGCCCTGGCGCTCCACGGTGACCTCGCCGGTGAGCAGGTTCTCCTCGCGCGTCAGGCGCACCAGGCGCAGTTCGGGGCCCACCGCGCCGGCCAGCAGCAGGCTGTCGCCGTCGAGGCTGAGCGCCACATGCTCGAGGGCGCGGCCGCGCTCATCCAACGGAATGGGCTCCGCGCCGAAGGGAAAGTCGACCTGCGGGGTGATGGTCTTGACGTTGTCCGGGTAGCTGACCCGGTAGTTGTGCTCCAGCACCAGCACCGTGCCGTTGGACAGGCCCAGGGCGATGCGCCGGCTGCCCGGCTGGTCACGGCCCACCGCGACCACCCCGGCGCCGGCCGGCAGCGGCAGTTCGACGGAACTCAGGGGCGAGCCGTCATGCAGGGCGAAGAACTGGATGCGGCCGTTGGCGGCCAGGCGCATGGCCACCTGGTTCTGTTCCTCGATAGCCAGCAGCAGCGGTTCGCCAGCCTCGGCCAGCCAGGCCGGCTGCGCGGCGTCCTGGGGCTGCAGCTCGGCGCCCTGGAACATCGGCAGCACCACATGGGCCAGGTAGAAGAAGATCAGGGTGATGGCGCCCAGCACCGCCAGGCCGCCGATGGACACGTACCAGCGCGCCAGCCGATCCTTCAGCGCCCGCACGCGCCGCTTGCGCTTCAGGGCCGGGGTATCGAAGTCGATGCCCAGCGGGTTGCCGACGGAGCCCTGGGACTGCTTAGCCAAGTCGTTCATGCGGGTTCTTCAGTCTCTACGCGAGCGGGTTCATGGCGCCGGGCGGTTTGCCCAGCGCCGCCACTCTAGCGCCCTTGTGTGACAGAAAGGTTACAGTCCGCCGGCCCGGCCGGGCCGGCGGCGCCGCCTAGAGGTCCAGCTCCCGGAGGGTCCTGTCGACCACCTTCTTGGGCAACGGGATGTAGCCGTCCTTGACCACCACCTCCTGGCCCTGGCGGGACAGCACCAGCTTGATGAACTCGGCCTCCAGCGGGTTGAGCGGCTGGTTCGGCGCCTTGTTCACGTAGACGTAGAAGAACCGCGCCAGCGGGTACTTGCCGGACAGCGCGTTGCGCTCGTTGGCTTCCTCTTCCTCGCCCCGCTTGTTGACCAGCGGCACGGCGCGCACGCTGGCGGTGCGGTAGCCGATGCCCGAGTAGCCGATGGCGTTGATGGTGCTGGAGATCGACTGCACCACCGAGGCAGAGCCCGGCTGCTCGTTGACGCTGGCCTTGAAGTCGCCCTTGCACAGGGCCTCTTCCTTGAAGTAGCCATAGGTGCCGGACACCGAGTTGCGGCCGAACAGCTGGATCGGCCGGGTCGCCCACTCGCCGCTCAGGCCCAGGTCGCCCCAGGTGGTGATGTCCTTGGCACCGCCGCACAGGCGGGTGCTGGAGAAGATGGCGTCGACCTGCTCGATCGACAGCGACTTGATCGGGTTGTCCTTGTGCACGAACACCGCCAGGGCGTCGATGGCAACCGGCACCGCGGTCGGCTTGTAGCCGTACTTCTCTTCGAAGGCCTGGATTTCGCTGTCCTTCATCGGACGGCTCATCGGGCCCACGTTGGCGGTGCCTTCGGTCATGGCGGGCGGCGCGGTGGAGGAGCCGGCAGCCTGGATCTGGATGTTCACGTTCGGGTACAGCTTCTTGAATTCCTCGGCCCACAGGGTCATCAGGTTGGCCAGGGAGTCGGAACCGACGCTGGACAGGTTGCCGGAGACGCCCGAGGTCTTGACATAGTCCGACAGCGCCGGGTCCACGGCGGCGAACGTGACTGTGCCGCCCAGGCCGGTAGCGGCGAAGGTCAGGGCCGCCATCAAACGCTTGAGTTTCATGCCTTGCTCCTAGCAGATCAGGGGGGGTTGCAACGAGGCCCAGTATCTTCGGGGCGCATGAGCACTCTATGAGCGGAATGTGACGGTTGGATGAAGGCCGGCGCGGGCACCGGCTTCGTACCCGACCTCAGGCCTTGCGGACCAGCAGATAGAGCCCGCAGGCCAGGCCCAGGGCACTGAGGGCGAGCACGTAGTAGGCGGCGCCCAGGGGGTCGGCCTGCAGCAGCAGGGTCACCAGCATCGGGGTGAGGCCGCCGAACACCGCGTAGGCCAGGTTGTAGGAGAACGACAGCCCGGAGAAGCGCACCGCCGCCGGGAAGGCGTTGACCATCACATAGGGCACGGTGCCGATCACCCCCACCGCCAGGCCGGTGACGGCGTAGAGGGGAAACAGCCAGTCCGGATGAGTCTGCAGGCTGGAATAGAAGGTCCAGACCAGCCCGCCCAGGGCCAGGCAGCCGCCGATCAGCACCCGTCCGGCGCCCAGGCGGTCGGCCAGCGCCCCGGCCAGCACGCAGCCGACGGTGAGGCAGACGATAGCCAGGCTGTTGGCCTGCAGCGCAGTGGCCGCGTCGAAGTGATAGAGGGTCTGCAGCAGGTTGGGGGTCATCAGGATGACCACCACGATGCCAGCGGTGAGCACCCAGGTGAGCAGCATGGAGATCAGCACCGCGGCCCGGTGCTCGCGCACCACGGTCTTCAACGGCAGCTCCTCGGCCAGCGCCTTGCGCTGCTGCAACTCGGCGAACACCGGGGTCTCGTGCAGCCAGCGGCGCAGATACACCGCCAGCAGGCCGAACACCCCGCCGGCCAGGAAGGGCACGCGCCAGGCCCAGTCCAGCACTTCCTCGGCGCTGTACAGGCTGTTGATCAGGGCGGCCATCAGCGAGCCGAGCAGGATCCCGGCGGTCAGCCCGGCGGTCAGGGTGCCGCAGGCGTAGCCGACGTGACGGGCGGGCACGTGCTCGGCGACGAACACCCAGGCGCCGGGCACCTCGCCGCCGATCGCCGCGCCCTGGATGACCCGCAGCAGGAGCAAGACGATGGGCGCCCAGATACCGATCTGCGCATAGGTGGGCAGCAGTCCCATGCTCAGGGTCGGCACGGCCATCAGGAAGATGCTCAGGGTGAACATCCGCTTGCGCCCGAGCAGGTCGCCGAAGTGCGCCATGACGATGCCGCCCAGGGGCCGCGCCAGGTAGCCGGCGGCGAAGATCCCGAAGGTCTGCAGCTGGCGCAGCCACTCGGGGATGTCGGCGGGGAAGAACAGCTTGCCGACCACGGTGGCGAAGAACACGAAGATGATGAAGTCGTAGAACTCCAGGGCGCCGCCCAGGGCGGACAGCGAGAGGGTCTTGTAGTCGCCACGGGTCAGCGGCCGGGCGCTGGTGGCAGCATCGAGGGACAGGGAAGCCATTATGGTGATACTGATTCTTCGGCTGAAGGGCATGCAGGGGGCTGCACGATAGCAAATCGCCGGCCGGCCCGGCAGCCAAAAATCCACCGATCGCCTGTCGTACGCGGGGCCAAGCCTCTATATACTGCGCGCTATTCGCCATCGAGCCTGGCACAAGCTCCGGGCTGGACTGGCCCAGTCTGTGCATCGCCGCAGCCCCCTGCCTGCGCACGCACAGCCCGGCGGCATGGCCAAGCAGATGACAGATGGATTTGAGGCTCCGGCATGATCGACAACGAAGAAGAGAACCTGACCCCGCAGGGCGATCTGGCCCTGCAGATCATCGCGCTGCCCCGTGACACCAACGGCTTCGGCGACATCTATGGCGGCTGGCTGGTGGCCCAGATGGACCTGGCCGGCGCCGCCATGGCCAGCAAGGTGGCCGGCGGCCGGGTCGCCACCGTGGCCATCGACCGCATGGCCTTCCTGGTCCCGGTGGCGGTAGGCGCCCAGCTGTCCTTCTACACCCAGACCCTGCAGGTGGGGCGCAGCTCCATCCAGATGCTGGTCGAGGCCTGGAGCGAGGACCCGCTGTCCAGCGAATGGCGCAAGGTCACCGAAGCGGTGTTCGTGTTCGTCGCCATCGACGGCAGCGGCCGCACCCGCCCGGTGCCGCGCCGCTAGAATCACCCCCGGCCTGCCCCCCCGTTCCGGCAGGCCGCGTCCCGTTCACCCCGCACCGCCCGTCGAAAGGCCCGGAGCCGGGCCAACTACGACCTTAGTATAGGAGTCACAGCGCCCCCCAGCGCCTAGACTCCGGCCCTTGCTTTTTCCGTTGTTCGAGGCTCCCCCCATGTACGCTGATCGCATACGCTTGCCCGTCCTGCATAGCAAGCTGATGAGTGCGGCCGAGGCCGCAGCCCTGATCCAGGATGGCATGACCGTCGGCATGAGCGGGTTCACCCGTGCCGGCGAAGCCAAGGCAGTGCCGCTGGCGCTGGCCGAACGCGCCCGCCAGACGCCGCTGCGCATCAGCCTGATGACCGGCGCCAGTCTCGGCAACGACCTCGACAAGCAGCTCACCGAAGCCGGCGTGCTGGCCCGACGCATGCCCTTCCAGGTCGACGCCACCCTGCGCAAGGCGATCAACGAGGGCTCGGTGATGTTCATCGACCAGCACCTCTCGGAAACCGTCGAGCAGCTGCGCAACCACCAGCTGAAGAAACCCGACATCGCGGTGATCGAGGCGGTGGCCATCACCGAGCAGGGCCACATCGTGCCGACCACCTCAGTGGGCAACTCGGCCAGCTTCGCGATCTTCGCCGAGAAGGTGATCGTCGAGATCAACCTGGCCCACCACACCAACCTGGAAGGTCTGCACGACATCTACATCCCCACCTACCGGCCGACTCGCACGCCCATCCCGCTGACCCGCGTGGACGACCGCATCGGCACCCCGGCCATCCCGATCGACCCGGCGAAGATCGTCGCCGTGGTGATCTCCAACCAGCCGGACTCGCCGTCCACCGTGCTGCCGCCGGACGCCGAAACCCAGGCCATCGCCGACCACCTGATAGACTTCTTCAAGCGCGAAGTGGCCGCCGGTCGCATGAGCAACAACCTGGCCCCGCTGCAGGCCGGCATCGGCAGCATTGCCAACGCGGTGATGTGCGGCCTGCTGGAATCGCCCTTCGAGGACCTGACCATGTACTCCGAGGTGCTGCAGGACTCCACCTTCGACCTGTTCGACGCCGGCAAGCTGCGCTTCGCCTCGGGCAGCTCGATCACCCTGTCGACGCGCCGCAACGCCGACGTGTTCGGCAACCTGGAGCGCTACAAGGACCGCCTGGTGCTGCGTCCGCAGGAAATCTCCAACCACCCCGAGGTGGTCCGCCGCCTGGGCATCATCGGCATCAACACCGCCCTGGAGTTCGACATCTACGGCAACGTCAACTCCACCCACGTCGGCGGCACCAAGATGATGAACGGCATCGGCGGCAGCGGCGACTTCGCCCGCAACGCCCATCTGGCGATCTTCGTCACCAAGTCCATCGCCAAGGGCGGCGCCATCTCCAGCGTGGTGCCGATGGCCAGCCACGTCGACCACAACGAGCACGACGTCGACATCCTGGTCACCGAGCAAGGCCTCGCCGACCTGCGCGGCCTGGCGCCCCGCGAACGCGCCCGGGCGATCATCGACAACTGCGTGCACCCCGACTACCGCGAGGCGCTGAACGACTACTTCGCGCGCGCCTGCGCCAAGGGCGGCCACACCCCGCACCTGCTGCGCGAAGCGCTGCAGTGGCACATCAACCTGGAAGAAACCGGGCGGATGCTGGCTTCCTGAGCCTGAACCGGCGAGCCGGCACGCCCGGCTCGCCTTCCCTCCTCTCCCCTCCTGCGCAGTCCCCGCAAAACAGTTCCGAATTTATTTCGCAAGGCAATAAAACTGTACTGCTCCCCACCGTGCCAACTCTGGTCTTTCTCGCCGTTCACCCCCACAAAAATGACCCAAAACGGGGCGCACCGGAACAGATTGCCCCATTATGGGCATAACAGTTCGCCAGAACAGCCTTGTAAACCAGCACAATTTTCCTCAACTGTACCTGGCGAACTGGCCTGGCGAGGCGGATCATTGCACTCATCGAAAACCACTCATCCCGCCACAAGCGGAAGGACGATCGCCATGGAACGTACCCTGAGTTCCAACCCCTATGTCGAGCAACCCTCGACTCAGTTTGCCCCTCTTCCAGTTCGCCTGTTCGCCAATCTCCTGCAATGGCAGCGCCGGGCCAGTACCCGTCGCGAACTGGCACGCCTGGATGCCCGCCTGCTGGCCGACGCCGGCATCAGCGAAGCGCAGCGCTACGAGGAACTGAGCAAGCCGTTCTGGCGCTAAAAGCAGCCTGCGGTTCCGCTCTCCCGAACCCCGCCCTCCGGCGGGGTTCGTCGTTTCCGGGGGATGCTTTCCGATGCGGGCATGGCCCGGAACAGCGGGACGGAACAGCCGGCGCTCCCCGCAACCATAACAGTCAACAGATTTTCAAAACTGAACCAATACAATTTAACGCCGCTGTAACTGTAATGACTGCGTCCCTCGGGGCATTCTCGGTACCGTCACCCACCCCCGGCCTTCCGGGAAGGACAGCACCATGGACCGCACCCAGTACCTGCCTGCCGCCCCGCGGCTCAGCAACCAACCCCTCGCCCACCTCGGGCAGCGCCTGCTCGCCCGCCTCGCCCTCTGGCAGCAGCGCGCCCGCACCCGTCGTCAGCTCGCCCAGCTCGACGCCCGTCTGCTCGCCGACGCCGGCATCAGCCCCGCAGCACGCACCGAGGAAGTCGCCAAGCCGTTCTGGCGGGAGTGAACGGTTTCAGCCCCGTCGCCGGCCGGCCAGCACGTCCCGGTAGAGATCGGCCAGCTGCTGCCCCATGCGCTCGGCAGTGAACACTCTTCGATAGCGCTGCTCGGCCTGACGGCCCATCTCGGCGGCCATCCGGGGATCGTTCCAGAGGGCTCGCATGGCCTCGCGCAGGGACACGGGGTCAGCGGGAGGCACCACCAGGCCGGTTTCGCCATGCACGTTGATGTAGCTGGTGCCGGTGCCGATCTCCGCCGAGATCAGCGGCTTGCCGTACATGGCACCTTCCAGCAGCGAGATACCGAAGGCCTCCGAGCGCAGATGCGAGGGGAAGACCATGGCACTGCACAGCTCCAGGAGCGCCGCCTTGTCGGCGTCCTCCAGCCTCCCGGCGAAGTGGACGTTGCTCAGTCCTAAGTTCCTGGCCTGGGATTTCAACTTTCCTTCCAGGGGCCCGGAGCCGACGATGACGATGGGGTAGTCCGTGCCGCGCGCCGCTTCCAGCAGGATGTGCAGGCCCTTGTAGTAGCGCATCACCCCGACGAACAGGAAGAAGCGGTCGCCAAAGCGCCGCCGCCAGTACTCGAGTCGGGCGGGGTCCGCCGGCGGATAGCTGCTCCGGTCCAGCCCGTAGGGAATGACCACCGTCTTGTCCCGGTAGCGGCCAAGCACCTCGCTGGTTGCCAGGTAGTTGGGCGAGGCCGTGACGATCCGCTCCACGCTGCTCAGGAAGCGGTGCATCAACGGGCGGTAGAGCTTCAGCAGATGCCGCTGGCGCACGATGTCCGAGTGGTAGGTCACCACCGCGGGCTTGTCGATCCGCGCCGCGAAGTGCAGGACGTCCATGAACGGCCAGGGGAAGTGGTAGTTGACTACGTCCGCCTCGGCCGCCAGCCGCTTGAGCTGACTCAGCACCCGCCAGGAAATTCCCGTCGAGGCCACTTGCAGGTCCAACCGGACGCGGCGGACCCGATGAGAGCCCACCGTCAGATCGGCCGGCTCGGGCTCCCGGCTGAGGGTCAGTACCTGACTCTCGATGCCGTGGGCCCGACCGCTCTCGCAGATCTGGTAGATGACCTGCTCGATTCCCCCGACGGTTTCCGGCAGGTAAGTCTTGAAAAAGTGCAGTACCCGCATCAGCCCTCCAGCGCGCGTCGATAGGCCGCCGCGGTGATGCGCGCACAGCGCTGCCAAGAGAACCGGCCGGCCTGTTCGAGCCCCAGGGTCCGCTGCCGCAGCCAGGCCTGGTCGTCCTCGATGAGGCGGACGATGGCCTCGCTCCAGCCCGGCTCGTCATCCGCCTCCAGGTAGATGCCGGCCTCCCCGGCTACCTCCGGCAGCGCCGAGCGCGGCGACAGCAGCACCGGCACACCGCTGGCCAGGGCCTCCAGCACCGGCAGGCCGAAGCCCTCGTAAAGGGAGGGGAACAGTAGCAGGCGTGCTCCCGCGAGCAGCTCGGCCAGGACATCGTCCGGCTGGTAGCCGAGCAATCGCACGCTGCCGTCCGCCAGGGCGGCGCGCAGCTCGCCGGCCAGGGTGCGCTGCTTCCAGCCAGGCATGCCGACGATCAGCAGGGGAAACCGCCGGCGCAACCCTGCCGGCAGCCGACGGTAGGCACGCAGGGCCAGCGTCAGGTTCTTGCGCGGCTCCAGGGTGCCGACGCAGAGCAGATAGCGCCCGGGCCGCAGACCGAAGGCGCTCAGCCGCGGAGCCAGGGCCTCCGGGGGGCGCGGATGGAAGCGCGGGGCATGGCCCAGGGGCGCCACCACCAGACGCTCGGGCGCCACCCCGTAGTGCGCGGTGATTTCATCGGCAACGAACTGCGAATCGGTCAGGATCAGACGGGCCCGCTCCATGGCCGGACCGATACGCCGTTCGATCTCGGCCAGCCGTTCGCGCGGCTGGGTCTCGGGATAGTGGAGGTGGGTCAGGTCGTGCACGGTCATCACCGTGGGGCCGTCGAAGTCCAGCGGCCACAGGCTGGGCTCGTGATAGAGGTCAACCGGCGCCTTCTCGATGCCGCGAGAGAAATGGCGCTGCTCGAGACGGCGGCGAATCCCGTACGCCCCCGGCAGGCGCCTGGCCAGCGCCGTCCAGCGGCCGTAGCCAGGCAGAGCGGCCTCCGGCAGCTGGCGGCTCCAGCTCCAGCCGTGGAACAGTTCCAGGTCCAGCTCTGGCTGGGCGCGCAGGGCCGCGACGAGCTCGACCAGGTACTGGCCGATCCCGGTACGAGGCGCCTGGAGGATCCGGGCGTTAAGTGCGATCCGCATCGAGCACGGCCTCGGCCCTGAGATTCTTCGCCTGGCCGGCGATGCCCTGCAGGGTCCCCTGGATGAGCTGGCGGGCCGCCTGGGTCCAGTCGATCCACTGCCAGTCTTCGAGGGAACGGGCCGGGAAACGCTGCGATCGCTCGAACTCGAGGATCATCCCGGCCAGGCTCTGCGGGTCAGCGAGATCGAAGTAGGCAACGAAGTCCTGGCCAACCTCCCGGAACACCGGAATGTCGCTGGCCATCACCGGCAGCCCCCGCTGCATGGCCTCCACCAGAGGCAGGCCGAAGCCCTCGGCATGGGAGGGGAACACCAGGGCACGGGCATGGGAATAGGCGAATTCCAGGCTGGTGTCGTTGACGTTGTTGAACATGAAAAGGCGCTTGTTGTGTTGTGGGTGGCGCTTGATGCGCTCCACCAGGGCCTCGCACTTCCAGCCGATCTTGCCGATGAAGCACAGCCGGACCGGCGAGCCCGCCGCCCAGAGCCGCTCGAAGGCATCCAGCAGGTAGGCGTGGTTCTTGCGCGGCTCCACCGTGCTTACCATCAGATAGACCGGCCCGTCCGCGCGGAACATGCGCTGGACGCCGGGGTGCAGGGCTGCCGTCGGCCGCTTCAGGTCCAGCTCGGAGCCGAGGTAGAAATGCCCATGCCAGCGCTTCTCAGCGTCGGCACGCCCCAGCCGCTGGCGAAGCTCGTCCTGCACCTGTTCGCTCACCGTCCGCGAGATGGCCATGAAGCCATCCGCCGTCCTGGAGACCCAGTCGAACCAGCGATCGAACACCTGGACCAGACCGGCATCGCAGAATTGCGGATGGGTCAAGGGAATCAGGTCGTAGATCACCGAGATGATGCCGACGCCCTGGCGCTTGAGCCGTTCGGCCAGCGGGAAGAAGTCCGCATGCCAGGAGGAATCCAGCAGCAACAGCTGATCGCCGCTGCGCACCTGCAGCTCCACCGCACGCTGCGGCGCCGGCTGGGCGTTGCGGTTAAGGTGGAGCAGGCCACGCAGCGGCAGGGTGATCGCCAGGCTCGCCAGCTTGCAGGGCCAGTAGAGCAGGCGCCTGGCCAGCTGCGAGTTGCGGAAGGGCGGCAGACGCTCGATCCGCGAATGCCACCACCAGTAGCGGTTGCGCCAGTGATCCAGGCGAACGATCCAGGCCTGGCGCCAGCCGGCTCCACGCGACAGCCGCAGCGGAGCCAGGCTGAGGACGCGGTACAGCCGCCCGCCGTTCATCATCACCGGGATGCATTCGACCGAACCGCCGACCTCACCCAAGCGATTGACGATGTTGCGCACCACACGCTGGATGCCCGAGTTGTCGCGCGGATGTTCGTAAACGTAGGTGCATTCGACGAGTATGCGCATGTCCCCCTCATTCACTCACAGCTTTCCGCAATGGCCACGCCACTGCGTTCGATGGCGATCTGCGCGTCCAGCCAGGCGCAGCCGACGAAGTCGGGCCGCTGCACGTTGATCACGTGGAACACCAAGGCGTAGTCGCGCCACTCGTAGTTCTTGTCCAGATGCGAGTCGAACCGCGACAGGGACAGGGCGATGGAATAGTTGCCCTTGCCCAGCCGGACCGGGAAACGGAAGTCGTAGGTGATCCGCTCCCCGGCCCTGAGGTTCTCCAGCGCCTGCTGGGTACGGTGCGTATTGATGCCGTAGATGGGCTGGCCCATGCGGTCCTTGATCATGAAGCCGAGCACCAGCCGGGGAATGTCGGTCTTCACGTCGACCACCACCCGCAGGGTGGCGGTGCCACCCACGGACAGCACCTCGACGCGCTGTCCCTGTTCGTTCAGCAGGGCGATGTCAGCGAAGCCCGCCTCGCCGGTGCCAGAGATGGTGCGGACCTGCCCGCCCGCCAGACGCTCCTGGCGCACCGTTTGCTGTTCCCGCTCGGCCAGCATGGCGCTGTAGAAGTCCATCACCTCCTCGGGCGTCCCCGACAGCGCGAGGCGCCCGTTGGCCAGCAGGATGGCCCGATCGCAGAGGGACTGGATGGCCTGCCGGTCGTGGGAGACGATCAGCAGCGTGGTGCCGGCCCTGCGGAATTCGCGGATGCGCTCGAAGCTCTTGTGCTGGAAATAGGCGTCGCCCACCGACAGCGCCTCGTCGACGATGAGCACGTCCGGGCGCTGCGCGGTCGCCACGCTGAACGCCAGGCGCATCTGCATCCCGCTGGAGTAGGTGCGCACCGGATGGTCGATGTATTCGCCGATCTCCGCGAAGGCCTCGATTTCCGGCATCAGCCGGTGCAGCTCCTCCATGCTCAGGCCCAGCAGTTGGCCGGCCATGAAGACGTTCTGCCGCCCGGTGAAGTCCGGATGGAAGCCCATGCCCAGT
Organism: Pseudomonas thermotolerans DSM 14292; assembly: GCF_000364625.1. Taxonomy (GTDB): domain Bacteria; phylum Pseudomonadota; class Gammaproteobacteria; order Pseudomonadales; family Pseudomonadaceae; genus Aquipseudomonas; species Aquipseudomonas thermotolerans. Next base: position 28,093 of record NZ_KB822604.1, read on the forward strand.
TCGAGCAGCGCCGCCACCCGCCCGTCGACCCGGATGGTCCCGCAGCTCGGCCGGGTGGTGCCGGTAATCATCTTCAGCAGGGTACTCTTGCCGGCGCCGTTGATGCCGATGATGCCCAGTGCCTCGCCGGGCATCACCTCGAAAGAGATGTCCTGCAACACCCACTTCAGCTGGTGGAGCGTCTGCGACCAGGGAATCAGCCATTCGGCCAGCCGCGCCCAGCGGCTGGGGTACTGCCTGTAGGCCTTGCCGAGGCCCGTGACCTGAATGCTACCCATCAGAGTTCGTCCACCATTTCACCCGAACGTTTGCGGAACAGTCGCAAGGCCAGCACGCAGAGCACCAGCGAGGTCAGCGCGAGGGGCCACAGAGACTGCCAGTCCGGCCAGTGCCCGTAGACCAGGATGCCCTGGTAGGCCGCCATCAGCGCGGTCATGGGATTGGCCTCGATCACCGGGCGGACCGCCTCGGGGAGGATGGATGCCGGATAGACGATGGGAGTGAACCAGAACCAGAACTGCAGGACGATCCCGGTGAGCTGGCCGACGTCCCGGAAGAACACGTTGAGCACCCCGAGGATGATGCCCAGCCCGACGGAGAAGGCCAACTGGATGAGCAGCACCGGCAGCAGGCCGAGCAGGACCAGGCCGGGGAGGTTCCGGGTGACCAGCAGGAAGCCGAGGAACAGGCCGAAGATGATGGCGAAGTTCACCCCGGCGTTGAGCACCACGATCAGCGGTAGGCAGATGCGCGGGAAACTCAGCTTCTTGATCAGGTTGGCGTGTTCGAGGAACACCGACTGGCTGCGGCCGATCACCTCGGCGAAGAACCCCCAGGTGAGTATCCCCGCGCACAGGTAGATGCCGTAGGCGAGTCCGTGCTCGACGCCGGGCAGGCGGGCCTGCATCACCTGGGAGAAGATCACCGTGTAGACGATGATCATCGACAGCGGATTCAGCACGGTCCAGGCGGCGCCCAGTAGCGAGTTGCGATAGCGGGTCTGGAACTCGCGCTTGACGCTGCCGATCACGAAACCCCGGTAGTTCCAGACCGAACGGGCCATGTCCAGTACCATCATTTGGCCCTGCCGTACTGGTCTTCGAAGCGCACGATGTCGTCCTCGCCCAGGTATTCTCCGCTCTGCACCTCGATCATCACCAGATCGATCACACCCGGATTCTCGAGGCGGTGCTTGTGCCCGGCGGGGATGAAGGTCGACTCGTTGGCCCCCACCAGTCGCGGCTCTCCGCCGTTGACGACCTTCGCCATGCCCTGCACCACCACCCAGTGCTCGCTGCGATGATGGTGCATCTGCAGGGACAGCGAGGCGCCCGGCTTGACCACGATGCGTTTGATCTTGAAGCGCGGCCCCTCCTCCAGGACCGTATAGCTACCCCAAGGACGGCAGACGGTACGGTGCAGGCGATAGGCCTCGTGGTTACTGTCCTTGAGGCTCTTGACCACCCGTCGCACGTCCTGGGCCCTATCCATATGCGCCACGAGGATCGCGTCGGCGGTATCCACCACGATCAGGTTCTCGACCCCGACCGTCGCCACCAGTCGCCCCTCGCTCTTGACGAAGGTGTTGCGGCTGTCGACGAACAACGCGTCGCCCGCAGCCCGGTTGTTGGACGCGTCGGGCTCGAGCAGATCGCCCAGCGCATTCCAGGAGCCGATATCGCTCCAGTCGAAGCCGGCCGAAACCATCACGACCTTGTCCGAACGCTCCATCAGGGCGTAGTCGATGGAAATGTCCGGCAGCTCCGCGAAAGCCTCCGCCACCAGTTCCTGCAACAGCACGGAGCCGGCTTCCTGAAGCGGACTGCGCCCCAGGCAGGCCTCGGCCTGCGCCAACAGCTGCGGCGCATGCCGCGCCAGCTCCTCGAGCAGCGTCCCGACGGCGAAGCAGAACATACCGGAATTCCAGAAGAACTTTCCGGACGCCAGATAGCGCTCGGCGGTGGGCAGGTCCGGTTTCTCGACGAAGCGCTCGACCCGGGCGGTGCCCTGCTCGTTGAGCGGGGCACCGGCTTCGATGTAGCCGAAACCGGTCTCCGGCCGGGTCGCCTGGATGCCGAAGGTGACCAGATGGCCTTCGGCGGCACGGGCCGAGGCCTCCCGAACCGCCGCGGCGAAGGCCTCGACATCGCGAATCAGGTGATCTGCCGGCATCACCAGCATGATCGCCTGGTCCCCGTGCCGTTCGCGTAGCGACAGCGCGGCGGAAGCTATCGCCGGAGCCGTATTGCGCCCCAGCGGTTCGAGGATGAAGTGCGCGCGCACCCCGGCAGCCAGACCGGTGGCGAAGAACTCGTCCCGGGTCTGGAAGTAGTAGTCACGGTTGGTGACCGTGACGATCTCCCCTACTCGCCCCAGTACGGCTTCCGCACGCCTGTAGGTCTTGGACAGCAGCGACTCGCCGTCCGGAAGGGTCATGAAGGGTTTCGGATGCCCCTCCCGGGACACCGGCCACAAGCGGGTTCCGGCACCGCCGGAAAGAATCACGGGTACCAGCATGCTCACCTACTCCTTGGCCACGCGAGCCAGATCGGCATCCACCATCATGTGAATCAGGTTTTCCAGGCTGGTCCTGGGCTTCCAGCCGAGTACCCGTTCGGCCTTCGCGGGATTGCCCAGCAGAACGTCGACCTCGGCCGGCCGGAAGTAGGCGGGATCGATCACCACGTGGTCGCGGTAATCCAGCTCCACGTAGTTGAAGGCAATCCGACACATGTCCCGCACCGTGGTGGTCACCCCGGTCGCCACCACGTAATCGTCCGGCTTGTCCTGCTGCAGCATCAGCCACATGGCCTCGACGTAATCGCCGGCGAATCCCCAGTCACGCTTGGCATCGATGTTGCCCAGCCGCAGCTCGCGCTGCTTGCCCAGCTTGATGCGCGCCACGGCGTCGGTGACCTTGCGGGTCACGAACTCGATGCCACGCAGCGGCGATTCGTGGTTGAAGAGGATTCCGCAGGAGGCATGCATGCCGAAGCTCTCGCGGTAGTTCACGGTAATCCAGTGTCCGTAGAGCTTGGCCACGCCATAGGGGCTGCGCGGATAGAAGGGCGTGTTCTCGTCCTGACGTTCGGCCTGGATCAGACCAAACATCTCGCTGGTGGATGCCTGGTAGAAACGGGTCTCGGGACTGAACTGGCGGATCGCCTCGAGCAGATGGGTGACCCCCAGCCCATCCACGATGCCGGTGGTCACCGGCTGATCCCAGGAAGCCCCCACGAAGCTCTGTGCCGCCAGGTTGTAGACCTCGTCGGGCCTGGACTTGATGACCGCCCGCTGGAGCGAACAGGCATCAGCCATGTCTCCATCGAGGTAGCTCAGCTCCGACTCGATTCCGAGTTCCCGCAGGCGCCAGCGGACATCGGTGCTGCGCCGGGGCACCAGGCCGTAGACCCGGTAGCCCTTTTCCAGTAGCAATTTAGCGAGGTAAGCCCCGTCCTGGCCCGTTACACCAGTGATAAGAGCTGTCTTGTTCATTTTTCTTGCGCTCTCTGTTTTCCCAGTCGGAGAGCAGGCTCCGAAGGGTCTCCGTGATTGTTATGCCGGGTTTCCACCCGGTCTCGTTTTGTAGCTTGTCGGAACTTCCGACAACACGACGCTGATCGGCACGCCGCAGACGTGCCGGATCCTGCGCGATCTCCAACTCCATTTCGGCCAGTCGGGACATTTCCGTGATCAGGTCGCGAATCCTGCGCTCCTGTCCCGAGCACACGTTGTAGATTTCCCCGTTGCGCCCCTTCTCCAGCAGCAGGAAGTAGGCATTCAGGACGTCCCGGACATCGAGGAAGTCCCGGGTCACGTCGACGTCCCCGACCTGCAGGACGGGCTCCTGCAGGCCCAGCTTCATGCGCGCCAGTTGCCTGGCAATGCTGGACACGACGAAGGAAGCGTTCTGGCCTACGCCAATGTGATTGAACGGACGCGCCACGATGATTCGCCAGGGCTCCACGTAGCTCCACTGCAGGCACAGCAGTTCCGCGGAGAGCTTGCTGACGGCGTAGGGATTGCGCGGCTGCGGCGGCTGTCTCTCCGTGATCGGCAGATCGGCCTCCGCCACCTGGCCATAGACGTCCCCCGAACTGACGTAGAGGAAGGTGCCGTCGAAGCCCCTGCGCTTGAGGGCCTCCAGCAGGTTGAGCGTTCCCAGCACATTGACCTGCAGGGTGCGGGCAGGATCGCGGAAGGCCTCCGGCACGAAGGTCTGCCCAGCCAGATGGATCACCGCGTCCGGACATGCATCGGCCAGCCAGGCATCCAGGGTTGCCGGGTTGGTGAGGTCATGCCGCCGGGGTGGAACAAGCTGCCATGGACTGTCGCTCCAGTTGGCCAGCCACTGCTGCAAATGTCCCCCTACGAAGCCCCCCACGCCGGTAACGAGCAACTTCTTCACCACTATCTCCTCAAATTCTTCTTAGTGGGGGCCAACTACTGCAGGTATGCACAATATGTTTGTCTGTGTCAGGTCGACGGAATGAGGCGTTTCACGCCATTTCTCAGCGTTTCTACCAGCCTCACGAAACGCCACAGCCGGCTCCCGTAGATGGCCTGTAGTTGCGCTTCGGCTTTCTGAGCCCGGTTCAAGGCCTCCTGCAATTCGGCACGAAGAACCATGTCATTCGCCGTGGGATAGCTCAGTCGATGACCGGGACAGAGCTGGAACTCGTCAAGGATGTTGGGCGGCAGTTCCAGGGGCACCAGAAGTTCGGGTCTTTCTTCGGCGACGTAATACCGATTGATGCCATCACTACGGGCGTATCTGTAACCGGCACCAAGAACCAGTTCTTCCCATTCCGGACGCTTGTTGAACGCAGACTCGATCAGGATGAGCCATGGACGCCATTTCCGGAAATCCATGCTCAGCAGGACATTTCGCTCGAATCCTTCCACATCTATTTTCAGGAAATGGAAAGGAACATCTGCCGGCACGTGCTCTTCGCAGATGTCGGCCAAGCGGCGCGTCGACACAGTACGCCGCAAAAAAGGAATGCCGGAAGCACCTTGAAGCTCCGCCATTTCCGGACTCAGCGTCGATAGGCCTGTCTCGGGCGATTCGAAGAACACCAATTCGCCTTCGATGTCCGCAACAGCCACGCACAGGTTGATGTCTTCCGGACGCTCCCGACACAGAGCCTCGTGATAGTGATGGACCGGCTCAATATTGATCCCCCGCCACCCCCGCTCATAGAGCGAACGGGTAACCGAGTCATGGGTCGGGTGATTGGCACCGACATCGATGTAGAAACCGGGCCCGAACAGCTTCAGAGTGCGCCACAACATCACATCTTCGAAGTTCTGGGCGTAGGAAATAAATCGCATGACGGCCTGTCCCTGCTGCAAGGTTGACATGAGTGCCATGTGTCAGCCCTGAATGGGCATCCCCACAGCATCGGAGCGCCTATCTTTCTCGAACATCTTCTGTGCGATCCGCCTTCCACGCTCGCGCAGCGGGCACTCAACCAATCGGTAGTTGAGCTCACTGAGCACGATGATGAGTCCTGCAGCCGTCACCACGAAGGGAACAAGGAAGTCCTCCCCGAACCCAGGCTGCTCCGGATAGAGCCTGTGCCATATCTCGCGGGTCAGGAAAAAGGCAGGCATGTGAATGAGGTAGATGGCATAGGAGCGCGCCCCTACCCACAACAGCAAACGTCGGACGAGCTTGAAGCGACCGAATACATAGTTTTCGTTATAGGAGGCGATCCAGACCAGTACAGCCATAATGATCGACACCAGGCTCACTCTGATGCTTACGATGTTGAGCGTGTTCGAACCCAGGGCCAGCACACAGACCAGAAGCGTGACAATCAGCGCAGTCACTGCCCAGCCAGAGCGCAGGAAAGCAGGGTTGAACAAGGCGTATGAGGGATGGCGCGACCACGCGGCAAGCAGAATCCCCAGACAGAGCGCATCAGTCCTCATGCACATAGCGAACATGTTCTGGCCGGACCGAACGGAGAACAACTGGTACAGCGCCACGGCTGCAACCACGTAGACGAAATGTTTCCTGAAAGCAATGACGATCAGGGGGAACAGCAGATAGAACTGCTCCTCCAATGACAGGCTCCAGTACACGGAGCTCGCGCCGTACTCGAACCTCCCGAAAGCCTCTGCGAGCCTGAAGTTCGCCACTTGCAGCAGGCCGGCAATGGTCGCCTCGATGTTGGCGCGCAGGCTGCCGAATGCTCCGGATTCGTTGAAGAAGGTCACTGCCAGAAGAATGATCCCCAGCCATAACCAGGCCGAGGGGAGGAGCCGCCAGGCTCGGCGAACCCAGAATCCCAGGGCCACCTTGAGCGCCTCCGTGCGATCAGTCGTTCCCTGAAAGCGCGGCAGGAGATCGCGCGCAATAACGAAGCCGGATATGGCGAAGAACAAGTCCACGCCAACACCTCCACCGAAGTAGGTGTAGAAGCGTGCCAGCTCGGGCGACGACCAAGTAATCAAGTTGATGTTGGCATGCTGAATGACGACCAAAAGCACTGCGATGCCGCGCAGTAGTTCGATGTCTTCGATTTTCTTATTCATCGATGGTCCTTAGCACGGCTTCCTGGCAACCACGACCTGACTCTTGGGCATTACCTGATCCAGGGCCGCCTTGATCCGTGGCCCGGCTGGCAGGGAAAGCAGGGTGGTCCATGTCCCGGCCCATTGCTCCAGCAGCGGATGCCAAGGCGGCGAAAGCGGCTGGTTCTCGCAGGCCCAGTACAGCGACCACCACACGGCATGATAGAAACCGTACTGCGTACTGCTCTCGACGATGAGCCCCGCCTCCGTCGCCAGCCTCTCCAGCTCCCCTCGCTTGAAAATGCGGATGTGATTGGGTTTCTGGAAATAGACCGAGGGCGCAATGTGCTTCTGCACCCCTTCGATCACCTCGTCCGGAACCGTCAGCAGAAACAGGGCTCCCGGTCTTGCCACCCGGACTAGCTCCGTCATGAACTGGGCAGGATCATCGACATGCTCCAGCACCTCCATGGCGACGACCCGGTTGACCCGGGCATCGGGCAAGGGGATAGGGTTGGCGTCCGTCACCAGTATCTCCACGTTGCGCGCCGACTCGGCCAGCAGGCGTCGGCGGGCGATCTCGAGCCTCTCTGCATCGACATCCGCCAGGATGATCTCCGCCCCCTGCCTGGCGCTGAACAGCGCGTAGCCGCCCTCGCCACAACCGATATCCAGCACCGTGTCCTGAGGGCCTATCGCAAACCCCTTGATGAGCTCACCAGTGTCGTTTTGCAGCCAACCGCTGAGGTGGATGTCAACCAAGCCAATATCAATGGCCTCGTCCTCATCCCGTTGTCCCCGAGCGACGGGCATCGCCTCAGACGCAGAAGGTGATTCCGAGGCAGAAGAAAACAGGTGCTTGAGCCGATTCAGCATAGTGATTCCTGATAGGGACCTTGCGTCCTGGGGACAGATCAGAAAGGTTTCCGGGCAACGATTACCTGGCTCTTCGGCAGCAACTGATCCAGATGCCGCTTGATCGGAGCGAAGTCGGGCATCTGGATCAGTCGATGCCAGAGGCTCGACCAGTCATTGAGCAACGGGGAATAGGGCGGATGCACCACATCATGGGTTTCACCAGCTATCTGCCGCCCCGAGGCCTTGAGCTGCGTCCAGTAGATCAGCATCCACAGGCTCCAGTAGAAGCCATAGGAGGAGCGTCGCTCCACCTTGAACCCGGCCTGTTCAACCAGGGCGGAGAACTCCTCGCGCCCGAAGACATGTATGTGGTTCGGCCGTTCGAAATAGTGCGCCGGAGCGCAGTCACGCTGGATGGCCTCGCCCAACGGATCGGGCACGGCCAGCAGATACAGGGCTCCGGGGCGCCCCACTCGCCAGAGTTCCTGCAGGACCTTTTCCGGGTCCTCCACGTGCTCCAGCACTTCCAGACAGACCACACGGGTCGCATAGGCATCCGGCAGGGGCAACGGCAGACTGTCAGAAACGAAACCCTCGACTTTTCGCGCCGGCGTTTGCCCCAGTCGCTGTCTCAAGGATTCGATCTTCTCCTCCACTACGTCGGTGAACACCACATGGGCTCCGCGCCTGGCACAGAACAGGGTCGCCCCTCCGGCGCCACAGCCGACGTCCAGCACCACATCCTGCGCGTCAATCGGAAAACCGGAAAACAGCTCATTGCTGTCATTGACGAACCAGCCGCTCTGTACGGCATCGACTAGGCCGCAATCCCGGGAGTCCACGTACTCATTGCCGTGCGCGGGCGTTTCATTCCTCGGGGCTCGCCTGCGCCTCCACCAGCCCAGAATGCTCATGCGCAGTGCCTCCTGTCCGCCAGGAGGAAGTCGATCAGGCGCTGCTTCGCGGTGGCCTGGGAACAGTGCGCGCGCATCCGCTCGATGGCCGCCGCCGACATCCGTGCGTAGCGCTCGGGCTCTTCCTTCACGCATCGATAGGCCGCCCGGTAGGCTGCCTTGAGTGACGCCCAGTCGATCTGGTGCCGCAGAGTCCGGTAGGCCAAGCGCGGATCATGGGACCAGGCCGTGGCGTCCAGCCAGCTGTCGACCACGAACCCCACCTGCTCGTCGATGTAATCGCACATGGCCGAGTGCCGCGGCGCGATCGCCGGCTTGCCGCAGGAGAGGAACTCCATCAGCGGCAGGCACTGGCCTTCGCCATGGGAGGCATTGACGGCGAAGGCGCTCGCCCGGATCAGCGCATCGAAATCGCTACCGTCGAGATAGCCATGAAGCAGCACGACGCGACATTCGAAGCGGGGCATGCGCGCCATCCAGATGAGCATGTCGTGCATGGCGGACAGGTATTCGTTGTGTCCCAGCTTGAAGACCAGGGTGGCGTCCGGGGTATGCCGGAAGGCGGCACAGAAGGCCGTCAGCATGTCCGCCCAGTTCTTGCGCCCGTCGTAGGGATTGAACAGCGCGGTGAAGACCACCCCGGACAGCTCCAGCTCGGAGTCGGCCGGCAACAGTTCCGGCATCTGCGGCGTTACGCCGGCTTCCGCAGGACGCGGCGGCTCTACCATATTGCGCGGCTCCAGCCGCCTGACCGGCTCCTCGCTGACCGGCGCCTGCCTGGTTCTGCCTGGCAGGAACGGCAACAGTTCGCACAGCACCTTCAGATACCACTCGCCCAGGTAGCGGCGGGTGACTTGGTAGCGCGACTGCTGCCGACCCGAAGGTTGCTCACCGGAAGCCGCGGCAGTGGAGCGCTGGCGGGCCAGGGCGCTTTCGTGTTCGCGGATCGCCTGCACGACCCGGGCCGTGGCGTTCGGCCCCCAGATGTGCGGTGCCAGCCCCGGGTCGCGGGAATCGACCACCACCGCCGAACGGGCCCGGATGCGTACGCTCCGCTCCAGCGGCAGCTCGCCGGGCACGTCCCTCAGCCTGGCGAACCTGTCCCATACCGGCGAAGGCACGGAAATGATCGGGAACCCGGCTCCCATCTCCCGACGTACCGCATCGACGATCATCTGCGAATGGGTGATGCCCCGGCCACAGGCGCGCAACGCGTGACGCCAGTCCTGACGGGGATCGTCCAGCCAGGGCTCGTTGGGGATGCTGGAAAACTCCCAGGCAAACACCGGGATGGTCGGGCAGCGCAGTCCCAGCTGGGTCTTGTGCGGCGGCGAGAAGGACAGGAACAGGCACTCTTCTCCCCTGCCCCGGGCCTCGTCGTACAAGGGGTCGACCTCCAGCTCCGGCCGTTCGACCACAATGACCTCACCCAGCTGCCTGAGCACCGGCAGATAGTCGCGCAGCACGAAGTAGTAGCTGTATTCCGGCAACCCCATGCTGATCGCTATTCGCTCGGCAGTGACCTCCGAGTACACCAGGAACTTCATGGCGCCAGGCTCCTGTCGAGTCGTGGTGCAAGCGTTTGGCTGATGGTGTCGAGGAACGCCCCGAGCGGTGCGGCCACTGCTTCCACGGAAGCGAATCCGCGCATCCTCGCAAACGCCTGTGCGGACATCCGCTGGTAGCGCGCAGGATCTTCCTTGGCCACCTGGTAGCTGGCCTGATAGGCCTCGAGAAGCGACTGCCAGTTCAGCCGGTGCCGGTGGGTCATGAAGATGCCGGTAGGATCGTGCGGCCAGCAGAACGGCTCGGGCGAGCACTTGATCAAGAATGCCAGCCGCTCGTCCACGTAGTCGGCCATGGCGGTGTGGACCGGAGCGATGCCCGGCCGGCCGGCGGAAAGGAACTCCATCAGCGGTAGACACAGTCCCTCGCCAGAGGAGGCATTCACGTAATAGGTCGTGGCGCCTATCAACTCGCGGTACTGGTGATCCTCGAGAAACCCATGCAGCACCAGCACCCGGCAGCGGAACGGCGCCAGCCGCGAGAGCAGCGTCATCAGAACGATGCGGTAGTGCTCCAGATCGTGATGGGTCATCTTCACGACCAGCGTGGCGTCCTCGGTTTCCCTGAAGGCCCAGCAGAAAGCGGTGATCAGTTCGACCCAGTTCTTGCGGCTGTCGGCCGGATTGAGAACGGTGGTATAGACCACGCCATCCAGGACGACCTGCCGCTCGGGCTCTTCGGCCTCCTCCGGAGCCGCGGCGACGGACTCGGCGACAGCGTGCCCCTCATCGCCGGACCGATAAGGAAGCCGGATTTCATCCCACCAGCCCCGCAGCAGCGCCTTGCTGAGCTGCCACGCCTCCGCCAGGCGGCTTTGGGCGACGGGCTCGGCAGGTGGCGCCTCGACGACCGGCTCCGGCTTGCGGACCAGACCATCCGCCGACAAGCCGAGGAGTGGACTGTCGATGACCACGCCCCGAAAGGAAAGCTGCCTCTCGCCCAGCGACAAGGACATGCCCGCTGGGTCCCCCAGTTCTGCATAACGATCCCAGACAGGAGCAGGTAACGCCACCACGGGGAAACGCTTTCCCATGGCATCTTCGACCAGAGCGGCGGCTTCACGACTGGTGCTGATGGCACCCTGCATCCGGGCAAAGGCATATCGCCAATCGTCCTGAGGATTGGCGCCCCAAGCGATCGACGGCAGGCTGTCGAACTCCCAGGCGAACACGGAAACGGTAGGGCAGCGAAGCCCCAGAGGAGTCTGCTGCGGGGGGCTGAAACTCAGAAAGACCACTTCGCGGCCGAGCGCGCCGTAACGCTCGAACAGCTCGTCCACTTCCTCCAGGGTCGCAACTTCGACGACGGTCCCCAGTCGCTCCAGCGCCGGGACGAACTCCCGCATCAGGAAGTAATAGCTGTACTCGGGCTTTCCCAACGATCCGTGGATAGTTTCTCCACTGATCTTCGAGCCGATGAGAATGAGCTTGTCCATATTATTTTGCACAGGCTTCACCCCTATGCGGCTTTCTTGTTATTCGTGTGCAGCAGGTATGACAGGACGCAGCTCCTCAATGGTCTCGCGCACTCAAGACCGGCACTTTCGCCATCAAGGAAGGCCGATGAATAGCAACAGATAAACATTCATCTTGCAAGATCTTGGCAGCAATAAAGGCGAACTTGCCAGGATGTCGAAAGTTGCAGGAAATTTTGTCTGACAATCCGACATCCCATGTTGAGCGCTTCCACTCGACGGGATGGCATTTTGCTCGCTAGTCCGTGGTCACATGCTCCGCTAGGCTTGCCACTGAGCGCGGCAGCAGCCTCGCCTGCCATGGGAGATACATGCATGAAACCTCTGCGCCTGCTCAGCGCCGCCATCCTGCTGGCCACCGCCACCGGCGTTTCGGCCACCAGCTTCGTCTACACCACCGACGCCACCGTCGGCGCCCTGCACGCCACTTCGGAAGTCAGTTCGGACATTTCCTCCTCGCTGAAGGACGACAAGGTGGTGCGCGCCGCCCGCGAGGACGCCGCCAGCTTCGTCGCCAGCCACGGTGAGATCCGCGGCGCCCAACTGGAGGCCGCGCTGCGCCATATCCGCAGCAGGCTGCCGGAATTGGCGGCCAGCGACATGCAGCTGGCGCAGGCGATCCTGGCCCTCTGAGTCCCTCGGCGCTGGCTCTCGCCGGCGCAATCCGCTAGCCTTCCCGCCCCGAGCCCCGCTGCACGGAGCGGGAAGCGGCGCCCTCCGGCACCGTCCAATGCCGCCAAGACGAGATCACCCCAAGTATCGCCACGGGAGTACGGCATCGATGGATCGCCGCCGTTCGCGGGGTCCGCGCCGTCCGTTTTTTCTGGAGTTTCTTCATGCGTAGCAAGCTGATCGCGGCCGCCCTGGTTCTGTTTTGTGCCGGCGCGCAGGCCCAAACCCTGGTCGCCACTAGCAACATCCTGGTCCGCGCCCTGGACCGCAGCCTGGACTTCACCTCCGACACCACCACCTCGATCCGCGACATGAAGGTGGTACGCGCCGCTCAGGACGATGCCGCCAGCTTCGTCGCCAGCCGCGGCGCGATTCGCGGCGCCCAGCTGGAAGCTGCGCTGCACGCCATCCGCACGCAGATCCCGGAAGCCCGCGAAGCCTCCGATCTGGAGCTGGCCGAGGCCATTCTCGCCCTGTGAGCCCCCACTGAAATCAGCTTCCTTCAGCCTGCCGGGCTGGCCAGTCGGCCCGGCACGACCACCGGAGTCGATACGCTGCCGAAGCAATTCCCGGAAACGGTTACGCTCTCCTCGACTTCCGGACGAGTATCCCCTAGCCTGCTGAAACCGCTCTAGCACGCTGCTTACATTTGTAAATCCACTCGACATGCTGGCTATTTGCCACCTACCTTCTCGGCCTTTTCCGCAGGCTCCGCTCCTGCCCTTGCGCCTAGAAGGGGGTTTTCGTGTTGTTTCCGCGTCATCGGGCTCTGCTGGCCCTTGCCATTTCTTCCGCGGTTTCCGGTCATGCTCTGGCAGACATGGGCCCTCGCATCCACCTTGAGGATGAAACGGAGGCGCGCGAGTACCTCCACGGCACCTTCAACCAGCTAACCGGCTTTTCGGCCTACTCCGTCACCATTGGCCGGACTGAGGGACTGGACGTGCGGGCCGACCTGTCCGTCCTGGGACAGGAATTCGCCCTGAAGATCGTCGAGATGAGCGGCGAAGTAGCGCTCACCAATAGCAGGATCTCCAGCCACGTCGGTCTGCAGGTGGCCGGCAGCGGTACCGTGCGCCTCAACGGCGGGGCCGACCTGCAGGGTGATGATCAGGGCTATGCGCTGAAGAGCAGCGTGGCAAGCACCATCGACGTGATCATGCACAGCGACTCCCGCATCGTCGGCGAGGTGGGCGGGGTACGCGAGCTGACCATCGATGCCGACGCCGAGGCCCCGGCCACCATCACGTCCAGCCGGATCCACGTGCAGCGCCTGAACGTGCTTAACGGCGAACTGCTGCTGCAGCGCCAGGGCACCGAGGTCACCGGCGACCTGCGCGTGGGCCCCAGCGGCGCGCTGCAGCTGCAGATCAACGAGCGGACCAATCCCGAGCATGCGTTGGTCAATGTGAGCGGCACCGCCACCCTGGAAAGAGGCTCCAACATCAACCTGGCCCTGTCCGCCCTGGAGAGCCTGCAGGCCAGCGAATACACCCTGATCCGCGCCGACGCACTGGTTGACCAGGGGACGAGCATCAACTCCCTGAACCCGCTGCTGAGTGTCTCGGCCGAGGTCGAGGACGACGAACGTCTGGTGGCGCACATCGCCCTCGCCGGCAACGGCGACGATGGCGAGGGCGAGCTGGAGGACCTGGATGGGCGCCTGATCGACCAGGGCGTGAGCGACAACGGCCGGCGCGCAGCACGCAGCTTCGTCGCCAGCGTGCTGTCCCGGCTCGACGAGCAGGACCCGTTGTACCAGCGCTTCCTCAGCGACGATCCCGAGGAAGTCGCGCAGCTGCTGGAAGAACTAGTGCCGGAGGTCAGCGGCGCCGCCTTCCAGGCTGCGCTTTCCGCCTCCGGACTGACCACTGCGGCGCTCAACAACCGTGCCGCCGCGTTGGGCGCCAACGCCGGCGACCTGCTAACCGAGACCGGCGCCTGGGTACGGGTGCTCGACGGTGACGCCAAGCAGGGCCGCCGCTCCGGCATCGCCGGCTTCGACGCCGACTCCCGCGGCATCGTCGTGGGTGCCGACGGCAAGCTCAACGAATCCACCACTCTGGGCCTGGCCTTCAGCCACGTGCGTACCGACGTGGACTCCCAGCTCGGCCAGGAAACCGAAGTGACCAGCAACCTGCTCAGCGCCTACGGCCGCTGGGAGCAGGGCCGTTTCGGCATCACCGGCAGCCTGAGCTACGGCCTGGCGGACAACGACGGCAAGCGCTACGTGGCCGGCGAGGCCCTCAAGTCCTCTTACGACTCGCGCACCCTGGCCGCCGAAATCGAGGCCGGCTACCGCTACGACCTGGGCAACGTGGAGCTGGAGCCGCTGCTGGGCTCCCGCTACTCGCGGGTGAGCATCGACGGCTTCCGCGAGAAAGGCTCCGCCGCAGCCCTGGACAACGGCTCGCAGGACCTGGAGGTCTTCGACCTGGGTGCCGGTCTGGCCGTCAGCGCCAGACTCGGCGAGCTCACCCCGCGGGCCCGCCTGATGGCCTACCACGACTTCGCCCAGGACAGGATCCAGACCACCTCGGCCTTCATCCTCGGCGGCGAGAGTTTCATCGCCACCGGCGCCGATGCCACCCCCTGGACCTACGAGGCCGACCTCGGCCTGGACTGGAGCCGCGGCCAGTACACCCTGGGCGTGTCCTACGACTACACCCGCAAGGCGGACTTCAAGGCCGACACTTGGAGCCTCAAGGCACGTTACGATTTCTGAACGTGCCGCGCCGACAAGCCCGCCGTCCGGCGGGCTTTTTCATATGCAGGAGGAATGCATGCGCCTGATAACCGCGGCCCTGCTGGTCCTGAGCATCGCCGGCTGCGCCAGTGCGCCGCTGGACATCCGCGAGCAGGCCGCGCGTCTCGGGCTCGAAGCCCGGGTGGAAAACACCGGCGCCCTGCCGGTGCAGACCCTGCAACCGCCGCAGGTGGACGGCTCCCTGCTGCGGGTCTACCTGGAAGGCGACGGCCGGGCCTGGATCACCCCGCGGGCACCGAGCGACGACCCGACCCCGACGCAGAGCCTGGTCCTCGACCTGCTGGCCACCGACGCCACCCCGGCCGCCTACCTAGCGCGGCCCTGCCAGTTCGTCCGGGGCAGCGGCTGCCGCACCTGGCTGTGGACCGACGGACGCTATTCCGAACCCGTGGTGGAGGCGACCAACCGGGCACTGGATGCCCTCAAGGCGCGCCTGGGCATCGAGCACTTCGAGCTGGTGGGGCACTCCGGCGGGGCGACCATCGCCCTGCTGCTCGCCCAGCGCCGCGCCGACGTGGTGGCGGTGCAGACCCTCGCCGGCAACCTGGCCCCCAGCGAATGGACGCGCCTGAAGGCCCTCAGCCCCCTGCGCGGCTCCCTGGACCCGAGCACCGAGCCCGGGCGCCTGGTCGAGCTGCCGCAGCGCCACCTGCTTGGCGCCGCCGACCGGGTGATCCCCGCGGCGGTGGCCGACGTCTACCTGCAGCGGGTCGCGCCGCGCTGCGCCGAACGCCTGGTGGTGGCGGGCGCCGATCACCAGCATGGCTATGCCGCCGCCTGGCAACAGCTGAGCAGGCAGCCCCTGCCCTGCACCCTACGGTCCCGGCACTGACGCCTGCCTTCGGACGGACTGTCCCTGCACCGCCCGCTTCCGGGCGTAGAATGCCGCCGCGTCATCCGCCGGCCACCAACCGCCCGGCGGACCGGTGCGGTTTTCCCCGCGCCGTGAAACTCCGACAATCCACGGCTGGCGGCAGCCATGCCGCACGGGCTTATCGAACAGGACGAGGTGCAAGGTGCAGGAGTCGTTTTGGCAGGAACGCTGGGCGCGCGACCAGATCGGATTCCATCAGGCGCAGGTGACGCCCTATCTGCGGCGTCACTGGCCGACACTGCAGCTGCCGGCCGGCAGCCAGGTGCTGGTGCCGCTGTGCGGCAAGACGCTGGACATGCGCTGGCTGGCCGAACGGGGCCATGCGGTGCTCGGCGTGGAACTGGTGGAGAAGGCGGTGCAGGCGTTCTTCGCCGAGAACGGCCTGGAGCCGCAGATCAGCCAGCACGGTGCCTTCACCTGCTACCGCGCCGACAACATCGAGCTGTACTGCGGCGACTTCTTCGCCCTCGGCGCCGCGGACGTGGCCCGCTGTGTGGCCTTCTACGACCGCGCCGCGCTGATCGCCCTGCCGGAGGCGCTGCGCCGGCGCTATCGCGAGCACCTGCAGGCCATCCTCCCGGTCACCTGCCAGGGCCTGGTGATCACCCTGGAATACGACCAGACGCAGATGGACGGCCCACCCTTCTCGGTGTCCCGCGCCGAAATGGAGCAGGGCTTTTCCAGCTGGCAACTGGAAGAGCTGCAGCGCGAGGACGTGCTGGAGGGCAACTGGAAGTTCGTCCGCCACAGCCTCACCGCCCTGGACGAGGTCACCTATCACCTGCGCCGCGGCTGAGCGTGCCGCGGCCACCGTACCACCATTCGTCGTTGCTGGAGATTCACCATGCGTAGCCTGCCTCTCGCCCTCGCTCTGGCCCTGTTCTGCGCCGGGGCCGAGGCGCGCAGCCTGGTCGCCACCACCCACATCCTGATCCGCTCCCTGGACCGCAGCCTGGACTTCACCTCGGACACCACCACCTCGATCCGCGACATGAAGCTGGTGCGCGCCGCCCGCGAGGACGCCGCCAGCTTCGTCGCCAGCCACGGCGAGATCCGCGGCGCCCAGCTGGAAGCCGCGCTGCACGCCATCCGCACCCGGGTCCCGGAAGCCCGCGAGGCCTCCGATCTGGCCCTCGCCGAAGCCATTCTCGCCCTGTGAAAGCCGTCTGGCTGCTGTTCGTCGCACTGCTGAGCGCCGGCGCCGCCCAGGCCGAGCTGCGCCTGCAGCTGGCCACGGACGGACTGGATGCGGCCCAGCGCCAGGCCAGCCAGGCACTTCTCGACGAGGCCCTGGCAGCCCTGCCGCCGAGCTTCCGCAGCCGCCTCGACCGCGAAGTGGAGGTGCGCTGGAGCAACGCGCTGCCGGACGAGGCCTACGGCCGCGCCAGCCGAATCGACCGCCTGCTGCTCAACGCCCGCCTGCTGCCGGCGCTGGTCGACGGCTCGGCTGCGCAGAGACAGACGGCACGCCCCCACGGCAGCCAGCGCCGCGAGCTGCTGGCCACCGTGCTGCACGAGCTGACCCACCTCTACGACCGCGCCCGCCTCTGGCCGGAGGACGAACGCCGCCTGATCCGGCAGTGCCGCCAACGCGCCCGCAGCCAGGGCCTGGTCGGCCTGCCGGACGCCTGCCGCGGGCAGACCGCACGGCGCTTCACCCTGAGCGACCAGCCGCGCCTGCTCGACCTGGCCGGCTGGCCGCAGCGGGTCGGCCGACGCGGCGCCCGGGAGCGCGACAACGATCAGGAAGCACGCAGCCCGGACACTTACGAGCTGAGCAACCCGCGTGAGTTCGTCGCGGTCAACCTGGAATACTTCCTTCTCGACCCGGCCTACGCCTGCCGCCGCCCGGCGCTGTACCGCCACTTCCGCGCCCACTTCGGCTGGGCACCGGCCAGCCCCGCCTGCCCGGGCAGCTACCCCTTCCTCAACGCCGGCCGCGACTTCGCCCGCCAGCCCCTCGGCCAGCTCGATCCGGAGCGGGTCTACGCGGTGGACTACCTGCTGGCCGAGGCCAACGACAACTGGGTAAGCCGCTGGGGCCACAGCATGCTGCGCCTGGTGATCTGCGCCCCCGGCCGGCCGCGCGGCCCGGACTGCCGGCTCGACCTCGACCAGCACCTGGTGCTCTCCTACCGCGCCTTCGTCAACGACGTGCAGCTGTCCAGCTGGGGCGGCCTGACCGGCGCCTACCCGTCGCGGCTGTTCGTGCTGCCGCTGGACCAGGTGATCGACGAATACACCAAGGTGGAACTGCGCAGCCTCGCCTCGGTGCCGCTCAACCTGTCCCGCATGGAGATCGCCAGCCTGGTGGAACGTGCCGCCGAGCTGCACTGGAGCTACGACGGCCACTACTGGTTCATCTCCAACAACTGCGCGGTGGAGACCCTCAAGCTGCTGCGCAGCGGCACCCACCGCCCGGAGCTGGAGAGCCTCGACAGCATCCTGCCCAACGGCCTGCTGGAACTGCTGGACGCCCGCGGCCTAGCCGACCGCAGCGTGCTCGCCGACGAAAGGGAAGCGCTGCGCCTGGGCTATCGCTTCGACTCCTACCGCGACCGCTACCAGGCGATGTTCGAGGTTCTGCGCGAGCGCCTGCAGGTGCCGCAGCACCGGGTCGAGGACTGGCTGGAGCTGGACGCCGCCGGGCGCCGCGCCTGGATCGCCCGCGCCGACCTGCGCGCCGCCGCCGCCCTGCTGCTGCTCGAACAGGCGGCGCTGCGCCGCCAGCTGCTGCTCGCCCAGGACGAGCTGAAGCGCCACTACCTGCAGGTGCGCGACCACATCGCCCAGAGCCGCTTTGCCAAGGCCGGCGACACCCTGCAGGCAATCCTCGCCAACAGCGGCTACCTGAGCCGACCGGCAGAGCTGCTGGACAGCGGCTACGGCCTTCCACAGCCCGGCGAATGGCGAAGCCTGGAGGAGCGCAGCAGCGAGCGGCAGCGCCACCTGCGCAGCCTCAGCGACGCCCTGGAAGCCGAGGTGCGTGGCCTTCTCGACCCGGCGCGGATCGCCGAGATCGAGGCCAGCGAGGCCAACCTCGCCGCCCTCGGCGCGCACCTGCGCCGCCTCCACGAGCGAAGCGGCGGCCTGCAGCTGCCCTAGTGCGCAATCGCATAGCGCAGCTCGACCAGCCCCTCGCCCGGCCGCCGCACCGCCACCAGGCGCAGGCCGGGGCTCAGCGGATGGCACGGAAACAGCGGCCTGCCGGCGCCAGGCGGCGATGGGTGAATACCCGGGCCGGCTGCGCGTAGGGCCAGGGCGTCCACCTCGGCGATGAACTCCGGGTAGCTGGACTCATCCGGGGAACCGTTTTCCGTGGCGATGAGGCCATCCAGGCCTGAGGCCAGGCAGTACCGGGTCTTCATGGCTGCCACCTCCTCGGCCGGAGACGCCATGCCCGGGATTTCGACGACTTGCCGAGCACCGAGGTGCCCGCCAAGATGACGGGCCTGCCCATCGCAAGAGCCTGCCCATGACGCCATTGCTGACCGCCCTCTGGCCCCTGTTCGCGCTGATCGTCGGCGGCCTGCTGCTGCGCCGCCTGGACTTTCCCGGCGAGGCCTTCTGGCCGGCGGCCGAGCGCCTCAACTACTTCCTGCTGTTTCCCGCCCTGCTGTTCAGCAGCCTGGCCGGCGCGCCGCTCGACGATCCCGAACTGCCGCGCCTGGCCCTGGCCGTGCTGCTCGGCCTCGGCACCGGCTGGCTGGCCCTACTGCTGGTGCGCCGCCTGCGCGGCTGGCCAGCGGGACGCTTCGGCGCCTTCACCCAGGGCCTGCTGCGCTTCAACACCTACCTGGGCCTGGCGGCGGTGGGCAGTCTGTTCGGCCAGCCGGGACTGGCCCTGGCAGCACTGATGCTGGCGCTGATGGTGCCGACGGTGAATCTGATGTCGGTGTGGGCGCTGACCGCCGAGCACGGGCTGAGCGGCCGCGCCCTGATCCTGCCGATCCTCCGCAACCCGCTGATCCTCGCCTGCCTAGCGGGCGCTCTGGTGAACCTGGCCGGCTTCCGCCTGGGCGGCGGGGTGGATCGCCTGTTCGGCCTGCTCGCCGCCACCAGCCTGCCCCTCGGCCTGCTCTGCGTTGGCGCCGCGCTGCGCCCCCGGGAGCTGGCCGGCGAGCTGGCAGCCCTGGGCTGGAACTGCAGCCTGCGGCTGCTCGGCATGCCACTGCTGGCCTACGGGGTGGCCCGCCTGCTGGCCCTGCCGAAACTGGAGACTGCGGTGCTGGTGCTGTTCTTCGCCCTGCCCACGGCGCCCACCGCCTACGTGCTGACCCGCCAACTGGGCGGCGACAGCCAGCTGATGGCGGCGCTGATCACCCTGCAGACCCTGCTGGCGGCCCTCAGCCTGCCACTGCTGCTGGCCTGGCTGGGCTAGCGGCGCCGGCGCGGGACTAGAGGGCGAATGGCAGGGCCAGCTCCACCTGGCGGCGCAGTTCCAGCTTGCGACGGTACTCGTCCGGATCCTTGATCAGCACGTCCTGGCCGGCGAAGGCCGCGGCGGCGATCAGTCGCGACAGCCAGAAGCGCACGCAGGCTACCCGCAGCATGGTCGGCCACAGCTCAGCCTCGGCCGGGGTGAACGGGCGCAGCGCCGCGTAGGCGGCGAGCAGGGCGCGGGCGCGCTGGGCGTCCAGGCTGCCGTCGGCCTCCACGCACCAGTCGTTCACCGCGATGGCCAGGTCGTAGAGCATGGGCCCGGCGCAGGCGTTGTAGAAGTCGATCACTCCGGACAGCTGGTTGCCGTCGAACAGCACGTTGTCGCGGAACAGGTCGGCGTGCAGGTTGGCCCGCGGTAGTGCGAGGAGCGCCGCGCGGCGTTCGGCGATCTCCGCCAGGGCCTCGCGCAGCAGCGCCACCCCGGCGTCGTCCAGGCCGAGCGCGAGGCTCGGACCCTCCTCGAGCATCCAATCGAGGCCGCGGTCGCTGCGCCGCTCGAGGATCCGCTCGCGGGTCGCCAGGTGCAGGCGGGCCAGCCAGCGTCCCACCTCGCTGCAGTGATGGGCATTGGGCAGACTGACGTGCTTGCCCAGCAGGCGCGGCTGCAACAGCGCCGGCTTGCCGGCCAGCTCACGCAGCGCCTCGCCGGCGGCGGTGCGCAGGGCGTAGGGCACCGCCAGGCGGGCGGCGTGCAGCACGTCGAGCAGTTCGATGAAGAACGGCAGGTCCTGCAGCGGACCGCGCTCGATCAGGGTGAGGACGAATTCGCCGCCGTCCAGGCTGACGAAGAAGTTGCTGTTCTCGGTGCCGGCGGCGATGCCCTGGAAGTCCTTCAGCCGGCCCAGTCCGTAGGGGGCGAGGAAGGCCTCCAGCTCGTGCCGCTCGAGGGGAGTGAAGACTGACATGACTTACCAGCGGAAGATTTCCCAGGCCGGGATCAGCATGTCCGGCTGGTCGGCGCGGATGAAGTTGCCGTCGCTGCCGTCGGCACGCACCAGGAAGTAAGGCTTGCCGTTCTTCGGGGTGACCTTGATGGCGTAGAGGAAACCGTTGACCCGGTATTCCTCGATGGTGCGGTCCCCCTCCTGGCGAATGGTCACGTCCGGATCGGCGCTGGGTGCCTCGTCCTGGGCCTGGATGGTCAGCGGGCCGAGCAGGAGCAGGCTGGAGAGCAGCAGGCACTTGGCTGTGCGCATGATAACCTTGTCCCTTTGTCGTCAATGATGCAGCTAGTTTAGGGTCTGTTGCGCTTCCGGCACAGCGCGCGTAACGACGCAGGCGCGACCATTCCCGACACTGCCCCCATCGAAAAGGTTGATCCCGCTCATGTCGAATGCCCCTCTGGTCCTGGTGGACGGCTCCTCCTACCTGTACCGCGCCTTCCATGCCCTGCCCCCGCTGACCACCTCCAAGGGCATGCCCACCGGCGCGGTGAAGGGCGTACTGAACATGCTCAAGAGCCTTCGCCGGCAGTACCCGGACAGCCCCTTCGCAGTGGTCTTCGACGCTAAGGGGCCGACCTTCCGCGACGAGCTGTTCGCCGAGTACAAGTCGCACCGCCCGCCGATGCCCGACGAGCTGCGCGTGCAGATCGAGCCGCTGCACGCCTGCGTGCGCGCCCTCGGGTTGCCGCTGCTGTGCGTGGAGGGCGTGGAGGCCGACGACGTGATCGGCACCCTGGCCCGGCAGACCGCCGACACCGGGCGCGAGGTGGTGATCTCCACTGGCGACAAGGACATGGCCCAGTTGGTCTGCCCGCGGGTCACCCTGGTCAACACCATGACCGGCAGCGTCTACGACATCGAGGGAGTGAAGGCCAAGTTCGGCGTCGGTCCCGAACTGATCATCGACTACCTGGCGCTGATGGGCGACAAGGTGGACAACATCCCCGGCGTGCCGGGTGTAGGCGAAAAGACCGCGCTGGGCCTGCTCACCGGCATCGGCGGCGGCCTCGACGTGCTCTACGCCAACCTCGACAAGATCCCCAGCCTGCCGATTCGCGGCGCCAAGAGTCTGCCGGCCAAGCTCGAGGAACACCGCGAGATGGCCTATCTGTCCTACCAACTGGCAACCATCAAGACCGACGTGCCGCTCAACCTCAGCGCCGAGCAGCTCTACCCCGGCGAGCCGGACAACGCCGCCCTGGCCGAGCTGTACCGCGAGCTGGAGTTCAAGAGCTGGCTCGACGAGGTGCTGCGCCAGGAGCCGGCGGCCGCCGGCGACCTGTTCGCCAGTACCCCGCAGGCCCAGGAGACCCGCTACGAGACCCTCCTCGACCAGGAGCGCTTCGACGCCTGGCTGGAGAAACTACGCCAGGCTGAGCTGATCGCCTTCGACACCGAGACCACCTCCCTCGATGCCCAGCAGGCCCAGCTGGTTGGCGTGTCCTTCGCGGTGGAGCCCGGTGAGGCCGCCTACGTGCCCCTCGCCCACTCCTACGTAGGAGTGCCCCGGCAGCTCGACCGCGATGCCGTGCTCGCCGCCCTCAAGCCGCTGCTCGAGGATCCGGCCAAGGCCAAGCTCGGCCAGCACGCCAAGTACGACATCAACGTGCTGGCCAACGCCTCGACGCCCATCGAGGTACG
This sequence comes from Pseudomonas thermotolerans DSM 14292, assembly GCF_000364625.1. Lineage (GTDB taxonomy): Bacteria > Pseudomonadota > Gammaproteobacteria > Pseudomonadales > Pseudomonadaceae > Aquipseudomonas > Aquipseudomonas thermotolerans. Next base: position 50,768 of record NZ_KB822604.1, read on the forward strand.
CGGCCTGGCCTTCGACAGCATGCTCGAGTCCTATGTGCTGGACTCCACCGCGACCCGCCACGACATGGACAGCCTGGCCCTCAAGTACCTGGGGCACAGCACCATCCACTTCGAGGATATCGCCGGCAAGGGCGCCAAGCAGCTGACCTTCGACCAGATCCCCCTGGAGCAGGCCGGCCCCTACGCCGCCGAGGACGCCGACGTCACCCTGCGCCTGCACCAGACCCTATGGGCCAGGCTGCAGGCCATCCCCAGCCTGGCCAAGGTGTTCAGCGAGATCGAAATGCCCCTGGTGCCGGTGCTGGCGCGCATCGAGCGCAACGGCGCGCTGGTCGACGCCAGACGCCTCGGCGAGCAGAGCCGCGAGCTGGGGGAGAAACTGGTGGAACTGGAGCGCCAGGCCTACGCCATCGCCGGCGAGGAGTTCAACCTCGGTTCGCCCAAGCAGCTCGGCGTGATCCTCTACGAGAAGCTCGGCCTGCCGGTGCTGGCCAAGACCGCCACCGGCCAGCCGTCCACCGCCGAATCGGTGCTCGCCGACCTCGCCGAGCAGGACTACGAACTGCCCAAGGTGCTGATGCAGTACCGCAGCCTGAGCAAGCTGAAGAGCACCTACACCGACAAGCTGCCGGAGCAGATCAACCCGCGCACCGGACGCATCCACACCAGCTACCACCAGGCGGTGGCGGCCACCGGACGGCTGTCCTCCACCGATCCCAACCTGCAGAACATCCCGGTGCGCACCGCCGAGGGCCGACGCATCCGCCAGGCGTTCATCGCCCCGCCGGGCTACAAGCTGCTGTCCGCCGACTACTCGCAGATCGAGCTGCGCATCATGGCCCACCTGGCCAAGGACGAAGGCCTGCTGGACGCCTTCCGCCACGACCGCGACGTGCACCGCGCCACCGCCGCCGAGGTGTTCGACGTGCCCCTCGATGCGGTGACCGCCGACCAGCGGCGCAGCGCCAAGGCCATCAACTTCGGCCTGATCTACGGCATGAGCGCCTTCGGCCTGGCCAAGCAGATCGGCGTCGACCGCAAGCAGGCGCAGGCCTACATCGACCGCTACTTCGCCCGCTATCCCGGGGTACTGGCCTACATGGAGCGCACCCGCACCCAGGCCGCCGAGCAGGGCTTCGTCGAGACCCTGTTCGGCCGTCGCCTGTACCTGCCGGAGATCCGCTCGAAGAACCAGGCCATGCGCAAGGCCGCCGAGCGCACCGCGATCAACGCGCCCATGCAAGGCAGCGCGGCGGACATCATGAAGATCGCCATGGTCGCCGTGGACCGCTGGCTGCAGGAGTCCCGGCTGGACGCCCGGGTAATCCTCCAGGTGCACGACGAACTGGTGGTGGAAGTACGCGAGGACCTGATCGAGGAGGTCGGCGCACGGCTACGCGAACTCATGGGCGGCGCCGCAGCGCTGGACGTGCCGCTGATCGTAGAGGTCGGCGTCGGCGACAACTGGGACGAGGCACACTGATTAGCTAATACCAATTTCCGGGAGGCGAAACGGCAAAGACTGACCTATGCTTTTTCCTGTCCCGGCCGCCGGGCGGTGGCGAAAGCCGCCTGGCAGGCGGCATGGAATGCCCGAGGGCTTTGGTTTAGAATTTTCAGCATCGAAGAACACTTTGCTTATAGCAAATTGGCTTTAAAAGCCCTGAACTTTCCACACGACCGCGGGGTCAGAACCTGCGAATGGCTGATAAAGCCCTTCGGTGCTCCTATGTTGTGTTAAGTGTTGGCAGATCTCTGAACCCCGCCCTAGCGGTTCAGACCCTTAAACCCCGAGCCTTCCCCCTCCCCATACGAAGCTCGGGGTTTTTTTTGCCTGCGATTTGGCCCCGGCCGGCACCGCCGGGGCGGAGGATCAGCCCTCGACCGACGCCTCGGCGGGCACGTCCAGCCCCAGCCAGCGCGCCAGCACTCCGTGCGCCTCCTCGATGCCCATCCGCTTGGGCGCCGAGAACAGCTGCACGCTGGCCGTCTCGCCCCAGCCCTTGCGCAGCTCCTGACGGACCTTGAGCAGGGTGTTCTTGGCCGCCCCGTAGGCCAGCTTGTCGGCCTTGGTGAGCAGGATGTGCAGCGGCATGCTCGCGGCTGCCGCCCAGTCCAGCATCATGCGGTCGAACTCGGTGAGCGGATGGCGCACGTCCATCAGCAGGATCACCCCGACGAGGCTCTCGCGGCTGCCCAGGTAGGCCTCCAGGTGGTACTGCCAGTGCTGCTTGAGGGGGATCGGCACCTTGGCGTAGCCGTAGCCGGGCAGGTCCACCAGGCGGCGCTGGTCGTCCAGACGGAAGAAGTTGATCAGCTGGGTGCGCCCCGGAGTCTTCGAGGTGCGCGCCAGGCTGGCATGGGTCAGGGTGTTCAGCGCGCTGGACTTGCCGGCGTTGGAGCGCCCGGCGAAGGCCACTTCGTAGCCGCTGTCGGCGGGGCACTGGTCGACCTTGGCGGCACTGGTCAGAAAGGCGGCCTGCTGGCACAGACCCAGGATCGGATTCTTGGCGGACATGGGGGGATTTCCACAGGTGCGACGCGGTGTCGCAGGAGGCGGTTTCGTTTCCGTTTGAGCGGCACAAGTATATAATGCCGCGGATTTTGTGTGCGCTTTAGTCCGCAGCAGGACTGGCGCTCACGGGAACGATACAGAGATTCTGCGCACCAGAACGCAGGACGTTCCTTGCCGATGAGGTCATCCGATGAAGTTGCTGTTGCTCGCCACCAGCATTGCCTTGCTGGCCTGCAGCGCGCAGGCCGCTCAGGAGCCGGAAGCGGTGTTCAACCGCAGCTGTGGCGCCTGCCATAATGGGCAGCTGCCGACGGCCCCCCGGAAAGGCGATGCAACGGCCTGGAAACCTCGCCTGGACAAGGGCATGGAGACGCTGGTGCAGAGCGTCACCAACGGTTTGAACGCCATGCCGCCACGCGGCCTGTGCACCGACTGTAGCGCTGAGGATTATCGTGCCACCATCGAATGGATGAGCCGTTAACCCCAGGTTGGACTTCTCCCTTAGCCGTAATTGGATTAGCTGATGAACAAAGTACTCGTGAGTCTGCTGTTGACCCTGGGCATCACCGGTATGGCTCATGCCGCGGGCGATGCAACCGCTGGCCAAGCCAAGGCCGCCGTGTGCGGTGCCTGCCACGGCCCCGACGGCAACAGCCCAGCCCCGAACTTCCCGAAACTGGCCGGCCAGGGCGAGCGCTACCTGCTCAAACAGATGCACGACATCAAGTCCGGCAACCGTACCGTGCTGGAAATGACCGGCATGCTGGACAACCTCAGCGAACAGGACATGGCCGACATCGCCGCCTACTTCTCCAGCCAGAAGATGAGCATTGGCGCCGCCGATCCGGCCCTGGTCGAGCGTGGCGAAGCCCTGTGGCGCGGCGGCAAGCTGGCCGAAGGCATGCCGGCCTGCACCGGCTGCCACTCGCCGAACGGTGCCGGCCTGGCCGCTGCCGCCTTCCCACGCCTGGCCGGCCAGCACGCCCAGTACGTGGCCAAGCAGCTGACCGACTTCCGCGAAGGCGACCGCACCAACGACGGCGACGCCATGATCATGCGCGCCATCGCCGCCAAGCTGAGCAACAAGGACATCGCCGCGCTGTCCAGCTTCATCCAGGGCCTCCACTGAGGAGCCGTCCCGGACGAACGCGCAAAAAAGGGTGGCCATGGCCACCCTTTTTCTTTGGCGCCCTCGTTACAATGCTCGGAACCTGCCTCGCGTGCACGGGTCGAAGCCGTGACCGCCGGTAGAGCGCTGCCCATCTGCCAAGGAGTGATCATGCGTAACCTGATTGTGTCCACCGCTCTCGCCGCCCTGAGCCTGTTCGGCCTGGGCGCCCAGGCTGCCGAACCAATCCAGGCCGGCAAGCAGTACGTCGAGCTGAGCAGCCCGGTGCCGGTGTCCAAGCCGGGCAAGATCGAGGTGGTGGAACTGTTCTGGTACGGCTGCCCGCACTGCTACCAGTTCGAGCCCTACATCAACCCCTGGGCCGAGCAGCTGCCGGAGGACGTCAACTTCGTCCGCATCCCGGCGCTGTTCGGCGGTGTCTGGAATACCCACGGGCAGATGTTCATCACCCTGGAGACCATGGGCGTCGAGCACAGGGTGCACAACGCGGTGTTCGAGGCCATCCACAAGGAAGGCCGCAAGCTCGCCAGCCCCGAGGAAATGGCCGAGTTCCTGGCCAGCCAGGGCGTGGACAAGGACGCCTTCCTGAAGACCTTCAACTCCTTCGGCGTGAAGAGCCAGATGGAGAAGGCCAAGAAGCTGGCCATGGCCTACCAGATCACCGGCGTGCCGGTGCTGGTGGTCAACGGCAAGTACCGCTTCGACATCGGCTCGGCCGGCGGCCCGACGCAGGCTCTGGAAGTCGCCGACCAGCTGATCGCCAAAGAGCGCGCGGCCGACTGAGGAGACTCGCCGTGCTGCGCCGCTGGGGTAACGAGCGCGTCGCCGGCCTGCGCGAGCCGCGGGTCAACCCCGCCTGCGAGCCGGTCGGCCTGCCGGCCGACGGTCGGCTGCGCCTGCTCAGCTTCAACATCCAGGTCGGCAACAGCACCGAACGTTTCCACCACTACCTGACCCGCGGCTGGCAGCACCTGCTGCCGCACCACGAGCGGGTCAGCAACCTCCAGCGCATCGGCGAGCTGCTCGGCGACTACGATCTGGTCGCCCTGCAGGAAACCGACAGCGGCAGCCTGCGCACCGGCTACCTCAACCAAGTGGAATACCTGGCCCAGCTGGGCAGCTTCCCCTACTGGTACCAACAGCTCAACCGCAATCTCGGCCGCCTCGCCCAGCACGGCAACGGGGTGCTCAGCCGCCTGCAGCCGAACCTGCTGGAGGACCACCCGCTGCCCGGTCCGCCCGGCCGCGGCGCCATCCTGCTGCGTTTCGGCGAGGGCGAGGACGCCCTGGCGGTAGTGATGATGCACCTGGCCCTCGGCGCCCGGACCCGCACCCGCCAGCTGGCTTACATCCGCGAGCTGATCGGCGGCTACCGCCATCACGTGCTGATGGGCGACATGAACACCCACGCCAACGAGCTGCTGGAAAACTCGCCGCTGCGCGACCTCGGGCTGATCGCCCCGCAGACCAAGGCCACTTTCCCCAGCTGGCGGCCGCAGCGCTGCCTGGACCACATCCTGCTCAGCCCGCAGCTGAGCCTGGAGCGGGTCAGCGTGCTGCCGCTGTCGATCTCCGACCACCTGCCGGTGGCGGTGGAGATCCGCCTGCCGAACTTCCGCACTGGCACTATGCCACCTATGCTGTGCGAAGAAGCCCACTGAGCCCTCCGCATGAGCGACGAAAGCCAGCGCTGGAAAGACAAGTACTTCGCCTGTCTGGAACACCAGGAACAGCTCGAGCGCCACTGGGCAGAACGCCTCGACCTGCTGCGCCGCGGCCTGGTGCGCAGCTCGCTGGCCGCCGAGGGCAACGACCGGGCGGTCGATGAATGCATGCGCGCGCTGCGCGAGGTCGTCCGCGGCGAACAGCCGGAACAGGGCCTCGCCGCCCTGCTGCCGCGCCTGGAGAAGGCCGTGCTGGATTCCGAACGGCGCCGCCAGCAGCACACCCAACAGAACGTCGCCGCGCTCAGCGCCCTGGCCGAACAACTGCTCCAGCTGGAGCTGCCGCGCGAGGTACGCAAAGGCCTCAAGCAGTTCCTCCGCCGCGTCGAGGCGCGCATCACCGAGCACCGCGAGCTACCGGCAGTGCTCGCCGAGCTGAGCGGCCTGCAATACCAGGCCCTGCAACGGTTCGAAGGCTCGCGCGAGGCTCGCCCCGGCCTGCTGCAACGCCTGTTCGGCAGCCGTGAGGGGGCGGATCTGGCCACCGCGGGCGTGGCGGAAGCGGCAGCGCCCGGCCCGTCGGCGCCGCCCGCCGGCGAAACCGCCATCGTCCCGCCCGAGGCTGCCCCCGAAGCGACGGCAGAGCGGTCGCCGGCAGGCGCCGCGACCATCACCCTGGACAGCCTGCCGCTGGACCCCGGCCTGCTGCTCGGCGAGAGCGCCGGCGACCCGGCCTATGCCCTGCCGGCCGCCGAGCCCGGCTACAGCGCCATCGCCCCGCACGTCGCCGCCAGCCTGCGCCGCCTGCTCGACGAACTGGACCTGCCGGCCTTTCACCGTCCCCAGGCCGAGGCCCTGCGCCAGCGCCTGGAAGGCGGCCTGAACTGGTACGAGCTGGTTCCCGCGCTGGACGACCTGGCAGTGCTGGTGCTGGCGGTGGCCGACGGCGGGCAGCGCGAGTTCGCCGACTACCTCCAACAGCTCAACGAGCGCCTAGCCGACTTTCTCGGCAGCCTGAACAGCGCCCAGGAAGGCTATGCCGACTCGCAGGAGAACGTCCGCCAGCTCGACCAGGAGATCCGCGCGCAGGTCGGCGAACTGCAGCAGAGCGTGCAGGAGGCAACCGACCTGGACGGCCTCAAGCGCAGCCTGGAGAGCCGCCTGGAGAAGCTCCTCGGGCGCATGGCCGAGTACCGCCAGCAACGCGACCGCCATGACCAGGCGCTGCAGCAGCGCCTGAACGGCCTGGTCGAGCGGGTCGCCTGCATGGAGCAGGAGGCCGCGGTGTTCCGCGAGCGCCTTGAGCAGCAGCGCCAGAAGTCCCTGATCGATCCGCTCACCGGACTGCCCAACCGCGCCGCCTGGAACGAGCGCCTGGAGCTGGAGGTGGCGCGCCGCCGACGCTACGGCGGCGAGCTGCTGCTGGCGGTGCTCGACGTCGACCACTTCAAGCGGGTCAACGACAGCTTCGGCCACCAGGCCGGCGACAAGGTGCTCAAGCTGGTCGCCGCGGAACTGGCCCGGCGCCTGCGCAAGACCGACTTCATCGCCCGCTACGGCGGCGAGGAGTTCGTCCTGCTGCTGCCCGGCACCCCGCCGGAGGGCGGCCGGCAGCTGCTGGAGGCGCTGCGCCAGGCGGTGGAAGCCTGCCCCTTCCACTTCAAGGGCGAGCGGGTCACCATCACCTTCTCCGGCGGGCTGGCCGCCTTCGTCGGCGAGGCCACGGCGGAAGAGGTCTTCGAGCGGGCCGACCAGGCCCTGTACCGGGCCAAGGACGGCGGCCGCAACCGCATCGAACTGGCCTGAACGCCGCCCAACGGCCGCCCCGCCGCCGGCCCGCGGCCTTACACTATGCCGTCCTGACTGGAGCGCCCGCCATGGACATCTTCGGCATTGCCGTCCTGCTGTTCTTCGTGATGGATCCGTTCGGCAACATCGCCATCTACCTCGCCGCGCTGAAGAACGTCGCCCCCAAACGCCGGGTGCTGGTCGCCCTGCGCGAGCTGCTGTTCGCCCTCGGCCTGCTGATGCTGTTCCTCAGCTGCGGCGACAGCATCCTGAGCGGCCTCGGTCTGTCCCGCGAGGCCACCGCCATCGCCGGCGGCATCATCCTTTTCGTGATCGCCATGCGGCTGATCTTCCCGCCGCCGCAAGGGGTGCTCGGCGAGCTGCCGGACGGCGAGCCACTGCTGGTCCCGCTGGCCACCCCGGCGGTGGCCGGGCCCTCGGCGCTGGCGGTGCTGCTGACTCTGCACAGCACCTGGACGGGCCCGCTCTGGGAGCTCTACCTGGGGGTGTTCCTGGCCTGGCTGGCGGTCGCCGTGCTGCTTCTGCAGGCCTCCTTCCTGCAACGCTTCCTCGGCCCGCGTGGGCTCACCGCCGTCGAGCGCCTCACCGGCATGCTGCTGATCATGCTCAGCGTCGACATGCTGCTCGACAACCTGCAAAGCATCCTGCACCTGACCCCATGAAGAGACTTGCCCTGCTCCTCACCCTGCTCTGCCTCGGCGGCTGCGCCAACGGCCTGCGCATCGACGAGTCGCACCCCTCGCGCAACCACGACAGCCGCATCCAGTACGTGATCCTCCACTACACCTCGGCCGACCTCGAGCGCTCGCTGCAACTGCTGACCACCGGCGAGGTGAGCAGCCACTACCTGATCGGCGCCGAACCGCCGACCGTCTATCGCCTGGTGGACGACAGCCGCCGCGCCTGGCACGCCGGCGACAGCCAGTGGCAGGGGCGCACCTGGCTAAACGCCACCTCCATCGGCATCGAGCTGGTCAATCCCGGCTATCGGGACACGCCGCAGGGACGCCTCTGGTATCCCTACCCCGAGGAGCAGATCGAGGCACTGATCGCCCTGCTCAGGGACGTGGTCAAGCGCAACCAGATTCCGCCGCAGAACGTCATCGGCCACAGCGACGTGGCGCCACTGCGCAAGCTCGACCCCGGCCCGCTGTTCCCCTGGAAGCGTCTAGCCGAGGCCGGCTTCGGCCGCTGGCCGGACGAGCAGCGAGTGGCGCGCCTGCGGCCGCACTTCGAGCGGGCACTGCCGAGCATCGGCTGGTTCCAGCAGCAGCTCGCCGAGGTGGGCTACGCGGTGCCGCGCAACGGCGAGCTGGACGTGGCCACCCGCCGAGCCCTGGCGGCCTTCCAGCTGCACTACCGGCCGCAGCGCTACGATGGCCAGCCGGACGCCGAGACCGCTGCGCTGCTGCAGGCCCTCAACCAGCGCTGAGGGCCGCCGCCCCTAGCCCCGGTAGTCGTCCACCGGCACGCAGGCGCAGAACAGGTTGCGGTCGCCGTAGACGTTGTCCACTCGGTTCACCGTCGGCCAGTACTTGTGCGCGCGGGTGTGCGCGGTGGGGGTCACCGCCTCGGCGATGGAGTACGGCCGCTCCCACACCCCGGTGACGTCGGCCAGGGTGTGCGGGGCGCGCTTGAGCGGGTTGTCGTCGGCCGGCCAGTCGCCCTTCTGCACCTTGGCGATCTCCGCGCGGATGCACAGCATGGCCTCGATGAAGCGGTCCAGCTCGGCCTTGGACTCGCTCTCGGTGGGCTCGACCATCAGGGTGCCAGGCACCGGGAAGCTCATGGTCGGGGCGTGGAAGCCATAGTCCATCAGGCGCTTGGCGACGTCCTCCTCGGTGATCCCGGTCTCCGCCTTGAGCGGCCGCAGGTCGAGGATGCACTCGTGGGCGACGCGCCCGTTGCGCCCGCTGTAGAGCACCGGAAAGGCGCCGCCGAGCTGCCTGGCCAGGTAGTTGGCATTGAGGATCGCCACCTCGGTGGCCTCCACCAGCCGCGGGCCGCTCATGGCGATGTACATCCAGCTGATCGGCAGGATGCTCGCGCTGCCCCAGGGCGCCGCGCTGACCGCGCCGTTCTCCGGCTTCGGGCCCTTCAGCTCGATCACCGGATGGTTGGCGACGAAGGGCGCCAGGTGCGCCTTGACGCCGATCGGCCCCATGCCCGGGCCGCCGCCGCCATGGGGGATGCAGAAGGTCTTGTGCAGGTTCATGTGCGAGACGTCGGCGCCGATGTCCGCAGGCCGCGCCAGGCCCACCTGGGCGTTGAGATTGGCGCCGTCCATGTACACCTGGCCGCCGTGAGCGTGGATCACCTCGCAGATCTCTCGGATGCCCTCCTCGTAGACGCCGTGGGTCGAGGGATAGGTGATCATCAGGCAGGCCAGCCGTTCGCCGGCTTCGGCGGCCTTGGCCCTGAGGTCGTCGAGGTCGACGTTGCCAGCGGCGTCGCAGTCGACGATCACCACGCGCATGCCGGCCATCTGCGCCGAGGCCGGGTTGGTGCCGTGCGCCGAAGCGGGGATCAGGCAGATGCTGCGGTGCCCCTCGCCGCGGCTCTGGTGGTAGCGGCGGATCGCCAGCAGGCCCGCGTACTCGCCCTGAGCTCCGGAGTTCGGCTGCATGCAGATAGCGTCGAAGCCAGTGATCGCCTTCAGCCAGTCCTCCAGCTCCTCGATCAGCAGGGCGTAGCCCTGGGCCTGCTCGCGCGGCACGAAGGGGTGCAGGTTGGCGAACTCCGGCCAGGTGATGGGGATCATCTCGCTGGTGGCGTTGAGCTTCATGGTGCAGGAGCCGAGCGGGATCATCGCCTGGTTGAGTGCCAGGTCTTTGTTCTCCAGCTGCTTGAGGTAGCGCAGCATCTCGGTCTCGCTGTGGTGACTGTTGAACACCGGATGGGTGAGGTACGGCGAGCGGCGCTGCAGGGCGGCAGGGATGCCGTCGGGGATGGCCTCGGCGTCCAGTCCGGCGACCGACAGGCCATGGTCGGCGCCGAGGAAGATGCGCAGCAGCAGTTCCACGGTGTCCGCGCTGCAGGTCTCGTCGAGACTGACGCCGAGCTGGCCGCGTCCGAGGATGCGCAGGTTGACCCGTGCCGCCCGGGCCGAGTCGAGGATGGCGCTCTGCGCGCCGCCCACCTCCAGGGTCAGGGTGTCGAAGAAGTGCCGGTTGAGGCGGCGGATGCCCTTGCGTTCCAAGCCGGCGGCGAGGATCGCGGTCAGCCGGTGCACCCGCTGGGCGATGCGCTTGAGGCCCTGCGGGCCGTGGTAGACGGCATAGAAGGCGGCCAGGTTGGCCAGCAGTACCTGCGCGGTGCAGATGTTGGAGTTGGCCTTCTCGCGGCGGATGTGCTGCTCGCGGGTCTGCAGGGCCATGCGCAGCGCGGTGTTGCCGCGGGCGTCCTTGGAGACGCCGATGATCCGCCCCGGCATGGCGCGCTTGAACTCGTCGCGGGTGGCGAAGAAGGCCGCGTGCGGGCCGCCGTAGCCCATGGGAACGCCGAAGCGCTGCGCCGAGCCGAGCGCCACGTCGGCGCCCAGCTCGCCGGGCGGGGTGAGCAGCAGCAGGCTGAGCAGGTCGCAGGCCACGCAGGCCAGCGCCTGGCGGGCATGCAGGCGCTCGATCAGCGGCCGCAGGTCGCGGATCTCGCCGTGGGTATCGGGGTACTGCAGCAGGGCGCCGAACACCTCGTACTGGTCCAGCCTGTCCAGGCTGTCCACCACCAGCTCGATGCCGAAGGCCTCGGCTCGGGTGTGCAGCACCGAGAGGGTCTGCGGGTGGCAGTGCTGGTCGGCGAAGAAGCGGTTGCTCTTCGCCTTGGCGACCCGCCGGGCCAGAGCCATGGCCTCGGCGGCGGCGGTGGCCTCGTCGAGCAGCGAGGCGCTGGCCAGCTCCAGGCCGGTCAGGTCGATGGTCAGCTGCTGGAAGTTGAGCAGCGCCTCCAGGCGGCCCTGGGCGATCTCCGGCTGGTAGGGGGTGTAGGCGGTGTACCAGCCGGGGTTCTCCAGCACGTTGCGGAGGATCACCGGCGGGGTCACGGTGCCGTAGTAGCCCATGCCGATCAGACTGGTCCACAGCTGGTTCTGCTCGGCATAGCCGCGCAGCCTGGCCAGCGCCGCCTGCTCGTCGAGCGCCGGCGGCAGCGGCAGGTCGCCGAAGAAACGGATCGCCGGAGGCACCGTCTGCTCCACCAGTTCGTCGCGGCTGGCCAGGCCGAGCACCTCGAGCATGGCTTGCTGCTCGGCGGCGTCGGGACCGATGTGGCGGCGCAGGAAGGCGTCAGGCTGCTGCAGTTGGGACAGGCTGGGACTCTGGGACATGGTCGGCCTCTCGCGGCAAAAAATGAAAAGCCCTGACGAGTCAGGGCTTTCAGCAAGGATAGCGCGGGATCAGGCGTCGGCTTCGACGGCGGCCTGGTAGCCGGCTGCGTCGAGCAGCTTGTCCAGCTCCGCGACGTCGCTCGGTTTGAGCTTGAAGAACCAGCTGCCGTAGGGGTCGCTGTTGATCAGTTCGGGGCTGTCGGCGAGCGCCTCGTTGATGGCGATCACCTCGCCGCCGATCGGCGCGTAGATGTCCGAAGCGGCCTTCACGGATTCCACCACGCCGGCCTCCTGGCCTGCGCTCAGCTGCTTGCCGATCTCCGGCAGCTCGACGAACACCACGTCACCCAGGGCTTCCTGGGCGTGGTCGGTAATGCCCACGGTGACGCTGCCGTCGGATTCGAGACGGGCCCATTCGTGGCTGGCGGCATAACGCAGATCGGCGGGGATGTTGCTCATGTCGATGTCCTCGGAGACTGGATGGCGGAATACCCGCCGGGAAAATTTAGCAGGCTGCGCACCGGACGCTCTGTCCGGCGCGCCGCCGGCGGACTTGCAGGATTGCTCAGATCAGGGCCTTGCCGTGACGCACGAAGGACGGCTTGACCACCCGCACCGGGTACCACTTGCCGCGGATCTCCACCTGCGCACGGTCACCGGTGGCGGCCGGCACCCGGGCCAGGGCGATGGATTTGCCCAGGGTCGGCGAGAAGCTGCCGCTGGTGATCTCGCCCTCGCCTATGCCCTCGACGCGCACCACCTGATGGGCACGCAGCACCCCGCGCTCCTCCAGCACCAGGCCGACCAGCTTGGGCTGATCACCGACGGCACGCAGCGCCTCCAGGGCCTGGCGGCCGACGAAGTCGCGCTCGACCGGCTCCCAAGCGATGGTCCAGGCCATGTTGGCGGACAACGGCGAGACGTCCTCGTCCATGTCCTGGCCGTAGAGGTTCATGCCCGCCTCCAGGCGCAGGGTGTCGCGGGCGCCCAGGCCGATCGGTGCGATGCCGGCGCCGACCAGGTCGTTGAAGAACTCCGCGGCCTGGGCGGCCGGCAGCATGATCTCCAGACCGTCCTCGCCGGTGTAGCCGGTGCGGGCGATGAACCAGTCGCCCTCGAAGGCACCCTCGAAGGGCTTCAGCTCGTGGATCAGCGCGGCGCGGGCAGCGCTCATCAGTTCGGCGACCCTGGCCCGTGCCTGCGGGCCCTGGATGGCCAGCATGGCCAGCTCGGCGCGCTCCTGCAGCTCGACGGCGAAGCCCTCGGCGCGGGCACGCATCCAGGCCAGGTCCTTGGCACGGGTGGCGGCATTGACCACCAGGCGGTAGCCGGTCTCGGTGCGATAGACGATGAGGTCGTCCACCACCCCGCCACGCTCGTTGAGCATGGCGCTGTACAGCGCCTTGCCGGGCGCCTGCAGGCGCGCGACGTCGTTGGCCAGCAGCTGACGCAGGTAGTCCCGCGCCTGGCTGCCGGAGACGTCCACCACGGTCATGTGCGAAACGTCGAAGACTCCGCATTCGCGGCGCACCTGGTGATGCTCCTCGACCTGCGAACCATAGTGCAGCGGCATGTCCCAGCCGCCGAAGTCGACCATCTTGGCCCCCAGAGCCAAGTGCAGTTCATAGAGGGGCGTACGCTGTCCCATGGGTTTCTCCTTCCGGGCTTGGCGAGGATGCGGCGGGGCCGGCGGCGCAGACCGGCCCTGTTGCGGCAGGGTACGGCACGGGCAGCGCGGACCGGCGTCAGGATGAGGGGCCGCATCGAATGGCGCGCATTGTAGCCGCTCGCCGGAGGACTGGACACCCGAGGGACGGGCGCCCGGCCAGGCCCTGCAAGAGGCGCTTCCCGGCCGGTCCGCGAGGCCCGCGCCAGAGCCCGGGCGGCCTAGTGGCCGATCTGCCGCGCGGAGCGGCGGATCAGCCCGATCACCGGCAGCAGGCCGACCAGCACCAGGGTCAGCGCCGGCAGTGCGGCGCGCGCCCACTCGCCCTCGCTGGTCATCTCGAAGACCCGTACCGCCAGGGTGTCCCAGCCGAAGGGGCGCATCAGCAGGGTGGCCGGCATCTCCTTGAGCACGTCGACGAACACCAGCAGCGCGGCGCTCAGGGTGCCCGGCAGGAGCAGCGGCAGGTACACGCTGAAGAACAGCCGCGGACCGCCCACACCGAGGCTGCGCGAGGCTTCCGGCAGCGACGGGCGGATGCGCGCCAGGCTGCTTTCCAGCGGTCCGTAGGCCACCGCCAGGAAGCGCACCAGGTAGGCCAGCAGCAGGGCGAACAGGCTGCCCAGCAACAGCGGCTTGCCGGCGCCGCCCAACCAGGCGGACAGAGGGATCACCAGATGACGGTCGAGGAAGCTGAAGGCCAGCATGATGGACACCGCCAGCACCGAGCCGGGCAGCGCGTAGCCGAGGTTGGCCAGCCCCACCGCCGAGCGGATCGGCCGGGTCGGCGCCAGGCGCCGGGCGAAGGCCAGGAGCATGGCCACCGCCACGGTGATCAGCGCGGCCAGGCCGCCCAGGGACAGGGTATGGAGGATCAGCGACAGGTAACGCTCGTCGAGGTCGAAACGGCCACGCTGCCAGAACCACACCAGCAGCTGCAGCACCGGGATGACGAAGGCACAGAGGAACACCAAGCCGCACCAGGCGCTGGCCGCCGCGGCCTTCCAGCCGTGCAGTTGGTACAGCACCCGGCCGCGCGGGCGCTCGCTGGAGGGCCGGCTGATGCCCCGCGCGCGGCGCTCGCCATAGAGCACCAGCATCACCGCGAGGAGCAGCAGGCTGGCCAGCTGGGTGGCGCTGGACAGGCTGTAGAAGCCGTACCAGGTCTTGTAGATGGCGGTGGTGAAGGTATCGAAGTTGAACACCGCCACCGCGCCGAAGTCCGCCAGGGTCTCCATCAGCGCCAGGGCCAGGCCGGCGCCGATGGCCGGGCGTGCCATCGGCAGGGCGACCCGCCAGAATGCCTGCCAGGGGGTCTGGCCGAGCACCCGGGCAGCCTCCATCAGGCCCTTGCCCTGGGCCAGGAAGGCGCTGCGTGCCAGCAGGTAGACGTAGGGGTAGAAGACCAGCACTAGCACCACGATCACTCCGCCGGTGGAGCGCACGCGTGGAAAGCGCAGGCCGCTGCCGAACCACTCGCGGGCCAGGCTCTGCACCGGCCCGGCGAAGTCCAGCAGGCCGACGAACACGAAGGCCAGCACGTAGGCGGGAATCGCGAAGGGCAGCATCAGCGCCCAGTCCAGCCAGCGCCGGCCGGGAAACTCGCAGAGGCTGGTCAGCCAGGCCAGGCTGACGCCGAGCAGCACCACGCCGACGCCCACCCCGGCTACCAGGACCAGGGTGTTGCCGAGCAGGCGCGGTAGCTGGGTGTCCCACAGGTGCGCCCAGATCTCCGTGTCCACCGAGCCCCAACTGAGCAGCAGAACCGACAGGGGCAGCAGGACCAGGGCGGCGACCAGAAAGGGAAGCGGATACCAGCGACGCTGCAGGTGATGGGACACGAAAGCCTCGGGAGCGACCTCAAAAGCGCTGAAGGCTGAACGAAAAAGCGCCGAACGGCAAGCGCCTCCCCGTGCGGCCCGCAGCGCCGCAGGTAATGCGGATCAGTTCCAGCCGACGCGGTCCATCAGCCGGATCGCCTCGGCCTGGCGCTTGCCGGCCACTTCCACCGGGATGCTGTCGGCCTTGAAGCTGCCCCAGGCGGCCACCTCGTCCGACGGCTTGACGCCGGGATTGGCCGGGTACTCCTGGTTGAGGTCGGCGAAGATGCGCTGGGCTTCCTCGGTGGTCATCCACTCCACCAGTTGCTTGGCCGCCTCGGGGTGGGGCGCATGTCTGGTCAGGCCGATGCCGGAGAGGTTGACGTGCACGCCGCGGTCGTTCTGGTTCGGCCAGAACGGCTTGACCCGTAGCTCAGGGTTCTCCTTGTGCAGGCGGCCATAGTAGTAGGTGTTGGCCACGCCCACGTCGCATTGGCCGGCGTCGATGGCCTGCAGCAGCGCGGTATCGTCGGCGAACACGTCGGTGGCCAGGTTGTCCACCCAACCCTTGACGATCTCCTCGGCCTTCTTCGCGCCATGAGTCTCGATCAGGGTGGCGGTCAGAGACTGGTTATAGACCTTCTTGCTGGTGCGCAGGCAGAGGCGGCCTTCCCACTTCGGATCGGCCAGGTCCTCGTAGGTGGACAGCTCCTCCGGCTTGACCCGCTCGGTGGAGTAGAAAATGGTCCGCGCGCGCAGCGACAGGCCGGTCCAGCTGTCGGTGCTGGAGCGATACTGCGGCGGGATGTTCCGGTCCAGCACCGGCGAGTCGAAGGGCTGCAGGATGCCCATCTGCTCGGCCTGCCAGAGGTTGCCGGCGTCCACGGTGAGCAGCAGATCGGCCGGGGTGTTCTCGCCCTCGGCCTTGATGCGCTGCATCAGCGGCGCCTCCTTGTCGGTGATGAACTTGACCTTGACCCCGGTCTTCGCGGTGTAGGCGTCGAACACCGGCTTGATCAGCTCGTCAATCCGCGAGGAGTACACCACCACCTCCTCGGCGGCCTGAACGGATGTGACGGCGAGGCCCAGTGCCAGCGCGGCCAGAAGCGGTTTAGCGGTACGCATCGTGGAGTTCCTACCAAGCAGTCGCAGAAGCGCAAATGATAGTAAACCGCAGTTGCGACTCGCTAGAGGCTTTATGTCGAAGTATTTCTGCGTCGCACTCCCGGCGACGCCCGGGCGCCTCGGCACGCGGCCTCAGACCCGCGCCAGCTGCGGCAAATCGCCGCTCAGGCCGAGGGCCTGGCGGACGAACAGCGCCTTGGCCTCGGGCAGCGCATCGATACAGTTGAGGCCGCTGTTGCGCAGCCAGCGAAGGGGCAGCGGGTCGGCCTGGAACAGCCGCTCGAAGCCCTCCATGGCGGCCATCATGGCCAGGTTGTGGGGCATCCGCCGGCGCTCGAAGCGGCTCAGCACGCGCAGCTCGGCGAGCCGCTCGCCGCGCTCCAGGGCGTGTAGCAGCACCTCGGCAAGCACCGCGGCGTCGAGGAAGCCGAGGTTGACCCCCTGCCCGGCCAGCGGATGGATGGTGTGCGCGGCGTCGCCGATCAGCGCCAGGCCCGGTTCCACGTAGCGCTTGGCGTGGCGCTGGCGCAGCGGGATGCACAGCCGAGGGTCGACCGCCTCGACCACCCCCAGGCGGTATTCGAAGGCCCGCCCCAGGGCGTCGCGGAAGGCTTCGTCGTCGAGGGCCATCAGGCGCGCGGCCTCGTCGGGGGTGACCGACCAGACGATCGAGCACCAGTGCAGGTCGTCGCCGCGGCACAGCGGCAGGAAGGCCAGCGGACCATCGTCGGTGAAACGCTGCCAGGCGGTGCGCCGGTGCGGCTCGGCGCAGCGCACACTGGTGACGATGGCGTGGTGCAGGTAATCCCACTCGCGGGTCGCGCAGCCGGCCAGGCGGCGCACCGCCGAATTGGCGCCATCGGCGGCGACCAGCAACGGGGTGCGCAGCTGACGGCCGTCGGAGAGGCCGAGCAGCCAGTCGTCACCAGAATGTCGCAACTGTTCCAGGCGCGCGCCGCCGACCAGCTGCAGATCGCTGGCGTGCAGGCGCTCCAGCAGGGCGTCCTGGACCACCCGGTTCTCGACGATGTGGCCGAGCGTCGTGGCGTGCACGCTGGCTGCGGAGAAGTGGATGCTGCCGGTGCCGGAGCCGTCCCAGACGCGCATCTCCACGTAGGGGCTGGCGCGCCGTGCGCAAATCCCGTCCCAGGCGCCGAGGCGCTCGAGGATCCGCTGGGTGGCCGCGGACAGCGCGCTGACTCGCGGCTCGAAGGGCGCCTGCGGCTCGAAGGGCGCGACCGTCAGCGGCCCGCCGTCCACTACCAGGATGTCCAGGCCGCTGTGCTCCAGAGCCAGTGCCAGGGCGCTGCCGACCATGCCGGCACCGACGATGACCAGGTCCGCCTTCAACTCCATGTTCACCCCGCCTGTCGCAGTCGCGGCTTGAGCCGCACGTAGAGAGTCTTGTGCACCCGGGCCACCAGGGTGCCCTCGCCGTCGCGCACCTCGGCATGCAGCTCCGGCAGGTACTTGTCGCCATTCGCAGTGCGCGCGCGGATCTCCGCGAGCAGTTCGTCGTCGATGCGGAAGTCGGCGTACACCGGCCCCCTGCCGGGGGCGATGAAATCGATGCTGGCGGCCTTGTCCCAGACGATGTAGTCGCGGCCGAGCAGGTGCATCAGCATGAGCATGAAGAAGGGATCGGTCATGCTGTACAGCGAGCCGCCGAACTGGGTGCCGACGTAGTTGCGGTTGTACCAGGACAGCCCCATGCGCACCCGCACGTGGCGAAAGTCCGGGCTGATCCGCCGTACCCGCACCCCGGCACCCAGGTAGGGCGGGTAGAGGTTGATGGCCCAGCGCAACAGGCGAGCCTTGCGGGCGAGTCGACGGGCATCCATGTCACGAACCTCAGCGATGCAGACGGGCACCGAGCCCCATGGCCTGGCGGGCGAACCAGCGCTTGGCCGGCGGCAACAGGTCCAGCGCGAGCAGGCCGAGGTTGCGCCCGGCGGCCAGAAGCGGCGTGTCGTTGGAGAACAGCCGGGTGACCCGGTCGGAGAAGCCCACGGTGAGCTGCTGGTCGAGGCGCTGCAGGTGCAGGAAACGCTGCAGGGTGGCGAAGTCGCCGAGCGGCGCCTCGCTTTCCAGGAGCACCTCGGCGAGCACCCAGGTGTCGCGCAGCGACAGGTTGTAGCCCTGCCCGGCGATGGGGTGCAGGGTATGCGCGGCGTTGCCGAGCACCACCAGGTGCGGGCGCACCTGCTCCTCGGCCTCGCTGAGCGCCAGCGGATAGAGGTGGCGCACGCCGACCTGGCGCAGCGCGCCCAGGCGGTAGCCGAAGGCCTCCTGCAGCTCGGCGAGGAAGGCGCGCTCGTCCAGCGCGGCGAGGCGCTCGGCATCCGCGCTGGTACGGCTCCAGACCAGTGCGCAGCGGTCGTCGGCGAGCGGCAGCAGGGCCAGCGGACCGTCGGCGGTGAAGCGCTCGAAGGCCTGGCCGCGGTGCGGCTCGCTGGGGGTCAGGTTGGCGATCAGCGCGCTCTGCCGGTAGGAGACGTGGCGGACGTGGATGCCCAGCTGCTCGCGCAGCGCGGAGCGGCCGCCGTCGGCAAGCACCGCCAGGCTGCAGTCGAGGCTGCTGTCGTCGCTGAGCTGCAGGCGGTAGCCGTCGCCCAGCACCTGCATGCGCTGCACCTCGGCCGGGCAGCGCCAGTGGATCACCTGGTGGTCCATGGCCTGCCACAGGCAGTGGCCGAGCCAGGCGTTCTCCGCCACGTAGCCGAGCGCCGGGACGCCCTCGTCCTCGGCACGCAGGCGGGTGGCGCCGAAGCGGCCACGGTCGGAGACGTGGATCTGGCGGATCGGCTCGGCGCGCTCGGCGATCCGCGACCACACGCCGAGGCGCTCGTAGATCTGCCGGGTGCCGTAGGACAGCGCGGTGGAGCGCGCGTCGTAGCTGGGCTGGAAGCCCTGACCGGGGACGAAAGGCTCGATCAGCGCGATCGACCAGCCGCGTGCCCGGGCCGCGTCCTGCAGAGCCAGGGCCAGGCTGGCGCCGACCAGACCGCCGCCGATGATCGCCAGGTCGCAACGGGTCATCAGGCCGCCCTACTCCTCGCTTCAGCCATCAGCGCCTCGATCTCCTCGACGCTCTTCGGCACGCCGCTGGTCAGCACCTCGCAGCCGCTGCGGGTGACCAGCACGTCATCCTCGATGCGCACGCCGATGCCGCGCCACTTCCTGGCCACCTTGTCGTTGTCCGGGGCGATGTAGATGCCCGGCTCCACGGTCATGGTCATGCCCGGCTCGAGTACCCGCCATTCGCCGCCGACCTTGTAGTCGCCGACGTCGTGCACGTCCATGCCCAGCCAGTGGCCGGCGCGGTGCATGTAGAAGGTACGGTAGGCCTCGCTGGCGATCAGTTCGTCGACCTCGCCCTGGAGCAGGCCGAGGCGCACCAGCCCGGCGGTGATCACCCGTACCGTGGCCTCGTGGGCCTCGTTCCAGTGACGACCGGGGGCGATGTACTTCATGGCCTCCAGGTTCGCCTCGAGGACCAGCTCGTAGATGGCCTTCTGTTCCGGGGAGAACCTGCCGTTGACTGGAAAGGTGCGGGTGATGTCGCTGGCGTAGCAGTCGATCTCGCAGCCGGCGTCGATCAGCACCAGGTCGCCGTCCCTGAGCGGCGCGTCGTTCTCCCGGTAGTGCAGGATGCAGGCGTTCCGTCCCGCCGCGACGATCGAGCCATAGGCCGGCATCTTGGCGCCGCCCTTGCGGAACTCGTAGTCCAGCTCGGCTTCCAGATGGTACTCGTAGAGCCCGGGCCGGCTGGCCTGCATGGCGCGGATGTGGGCGCGCGCGGAGATCGCCGCCGCCTCGCGCATCACCTTGACCTCGGCGGCGCTCTTGTACAGACGCATGTCGTGGAGCAGCGGGTCGAGGGCCACGTATTCCTTGGGCGGCTGGGCGCCCTGGCGAGCCTTGGAGCGGATCACGTTGATCCACTCCATCAGCCGCTGGTCGAACTCCTGGTTGCTGCCGATGGAGTAGTAGACCCGCTCGCGGCCCTCGATCAGCCCGGGGAGGATGTCGTCGATGTCGCCGATCGGGAAAGCGTCGTCGGCGCCATAGTCGCGGATCGCCCCCTCCTGGCCAGCGCGCAGACCGTCCCACAGCTCGCGCTCGGGGTCGCGCTCGCGACAGAACAGGATGTACTCGCCGTGTTCGCGGCCGGGAATCAGCACCAGCACCGCCTCCGGTTCGGGGAAGCCGCTCAGGTACTGGAAGTCGCTGTCCTGCCGGTAGACGTGCTCGACGTCGCGGTTGCGAATGTACACCGGAGCCGCCGGCAGGATGGCGATGCTGTTGGGCTCCATCTGCGCCATCAGCGCCTTGCGCCGACGGGCGTACTCCGACTTGGGAATGCGGATCATGGGCACCTCAGTGCAGGGAAGGTTTCGGCGCCGGAGCCTGCGGCCGGGCGCATTCGACGTACAGCAGCAAGGGCGCGACGCGCAGGTATTCCATGACTTCCATGTAATCGCTCTCGCCGTCCTCGGACTCGTCCAGGGCGCTCTGCACCTGGGCGATGGCCGCCAGGTCCTGCAGCACCTCCATGGCCTCGGCGCTCAGCGCGGTGCTGCCGGCGGCCAGGCCGAAGCCGCCAAGGAAGCCCTGGCACCACTGGCCGAGGGCCGCGGCACGCTCGGCGAGCGGCGCCTCGTCCGGCGGCAGGAGCAGGACCACCGCCATCTCCTCGCCGGTCAACTCGGCCTTGACCATTTCCTGCAGGCCGATCAGGGCCTGGCGCACGTTGTCCGGCAGCTCGCCGCCGCCGAGCAGGTCGCGGGCGTCGGCGAGCCAGGCCTCCGCGTCGAAGCCGGCGCCGGCGCAGCTGCGGCCGAGCAGCAGGCCGTGCACCTCGGCCGGGGAAACGGGGTGACCACTGCTGGCGAGCAGGGTGGCGAAAGCGCTGTAGGGGGAATTCTGCATGGGCGTCCAACTAGGCGCGGCATGGCGCGATGACTAGAATGAAGGTCTCGTATCCTAGCACCGGCGGGCGCGCCTAGACCAATCGCCAGACACCCCAGCACCCGCCCCTTGGATGGTTTGCCCACGCGGCGCCCCGCTCCTATATAGTTGCCATCATTCCCGGCCCGAGCGAGAACCTATGGAAGACGCCGACCTGCAAGCGCTGACCGCCAAGCTGGACTTGCTACTCCGCCGTTTCGAGCAACTGAAGGTGGAGAACCGGCTGCTGCGGGCCAGCGAACGGGCCTGGCGCGAAGAGCGCGCCCATCTGATCGAAAAGAACGAATTGGCACGGCACAAGGTCGAATCCATGATTTCGCGCCTGAAAGCCTTGGAGCAGGACTCATGACCCAGCCGAACACCGTAACCGTCCATATCCTCGACAAAGACTACTGCATCGCCTGCCCCCCCGAGGAACGCGCCAACCTGGAAAGCGCCGCCCGCTACCTGGACGGCAAGATGCGCGAGATCCGCATGAGCGGCAAGGTGATCGGCGCCGACCGCATCGCCGTGATGGCCGCACTGAACATCACCCACGAGCTGTTGCACAAGCAGCAGCACCTCGACCAGCAGGCCGGCTCGACCCGCGAGCAGGTCCGCGAGCTACTGGACCGCGTCGACCAAGCCCTGGCCGCCGACCCGGATACCCCGGCCGGCCCGTGACCTTTGGTCGCGCCGGTCAGGAACCCGCAGGTTCCGCTGTCGCTGCCCGGTCAATCGGGTATACTGGCCCCAACTCCCTGGAGTGTGCGCCAGTCGGGAACGTCCCTGAGCCGATACGCACAACCACGGGGGTTGTCAGCTGAGGCAGGTGTGCATGTCCGCCTGACGGAAAGCCTTAATGCCTCCGGCAACCTCCACCTTGAACTCTCGGGTTCAAGGGCAGAACCGACAGCGGCACGTTCGGGGGGTTCTGATTGCGACGCCAGCGTCTTCCGACGCTGGCGTCTTTGTTTGCGGCCCTGCATCATGTCGCCATGATCATCGCCGACAACCTCTCCCGCGCTGCCCTGCGTCGCCTGCTGCGCCAGGCCCGCCGGGCGCTGACGCCCCATCAGCAGCGCCGCGCCGCCCGCGACCTGTACCGCCAGCTGGCCCAGCACCCGCTGTTCCGCCGTGCCCGGCAGCTCGCCCTGTACCTGCCCAACGATGGGGAAATCGATCCCCGCCCGCTGCTGCGCGCCGCCCAGAAACGGGGCAAACGCACCTACCTGCCGGTGCTCAACCCCTGGCCACGCACCCGCATGGCGTTCCAACGCGTACGCCCCGGCGAACCCCTGGTGCGCAACCGCTTCCGCATCCTCGAGCCGCGCCCGTGCCCGGCGCGCCAGCGGCGGATCTGGACCCTCGACCTGGTGCTGATGCCGCTGGTGGGCTTCGACGAGCATGGCGGCCGGCTGGGCATGGGCGGCGGCTTCTACGACCGCAGCCTGGCCTACCGAGCACGCCGCAGGAATGGTCAGAAGCCGACACTGCTCGGCCTGGCGCACGAATGTCAGAAGGTGGATCGACTGCCGCTGGAAAGCTGGGATGTGCCCTTGCGGGCCACGGTGACGGATCGGGGCTGGTACGGCGGGAAGTGAGACGCACCGCGTCCCTGCGGTGCCGGGTTCGGGTCAGGGCTGCTGGGTCAGGGCTGTCGCCCGATCGCTGTTACGTTCCCACAAGCTCTGGGTGTAACCGGTGGTGACCACGCCCAGACCGAAAACGATGACCAAAACCCACAACATATCTGGCTTGCGTTTCATTCGATTGCCTCCTCCTTGTCAAGGCAATACCGCTGCGCTGAGTCGTCTCTTGGTGGACCTGTTGGCAGCGCCAAGCTTAAAACGGCCGCATTTTCCGGCAAGGTGATGCTTCCCGCAATTTCCCTCACCGACCGGCTGTCGCAAACTTATTGCCGGGCGCTACGACCGGCTATAGGAAGCAAAGTTCATGCCTTATTGGCTGATGAAGTCCGAACCGGACGAACTCTCCATCCTCGACCTGCAGCGTCTCGGCCGGGCGCGCTGGGACGGGGTGCGCAACTACCAGGCGCGCAACTTCCTGCGCAGCATGCAGATCGGCGACCTGTTCTTCTTCTATCACTCCAGCTGTCCGCAGCCGGGCATCGCCGGCATCGGGCGGATCGCCTCAGCGGTCTATCCCGACCCCACCGCGCTGGATGCCGAGAGCCCCTACTTCGACGCCAAGGCCAGCGCCGCGCACAATCCGTGGAGCGCCCTGGACGTGGAGTTCGTCGAGGTGTTTCCGGAACTGATTCCCCTCGCCCGCCTGCGCGGCGAACCAGCGCTGGCCGAGCTGGCCCTGGTGCAGCGCGGCAGCCGGCTGTCGGTGATGCCGGTCAGCCCGGAACAGTGGACCGCGATCCTCCGGCTGCGCTAGATCCGCGCCGCCACTGGTCTACTGGACGATCAGGTTGTTGAACAGCAGGTCGTCCACCAGCGGCCGCCCCTCCTCCTGGAGCAGCACCTGCTGGACCTGACGCAAAGCCTCCTGGCGCAGCTGCTCCTTGGCCTCGGGGGTAGCCAGGGTCTCGTCGGTCTGCTGGGTGAACAGCATCACCAGCTGGTTGCGGATCAGCGGCTCGTGGTGCTCCACCTTGCTCTTGGTCTCCAGACCGGTGACGCGCAGGGCGATGTCGGCCTTGAAGTACTTCAGCCGCGGTCCCGCGCCGAAGTTGCCGACCAGCGCCGGGGCCAGGGTGACGTAGGCCACCTGGTTGGCCGGATCCGCCTTGCCGTCCTCGGCGACCGGTGCGGTGAACGGCAGACACAGGGCCAGCAGCAGGGCGATCCGGGCTTTCACGGCAGCGATTCCTCGAAAGATTGGGAAGGCGCCTAGCATACCCAGTGACGGCAGCGCCCCCAAGTCCGGGCTTATGCCTGGCCATCAGGGCCAGTCATGCCCGTTGACCCGCCCCTCCCGCCTCCTACACTCGGGAGCATCACAAGCAGAGGGGAACTCCATGAAAGCCGTGCTGTGCAAAGCCTTCGGACCCGCCGACAGCCTGGTCCTGGAGGAGGTGGCGAGCCCCGTCCCCAAGCCCTCCGAGGTGCTGATCGA
Organism: Pseudomonas thermotolerans DSM 14292; assembly: GCF_000364625.1. Taxonomy (GTDB): domain Bacteria; phylum Pseudomonadota; class Gammaproteobacteria; order Pseudomonadales; family Pseudomonadaceae; genus Aquipseudomonas; species Aquipseudomonas thermotolerans. The sequence continues at coordinate 74,854 of NZ_KB822604.1, forward strand.
CATCCACGCTGCCGGGGTGAACTTCCCCGACACCCTGATCATCGAGGGCAAGTACCAGTTCAAGCCGCCCTTCCCCTTCTCGCCGGGCGGCGAGGCGGCCGGGGTGGTGGCCGCGGTGGGCGACAAGGTCCGCCACCTGAAACCCGGCGACCGCGTGATCGCCCTGACCGGCTGGGGCAGCTTTGCCGAGCAGATCGCAGTGAGCGCCGAGCGGGTCCTGCCGATCCCCGCCAGCCTGGACTTCACCACCGCCGCCGCCTTCGGCATGACCTACGGCACCTCGATGCACGCCCTGCGCCAGCGCGCAGCCCTGCAGGCCGGCGAGACCCTGCTGGTGCTCGGCGCCTCCGGCGGCGTCGGCCTGGCCGCGGTGGAGATCGGCAAGGCTCTGGGCGCCCGGGTGATCGCCGCGGCGAGCAGCGCCGAGAAGCTTGCCGTGGCCAGGGCGGCGGGCGCCGACGAGCTGCTCAACTACGCCGAGGAGGACCTGCGCGAGCGACTCAAGGCGCTCACCGGCGGCCAGGGCGTCGATGTGGTCTACGACCCGGTGGGTGGCCAGCTCAGCGAGCCGGCCTTCCGCAGCCTGGGCTGGAACGGCCGGCACCTGGTGATCGGCTTCGCCAGCGGCAGCATTCCCGCCCTGCCGGCCAACCTGCCGCTACTCAAAGGCGCGGCCATGGTCGGGGTGTTCTGGGGCGCCTTCGTGGCCCGCCAGCCCCAGGACAACCTGGCCAACTTCCAGCAGCTGTTCCGCTGGCACGCCGAAGGCCGACTCAAGCCGCTAGTCTCCCAGACCTACCCGCTGGAACACGCCAGCGAGGCCATCGCTCGCCTGGCCGCCCGCCAGGCGCTGGGCAAGCTGGTGGTGCAGGTGCGCTAGGCTCGCCCCCTACCTTCGCGAGAGAAGCCCGGCAGGGAAGGGATTGACTAGAGCCTGGGGGCGTAGGCGAACACGTCGGCGCGCATCTGGTGGGCGTCCATGCCGGCGGCCACCAGAGCATCCAGGGTGGCGTAGACCATCGCCGGCGAGCCGCTGGCGTAGACGTGCAGCGGGCGTAGGTCGACGAAGTCGGCGCAGACCGCCTCGTGGAGCAGGCCGCGGCGGCCAGCCCAGGCGCAGGGATCGCTGACCACCCGGTGCAGGTGGAGGTTGGCGATGCTTTCCCAAGCCGCCCAGTTGTCCAGAGCGTAGAAATCCTCAGGACGCCGCACGCCCCAGTAGAGGTGCACCGGATGGGGGAAGCCGGCCGCCCGGCAGTGCTCGATCAGGCTGTGCATCTGCGCCATGCCGGTGCCGGCGGCGATCAGCACCAGCGGACCGTCCGGCAGCTCGGCCAGGTGGGTGTCGCCGAACGGCAGCTGCACGCGGGCCAGGCCACTGCGCCGTAGCTGGGCCAGCAGGGCCCGGGCGCTGGGCTCGCGGCCGAGGATGTGCAGCTCCAGCTCGCGGCCCTGATGCGGCGCCGAGGCCAGGGAGAAGGCCGAGCTCTGGCCGTCGTCCCGTTCGATCAGCAGGTACTGGCCGGCGTGGTAGCGCGGCGGCCTGCCGGCCGGCGCGCGCAGGCGCACCCGCCACACGTCGCCGCCCAGCTCGCTGCATTCGACGACCTGGCAGGCCAGCTTGCGCACCGGCAGCTCGCCGGGGGCCAGCACGCCGTCCCAGTGCAGCACGCAGTCCTGCAGCGGCTCGGCCAGGCAGGTGAACAGCTCGCCGTGGTCCAGCTCGACGCCGGCCTGGCACACCCGGCCTTCCACCAGTAGCGCGGCGCAGACATGGCAGTTGCCGTTGCGGCAGCTCTGCGGGCACTCGTAGCCGAGCCGCCGGGCGCCGTCGAGGATGCGTTCGCCGGGCAGCAGGTCGAGGACCGCGCCGGAGGGTTGCAGGGTGACTCTCATGGCCACCCCCGGAAACTCGCGCCCATCAGTCGATGCCCAGATGCGCCCAGAGCTCGTCGACGCGGCGCTTGACCGCCTCGTCCTGGACGATCGCCCGGCCCCATTCGCGGCTAGTCTCGCCCGGCCACTTGTGGGTAGCGTCCAGACCCATCTTGGAGCCCAGGCCGGAGACCGGCGAAGCAAAGTCCAGGTAGTCGATCGGCGTATTGTCGATCATCACGGTATCGCGCTTGGGGTCCATGCGCGTGGTGATGGCCCAGATCACGTCGTTCCAGTCCCGTGCGTTGATGTCGTCGTCGGTGACTATGACGAACTTGGTGTACATGAACTGTCGCAGGAACGACCAGACGCCCAGCATGACGCGCTTGGCGTGCCCTGGGTACTGCTTCCTGATGGTCACCACCGCCAGGCGGTAGGAACAGCCTTCCGGCGGCAGGTAGAAGTCGACGATCTCCGGGAACTGCTTCTGCAGGATGGGCACGAAGACTTCGTTGAGCGCCACGCCGAGGATCGCCGGCTCGTCCGGCGGCCGCCCGGTGTAGGTGGAGTGGTAGATGGGGTCGCGGCGCCGGGTGATGCGCTCGACGGTGAACACCGGGAAGCGGTCCACCTCGTTGTAGTAGCCGGTGTGGTCGCCGTAGGGGCCTTCATCGGCCATCTCGCCGGGGTGGATCACCCCTTCGAGGACGATCTCCGCGCCGGCCGGCACCTGCAGGTCGCTGCCGATGGCCTTGACCAGCTCGCTGCGGCTGCCGCGCAGCAGGCCGGCGAAGGCGTATTCGGAGAGGGTATCCGGCACCGGGGTGACCGCACCGAGGATGGTCGCCGGATCGGCGCCCAGGGCCACGCACACCGGATAGGGGCGGTCCGGGTACTTCTGGCACCACTCGCGGTAGTCCAGAGCGCCGCCGCGGTGGCTCAGCCAGCGCATGATCAGCTTGTTGCGGCCGATCACCTGCTGGCGGTAGATGCCCAGGTTCTGGCGCTCCTTGTTAGGCCCGCGAGTGATGGTCAGGCCCCAGGTGATCAGCGGCGCCACGTCGCCCGGCCAGCAGTGCTGTACCGGCAGCCTGCCGAGGTCGACGTCGTCGCCTTCCTCGATCACTTCGTGGCACGGCGCATCCTTGAGCACCTTGGGCGCCATACTGATGACCTTCTTGAAGATCGGCAGCTTGCTCCAGGCGTCCTTGAGGCCCTTCGGCGGCTCAGGCTCCTTGAGGAAGGCCAGCAGCTTGCCGATCTCGCGCAGCTCGGACACATCCTCGGCACCCATGCCCAAGGCCACCCGCCTGGGCGTGCCGAACAGGTTGCCGAGCACCGGAATGTCGAAGCCTCTGGGCTTCTCGAAGAGCAGCGCCGGCCCGGCCTTGCGCAGGGTGCGGTCGCAGATTTCGGTCATCTCCAGCACCGGCGAGACCGGCGTCTGGATGCGTTTCAGTTCGCCCCGCTGTTCCAGGGCGCGGATGAAGTCGCGCAGGTCGGAGTAGTTCATCGAAGCGTCGAGCGTCAGGCCCCGGAGCGGCAATGCGCCGGGGCCCGGGCATTATTTCCTTTTCATCGACATGAAGAATTCGTCGTTGGTCTTGGTGTCCTTCAGCTTGTCGATGAGGAATTCGATGGCGGCGATCTCGTCCATCGGGTGCAGCAGCTTGCGCAGGATCCACATGCGCTGCAGCTCGTCCTCGGCGGTCAGCAGCTCCTCGCGGCGGGTACCGGAACGGTTGATGTTGATGGCTGGGAACACGCGCTTCTCGGCGATGCGGCGGTCGAGGATCAGCTCCATGTTGCCGGTGCCCTTGAATTCCTCGTAGATCACCTCGTCCATCTTCGAGCCGGTCTCGATCAGCGCGGTGGCGAGGATGGTCAGGCTGCCGCCTTCCTCAATGTTACGGGCGGCACCGAAGAAGCGCTTGGGCTTCTCCAGGGCGTGGGCGTCGACACCACCGGTGAGCACCTTGCCGGAGCTGGGGATCACGGTGTTGTAGGCGCGCGCCAGACGAGTGATGGAGTCGAGCAGGATGACCACGTCCTTCTTGTGCTCGACCAGGCGCTTGGCCTTCTCGATCACCATCTCGGCCACCTGCACGTGGCGGGTCGGCGGCTCGTCGAAGGTGGAGGCGACCACTTCGCCGCGCACGGTGCGCTGCATTTCGGTCACTTCCTCCGGGCGCTCGTCGATCAGCAGGACGATCAGGTAGCACTCGGGGTTGTTGCGGGTGATGTTCGCCGCGATGTTCTGCAGCATGATGGTCTTGCCGGCCTTTGGCGGGGCGACGATCAGGCCGCGCTGGCCCTTGCCGATCGGCGCGCAGAGGTCGATGACGCGGCCGGTGATGTCCTCGGTGGAGCCGTTGCCGGCCTCCATCTTCAGGCGCTCGTTGGGGAACAGAGGCGTGAGGTTCTCGAACAGCACCTTGTTCTTGGCGTTTTCCGGACGGTCGAAGTTGATCGAGTCGACCTTGAGCAGCGCAAAGTAGCGCTCACCCTCCTTCGGCGGGCGGATCTTGCCGACGATGGTGTCGCCGGTGCGCAGGTTGAAGCGGCGGATCTGGCTGGGCGAGACGTAGATGTCGTCCGGGCCGGCCAGATAGGAGGAGTCGGCGGAGCGCAGGAAGCCGAAGCCGTCCTGGAGGATCTCCAGCACGCCGTCACCGGAGATTTCCTCGCCGCTCTTGGCGTGCTTCTTGAGGAGGGCGAAGATCACGTCCTGCTTGCGCGAACGGGCCATGTTCTCGATGCCCATCTGCTCGGCCATGTCGAGCAGTTCGGTAATCGGCTTTTGCTTGAGTTCGGTCAGATTCATAGGAATGACGTAAGTGTGAAGAGAAGGAGGGATGAGCCCTGGGCTCGGCAGGCCGCGTCGCGGGAAGAAAGCGACAGGATCGCGAACGAGTTCTAATTGGGAGTGCGTCGACGACGGCTTATGGAGGGCAGCGGAGAAACCGTTGCGTGGCCGAATTTAGCACTGCCGATTGGAGCGCGTCTAGCCTCAGCCACGAAAAAGGCCCTACGTTGCGCAGGGCCTTTTCACCAAACCTCAGATGTTGGCGTCGAGGAAAGCGGCCAGCTGGGACTTGGACAGGGCGCCGACCTTGGTGGCCTCGACGTTGCCGCCCTTGAACAGCATCAGGGTCGGGATGCCGCGCACGCCGTACTTCGGCGGAGTCTCCTGGTTCTCGTCGATGTTCAGCTTGCAGACCTTCAGCTTGCCCTGATAGGCCTGGGCGATCTCGTCCAGCACCGGGGCGATCATCTTGCACGGGCCGCACCACTCGGCCCAGTAGTCGACCAGCACCGGGCCGCTGGCCTGCAGGACCTCCTGCTCGAAGCTGGCGTCGCTGACGTTGATGATGAGTTCGCTCATGAAATCTCTCCGTCGATCCGGATGCAAAGAAAAAGTGGCCGCCATCATAGCCCGGCTTGGCGGTGGCCGAAAGGCGCCGGTGATTGAGTCTGGCTATGGAGGCCATGCACGGCAGCCCCGGCCGCGCCGGGCAGACGGCTTTCCGCGGCGGCGCCGGGCCGCTCAATCTGGCACGCCCGTCCGGCGTTTCGCGTTGGCGCGACTGGCCTATCATGGCAGGATGTCGCGGTTTCGCATCGAGATCCCCATCATGCCGCAAAGCGCCATCAAGAACTTTCCCGTCATCGCCGCCATCGATCTCGGCTCCAACAGCTTCCACATGGTGCTGGCCAAGACGGATCATGGGGAGATCCGCATCCTCGAGCGGCTCGGCGAGAAGGTCCAACTGGCCGCCGGCATCGACGACGACCGCTTGCTCACCGAGGACGCCATGCAGCGCGGCCTCGACTGCCTGCGCCGCTTCGCCCAGCTGACCGCCGGTCTGCCCCAGGGCGCGGTGCGCGTGGTGGGCACCAACGCCCTGCGCGAGGCGCGCAACCGCAGCGAGTTCATCCGCCGCGCCGAGGCGATCCTCGGCCACCCGGTGGAGGTGATCTCCGGCCGCGAGGAGGCGCGCCTGATCCACCTCGGCGTGTCCCACACCATGCCGGCCTCGCCGGACAAGCGCCTGGTGGTGGACATCGGCGGCGGCAGCACCGAGTTCATCATCGGCCAGTGCTTCGAGCCGCTGCTGCGCGAGAGCCTGCAGATGGGCTGCGTCAGCTACACCCAGCGCTACTTCAAGGACGGCAAGATCACCCCGGCGCGCTACGCCCAGGCCTATACCGCGGCGCGCCTGGAGCTGATGGGCATCGAGCAGAGCCTGCGGCGTCTCGGCTGGCAGGAGGCGGTGGGCGCCTCGGGGACCATCCGCGCGGTGGGCCAGGCCGGCAGGAACGGCGGCAACGGCGAGATCACCCCGGAGGGCATCGCCTGGCTGAAGCGCAAGCTCCTCAAGCTGGGCGACGTGGAGCGGATCGACCTGAACGGTGTCAAGCCGGACCGCCGGCCGATCTTCCCGGCCGGCCTGGCGATCGTCGAAGCGATCTTCGACGCCCTCGAGCTGCAGCGCATGGAGCACTGCGAGGGTGCCCTGCGCGAGGGCGTGCTCTACGACCTGCTCGGCCGCCACCAGCAGGAGGACGTCCGCGAGCGCACCCTGAGCGCGCTGATGGAACGCTACCACGCCGACCCCGAGCAGGCCGCGCGGGTCGAGGCCAAGGCCCTCTCCGCCCTGGACCAGGTGGCCGAGGACTGGGGGCTCACCGAGGAGTGGCACCGCGAGCTGCTCAGCTGGGCGGCGCGGGTCCACGAGATCGGCCGCGACATCGCCCATTATCACTACCACAAGCACGGCGCCTACCTGATCGAGCACTCCGACCTGGCCGGTTTCTCGCGCCAGGACCAGTTGATGCTCGCCCTCCTGGTGCGCGGCCACCGCCGCAACATCCCCAGGGAGCGCTTCGAGGAGTTCGGCGAGCAGGGCGTGCAACTGATCCGCCTATGCGTACTGCTGCGCTTCGCGATCCTCTTCCACCACATCCGCGGCAATCAGGAAATGCCCCGGGTGCGCCTGAAGGCCGGGGCGAAGAGCCTCGACGTACTGTTCCCGGAGGGCTGGCTGCAGGCCAACCCGCTGACCCAGGCGGACTTCGAGCAGGAAGCCGAGTGGCTGAAGCGCATCGACTTCAACCTGCGGGTCAGTTGAGCCCCGGCCGCTCGCACCCGCCCGGGGAGGCCGGGCGGCGGCCTCAGCGCACCGAGACCACCGGTGCGGAGAGCTTCTCGAGGAGGAACTGCTGGGCGTTGCGCGGGTTCTGGTTGCCGGTCGGGCTGTTGCGCAGGTAGCGACCGTCCGGCTGCAGCTGCCAGCTCTGGGTGTTGTCGCTGAGGTAGGCCTCCAGCTCCTTCTTGACCCGCTGGATCAGCTTGCGGCCCTCCACCGGGAAGCAGGTCTCGACGCGCTTGTCGAGATTGCGCTCCATCCAGTCGGCGCTGGACAGGTACAGCTGCTCGTCGCCATCGTTGTAAAAGTAGTAGATGCGGGTGTGCTCGAGGAAGCGCCCGACGATGGAGCGCACCTGGATGTTGTGCGACACCCCCGGCACCCCGGGGCGCAGGCAGCACATGCCACGCACTACCAGATCAACCTTCACCCCGGCCTGACTGGCCTTGTACAGGGCACGGATGACTTTGGGATCGGTCAGCGCGTTGACCTTGGCCATGATATGCGCCGGCCTGCCCTCGCTGGCGTGCTGGGTCTCGCGGGCGATCATGTCGAGCAGAGCCTTCTTCAGGGTGAAGGGCGCGTGCAGGAGCTTCTTCATGCGCAGGGTCTTGCCCATGCCGATCAGTTGGCTGAACAGCTTGGAGACGTCCTCGCCGAGCGCCGCATCGGCGGTCAGCAGGCTGTAGTCGGTGTACAGGCGGGCGTTGCCGGCGTGGTAGTTGCCGGTGCCGAGGTGCGCATAGCGGCGCAGCTCGCCGTTCTCGCGGCGCAGGATGAGAATCATCTTGGCGTGGGTCTTGAAGCCCACCACCCCGTAGATCACCACCGCGCCGGCGGCCTGCAGGCGGCTGGCCAGCTGCAGGTTGGACTCCTCGTCGAAGCGCGCGCGCAGCTCGATCACCGCGGTGACCTCCTTGCCGTTGCGCGCCGCCTCCACCAGGGCGTCGACGATCTCCGAGTTGGCCCCGGCACGGTACAGGGTCTGCTTGATGGCCAGCACGTTGGGGTCCTTGGCCGCCTGGCGCAGCAGGTCCACCACCGGGGTGAAGGACTCGAAGGGGTGCAGCAGCAAGATGTCCTGCTTGCCGATCACGTTGAAGATGTTCTCAGCGTTCTGCAGCGGTTTAGGAATCGCCGGGGTGAAGGGCTTGAACTGCAGTTCCGGGTGGCTGTCCAGGGTGGTGATGCTGAATAGGCGGGTCAGGTTGACCGGGCCGTTGACCTTGTACAGCTCGCTCTCATTGAGGTTGAACTGGCGCAGCAGGTAGTCGGTGAGGTGCGCCGGACAGGTGTCCACCACCTCAAGGCGCACCGCGTCGCCGTAGCGGCGGCTGAACAGCTCGCCGCGCAGGGCGCGGGCCAGGTCCTCGACGTCCTCGGTGTCCACCGAGAGGTCGGCGTTGCGAGTCAGGCGGAACTGGTAGCAGCCCTTGACCTTCATGCCGGGGAACAGGTCGTCGGCATGGGCATGGATCATCGAGGAGAGGAACACGTAGTTGTCGCCGGCGCCACCGATCTCCTCGGGCACGCGGATGATGCGCGGCAGCAGGCGCGGGGCCGGGATGATCGCCAGGCCGGAGTCGCGGCCGAAGGCGTCGACGCCCTCCAGCTCGACGATGAAGTTCAGGCTCTTGTTGACCAGCAGCGGGAAGGGGTGCGTCGGGTCGAGGCCGATTGGGGTGATGATCGGCGCGATCTCGTCGCGGAAGTAGCGGCGCACCCAGGCCTTGAGCTTGGTGGTCCAGTGGCGGCGGCGGATGAAGTTGATGTGGTGCTTGGCCAGCTCGGGGAATAGCACGTCGTTGAGGATGGCGTACTGACGGGCCACCTGCTCGTGCACCAGCTCGCTGATCCGCGCCAGCGCCTGGTGCGGCTGCAGGCCGTCGGCGCCGGCCTGCTCGCGGGCATAGGTGATCTGCTTCTTCAGCCCGGCGACGCGGATCTCGAAGAACTCGTCGAGGTTGCTGGAGAAGATCAGCAGGAACTTCAGCCGCTCGAGCAGCGGATAGGACTCGTCCAGTGCCTGTTCCAGCACACGGATGTTGAACTTCAGCTGGGACAGCTCGCGGTGGATGTACAGGCTGGTGTCGTCCAGGCCGGGAATCACCAGCGGGGCGGGGGCCGATTCCTCGGCCACGGGCTCGGGCGCCAGCGACTCGGCTTCGACAGGTTCGGCAGTGGGCGCCTCCGCCGGGAGCTGGTCGAGGGCCTCGGCCTTGAGCAATTCGCTATCGGTGATTCCTGCTGTGTTCATCGCGTCCTTCCGGGGGGGCGGATCAGCGCCCCTGTTGCAAGAGTTCTGCCGCACGCACGGCGAAGTAGGTGAGGATGCCATCTGCGCCGGCGCGTTTGAAGGCGGTCAGCGATTCCAGGATCACCGCCTCGGAGAGCCAGCCGTTCTGGATCGCCGCCATGTGCATGGCGTACTCGCCGCTGACCTGGTAGGCGAAGGTGGGTACGCGGAATTCGTCCTTCACTCGGCGCAGCACGTCCAGGTAGGGCATGCCGGGCTTGACCATCACCATGTCGGCGCCTTCGGCCAGGTCGGTGGCCACCTCGTGGAGCGCCTCGTCGCTGTTGGCCGGGTCCATCTGGTAGCTGGCCTTGCTGCCCTTGCCGAGGTTGCTGGCGGAGCCCACGGCGTCACGGAACGGGCCGTAGTAGGCGCTGGCGTACTTGGCCGAGTAGGCCATGATGCGCACGTTGCTGTGGTCGGCCAGTTCCAGGGCCTCGCGAATCGCCTGGATGCGCCCGTCCATCATGTCCGAGGGGGCCACCACCTGGGCGCCAGCCTCGGCGTGGGATAGCGCCTGCTTGACCAGGGCATCCACGGTGACGTCGTTCTGCACGTAGCCGTTCTCGTCGAGGATGCCGTCCTGGCCGTGGGTGGTGAAGGGGTCCAGGGCGATGTCGCCGATCACCCCCAGCTCCGGGAAGCGCGCACGCAGGGCGCGGATCGCCCGCTGGGCGATGCCCTCCGGGTTCCAGGCCTCGGCGCCGTCCAGGGACTTCTTCTCCAGCGGAGTCACCGGGAACAGCGCCAGGGCCGGGATACCCAGTTCCACCCAGCGCTCGGCCGCCTTGAGCAGCAGGTCGATGGACAGGCGCTCCACGCCCGGCATGGAGGGGACCGCCTCGCGGCGGTTCTCGCCATCGAGGACGAACACCGGGAGGATCAGGTCGTCGACGGTCAGCACGTTCTCGCGGACCAGGCGGCGGGAGAACTCGTCGCGGCGGTTGCGGCGCAGACGGGTGGCGGGGAACAGGCGGTTGGCGGGGGTGAAACTCACGGCAGACTCCAGAGCCCGCGCGGACGGGCGAGTGCGACAGTAAAAATGAACATTATGAACAAAGTGTGACCGCCCCGGGCGACGGTGCGACCGGAGGCCGCATCCGGCGCCCGGTCGGCCCGGGCCGGATCTTGAAATTCGCCCATCCGTCCCCATGATCCCGGCGGCTTTGACCGACGTTTGACGGAGGCTGCTGCATGAGGATCGCGCAAGTCGCACCCTTGTTCGAAAGCGTGCCGCCCAAAGCCTACGGCGGCACCGAACGTGTCGTGTCCTACCTGACCGAAGCGCTGATCGCCCTGGGCCACGAGGTGACCCTATTCGCCAGCGGCGACTCGATCACTTCCGCCGAGCTGGTGCCCATCGTCGAACGCAGCCTGCGCCTGGACCCCACGCAGCCCTACTGGCTGCCCTGGCACACCCTGATGCTCGACGAGGTGTTCCAGCGCGCCCGGCAGTTCGACGTGATCCACTTCCATATCGACTACCTGCACTACCCCCTGGCGCGGCGCTGCCCCACCCCCTGCCTGACCACCTTCCACGGCCGGCTCGACCTACCGGAACTGGCGCCGCTGCACCGCCACTTCAGCGACATGCCGGTGGTGTCCATTTCCGACTACCAGCGCCGCCCGCTGCCCCACGCCAACTGGCTGGGCACCGTCCATCACGGCCTGCCCGGCGGGCTGTACCGCTTCCACCCGACGGCCGAGGACTACTTCGTCTTCGTCGGGCGCATCTCCCCGGAGAAGCGCGTGGATCGCGCCATCGCCATCGCCAAGGCGTGCGGAACCCGCCTGCGCATCGCCGCCAAGGTGGACGAGGCCGACCGCCGCTACTTCGAGACGCAGATCCGCCCGCTGCTCGACCATCCGCTGGTGGAGTTCCTCGGCGAGATCGACGACGTGCAGAAGAACGAACTGGTCGGCCGCGCCAGGGCCCTGTTGTTCCCCATCGACTGGCCGGAGCCGTTCGGCCTGGTGATGATCGAGGCGTTCGCCTGCGGCACCCCGGTGATCGCCTTCCGCCACGGCTCGGTGCCCGAGGTGATGGTCGACGGTGTCACCGGCTACGTGGTCGACAGCCTGGAGGCCGCCATCGCCGCCGCCCGGCGGGTCGGCGAACTGGACCGCCGGCGCATCCGCGCGCTGTTCGATCGCCGCTTCACCGCCCCGGCGATGGCCGAGGGCTACCTGGCGATCTACCGCCGGCTGTGCCGCGAACGGGCGCGCCTGTCGCGCGACACCGGCACCCCGCAGCCGGCCTGACGCCCCCCCGTGCATGCGCCCGGCCTTCCGCGGGCGCGTGCACGGGGCTGCGACGGCTGGCCGCAACGACGCCGCAAAGCCCACGCCAGACGGCTCCGCCGGCCGCCCGGAGCATTCCCCGATACACTTCCGCACTTTGCCAGCATGGGCCTGGCGCGGTAGGCTGCGCGTTCACTTTTCGCGCCGCGTCGATGATGCTTCAAGAATTCCTGCAGGATTTCGGCTATTTCGCCCTGTTTCTCGGTACCTTCTTCGAGGGCGAGACCATTCTGGTGCTGGCCGGCTTTCTGGCGTTCCGCGGCTACATGGACATCAACCTGGTGGTGGCCACCGCGTTCTGCGGCAGCTATGCCGGCGACCAGCTGTGGTACTACCTGGGCCGCCACAAGGGCCGCCAGATCCTCGCCCGCAAGCCGCGCTGGCAGGCGCTCGGCGACCGCGCGCTGCGCCACGTGCGCCGGCACCCGGACCTCTGGGTGCTGATCTTCCGCTTCGTCTACGGCCTGCGCACGGTGATGCCGGTGGCCATCGGCATGTCCGGCTACCCGCCGCTGCGCTACCTGATCCTCAACGGCATCGGCGCCATCGTCTGGGCCCTGGCCCTGGGCCTGGCCGCCTACCACTTCGGCACCGTGATGGAAGGCATCCTCGGCAGCGTGAAGAAGTACGAGCTGTGGGTGCTCGGCGGCCTGCTGGTGGTCGGCTGCCTGCTCTGGCTGCGCCGCTGGCTGAAGGCCCCGCGCCAGACCCCGCCGAACTGAGCCCCCTCAGAGACTACCCAGGCGGTCGCGGCGCCAGCCCTCCGCCAGGCGCGGCAGATAGATCCCCAGCAGACTGAGCAGGCCGTACAGGGCCAGCAGCGCCCAGGCCTCCGCCCCTGCCGGCAGCAACGCCAGCTGCTGGGCCAGCCATAGCACCGGCAGATTGAGCAGCAGGCGCGCCCACTCCAGCCCCAGGGCCGTGGGGCGGCTCTCCAGCCAGACACCGAGCACATGGAGGCCGAAGGCCATCCAGGCCCAGCCGAGCAGTTGCCCGGCCAGCGGCCAGTCCTCGGCCGCGGCCATCAGCCAGGTGCCGCCGAGCAGATAGACCAGGAACTGCAGGGCGGCGTAGAGCTGCGCGGCACGCCCCAGGGGCACCTCGAACTTCTCGAAGCTGGCCGGGTCCGGCTTGGCCAGCGGGTAGCGGGCCGCCACGTCGGCTGGCCGCCAGCCGGTGGGCATGAACCAGATGCGCAGCCGATCCCACCAGGAGCCGGCGCGCCGGGCGTCCTGCCAGAGCAGCGCGTAGAACTGCAGGTTGGCCCACAGCGGGTTCCAGCTGCGCAGCGGAGTGGTCACCCCGTACACCGGCGGCTCCTCCGCCAGCTCCTCCTGAAAGGTGCCGAACAGACGGTCCCAGAGGATGAACACGCCGCCGTAGTTGCGGTCCAGGTACAGAGGATTGCGGGCATGGTGGACGCGATGGTTGGAGGGCGTGATGAACAGCCACTCCAGCCAGCCGAGCTTGGGCACGTGACGGGTGTGCACCCAGAACTGGTAGAGCAGGTTGAACGCGGCGACGGTGAAGAACACCAACGGCGGCACCCCGGCGAGGGCCATCGGCAGATAGAAGATCCAGCCGAAGAGAAAACCGGTGCTGGTCTGCCGCAACGCGGTGCTGAGGTTGTACTCCTCGCTCTGGTGGTGCACCGAGTGGGCCGCCCAGAGCACGTTGCGCTCGTGCCCGAGGCGATGGTTCCAGTAGTAGCAGAAGTCGTAGAACAGGAAGGCGAACCCCCAGACCCAGGGGCTGTCCGCGGGGAGCTCGAACAACCCCCAGTGGCGCCAGGCGAAGTCGTAGGTGAGCAGCCCGACCACCTTGGTGAGCAGCCCGCTGGTGGTGGACAGTACGCCCGCACCCAGGCTGCTGATGGCGTCGGCCAGGCGATAGCTGCGTACGCCGCGCCAGCGGTCGGCGAGCAGCTCGAGGCCGATCAGCAGAAAAAAGACAGGTACCGCGTAGAGGATGTAGTTCATGGCGACAGCGTCCTCGGCCGGCTCCGGCGCCGGTCTTGTTGATCTCGTGCAGAGGATTCTAGCCTCGCCCGGCGTCAGGGCCGCGGCGCCAGGTGCCACACGCAGCGGCATTTGGCGACACGCGGACGGCCGGGCAGACGCCCGCGCGCTTGACCGCAATGCTCCGCTAGTGGTGCAGTAGCGATTCATGACGGGCCGGTCGCGCCATGTTCCCCTTGATCGGCCCCTTCCACGTTCAGGAGTTATTCATGACCAAGAAAGTCGCAGTGATCCTGTCCGGCTGCGGCGTCTTCGACGGCGCCGAGATTCACGAAAGCGTGATCACCCTGCTGCGCCTCGACCAACGCGGCGTCCAGGTGCAGTGCTTCGCGCCGAACGTCGCCCAGCTGCACGTGATCAACCACCTGACCGGCGAGGAGGCCCCGGAAAGCCGCAACGTTCTGGTCGAGTCCGCGCGCATCGCCCGCGGTAACGTCAAGGACGTGCGCGAAGCCAAGGTCGAGGATTTCGATGCCCTGATCATTCCCGGCGGCTTCGGCGCCGCCAAGAACCTTTCCGACTTCGCCCTCAAGGGTGCCGACTGCACCGTGCAGCCGGACGTGCTGGCCCTCGGCCAGGCCTTCGCCGCCGCCGGCAAGCCGATCGGTCTGATCTGCATCGCCCCCTCGCTGGCCGCGCGCTTCTACGGCGAAGGGGTGATCTGCACCATCGGCAACGACCCGGACACCGCCGCGGCCCTGGAGAAGATGGGCGCGGTCCACGAGGAATGCGTGGTCGGCGACGTGGTCGAGGATGCCCAGCGCAAGCTGGTCACTACCCCCGCCTACATGCTGGCGCAATCGATCAGCGAGGCCGCCGCCGGCATCAACAAGCTGGTCGACCGGGTCCTGGAGCTGGCCGGCCACGCCTGAGCGCCGCCCTGCTCCGGCGCAGCCTGCCGGCGATCCGGCCAATCTGCGCGGCACTCCCGCCGCCCCTCTGGCCGCCGCCGGCACGCTTCGGCACCGTAGGGCCTCCCGTCCACGGATGCCCCTGCGCCATGACCGACACGCCCTTCGAACTGACCGACGAGCTGCGCCTGGCGATCTACCAGTTCTTCGAGCGCATTCCCTTCAATCGCCTGCTCGGCATCGAGATCGGCGAGCTGAGCGAGGAGCGGGTGACCATGCACCTGCCGATGAGGCCCGAGCTGGTCGGCAACTTCGTCCACGGCATCCTCCACGGCGGGGTGATCTCCGCGCTGCTGGACACCTGCGGCGGGGCCATGGCGCTGATCGGCGCCTTCGCCAACCACCGGCACCTGCCCAGCGCCGAACGCATGGCGCGGCTTACCAGACTGGGCACCATCGACCTGCGCATCGACTACTTGCGCCCCGGGCGCGGCGCGCGCTTCACCGCCACCGCCCTGCCGCTGCGCGCCGGCAACAAGGTGGCAGTGGTACGCATGGAGCTGCACGGCGACGATGGCACCCTGGTGGCGGTGGGCACCGGCACCTACTTGTGCGGCTGAGAGAAAGAGCGGGCGTCTAGAAGGCGCCGCGGCGACGGAACCAGCCGGTCAGCGACAGGCGCTCGCGACTGGCCGGCAGCACCTCGTGGGGCAGGTCGGCGGACATGAACACCACCAGGCTGCCGCCGACGGGCAGGATATCCTTGCTGCACTCGGCGCCGCCCTCCTCCAGATACAGGCGCAGGGCGCCGCCGTGCTCGGGCTGCCAGTCTTCGTTGAGGTAGACCAGTGCGGTCACGGTGCGCCGGTCGTCGTCGCGGAAACGATCCAGGTGACGGCGGTAGAAGGCCCCCTGCGGGTAGCAGGCGAAGTGGCACTCGAAATCCGCCAGGCCGAGGTAGAGGCTTTGGTTGAGGGTCTGGCGCAGCCCGTCCATCAGCGCCAGATAGCGGTCGCCGACCGCCGACTGGCCAGGCTCCAGCCACTGGATGCGGTCGCCACGGATGCCTTCCTGCACCTGCTGGCCGGCTCCGCGACCGATGGCGGCAGGGACCAGTTCGCCGCGGCGATAACGTTCACGGCACTCAGCGGCCAGTTCGCGGGTCTGATCCGCTGGCAGGAACAGATCCTGCCGCGACCAGCCGCGGACGGCGAGGTCGTCGACGATGCGATCGAACAGCGGATGGCAGGTGATGTCGGACATGGCGGCGATTCTAGCAGCGCGACCGGACACCTCGACAAGCCGCTGCGCCGCCGCAAGAATAGCCGCCTTCCTGACAGGAGTCCCTATGCGCGTCCTTCTCGCTTGTCTGTTACTGCTGCTCGGCCTGCCCAGTCTGGCCGACGACCATAGCCAGCTCTACCAGGCCGCCGGCTGGCCGGAACAGCGCGCGCATTTCATTTCCGCCCTGGAAGCCGCCCAGCAGCGCTACCGCAGCAGCCTGCCACCGGCGGTCTACCAGGCCCTGGTGGACAACAGCAACAAGCGCTTCGCGCCCCAGGCCGTGGACCAGCGCGCCCAGGCCAAGCTGCGCGCGCAGCTCGCCGATCCGGCCCCGGCGCTGGCGTTCTTCCGATCGCCCCTAGGCCGCAAGGTCGTCGCCGCCGAGGTCAAGGCCACCAGTCGCGAGGAACTGCTGAAGAACGCCAACGGCCTGCCGCGCATGCAGGCCGAGGCCACCCGACGCCTGCTGATCCGCCACCTGGCCCAGGCCCTGCCGGCCCGCGAGGCCGGGGCCGAGGTCAGCCTGGCGCTCGCCGGAGTGGCCGCCGACAGCCTCAGCCAGATGCTCCCCGGCCTGCTCGGCGGCGGCCAGGCGGCCCTCGGCATGCTGGAAAGCCAGCGCCAGCGGCTGATGGAACAGATCGGCGAGGACCTCGACAACACCCTGCTGTACGTCTACCGCGAGCTCTCCGACCCGGAGCTGGAGGAGTTCGTCGAATTCGCCCAGTCCGCGGCCGGCCAGGCCTACTACCAGGCCGCCCTGGCCGCGGTGCGCGCCGGCCTGGCGGTGGGCCAGAGCAGCGAGCAGCTGGCCCCGGCCACGCCGAGCATCTGACCCGCCTAAACCAGGCGCTCGCACAGGAAGTCCAGGTAGCGACGGCGCAGCGTCTCGCTCTCGTTGGCCAGGTGGTGGCGCGCCTCGGACAGCAGCAGCAGCTCGGGCTCGGCGAACTTGGCGCCGAGCACCTCCAGGTTGTGCCGCCAGTCCACCGTCATGTCCGCCTGGCCCTGGACGATCAGCGGCCGCCGTGGCCGCCCCGGCGCCGCCTCGATGCGTGGCACCCAGCGAGCCAGAGCGCCGACCCAGGCGGTGGGCAGAATCAGCGGCTGCAGCGGATCGCGCTGCACGAAGTCGAGGAACGCGGGGTCGGTGGAGTTGGCGCTGAAGCGCCGCGGGATGCTGCTGACGAAGGGCCGTAGCAACTGGTAGCTGAGCTTCGACCAGCCCCAGGCGCGCGGCCGGACCAAAGGCGCCAGCAGCACCGTCTCGGCCACCTCGGCGCGCACCGAGCCGTGCAGCAAGTAGTCGATCAGGATCGCCCCGCCGGTACTCTGCCCGCACAGATGCCAGGGCGCCGGCAGGCCCAGGGTGGCTGCCTGGGCGAGCAGACCTTCGAGCACCTGCTGGTACTCGGCGAAGTCGCCGATGCTGGCCCGCGGCCCGCTGGACAGGCCGTGCCCGGGCAGGTCGCAGGCGAGCACCGCGAAGCCCAGCTGCAGCGCCCAGCTGATCAGGTGCCGATAGAGGCCGACGTGGTCGTAGTAGCCGTGCTGCAGCAGCAGGGTGCCGCGCGGCTCGGCCGGCCACCAGGCCTGGGCGACGATCTGGTAGCCAGCGGCCGGGAACAGCCCCATGCGCGCCTCGGCGCCGGGGAACTCCAGGCCGTAGAAGGCCCGGTAGGCAGCCACCTGGGGCGGCTCGGCAGCCATTTCCGCCAGCGGGCGCAGGTGCAGACGCAAGAATTCGGGCGGGAAACGCTCGGGCATGGGACCTTCCATCATCAGCGACCAGGCCCTGGCGCCAAACACGCCGGGGCCGCCGCCGATATTCAGCTGCGCGGCGCGGCATGGCAAGCTATGCGCCTCGCTCCCGACCGGTCCGCCATGTCCCAGTCCCGCCGTCCGCTGCCGATCGCCGTCCTGCTCCTGCTGCTGGCCGTCGCCCTGTTCGCCGCCTGGCACTGGTACCAGGAGCGCTACCTGCGCCCCTTCGCCGACGCCGCCACCCTGTTCGACGGTCAGCAGCTGCGCCTGCCGACCGAGCTGGCCGGGCCGGGGCCGATCCGCCTGGTGCACTTCTGGGACCCGGCCTGCCCCTGCAACGTCGGCAACCAGCAGCACCTCGCCGAGCTGGTGGCGCGTTTCGCGCCGCGCGGCGTGGTCTTCTACGCGGTGCAGAAGCCTGGCAGCCGGGGCCACCTGCCTGCCGGCCTGAGCACCCTACAGGCGCTGGACGGCCTGCCCGGTGCCGAACGTCTGCCGGCCAGCCCGGCGGTGGGCATCTGGGACGGCGAGGGGCGCCTCGCCTACTTCGGCCCCTACAGCGAAGGCGCGGTGTGCAACTCGGCGAACAGCTTCATCGAGCCGGTGCTGGAAGCCCTGGCCGCGGGCCGCCCGGTCAGCGCCGCCAACACCTTGGCGAGCGGCTGCTTCTGTGCCTGGCGCTAACCCGTGCCCGCCGGATCGCGCTGCCGGGCGCGGAAGCGCTCGGGGGTCTCGCCGTACCAGCGGCGGAAGGCCCGGTAGAACGGCGACAGCTCGGCGAAGCCGCAGGCCCGTGCCACCTCGCGGATCGCCACGCCGCGGCGCAGCAGCTCCCGGGCACGCTGCTGGCGCACGCTCTCGCGCACCTGGCGCAGGCTGCTGCCCTGGGCGGCCAGGGCGCGCTGCAGGCCAGCCGCCGACATCCCCAGTTCCGCCGCGCAGGCGGCCAGCGAACAGTCGCCGCCGGCCAGGCGCACACCGAGCAGGTAGCGCAGACGGTTCAGCAGCTGGCTCTCCAGCAGGCCGTCCAGCTCGCGCCGGGCATGCGCGCTGAGCAGCGCATGCAGACCCGGATTGGCGGTGCGCGACGGCCGGCGCAGGAGCGCCGCGGGAAACAGTAGACAGTCATGGGCCTGGCCGAAGCACGGCAGCAGGCCGAACAGCCGGCGGTGCTCGGCGGTCCGCCGCGGCTGGGCATGCCGGAAGTGCAGACCACTCAGGCGGAACTCGCCATCGGTGAGGAAGCCCAGCAACTTGATCAGCAGCAGCGCCAGGCACTCCATCTGCTGACGCAGCGGCGGATGGCCCAGATAGTTGAGGTCGATCACCAGGCGCGCCTCGTCGTCCTCCACCTGCAGCCGGGCGAGCAGACCGCCGGAGAGGATGGCCTGGAAGCGCACCAGGCTGTCCAGCGCCTGCTGCAGGTCGCTGCTGGCCAGCATCAGGTAGCCGACCACGTCGAGCAGCCGCGGCTTCATCGCCTCACCGAGGTGCAGGCCGATGTCCGGGTCGCCGGTGATCTCCGGCAGCGCCTGCCAGAACAACGGCGCGCTGTCGTGTTCCAGGCGGGCGTCCACCGGCACCGCGGTGAGCCGGCGATGCTGGTAGACGCGGCGGTATACCTCGGTGGGGTCCAGACCCTGCTCGGCCAGAGCCTCGTAGAGCTGGCGGCGCAAGGTGGCCGAGTGGGTCAGCGGCGAATCGTGGGCATCGTGCATGGCTGGCTCCGGCGTTGACCAAAGACTTACAGCCCTGATGTGGCAGGTCAATGCCCGCGCCAGAACGGCTGCGCAGAATCCCGCCCACGACAAGAACGAACAAGGAGTCCTTCGCCGATGAAACGCACCCTGACGGCCCTGACCGTCGCCGTCGCTGCAGTGGCTGCCGGCGCCACCTGGTATGTGCTCCACAAGCGCCCGCTGCGCGACGGTGAGCTAACCCTCGCCCGCCTGCAGGCGCCGGTCAGCGTCCGCTACGACGAACGCGGCGTGCCGCACCTCCGCGCCGAGCACGAGGAAGACCTGTACCGTGCCCTAGGCTTCGTGCACGCCCAGGACCGGCTCTTCCAGATGGAGATCCTCCGCCGTCTGGCGCGCGGTGAACTGGCCGAAATCCTCGGCGAGCGCTTGGTGGACACCGACAAGCTGTTCCGCACCCTGGGCATCCGCGAACACGCCGACCGCTACGCCGGGCGTCTGGACCGCCAGGCGCCGGAGGTGCGCGCCCTGCTCGCCTACCTGGACGGCATCAATCAGTACCAGGCCAGCCGCCCGGCTCCTCTGGAGTTCGATCTGCTGGGCATCCCCAAGCGGCCCTTCACCGTGGAGGACACCGTCAGCGTCACCGGCTATCTGGCCTACACCTTCGCTGCCGCACTGCGTACCGAACCGGTGCTGAGCTACATACGCGAGCGGCTGGGCAGCGACTACCTGAAGATCTTCGACCTCGACTGGCACCCGCAGGGGGTGATCCGCCAGGCCGACGCTGCAGCGGCCCTGACCGAGCGAGACTGGCAAGGCCTCGGCGCCCTCGCCCGGCTGAGCCAGAATGCCCTGGCCTCGGCCGGCCTGCCGCAGTTCGAGGGCAGCAATGCCTGGGTGGTGGGCGGCCGGCATACCCGCAGCGGCAAGCCACTCTTGGCCGGCGACCCGCACATCCGCTACGCCGCCCCGGCGGTCTGGTACGAGGCGCAGCTGAGCGCCCCCGGCTTCGAGCTGTACGGCCACCACCAGGCGCTCAGCCCCTTCGCCCTGCTCGGCCACAGCCGGCGCTTTGCCTGGAGCCTGACCATGTTCCAGAACGACGACCTGGACCTGATCGCCGAGAAGGTCAACCCGGAGAACCCCGAGCAGGTCTGGTACCAGGGCCGCTGGGTGGATCTGGAAAGCCGCGAGGAGACCATCAAGGTCAAGGACGGCGAGCCGGTGACCCTGCGGCTGCGCCGCTCGCCCCACGGACCGATCATCAACGATGCCCTGGGCGCCGGCGCCGGGGATCGACCGATCGCCATGTGGTGGGCCTTCCTGACCACCGAGAACCCGATCCTCGAAGCTTTCTACCGCCTCAACCGCGCCGATACTCTGGACAAGGCCCGCAGCGCCGCCGAGCGCATCCATGCTCCCGGCCTCAACGTGGTATGGGGCAATGCCGACGGCGACATCGCCTGGTGGGCGGCGGCCAAGCTGCCGCTACGCCCGGCCGGGGTGAACCCCAGCCTGATCCTCGACGGCACCACCGGCGAGGCGGACAAGCCCGGCTTCCTGCCGTTTAGCGCCAACCCCCAGGAGGAGAATCCCGCGCGCGGCTTCATCCTCTCCGCCAACTACCAGCCGTTGTCGCCGAGCGGCGTTGCCATCCCCGGCTACTACAACCTGCCCGACCGCGGCCAGCGCCTGTATGACCGTCTGGCCAGGGCCGACGTGCAGTGGGACCTGGAGAACAGCCAGGCGCTGCAGCTGGAGACCGCCACCGACTATCCCCAGCGCCTGCTCCGACCGCTTGCCGCCGAGCTGCGCGGCGCGGCGCGGGACGATCAGGAACGCCAACTGGTGGAGCGCCTGCTGGCCTGGGACGGTCGCCACGAGCTGGACTCCGTGGACGCCACCCTGTTCAACCAGCTGACCTACCAGTTGGCCGCGGCGGCGCTGCTCGACGAGCTGGGCGAGTCCTTCTTCGACGGCCTGCTCGGCACTCGCGTCATCGATAGCGCGCTGCCGCGCCTGGCCGCCGACGCCGACTCGCCCTGGTGGGACGACCGCAGCACCCCGGCCCGGGAAGGGCGCGCCGAGATCGTCGCCAAGGCCTGGCAGGACGCCCTGGCGCACCTGCGCGGCAGCTTCGGCGAGGATCCCGGGCAATGGACCTGGGGACGGGTGCACACCCTCACCCACGGTCATCCGCTCGGCCAACAGCGGCCCCTGGACTGGCTGTTCAACGTCGGTCCGCTGGCCGCGCCGGGCGGCCGGGAAATCCCCAACAACCTGTCCCACCGCATCGGTCCGGCGCCCTGGGCGGTGGTCCACGGCCCCTCGACCCGCCGGCTGATCGACCTGGCCGATCCCGAGCACAGCCTGGGCATCAACCCCCTGGGGCAGAGCGGCGTCCCCTTCGACCGGCACTATGCCGACCAGGCGGAGGACTTCATCCGCGGCCGGTACCAGCCGCAGCACTACGCCGAGGCAGACGTCGCTGCGCACAGCCGCGGCGAGCTGCGTCTGCTGCCGGCGCGCGACTGATCCGCCGGAAACGACAACGGGCCCCGCGGGGCCCGTTGTGCTTGCCTGCCAGCAGAAGGCTCAGGCGGCCGGCTTCCAGGTCGTCTGGCTGGCTGCGGCCTCCTCGGCCATGGTCTCCATGGCCTGCTGGATCGCCCGGCGGCGGCGCTCCTCGGCGCGGCGGGTGAAGTACCAGGCAAGGAAGGTGAAGAACGACACCACCAGCAGGATCAGGCTGGCGATGGCGTTGATGTCCGGCTTCACGCCCAGACGCACGGCGGAGAACACCTCCATCGGCAGGGTGGTGGCACCTGGGCCGGAGACGAAGCTGGCCAGCACCAGGTCGTCCAGCGACAGGGCGAAGGACATCATCGCACCGGCCGCCAGGGAGGGCGCGATCATCGGGATGGTGATCAGGAAGAACACCTTCCACGGCCGCGCCCCCAGATCCATGGCCGCCTCCTCGATGGACAGGTCCAGCTCGCGCAGGCGCGAGGACACCACCACAGCCACGTAGGCCGTGCAGAAGGTGGTGTGGGCGATCCAGATGGTGGTCATGCCGCGCTCGGCCGGCCAGCCGATCAGCTGGGCCATGGCCACGAACAGCAGCAGCAGCGACAGACCGGTGATCACCTCGGGCATCACCAGCGGCGCGGTGACCATGCCGCCGAACAGGGTGCGGCCGCGGAAACGCGGGATGCGGGTCAGCACGAAGGCCGCCAGGGTGCCCAGCACCACCGCGGCGATCGCGGTGTACAGGGCGATTTCCAGGGAGCGCATCACCGCCCCCATCAGCTGGCTGTTGTCGAGCAGGCCGACATACCACTTCACCGACCAGCCGCCCCACACGGTCACCAGCCGCGAGGCGTTGAACGAGTAGATCACCAGGATGACCATCGGCACGTAGATGAACAGCATGCCGAGCCAGAGCATCACGTTGGAGAAACCGAAGCGCTTCATACCTTGCCCTCCAGTTCCTTGGCCTGGTTACGGTTGAAGAGAATGATGGGCACGATCAGGATCGCCAGCATCACCACCGCCAGGGCGGAGGCCACCGGCCAGTCGCGGTTGTTGAAGAACTCCTGCCAGAGCACCTTGCCGATCATCAGGGTCTCCGGGCCGCCGAGCAGCTCGGGGATCACGAACTCGCCGACCACCGGGATGAACACCAGCATGCAGCCGGCGATGATGCCGTTCTTCGACAGCGGCACGGTGATCTTCCAGAAGCTGTTGAAGTTGCTCGAGCCCAGGTCGGCGGCAGCCTCCAGCAGGCTGGGGTCGTGCTTGACCAGGTTGGCGTAGAGCGGCAGCACCATGAACGGCAGGTACGAGTAGACGATGCCGATGTACACAGCCAGGTTGGTGTTGAGGATCTGCAGCGGGTTGTCGATCAGCCCGATGCCCATCAGGAAGCTGTTGAGCAGGCCGTTGTTGCTGAGGATGCCCATCCAGGCGTAGACGCGGATCAGGATCGCGGTCCAGGTCGGCATCATGATCAGCAGCAGCAGCACGGTCTGGGTCTCCCGCTCGGCGCGGGCGATGGCATAGGCCATCGGGTAGCCGATCAGCAGGCACAGCAGGGTGCAGAAGAACGCGGTCTTCAGCGAGCCCAGGTAGGCTGCCAGGTACAGCTCGTCTTCGGTGAGGATCTGGTAGTTGTTGAGGTTGAGGATGATCGACAGCTGGTTGTCGGCCCAGGCGAAGATCTCCGTGTAGGGTGGAATCGCCACGTCGGCCTCGGCCAGGCTGATCTTCAGCACGATCAGGAACGGCAGCAGGAAGAACAGGAACAGCCAGGCGAACGGCACCCCGATCACCAGCTGGCGGCCCTGCGGCAGCAGCGACTTGAGACGGTTGAGGATCTTCATGAGCGCAACGCGACCCCGCTATCGTCTTCCCACCAGACGTAGACCTCGTCGTTCCAGCTCGGCCGCGCGCCACGGCGCTCGGCATTGGCGACGAAGGACTGGACGATGGCCCCGCTGGGCAGCTCCACGTAGAACACCGAGTGGCCGCCCAGGTAGGCGATGTCATGCACCTTGCCGCGCGACCAGTTGTACTCGCCGCTCGGCTGCTCGGTGGCGATCAGCATCTTCTCCGGACGGATCGCGTAGGTGATGCTCTTGTCCTCCGCCGAGGTGGTCACCCCGTGGCCGACGTAGATCTTGCGTTCGAGAATCGGACTCTCGATCAGCGCGTGGTCCTCGGCGTCCTCGATGATCTGCCCTTCGAACAGGTTGACGCTGCCGATGAACTCGCAGACCAGGCGGTTGATCGGCGACTCGTAGATGTCCACCGGACTGCCGATCTGCTCGATACAGCCGAGGTGCATGATGGCGATGCGCTGGGCCATGGTCATGGCCTCTTCCTGGTCGTGGGTCACCATCACGCAGGTCACCCCGACCCGCTCGATGATCTCCACCAGCTCCAGCTGCATCTGCGAGCGCAGCTTCTTGTCCAGAGCGCCCATGGGCTCGTCGAGGAGCAGCAGCTTGGGCCGCTTGGCCAGCGAGCGGGCCAGGGCGACGCGCTGACGCTGACCGCCGGAGAGCTGGTGCGGCTTGCGCTTGGCGTACTGGGTCATGTGCACCAGCTTGAGCATCTCGTTGACCCGCTCGTCGATCTCCGCCTTGGGCAGGCGATCCTGCTTGAGGCCGAAGGCGATGTTGTCCGCCACGCTCATGTGCGGGAACAGCGCGTAGGACTGGAACATCATGTTGATCGGCCGCTCGTAGGGCGGCAGGTCGGTGATGTCCACACCATCCAGGAAGATGCGACCCTCGGTCGGCCGCTCGAAACCGGCGAGCATGCGCAGCAGGGTCGACTTACCCGACCCCGAGCCGCCAAGCAGGGCGAAGATCTCGCCCTTGTTGATGCTCAGCGATACGTTATCGACGGCCAAGGTCTCGTCGAACTGTTTGCTGACCCGGTCGATCTTCACCAGCACCTCTTTCGGCTGCTGGCTTCCCTCGAGGGCCTTCTTGTACGCACCAGAGGCTATCGCCATTTACCACAACTCCCAACTTGGGGCTCCGGCCGAGCGGAGCCATTCTTCTAATTAGTAGATCCGGCCTGCCGCGGGTGCAGCCACAGGCGCTCGGCCGGGCTCCCCTTCCCTACGCCTGCGGCTGGCATGGAGCGGCTACCGCGGTTACCTGCCGGATTTGATCTTGGTCCAGGACCGGGTGATCAGACGCAGGACCTTAGGCGGCAGCTCGCTGGAGACATACAGCTTGTCGAGGACCTCCTGCGGCGGATAGACGCCTGGATCGTTGAGCACCTCTTCATCCATGAACTCGCCAGCCTTGAGGTTCGGGTTGGCGTAACCGACGTAGTCGCTGATCTTGGCGATCACCTCGGGCTCAAGCAGATAGTTGATGAAGGCGTGGGCCTCCTTGGGATTGGCCGCGTCCTTCGGAATGGCGAGGACGTCGAACCACAGGTTGCCGCCCTCCTTGGGAATCACGTAGCGGATCTCGACGCCCTTGCCGGCCTCCTCGGCACGGTCGGCGGCCTGCATGATGTCGCCGGAGAAGCCGGCGGCCACGCAGATGTTGCCGTTGGCCAGGTCGGAGATGTACTTCGAGGAGTGGAAGTAGGTGACGTAGGGGCGGACCGCCTGCAGCTTCGCCTCCGCCTTCTCGTAGTCCTCGGGGTTGGTGCTGTTCGGATCCAGGCCCAGGTACTGCAGCACGGCGGGAATCATCTCGTCGCCGGAGTCGAGCATGGCGACGCCGCACTTGCTGAGTTTCTGCATGTATTCTGGCTCGAACAGCACCGCCCAGGAGTCGATCTCGTCGGTGCCGAGCACCTCCTTGACCTTCTCGGCGTTGTAGCCGATGCCGTTGGTGCCCCACAGGTAGGGCACGCCGTACTGGTTGCCCGGGTCGTTGGCTTCGAGCTGCTTGAGCAGTCGCGGGTCCAGATTCTGCCAGTTCGGCAGCAGGCTCTTGTCGAGCTTCTGGAAGGCGCCGGTCTTGATCTGCCGGCCGAGGAAATGGTTGGACGGCACCACCACGTCGTAGCCGGAACGGCCGGCCAACAGCTTGCCTTCGAGGGTCTCGTTGGAGTCGAAGACGTCGTAGATGGGCTTGATGCCGGTAGCCTTCTGGAAATCGGCCAGGGTGGTCTCGCCGATGTAGTCCGTCCAGTTGTAGACATGCACGGTCGACTCAGCCTGTGCGCCAGCGCTCAGGCCGACGGACGCCAGTACACCGATCAGGGTTCTACGGAAAGAGATACGCATGTCAGCCCTCGTTCTTGTTAGTGTTCGTGACCCGCTCCCGTGGGTCGGTGGTAACTGGTCGCAACCGGCAGTCGCGGTTGCCCGTCGGGCCAGGGCGGGACGGCCTGTTCCACCCTGGCGGTGCTCCGGCGGAAGCTTCTTCCGCCGGAGGCCGTTGCCGCTTACTTGCCGGACTTGATCTTGGTCCAGCTGCGGGTCATGGCGCGCTGGGCCTTCGGAGTCAGATCCGGGAAGGCGTACAGCTTGGCCATGATCTCCTCGGTCGGATAGATGCCCGGGTCGTTGCGCAGCGACTCGTCCACCAGAGGAGTGGCGGCGGCGTTGCCGTTCGGGAACTGCACCTCGTTGGTGATCTCGGCCATGATTTCCGGCTTCATCAGGAAGTTCATGAAGGCGTAGGCGGACTCGACGTTCTCGGCGTCGGCCGGCACGGCGATCATGTCGAAGAAGGTACCGGCGCCTTCCTTCGGAATGTTGTAGGCGACCTTCACCTTGCCGCCGGCCTCCTCGGCGCGCGACTTGGCCTGGTAGACGTCACCCGAGTAGCCCACCGCCACGCAGATGTTGCCGTTGGCCAGGTCGGAGATGTACTTGGAGGAGTGGAAGTAGGTGATATACGGGCGGATCTTCAGGAACAGCTTTTCCGCAGCCTTGATGTCGGAGGCGCTCGGGTCGGCATTGTCCGGCTTGAGGCCCTGGTAGTACATGGCGATCGGCAGGACCTCGGTCGGCGAGTCGAGGACGGTGACGCCGCAGGACTTCAGCTTCTCGATGTTCTCGGGCTTGAACAGCAGGTCCCAGGAATCCACCGGGGCGTCGTCGCCGAGCACCGCCTTGACCTTGTCGGGGTTGTAGCCGATGCCGATGGAACCCCACATGTAGGGGAAGGCATACTGGTTGCCCGGGTCACTGACCTCGACGGTCTTCAGCAGGTTGGTGTCGAGGTTCTTCCAGTTCGGCAGCTTGGACTTGTCCAGGGGCTGGTAGACCTTGGCCTTGATCTGCTTGGCCAGGAAATTGTTGGACGGCACCACGATGTCATAGCCGGACTTGCCGGCCAGCAGCTTGGCTTCCAAGGTCTCGTTGGCGTCGAAGACGTCGTAGACGACCTTGATGCCGGTTTCCTTCTCGAACTTGGAGATGGTGTCCGCCGCGATATAGTCGGACCAGTTGTAGACGTGCAGCTCCTTCTTGTCCTGCGCCTGGGCCGCACCTGCCATCACCCCCATGAGCGACAAGGCGAGCAGAGACTTGCCGAATTTTTTCATGCACACAGCTCCTGTTGTTTTGAAGTTCCGGAAGGCGTTGGGACCCGTTCCTCGACACCTGCCGGTGAGCCTGGCCAACGCACTGGCGAAGTCTGGCAAGGTCGGAGGCGTGATTACAACTTTTCCGGTTGCCCTCACGCCCCGCACCCTTTAGCCCTGGATCTCCCGCAGCGTCAGGTCGAGGCACAGACGTGCCTTGGTGACCAGCTCGTCGATCTCCTCGCGGGTGATCACCAGCGGCGGCGCGATGATCATGGTGTCGCCCACCGCGCGCATCACCAGGCCGTTGTCGAAGCAGTGCCCGCGGCAGATCATGCCGACGGCCAGCTCCTCCGGATAACGCTTGCGGGTGGCCTTGTCCTTCACCAGCTCGATCGCGCCGAGCATGCCGACGCCGCGGACCTCTCCCACCAGCGGGTGGTCGGTCAGCTCACGCAGACGAGCTTGCAAATACGGTGCCGTTTCCGTCCTGACCCGTTCGACGATCTTCTCCTCGCGGAGGATGCGGATGTTCTCTAGGGCCACTGCAGCGGCCACCGGATGGCCGGAGTAGGTGAAGCCGTGATTGAAGTCGCCGCCCTCGTTGATCACCTCGAAGACCTTGTCGCTGACCACCAGGCCGCCCATGGGCACGTAGCCGCTGGTCAGGCCCTTGGCGATAGTCATCAGGTCCGGCCGGTTGCCGTAGTAGTCACTGCCGAACCACTCGCCGGTACGCCCGAAACCGCAGATCACCTCGTCGGCGACGAACAGGATGTCGTACTTGGCGAGGATCTCGCGGATGCGCGGCCAGTAGCTGTCCGGCGGAATGATCACCCCACCGGCGCCCTGGATCGGCTCGGCGATGAAGGCGGCGACTTTGTCCTCGCCGACTTCCAGGATCTTCTTCTCCAGCTGGTCGGCGGCCCAGATGCCGAACTCCTCGGGGCTCATGTCGCCGCCCTCGCCGAACCAGTACGGCTGCGGGATGTGCACGATGCCGGGAATCGGCAGGTCGCCCTGTTCGTGCATGTACTTCATGCCGCCCAGGCTGGCACCGGCCACGGTGGAGCCGTGGTAGCCGTTGACGCGGGCGATCACCACCTTCTTCTCCGGCTGCCCCTTGCATGCCCAGTAGTGGCGGACCAGGCGCAGCATAGTGTCGTTGCCTTCCGAACCAGAGCCGGTGAAGAACACATGGTTCAGGCCCGGCGGGGTGATCTCGGCGATGGTCTTGGCCAGCTCCAGTACCGGCGGGTGTGCGGTCTGGAAGAAGGTGTTGTAGAACGGCAGCTCGCGCATCTGCCGGCTGGCCGCCTCGACCAGCTCCTCGCGGCCGTAGCCCACCGCGATGCACCACAAACCGGCCATGCCATCGAGGATCTTGTTGCCCTCGCTGTCCCACAGGTGCACGCCCTTGGCCTTGGTGATGATCCTCGGGCCCTTCTCGTGCAGCTGCTTGTAGTCGGAAAATGGCGCCAGGTGGTGACGCTGGCTCATTTCCTGCCACTGGCGGGTTTGCGGGTTGTTGATCTGATTGGTCATTACTTCACCTCGGAGTTGTCGGCCGGGACCGGTGCAGTCCCGACCCCCATTCATACGGAGAGCAGCAGGAACTCACGCTCCCAGGAGCTGATCACGCGCTTGAAGTTCTCGTGCTCGGCGCGCTTTACCGCGACGTAGCCGCGCATGAATTTCTCGCCCAGATACTTTTCGGCGTCCTTGCAGGCCTCCATGCGCTCCAGGGCACTCTCGATGGTCACCGGCAGGCGCAGGTTGCGGCGCTCGTAGGCGCGCCCCTTGACCGGCGCGCTGGGCTTGATTTGCTCGACCATGCCCATGTAGCCGCAAAGCAGGGAGGCTGCCAGGGCCAGGTAGGGGTTGGCGTCGGCACCGGCCAGGCGGTTCTCCACGCGGCGGTTCTGCGGGCTGGCTTCCGGCACGCGCAGGCCGACGGTGCGGTTTTCCTCGCCCCACTCGACGTTAACCGGCGCCGAGGTGTCCGGCAGGAAACGGCGGAACGAGTTGACGTTCGGCGCGAACAGCGGCAGCAACTCGGGGATGTACTTCTGCAGCCCGCCGATGTGGTGCAGGAACAGCTCGCTCATGGTGCCGTCGGGGTTGGAGAAGATGTTCTTGCCGGTCTTGATGTCCACCACGCTCTGGTGGATGTGCATGGCGCTGCCCGGCTCGTCGGTGATCGGCTTGGCCATGAAGGTGGCCGCCACGTCGTGCTTGAGCGCCGCCTCGCGCATGGTGCGCTTGAACACCAGAATCTGGTCGGCCAGGTGCAGCGGCTCGCCGTGACGGAAGTTGATCTCCATTTGCGCCGGACCTTCCTCGTGGATAAGGGTGTCCAGGTCCAGACCCTGCAGCTCGCACCAGTCGTACATGTCCTCGAACAGCGGGTCGAACTCGTTGGCGGCGTCGATGGAGAAGCTCTGCCTGCCGGTCTCCGGACGCCCGGAGCGGCCGATCGGCGCTTCCAGGGGGAAGTCCGGGTCGGAGACCCGCTTGGTCAGGTAGAACTCCATCTCCGGCGCCACGATCGGCAGCCAGCCCCGGTCGGCGTACAGCTTCAGCACCCGCTTGAGGACGTTGCGCGGCGACAGCTCGATGGGACTGCCCTGCTTGTCGAAGGTGTCATGGATCACCATGGCGGTGGGCTCGACGGCCCAGGGCACCATGAACACGGCATTCGGGTCGGGGCGGCAGAACATGTCGATGTCCGCCTCGTCGAGCAGCTCGTAATAGATGTCGTCCTCGACGTAGTCGCCGGTGACGGTCTGCAGGAGCACGCTCTCGGGCAGGCGCATGCCACCCTCGGCGATGAACTTGTTGGTTGGCGAAATCTTGCCGCGGGCAATGCCGGTCAGGTCGCTAATCAGGCATTCCACTTCGGTAATCTTGCGTTCTTTCAGCCAGCTGGAGAGCTGGTCAAGGTTGGTACTCATAGAGACCTCAGGGTTAAGAGCCACAACTGTTATAGCTGAGCTCAGCGTTGCCCCGCCCTCCTTCTGCAGGCCTCGCCAAAGGCCCGGAAGATGACGAGATAGACAGGGTTGGTGCGCACCTGCCACTCCGGATGCCACTGCACCCCGAGCGCGAAGCTGCTGGCGCCCTCGACGGAAACCGCCTCGATGAGGCCGTCGGGGGCCACCGCCTCGACACGCAGGCCGGGCGCCAGACGATCGATGCCCTGGCCATGAATGGAGTTGACGTGGATTTCCTCGGGCAGGCCGAGCCCGGCCAGCAGGCCACCCGGCTGCACGCGCAGCGGATGGCGCGGAGCGTATTGCACCTCGACCGGTTCGTTCTCCGGTTCGCGGTGATCCATGAAGGGACCGACCTCGTGGACGCGCTGGTGCAGGGTGCCGCCGAAGGTCACGTTCATCTCCTGGAAACCACGGCAGATGCCGAGCACCGGCACGCCAGCCTCCACCGCGGCGCGCAGCAGCGGCAGGGTGGTCTGGTCACGGGCAGAATCATGAGGGGTACCGGGCGCACTGGGTGCGCCACCGTACAGACGGGGTTCGATATTGGACGGAGATCCGGTGAACAGCAAGCCGTCCAGGCTATCGAGGAGGACTTTCTGGTCAAGCAGGTCGCCCAGCGCCGGAATCACCAGCGGCAGTCCTTCCGCCCCTTCAACCACCGCCCGGACGTACTTGTCACCGACGATGTGATAGGGGTGCGGACCGATCTGCTTGGTACAGGCACTGACGCCGATCAATGGCAGACGAGCCATGGCACACCGTTTTATTGCTGTTATCGGTTTTTCTCGAGCTTAGCCTTGTTCATTTTTTTACACAATACGTCCGTAAAAAATCACACACACCCCGTTGAACCCCGCGCCGCGCATGGCTCGGAAGCCTTCTCCGGCGCCCCAAAATGACCCAAAAACCTTGCTAAGGCACTGATTTAGGGCAATTTATGCCCCGCTTGACAGTCGCCAAGCTTTACGATTGACTCAGGCTGTGTCAGTCGAATGATTGATATTTTTAACAATAAAGGTGTTTCATCATGTCGGTACCCCCGCGTGCCGTTCAGCTCAACGAAGCGAACGCGTTCCTTAAGGAACATCCTGAGGTCCTGTTCGTCGACCTTCTGATTGCAGATATGAATGGCGTCGTGCGTGGCAAACGCATCGAACGCACCAGCCTCCACAAGGTGTACGAGAAGGGCATCAACCTGCCCGCTTCCATCTTCGCCCTCGACATCAACGGTTCCACCGTGGAAAGCACCGGCCTGGGCCTGGATATCGGCGACGCCGACCGCATCTGCTTCCCCATCCCCGGCACCCTGAGCCGGGAACCCTGGCAGAAGCGCCCCACCGCGCAGTTGCTGATGACCATGCACGAACGGGAGGGCGAGCCATTCTTCGCCGACCCCCGCGAAGTGCTGCGCCGGGTGGTGCAGAAGTTCGACGAACTGGGCCTGACCATCTGCGCGGCCTTCGAACTGGAGTTCTACCTGATCGACCAGGAGAACGTGAACGGCCGCCCGCAGCCGCCGCGCTCGCCGATCTCCGGCAAGCGCCCGCACTCCACCCAGGTGTACCTGATCGACGACCTGGACGAATACGCCGACTGCCTGCAGGACATCCTGGAAGGCGCCAAGGAACAGGGCATTCCGGCCGACGCCATCGTCAAGGAAAGCGCCCCGGCGCAGTTCGAGGTCAACCTGCACTACGTGCCGGATCCCCTTAAAGCCTGCGACTACGCGGTGCTGCTCAAGCGTCTGGTGAAGAACATCGCCTACGACCACGAGATGGACTCGACCTTCATGGCCAAGCCCTACCCAGGCCAGGCCGGCAACGGTCTGCACGTGCACATCTCGCTGGTCGACAAAGAGGGCCGCAACATCTTCGCCAGCGAGGATCCGGAGAAGAACGAGGCACTGCGCCACGCCCTGGGTGGCGTCCTCGAGACCATGCCGGCCTCGATGGCCTTCCTCTGCCCGAACGTCAACTCCTACCGGCGCTTCGGCGGCCAGTTTTACGTGCCCAACGCGCCGAGCTGGGGCCTGGACAACCGCACCGTGGCGCTGCGGGTGCCGACCGACAGCCCCGATGCGGTACGCATCGAGCACCGCGTGGCCGGTGCCGACGCCAACCCCTACCTGATGATGGCGGCAATCCTCGCCGGCATTCACCACGGCCTGACCAACAAGATCGAGCCGGGCGACCCCATCGAGGGCAACGCCTACGAACAGCTCGAGCAGAGTCTGCCCAACAACCTGCGCGACGCCCTGCGCGTGCTGGACGACAACGAGATCCTGGCACGCTACATCGATCCGAAGTACATCGACATCTTCGTCGCCTGCAAGGAAAGCGAGCTGGCCGAGTTCGAGCACTCGATCTCCGACCTGGAGTACAACTGGTACCTGCACACGGTGTAGCGCCACGTCCGCAGAACGCCGGCCATCTGGCCGGCGTTTTTCTGCGTGCACCCACCGTACCGGGCTGGCGCGCCCCCCAAAAAGCCCTCCAGCTCGCCGGTGAGCGCTCAGGGATGCGCCCTGCCGGTGTGACATTTGCACAGTATCGATTGCACCCCCGGAGTTAGTATCCTGAGGTTCAGCGCCCCATGCTGCCGGACAGGGCTCGTCCCTCCGCGCAGCGAAGGCGTCGTCTATCCCAAACTGTCGCGGCCCGAGGACCGGACCGCTTGCATAGAGGTCGATATGTCGCGCTTGCTGGCTGCATTGCTGTTGGCCCTGACGCCCGTCCTTGCCCTCGCCGAGGATCTCATCCGCGTCTACAACTGGAACGACTACATCGCCCCCGGGGTGCTCGCTGAGTTCGAGCAGGAAACCGGCATCCGGGTCGAGTACCACACCTACAGCACCATCCAGGAGCTGCTGGAGACCCTCGACCGCGGCGAAGCCATCGACGTGGCGGTGCCCTCCAACGACTACCTGCCCGGGCTGATCGCCGCAGGCAAACTGCAGCCGCTGGACTTCAACCGCCTGCCCAACCGCCGTCACCTCGACCGCCAACTGCTCAGCAAGCTGACCGCCAGCGACTCCGGCAACCGCTATGCCCTGCCCTACCTGTGGGGCGCGGTGGGTCTGGCGATCAACGAGCCCCAGGCCCAACAGGCCTGGGGCGGCCCGCTGCCGCACAGCTGGAGCCTAGTCTTCGACCCCGAGCAGAGCGCCCGTCTGGCCGGCTGCGGGATCAGCGTCCTCGACGCCCAAGCCGAAGTGATGACCATCCTGCTCAACTACCAGGGGCACAGCCCGACGCGCACCGCACCGCGACAGATCCAGCGCGCCGGACAGACCCTCGCCAAGCTGCGCCCGCACCTGCGCTACGTGGATAGCGAGCGCTACATCGAAGACCTGAAGAACGGCCAGCTGTGCCTGGCGGTGGCCTGGATGGGCGACGCCCTGGTCGCCGCCGATGCCGGCCAGCCGATCCGCTTCGTCATCCCCGAGGAAGGCACCAGCCTGTTCATCGACAACCTGGTGATCCCCAGCACCGCACGCCGACCCGACCTCGCCCACCGCTTCATGGACTACCTGATGCGCCCCGAGGTGGCCGCGCGGATCAGCGCCGAAACCCTGTTCCCCACCGCCAACGCCGGCGCCCGCGAGTACCTCAGCGAGACTCTGGAAAAGCATCCCGAGCTGAACCCGGACCGCGAGACCAAGCGCCGCCTGTTCCTCATCGAGCCGCTTCCGGACAAGCTGGCCGCCACCCGCGAAGCCACTTGGTCGCAATTCCGCAACAACCTCTGAGCGCCGACCGGCGCCCCAGCCGACAGGCGGGGCGCACGGGCTTGCCGGCAGCGCCGCGCCTGACGTCCAATAGCTGCCCCCGGGCCCGGAACCACCACCATGCCGCCACGTCCCGCCAGCACCCGCAAGCCGCGCGCCAGCAGCCAGGCACGCATCGCCGTGATCCTCGATGCCGCGCGCGCCCTGCTCACCGAACAGGGCGTGGCCGGGCTGTCCATCTACGGCGTGGCGGAACGCGCGCAGATCCCACCTTCCTCGGTCTACCACTTCTTCGCCAGCGTACCGGCCCTGCTCGAGGCGCTCACCGCCGACGTGCATGCCGCCTTCCGCGCCGCCCTGCACCAGCCGGTGGAGCACGCCGCGCTGCGCGACTGGCGCGATCTGGCGCGCCTGGTGGAGCAACGCATGCTGGCGATCTACGCCGCCGACGCCGCCGCCCGCCAGCTGATCCTCACCCAGCACGGCCTGGCCGAAATCACCCGCGCCGACCAGCAGCACGACCTCGAGCTCGGCCAGCTGCTGCAGCAGCTGTTCGAACGCCACTTCGCCCTGCCGCCGCTGCCGGCGGACGTCGACGTCTTCGCCCTGGCCCTGGAGCTCAGCGACCGGATCTACGCGCGCTCGGTGCAGCTGCACGGGGTGGTCAGCCCGCGCCTCGCCGAGGAAGGCATGCGGGTGTTCGAGGCCTACCTGGGCCTGTACCTGCCGCCGCACCTGCCGAAGCGCGAGCGGCCACTGGAGCAGCTTCAGATAGCCTCGAGATAAGTTCGATATTTATCCGTTTTCTTATCGTGATACGTAATCCGATAGATAAATTTCGCTACTAAATTCGATTTTTATCGACTATAAAATCGTCACTCGCCGACTTTCACCGTGGCGTTACCGGTCTCTGCTAGGTTCAGTAGACCTTCTCGCAACCGCACTCACGAGGTTCGCCCCATGTCCCGCATCGTCACCGTCGCCGCCACCCAGATGGCCTGCTCCTGGGATCGCGCCGCTAACATCGCCAATGCCGAGAAACTGGTGCGCCAGGCGGCCGCCCAGGGCGCGCAGATCATTCTGATCCAGGAGCTCTTCGAAACCCCCTACTTCTGCCAGAAGCCCAACGCCGACTACACCCAGCTGGCCACCCCGGTGGATGAGAACCCGGCCATCGCGCACTTCCAGAAGGTCGCCGCCGAGCTGCAGGTGGTACTGCCGATCAGCTTCTTCGAACGGGCCGGCCGCGCGCGCTTCAACAGCATCGCGATCATCGACGCCGACGGCAGCAACCTGGGCATCTACCGCAAGAGCCACATCCCGGACGGCCCCGGCTACCACGAGAAGTACTACTTCAATCCGGGTGACACCGGGTTCCAGGTCTGGCAGACCCGCTACGCGAAGATCGGCGTCGGCATCTGCTGGGACCAGTGGTTCCCCGAGTGCGCGCGCAGCATGGCGCTGATGGGCGCGGAGATTCTCCTCTACCCGACCGCCATCGGCAGCGAGCCGCATGACCCGAGCATCAACTCCCGCGACCACTGGCAGCGCGTCCAGCAAGGCCACGCCGGCGCCAACCTGATGCCGCTGGTGGCCAGCAACCGCATCGGCAAGGAAGAACAGGACGGCTACGACATCACCTTCTACGGCTCCTCGTTCATCGCCGACCAGTTCGGCGCCAAGGTCAAGGAGCTGAACGAGAGCGAGGAAGGCGTGCTGGTGCACAGCTTCGATCTCGACGAGCTGGAGAAGATCCGCACCGCCTGGGGCGTGTTCCGCGACCGCCGGCCAAACCTGTACTGGCCGATCGCAACCCTGGACGGCGAGAACCCCTCGGAATAACCGGCCCAGCCGCGCCCCGGAGCGTCCGGGGCGCCGCCGAACAAGGAGTGCCCATGACCACCCTAAGCTCTACCCCGCGCGCCGACGGCTTCCGCATGCCCGCCGAGTGGGAACCGCACAGCCAGACCTGGATGATCTGGCCGGAGCGCCCGGACAACTGGCGGCTCGGCGGCAAGCCGGCCCAGGCCGCCTTCACCGCGGTGGCCAAGGCCATCGCCCGTTTCGAGCCGGTGACCGTGTGCGTGTCCGCCGGCCAATACGAGAACGCCCGCGCGCGCCTGGACGATCCGCGCATCCGCGTGGTGGAGATCAGCAGCGACGACGCCTGGGTGCGCGACACCGGGCCGACCTTCGTGATTGACGACCAAGGTAGCGTGCGCGGCGTGGACTGGACCTTCAATGCCTGGGGCGGCCTGGACGGCGGCCTCTACGCCAGCTGGGTGCGCGACGACCAGGTGGCCAGCAAGATCCTCGAGGTCGAGCGCTGCGACCGCTACCGCACCGAAGGCTTCGTTCTGGAGGGCGGCTCCATCCACGTGGACGGCGAAGGCACCCTGATCACCACCGAGGAATGCCTGCTCAACCGCAACCGCAACCCGCAGCTGTCCCGTGAGCAGATCGAAACGGTGCTGCGCGAACACCTGGCGGTGGACACCATCATCTGGCTACCGGAAGGCCTGTACAACGACGAGACCGATGGCCACGTCGACAACTTCTGCTGCTTCGTGCGCCCCGGCGAGGTCTTGCTGGCCTGGACCGACGACCCGGCCGACCCCAACTACCCGCGTTGCCAGGCGGCGCTGCGCGTGCTGGAGCAGGCGCGCGACGCCCGCGGCCGCTCGCTGCAGGTGCACAAGCTGCCGATCCCCGGCCCGCTGTACGCCACCGCGGAGGAGTGCGCCGGAGTCGACCGGGTGGCCGGCAGCCAGCCGCGCGATCCCTCGGTGCGCCTGGCCGGCTCCTACGTGAACTTCCTGATCGTCAACGGCGGGATCATCGCGCCGCGCTTCGACGATCCCAAGGACGCCGAGGCCGAGGCCATCCTCCGCCGAGTGTTCCCCGAGCATGAGGTGGTGATGGTGCCGGGCCGGGAGATCCTCCTGGGCGGCGGCAACATCCACTGCATCACCCAGCAGCAGCCGGCCCCGCAGCGTCGCTGAGAGCGGCCGGCCGCAGGACGGCGCTCCGCCTCAGCCGCTCACCACGCGGTTCTTGCCCTGCCGCTTGGCCTGGTACATGGCCGCGTCGGCCCGGCTGTAGAGGGCGTCCAGGGACTCGTCCTGGGGCGTCAGGTCGGCCAGGCCCATGCTCACGGTGATCCTCAGCCGCTGGCCGTCGACCTGCAGGGCCAGGCGCTGGATCTCCCGCTGCAGGCGCCGGGCGATCTGCCCGGCGAGGGCCGAGTCACAGTGCGGCAGCAGCACGGCGAATTCCTCGCCGCCAATCCGTCCGAACAGGTCGCCGCGGCGCAGCGCGGCGCTGCTGCACCTGGCGATGCCCTGCAGCACCTGATCGCCGACCTGATGGCCGTGGCTGTCGTTGATCCGCTTGAAGTCGTCCACGTCGAAGAGCAGGAAGGCCAGCGGCATGCCGGCCTGGCGCGCGGCATCGAACTCGCGCCGGGCGCACTCGAAGAAGTAGCGGCGGTTGTAGCTCTGGGTCAGCGCGTCGGTGATGGCCAGGTTCTGCAGCTCGCCCTCCAGCTGCTTCTTGTCGGTGATGTCCTCGGCGATGCCCACCAGGATGGGGCCGGTGCCGTTGTAGGTGTGGTGGCTGACGAAACACTTGTCGCTGATCCAACGCAGCTCGCCCTCGCCGCGCAGGATGCGGTACTCGCGCTCCTCCAGGGCGCCCTTCTCCAGCGCCTCCGCGAGACTGCCCACGGCGTACTCCAGGTCGTCCGGGTAGATGCTGTTGACCCACTCGTTGAAGTCCGCCAGCAGCAGCGCGGCGGAACGCCCGAAGATGCGCTCGTAGGCGGGACTCACGTAGATCATCTTGCGATTCGGCCAGTCGAGCACCCAGAGCACCGCGTTGATGCTGCCCAGCAGGCCGCTGATCAGCTGCTCGCGCTCGCGCAGGCGCTCCACCTCGGCCCGGCTGTGTATGAGCGCCAGGGTGAGTTCTTCCAGCTCACTGGGTACCGAGGTCTTCTCTTCCATTAGAAAATCCGATCGAGGTTGCGGGACTTCCCCGGAGCATATCGCGTCTCCCCGGACGCCGGCAGACAGTCTGTCGCCTGCCGCCCAGGCATGAAAAAGGCCACCTGCCCGGGAGGACAGGTGGCCTGGTGCGTGACGGGCCGGTCAGACCGCCGCGGCGGGACGCAGCGAATAGGTCTTCAGCTGCTCGGCGAAGTCTCGCAGCGACTGGATGCCGCTGCTTTCCGCGTCCACCACCCACTGCTTGATGGCTTCCAGCATCTCGTGGCCGTTGGCGCTGGTACGCGCCCAGATCTGCTGCAGCGCCAGGCGCTTCTCGTAGATCACCTTAAGAGCCTGGCTCTGCGCCAGCAGGTCGGCGATGCGCGCCTGGTGGCGTTCCTCCAGCAGGCTCGGCTCACGGGCCAGCAGGCGCTTGGCGCGGCGGAACAGGTGACGCACCGAGGCGTCGGCCTTGGCCAGCTCCTGCTTGACCAGCGGGGCGATCACCAGCTTGCGGTACTGGGCCATGATCTGGAAGCGGTTGTTGAGGATCGCCAGGGCGGTGTCCATGTCCAGGCTGCGCTTGCCCTCGACCCGGTGGGCGATGGGCGCGACGCGCTGCACCTTAGCCAGACCAAGGAAGCTGAACAGCTTGATCCACGCCCAGCCCAGGTCGAACTCCCACTTCTTCACCGACAGCTTGGCGGAGTTCGGATAGGTATGGTGATTGTTGTGCAGCTCCTCGCCGCCAATGATGATGCCCCAGGGCACCAGGTTGGTGGCGGCGTCGCGGCACTCGAAGTTGCGGTAGCCGATGTAGTGGCCGAGGCCGTTGACCACCCCGGCGGCCCAGAACGGGATCCACATCATCTGCACCGCCCAGACGGTCAGGCCGAGGGCGCCGAACAGGGCCAGGTCGATCAGCGCCATGAGGGTCACGCCGCCGATCGGGAAGCGACTGTAGACATGCCGCTCGATCCAGTCGTCCGGGCAGTTCTTGCCATAGATGCGCAGAGTTTCCTGGTTCTTCGCCTCTTCGCGGTACAGCTCGGCGCCCTTGCGCAGTACCGTGCCCAGGCCCTTGATCACCGGGCTGTGGGGGTCGTCGACGGTTTCGCACTTGGCGTGGTGCTTGCGGTGGATGGCGGTCCACTCGCGGGTGTTCATGCCGGTGGTCATCCACAGCCAGAACCGGAAGAAATGCTTGAGAGCGGGATGCAGCTCCAGGGCCCGATGGGCCGAATAGCGATGCAGGTAGACGGTGACCGATATGATGGTCACGTGGGTAAGGATCAGGGTGACGGCAACCAGTTGCCACACCGACAGGTCGAGAAGACCGTTGTACCACATAGAGCGGGGTGCCTCGGGAGGGGTGAATGAGGTAGATTTGTCGCACAAACCTGCAAGCATTATGTCTGACTGGGTTCAGAAAACCAGCCGATCTTTTTGATCAGAATGTGTTCTGCAGGGCCATAATCAAACAGCCTTGCGTCCCTATCCCATGTCCCAGCTCTCAAGCGCGCTGCGCCTGACCCTGATCTACCTGCTGCTGGCCGGCGCGTGGATCTTCCTCGGAGCCGCCCTGACCCACGCCCTGCCGCTCGGCGGGCTGACCAGCGAGAAGGTCTACCTGCTGCGCCACGTTGCCTTCGCCCTGCTTTCCGCCCTGGCCCTGTACGCCCTGCTGCGCGCCCATGAACGCCAACAGCAGCGCTACCGACGCGAGCTACACCGCCACGACGAGCGCCTACGCCAGGCCGCCGTGGTGTTCGAGGCCACCCAGGAGGGGGTACTGGTTTCCGACGCGCAGATGCGCATCATCCACGTCAACCCGGCGTTCACCCGCATCACCGGCTACCGCGAGGACGAAGTGCTCGGCCAGACCCCGCGCGTGCTCAAGTCCGGGCGCCACGACCAGGCCTTCTATCAGGCGATGTGGCAGTCCATCGCCAAGACCCGGAGCTGGAGCGGCGAGATCTGGAACCGCCGCAAGAACGGCGAGATCTACCCGCAGTGGCAGAACCTGCGCGCCATCCAGGACGAGTCGGGGCGCACCACCCACTACGTCGCGGTGTTCTCCGACATCAGTGCCATCAAGCACTCGCAGAGCGAGCTGGACTACCTGGCCCACCACGACCTGCTCACCGATCTGCCCAACCGCCTGCGGTTCGTCGACCGCGTCGAGCACGCCCTGGAATACAGCCGTCTGCACCAGAGCGGCGGCGCGGTGATGATCCTCGACCTCGACCACTTCAAGTACATCAACGAAAGCTACGGCCACAACAGCGGCGACCAATTGCTCAAGGCGATCGGCCAGCGGCTGCGCGCCCATCTGCGCGAAGGCATCACCCTGGCCCGCCTGGGCGGCGACGAGTTCGCCGTGCTCTACGAGGACTGCCAGTCGCCGATCCAGGCGGCGGCGCTGGCCAGAAACCTGCTGGAGGCACTGCAGGCGCCCATCGAGATCGACAACCGGCCGCTGGTGGTCTCCGGCAGCATCGGCATCAGCCTCTACCCGCGCGATGCCCAGTCGGTGGAGCAGCTGCTGCGCAACGCCGACTCGGCGCTGTTCAAGGCCAAGAGCGAAGGCCGCCAGACCTTCGTGTTCTACCACCAGGAACTCACCGCGCTGTCGCGCCAGCGCATCGAGCTGACCATCGCCCTGCGTCAGGCCCTGGACAGAGGCCAGCTGCGCCTGTACTTCCAGCCCATCGTCGACCTGCACAATGGCCGCCAGGTGGGCGCCGAGGCGCTGTTGCGCTGGCAGCATCCGGAGCGCGGTCTGGTGCCGCCGGGGGAATTCATCCCGCTGGCCGAGGAAACCGGGCAGATCGCCCAGCTCGACATCTGGGCGCTGGAACAGGCCTGCCGGCAACTCGCCGCCTGGCCGCACCTTGAGTTCCTCGCGGTGAACATCTCCAGCCGGCTGTTCGGTCGCAGCGAGCTGGACAGCCAGGTCGCCGAGATCCTCGCCCGCACCGGCGCCGAGCCGCGGCGTCTGGAGCTGGAGATCACCGAGAGCGCGGTGATGGACGACCCGGACGCCGCCCTGGAGCTGATGCGCCGCCTGCGCCAGCTGGGTGTGCGCCTGGCGATCGACGACTTCGGCACCGGCTACTCGTCGCTGGCGCGACTGAAGGAGATGCCGGTGCAGAAGCTGAAGATCGACCAGAGCTTCGTCCAGGGCCTGGCCGACGACGGCCCCGACCTGGCGATCGTCAACTCGGTGATCACCCTGGGCCATAGCCTGGGCCTCAAGGTGCTCGCCGAAGGCATCGAGCAGCCGGAACAGGCAGAGCGCCTCTGCCAGCTGGGCTGCGACTTCGGCCAGGGCTACCTGTTCGGCCGTCCGCAGCCGGCCAGCCCGGAACAGCTCACCCAGGGGGCCACCTGAGCCTGGCTGGCGCAGC
This sequence comes from Pseudomonas thermotolerans DSM 14292, assembly GCF_000364625.1. Taxonomy (GTDB): domain Bacteria; phylum Pseudomonadota; class Gammaproteobacteria; order Pseudomonadales; family Pseudomonadaceae; genus Aquipseudomonas; species Aquipseudomonas thermotolerans. Next base: position 116,219 of record NZ_KB822604.1, read on the forward strand.
GTCTGGAGTCGCCAGGCTCAGAGCTTGGCGATGGACACTTCGGTGGACTTCACGAAGGCGATCACTTCGCTGCCCACCTGCAGCTCCAGCTCACGCACCGAACGGGTGGTGATCACCGAAGTGACGATGCCGGCGGCGGTCTGCACGTCGATTTCCGACAGCACGTCGCCGAGGACGATGTCCTTGATGGTGCCCTTGAACTGGTTGCGGACATTGATGGCTTTGATGGTCATGGCTTCTTTCTCCAGGGGTCGATGAATCAGGTCTTCAGGGGCGGGACCGGGCACCATGCCCGGTCCTGCGGGTTGCTCTTACAAGGCCCAGCGCAGTTGTGTGGGCAGCGGCGAGACGGGTTCCGGCTCGGCCGGCAGCACCGGCTGGGCCAGCACCCGGGCCAGCACCTCGGCCTCCAGCGCAGCGAGCAGCGGCGAGCCGGCGGAGCGCGGGCGGGCCAGGCCGACCGGCAGGTCGAGACCGATGCGGCCGTCCTCGATGAGGATCACTCGGTCGGCGGTGGCCACCGCTTCGTGCACGTCGTGGGTGACCAGCAGCACGGTGAAGCCATGCTGCTGCCAGAGCCGCTCGATCAGCTGCTGCATCTCGATGCGGGTCAGCGCGTCCAGGGCGCCGAGCGGCTCGTCGAGGAGCAGCAGGCGCGGCTGGTGGACCAGAGCGCGGGCCAGGGCCACGCGCTGCTTCTGCCCGCCGGACAGCGCCGCCGGCCATTCCTGGGCGCGGTCGCCGAGGCCGACGGCCTCCAGGGCTTCCCGGGCCTTGGGCCGCCAGTCGCCGGACAGGCCGAGGCCGACGTTGTCGATCACCCGCTTCCAGGGCAGCAGGCGCGAGTCCTGGAACATCAGCCGGGTGTCCTCCCGGGCCTCGGCGAGCGGCGCCGAGCCGGCCAGCAGCTCGCCGCCGGTGGGCGTGTCGAGACCGGCCAGAAGGCGCAGCAGGGTGCTCTTGCCGCAGCCGCTGCGGCCGACCACGGCGACGAACTGACCGGCCGGAATGTACAGGTCGATACCGTGCAGCACCTGGCGTTCGCCGAACGCCTTGGTGATCCCCTTGAGGGCCAGCGGGATGCCGCGCTTGAGCGACGGCGGAGCGTTGAAGGCGGTCATGCGGCACCTCCCTTCGCCTGGTAGGCCGGATGCCAGCGCAGCCAGACGCGCTCCAGGCCACGGGCGGCCAGGTCGGCCAGCTTGCCGAGCACGGCATAGAGCAGGATGGCCAGCACCACCACATCGGTCTGCAGGAACTCGCGGGCATTCATCGCCAGGTAGCCGATGCCGCTGCTCGCCGAAATGGTCTCGGCGACGATCAGGGTCAGCCACATGAAGCCGAGGGCGAAGCGCACGCCGACCAGGATCGACGGCAGCGCGCCGGGCAGGATCACCTGACGGAACAGCGCGAAGCCGGACAGGCCGTAGCTGCGTGCCATCTCCACCAGGCCGGCGTCGATGCTGCGGATGCCGTGGTAGGTGTTCAGGTAGATGGGGAACAGGGTGCCGAGGGCAACCAGGAAGATCTTGGCACTCTCATCGATGCCGAACCACAGGATCACCAGCGGGATCAGCGCCAGGTGCGGCACGTTGCGGAGCATCTGCACCGAGCTGTCGAGCAGGCGCTCGCCCCATTTCGACAGGCCGGTGATGAAGCCGAGCAGCAGGCCCAGGCCGCCGCCGATGGCCAGCCCGACCAGGGCACGCCAGCCGCTGATCGCCAGGTGCTGCCAGAGCTCGCCGCTGCCGACCAGCTCGACGCCGGCGGCGAATACCGCGCTGGGCGCCGGGAGGATGCGGCTGGACAGCCAGCCGGTGCTGACCGCCAGCTGCCAGGTGCTCAGCAGGGCCAGCGGCAGCAGCCAGGGCGCCGCCCGCTGGGCCAGCTTGTGAAAGTTCGTGTTGCTCATTGTCTGCCTCGAAGAAAAAACCTTGTGAGCCGGTGTTGCGTTCTGTCCCGCTCCCCGGCGGGGAGCGGCGCCGGAGTCAGCTCGCCGAAGCCGACTTCGGCAGGATGTCGTTGGCCACCACTTCCCCGAACGGGCTTACGTAGCCGCGTGCCTCGGGCTCCTGCGAACGGGCCACGTCCAGGTGCGGGAAGAGCAGCTCGGCGACCCGGTAGGCCTCCTCCAGATGCGGGTAGCCAGAAAAGATGAAGGTATCGATGCCCAGGTCGGCGTATTCCTTGACCCGCGCCGCCACGGTCGGACCGTCGCCGACCAGCGCGGTGCCGGCGCCGCCACGCACCAGGCCGACCCCGGCCCAGAGGTTCGGCGACACTTCCAGATTCTCCTTCTTGCCGCCGTGCAGGGCGGCCATGCGCTGCTGGCCCACCGAGTCGAAGCGCGCCAGGGAGGCCTGGGCGCGGGCGATGGTGTCCTCGTCGAGGTGGCTGATCAGGCGGTCGGCGGCGGCCCAGGCCTCCTCGTTGGTCTCGCGGACGATCACGTGCAGGCGGATGCCGAAGCGCACCGTACGGCCGTGCCTGGCGGCCTTCTCGCGCACCTGGGCGATCTTCTCGGCCACCGCGGCCGGCGGCTCGCCCCAGGTCAGATACAGTTCCACCTGCTCGGCGGCCAGTTCCTGGGCGGCCTCCGAGGAACCACCGAAGTACAGCGGCGGACGCGGCTGCTGGATCGGCGGGAAAAGCAGCTTGGCGCCCTTCACCTGGATGTGCTTGCCGTCGTAGTCGACGGTCTCGCCTTCCAGCACGCGGCGCCAGATGCGGGTGAACTCCACGGAGGCCTCGTAGCGCTCCGCATGGTTGAGGTGCAGGCCGTCGCCGGCCAGTTCGTCCGGGTCGCCGCCGGTCACCAGGTTGAACAGCGCGCGGCCGCCGGACAGACGATCCAGTGTCGCCGCCTGGCGCGCGGCCACGGTCGGCGAAATGATCCCCGGACGCAGGGCTACCAGGAACTTCAGGCGCTGGGTCACCGGAATCAGCGAAGCGGCCACCAGCCAGGAGTCCTCGCAGGAGCGCCCGGTGGGGATCAGCACGCCGCCGTAACCCAGACGGTCGGCGGCCTGGGCTATCTGCGCGAGGTAGCTGTGGTCAACGGCACGCGCACCTTCGGCGGTGCCCAGGTAGTGGCCGTCGCCGTGGGTGGGCAGGAACCAGAAGATGTTGAGGCTCATGGAGTGGTCTCCTTAAGGGCTGAAATGGGGCTTCGCGAATGGGAATTCGGCGGGCCCCTTGGGGGGCCCGTTGCTTGGGATCGGGGGTTACTGGGCGGCCTGGGCCACCTTGTCGGCCGGCGGAGTCCAGATCACCTCGGCGATGCTCAGCTTCTTGGGAATCAGCTTGAGCGCGGTGAAGGTGTCGGCGATCTTCTGCTGCGCCTCGACCACCTCCGGGGTGATGAAGCGAGCACCGTAGCCCTGACGCTTCACGGCGATGGCGGTGATGTCCCCAGGCAGGCCGAGCAGCGGCGCGACCTGTTCGGTGACCTTGTCCGGATCGCTCTTGGAGTCCTCGCCGACGGCACGGATTTCCTCGACCAAGGCGCTGATCACCTGAGGATGCCGCTCGGCGTAGCTGCGGGTGGCCAGGTAGAACTGGTGGTTGTCGACCAGGCCGGTGCCGTCACGCAGGGTACGGGCCCGCAGCTGCTGCTCGGCGGCGGCCAGGAAGGGGTCCCAGATCACCCAGGCGTCCACGCTGCCGCGCTCGAAGGCGGCGCGTGCATCGGCCGGCGGCAGGTACACGGGCTGGATGTCGCTGTACTTGAGACCGGCGTCTTCCAGAGCGCGGACCAGCAGGTAGTGCACGTTGGAGCCCTTGTTGAGGGCCACCTTCTTGCCCTTGAGGTCGGCCACCGACTGCACCGGCGACTCCTTGGGCACCAGGATCGCCTCGCTGGTCGGCGCCGGCGGCTCGCTGGCCACGTAGAGCAGGTCGGCACCGGCGGCCTGGGCGAACACCGGCGGGGTCTCGCCGGTCACTCCGAAGTCGATGGAGCCGACGTTGAGACCTTCCAGCAGCTGCGGGCCGCCGGGGAACTCGGTCCACTTCACCTCGATGCCCTGCTCGGCCAGGCGTTTCTCCAGAGAGCCCTTGGCTTTGAGCAGCACCAGGGTGCCGTACTTCTGATAGCCGATGCGCAGGGCTTCGGCCTGAGCCTGGGTGATGGCGCCGAAGGACAGGGCCGCAACGAACAGGACGGCCAGGCTCCGACGCAGAGTGATGGTGCGCATGGGCGCCCTCCTCTTCTGTACGTGGTGTCGGTTGCGCCTGCGGCCCCGTTGGCGGGTACGTAAGGCTGGGTTTGCCGCGGCCCGCCCTTCCGGCGAACCACGCGGAACTGGTTGCTGCCCCTAAACGCTCCAGCGGGCAGTGGCCAGCAGGTTCTTGTCCAGGACCTTGGGGCGACGTACCAGGGCCTGGTGAAACTGCTGCAGGGCCTCCTCGAGGCGCTCCAGCAGCGCCATCTCGTAGCGCGCCGGGGCGCCGTTCTCGCCGTAGGCGATCTGGCTGTCGTCGGCGAACACGCCCTGCAGCACCTCCTCGGCCTTCAGGGCGCTGAGCACCGGACGCAGCGCGTAGTCGACCGCCAGCAAGTGGGCCTTGCTACCGCCGGTGGAGAGCGGCAGCACCACCTTGTTCTCCAGGGCGCGTTCCGGCAGCAGGTCGAGCACCGTCTTCAGGGCGCCGGAGAAGGACGCCTTGTAGACCGGGGTGGCGACCAGCAGGCCGTCGGCATTGGCCACCTGGGCCCGCAGGTCGGCGACGTGCGGGCTGTCGAAGCGGGCATGCAGCAGGACCTCGGCGGGGAAATCGGTCACCCGGTATTCCACCACCTCGACGCCCTGCCGCTGCAACCAGCCCCGCGAGCGCTCCAGCAACAGGTTGGAACGCGAGCGCTGGGCGGGGCTGCCGCCCAGGGAAACTACCAACATCGCGCGCCCTCAGCGGTTCGGTTGCGGGGTCAGGCGCAGGTAGGGCTTCACCGCCCGGTAACCACGCGGGAAACGACGCTGGATCTCCTCCGGGTCCTGCAGCGAGGGAACGATCACCACCTCGTCGCCGTCCTGCCAGTTGGCCGGGGTGGCAACCTTGTGGTTGTCGGTCAGTTGCAGGGAGTCGATCACCCGCAGGATCTCGTTGAAGTTGCGTCCAGTGCTCGCCGGGTAGGTGATGATCAGGCGCACCTTCTTGTTCGGGTCGATGATGAACAGCGAACGCACGGTCAGGGTGTCGTTGGCGTTCGGGTGGATCAGGTCGTACAGCTCGGACACCTTGCGGTCGGCGTCGGCGATGATCGGGAAGCTCACCCGGGTGTTCTGGGTCTCGTTGATGTCCTCGATCCACTTCAGGTGGGATTCCACCGGGTCCACGGAGAGGGCCAGCACCTTGACGCCGCGCGCCGCGAACTCGTCCTTCAGCTTGGCGGTGAAACCCAGCTCGGTGGTGCACACCGGGGTGAAGTCGGCGGGGTGGGAGAACAGCACGCCCCAGCTATCGCCCAGCCACTCGTGGAAGCGGATGCGGCCTTCGCTGGAATCCTGTTCGAAGTCGGGGGCGATGTCGCCCAGTCTGAGACTCATGGTGCGGCTCCTGTGCAATGTGTTCTGTGGAGCACACTATGCTGGGAGCCGAGCCAAATTAAAAAGAATAAATAAAAATTTATTTATGAAATTAAGAAATATGAGGCAGACCCACTGCTCGGGAGTACAATTGCCGTCATCCGGCTATAAGCAACGAAGCAAATATTCTTTATCGGAATAAAAAGCTAGCCTTATAGTACCGGCGTTTCGCCAACACCCCAGCCAAGGATCCATCCATGAAGCGACTGCTGACCACCTCCCTGCTCGCCGCCGGCCTGGCGCTGGCCTCGGGCGCGGCGCAGGCGACCACCCTGCTGAACGTTTCCTACGACGTGATGCGCGACTTCTACAAGGAATACAACCCGGCCTTCCAGAAGTACTGGCAGGACCAGGGCAACAAACCGGTGACCATCCAGATGTCCCACGGCGGCTCCAGCAAGCAGGCCCGCGCAGTGATCGACGGCCTGCCCGCCGACGTGATCACCATGAACATGGCCACCGACATCAACGCCCTGGCCGACAACGGCGCCCTGGTGCCGCAGGACTGGGCCAGCCGCCTGCCGGACAACAGCGCGCCCTTCACCTCGGCCACCGTGTTCATCGTCCGCAAGGGCAACCCCAAGGGCCTGAAGGACTGGCCGGACCTGCTCAAGGACGGCGTCCAGGTGGTGGTGCCCAACCCCAAGACCTCCGGCAACGGCCGCTACACCTACCTGTCCGCCTGGGGTTACGTGCTGAAGAACGGCGGTGACGAGCAGCAGGCTCGCGAGTTCGTCGGCAAGCTGTTCAAGCAGGTGCCGGTGCTGGATACCGGCGGTCGCGCCGCCACCACCACCTTCATCCAGAACCAGATCGGCGACGTGCTGGTGACCTTCGAGAACGAGGCCGAGATGATCGCCCGCGAATTCGGCCGCGGTAGCTTCGAGGTGGTCTACCCGAGCGTCTCCGCCGAAGCCGAACCGCCGGTGGCGGTGGTCGACACGGTGGTCGAGAAGAAAGGCACCCGCGCCGAGGCCGAGGCCTACCTGAAGTACCTGTGGTCCGACGAGGGCCAGCGCATCGCCGCCAACAACTACCTGCGCCCGCGCAACCCGAAGATCCTCGCCGAGTTCGCCGACCGCTTCCCGAAGGTGGACTTCCTGCCGGTGGTGAAGACCTTCGGCGAATGGCCGGAAATCCAGAAGATCCACTTCAACGACGGTGGCGTGTTCGACCAGATCTACGCTGGCAACTGATCGCCTCTTCCCCACCCAGGGCCCGGCTTCTGCCGGGCCTTGTCATTTCCGGTCAGGGAAAATCTGCCGTGATTCGCCCGTGGCCACGGCCCTGCCAGGAGGCTGCCTACGCTGTTGCCCGTTCGCCCCATTGGCAAGCCCTGAGCCAGGCCCCGGCTACCTTCCGAGGGCGGCGTGGATCGTGCGAAAGATCCTGCCTATCCGCGCCAGGAAGACAGCCCTTCGCCTTGCCCAGGCAGCGGCAGAAATCGACCAGGCATAAATGAAAAAGCCGGGCCCTGGGCCCGGCGGAACACCACTTTGAGGAAAGAGCCGGTACGGGCCGCCGGTGCCGCGGCCCGTCCGTGCCCCGCTTAGAGCAGGGGCAGGGTGTAGCTGACGATCAGACGGTTCTCGTCGCTGTCGGTGGTCACGTTGCCGCGCTGGGAGGCGTTGCGCCAGGAGAAGCCCAGGCCTTTCAGCGGACCGTCCTGCAGGGTGTAGTCGAGGCGGAAGTCACGCTCCCATTCCTTCAGGTCGCCATTGGCCGAGTCCACGTTGTCGCCCTTCAGGTAGACGACGCTGGCCTTCAGGCCCGGCAAGCCCAGCTTGGCGAAGTCGTAACCGTACTCGGCCAGCCAGGTGCGTTCGCCGGCGCTGAGGAACTTGCCGATCTGACGGTCGGTGATCAGGTAGGCAGTGGAGCCGTCACCCTGGTTGAGGAACGGGAAGGCGCTGTCGCCCTCGACCTGCTGGTAGCCGAGACTGGCCGAGTGGCCACCCAGGGTGTAGGTGAACAGCGCACTCCAGGTCTGGTTGTCGACTTCGCCGTCGTGCGGATCGCCAGCGTGCCAGTAGCCGTTGCTGGTGTAGCCCTCGGCGCGGCCGGCGGCACTGCCGTTCTTGCCGTCGGCGCGGCTGTCGAAGTAACGCAGGTCGGTCTTCAGGCTTCCCGGACCGATCTGCCAGTTGTGGCTGGCGCCCAGGAAGTGCTGCTTGTAGAAGTCTTCCAGGTTGCCGTAGTAGTACTGCAGGGTCAGGTCCTTGCTGACCTTCCAGTCGCCGCCGGCGAAGTAGAACTTGTTGGTGTTCTCGCTGGCGCCGGCGATGCGCAGACCGATGTCGTCGGTGGAGCTGCGGGTCTTGGTGTGCTCCAGCTGACCGGCGGTCAGGGTCAGGTTATCGATCTCGTTGGAGGTGATCTGCCCGCCTTCGAACAGCTGCGGCAGCAGGCGGCCATCGTTGTAGGTCACCACCGGCAGCTTGGGCAGCAGGGTGCCAATGCGCGCCTCGGTCTTGGAAATGCGCAGCTTGGCGGTCGCGCCGGCCTTGCTGTATTCATGGGCCGCCTTGCCGTTGCTCTCTGTCGGGAACAGTTGGCCGGGCTTGCGGCGGTTGGCAGTATCGCCATCACCACCGCCATCGAGGCGGACGCCGAGCAGGCCGATCACGTCGACGCCCACCCCCACGGTGCCTTCGGTGAAGCCGGAGGCGTAGTTGAAGATGAAGCCCTGGCCCCATTCGTTGGCCTCGTTGCGGTTATCCGCGGTGTTCTTGTTGTTCAGGTCGTAATAGAAGTTGCGCAGGGTCAGGGAGGAGGTGCTGTCCTCGATAAAGCCGCCGGCATTCGCCTGCAGGGACAGGGCGCCAAGGGCCACGGCCAGCGCCAGGGGGACTTGTTCATCGTGATTTGCTCCTAAGATCTTTCGCTTTCTTTTGGAATTCGTTTCGCACGACCGCTGCAGGGTCCAGGGGACCGTTTCAGTCCGGAGGCACGGCCCGCCGCCCGATCCTTACGGCGGAGGATGCGCACAGTAACCAAATTTCCATAAATCCAAAAAGAATTATTTGTTCGTTTTTTATTCCAATTCGTCCATAGCATGGACGGGATTATGCCTCGCCTGCCGGCGGACCACGCCACTGCGCGGGTTTCACCGGCGCAAGGCGCTGGCTATAAAGAATCTCTGCCTGTCCCGCCTCCGGAGTCCAACATGCTCGCCACCGCCCTCGCCCGCTTCCCACGTCTCGACCTGTTCGCCGCGCCCACCCCGCTGGAGCGTCTGGAACGCCTGTCCCGCCAACTCGGCCGGGACATCTGGGTCAAGCGTGACGACGCCACCTCCTTCGCCCTCGGCGGCAACAAGGTGCGCAAGCTGGAATTCCTCGCCGCTGACGCCCTGCGCCAGGGCGCCGATACCCTGGTGACCGCCGGGGCCATCCAGTCCAACCACGTGCGCCAGACCGCTGCGGTGGCCGCGCGCCTGGGCCTGGGCTGCCTGGCCCTGCTGGAGAACCCGATCGACACCGACTCGCCGGACTACCTGGGCAACGGCAACCGCCGACTGCTCGAGCTGTTCGGCGCCGAAGTGGAGCTGGTGGACAACCTGGACGATGCCGACGCCCAGCTGCAGGCCGCCGCCGAACGCCTGCGCGCCGCCGGCAGGCGGCCCTATCTGGTGCCCATCGGCGGTTCCAACCCACTGGGCGCCCTGGGCTACGTGCGCGCCGGCCTGGAGCTGGCCGGGCAGATCGAGCGCAGCGGCAAGCGCTTCGCCGCGGTGGTGCTCGCCTCCGGCAGCGCCGGCACCCATGCCGGACTGGCCTTCGGCCTGGGCCACGCGCTGCCCGGCACCCGGGTGGTGGGGGTCACGGTGTCGCGGCCGCAGGCCGGCCAGCGACCCAAGGTGGATGGCCTGCTGCAGGGCATCGGCACGCTGCTCGGCGTGCCCGTGCCGGAGGTGGACGTGGAGCTCTGGGACCAGTACTACGCGCCGCGCTACGGCGAGCCCAACCCCGCTTCCTGGACGGCGATCCGTCGGCTGGCCGGCAGCGAGGGCCTGCTGCTCGACCCTGTGTACACCGGCAAGGCCTTCGCCGGGCTGCTGGACGGCATCGAGCGCCAGTCCTTCGCCGAGGGGCCGCTGCTGTTCCTGCACACCGGTGGTTCGCCGGCGCTGTTCGCCTATGCGTGCCCATCCTGATCGGAGCACTGATAAATAACCAGGTGCGCACTTAAGATAATTTTTAATTATTTATACGAATAAGAGAGCTGGCCCTATAGTCGCAATTCCCAAGAGTTGACCTAACCTGCTAAACACCATCTTCAGCCGAAGGGGTCTATCGATGCGCCTTACCGCCCTCCGCCGCCGTTTCCTGCTCGGCAGCCTGAGCCTGCTGCTCGGCGCCAGTCTCAGCCTCCCGACCCTCGCCGCCGACCTGCTTGAACAGATCCAGGCCAAGGGCAGCATCAAGATCGGTCTGGAAGGCACCTACCCGCCGTTCAACTACCAGGACGAAAGCGGCCGGCTGACCGGTTTCGAGGTGGAGTTCGCCGAGGCCCTGGCCAGGGAACTGGGGGTGAAGGCCGAGTTCCAGCCGACCAAGTGGGACGGCATCCTCGCCGCTCTGGAGTCCGGGCGCCTGGATGCGGTGATCAACCAGGTGACCATCACCGAGGAGCGCAGTCGCAAGTACGACTTCTCCACCCCCTACACGGTCTCCGGCATCCAGGCCATGGCGCGCAAGGACAACGCCGCGCAGTTCACCGGCCCACGCAGCCTGGCCGGCAAGAAGGTCGGCGTCGGCCTGGGCACCAACTACGAGCAGTGGCTGAAGGAGAACGTGCCGGGCGCCGTGATCAAGACCTACGACGACGACCCCACCAAGCTCCAGGACCTGCGCTTCGGTCGCATCGACGCCATCCTGATCGACCGCCTGGCTGCCTTCGACATGGTCGAGAAGACCGGCGGTCAGCTGGTGGTGGCCGGTCAGCCGTTCTCCCGCCAGGAGGCCGGGGTGGCCCTGCGCAAGGGCAACGCGGAGCTGCTGGCGGCGATCAACCGGGCGATCGCCAAGCTGCGCGCCGACGGCACCCTCGGGCAGCTCTCCGAGAAATGGTTCAAGGCTGACGTCACCCAATGATCGAGACCAGCCTGCAACTGGTCCTGGACTCCGCCCCCTTCCTGCTCAAGGGGGCGGTCTACACCATAGTGCTGAGCATCGGCGGCATGTTCTTCGGCCTGCTGCTGGGCTTCGTGCTGGCCCTCTCGCGCCTCTACGGCGTAGCGCCGCTGCGCGGCCTGGCGCGGGTCTACGTGTCCTTCTTCCGCGGCACCCCGCTGCTGGTCCAGCTGTTCATGATCTATTACGGCCTGCCGCAGCTGGGCATCCAGCTGGAGCCGCTGCCGGCGGCGTTGATCGGCTTCTCCCTGAACATGGCCGCCTACACCTCGGAGATCCTCCGCGGCGCCATCGCCTCCATCGACCGCGGCCAGTGGGAGGCCGCCGCCAGCATCGGCATGACCCGCACGCAGACCCTGTACCGGGCGATCCTCCCGCAGGCCGCGCGCACCGCGCTGCCGCCCTTGGGCAACAGCTTCATCTCGCTGGTCAAGGACACCGCCCTGGCCGCCACCATCCAGGTGCCGGAACTATTCCGCCAGGCGCAGTTGATCACCGCGCGGACCTTCGAGATCTTCACCATGTACCTCGCCGCCGCGCTGCTCTACTGGGCGCTGGCCAGCGTCCTGGCCTACGGCCAGGGGCGCCTGGAGGCGCGCGCCAACCGCCACGAACTGGATTCCTGATGATTTCCGTCCGCAACCTGAAGAAGGCCTTCCAGGGCCATGAGGTGCTCAAGGGCATCGACCTCGAGGTGAGCGCCGGCGAGGTGGTGGCCATCATCGGCCCCAGCGGCTCGGGCAAGACCACCCTGCTGCGCTGCCTGAACCTGCTGGAGACGCCCAGCGGCGGGCGTATCCGGGTCGGCGACATCGAGGTCGACGCGGACCGCCCGCTCAAGCCCCAGCAGGCGCTGATCCGCCAGCTGCGCCAGCACGTCGGCTTCGTGTTCCAGAACTTCAACCTGTTCCCCCACCGCACCGCCCTGGAGAACGTCATCGAGGGTCCGCTGGTGGTCAAGAAGGAACCCCGCGCCCAGGCCGAGGAGCGCGGCCGGGCGCTACTCGCGAAGGTGGGCCTGGCAGGCAGGGAGAACGCCTACCCGAAGCGCCTCTCCGGCGGCCAGCAGCAGCGCGTGGCGATCGCCCGTGCGCTGGCCATGCAACCGGACGTGATCCTCTTCGACGAGCCCACCTCGGCACTCGACCCGGAGCTGGTCGGCGAGGTGCTCAGCACCATCCGCAGCCTGGCCGAGGAGCGCCGCACCATGGTGATCGTCACCCACGAGATGAGCTTCGCCCGCGACGTGGCCAACCGCGCGGTGTTCATCGACCAAGGACTGATCGTCGAGCAGGGCCCGGCCCGCGAGCTGTTCAGCGCACCCCGGGAAGAACGCACCCGGCAGTTCTTGCGCAAGTTCCTCGGCACCGGTCACTAGGGCACCTCCGCCACGCGGGAAGATCACGCGGGCATTCCCGCCGCCAGGCAATTGCCGCACAATGCGCGCCCCCGCCCTGTGCCGTACCCAGATTTGTCCATGACTCCCGCCTCCCTCCTCTCCCTGCCCCTGCTGGCGCTGGCCCTCGGCGGCTTCGTCGTCGGCAGCAGCGAATTCATCATCATGGGCCTGCTCCCGGAGGTGGCCGGCGACCTTCGGGTCAGCCTGGCCGACGCCGGCCTGCTGGTCAGTGCCTACGCCCTGGGCGTAGTGATCGGCGCGCCGCTACTCGGCCCGCTGCTCGGCCGCTTGCCACGGCGTCGCGCACTGCTCTGGCTGATGGGCGCCTACGCCCTCGGCAACCTGGCCTGCGCCCTCGCCCCGGACTACCGCTGGCTGCTCGCCGCGCGCATGCTCACCGCGATCAGCCATGCCGGCTTCTTCGGCTGCGCCACCCTGCTGGCCGCCGAGCTGGCCCCAATAGAGCGCCGCGCCTCGGCCATGGCCCTGGTGCTCAGCGGGCTGACCATCGCCAACGTGCTCGGCGTCCCCCTGGGCGCCTGGCTGGGCCAGGCCACCAGCTGGCGGGTAACCTTCTTCGTGGTCGCCGGCCTCGGCCTGCTCACCTGGCTGGCCCAGCTGCTCTGGCTACCCCACGGCCAAGCCCCGCAGCGCAACGCGCAGGGCGCCTGGAGCGGCGTGCTGCGCCGCCCGGTGCTGCATGCCCTGGGCATCTGCTGCCTGTCCTCGGTGGCGCTGTTCAGCGTGTTCACCTACATCAGCCCGCTACTGCGCGAGGTGGGCGGCTACAGCGCCGAGCAGAACAACGGCGCCCTGCTGCTGTTCGGCATCGGCCTGACCCTAGGCAACCTGCTCGGCGGGCGTCTCGCCGACCGTGGTCTGCGCCATGCCATTCCCCTGGCCCTGGGCAGCAGCGCGCTGGCCCTGCTCGGCCTCTTCGCCCTGCTCGGCCAGCCGCTGCTGCCACTCGGCCTGTTGCTGCTCTGGGGCATCGCCAGCTTCGCGATCTCCTCGCCGCTGCAGCTTTTGCTGGTGGAACAGGCCGGGGAATCGGCCAGCCTGGCGGCGACCCTGAGCCACGCCGCCTTCAACCTCGGCAACGCCAGCGGCGCCTGGCTCGGCGGGGCCTGGCTGAGCGCCCACTACGGGCTGGCCAATCTGCCGCTGCTGGGCGTCGGGGTGCTGGTCTTGAGCGTGCTGGCCGCCCTGCCGCTGCCACCGCTGCGCGCCACTCGCGAACGTCTAGTCCGGCGTCCGGCCTAGCCGGACAGCGCGCCGCCCAGCTCGTCGAGCAGCGTACGCAGTTCCCCCTGGCGGGCCGGATCGGCGGCCAGCCGGCGCAGCTGGGCAGCCAGCCCGGCCAGGTCCGGCGCCGGCAGGTTGAGGTGCTCAGGGCGGATCTCCGCGCCCGGGCAGACCAGCAGAGCGAAGTGGATGACGCTCTCCAGCTCGCGGGTGTTGCCTGGCCAGACGTAGGTCTCCAGCTGCTGCTGGGCGGCGCTGCTGATCAGCGGTAGCGGCAGGCGCAGACGCTGGGCGTGCACGCCGAGGAAGTACTCGGCCAGCGGCAGGATGTCGCCGATCCGCTCGCGCAACGGCGGCAGCCGCAGACGGCCTTCGTTGAGATAGAGAAACAGCCGCTCGTAGAACTTGCCGGCGGCCACCGCCTGGGCCAGGTCGATGCTGGTGGCGGCCACCAGACGCACGTCCACCGGCTGCGCCTGGCTGGCACCGACCCGGATCACCTCGCGGGTCTCCAGGGCGGCGAGCAGCTTGCCTTGCAGCGCCAGCGGCAGGTCGCCGATCTCGTCCAGGTAGAGGGTGCCGCCGTTGGCCGAACCGAACCAGCCGGCCCGGCTGCTGGCCGCGCCGGCATGGGCGCTGGCGGTATGCCCGAACAGCTCGGCCTCGCCGTGGCTGGGGCTCAGGCTGCCGCAATTGACTGCGACGAACAGCCCGGGCCGCTCGCTCTCGCGGTGGATGTGCCGGGCCAGCAGCTCCTTGCCAGTGCCGGTCTCGCCCTGGATCAGCACCGGCAGGCCGCTCGGCGCCAGGCGCTGCATGGCCTCGCGCAGCTGGCGCGAGCGCGGGTCGACGAACACCAGCGCCTTGGCACGGATGCTCAGCGGGCTCCTGTCGGCGTCGGGCAGGGTCAACAGCGGCTGGGCTATGTGGTTCTGATCGGTCATGGCAATGCTCCCGCCCGGGCCGGCCGCAGGGGCGACGGCCCGGGTGCTTTCCGGTCGGATGAAAGGGGGCTCAGGCGCGGCGGCGGGCCTGCTGCTCGATCAGCCCCTGCAGGCGGTACAGGTAGGCGAAGCCCTGCTCCCAGCGGCGGTGCCCGGACCTCACGTTGATGTGCCCGGCGCCGGCGAGGATCGCCGTCTCGGCGCCCCAGTCGCGAGCCAGCTCCAGAACCCGCGGCACGCTGGCGGCGTGGTCGTTGTCCGAGCCGACCAACTGGGCGGGGAACGGCAGCAGCGCACGGGGGATGGGCGCGAAGTCGCGCAGCTCTGCCGGGCAACCCGGCCGCTCGACGTCCGCCGGGGCCACCAGCAGGGCGCCGCGTACCCGGGCGAGTAGTGCCGGGGACGCCTGCGCAGCCCAGTGGGCGACGGTGATGCAGCCCAGGCTGTGGGCGACCAGGATGGCCGGGGTCGGCTCGGCGGCGACCGCCTGCTCCAGGGCGGCCACCCAGTCCAGGCGGCGCGGATTCTGCCAGTCGCGCTGCTCGACCCGCACGGCGTTGGGCAGGCTGCGCTGCCAGTGGCTCTGCCAGTGATCGTCCGGCGAGCCCTGCCAGCCGGGAAGGATCAGGTAGCGAATGCTCGGCGTGGCCATCTCGGCCTCCTTGGAAACGTGGGTCTCGATGGGCGCCAGTCTAGGAGGCCGGGATATGTCTGTTAAGGAATAAGAAATTATTTATTTATGCATTTTTGTTAATTTGTGACGCGCAAGGACGCTGCCTGTGCCGCCGGCCGGGACTTCCTCGACCGGCACGGCGCTCCTAGCGCCTAGAGGAAGAACACCAGGTGCAGGGGCACGAACAGCGGCAGCAGGATCACCAGGGACCAGGCCATGTAGCCGAAGAAGCTCGGCATGGCCACCCCGCGCTGCTCGGCGATGGCCTTGACCATGAAGTTCGGCGCATTGCCGATGTAGGTCATGGCCCCCATGAACACCGAGCCCATGGAGATCGCCAGCAGGGTGCCGGGCAGCTGGTGCATCAGCACCTGGGCATCGCCGGCGGCCAGGTTGAAGAACACCAGGTAGGTGGGAGCGTTGTCGAGGAAAGCGGACAGACCGCCGGACAGCCAGAAGTACCAGCCGTCGATCGGCTGGCCGTCGGCGCCGGTCACCAGGCCCACCAGCGCGGCCAGTTCGCCCGCGCTGCCGGCGCGCAGGATGGCGATGGCCGGGGCGATGGTGACGAAGATCCCGGCGAACAGCTTGGCAACCTCGAGGATAGGCCCCCAGTCGAACTCGTTACCGGCACGCACCTGCTTCGGGGTAATGGCCAGGGAGACCAGCGCCAGGCCGATCAGCAGGGCGTCACGCACCAGGTTCTGCAGCTCCACCGGAGTGCCCATGACGTCGAAGCGCACGCCCGACTGCCAGAGTCCGGAGAGCAGCACCGCGCCTACCACGCCGGCGAGCAGCAGCAGGTTCCACTTACCGTACAGGCGCAGCGGCGAGTCCGGCGAGGGGTCCCTGGGCAGCAACTCGTCCTCGCGGGCATAGAAGTGGCGGTCGAGCAGGTAAAAGACCAGCAGCAGGGCCGCGCTCAGCAGGGCCACCGGCAGGGCCATGTGCTGTACCGTCCAGAGGAAGTCGACACCCTTCAGGAAGCCGAGGAACAGCGGCGGGTCGCCCAGCGGGGTCAGGCCGCCGCCGACATTGGCCACCAGGAAGATGAAGAACACCACCACGTGCACGCGGTGCCTGCGGTTGTCGTTGGCACGCAGCAGCGGGCGGATCAGCAGCATGGCCGCCCCGGTGGTGCCCATCAGCGAGGCCAGCAGGGCGCCGATGGCCAGCAGACCGGTGTTCACCGCCGGCGAGCCGTGCAGGTTGCCCCACAGCAGGATGCCACCGGAGATGGTGTAGAGGGCGAACAGCAAGATGATGAAGGGGATGTACTCGGCAAGCAGGGCGTGGACCACCAACGCCGCGCTGTCGTGCAGGCCGTATTCGACGCAGAAGGGGATCAGGAAGGCCAGCGCCCAGGCCAGGGTGATCTTGCCGAAGTGGTTATGCCAGACATGCCCGGCGAAGATCGGCAACAAGGCGATCGACAGCAGGATGCCGACGAAGGGCACGGCCCAGAGCAGGCTCAGTACCGCCCCGTCCAGTTCGGCCGCCGCGGCCAGGCCGGGCAGGCAGAGACAGAGGGCGGCACACAGCCAGGTGCAAAGCGCTTTCATACGAATCCCCAAGCGAGAGTGGTGCCGGGCGCCAGCCGTTCAGGAGGCATTCCATTGTCCGACGGCAGCCGGTGTGCTGGCGGCGTCCCGCGGTAAAGGGCTGCATTAAAGCAGGACTGGACGGCGAGGGCGACAGCCATTCGCCCCAATCAAAACAAATTCGTATGTCAAAATTCTTAAATAGTATTTTTCAGAATATTAAGGGCTTTTCTACTATCCGCTCCACGCCCAGCGACCTTCCCACGTCACGGGTACCTTTCTCAAAGGAGCAGATCGAGATGAGCGCCCCTCTTCGCAGCATCGAAGGCCAGGACGAAGCCGGCATCCTGCGCGAGATCCATAGCGCCCTGCAGGGCCTGCGATTCGGCTCGGTGGAAATCACCGTCCACAACGGCCAGGTCGTGCAGATCGAGCGCAAGGAAAAATTCCGCCTGCAGCAGCCCAGCAAGCAGTCCTGATCCTCATCCCGACCGGACCGCCGGAGGTACGCCGCATGCTTCCCCGATTCAGCAGCCCCAGCGCGAGCATCCCGGTGCCGCGCTGCACGCGAATGCGGCCCTGAGAAACCGCAGCGCCAACCGCCAACCCAGCCAACCCAGAAGCTGAACAAACAACAGTCGAATTTCAGGAGCCAAGACCATGACCATCCGCCGTTTCGCCCTGGCCGCCCTGGCCAGCACCCTGATCGCCGGCCCGGCGCTGGCCGAGCAGACCCTGCTCAACGTGTCCTACGACCCGACCCGCGAGCTGTACGTCGAGTTCAACCAGGCCTTCACCAAGTACTGGAAAGAGCAAGGCAACGAGCCGGTGACCATCCAGCAGTCCCACGGCGGCTCGGGCAAGCAGGCCCGCGCGGTGATCGACGGTCTGCGCGCCGACGTGGTGACCCTGGCCCTGGCCGGCGACATCGACGAGCTGCACAGCCTCGGCAAGCTGATCCCCGAGGACTGGCAGTCGCGCCTGCCGGACTCCAGCACCCCGTACACCTCGACCATCGTGTTCCTGGTGCGCAAGGGCAACCCGAAGAACATCAAGGACTGGGACGACCTGGTGCGCGAGGACGTCTCGGTGATCACCCCGAACCCGAAGACCTCCGGCGGCGCGCGCTGGAACTTCCTGGCCGCCTGGGCCTACGCCGAGCAGCAGTACGGCAGCGAGGAGAAGGCCAAGGAATTCGTCGAGAAGCTCTACAAGAACGTCCCGGTGCTCGACACCGGCGCCCGCGGCTCGACCATCACCTTCGTCAACAACAAGATCGGCGACGTGCTGCTGGCCTGGGAGAACGAAGCCTTCCTGGCCCTCAAGGAGGAAGGCGGCGACAACCTGGAGATCGTCGCTCCGTCGCTCTCCATCCTCGCCGAGCCGCCGGTCACCGTGGTGGACAAGAACGTCGAGCGCAAGGGCACCCGCAAGCTGGCCGAGGCCTACCTGAACTACCTCTACTCGCCGGAAGGCCAGCGCATCGCCGCGAAGAACTTCTACCGGCCGCGCGACAAGTCGGTGGCTGCCGAGTTCTCCGAGCAGTTCCCGGACCTGAAACTGGTGACCATCGACGAGCACTTCGGCGGCTGGAAGGTCGCTCAGCCGAAATTCTTCGGTGACGGCGGCGTCTTCGACCAGATCTACCAGGCCCATTGAGGACGAATCGCGGGAGGCTCGCCCTCCCGCGGCCCTGGGGAGTTAGAATCCCCGCCCCCGTGGTGCGACAGGGAAGCCAGCCGGCTTCCCTTCGTCGCTCCCGGGGACAGCGCACAGGCTGTTGAGAACCTCAGCGGTTTTTCAACTGCCCGGCAACACGGCAGGCCGCCTCGGGCGCTCCTGACCGACAAGCAGGCAGACTAAAGGACAGACGATGTCTCGACGCACTTCCCCCGTCATACCCGGCTTCGGGCTGACGCTGGGCTACACCCTGGTGTACCTCAGCCTGTTGGTGCTGATCCCGCTGGCCGCGATGTTCATCCATGCCGCCCAGCTCACCTGGGAACAGTTCTGGAACATCATCTCCGCACCGCGCGTACTCGCCGCGCTCAAGCTTTCCTTCGGCACCGCCCTGGCCGCCGCCCTGCTCAACGGACTGATCGGCACCCTGCTGGCCTGGGTGCTGGTGCGCTATAGCTTTCCCGGGCGCAAGATCATCGAGGCGATGATCGACCTACCCTTCGCCCTGCCCACCGCGGTGGCCGGCATCGCCCTCACCGCGCTCTACGCGCCGAACGGGCCGATCGGTCAGCTGGCCGGGATGATAGGCCTGAAGATCGCCTACACCCCGCTGGGCATCACCCTGGCACTGACCTTCGTGACCCTGCCCTTCGTGGTGCGCACCCTGCAGCCGGTACTCGCCGACATTCCCAAGGAGGTCGAGGAGGCAGCCGCCTGCCTGGGCGCCAAGCCCCTGCAGGTGTTCCGCTACGTGCTACTGCCGGCCCTGCTGCCGGCCTGGCTGACCGGCTTCGCCCTGGCCTTCGCCCGCGGCGTCGGCGAGTACGGCTCGGTGATCTTCATCGCCGGCAACATGCCGATGAAGACCGAGATCCTACCGCTGCTGATCATGGTCAAGCTGGACCAGTACGACTACCACGGCGCCACCGCCATCGGCGTGCTGATGCTGGTGGTGGCCTTCGTCCTGCTGCTGCTGATCAACCTGCTGCAGCGGCGCATCTCGACCGCATCGACCTGAGGAGGAGCCCGTCATGTCATCCGCTACCCTGACGGCCGCTGCGGTGGCCAACGCCGCGCGGCGCGGCAACCCGCTCGGCCGCCGCCTGCTGATCGCCGGCGCTTGGCTGGTGTTCCTGCTGTTCCTCGTGCTGCCCCTGCTGGTGGTGCTCAGCCAGGCCCTCAAGCTGGGCTTCGGCACCTTCTTCGCGGCGATCTTCGAGCCGGACGCCATCGCCGCGCTGAAGCTGACCCTGATCGCCGTGGGCATCTCGGTGCCCCTCAACCTGGTGTTCGGCGTGGCCGCCGCCTGGTGCGTGAGCAAATACGAGTTCCCCGGCAAGAGCGTGCTGATCACCCTGATCGACCTGCCCTTCTCGGTGTCGCCGGTGATCGCCGGTCTGATCTACGTGCTGATGTTCGGCAGCCAGGGCTGGTTCGGTCCCTGGCTGAGCGACCACGACATCCAGATCGTCTTCGCCGTGCCGGGCATCGTCCTGGCCACCCTGTTCGTCACCTTCCCCTTCGTGGCCCGCGAACTGATCCCGCTGATGCAGGAACAGGGTACCCAGGAGGAGGAGGCCGCGCGTCTGCTCGGCGCCAACGGCTGGCAGATGTTCTGGCACGTCACCCTGCCGAACATCAAATGGGGCCTGATCTACGGCGTGGTGCTCTGCACCGCCCGGGCGATGGGCGAGTTCGGCGCGGTGTCGGTGGTCTCCGGGCACATCCGCGGCCTGACCAACACCCTGCCGCTGCACGTCGAGATCCTCTACAACGAGTACAACCACGTCGCCGCCTTCAGCGTCGCCAGTCTGCTGCTGGTCATGGCCCTGGTCATCCTGCTGCTCAAGCAGTGGAGCGAAAACCGTCTGTCCCGCCTACGTCACAGTGACGCGGAGGAATAATTCATGTCGATCGAGATCCGTAACGTCAGCAAGCAGTTCAATACCTTCAAGGCGCTGGACAACATCAACCTGGACATCCAGAGCGGCGAGCTGGTCGCCCTGCTCGGCCCCTCCGGCTGCGGCAAGACCACCCTGCTGCGGATCATCGCCGGCCTGGAGACTCCGGACAGCGGCAGCATCGTGTTCCACGGCGAGGACGTTTCCGGACGCGACGTCCGCGACCGCAACGTCGGCTTCGTGTTCCAGCACTACGCCCTGTTCCGCCACATGACGGTGTTCGACAACGTGGCCTTCGGCCTACGCATGAAGCCCAAGGCGATCCGCCCCAGCGAGGCGCAGATCAAGCAGAAGGTCCACGACCTGCTCGGCCTGGTGCAGCTCGACTGGCTCGCCGACCGCTACCCGGAACAGCTCTCCGGTGGCCAGCGCCAGCGCATCGCCCTGGCCCGTGCCCTGGCCGTGGAGCCCAAGGTGCTGCTCCTCGACGAGCCGTTCGGCGCCCTCGACGCCAAGGTTCGCAAGGAGCTGCGCCGCTGGCTGGCACGCCTGCACGACGAGGTGCACCTGACCAGCGTGTTCGTCACCCACGACCAGGAGGAGGCCATGGAAGTCGCCGACCGCATCGTGGTGATGAACAAGGGGGTGATCGAGCAGATCGGCGCGCCCGGCGAAGTCTACGAGCATCCGAAGAGTGACTTCGTCTACCACTTCCTCGGCGACGCCAACCGCCTGTTCATCGGCGACAACCACCACGTGCTGTTCCGCCCCCACGAGGTGTCGCTGTCGCGTACCGCCCTGGAAGGCCACCAGCTCGCCGAGGTGCGCGACATCCGTCCGCTCGGCGCGATCACCCGGGTGACCCTCAAGGTGGCCGGCCAGGAGGAGCCCATCGAGGCCGAGGTCGCCAAGGACCACGACAGCCTGGACGGTCTGGAGCGCGGCAAGACCCTGTACTTCAAGCCCAAGGCCGGCCAGCCGGTGCTCAACCGCTGAGCCCCGCCAGGAGCGAACGCTTCGCCCACCCGGCGCCCCGTGGCGCGGGTGGGCGAAATCGTTTCTAGGAGGCCAGCGGCTGCATCTGGGAGCGCTTGAGGCCGAACCACTGCAGCTCGGCGAACAGCGCCACCGCCAGCGCCTGGCCGATCACGAAGACCCGGCCCTGTCGGCCGCGCGCGAGGCCATCGACCAGCTGCTCGCCGCCCACGAGCCGAACCCGGCGCTGGCCATCGACCGCCACTGGCAGCTGCTGGCCGCCAACCGATGCGTCGCCCCGCTGCTCGCCGGGTTGCCGGAGGAGCTGCTGCGTCCGCCGATCAACGTGCTGCGCCTCGGCCTGCATCCGCAGGGGCTGGCGCCGCGCATCCGCAACCTGGCGCAGTGGCGCGCCCACCTGCTGGCGCGCCTGCAGCGCGACCTGGAGGTCAGCGCCGACGCCCGGCTGGGCGAGCTACTCGCCGAGCTGGCCGGCTACCCGGCGCCCGCCGGCCCGACCGAGCCCGGCGGGGTGCTGGTGCCGCTGCAGCTGGACACCCCCTGGGGCGTGCTCAGCCTGATCAGCACCACCACGGTGTTCGGTACTGCGGTGGACGTCACCCTCGCCGAGCTGGCCCTGGAGACCTTCTTCCCCGCCGATGAGCAGAGCGCCCGGATCCTCCGCCAGCTGCACGGACAGCGCGCCTGAGTTGGCCGAAGCGCCGTACAAAATCACACTTTGGAGCCATGTCCACCGGGCCGCGAGGCAGTAAGCTGGCAGGCGTTACCGACGCTCACAACAACAAGGAGCACCTCGGCATGCACAACACGGCAGTACGGCACCCGCTGCTCGCCTGGGGGCTTGCGCTGCTGGTCGGCCTGTTCGCGCTGACCGCCGCCGCCCGTCCGGCCAACCCCTACGAACTCCTCCAGGTCCATGCCTGCCGCGCCACCAGCAGCCTGCTGCTGTACCGCGGCGAGGGCTTCCAGAGCCAGCACCTGGAACGCCTGCACCAGGACCTCGCCGCCCTCGCCACCACCCTGCAGGGCGTCTCCGGCGCCAGCCCCGAGCTGCGCCAAGCACACCAGGAACTGACCGACGAACTGCGCCGCGGCCTTTCCTTCGGCTACAACGAGGAGGACGTGCCTTGGGACTACACCCAGCGCCTCAGCAAGGCGCTGCGCGACTTCCTCACCCAGGCCAGCAGCCAGGCCGACAGCGGCCCGCTGGAACTGATCCCGGTGCAGGTCGAGTACCTGGCGGTGCAGTACCTGTTCCGCTCCTACATCGGGACCTTCGAGATCGCCCGCGAGGCCGGCGACCACTACCTCGGCCAGGACGAGCGCAAGCTGGTGCCGATCCTCGACGCCGAGTTCGCCCAGCTGGAGGCCAGCCAGCCGCAGGCCATGGCCAAGCTGCGGCCCCGCTGGCAGTACCTGCGGGTCGCCCTCAGCGATCTGAACAGCGGAACCACGGCGATGGTCAGCAGCTCCGGACGTCCCTTCGCGCCGACCATGGTGGACCGCCACACCCGCTCGCTGACCCGCGCCCTGCTCAGCCTGAACTGAGCCGGCCTCCGGCGCCGGGCCTGGAGAACCTCAGTGCGCGGGCTTGCGTTCGCGGATGCAGGTCGGCCCGGCGCGCTCCTCGACGGCGCGGCGCACCTCGTCGCGCAGGCCGAACAGGAAGGCCGCCTCGGCGACCACGAACAGCGGGCCGATGGCCAGGCCGATCAGGTCGTCGACGAAGGCCGGCTTGCGGCCCTCGTACCAGTGGCCGATGAACTGGATGATCCAGCCGATCACGAACAGCCCGATGCCGGCGCCCAGCCAAGCCGCGGTACCCTGGCCGGCCACCACCGCGCCAGCCCACAGGGCCAGATACAGGAGTACCGCCATGACCACGCCGAAGCGCAGGTCCAGGCGCAGGTAGAAGACGGCGGCGGCCAGCGCCAGCAAGGTCGCCGGGGCCAGCCACAGGCCGCCCAGCGCGAAGCCCGGGCGCGACAGGAGGATGGCCACGGCCACCACGATCATGGGGATGCCGATGAAATGGCTGACTATGTTGCGCCGGTCGCGGTGGTATTCCGCGTACTGGCCAAGGTGGTCGGTGAGGGTTTTCATTATGGTTGTCCTCGCTTCGCAGGCAGGTGCGCCCATAATGCCGCCAGCCAGCCGAGCGTACTGTCGGCTAGCCGACAAACCCCCGGGAGATCCATGACCGCCATCCGTACCTACCTGCCGCGGCTGCTCGACGGCCTCTGGTTCCACCAACTGCCCGAGGCGCTGCGCGAGGCGCTGCTCGACGCCGCCGTGCTGCGCCGCCTGGAGTCCGGGCAGCGGCTGTTCAGTCGCGGCGACAAGCCCTGCGGGCTGTACGCGGTGCTGGAAGGGGCGATCCGCATCGGTGCGGTGGGGAGCAGCGGCAAGGAAGCGCTGCTGACCCTGATCGAGCCGCCCTCCTGGTTCGGCGAAATCGCCCTGTTCGACGGCCAGCCGCGCACCCACGACGCCTACGCCGAGGGCGCCACCCTGCTGCTCAACGTGCCGCAGCCGGCGCTGCTCGCCCTGCTCGAGCGAGAACCGCGCTACTGGCGCGACCTGGCCCTGCTGATGAGCCAGAAGCTGCGCCTGGCTTTCGTCGCCCTGGAGGAGATGAGCCTACTGCCGGCCTCCCTACGCCTGGCCCGGCGCCTGGTGATGATCGCCGAGGGCTACGGCTGGGCCAGCGGCGCGCGGCGGGTGATCCACCTGTCCCAGGAGCAGCTGGCGCTGATGCTGGCGATCTCCCGGCAAACCACCAACCAGATCCTCAAGGACCTGGAGGCCCAGGGCATCCTGCGCCTGACCTACGGAGGCATCGAGATCCTCGACCCCGAACGGCTCAGGCACGCGGCCCAAGGCAGGCCGTAGCCCGGCTGGCGGGGATGCAGCGGCCCGCCCAGGCGCTCGTCATTCGGCACGAGTCCCCATCGGCAGGGCCTTTCCGCGGGCAAAAAAAGACCCGCCGCAGCGGGTCGAGGTCACATTGGGTTCGTACGCGGACAGGCCACGGTCCAACCGTGCCGATCGCCATACCTGGGCGCAGTCCGGAGTCAGACTCCGGACTGCGGGGCCGGCTCAGGCCAGCTCGTCAAAGCACTCGGCGATGATCGCCAGGCCTTTTTCCAGCTGCGCATCGGGGATGGTCAGCGGCATCAGGAAGCGGATCACGTTGTAGTAGGTGCCGCAGGACAGCAGGATCAGGCCCTTCTCGCGGGCGCGGGCGACGATCTTGCCGACCAGTTCGGCGGCCGGCTTGTGCACGTCGCCGTCTTCGAACAGCTCGATGGCCACCATTGCGCCCAGACCACGCACGTCGCCGATCACCTTGTGCTTGGCGGCGATGGCCTTGAGGCCGGTCTTGAGCTTCTCGCCCACGACCTGGGCGCGCTCCAGCAGTTTCTCTTCGTCGAACACCTTGAGCACGGCCAGGGCCGCGGCGCAGGCGATCGGGCTACCGGCATAGGTGCCGCCCAGGCCGCCGGGGGCGATGGCGTCCATGATCTCGGCCTTGCCGCACACGCCGGAGATCGGGAAGCCGCCGCCGACCGACTTGGCGAAGGTGGTCAGGTCCGGGACTACGCCCAGCTGCTCGGTGGCGAAGAAGGTGCCGGTACGGCCGGCGCCGGTCTGCACCTCGTCGGCGATCAGCAGGATGCCGTGCTGGTCGCAAATGGCGCGCAGGCGCTGCATGAAGGACTTGGAGTTGACGTAGAAGCCACCCTCGCCCTGCACCGGCTCGATGATGATCGCCGCCACGTCGCTGGGCGCAGCATCGTTCTTGAAGATGCGCTCGATGCTGGCGATAGCGTCATCCTCACTGATGCCGTGCAGCTCGCAGGGCGCCAGAGCGCGGTACACGCCGCCGGGCATCAGGCCCATGCCGGCGGAGTAGGGCACCACCTTGCCGGTCAGCGACAGGGTCATCATGGTGCGGCCATGGTAGGCGCCGGTGAAGGCGATCACGCCGGGACGGCCGGTGGCGGCACGGGCGATCTTCACGGCGTTTTCCACGGCCTCGGAGCCGGTGGTCACCAGCAGGGTCTTCTTGGCGAAGTCGCCCGGAACGCGCTTGGCGATCTCTTCGCAGAGGGCGATGTAGGGCTCGTAGGCCAGCACCTGGAAGCAGGTGTGGGACAGCTTGCCCAGCTGCTCCTGAACGGCGGCCACCACCTTCGGGTGCAGGTGGCCGGTGTTGAGCACGGCGATGCCGCCGGCGAAGTCGATGTACTCGCGGCCGTCGACGTCCCATACGGTGGAGTTCTCGGCACGCTCGGCGACGATCGGGTGGATCTGGCTGACGCCACGGGCCACGGCGGCTTGGCGACGTTGCAGGAGGGATTCGTTCTTGCTCATGGTGTCCTCATTGGCCGCTCATCGTGCGGCTTGGGTCCAGAACGCCCCCGGGAAGGAGCCGTGCAGCATGCGATGATCGACTGCACAGGCTTGCCGGAGACGAGGGTTCAGGGTTACAGCTGGGCCGCCGCGCGCTCTTTCGCGCCTTGCCCCAATGACTGCGGGGCGGAGGTGGTCCGCCCCGCGTACCCTGCCTCAGAGACCGAGACAGAGGTACTTGATTTCCAGGTAGTCCTCGATGCCGTACTTGGAGCCTTCACGGCCCAGGCCGGAGGCCTTGATGCCGCCGAACGGCGCCACCTCGTTGGAGATCAGCCCGGTGTTGATGCCCACCATGCCGTACTCCAGGGCCTCGGCGACGCGGAACACGCGGGACAGGTCGCGGGCGTAGAAGTAGGAGGCCAGGCCGAACTCGGTGTCGTTGGCCATGGCGATCACCTCTGCCTCGTCCTTGAAGCGGAACAGCGGCGCCAGCGGGCCGAAGGTCTCGTCCTTGGCCACCAGAGCATCCTTGGGCACGTCGACCAGGATGGTCGGCTCGAAGAAGGTGCCGCCCAAGGCGTGGGGCTTGCCGCCGCTGACCACCTTGGCGCCCTTGGCGACGGCATCCTCGATGTGCTCCTGGACCTTGGCCACCGCCTTGGCGTCGATCAGCGGGCCGGTGGTGACGCCCTCGTCCAGGCCGTTGCCGATCTTCAGCTTGGCCACCGCGGCCTTGAGTTTCTCGACGAAAGCATCGTAGACGCCATCCTGCACGTACAGGCGGTTGGCGCACACGCAGGTCTGGCCGTTGTTGCGGTACTTGGAGATCAGCGCGCCTTCCACCGCCTTGTCCAGGTCGGCGTCGTCGAACACGATGAAGGGCGCGTTGCCGCCCAGCTCCAGGGACACCTTCTTGATGTCGTGGGCGCATTCGGCCATCAGCTGGCGACCGATCTCGGTGGAACCGGTGAAGGTCAGCTTGCGCACGATGGGGTTGCTGGTCAGCTCACCACCCACTTCGCCGGCGCTGCCGGTGACCACGCTGAACACCCCTTTGGGAATGCCGGCACGCTCGGCCAGCACGGCCAGGGCCAGGGCCGAGTAGGGGGTCTGGGAGGCAGGCTTGAGCACCATGGTGCAGCCGGCGGCCAGGGCCGGGCCGGCCTTGCGGGTGATCATCGCCGAGGGGAAGTTCCACGGGGTGATGGCCGCGGTGACGCCGATCGGCTGCTTGATGACAATGATGCGCTTGTCGGGCTGGTGACCGGGGATGGTGTCGCCGTAGATGCGCTTGCCTTCCTCGGCGAACCACTCGATGAAGCTCGCCGCGTAGGCGATTTCGCCCTTGGCCTCGGCCAGCGGCTTGCCCTGCTCCAGGGTCATCAGGCGGGCCAGGTCGTCCTGGTTGGCCAGGATCAGCTCGAACCACTTGCGCAGGATCTGCGCGCGTTCCTTGGCGGTCAGCGCGCGCCAGGCCGGCAGGGCACGGTCGGCGGCCTCGATGGCGCGACGGGTCTCGGCGGCGCCCATCTTCGGCACGGTGCCGAGGATTTCGCCAGTGGCCGGATTGTTGACCTGGATGGTCTGGCCGCTGTCGGCGTCCAGCCAGGTGCCATCGATGTAGGCTTGCTGGCGGAACAGCGTGGCGTCTTTCAATTGCATGGCGGTCTCCTGAAACCCGACACCCGAAACTCCGGGTGGATGATGGAATACGCGACGCTCGGCGCCACCGACCGCCGCTGTTTGTTATTGCGTGGGTCCCCCGACTGGCTGCGAATGCCCGAGAAACCTGGAAGTCTGCCGCGCTCCCGAAGCTCCCCGACCCCGCTTGCCGGGCGTTTGAAATGTCAAACGAATCCTAGGGAATGAGGGGAAAAAGGGCAATAGTCCGTTCAAAAAAAACAACAAAAGAGACGAGTCGCCGACCACCGGAAAAAAGTGGCGATCTACCCTCATCCGGCGGCCTTTTGGCGAGGATCTTGCGGCAAGTTTCACAGCTTGATCCAGGTGGCCTTGATCTCGGTGTACTTGGGTAAACCCAGTACGTTGTCCAGTGGAAGTGGCGCACGGCTGATGGGAGGGCTGTAGCCGAGGCTGGCGCGGGGCCTGTACCAGCTCACGGTCCTGACGGCCCCAGACCGCAGGCGATCCTGATGATAGATCTTGCGCTCAAGCCGCTGCTCGACGATACGTGCCAGCAGAATCTGCTGAAGTGGCATGCGGAGCAATGGTTCGGTCGGGACGAGCGATCCAGCAGACCAGCCTCCCCTTCCTCTTGTAGCGCCGCAGCCACTTGCAGGCAGCTCGCACACTAACGCCTGCGGTCTGAGCTACCTCCTCGACACGCAAGCCTCGCCCGATGCGCTGGACAAGAAGGGCTCGACCACAAGGCGCAAAGACGGGCATTTTCATGCGGAGTCATCCAGGACTCCTGGAAGGCTGCGTAGGATGCATATCCACAACTCCGGGAATACTCCGGATGAACAACCAACTGAGAGATCACAGCTAGGCGACGATCGAGACCACCGGCATGGACGCCCGGCGGGGAGATGCGTATTATTGCGCCCCGCAACGCACTCGTAGCTCAGCTGGGTAGAGTACTGCTCTCCGAAGGCAGTACTCACCGAGTTGAGAATCGCGAAGGCTAGTGGTCAAATTAGGCCTTCGTTCCAAATACGCACCTGTAGCTCAGCTGGATAGAGTATTGCCCTCCGAAGGCAAGGGTCGTGGGTTCAAATCCCGCCAGGTGCGCCATCTCCCCCGTGTCAGGCCCTACCGTCCCGGTCCCAAATAAGCACTGCCCCCAAGCGCATTCCTGGGGGCCAAATGGGCTGTGCCATTTCCGAGCCCTATCCGCACTCCGACTCGGCATCCTAAGCGCCGCCAGGTACAGCCTCACCCCTTCGGAAACACCCCCACGTGCGTGGGGAAGACGTCACTCATGGGGCAAACCTGCGCAGGAGTTGAGAAACACCCCCACGTGCGTGGGGAAGACCGGCCAGCACCTTTTCATCATCAATCTGCTTCAGAAACACCCCCACGTGCGTGGGGAAGACAACTCGACACCTGTTTGCACTATATCGGCTCCGGAAACACCCCCACGTGCGTGGGGAAGACTCATCAGCACTGTGCCGGATGGGTCGCTATTTGGAAACACCCCCACGTGCGTGGGGAAGACATAGCGATAAATCAGGATCAGTAAGCTCCTCAGGAAACACCCCCACGTGCGTGGGGAAGACTGCTGACGAGCGGCACTTATGGCCGCACTTCCAGAAACACCCCCACGTGCGTGGGGAAGACGACCTGCTCGGCGGCCATCAGCGCGCGGATCTGGAAACACCCCCACGTGCGTGGGGAAGACTTCTCCGAGCAATAAAAAACCCGCCGAAGCGGGGAAACACCCCCACGTGCGTGGGGAAGACCGGACGGTCGAATCGTCGATCCAACCCGCTGGGGAAACACCCCCACGTGCGTGGGGAAGACTACTGCCCCGGCAGAATGGCCCGGCTTCTGCGAGAAACACCCCCACGTGCGTGGGGAAGACCGCCTTCTGCCGCTCTCGGTAGGCTCTTTGCCGGAAACACCCCCACGTGCGTGGGGAAGACAGCTTCCCAAGCGCTCTGGGTGCGAACTGGAAAGAAACACCCCCACGTGCGTGGGGAAGACCGCCTGGCGAGTGAAGTCGCCTATAGATGCAGAGAAACACCCCCACGTGCGTGGGGAAGACGCCAGCCGAGCCACGACAGCGGACAACATGATGGAAACACCCCCACGTGCGTGGGGAAGACCCAGGTCCCGCAGGGCCTTGTTGTCCAGCTGCGGAAACACCCCCACGTGCGTGGGGAAGACGCTGGAAGAGATCCGGAGTCGAAGCGCGATGAAGAAACACCCCCACGTGCGTGGGGAAGACGGCCACAAGGGCAAAGTTATCAAGCGCTGGGAGGAAACACCCCCACGTGCGTGGGGAAGACGGCAGTGAGCTGTTCGATTCCCAAGCCGTGCAGGAAACACCCCCACGTGCGTGGGGAAGACCGTGGCCGATGCCAGCGGAGGGTTTCACAAGGGGAAACACCCCCACGTGCGTGGGGAAGACGAGGAAATCATGGTCAACGCGGCGCACGACGTGGAAACACCCCCACGTGCGTGGGGAAGACGCCCTCGTCCTTGCGCTTCATCAGGCGCGCATAGAAACACCCCCACGTGCGTGGGGAAGACGACTTCCCGAAGCTGTGCCACTTCTTATCCATGGAAACACCCCCACGTGCGTGGGGAAGACCGCACGCTGGCGCTTGATGGCGCGCTCGATCTGGAAACACCCCCACGTGCGTGGGGAAGACAGCACTGCCGGAAACCATCGCCCGCGATCCTTAGAAACACCCCCACGTGCGTGGGGAAGACATCCTGATCCACTTCTCATAATCGCGGCCCTCGGAAACACCCCCACGTGCGTGGGGAAGACTGGTGGACTTTTGTCTCACGGTGAGACTTTTGGGAAACACCCCCACGTGCGTGGGGAAGACTCATCGGAGACTTTCGACAACCAATGCGTTGTAGAAACACCCCCACGTGCGTGGGGAAGACGGCTCGAGCGCCGAGGGATATCTTCCCGGCTTGGAAACACCCCCACGTGCGTGGGGAAGACCCGTCTGCGCTGCGGGCATGGAAGATGTAGGCGGAAACACCCCCACGTGCGTGGGGAAGACTGGCTGC
>NZ_KB822604.1:147673-169732 GCF_000364625.1 Pseudomonas thermotolerans DSM 14292
GGAAACACCCCCACGTGCGTGGGGAAGACCTAAAGCGCATCGGCATGGGGTCTGGGTATCGAGAAACACCCCCACGTGCGTGGGGAAGACACCGACTCCAGCGGCGAAACTACCGAGCGGCTGGAAACACCCCCACGTGCGTGGGGAAGACCGATCCAGCTTGGCGTAGTACGGCAGGCCCTCGGAAACACCCCCACGTGCGTGGGGAAGACCGTAGTCCCATACGTCACTGACAGTTTCGAGCGGAAACACCCCCACGTGCGTGGGGAAGACCGATCCAGCTTGGCGTAGTACGGCAGGCCCTCGGAAACACCCCCACGTGCGTGGGGAAGACCGTAGTCCCATACGTCACTGACAGTTTCGAGCGGAAACACCCCCACGTGCGTGGGGAAGACCCGCCATGTTCTTCAGGCCGAAGATGACCAGGGGAAACACCCCCACGTGCGTGGGGAAGACCAGCTCTGGCGCTTCCCACTTGCCGCGCACCTGGAAACACCCCCACGTGCGTGGGGAAGACACCAACAAATTGTTAAGGAGCCCTATTACTGATACAAGATCTTGGGGTTACGCCGATACAAGGGTTTCGACAACGAGCTGCAAACCCGAGATGTTCGTCATCGGTTTTCGAGGGGGGCCAATGGTTCTGACTTCATAACCGGGCGGCTGCGGAAGAGATCGAAACATCAGCAGGCCCGATTCGGGCGGGCAATGTTTGTATAAATAATCAATCACCGCCGTCGCCACCGAATCCTTGATGCCCGATACGAATACGTTAGGACGGGGCTCGATGAACCAAAGCTTCATCCGTCCCCTGACCGCCGGCGGCAGGTCATTTGCGACGACGACGAGCATTACCCTCTCCGAAAATTTCCTGAATGTCGTCCCCGATCCTTGTCAACAGGTTCGCATCCAGCACCCTCCGGCGAAACGCGGCCGACACCTTGTGCTTGTCGTAACGCCCCGCCAGTTCACGCGTGAGAGAAAAAGCCAGATCGATGCAGAGGGACTCCTTGTAAAGATCGGCAAGGTCGTAGATGAACGGTAGCGGGCTGCCTGAGTGGATGAAACCGATGTGCGGCGAATACCCCATGCTATGAACTGCCGAGCATAGAATGCCGTACAGCGCCGCGTTGGTTGCGGTCAGCACCTGATTGGTCACATCGCTCAGCTCGAACTTGCCAGGCGTGAACTGGCGTCCCTTCCAGCCCACCTGATATTCCTCTGCCTTCTGCTGGTACAGGGCACGCACGCGATGACCTTCCATGCCCATCATTTCCTGCAGCGTCTTGCCCTGTAGTTCGGCATCGGGAAAGCGACGGGCAAACATGCGTCTGGCAACTTCCAACGACTGCTGTGCATCGGAAGCCAGCTCGATTTGCCGCTTCAGATTGCGGGTATCTGCGGTCGGTAGAAAACCCGCCGCATAGAACAACAGGCTGTCCTCGCCCACCCAGCAGATCGAACAGTTGGCTGCCACTGCCGTTTTGACGGCCTCGTGCGTCACCGTGGTACCGGGCCCCAGCAGCAAGGCGTTAAGCGTCGCTACCGGTAACGGAACCACGTTGCCATCAGCATCGATCCACTTGATGCTGCTGTCGTCGATCTCCAGGCGACCACGCTCCAGATACAGGAACGGATACTTGTCCTTCACTTGCGGAAGGGAGTCACGAGTCACCTTGACGAACAGGCGCTGCCCTTCCGCCATCTCAATCTTCCCGCTTCTGTACGGTCACCTGACGATCACGATATTTCTTGTAAGGGCCAAACTGCAGTGGCACGTCGTTGAGCGTCAGCACCTCGCCCGGATGCTCCCCCTGCAGGACGCGCAACGCGAAGGCCCGACGCTTTTCAGTTGCCAACCCTTGGCCTACGGAGAGCGCCTCTTCGGCGCTCGGGTAGCATCCCTGATAGATAAACTCCGTAGGCACACAGTTCTTGCGACCCAGATAAATATCCCAGACCGGACTGGTCAGCGCCTGAATCGTCTCCTCTACCAGTTCTGCCGGGGCCTGCAGGGCCACGGCGTAGGCCATGTCCTGCAGGTAGTAGCGGTAGGTCATCTTGGTACCGCCACCGACCGCCTTCTTCCCCTCGCTGGTTTTAGGGATCAATAGCGTCTGCCAAGGATCCTGATCGTCATAGCCGCTGCCCACCATCTGGAAATCTCGCAGCAATGGCTGGCGCGGGAGAGGCTGCCCGCGCCTGTCTTGCGGCACATAGCCCACCACCTGCAGATCCAGATCCGCCCACCTGGCCAGCCAGTCGCGCTGCTCTCCGCCGGCACCACGGGCACAGCACAACAACCCCAGGATTCCTGACTTGGTTGGAAAGTCGAGGCTATCGCGGCGCCCGAAGCGGGAGTCATGCCCCCAGGACTGCAGCGGTGCCTCCAGCCACAGCAACAGATAGGGATCGCTCATCACCCACCTCACTGCACATGGCTTTGCAACTTGGCGATCAGGTCATCGATGCTGAAATTCTCATCTTCTCCCCAGTCGTAGCAGCCCAGCTTGCCGAACAGCGAGCCGGAGAGTTTTTCCGTCTTATCCAAATACCCCTTCAGCGCCTCAATGCTGGGCTGCAGATAGCCGCCATCCCGTGCCCGTTGCACCGGTGTCTCGAACGGCACCTGCAGACGCTGGCCCTTGCGTACCAGCACTCGGGCGAATTCCCAGGGGCTGGCGCCGGACTGGGTGGTCTGCCGGGCGCTGGGCACGGCAACGAACAGTGCCTGAGTGAAAGCGGCGATGGCCTTTTTCAGGTCTTCCTCACCCAGCGTCTGGGCCAACTGACCGAGGTCGAGGCTGACATATCGGTAGTAGGTCGCGGAGTTGAATTCGAGACTGCCCATGTGCGCTGAGCCCAGCTCCGTCTGCAGGTCATCCAGTGCCGTGAAGAACTCCACTTCGTTGCTCACCCGGTGGGTGGATATGGCATGGGCAAAGGAAGCTGCCGCCTCGACATTCATGTCAGCCGCCTTGGCCACCATGCGACCGAAGAGAGCGATGTCCAAAGCATCCACAGCCGGATTGATAGCTTTTCTGGCGACCTTGGCCACTTCCTTGTCCTTGAGTTTGGTCGCATCGAATTCCTGCTCGCGGGCATACTCGGCAAATGCCCGCGCTTCACTGTCACTGATGAACAGCAGGGTATCGTCGATGAGCAATTCGGCCAGTTTCTTCCCACAAGCCTGGGCGCTGGCTTCATCGGCACCAGCCTCCAGACAGGCCTGCACGAACAGACTCTCCGCCTGCTTGGTTCGAACGGCAAGCTTGATGCCGAAGGCCGGCATGGCCAAGCGTACCTGCCGCTTCCAGCACTGCGAGCTGACCCTTGCCCGAGTCACGCCGCCCACCACGGCTGTCTTCGGTGCACCAACATCGTCGCGGTTCAGGCAGGTCACCGGAAAGGATTGCAGGATGTGGTATTCGATACGGGTATTGGTGTAAGCGTTGGTCATGGTGAAAGTCCTTTTCAGGCAAAGGGATTGTCGAGAAGAGGCACGATCTGCAACAGCCCGCAGCCGAAGGTGCGCGCGCGGCCAATACCCCGAGCGAAACTCCTGCGGAACAGTGCGCGATCAAGAACTTCAAGCTGGCCCTGAACATGGGCCTGAGCGAGGGTCACCAGACGCTGTTGCTTGTCCTTGAACCGGACCACATCGACCCTGGTTACCTCGAGATACTCCGGGAGGGCGCGAAACCCCCAACTGAGGGGAGCCCGCTCGCAAAACCAGCTGCCGATAGCCTCCCGGCCTTTCACCGGCACCAGTTTGCGACTGGCACTCTCGCGACGGGTCGGATTGACGATCACCTTGAAACCGTAGCGATCATGCTCGAGAAAGCTGTCCGCAACCGGCCTGCTCTGCACCTTCCCATATCGCCCATCAACGGATTCGGCCGGCATCCGGTCCGCCAGGAGCAGGATGCGCCTGCCGTGAAAATCACCGCCCTGGTCCGCATAAAGGATTCCACTGGGCTGACTGCCCCCCTTTTCCTCAGCGCTGCGGACATCGTCATAGAGGCTGTAAACCACACGATGGAGGGAGTAGGGATCCGTGATGCGCAGCGCCTTGATATCGCGTCGGTCCAGATGGAGCACGCTGGCGATCATGCTCATGGCTGCCCCTCCTCGCCAGGCTCAGACCGTCCATAGAACTCCTGCGCCCATTGCGCCTTGATCTGCTGGGCATTGAAGCCAAACTGTCGCAGTTGCTTGAGCAGGCGGACGTAATCGAGGCCCTGACTGACGCGACTGTCGATCAGCGAGAAAAGGGGCCGAAGAATGCGGCACAGCTCCGCGACGTCATCGCAGGCCAGCAATCGCCGCAGACGTGCCTTGGCCTGGTCGCTGGCATTGCCATTCTCGTAACAGGCCCCAATGGCCTGCCCCAATTTCAGACTGCCATTCCGCTCGGCTTTGGACTTCGCGATAGCCGCTGCCACACAGGCGTATGGAAGGCGTTCATATTCCTTCTCGAGGTCGATACCGTAGCCCGCCAGCACCTCCCAGCTCTGGTACTCGGTCGTCGGGTTGTCGGCTCGTCTCAGACGAGCGGCGGCCCCCTTGTTCTCAGTGCACAGCTTGAGTATTCCGGCAACAAAACGCTCTTCCCGACTGGGTTGAGCGTTCTGCGGGCCTTGATCCCGGAATTGCATAGGCTCCATTCCCTTACACCTCCTGACTCAGATACTTGCTGTTATTCGGCCGGCACCTGGCCCAGGCATCCAGCTGGCGAGCCGTTTCCTTCGGGCAGAAGTGGTCGTACGCCTGATGGACATACGCCGAGAAGGTCAAACGCAACTGGCGGCGTTGCTCGGTCGCTCGATCATCCTGATCACAGGCATCTACCAGTTGCTGGAAATGACGTTCACAGAGCTGCCAGAACAATGCGCTGGCTTGAGCTGCCAGCTTGGCACCATCCGCTTTCTGCTCCTTGAAATAGGCCATGACGCAACCATACAGCCCTTTGGCTAGCCCCCCCAGGGAATCCATTTCAGCCTTGAGCTGGGTAAACCATGCTTCGCCAAGCATCTCACTGTGCAGCCAGACCTGAGACTCGACGAAGTCGTCACTGCCGGAAACGTACTGTTCGCCCGCATTGCTGCTGACCCGCAGCCCACCCGACCAAACGGCGAAAACTTCGCTCACATCACGGGTCCGCTCTACCCCCGCTCGCAACTGCAAACTCTGAAAGCCATGGCCAGCGCCATGTTCGATGAAACTGAGTAGGGAGGTGAGTTCACGCCAAGGGCGCTTTTCGGGATCAGCCCAGAGTACCTTGGGTTCCTTGCCGGTAAGGTTCACCGCCACACTAGGATCCCAAACACCCTCTTTGTGGCTGGGGTGGACGATCCCTTCGGAGTAATGGAGACCCTCCTCGGCCAGCAGACAGAAGCGACACAGCGGGACCAAACGCCCCATGAGCGACTGACGCAGTGCCTGGGCGACAGCGCAGTCTTCACCTTGCGGCATGCGCTCCCAAGGTGCGGTCCCCACCCCTTGCGGAAAAAGCATCGCCTGCTCAATCTGCCGGATGGTGAGCAAATTGAGCCACAACGTTTCCTGCAGACTATTGCCAACCAGAAAGCTGTGTAGCAACCCCATATGGGCCACAGCCGGACCGGGCTTGCTGGATGAGGGTTTTCCCTTGTCATTGCGCTTGCCTGCATAGCCAGGCGTCAGAACCACGCTGTTATCGGTCTTTTTGCCGGCCAAACCAAAGGCCATCAGGCTGACCAGCAGCAGCGCTTTTTCTCCATCGTCCAACGGGCGCTCGACCTGCCCATGAGTCAGAACAGTGGTGTTGCCGGTTGAAACGTCCGGGAGTACCGCCCCGTAGCTCTGGATAGCGGCGGCCTTGATGGCAGGTATCTGCAGAAACGGCTGCTCGCCATACAGGTAGAACCGTTCATGCCAACGATCCAGATAGGCCAGACATCGTTGCGCCAACCCTTCGGCACCCAATGCCCTCCAGTCAGCATCATCCTCAGGAGTGAAGGCCGCCTGGGCAATCGCCAGCAACAGCTTGGTGAGCGCAATCCGCTGGATCGGATTGCCGCCAAGACTACGGAATTGGGGATTCTCGAAGATCTGCCACAGGCTGACGCGCCCGATACCGGCTACCGGAACCCAGGGCTCGTCGATCAGATTGAAGCGATTTTCCATCGTGCTCATCCATGCTCCTTGAGGACCCGGTACCCCAAGTCCTCCCTATATTCCAGGCGGTATTTCGGGTGGACTGGGGCCCCTTGCAAACCATTTAGTACACCGACTTCATCAACCAAAGCGACCCGCAGGATGGCTTCATCCTCTGCCGGGTCACCGAGATAGAAGCAGTGCTGAAAGTGGAATTTCTTCAGCGTGTCGATGGGCAGTGGCTCCGGGGCATCCTGGACACGCACAGGCACGGTCTGCCGCATCAGGCAGGCACTGCGCTCGCGCCAGGCTTGCCTGCCCAACACATGTCGCCCCCAAGGCAGCTGCAACTGGGTGCCATCGAGCAGGGTCAGGTGGGTTTCCTTCGCATCCGGCTTGAGTACCGCGGCGCGTAGCAGCACTACCTCCTGGGTATCCTGTTCGCTGTAGCGGGTCTGCGCCTTGCTTTCCGGCAGTGTCTTGCCGTCCTCGGCCAGCGTCAGCCGGGCCAGTTGACTCAGAGCCTTCCGTCCTATGCGTTGTCGCGTGCCGTCATCCAGTTCGTGCAGCCATTGCGCCATGGGCCCCTCTTCCTGGCGCTGGGCGTAGGTCTGTTCTATCAGCTGCCGAATATCCTGAGGTAGCCGTAACGACGCCCTTCCCTGCCACACCTCCAAGCTGCGGCACAGCACATAGGGGCTGTAGACGTGAGCCGTACTGCCAAAAGCGGAGTAGGGAGAGGCAATCGCCTGATCCAGGTCCGGAGCCAGCACCCAGGCTTCACACCGCGCCGAGGGCTCGCGGGGCGTTTCGGCATGGCGCCACAGACGCCCCAGACGCTGTAGCAGCATGTCGGTCGGGGCAAAGCGGCTGACGAGGAAGTCGGCATCGATGTCCAGAGACTGCTCGAGGATCTGCGTACCAACCAGGATGCGTCCCCGCTGGGTTCTTTCCTGCCAGCCACCTTTTCCGAACAGGTTAACCCAACGATCTTCGATCCGCTGACGATCATCTGCGATAAAGCGTGAGTGCAGCAGGCCGCATTCAATGCCCAGCTCGCTGGCCCGAGCCGCAAGGTCGAGATACCGTTCCTGAGCTTCCGCCACCGTGTTCTCTATCCAGAGCACCTGCTGACCGCGGTGGGCCCGTTCCAAGGCTTCAGTCAATGCCCTGGCCGGATCGGCAAGCAGCCGAACGCTTACCTCCCGCCCTTCCCCTGCGGGCACAGGCCACTCACTTGCGGGTTGCTGACTGGGAGCGGCAGAGATAAGCGGGTATGCGTCCTCCTTGACCACTGCTCCAAGCAGTTCCTGCCTGCGCTCGCGATTGAGCGTGGCGCTCAGGATGATGACGGTGCAGTGCAACTCGCGCAGCAGCTCAACCAGGGCATTGAGCAAGGTCCCCGTGTAAGCGTCATAGGTATGCACCTCATCGAGGATCACCACCTTGCCGGCTAGCCCGAAGGCACGCACGAAACCGTGCTTGACGTTCA
The DNA here is from genome assembly GCF_000364625.1 of Pseudomonas thermotolerans DSM 14292. Lineage (GTDB taxonomy): Bacteria > Pseudomonadota > Gammaproteobacteria > Pseudomonadales > Pseudomonadaceae > Aquipseudomonas > Aquipseudomonas thermotolerans. Next base: position 155,304 of record NZ_KB822604.1, read on the forward strand.
TCGCTGCCATCAAGGCCTGATCGATGGTGCCGACGGCAAAGGGGGCGAGCAGCCCGCGCTTGGCATGATTGAACCATGCGCCTCCCGGTCGCCCCTCTTCCCCCATATCGGTATCCACCAGCCAGGCCTTGCCATGGAGCAGGCGCGAACGATGGCGGCACCCTTCGGCAAGAATCCGCTCCAGGAATGCATTGAAGCGCTCGTAGATCTTGTTGGAGGTCAGTTGGGTGGGGAGAGCGAAATAGATCCCGCAGGCCTGACCCGCTTCGAGCAGGCGATAGGCCGCGAATAGCGCCGCCTCGGTCTTGCCCAGCCCCATCGGGGCCTCAAGTACATAGACTCCCGGAGACACCACCGCATCGATCAGTTGTTGCTGCGCTTGGCGTGGGGCAAAGCCGAAAACCTGGTCGAATGACAAATGCCGGCGGTAGTCGGGCGGGATGAAGCCCGCATCATCCAGCGCCTCGTCGATGCGCTCCCGCCAGGGAAGCGCTGGATCCTCGAAGAATCTGCCCGAACCGATCCAGTCCGAAACGGAGGTCAATCCGGCCAGGAGACGGGCCTGCGGCACTGACGAGATGAATGGCCAATCGGCAGCGAGCAGCCGTTTCAGCTCTGCCACGAGCAATGCACGCTCCTGCTGCCATGCAGCGCCTCCGAAGACTTCATCGGTCGCTCTTAGCCCGTGGACGGGCGGAGAAAAGCCATGGTGCTGGCCAAGGATCTCGGCAACGTAATCAGGTGCCTCCAGCGCCCTGGCTGCGACCTGGCTCACACCGGCATGGCCACCCCAGCGGGTTTCCAGGTCGGGACTGACATTCGCAAGAGGTTCAAGAATATCGAGGAGTTCTGGTGCGCAGGCGCGGCGGAGCTTTTCATAGAAACAGGGGCTGACCTTGCCAATATCGTGGCAGGCTGCAGCCATTTCGGCCCCCGGGGGAAATAGCCTGTCGGCCAGTCCCCGGGGAAACCGGGCCATGAGTGCCCTGGCCACCTCCCCAACAATCGTGCAGTGCTCCAGCACGGATCGACCCGGCGCTACACGCCCATCCGAACGTGTATACGTCTTGGCCGGACACTTTTGGAAAGAAATCGCGGTGCCGCTAGTAGGCCTGCTGGACGGGCGTCTCTGCCACATGAAACATCCCTATCGAGTCTGTGCCTTATCTGTCAGGACTGACACTCTATATCACACTGATATCATGCCCATCTGCCATGCTCTTTAGAAGCCGTTTCTCGCTTCCCATCGACACGAACCGGAAGTACCGCTTCTGAAAGCGAATAGTCGGACGCACCGCCAAAACGAGAAGGGGTCTCTCAGGCTCTATCCCGTTAGCACGGACGGTTTGAAAAGAGCTGAAAACTTCTTGTATTGACGGGCGATCATCACTCGTAGCCGTTGCTGGCAACGCTGACCGGCTCAATCACCCGCCTCGCTCCATCCGGAATACCAGGCGGGCATTCGTGACATGCTCCCAAGCTACGTCGACCTCGGCGAGATCGAAGCACACCGTCTCTATGGACAGCCCCGCCTTGTCCATGGCTCGAAACACCTGACCGGCCGCCGCCCCCTCCCCGCCCAAACGAGATCCGGAACTATGCGGAGGCTTCCTGGCGTTAAGCCTCCGATACGCATGACTCCATAGCCAGCCGCTGAGCTCACTGGGCTTCGACACTGCCGCTCCATGCTTTCGAGGAACGCAAAGGCCGGCCTGACAAGCTGCGCATGACCAGATAGAACACCGGCGTCAGGAACAGCCCGAAGAAGGTGACGCCAAGCATCCCGAAGAACACCGAGATCCCCATGGCCTGACGCATTTCCGCGCCGGCGCCGTGGGAGATGACCAGCGGCACCACGCCCATGATGAACGCCAGCGAGGTCATCAGGATCGGCCGCAGGCGCAGCCGGCAGGCTTCCAACACCGCATCCAGCGTGGAGCGACCGGCGATTTCCAGCTCGCGGGCGAATTCGACGATGAGGATGGCGTTCTTCGAGGCCAGGCCGACCAGCACGATCAGACCGATCTGGGTGAAGATGTTGTTGTCTCCTCCCGTCAGCCAGACGCCCAGCAGCGCCGAAAACAGGCTCATCGGCACGATCAGGATCACCGACAGCGGCAGGGTCAGGCTTTCGTACTGCGCGGCCAGCACCAGCAGGACCAGCAGTACGCAGAGCGGGAAGATCCACAGCGCGCTGTTGCCGGCGATGATCTGCTGGTAGGTGAGATCGGTCCATTCATAGCCGATGCCCGGCGGCAGCGTTTTCGCGGCGACCCGCTCGATGGCGGCCATGGCCTGCGACGACGAGTAGCCGGGCGCCGGCGCGCCGCTCAGGTCCGCGGCGGTGAAGCCGTTGTAGCGGGTCACCAGCTCCGGACCGTAGATCTGCTCCACACTGGCGAAGGCCGCGAGCGGGACCATCTGGCCGTCGGCGGCGCGGGTCTTCAACTGCAGGATGTCCTCCGGGTGGGCGCGATGCGGCGCATCCGCCTGCACGCGTACCTGGTAGACGCGGCCGAACAGGTTGAAGTCGTTGACGTAGAAGGAGCCCAGGTAGACCTGCAGGGTCTGGAACACCTCGCTGACGGCAATCCCCAGCTGCTTGGCCTTGGCGCGATCCAGGTCGATGCGCAGCTGCGGCACATTGATCTGGTAGGTGCTGAACAGCGGGGTCAGCTCCGGCTGTCTGGCCGCCTCGGCGATAAAGGCCTGGGTGGCCTGGTGCAGCGCGTCATAACCGAGATTGCCCTGGTCCTCCAGCTGCAGCTTGAAGCCACCCAGCGAGCCGAGCCCCATGACCGGCGGCGCAGGGAATACTGCGGCGAAGCTGGCCTTCTCCAGGCCCGCATATTTGGCATTGAGTGACGCGGCGATGGCGTCGGCACTCAGCCCCTGACGCTCTTCAAAGGGCGCCAGGAGAATGAACGACAGTCCCGAACTGGAGCTGGTCGTGGTGCCGTTGATCGAAAGGCCGGCATAGGACGAGGTAGAGGCCACGCCCGGCTCGTCCAGGGCGATCTCGGTCATCTTCGTGAGCACCGCATCGGTGCGCTCCAGCGAGGCACCGGCCGGCAACTGCACGAAGCTGATCAGGTACTCCTTGTCCTGCGCCGGCACGAACCCGCCCGGAACCACCTTGCCGAGCAGCACGGTAACGCCCAGCAGCCCGGCATAGATCGCCATTACCAGGCTCTTGCGCCCGGCCAGCCGCGCCACGCCCCGTCCGTAGTGCTCCGAGCCCCATGCGAAGGCCCGGTTGAAGCGTCCGAAGAACCCGCCGAACACCCGCTGCATCGCCCGCGACAGCCAGTCGCTCTGCTCGCCGTGGGACTTGAGCAGCAGCGCGGAAAGCGCCGGCGACAGGGTCAGCGAGTTGATCGCCGACAGTACCGTGGAGACCGCGATGGTCACCGCGAACTGCTGGTAGAAACGCCCGGTCAGCCCGGAGAGGAAGGCCAGCGGCACGAACACCGCCACCAGGGTCAGGGCGATGGCGATGATCGGGCCGCTCACCTCGCGCATGGCCAGGTAGGTGGCCTCGCGCGGGGAATGGCCCAGCGCGATGTTGCGCTCGACGTTCTCCACCACCACGATGGCGTCGTCCACCACGATGCCGATGGCCAGCACCAGGCCGAACAGGCTCAGGGCGTTGATCGAGAAGCCGAACAGGTACAGGCAGGCCATGGTGCCGACGATGGACACCGGCACCGCCAGCAGCGGAATGATCGAGGCCCGCCAGGTCTGCAGGAAGAGGAACACCACGATCACCACCAGCCCGATGGCCTCGAACAGCGTCCGGACCACGGCGTCGATGCTCGCCTGCACCGAACGGGTCGGGTTGTAGACGATGCGGTAGTCCAGCCCGGCGGGAAACCGGGTCTTCAGCTCCTCCATGGTGCTCTGGACCCTGGCGGCGATCTCCAGGGCGTTGGCGCCCGGCGCTTCCATGATCGCCAGCGGCACGGCCGCGTCCCGCCCCAAGTAGGCACGCACCCCATACTCCTGGGCGGCCAGCTCGATGCGCGCCACGTCGCGCAGCAATGTGGTGCGACCGTCAGGCTCGGCGCGCAGGACGATGCCGCCGAACTCCTCGACGCTGCGCAGCCGGCCGTCCGCGCTGACCGACAGCTGGAACGGAGCCTGCTCGACCATCGGCGCCGCGCCGATGCTGCCCACCGCCGCCTGCGCGTTCTGCTCGCGGATCGCCGCCACCACCTCGGCCGCGGTCAGGCCGCGTGCCGCCACCGCCTCCGGATCGAGCCAGATGCGCATGGCGTAGGCACCCGGGCCCCAGAGATTGACCTGGCCCACCCCATCGATACGGGCGAGCCGGTCGCGAACGTGACGGATGGCGTAGTTGCTCAGGTAGTTGGCGTCGTACTCACCGCTCGGCGAAACCAGATGCACCGCCAGGGTGATGTTCGGCGAACTCTTGATGGTGGTCACGCCCAGGCGCTGCACGTCCTCCGGCAGCCGCGGCACGGCCTGTTCCACGCGGTTGCGCACCCACTGCAGGGCCTGATCCGGATCGGTGCCGATCTTGAAGGTCACGGTCAGGTAGAGGTTGCCGTCGGCATTCGCCAGCGACTGCATGTAGAGCATGTTCTCGACGCCGTTGACCTCCTCCTCGATGGGCGCGGCCACGCTCTGCGCCAGGGTGGTGGCGTTGGCGCCCGGATACTGGGCATGCACGACGATGGACGGCGGCACCACCTGCGGATATTCGGAGACGGGAAGGGCCAGCATCGCGATGGCCCCGGCGATGAAGATCAGCGCCGAAATCACCCCGGCGAAGATCGGCCGGTCGATGAAGAAGCGGGACAGGTTCATCTGATGTCCTCCTAGTCGCTGGCCAGTGCCGGCCAGGCCTGCTCGACCCGAACCAGATCGCCGGGCCGGACGCGCTGGGCGCCCTCGACGATCACCCGCTCACCGGGTTCCAAGCCCTGGCGAACCACGCGCTGGTCGCCCTGCCGGCTGCCCAGCTCCAGGCGGCGGTACTCGACCCGGCCGTCGTCACCCACCACCAGCACGAAACGGCGGTCCTGATCGGTGGCGATCGCCGTCTCGTCCATCAGGGTGGCCTCATAGGGATCGCTGACCTGCATGCGCACCCGGGCCTGCAGGCCGGGGACCAGGCGGCCGTCCGGGTTGGCCAGCAACGCACGCACACGCAGGGTGCCAGTGCGGGTGTCCAGCTGGTTGTCCAGGGAATACAGCTGGCCGGCATGGGGATGGCCGTCGTCCCCGGCCAGACCGACCTGCACCTGCAGCGGGTCCGTCCCTCGCCGGGCGCTCACGTAGCGCAGATAGGTGCGTTCATCGATGGTGAAGGCGGCATACAGGGGATCGAGGCTGACGATGGAGGTCAGCGGCGGAGCATCGCCGCCGGCCTTCACCTCGTTGCCGGCGGTGATCTCCGGACGCGAGATGCGCCCCGCGATCGGTGCCGTGATGCGGGTGTAGTCGACGTCCAGACGGGCACGCTCGACCACCGCCCGGGCGGCCAGCACGGCCGAGCGCGCTTCCCGAGCGGCATTTTCCAGCGCGTCGAAGTCACGCTTGGCGATGGCGTTGGCCTGGATCAGGCGCCGACCGCGCTCCAGATTCCGCGCGGTGAAGCGCTGGCGGTCCTCGGCCTGCGCCAGCAGCGCCTCGGCGCGCTTGAGCTCGGCCTCGAACGGCGCCGGGTCGAGCGTGAACAGCAGATCCCCCTGACGCACCAGCTGCCCGTCGCGAAAATGCACGGCCAGCACCGTGCCAGCGACCCGCGGGCGGATTTCGACATGCTCGACCGCCTCCAGCTGCCCGGAGTACTCGGCCCATTCGCTGACCCAGCGACTGGTGGCCTCACGCACCGCCACGCGCACCGGCTCTGCCGGCACGGCTTGAGTGGCCTTCGCCCCGAAGAAGGCATATCCCCCGAAGGTCAGGATGGCGACCCCGAAAAGCCCGCCCCATATGAACGCTCGACCTTTGTCTGCAATGAACATGGCACGCCCCTGCGAAACTGGAAACTTCGCGGCAGTCTCTGCCAGGGACGCCCATGGATATAGAGTCGAAGGCGGCTTTTACTATTGCCAAAAATGGAACAATCATCCTCTAAAAAGAACGGAGATCCACGGATAAAACCGTTCGCGGAATTTTCATTTCTTTTAGATGGAATAATTATCGCCAGTGATTGGGGTAAGGTGACCAGACTCCCCTTCCCGACGAGGTTCGACGTCATGAATTCCCTTGTTCAAGCGCTGCACGATGGCACCCGCGTTCCGCGGCTGGGTTACGGACTATGGCAAGTCGAAGCCCGGGACAGCGCCGCGCTGGTGGCTCACGCCATTCGCACGGGGTACCGGCTGATCGACACGGCGGAGGCCTACTACAACGAAGAGGGCGTCGGGGAGGGCATCCGTGCCGCCGGGGTTCCGCGGGAAGAGATTTTCGTAGCCACCAAGGTATGGAACACCCATCACGGGCATGACCTGACGCTTGGCGCCTTCGAGGCGAGCCTGCAGCGGCTCGGTCTCGACTATGTGGACCTCTATCTCATCCACTGGCCGTCGCGCATTCGCAATGCCTATGTGGACACCTGGCGCGCCCTGATCCGCCTCAAGGAGGAAGGCCTTGCAAAAGCCATAGGCGTGTGCAACTTCGCCATCCCGCAACTGCAGCGACTGATCGGCGAAACGGGCGTCGTTCCGGTGCTGAACCAGGTCGAACTCCATCCCTATTTCCAGCAACGGGCGCTGCGCGAGTTCCATGCCCGGAACGGCATCGCCACCCAGTCCTGGAGTCCGCTGGGACTCTGGAAAGACCGTTCGGCAACCCCGCTGAACGATCCGCGGGTACTGGCGCTGGCCGCCAAGCACGGCAAGACCCCGGCCCAGGTCATTCTGCGCTGGCACCTGGACAACGGCCTGATGCTAATCTCCAAGTCCGCTCGGCCGGCGCGAATCGAGGAAAACTGCCAGCTGTTCGACTTCGCCCTGGACGACGAGGACCTGGCAAGCCTGGCCAGCCTCGACAGGGCTGACGGTCGGCTCGGCCCGGATCCCGAGACGGCCGATTTCTGACCTGCGCAAGCCGCGAGGAGCAAGAGCAATGGATCGACTTCAGGCCATGCAGGTGTACTGCCGCGTGGTCGAGGTACACAGCTTCAGCAAGGCCGCCGAGAGCCTGGAAATGCCGGCATCCACCGTGACCCGCATCATCAAGGAACTGGAAACCTTCCTTGGCGTGCGGCTGTTGCAGCGGACCACTCGCCACATCAGTCTCACCCCGGATGGCAGCCTCTACTACGACCACTGCCGCAGACTGCTGGCCGAAATCGAGCGGATCGAGTCGTCCTTCCCGGGGACCGGCCGGCCCCGAGGCAAGCTGCGGGTGGACATGACCTCCTCCTTCGCGCGCCTGTTCGTGGTGCCGGCTATCCGGGACTTCCTGGCCGACTACCCTGACGTGGAAATCACCCTGTCGCTTGGGGATCGGACCATAGACCTCGTCCAAGAGGGCGTCGACTGCGTGATTCGGGCCGGCGTACCCCAGGATTCGGCGACACTGGTCGCCCGCCGCATAGCCGGCTTCGAGTGGGTCACCTGCGCCTCACCGGCCTACCTCGAGAAACATGGTGAGCCTCGCTGCCTGGAGGATCTCCGTCGTCATCATGCCGTGGGTTTCCTGTCCAATCGCAGCGGCCGCCGATCCCATTGGAGCTTCGTGATCGACGGAGAGGAAATCACAGCCCCCATCCAGGAACGCATCACCGTCAACGACACCGACGCCTATCTCGCCTGCGGCCTGGAAGGCCTCGGGCTCATACGCGCAGCCAGCTACCTGGTCATCCCCTGCCTGCGCAGCGGCCAACTGCGCCAGGTGCTGCCGGATCTCGGCGCTCCGACAGTACCACTGTCGATCATCTATCCGAAGAATCGCCACCTCTCCCCGACGGTACGCGCCTTCAGTGACTGGATTGCGCGGCGCGTGGCGGAGATGGAGCCGCAGTGGAAGCTTCCCGTTCGGGATGGCTGCGAGTAGCCGCCAGCACACCAGCGCGGAGCGCGTCCGGCGGCTAGCGTTCGGCATGCCAGATCGCGACCGCCATGATCGCGATGCCGCTCAACTGCAGGCCGCCCAGGCTCTGTCCGTAGAACAGCCAGTCGATGAGGATGGCGACCGCCGGGTAGATGAATTGATAGACCGCGATCCGGTCGGTATCGAGGCGCGCCATGCCGGCATAGATGAGGCCGTAGGCGAGTCCCGTATGCAGCAACCCGAGTCCCGACAGCCATGCCCAGGCCACGCCCATTTCCGGCCAGCCGTTGAGCACCGGCCAGGCGCCCAGGACGATGGTTCCCACCGCGCACTGCCACCAGACCAGTGTGCCGGCCGGCATGTGGCGCACCTGTCGAGCGACGATGGTGACCCAGGCGGTGCACAGCGCCCCGCACAGACAGAAGGCCACGCCTAGCCAGTAGCTGGCCTGGATGCCCTGCTCCGCGCCTAACGGCGCAAGCTGCTCGAGCACGCCGGTGGCCAGCAGCAGGCCGAGCATGGCGACCAGCACCGCGACGACGCGTCGCGTGGCGATGGACTCTTTCAGGTAGCAGGCCCCCAGCAGCAGTAGCCACAGCGGCTGCACGTGGAACAGCACCGTGGCAATGCCGACGGAAATGTATTCGATGGCCGCAAAGAACAACCCCCAGGCCGCCACCATCAGCAAGCCCGTGACCAGCACTGCGATGCTGGGACGCCGGCGCAGCTGCAGGGCGCTCAGTTGCCGGCGCAACGCGGCCCAGAGCGTGAGACCGAGCAGGCCGAATGCGCAACGGAACCAGGTCGCGGTCAGTGGGTCGGTCCCGGCTTCGTGCACGAAGATGCCCACGCTGCCGAGGACGAGGCTGCCCATGAGGAAGGCCAGGGTGCCGCCGCGGGCGAGGCGGCTCCCAGCCTCGCAGTGGACGGCGCCTGGCTGCGACATTGCGAATTGCTCAGACGTTTTCATGCCGTCCAGCATGAAAGCGGGCCGCAATCGCGAGAAGCGAATAATATGAAACTTATGAATTCGATTTTCGAAATAGCGCGATGATGGTGCAACGTGATCTGCAGATCGACTGGCTCAAATGCTTCGTCTCGGTCGTCGACGCGGGTTCGTTGTCGGGGGCGACCGAAGAGGTGCACCGCTCCCAGTCGGCGGTCAGCATGCAAATCAAGAAACTCGAAGCTGCCGTAGGGCGGCAGTTGCTGATACGCGGTCCGCGGCACCTCGAGTTGACCGCCGACGGACAGAAGCTCCTGGGCTATGCCCGGCGCCTGCTGGACCTGCACGGGGAAGCCAAGGCTGCGTTTCACGGCGAAGAACTGACCGGTCGCATCCGGCTCGGCGTGCCCGACGACTATGCCGCCCGATACCTCACCCCAGTGCTCAAGCGTTTCGCGCCGCGCCACGGTGGCGTGGAGATCGAACTGAACTGCGAGCAGTCGTCGGTACTGATCCCTCGCGTGGAAAACGGGGAACTGGATCTCGCCCTGGTTTCCCGTGATCACGCCCGGAGGGGTACCTTTCTCTTCCACGAACCTCTGGTGTGGGTGGGCTCGCCGCAATTCGAGCTGTGGCGCCGCGATCCATTGCCGATTGCGGTCTACGAGGCCGCCAGCCTCGCCCGCCGCAACGCGATCAACTCACTCGCCCTGCAAGGGCGGCGCTACAAGGTGGTTTACAACAGCTCCAGCCTGGCCGGGCAGTTCGCCGCAGTGGAAAGCGGACTGGCCATAGCGGTGCTAACCCGCTGCTGCATACCGGAGCATTTGCAGATCCTGGGGCGAGAACATGGCCTGGGCCCGGTAGAGCCGGTGGAAGTCGCCGTCTACCGCAGCCGGGCCTCGCAAAACTCCAAGGCTGTGGACCGCCTCAGAGACCTGCTGATCAAGACGCTCAAGTTGTCCGACAGAGCGTATTCGTAGCCCAGCGCCGGGGCCAGCTCAATGTGGTGGCGCAAATGCGCCAGCCGCCCGGGCGCCAGCATCACTTCCAGATTCGTCATGACCTGTTCTTGGCCGATCGGGCGGAAAACCGCCTGCTCAAACTGGCCCTGGAGCAAGTCGCCAAGCATACCCAGAACCCCACCAACTGGCGCTTGGCCAACGAGCTGCGCACCCTGCTGGCGGAGGTTCCGGCGAGCCGACAGATCGCCCTGGACCTGCGCGCCTGGAGCCACGACCGGCTGATGGCCCACTACCAAGCCATCAAGCCCTGGTGCGAGCTGATCCTCAGGCAGCAGATGCCCCTGGCCGTGGCCGGCGACTGGCAACGAGTGCCTGCTGGATAGCCAAAGCGCGGCGATTCCCCTAACCAGCGCCCGGTTGGAAGCCCAAGCGCCGCTCAGGGATGCGGGCTAGGCTGCTCCGCTCCGGAAGCCCGGCGGAATCAGCCGGCGCAGCGGCTCGCCGAGCCACCGGCGGAAGTGCGGGTTGTGCAGACAGAGGGCGCCGAGCAGCCCCACCAGGCAGCCCAGCAGGGTGTCGTAGAAGCGTGCCTCGATCAGCGCCGCCGCCGAGCTCGACGAGAGGGTCGCGGCCTCGGCGAGGAGGATGGTCATCGGCGTGATGAAGATGGCGGCAAAGGCATAGTGGCGGACCACCGCAGTCTCCACGATGAAGCACAGCAGCATCATCAGGAAGGGTACCGCCCACTTGTTCAGCGGCAGCAGGAACATGCCCCAGGCCACCAGCAGGCCGATGCCGGTGCCAAGTACCCGCTGCAGCTGGCGGTTCCACACCGCGCGCAGCGAGGCCCCCTGGATCACCGCCAGGCAGCTCACCGGCACCCAGTAGGGTTTCTCCAGCTGCAGCAGCTGGGCCACGGCGAGGGACAGGCCGACGAAGACGCCGATCAGCAGCGAATCGAAGACCACGAAATCGAAGCTGGCGACCGCCGGCTGGGCCGGCTGGGGCGCCTCCAGGCGCAGCGCGTAGAGGCTGTAGAGGAAGCCGATCAGGAAGGCCAGCAAGGCGCCCATGGCCACCAGCCCCACCCACAGGGGCACCTCCAGGGGGTCGTCCAGGGGCGTGTACATGCCGATGGTCCCGGCCATGATGATGAACAGGCTGCCGGGCATGCCGATGCGGTAGAAGCGGCAGACCATGGTCACCACGGCGGTCGTGAAGACCAGCGCCGGCACCATGCTCCAGGGGAAGAAGTGGCTGAGCAGCCCCAGGGTGTAGCAGCCGCTCAGGCCGAAGGCGCAGCCCATCAGGGTCACCATGCGGTGCGACAGCGGAGTGGCCGGCAGATAGATGAACACCAGTCCGCCCAAGGACGAAGCCAGGCCGTAGTCCAGGCGGTCGAAGCAGGCGCCGATGAGCAGCGGCAGGCCGGTGGCCAGGGCCGCCGCCACGGGCATCTGCCAGCGGCGGTCGCTGGGGTTGATCTTGAGCAGCTCGCGCACCTGACTGCCGGTCAGGCGGGCCCACCGCTGGAAGAAAGTGCGCATGAAGGCGTGCTCCCGGATACTCGCCGGGATCGTCCGGCCTGCTGTTCCCGTAGGCTAGGCTAGCCCAGTTTGCGGAGTGGGACGGCAGGCACGGCGACAGAGACACGTCTTCGGCTCGTCGGCCCCCTGCCGCGCAGGGTCTGGCCAGGGGCAGCGACACTTCGCCCCGCTCGCCGGCCATCCCTGGCCGGCCGAAGCGTCGGATCGGCCTCAGGGCATCACCGGCGCCACGTAGGCCAGAGTGTTGCCCAGCGCCCAGAGCAGCACCAGGACCAGCGGGATGTGCACCAGCAGCTGGACGAAGGTGAAGCCGATCAGGTCGCACGCCTTGAGGCCGAGCACGCCGAGCAGCGGCAGCATGTAGAAGGGGTTGATCAGGTTCGGCAGCGCTTCGGCGGCGTTGTAGATCTGCACCGCCCAGCCCAGGTGGTACTGCAGCTCGTTGGCCACCTGCATCACGTAAGGCGCCTCGATGATCCACTTGCCGCCGCCGGAGGGGATGAAGAAGCCGAGCACCGCGGAATACACGCCCATCAGCAGCGCATAGGTGTCGTGGGAGGCGATCTGCACGAAGAAGGTAGAGATGTGGTGCGCCAGGCTCTGGCCGTCGCTGCCCGGCACGCCGGTCATGATCGCGGCGATCGAGCCGTACAGCGGGAACTGGATCAGTACCCCGGTGGTGGTCGGCACGGCACGGGCCACGGCGTCGAGGAAGCTGCGCGGCCGCCAGTGCAGCAGCGCACCGAGCATCAGGAACAGCAGGTTGTAGGTGTTCAGCCCGGAGATCGCCAGAATCGCCGGCTTGGTGGAGAACTCGTGGTACAGCCAGCCGCCGGCCAGCAACACCAGCAGGATGATCAGCAGCGGGCTGTGCTCCAGCCACTCGCCCGGGCGGCTCGGCCGGTGCACCGGCGGTGGGGTGAAGCTGACGTCCACGCTGCAGGCCTTGGCGTCGCGGGCGCTGCCGGCCCCCGGCGCGGTCAGGTAGGCGATCGCCAGGGATGCCACCACCAGCGCCAGAAGGATGACGCCGGACTGCCAAAGGAAGATGGTCTCGGTGAAGGGAATCACCCCAGTGATCTGCAGGATACCCGGCGGCAGGCTGCCGGGGTTGGCCTGCAGCTGCGCCGCCGAGGAGGACAGGCCGAGCGCCCAGACCGCGCCCAGGCCCAGGTAGGCGGCGGCACCGGCGGCGCGATAGTCCATCTTCAGATCCTCGCGGCGGGCCAGGGCACGCACCAGCAGGCCGCCGAACACCAGGCTCAGGCCCCAGTTGAGCAGTGAGGCGAGCATGGACACCAGGGCCACCCAGGCGACCGCCGAACGGCCGTTCTTCGGTACCCGCGCGCACAGGTCGATGAGCTTCGAGGCCGGTCCGGAACTGGCCACCACATAGCCGCCGATGACCACGAAGGCCATCTGCATGGTGAAGGGAATCAGGCTCCAGAAGCCGTCGCCGAAGGCCTTGGCGGCGGCGGTGGGGGTGGCGCCAAGGGCCAGCACGGCGAGGGTGACGATCAGCACGCCGACCACGGCAAAGACCCAGGAATCAGGGAACCAGCGCTCGGCCCAGTTCGAGCAGCGCATGGCGAATCGCGCGAAGCGGCTTTCTTCTATCGGCTTGTGGGTGATGTGAACGGACATCGGGAACCTCGTTGTTCTTATGTTCGGTATGCGGGAGGTGCGCCCCGTCTGGAAGAGCGGCGCACCTGTCCCTGATGCCGCCCCGCTCCGTGCGGAGTAGGGGCGGAAAAAGCGGATGAGGCGGGTGCCGGCGACGCGGGGAGCCCTCCCGCGCCGGGCGGCGCCAAAGCAGGATCAGCGCTCGATGGCCAGCGCCACGCCTTGGCCGCCGCCGATGCACAGGGTGGCCAGGCCCTTCTTCGCGTCGCGCTTGAGCATCTCGTGAAGCAGGCTGACCAGGATGCGGCAGCCGGAGGCGCCGATCGGATGGCCGAGGGCGATGGCCCCGCCGTTGACGTTGACCTTGGCGGCATCCCAGCCCAGCTCCTGGCCGACCGCCAGGGCCTGGGCGGCGAAGGCCTCGTTGGCCTCGATCAGGTCGAGCTCGTCCAGAGTCCAGCCGGCCTTGTCCAGACAGCGGCGAGTCGCCGAGACCGGGCCGATGCCCATGATCGCCGGGTCCACCCCGGCATTGGCGTAGGCGGCGATGCGCGCCAGCACCGGCAGGCCGAGGGCGCGGGCCTTGTCGGCGCTCATCAGCAGCACCGCGGCGGCGCCGTCGTTGAGGGTCGAGGCGTTGCCGGCGGTGACCGTGCCGTCCTTCTTGAAGGCCGGCTTGAGCTTGGCCAGGGTCTCGGCGGTGGTGCCGGGGCGCGGCTGCTCGTCAATGGCGAAGACGACGGGCTCGCCCTTGCGCTGCGGGATCAGGATCGGGGTGATCTCCTCACGGAAGCGCCCGGCCTCGATGGCCGCCGCGGCCTTGCGTTGCGACTCGGCGGCGAAGGCATCCTGCAGCTCGCGGGTCAGGCCGTACTTCTCCACCAGGTTCTCGGCGGTGATGCCCATGTGGTAGTCGTTGAAGGCATCCCACAGGCCATCCCGGATCATGGTGTCGACCAACTGGGCGTGGCCCATGCGCAGGCCGGTGCGCGCGCCGGGCAGCACGTAGGGGGCCAGGCTCATGTTCTCCTGGCCGCCGGCGATCACCACCTCGGCGTCGCCGCAGCGGATCGCCTGGGCGGCCAGGTGCAGGGCCTTGAGTCCGGAGCCGCAGACCTTGTTGAGCGTCATGGCCGGTACGGCGTGCGGCAGCCCGGCGCGGATCGCCGCCTGGCGCGCCGGGTTCTGCCCGGCCCCGGCGGTGAGCACCTGGCCGAGGATCACCTCGTCCACGGCAGCGCCGTCCAGGCCGGTCTGTTCGAGCAGGCGGCGGATCACCGCGGCGCCCAGCTCGGGAGCGGGAAGGTTGGCCAGCGAGCC
>NZ_KB822605.1 GCF_000364625.1 Pseudomonas thermotolerans DSM 14292
TCAGCTTGTAGAGGAACACTGCGGCGACGATGATCCAGGCGATCGGCCAGAGGCCATAGGCGAAGCCGTAGGCGGCGGAGGCGAAGGCCATGTCGGCGGGCATGCCGTAGACGAAGATGGCGACCAGCAACGACAGCGCCAGGGTGATGGTGCCGGCGACGTGGCCTTTGAGACGGAGAACCGCAAGAGCAAGGAAGAAGAAGACGATCGGCACGAGGGCCGCAAGTGCCGACAGGCCGAGGCTGCCGAGGGGAGTGTAGAGCTGCTGCCAGGTATCCATGGGGTTGTCCCTTATTCTTGTGGATGTGGTTTCTTGTTGTGTTCTAGCGAGCCGGCCAGGGTGTCTGGCGGATCGGAGAGCAGCGGGGGAGGCAGTCGGGTGGACATGGGCTGTTCCTCTTGTGGTGTGATGAAAGGGATTCAGCAGTTACGGAAAAGCCCCGGTGCGGGTTGCGCACCGGGGCTTGGGGTCAGGCTTCCTGCTTGAAGCGCAGGCGCCAGGCATGCAGCAGCGGCTCGGTGTAGCCGCTGGGTTGCTCGCGGCCCTTGAAGACCAGATCGCTGGCGGCCCGGAACGCATGGGAGCGCTCGAAGTCCGGGGCCATCGGCCGGTAGGCCGGATCGCCGGCGTTCTGGCTGTCCACCACCTTGGCCATGCGCTGCAGGGTCTCGCGGACCTGGGCCTCGCCGACCACGCCATGGTGCAGCCAGTTGGCGATGTGCTGGGCGGAGATGCGCAGGGTGGCACGGTCTTCCATCAGGCCGACGTTGTGGATGTCCGGCACCTTGGAGCAGCCGACGCCCTGTTCGACCCAGCGCACCACGTAGCCGAGGATGCCCTGGCAGTTGTTGTCGAGCTCCTGCTGGATCTCCTCGGCGCTCCAGTTGCGCTCGGCGGCCACCGGCACGCTGAGCAGGTCGTTGAGCAGGCTGTCGCGCTGGCTGGCCAGGTCGACCTGTTCCAGCTCGCGCTGCACGGCCTGGACGTCGACCTGGTGATAGTGCAGGGCGTGCAGGGTGGCGGCGGTCGGCGAGGGCACCCAGGCGGTGTTGGCGCCGGCCTTGGGATGACCGATCTTCTGCTCCAGCATGGCGGCCATCATGTCCGGCATGGCCCACATGCCCTTGCCGATCTGCGCCCGGCCGCGCAGGCCGCAGGCCAGGCCGACCAGCACGTTGTTGCGCTCGTAGGCCTGGATCCACGTGGTGCTCTTCATGTCCCCCTTGCGCAGCATGGCGCCGGCCTCCATGGCGGTGTGCATCTCGTCGCCGGTGCGATCGAGGAAGCCGGTGTTGATGAAGGCCACGCGGTCCTTGGCGGCGGCGATGCAGGCCTTGAGGTTGACGCTGGTGCGCCGCTCCTCGTCCATGATGCCCATCTTCAGGGTGTGGCGCGGCAGGCCGAGGAGGTCCTCGACGCGGCCGAACAGCTCGTCGGCGAAGGCCACTTCCTTGGGACCGTGCATCTTCGGCTTGACGATGTACACGCTGCCGGTGCGCGAGTTGCCGCGGCGCTGGAGGTCGTGCAGGGCGATGGTGCTGGTGACCACGGCGTCGAGAATGCCTTCCGGAATCTCGTTGCCTTCGCCGTCCAGGATGGTGGGGTTGGTCATCAGGTGACCGACGTTTCGCACGAACAGCAGGGAGCGGCCGTGCAGGGTCAGCGCCGAGCCGTCAGCGGCGGTGTAGGTGCGGTCCGGGTTCAGACGGCGGACGATGGTCTTTCCGCCTTTCTCCAGGGTTTCCTCCAGGTCGCCCTTCATCAGGCCCAGCCAGTTGCGGTAGACGACGATCTTGTCGTCGGCGTCCACGGCGGCCACCGAGTCCTCGCAGTCCATGATGGTGGTCAGCGCGGCTTCCACCACCACGTCCTTCACCCCGGCGGCGTCGCTGCTGCCGATGGTGCTGGTGCGGTCGATCTGGATCTCGAAGTGCAGGCCGTTGTTCTTCAGCAGCACGGCGCTGGGGGCCGCGGCGTCGCCCTGGTAGGCGATGAACTTCTCCGGCTGGGCCAGGCCGGTGGTGCTGCCATTCTGCAAGGCCACCACCAGCTGGCCGCCTTCCACGCGGTAGGCGGTCGCCTCGGCGTGGCTGCCGCTGGCCAGGGGCGCGGCCTGGTCGAGGAAGTTGCGGGCGAAGGCGATCACCCGGGCACCACGCACCGGGTTGTAGCCCTGGCCTTTCTCGGCGCCGTCGTCCTCGGGGATGGCGTCGGTGCCGTACAGGGCGTCGTACAGCGAGCCCCAGCGGGCGTTGGCGGCGTTCAGCGCATAGCGGGCGTTCATCACCGGCACCACCAGCTGCGGGCCAGCCTGCACTGCGATCTCGCTGTCCACGTTGCTGGTGCCGACCTGTACCTGCTCCGGCTGCGGCAGCAGATAGCCGATGGATTCCAGGAAGGCGCGGTAGGCAGCCATGTCCTTGATGGGGCCGGGGTTGGCGCGGTGCCAGGCGTCCAGCTCGCTCTGCAGGCGGTCGCGCTCGGCCAGCAGCTCGCGGTTGCGCGGCGCCAGGTCATGCACCAGGGCATCGAATCCCGTCCAGAAGGCATCGGCGGCAATGCCGGTGCCCGGCAGCACTTCCTCTTCGATGAAGCGCTTGAAATGGCTGGCTACTTGCAGGCGTTGGCAGTTTACGCGCTCGGTCATTCTTTTCTTCTCCTGCTTCGTTGTGCCCTTCTTCGCGGGTAAGAGGGCCAGGGGAGGGATCGTGGTCCCTGTTCCGACAAACTCATCCGGCGGCGGCCGAGGTCGCCGCCGCGTTCAGCCTCAGAGCGCGGCGATGCCGGCCTTGGCCACCTGGGCGTCCTGCTCGGCCTTGACCCCGGAGACGCCCACCGCACCGATCACCTGGCCGTCGACCAGCACCGGCACGCCACCTTCCAGAGCGGTGACGATGGGCGCGGTGACGAAGGCGGTGCGGCCGCCGTTGACCATGTCTTCGTAGCCCTTGGTCTCGCGGCGGCCGAGGGCGGCGCTGCGGGCCTTCTCGGTGGCGATGTAGGCGCCGATCGGCGCGCAGCCGTCGAGACGTTCGAGGGCCAGGGGATGACCGCCGTCGTCGACCACCACGATGGCCACCGGCCAGCTGTTCTTCTCGGCCTCGGCGCGGGCGGCGGCGAGGATGCGGGTGACTTCGCTCTGGGTCAGGACTGCTTTCTGTTGCATGGCTTTACTCCGGTTGATTCGTGGCCGTGCCGGGACTTGCGTGTCCCGGCGCGGCGGTTGTCCGTGTCGCTCTGGGTAAAGAGGACGGGTTCAGTTGATGGCTTCTTCCACCAGTTCGATCCAGTGGCGAACCGGGGTCCGTCCGGCGCCGTCGAGGTGGGTCTGGCAGCCGATGTTGGCGGTGACGATGACTTCGGGCTTGCCGCTTTCCAGGGCATCCAGCTTGCGGTCGCGCAGCTGCCTGGAGAGCTCCGGCTGGGTCAGCGAGTAAGTGCCCGCCGAGCCGCAGCACAGGTGGCTGTCCGGCACGCTGGTGAGGTCGAAGCCGAGGCGCTTGAGCACATCCTCCACCGCGCCGCCGAGCTTCTGGGCGTGCTGCAGGGTGCAGGGGCAGTGGAAGGCCAGGCGCTTGTCGCCGCGGATGCCGAGCCGTTCCAGCGGCTCCTTGCGCAGCACCTCGACCAGGTCCAGGGCCAGTTCGCTGACCCGCTTGGCCTTGGCCGCGTACTGCGGGTCGTTCTCCAGCATGTGGCCGTAGTCGCGGACGAAGGCGCCGCAACCGCTGGCAGTCTGCACGATGGCCTCGGCACCGGCCTCGATGGCCGGCCACCAGGCGTCGATGTTGCGACGGGCGCGCTCCAGCCCCTGTTCCTGGGCGTTCAGGTGGTAGTCCACAGCGCCGCAGCAGCCGGCCTGCGGGGCGGCGATCACGCTGATGCCCAGGCGGTCGAGGACGCGCGCGGCGGCGGCGTTGGTGTTTGGCGACAGGGACGGCTGCACGCAGCCTTCCAGCATCAGCACGCGGCGAGCATGGCGCGGCTCGGGACGCGGCTTGGCCGGGTGCGGCTGGCGTGGCAGCTTGTTCTGCAGGTTTTCCGGCAGCAGCGGGCGGAACACCTGGCCGGCGCGGGTCAGCGCCTTGAACAGCTTGGGTCGCGGCACCACGGCGCGCAGACCACTGCGCAGCATGCGCTCGCCGAGGGGGCGCGGCACGTACTCCTCGACCACCGCGCGGCCGATGTCCAGCAGGTTGTGGTAGTCCACGCCGGACGGGCAGGTGGTCTCGCAGTTGCGGCAGCTCAGGCAGCGGTCCAGGTGCAGCTGGGTCTTGGCGGTGACTTCCTGGCCTTCGAGAACCTGCTTGATCAGGTAGATGCGTCCGCGCGGGCCGTCCAGCTCGTCACCCAGCAGCTGGTAGGTGGGGCAGGTGGCGGTGCAGAAGCCGCAATGCACGCAGGCGCGCAGGATACGTTCAGCCTCTTCGGCGCGGGGCAGGCGCTTGGCTTGTTCGCTCAGATTGGTTTGCATGGCTGTTCTCAGACTTCCGCGTACATGCGACCGGGGTTGAAGATGCCCTGGGGGTCGAGTTGGCGCTTGAGACTCTGGTGGTAGCGCAGCAGGGCCGCGGGCAACGGGTGGAAGGAGTCGTCGCCGGGCGCGTAGCGGGTGGCATGGCCGCCGACTGCGCTCACCACGCGGCGGATGGTCTCGGCGTCGGCCTCGGACTTCAGCCAGCGCTGCGCGCCGCCCCAGTCGATCAGTTGCTCGCCGGGCAGCTCCAGCGGCGGGGTGTTGTTGGGCAGCGACAGCCGCCACAGCGGCGCCGGGTTGGCGAAGAACGCCAGGCGCTGCTCGCGCAGGTCCTGCCAGAAGCCGTTGTCGAGGTGCTCGCCACCGAGACGTTGGCGGGCGGCCTGCACCGAGCCTTCACCACCTTCCAGGCGCAGGTGCAGGGCCTGGCCGTCGTAGCAGGCGGCGCTGATCGGCATCGGCTGCTGGCCCCAGATGGCCAGCTCGCGCAGGGCCTCGGCCACGCCCAGTTCCAGGCTTAGGCTGACGCACTGACGCGGCTTGGGCAGCACCTTGAGGGACACCTCGGTGATCAGCCCCAGGCAGCCGAAGCTGCCGGCCAGCAGGCGCGACAGGTCATAGCCGGCGACGTTCTTCATCACCTCGCCACCGAAGCGCAGCAGCTTGCCGTGGCCGGTGATCACCCGAGTGCCGAGGACGAAGTCGCGCACCGAGCCGGCCCAGGGGCGGCGCGGGCCGGACAGGCCGCTGGCGACCATGCCGCCCAGGGTGGCGCCGTCGCCTAGGTGCGGCGGCTCGCAGGGCAGCATCTGCCCGGCGGCGTCGAGGACTTCCTCGATTTCCTTCAGCGGGGTGCCGGCGCGGGCGGTGAGCACCAGCTCGGTGGGGTCGTAGCTGACGATGCCGTGGTGGATGCGGGTGTCCAGCACCTCGCCGTTCAGCGGACGGCCGAGAAGGCTCTTGGTGTTGCCGCCCTGGATGCGCAGGGCGACGCCCTCGTTGAGGGCATAGCTGACCTGTTCCAGCAGGGCGGTGCTGGCGTCGTAATCGGCTCGCATCAGAATCGCTCCAGTTCGGGGAAGGGCAACTGCCCGTGGTGCACGTGCATGGCGCCGAATTCGGCACAGCGGTGCAGGGTCGGGATGTTCTTGCCGGGGTTGAGCAGGCGCTGCGGGTCGAAGGCCGCTTTCACCGCGTGGAACAGGGTGATTTCGTCGCTGTTGAACTGGGCGCACATCTGGTTGATCTTCTCGCGGCCCACGCCGTGCTCGCCGGTGATGCTGCCGCCGACTTCCACGCAGAGCTCGAGGATCTTGCCGCCGATGGCCTCGGCGCGTTCCAGCTCGCCGGGGACGTTGGCATCGAAGAGGATCAGCGGGTGCATGTTGCCGTCGCCGGCGTGGAACACGTTGGCCACCCGCAGGCCGAACTCTTCGGAGAGCTTGGCGATGCCGTTGAGCACGCGCGGCAGCTCGCGGCGCGGGATGGTGCCATCCATGCAGTAGTAGTCCGGGGAGATGCGGCCGACCGCCGGGAAGGCGTTCTTGCGGCCGGCCCAGAAGCGCGCCCGCTCGGCCTCGTCGCGGGCCAGGCGCACGTCGGTGGCGCCGGCGGCCTTGAGCACCGCCTCCACCCGTGCGCAGTCTTCCTGCACGTCGGCCTCCACGCCGTCCAGCTCGCAGAGCAGGATGGCCGCGGCATCCACCGGGTAGCCGGCGTGGATGAAGTCCTCGGCGGCGCGAATCGACAGATTGTCCATCATCTCCAGACCGCCGGGGATGATGCCCGCGGCGATGATGTCGCCCACCGCGCGGCCGGCCTTCTCCACCGAGTCGAAGGCGGCCAGCAGCACCTTGGCCACCTGCGGCTTGGGCAACAGCTTGACGGTCACCTCGGTGACCACCCCGAGCATGCCTTCGGAGCCGGTGAACAGCGCCAGCAGGTCGAAGCCAGGAGCATCCAGAGCGTCGCTGCCGAGGGTGATGCGCTCGCCCTCGATGGTGAGAATGTCCACCTTCAGCAGGTTGTGGACGGTCAGGCCGTACTTCAGGCAGTGCACGCCGCCGGCGTTTTCCGCCACGTTGCCGCCGATGGAGCAGGCGATCTGCGAGGAAGGGTCCGGGGCGTAATAAAGATCGTAGGGCGCTGCGGCCTGGGAGATGGCCAGGTTGCGTACGCCGGGCTGGACGCGGGCGAAGCGGCCCGCGGGGTTCACCTCGAGGATGCGGTTGAAGCGCGCCATCACCAGCAGAATGCCCTGTTCCAGGGGCAGGGCGCCGCCGGACAGGCCGGTACCGGCGCCGCGGGCGACCACCGGCACGTTGCGGGCGTGACAGAGCTTGAGCAGGGTCTCGACCTGCTCGATGCGCTCCGGCAGAACTACCAGCATCGGCATGGTGCGATAGGCGGAAAGCCCGTCGCATTCGTAGGGTTTCAGGTCTTCCTGGCTGTGCAGGATTTCCAGATCGGGCAGTGCCTCGCGCAGTTCCGCGAGCAGGGCGGCCTTGTCCACCTTGGGCAGGGCACCATCGAGGCGTTCGTCGTAAAGAATGTTCATGCGGGCTCTGGGTCGCGTTTTCGTGGTCCTCGGAACCGGCCCACTGCCGCTTGGCAGGAGGCGCTGGCCGGGCTCGTCGAGCTTCAGGCGGAATCAGGTTGGCCTCTTGGAGTGAACCTCGTCCACTTACTACATGACTGGTCGGACCAGTTTTTTAGGCGCAACCTTGAGTCACAGCCTGTAATTACGGGAGTTTATGGAGTAGTGTGTGTCCAGGTTTTTCACTTGTCCTACCACTGGTCCGACCAGTTAGCGAGGCTTTGATGGACAGCGCTACTACACAGCAGAAACGCCGGGTCGCCGACGAGGTGGCAGAGCGCATCGAGCGCCTGATCGTCGACGGAGTACTCAAGGTAGGCCAGGCTCTGCCTTCCGAACGGCGCCTGGTGGAGAAGCTCGGCTGCTCGCGCTCGGCGCTGCGTGAGGGCCTGCGCATCCTGCGTGGGCGCGGAATCGTGGATACCGAGCAGGGCCGGGGCTCCTTCGTTGCCGACCTGAATCGTGGCAACGACATCACGCCGCTGATGCACCTGTTCAGCTCGCAGCCACGCACCCTCTACGACCTGCTGGAGGTGCGTGCGCTGCTGGAAGGGGAGTCGGCGCGCCTGGCGGCGATACGCGCTACCGACGTCGACCTGCTGATGATCAAGCGCCGCTACGAGGACATGCTGGCCGCCTACGACGAGCCGCAGCCCCTGGATCCCCGCGAGCATGCGCGGCGCGACCACGCCTTCCACCGGGCGATCAGCGAGGCCTCCCACAACCCGGTGCTGGTCCACACCCTGCAGTCGCTGAGCGAGCTGATGCTGAGCACGGTGTTCGCCTCGGTGAACAACCTCTACCACCGTCCCGCCCAGAAGCGGCAGATCGACCGCCAGCACACCCGGCTCTACCACGCGGTGATCGAACGCCTGCCCGAACAGGCCCAGCGTGCCGCCCGCGAGCACATCAACAGCATCCGTGACAACCTGCGCGAGATCGAGCAGGAGGAACAGCGTCTGGTGCGCGCCACCATGCGTCTGGAGGGCTGGCAGTAGCTGGCTGGGCCGAGGAGGAGGGGAGTAGTACCCCTGGTCCGCCCCTGCAGCCTGGCCAAAAAATCGCCTGTCAGGCTGAACCGCTGACGGCTTCCCCGCTCAAACCATCAAAAGGGCAGCCCTTCGGGCATGCCTTCACTACTGCAAGGGAGGACCTCATGGCGAAGTGGCTCATCACCTTCAGCAAGGACAACGCGACGGATACCCTGGAGATCCACTCCGACCACAAGCCGAGCATGGAGGAGGCGGTGGTCCATGTACGGCAGTGGGCCGACCAGCATCTGGAGCGGGGTGATTTCGGCGACCGCGAGGACCGGCTCAGCGACGAGCCGGCGGTGGAACTGCTGCATCTGTACGGCATCACTATCACTGGCATTGCCAAGATCTGACCGGGGCAGAGCGATGCGGCTTTTCACCGGCGGTTGCCTGTGCGGCGCCGTGCGCATCCAGGCTACAGGCCGACCCTACCGGGTGGGGCTGTGCCACTGTCTGGATTGCCGCAAGCACCACGGCGCCCTGTTCTCCGCTTCGGCGATTTTTCCGCAGGACGCAGTGAGCATCGCAGGTGAAACCCGCAACTACGCCGGCCGCGCCTTCTGCCCGCGCTGCGGCTCATCCGTGTTCGCCCGCACCGGCGACGAAGTCGAGGTGCACCTGGGCGCGCTGGATGCCCCTGATCAGCTGCTGCCCACCTACGAAAGCTGGATCATCCGCCGGGAGTCCTGGCTGCCGGCGTTTCCGCTGGCCAGGCACTACCCGCGCGACAGGGCGGGCAAAGGGAGGACCGAGGATTGGCCTCCTGGCGATGCTTCAGCAGACGACCGGCCAAGCCTTTTCAGCAGATTCAGCAGAGGAGGACTCGCAATGACCAGCAAGAACACCATCTGTCTCTGGTACGACGGCACCGCCCTGGAGGCGGCGCAGTTCTATGCCCGGACCTTTCCGGACAGCTCGATTGGCAGGGTCATCCATGCACCGGCCGACTATCCGGCAGGCAAGGAAGGCGATGTGATTCTGGTCGAGTTCAACGTGGCCGGCATTCCCTGCATCGGACTGAACGGCGGGCCGGCATTCAGTCATAACGAGGCGTTTTCCTTCCAGATCGCCACGGAAGACCAGGAGGAAACCGACCGCCTGTGGAACGCCATCATCAGCAACGGCGGCCAGGAAAGCGAGTGCGGCTGGTGCAAGGACAAATGGGGCATTTCCTGGCAGATCACCCCGCGGGTGCTCAGCGAGGCACTGGCCAACCCGGATCGTGCTGCCGCACGCCGAGCCTTCGAAGCCATGCTGACCATGCGCAAGATCGACGTGGCGAAGATCGAGGCAGCGCTGAAGGGCTGAAATCGGTTTACGGACGGATGATGGCTTTGCAGTTGCTGGTGGTTGCGGTTGATGAAGCAGCCCGAGATCAGAGAGACGCGAGGCTACGGGATGAGAGGCGCAGCCACGCCGGCTGACGAGGAGGACGACAGGCTGGCTTGGCGTATATACAATTTAACATAATATACATTATGCGAACTTTTGGGTTGCAGGATGTAGGTGAAGCCCAGCAGCATTTTTCGTCTGCAACACCGGCTTGGCGGACTTTTCTTTTATCCCAGGTTGCATTCAATGGTCACGCGCGCCAGAGAGCGCTCCGACCACCTCGGCTGACGATGGAACGCGCCGCGGAATTCCACGGCCAGAAAAAACCGGCCGCCGTATCGCGTGGATCGTGAGGCTCTTGGCCTGATCATCGAAGTGATCGTGATCCTCATGCACATACCGAGCTTCGAGCCGGCCTCGAGCAGCCAGTAAGGGCGCCTGCGCCATTCTCCCGGCTTCCGCCGGAGGGCTCTCGCCTGGGTCGGAAATGGCAGGCAAGATAGAGACTTTCCCCAGCAGAGGTCGCTTCATGTCCAGCATCCCGCCCGCCGAGCCGCCCCGCATCCGCTGGATCGAGAAGCTCAAGGACGGCAGCCATGTGCTGATCCGGCCGCTGCTGCCGGAGGACCGGGAGCGCGAGGCGGAATTCATCTCCAACCTGTCCCCGGAGGCGCGCTATTTCCGTTTCTTCCGCGCCTTCCAGGAACCCTCCCCCGGGCTGCTCGACTTCCTGATGAACCTGGACTACCGCAACACTATGGCCTTCGTGGCCCTGGTCCACCGCAACGGCCGGATAATCGAGGTAGGAATCGCCCGATACGGGGCCACGGCGCCGGACAGCTGCGAGTGCGCGGTGGTGGTGGCCGACGACTGGCGCCGCAAGGGCCTGGCCAGCCTGCTGATCCGCCATCTGCTCGACTACGCGCGCAGCCAGGGCTTCGCCCAGATGTACTCGGTGGATGCGCCGACCAACCGTGCCGTCCAGTCCCTGGCCAGCTACCTGGGCTCGGAATGCCGCCGCGACCCGGACGACCCCGGGCAACTGATCCACAGCATGAAGCTGCGCTAGCCAGAGCCCTCGCTCCGCCAGGCCAGTCGCCCGTTTCAGCCGCCCTGCCCATCCGCCATCGGCAATGCGTCAGCTAGGCAACACTCTGCTCCCGCCGCACTTCCCGGATCAGATTCAGGCTGCGCAGAAACTCCAGCTGCTTGCCAATCACCTCGCTGAACACCGGCTCGAAGTAGGGTTCGAAATGGTTGGCCTTGACCCTTTCCACCCGGATGCAGGGATTGTTCACCGCGCGGATCGCCGACTCCACGAAGGGCGCGACGGTATCCTCGCTGGCCTCCAGCAGCAGTGTGGGAACCCTGATTTCCTTCAGGCGCTTGAAGGGCCGATAGGGTCCCATGGTCAGCAGGGAACGCGCCGCGACGCGGTTGTCGTACCTGCGCTGCAGGCTGCGCTCGGCCAGCACCAGCGCCTTGTGGGCGTCATCCCTGTCCATCGAGGAAAAGGCCCCGGGCTCGCTGACCACCGGGATATAAATCGGCTTGCCCGGCTTGAACAGATCAGCCAGGCAGTAGAGGGCGAAGCGCAGCAGACGGAGGGGCGGCACGGCCCGCACCGTGGCGATGCCATCCAGCATGGGCACCTGGGCGATCACCCCGGCCAGCTCGGGGTGATCCGCAGCCAGCTCCACCGCATGGCCGCCGCCGAACGAGGAACCCCAGATCACCACCTTGAGGGGATCGACGCCCGGCTGAGACTTCAGGAAGGCCAGTGCCGCATCGGCATCGCGCAGGCGCTGGCGGGCCGAGATGGTCTGCCGAGGTAGTCCGGCGCTTTCCCCCCAGCCACGGTAGTCGAAGGTCATGACCACGAACCCGGCACGGGTGAACTCTTCGTAGAAAGGCACCGTCAGGGCGTTCTGGATGCCGCCCCAGCCATGCACCATGAGAATGGCCGGACGTTCCCCCTGGCAGGGGCTCGCCGGCCAATGCAGGGTTGCCGCGCACCAGACACCCTGTGAGTAGAAGCCTGTCCGTTCGCTGCGGCAGGTGAGGTCTTCGGGGCTATGTCTGAGCTTTTCCATGGCGTGGCTCCGCGGGCAGAATTATCTTGTTCGGCATTCAAGAATCTCTAAGCTAACACTCCTGAACACGCTTCAAGATTGGCCTGAACGACCCAGGGAGCCGGCAGCATGGCCAAGAACAAACGCGACATAGATCCGCAGATCAAAAAGCAGGAACTGGAAGAGACCGCGGCCCGCCTGTTCCTCAGCTGTGGCTACGAGGCCACCTCCATGGGGCGGATCGCCGCAGAGCTGGGCGTCGCTCCCAACACTCTGTATTGGTACTACGGCAGCAAGGACGAGCTGCTGGTCGGCGTGCTCAATCGCCTGCTCGCCGAGAGCCTCCGGCAGCTGCCCGCCATCATGGGGCTGCACCCCAGGGAGCAGATGGACTGGGCGCTACGGCAGTTCGAAAAGAGCCGGCCGCTGGTCAATACGGTGCACGGCCGACTGAGTCAGTCTACGGTGATCCGAGACTGGCATGAGCGCTTTCACCAGGGCATGGAGGCTGCAGTGGTCCACGTCCTGCAAGCCAGGGGTATCAGCCACGAGCGGGCGCGGACACTGGCCACGGTGGCGACCTTTCTGGTGGAAGGGCTCCTGGCTCATCCCCACAGTGAGCGGCAAAGGGACGACATTCTCGACTGGTTTGCCCGCTGCGCCCTTGCAGAGCAGCCCTGATCCCGACGAGTCCGCTTCCGGTCAGTTAACGGCCCTGGCACTGGCTATGCTCGCCCTACCCCTCCTCCGCCAAGCCTGGCCCTGCCTTAGCGCTTTTCCGACACCTGCATCTGCGGCTCTTCCTGCAGCTGACTGGCGTCCCAGCCTCCGCCCAGGGCGGCGATCAGTTGCACACTGGCCAGCAGCCGGTTGCCGCGCAGGCTGAGCAAGGAGCGTTCGTTGGCGAGTGCGCTGGTCTGCACGCTGACCACGCTGTTGTAGTCCACGTGGCCGGCCTTGTACTGGTTCTCGATCAGCCGCAGGGATTCCCGGGCGGCCTCCAGGGCTTCCTGCTGCACTTCGGCCTCGCGCTCGTAGACCTTGAGCTGGATCAGGTAGTCCTCCACCTCGCGGAAGCCTTCCAGCACGGTCTGCCGGTAGCTGGCCACGGTCTGGTCGTAGTTGGCCTCGGCCTGCTCGACGCGGGAGCGGATGATGCCGCCGTCGAACAGGGTCATGGCGAAGGCCGGGCCGATGGACCAGAAGCGGTTCGGCGTGCTGATCCAGTTGTCCAGGGCGCCGCTGCGGTAGCCGCCGGAGGCGGACAGGGTCAGGTCGGGGAAGTAGGCGGCCCTCTCCACGCCGATCGAGGCGTTGGCGGCCATCACCCGGCGCTCGGCGGCGGCGATGTCCGGGCGTCGCTCGAGCAGTGCCGAGGGCACGCTCACCGGCACCTCGGGCAGCTCCGGCACCCGTTCCACCTCGGCCAGGCGGAACTCCGCCGGCGGCACGCCGATCAGCACGGCGATGGCATGCTCCAGCTGGGCACGCTGGTATTCCAGGTCGATGGCCTGGGCTTCGGTGCTTTTCAGCTGGGTGCGCGCCTGGGTGACGTCGGACTTCGGCACTATGCCGGCTTTGTACTGGTTCTCGGTGAGTTTCAGGGAGCGCTGGTAGGCCTTCACGGTGGCGTCCAGCAGGCGTTTCTGCTCGTCCAGTACGCGCAGCTGCAGGTAGTTCTGCACCAGTTCCGCCTGCAAGCTCAGGCGCGCAGCGGCCAAATCGGCGGCGCTGGCCTCCAGGCTCGCGCTGTCGCCTTCCAGCTGGCGACGCAGGCGTCCCCAGAGATCCAGCTCCCAGCTCACTCCGAGGCTGGCGTTGTAGCTCTTGGAGACGCTGGAGGCTGCGCTGGCATTGCTGTCATTGCCGATGCTGCCGCTGCCCTGCCCCGAGCGGGTCACGCCCACGTCGGCGCCCAGGCTGGGGAAGAAGGACGCCCGGGCGCCGCGTACCAGCGCCTTGGCCTGGCGGTACTGGGCCTCGGCGCTAGCCAGGTTCTGGTTGCTGGCGTTCAGGCGCTCGACCAGGCGGTTCAGCTCCTCGTCGCCATAGAGCTTCCACCACTCGCCGCCGATCAGCGCATCGGCCGGCGCGGTGGCCTTCCAGCCCTCGACCTGGCGGAAGGCGGCGCTGCTGGCCACCTCCGGGCGCTGGTAGTCGGGGCCGACGGCGCAGGCGCTCAGGGCCAGCGCCAGGGCCAGGGTGGTCAGGTAGGGTTTGGCGTGCGGAATCATAGCGGCGTATCCAGTGCGGCATCGGTCTTCACACCGCGCCAGCGGTTGAAGCGGTGGCGCAGGCGATCGAAGTAGAGGTAGACCACCGGGGTGGTGTAGAGGGTGAGGATCTGGCTGAGGATCAGCCCGCCGACGATGCTCAGGCCCAGCGGCTGGCGCATCTCCGCGCCTTCGGTGCCGCCGATCAGCAGCGGTACGGCGCCGAGGATCGCCGCCAGGGTGGTCATCAGGATCGGCCGTAGGCGCTGCAGGCAGGCCTGGCGGATGGACTCGTCGGGCGGCAGGCCGTTCTCGCGCTCCAGCTGCAGGGCCAGGTCGATCATCAGGATGGCGTTCTTCTTGACTATGCCGATCAGCAGGAACAGGCCGAGCAGCGAGATCAGGCTGAACTGATCGCCGACCAGGAGAATCGCCAGCAGCGCCCCTACCCCTGCCGAGGGCAACGTGGAGAGGATGGTCAGCGGATGCACGTAGCTCTCGTAGAGGATGCCCAGCACCAGGTAGACCAGCACCAGGGCGCCGAGGATCATCCACGGCTGGCTTTCCTGGGTCTGCTTGAAGGCATCGCCGGCGCCGCCCAGGCGGCCGATCACCTCGGTGGGCATGCCGATGGCCGCCACCGCGCGCTCGATGGCGCGGGTCGCCTGGTCGAGGCTGACCCCGGGGGCCAGGTCGAAGGAGATGCTTTCCGCGGCGAACTGCCCCTCATGGCTCACCCTATCCTCCTGCAGGCTGTACTCGTAGCTGGCGAAGGTGGACAGCGGCACCCGCTGTCCGTCGGTGGTGATCAGGTAGACCTGCTCCAGGGTGGTCGGGTCCTGGGCGTACTTGGGATTGACCTCCATCACCACCTGGTACTGGTTGAGGGTATCGTAGATGGTGGAGATCTGCCGCTGGCTGTAGGCGTTGTTCAGCACGCTGCTGACCATTTCCATGTCCACCCCCAGGCGTTTGGCCTGCTCGCGGTCGATCTTCAGGGTCACCTGCTGGGTGCCGCGGCCTTCGCGGGCGTCGATGGCGGTCAGTTCGGGCAGGGATTTCAGGGCCTCGGTGACCTTCGGCAGCCACTCACGCAGCAGGGATAGCTCGCCGGTCTGCAGCACGTACTGGTACTGGGAGCTGTCGTCGCCGCGCGAGCCGCCGAACATCAGGTCCTGGTCGGGCATCAGCATCAGCCGTGCACCGGGTACCTTGGGCAGGTTCTGGCGCAGGCGCTGGATCACCTGCTGGGCATTCAGGTCGCGCTGGCTGCGCGGCTTGAGGCGGACGATCATGAAGGCGTTGTTGGTACCGCCGGAGCCGCCGATGAAGCCGGCCACGCTCTCCACGGCCGGATCCTTGAGCACGGCGCGGCGGAATATCTCCATCTTCGGCTGCATCACACTGAACGACAGGCCGTCGTCGCCACGGATGAAACCCATCAACTGGCCGGTGTCCTGGGTCGGCAGGAAGGTCTTGGGAATCACGATGTACAGGAACACGTTCAGCCCGATGGTCAGCAGCAGGCTGGCCAGGGTCAGCCGCGGATGGCGCAGCACCCAGCCCAGGGTGCGGTCGTAGAACGCCACCAGGCGCTCGTGCATGCGCTGGCTCCAGCGCTGCAGAGCGTTCTCGTCGCCGCTGTGGTGCGGCTTCAGCCAGCGCGCGCAGAGCATCGGCGTGAGAGTCAGGGAGACCACCAGGGACACCAGGATGGCCGCCGCCAGGGTGATGGAGAACTCGCGGAACAGCTGGCCCACCACATCGCCCATGAACAGGATGGAGACGAACACCGCCACCAGCGAGAGGTTCATGGACAGCAGGGTGAAGCCCACCTCGCGGCTGCCGAGCAGCGCGGCACGCAGCGGCTTCTCGCCGGCGTTGATGTGCCGGGCGATGTTCTCCAGCACCACGATGGCGTCGTCCACCACCAGGCCGGCGGCGAGGATTAGCGCCATCAGCGACAACACGTTGAGGGAAAAGCCCCACAGATACATCACCGCGAAGGTGCCGATCAGCGATATCGGCACCGCCAGGGCGGGAATCAGCGAGGCGCGTAGGTTGCCCAGGGAGAGGAACACCACGATGATCACCAGGGCCACGGCAATCAGCAGGGTGCGCTCGGCCTCGTGCAAGGTGGCGGTGATCACCGGCGAGCGGTCCGCGGCGATGCCCAGCTTGACGGTGGGCGGCAGAACCGCCTGGAGCGCCGGCAGCTGCGCCTTGATGGTGTTGATGGTCTCGATGATGTTGGCGCCGGCCTGGCGGTTGATCACCAGCAGCACGGCGTCGCGATCGTTGAAGAAGCCGCTGTTGTAGCGGTTCTCCACCGCGTCGCGGACCCTGGCCACGTCGGACAGGCGCAGCGCGGCGCCATCCTGATAGCGAATGATCAGCGGCTGGTAGTCCCTGGCGCGTTCCAGCTGGTCGTTGGCCTGCACCTGCCAGTGGCGCTCGCCGTCCTCCACCATGCCCTTGGGCCGGCGTACGTTGGCTTGGGAGATAGCGTTGCGCACCTCGTCGAGGCTGATGCCGTACTGGTTGAGCAGCTGCGGCTCGAGCTCGACGCGCACCGCCGGCAGCGAACTGCCGCCGACCTGCACCTCGCCGACGCCGGTCACCTGGGACAGGCTCTGCGCCAGGATGGTGTCGGCCAGGTCGTAGAGCTCGCCCTTGGAGAGCACGTCGGAGGTCAGCGAGAGCACCATGATCGGCGCCTGCGAGGGGTTGACCTTGCGATAGGTGGGCATGCTGCGCATGCCGCTGGGCAGCATGTTGCGCGCCGCGTTGATCGCCGCCTGCACGTCGCGGGCCGCGCCGTTGATGTCGCGGGTCGCCTCGAACTGCAGGATGATCCGCGTGTTGCCCTGGCTGGTCCGGCTGGTCATCTGGGTGATCCCGGAGATGGTGCCCAGGGAGCGTTCCAGCGGCGTGGTGACGCTGGAGGCCATGACTTCCGGGCTGGCTCCGGCCAGGCTGGCCTGCACGGTGATCACCGGGAAGTCCATCTGCGGCAGCGGCGACACCGGCAGCAGGCCGAAGCTGAGCCCGCCGAGCAGGAGGATCGCCAGGCTGAACAACATGGTCGCCACCGGGCGGGTGATGAAGGGGGCGGAGAGATTCATCGCAGTCCCCCGGCTTGCGGCGCGCCGCTGCGTTCCCCTCTCCCCCGGCCCGTCTTTCCGCGGGTGAGGGGAGCCAGGCCTTGTCCTGCTCCGCCACGGCTCATGCCAAGGCCTCCTCGCCTTCCTCGCGACGCTTGAAGCGGCGCGCCAGGCGGTCGAAGTACAGGTAGATCACCGGGGTGGTGAACAAAGTCAGCACCTGGCTGACCAGCAGGCCGCCGACCATCACCAGGCCCAGCGGCTGGCGCAGCTCGGCGCCGGAGCCGCTGGCGAGCATTAGCGGGATGGCGCCGAACAGCGCCGCGAAGGTGGTCATCAGGATCGGTCTGAAGCGCAGCAGCGCCGCCTGGTAGATGGCGTCGCGGGGGCTCAGGCCCTGGTTGCGCTCGGCCTCCAGGGCGAAGTCGATCATCATGATGGCGTTCTTCTTGACGATGCCGATCAAGAGGATGATGCCGATGATGGCGATCAGCCCCAGGTCGTTGCCGGTCAGGAGCAGAGCCAGCAAGGCGCCGACGCCCGCCGAGGGCAGTGTGGAGAGGATGGTGATCGGGTGGATGTAGCTCTCGTAGAGCACGCCCAGCACGATGTACATGGTCACCACCGCGGCGAGGATCAGCAGCAAGGTGCTCGACAGCGAGGCGCGGAAGGCCTCGGCGGCGCCCTGGAAGCGGCTCACCACGCCGGCCGGCATGCCGATTTCCTGCTGGGTGCTTTCGATCACCTCCACCGCCTCGCCGAGAGACACCCCGGGAGCCAGGTTGAACGACAGGTTGACCGCCGGGAACTGGCCGATGTGGTTGATCACCAGCTCGGCGTTGCGTTCCTCGATGGTCGCCAGACTGGACAGCGGAATCTGCTTGCCGCCGGCAGTCTTCACGTGGATCTGGCGTAGCGCCTGCGGGCCGATATCCGCGCCGCTGGCCGACTGCAGCACCACCCGGTACTGGCTGGCCTGGGTGAAGATGGTGGAGATCTGCCGCTGGCCGAAGGCGTCGTAGAGCGCGTCGGTGATGCTCGACACGTTGACGCCGAGGCGTCCGGCCAGGTCGCGGTCGATGTTCAGGTAGACCTGCAGGCCCTGGTCCTGCAGGTCGCTGGCCACGTCGCGCAGCTGCGGCTTCTCGCGCAGGGCGTCAACCAGCTTGCGGGTCCACTCGCTGAGCAGCGCCTTGTCCGGCGACTCCAGGCTGAACTGGTACTGGGTGCGGCTGACCCGGTCCTCGATGGTCAGATCCTGCACCGGCTGCATGTACAGGCGGATGCCGCTCAGGCGGTCGACCTGCGGCTGCAGGCGTTGGATCACCTCGCTGGCGGTGACGTCGCGCTCGCCGTGGGGCTTGAGGTTGATCAGCAGGCGCCCGCTGTTCAGGGTGACGTTGTCGCCGTCCACGCCGATGTAGGAGCTCAGGCTCTCCACCGCCGGATCCTGGAGGATCACCTCGGCCAGTTCCTGCTGACGGGCGCTCATGGCGCGGAAGGAGATCGACTGCGGCGCCTCGGAGATGGCCTGGATCAGCCCGGTGTCCTGCACCGGGAAGAAGCCCTTGGGCACCGCTAGGTAGAGCAGCACGGTCAGCCCCAGGGTGGCGATGGCCACCAGCAGGGTCAGCGGCTGGTGGCGCAGCACCCACTGCAGCTGGCGCCCATAGCCGGCGATCAGCCGCTCGAACCATTCGCCGCTGACTCGGTAGAACCAGCCCTGCTCGCTCTTCTCCGCCTCGCGCTTAAGCAGCCGGCCGCACATCATCGGCGTCAGGGTCAGGGACACCACCAGGGAGATCAGGATGGCCACCGCCAGGGTGATGGCGAACTCGCGGAACAGCCGGCCCACCACGTCGGCCATGAACAGCAGGGGGATCAGCACGGCGATCAGCGAGAAGGTCAGCGAGACCAGGGTGAAGCCGATCTGCCGGGCGCCCTTGAGCGCGGCATTGAGCGGCGTCTCACCCTCCTCCAGGTGGCGGGCGATGTTCTCCAGCATGACGATGGCGTCGTCGATCACGAAGCCGGTGGCGATGGTCAGCGCCATCAGGGTCAGGTTGTTGATCGAGAAGCCGGCTAGGTACATGACCGCGAAGGTGCCGATCAGCGACAGCGGCACCGCCACCGAGGGAATGATGGTGGCGGACAGCTTGCGCAGGAACAGGAAGGTCACCAGCACCACCAGGATCACCGAGAGCAGCAGCTCGTGCTGCACGTCCTCGACCGAGGCGCGGATGGTCTGGGTGCGGTCGCTGAGGATGCGCACGTCGACGCCCGAGGGCATGGTGGAGGCGATCGCCGGAAGCATCTTCTCGATGCGGTCGACCACCTCGATGACGTTGGCTCCCGGCTGGCGCTGGATGTTGATCAGCACCGCCTGCTGGCGGTCGGCCCAGGCCGCCAGGCGCTCGTTCTCGGCGCCCATCTCGATATCGGCGACGTCCTTCAGGCGCAGCGCGGCACCGTCGTTGTAGGCAAGGATGAGGTTGGCGTACTCCTCGGGGGACTTCAGCTGGTCGTTGGCGTCGAGCATCGACACTCGGGTCGGGCCGTCGAAGTTGCCCTTCGGCTGGTTGACGTTGGCCGAGGTGATCAGCGCGCGCACGTCGGAGAGATTCAGGCCGTTGGCCGCCAGGGCCTCGGGATTGACCCGCACGCGCACCGCCTGGCGCTGGCCGCCGGCCAGGCTGACCATGCCCACGCCGCTGATTTGCGCCAGTTTCTGCGCCATACGGGTGTCCACCAGGTCATGCAGGCGCGGCAGCGGGATGGTCGGCGAACTGACCGCCACGGTGAGCACCGGGGTGTCGGCCGGGTTGACCTTGTTGTACACCGGCGGCGCCGGCAGGTCGTTGGGCAGCAGGTTGTTGGCCGCATTGATCGCCGCCTGGACTTCCTGTTCGGCGACGTCCAGGCCCATTTCCAGAGTGAAGCGCAGGGTGATCACCGAGGCGCCACCGGAGCTGGTCGAGGACATCTGCGCCAGGCCCGGCATCTGCCCGAACTGGCGCTCCAGGGGAGCAGTCACCGCGCTGCTCATCACCTCGGGGCTGGCCCCCGGGTAGAGGGTCATGACGCGGATGGTCGGGTAGTCCACCTGGGGCAGCGCGGCGACCGGCAGCAGCCGATAGGCGATCAGCCCGGCAAGGAGGATCGCCACCATGCTCAGGGTGGTGGCGACCGGCCGGAGGATGAAGATCCGCGAGAGGTTCATACGCCAGGCTTGCCGTTAGCGTCGCCCAGGCGGCCCGGGCGGGAGGAACCGTTGTCGCTGCCCTGCAGCTGCTCGCCGGGCAGGCTGGGGATGCTCTGGTCGCCGCTGACCACTTCCACCTCGCTGCCGTCGCGCAGGCGGTCGGTGCCTTCCAGTACCACGCGCTCGCCGGCCTTCAGGCCGTCACGGATCACGGTAGTCTCGCCGTCGCTCGGGCCGAGCTGCAGGTTGCGCACGCGCGCCTTGTTGTCGGCATCCACCACGTAGACGAAGGCGCCTTCGCTGCCGTGCTGTACCGCCGAGCTGGAGAGCAGCACCGCCTTGTCCAGGGTGGCGGCGCGCAGGCGCACGTTGACGAACTGGTTGGGGAACAGGGTTTCCTTCTCGTTGGCGAAGCGCGCCTTGAGCTTCAGGGTGCCGGTGGTGGTGTCGATCTGGTTGTCCAGGCTGTGCAGCACGCCCTCGGCCAGCTTCCGGGTGTCATTGCGGTCCCAGGCCTCTACCAGCAGCCGATCGCCGGCGCGGTAGCGCTCCAGCACCTCCGGCAGGTCGCGCTCCGGCAGGGTGAAGGCCACGCTGATCGGCTGGGTCTGGGTGATCACCACCAGCGGGGTGGCGTCGCTGGAGTTGACCAGATTGCCGACGTCCACCTGGCGCAGACCGAGACGCCCGGAAATCGGCGCCTTGACGCGGGTGAAC
Organism: Pseudomonas thermotolerans DSM 14292; assembly: GCF_000364625.1. GTDB lineage: Bacteria > Pseudomonadota > Gammaproteobacteria > Pseudomonadales > Pseudomonadaceae > Aquipseudomonas > Aquipseudomonas thermotolerans. The sequence goes on from NZ_KB822605.1 coordinate 20,749, forward strand.
TCCAGGTTCAGGCGCGCCTCGGCGACCGCCGCCTGGTTGCTCTTCAGGGTGCCTCGGTACTGGGCGACCAGAGCCTCCTGGGTGTCCAGGGTCTGCTTGGCGATGCTGTCCTCGGCGTACAGGTCGCGGTAGCGCTTGAGGTCCAGCTCGGCGTTGCGCAGTTGCGCCAGATTCTGGGCCAGGGCGCCCTCGGCCTGCTGCAGGGCCACCTCGAAGGGGCGCGGGTCGATCACCGCAAGCACGTCGCCCTCCTTGACCAGCTGCCCTTCCTCGAAGGCCAGCTTGACCAGCTGGCCGCTGACCCGACCGCGCACGTTCACCGTGTTGAGCGCGGTCACCGTGCCCAGCGCCTTGTAATAGACGGAGAAGTCGCCCTCGGTGGCGGCGGTGACCCGGACCGGGGTCGGACCGGAATCGAAGCCGCCGAAGCCGGGCGGGCCGCCACGCCGGCGCGGGCCCTGGGGCTGGGTCAGCGAACTGCCCTGCTGGGGCTTGAACCTCTGCCCGCTCGCCTGCTGGTCGGGGTTGGCGGATGGCCACAGCCACCAGGCCAGCAGGGCCACGACGACGGCGACCAGAAGGAACAACGGCCAGTAGCGACGGATTCGGGAAGCGGAGTTGTTGGTAGGGAAGTCGGCCATGATGGACAGTCAGAATTTTCGGAAGGCTGCACGATAAGCACAGCGGGTCGTCAAGCAAAGTCTCTTTACCGGCTTTTTACCTAAAGCTGACGTTGCTAACCCACTGACGGGCAATGAAAAGCTGCAGGGATGGTGATCCGGGACGGCGGTACAAGGCATTTCCGGCCATGTCAGGGGCGGGCCCCTGCCCTTCGCGTTCCGCCGGCACGGGAAAACGGCCTGACGGGCAGGCCGTTCTCGCAGGGAGGAATTACTTCTGCAGGGCCGCCAGGGCGGCATCGTAGTTCGGCTCGTTGGCGATCTCGCCGACCAGTTCGCTGTGCAGCACTCGATCGTGCTCGTCCAGCACCACCACGGCACGGGCGGCCAGGCCGGCCAGCGGTCCGCTGGTGATGGCCACGCCGTAGTTCCTGAGGAATTCGCTGCCGCGCAGGGTCGACAGGGTCATCACGTTGGTCAGACCCTCGGCGCCGCAGAAGCGCGACTGGGCGAACGGCAGGTCGGCGGAGATGCACAGCACCAGGGTGTTGGCCAACTGGCTGGCCTTCTCGTTGAATTTGCGCACCGAGGTGGCGCAGGTTGGGGTATCGATGCTCGGGAAGATGTTCAACACCTTGCGCTTGCCGGCCAGGCTGGCCAGGGTCACGTCGGCCAGGTCCTTGCCGACCAGGCTGAACGCCGGCGCCTGCTGGCCAGGCTGCGGCAGCTGACCGGCAACTTCGACCGGGTTGCCCTTGAGGGTCACTTGAGTCATGAGACGGGTCCTTCTTGTTTACCTGAGTGAATGAGTCGGTCTTGCTCGAAAAGTTAAACATGCCCGGGAGCAAATGTCCTGAGCAACCTGTGGCAGGTATGCGGTTTGATTTGCCGAACGACGGCTGCCCCGCTCTCCCCGCCCACTGAGAAGCCGGAAGGCCGCCAAGGTTCCCCGCCGGTTCAGAAATCCCGGCGGTAGAAGATGTCCAGGGAACTGGCCAGGCCGCTGGCCGCCTCCAGGTACAGCTGGCGGGTCAGCTCATAGCGCAGGGCGATGGTGTTGGCCGGCTCGAATACCCCCACCCCGTAGCGCAGGCTGAGCCGATCGGTGATCCGCCCACTGGCCACCACGCTGGTCTGCTGTCCGGTGCCGCTGGTGTCCAGCTGGAAGTCACTGATGCCGAGGCTCTGCGCCAGGCTGCCGGCCACCGAGGAACCACCGGCCAGGCCCAGGCCGAGAGCCGCCTGGGCCAGCAGGTTGGTCTCCTCGCCGGTGCCGCCGCCCAGTGGCCGGCCGAGCACCAGGTAGGACAGCGCCTGTTCCTCACCCATCGCCGGTTCGGAGAACACCTGGGTGCGCGGCTGCGCGGCACTGCCGCTGACTCGAAGGCCGGCGACCACGTCGTCGACCCGGCGGATCGCCTCGATGTCCAGGTACGGCTGGTCGATCGGCCCGGTGAACAGCAGGCGTGCGCGGCGGATGTTGAGGCGCTGGCCGTAGGCGCGGTAGCGCCCCTTGTCGAGGCGCAGCTCGCCGCGGGTGTCCAGATCGTCGCCGATCTTCAGGTTGCCGAGCAGCTCGGCGGTCAGGCCGAACCCCTTGAAGGTCAGCTTGTCGCTGCCGACGCTCACGTCGATGTCCATGTCCATCTGCAGCTGCTGCTTCTCCTCCTGGGCACGGCCGACCACCACGGCGTCGTCGGAGACCTTCACGGTGGAAGCCGGTAGCTGGCGGATCTCGATGGCTCCGCGCGGCACCCGCACCTGCCCGGCCACCGCCAGCCGTCCCTCGGCGAGGCGCGCCACCAGGTTAGGCTCCACCTCGAGCGCGGCGTAGGGCTCGACGTTCACCGGCAGACGCTCGCCGCGCAGGTGCAGGTCGCCTTCCGGTTCTCCGATCCAGTTCAGCTGGCCGCTCAGGCTACCTCGGCCCTGCTCGCCGCTGCGCCAGTCACCGGCCAGCTGCAGCTGCTCACCGGCCACCTGCACGCGCAACTGCAGGCCCTCGAAGGATGTCGGCAGCAGCGTGCCGTCGATCTCGCCGCCGCTCAGGGTCAAGGCGCCGTCGATGCGCGGTGCCAGCAGGCCGCCGGAGATCCGCCCGCTGCCGTTCAGTTGGCCGGCCAGGTGCTCGACCAGCGGCAGGAAGGGCCGCACCACCGCCAGATCCAGACCGCTCAGGCGGAAGTCGCCGGCAAGCGGCCTGTCCGCCGGACGTGGGTCGAGGCTGAGCTGCGCGGTCAATTCGCCGAGGCGCTCGCCCTGGAAATCGAGACGGCTGTCGATGCGCCGCGGCGCCAGAGTGCTGTCCAACAGCAGGCGGCCATAGGGGAACTCCAGCCACTGTTCCTGCTCACGGACCCTGAACACGCCGCTGCCGGCATCCACTCGCACCAGGCCCTTGGGTCCGCCAGCCGGCAGGTCAAGCTGCAGGTCGGCGGTGAGACTGCCGTCCCAGGCGAAGTCGTCGGGCAGCCAGGGCGCCAGGTCGGCCAGCGGGAAGTCGCGCAGGCGAAAGCGCAGCTTCGGCTCGGGCTGCAGTCGGGACTCCTCGCCACACAGGCTGGCCGCACCGGAGCGCCAGCAGTGCGCGCCCAGGTTGATGCGGCCGTCGGCCAGGCGCTCCAGGCGCGCCGGCTGCTGCAGCACCCAGTCCATCTGCCCGGCGCTGAGCTCGCCGCGGGCCAGCTGGCCGCGCCAGTCCCAGCCCCCGCGCTGCTCCTCCAGCCTGCCGTCGAAGGCCAGGCTGCCCTGTAGCCTGGGCCCCCTGAGCTGCAGTTCCAGGCGTTGGTGACGAATATCGCCGTCGCCCTGGGCGCTGAGGCTGCCGAATAGGCTGTCGCCGCTGCGGATGCCGCTGGCCGTCAGGTTCAGACGGGCACGCTGGGCGGCGTCGAGGCTGGCGTCCAGATCGAGGCGGCGCAGTTGCAGATCCTCCAGGCCGAGGCGCTGGCCCTCCAGCTTGAGTGTCCCCTGGGGAGCGGCAGCGCTGCCGGCAAGGTCCAAGCGACCGCCAAGCTGTCCGCGCAGGCCGGGCCACAGCTGGCCGAGACGTGGTAGGGCGAGGTCCAGCTGGCCGCGCAGCTGTCGGTTCAGCTCACCGCTGCCCTGGATACGGTTGTCGCCGAGGTGCACTTCCAGGCGCGGTACCTGCCACAGGTTGCCGGCGCCCTGGGCCTGGAGGTGTAACGCCGCCGGCTGACCGCGCAGGCGCCCGTCGAGGTTGAGGTCGGCGGCCAGATCTAGCTGCTGGTCGCGCAGGCTGCCATGGCTGCGCAGGGTGCCGGCCAGCCTGCCGGGTAGCTCCTCGAACCAGTAGGCCGGATCCAGGGCGCTGAAGGTCAGGTCCGCCTCCCAGGCCAGCCCGGCGGCGAAGCGCAGGCCGAGCTTGCCCTCCGCCTTGCCCTGCCCGGCCGCGAGCTCAAGGGCTGGCAGATGGATCTGCTGCAGGTCGCCGCTGACCGGGCTATGCAGACTGAAGGCGCCGGCCGGTCCGTCCAGCTCGGCGGCGAAGTTGCCCAGGTAGTTGCCGTCGTGGTAGGCGACTTCCGCCTTCAGGCGCCGCAGGTTGACCGGCGGCGGCTCCTCCAGCGGATAGAGGCGCATCCAGGGGAAGTCCTGCCAGTCGAGGCGGCCGTCGACGGCGAAGCCATCCTGCCAGTCGAGGCGGCCGTCGAGGCTCAGGCGCTGCTGGGCGCCGGCCTCCAGGACCAGGCTGGCGATGTCGGCCCCTTCGGCATCCACCCGGCCGTCCAGGCGCAGGGCCACCTCGCCGCCCTCGCCCGGCAGCGTCGCCCGGCCCTTCACCCGGTAGCCGGCGGCCAGGTCGCCCTCGCCGGTCAGCTGCACGGCATTCAGCACCAGGGGATCCGGCAGCCCGGCGGCGGCGCGGAAGCCGTCGGCGCGAATCTCCAGCTTCGCCGGTAGGTGCTCGGCCAGCGGCTGCAGCTCGCCTGCCAGGGTGCCGGCCAGATAGCCGCTGCTCCTGCCGCTCAGCTCGAGAGTGCCCTGCAGGTCGCCATTGGCTTGCAGCTCCAGGCGCCAGGACTGGGCGCCCGCGGCCGGCAGGTCCAGGCTGCCGGCCAGTTCCATGGGCCAGTCGCCCTCGGGGCGCAGACTGCCCTGCAGGTCGAGGGCCAGACTGCCCTGGCGTAGCTGCAGGCGCTCGATACGTAGCCCGGCGGCGGTCCAACTGGCCCGCAGCTCGGCGTCGTCCAGCAGGGGCGCGCCATTCAGCCGGATGGCGCCGATGCGCACCTCGCCCAGCTCCAGGGCCAGCGGCAGGCGCAGGCTGGGCAGTCGGAAGGGGCCGGCGTCGTCCGGCTCCTCGCCAGGCGGGAAGCCGAGTTCGAGACGTTCGGCCTGCAGCCGCTCCAGGCACAGGGTCAGGCGCAGCAGGCAGGCCGGTGACCAGGCGAAGCGCGGCGCCTGCACCTCGACCCGCTGCCCGTCCTGCCGCCAGGCGAGGCGCTCGGCCTGCCAGGCTCCGCCGAGGCGCCCCGTGAAGTCTTCGATCTCGACGCCGGGCAGCATCCCCAGCAGCCAGCGACTGCCCGCCGCGGTGCCGAACAGCAGGGCCAGCGCCAGGGCGACGGTCAGCAGCAGGGCCAGCAAGCCCCAAGCGATGCGCTTGGCCGCCCTCATAGCTCAGGCCCCATGGAGAAGTGCAGGCGGAAACCGCCGTCGCCATCCAGCGCATGGGCCAGGTCGAGGCGCAGCGGCCCCACCGGCGATATCCAGCGCAGGCCCAGGCCGACACCAGTCTTCAGGGTCGGGAAGTCCAGGGAATCGAAGGCGTTGCCTTGGTCGACGAAGCTGGCTAGCCGCCATTTCTCGGCGAAGGTGTATTGGTACTCGACGCTGCCGGCCACCAGGTAGCGGCCGCCGACCCGATCGCCGCGCCTGTCCTGGGGAGACAGCAACTGGTAGTCGTAGCCGCGCACGCTTTGGTCGCCACCGGCGTAGTAGCGCAGCGACGGCGGGATGGAGGCGTAGTCGGTGGTTTCGGTACCGCCTAGCTGCAGGCGGCCGAGCAGGCGGTGGCGCTCCCAGAGGGTGGTCAGCCCCTTGAGCAGCAGGTTGGCGTGCACCAGGTCGGCGTCCGAGACCAACCCCTCCTTGGCCACCGCCACGTCGAACTGGATGCGGTAGCCGTTCTGTGGGTCCAGGTTGTGGTCGCTCTGCAGGTAGCTGTAGCTGATCCCCGGCATCAGCAGGTTGCTGATCCCCGAGTCGTCACCGAGGCGGTATTCCTCGCGCCGCCAGGTGAGCGAGAGAACCTGCTGCCAGCCGCTGTCCAGGCGGTGGTGCCATTCCGGGCCGAGCTTGATCAGCCGGCTCAGGCTGTCGGTGTCGGCGATCTCCTCGTACTGGTAGCCGCCGGCGAAGCGCAGCTTGTCGGTGAGCGGCGGATCGAGGGGCACGTCGTACCAGAGCCCGACGTTCTGCCGCGGCGCCGACAGTTCGCTTTCCAGACCGTAGCTGTGCCCCTGCGGGTTGACCCAGTGGCGAGTCCAGTTGAAGCGCCCGCGCGGGCCTACGTCGGTGGAGAAGCCCAGGCCGATGCCGAAGGTGCGTGGCTTGCGGGTGGTCAGGTGGACCTCCACCGGGATGTTCTCGCCGCCGCCCTCCAGCGGCACGGCGTCCACCCGCACGCCCTCGAAATAACCGCTGGACAGCAGCGACTGGTAGAGGTCGGCGATCAGTTCCGAGTCGTAAGGCGTGCCAGGCTCGAACGGCACCATGCGCTGCAGCAGCTCCTCGTCGAACGGCGCGTCGCCGGCGAAGCGCACCTCGCCCAGCCGGTAGCGCGGGCCGCTGTCGTATACCAGTTCGATGTCCGCACTACCGGCCGCCGGATCAATTTCCAGACGCTGGCGGATGAACCGGCCGTGAAAGAAGCCGTAGCGCAAGGCGAGGTTCTGGATGAGCCGCTTGGTGTCCTCGTAATGCCCGTGGTTGAGCTGCGCGCCGGGTTTCAGGTGCTTGCTGGTCGGGACCCGGAAGCCCTTGAGCTGGCTGGCCGGCCCTTCGATGCGCACGCTGACGTTGCGCAGGCGCACCGGCTCGCCGGAGGTGATGTGCAGGACCAGGCGCGGCTGCCCATTCTTGTCCGTGCCAGCTTCGGGACGGATGCGTGCCTGGTAGTAACCCAGCGCCTCGGCGGCCCGCCGCGCCTGGCGCATGACGGAGCGGCTCAGGCGGTAGAGGGCCTGCACGTCTTCCGCCTCGACGGTTCCGACATAGCCTTCCACGTTGGCCTTGAGCGCACTGTTGGCCGGTTCGATGCGCACGTCCAGTTGACCCTGTGCCAGCGCGCTGGTGGCAACGGCCAGCAGAATCAGGGCCGTGCCTATCTTTCCTTGGAAACTCATGGGGGCGGATGCTAACACGGCGGGAGCCGCAGACCAGTACGGCTCCCGCCCATCGTCTCAGGCGCTCAGGCTGACCGGTTGGGGATTGGGGTGGAAGAACACGTGCTCGCAGATCGGCCCCAAGGCTACCTCGCCGATCTCCTCGTAGCCCTGGCGGACGTAGAAGTCCAGGTAGCGGGGGTTGCCGGTGTCCAACACTATGCCCTGCGAACTGGTGTCCTGGGCGCACCAGTCGTGCAGCGCGGCGAGCAGTTGCTCGCCGAGACGCAGGCCCTGGAATTCCGGGTGCACGCCGAGCAGCGGCAGCACATGGTAGGGCCCCGGCGGCAGGCAGGCGAGCACAGCGTCGTGATAGTCCAGATAGCGGCGGGTGCAGCGGAAGCCGGTGGTCAGCAACATGCGCAGGCGCCAGCCCCAGCTCTCGGTGATGTCCAGACGGCGCTGCGGCGGGGCGATCAGGGCGACGCCCACCAGGCGGTCGTCGATCAGCAGGCCGATGGCCGGCAGATCCTCGGAGAAGTGCTGGTCCACCAGTTCGCGGATGGTGGCGCGCACCCGATGGTCGTAGCCGGGCCGTTCGGCCTCGAACAGGTAGGCGAAGGTGGGCTCGTGGCGATAGGCGTGATACAGCAGTGAGCGCGCCTCGCGGGAATAGCCGTCGTCGAGCATGCGGACTTCGGCAGGGGCTGTGGGACGTTGGGCATTCGGCATTCGCGATCGACCTCTTTGTTATTGTTGTCCATGACTTCCGGGCCCGGCCCGGAGAGGCCCTCAGCCACGTTAGCACCGCCCCCGCGCCACCGCCAGACACCAGGCCCTTGCTTGCACAGGTGCCGGCAGCGCCCTAGCATCGGCGTTTTCCCAGGATGCCCGCTATGAAGATCGTTTCTTTCAACATCAACGGCTTGCGTGCCCGTCCGCACCAGTTGGCGGCGCTGATCGAGAAGCACCGGCCTGACGTGATCGGCCTGCAGGAAACCAAGGTCAGCGACGACCAGTTCCCCGAGGCGGAGATCCGCCAACTCGGCTACCACGTGCACTACCACGGCCAGAAGGGTCACTATGGCGTCGCCCTGCTCTCACGTCAGGCGCCCCTGGAGGTGCACAAAGGCTTCCCCGGCGACGACGAGGAGGCGCAACGGCGCTTCATCTGGGCCACCTTCGCCGATGCTCAGGGGGAGCCGATCACCGTGATGAACGGCTATTTCCCGCAGGGCGAGAGCCGCGACCATCCGGTCAAGTTCCCCGCCAAGCAGCGCTTCTACGCCGACCTGCAGCAGCTTCTGGAGACCCGCTTCAGCCCCGAGCAGCCGCTGGTGGTGATGGGCGACATGAACATCTCCCCGGAGGACTGCGACATCGGCATCGGTGAGGAGAACCGCAAGCGCTGGCTGCGCACCGGCAAGTGCAGCTTCCTGCCCGAGGAGCGCGAGTGGATGGCCCGGCTGAAGGGCTGGGGGCTGGTGGACAGCTTCCGCCACCTCAACCCCGGGGTGAACGACCGCTTCAGCTGGTTCGACTACCGCAGCCGAGGCTTCGAGGACGATCCCAAACGTGGCCTACGCATCGACATCATCCTCGCCACCAACCCGCTGTTGCCGCGCTTCAAGGACGCCGGCGTGGACTACGAGCTGCGCGGCATGGAGAGGCCCTCCGACCACGCGCCGATCTGGCTGGAGATTGACTGAGGCGCTCTGCCCCGCGCTTTTGCGGCGCGGGTTCCGCTGTAACGCGACCGTCATGAAGCGGCCCTAGCCTGTGCGCGGTCTCAATCCGCCGGAGTTGCCGCATGACGCTGTCGCGTGCCTTTCTCGCCATTTTTCTGCTGTCCGCCGCGCTGAGCAGCCACGGCGACCCTGCGTCGCTGTTGCGCATCCAGGGTTCCAACACCATCGGCGCCGCCCTGGCTCCCGCGTTGATGGAAGGGCTGCTGCGTCAGCAGGGCTTCAGCGACATCGCCCGACAACCGGGGGATGAGGAGAACGAGCTGATCCTGCTGGCACGCCGGCCCGATGGGGTTCGCGTGCAGATGACCATCGCCGCCCATGGTTCGAGCACCGGTTTTCGTGCCCTGCGCGAAGGTCGCGCCGAGCTGGCCGCCGCGTCCCGGCCAGTCAGGGACAGCGAGGTGGCGGCCCTTGCCGAACGCGGGGACCTGCGCTCGGCCGCCGCCGAACAGGTGATCGCCATCGATGGCCTGGCCATCATCGTGCATCCGACCAATCCGCTGCGCAGCCTGACCATCGACCAACTGGCCGCGCTGTTCTCCGGGAAGCTGCGCAACTGGCGCCAGGTGGGCGGCGAGGACGCGCCGGTGCGCCTGTATGCCCGCGATGACCGCTCCGGCACCTTCGACACCTTCAACGAGTTGGTGCTGGCGCCCCGGGGCGACGCGCTGGCCAGCACGGCACAACGTTTCGAGTCCAATGACCGGCTGGCCGAGGCGGTGCTGAAGGATCCCCATGGCATCGGCTTCGTCGGCCTGGCCTCGGTGGGCGGCGCCCGCGCCCTGGCGGTGTCTTCCGGGGGCGCGCAGGCACTGCCGCCAACCCCCGACAGCATTGCCACCGAGGATTATCCCCTGGCCCGTCGCCTGTTCCTCTACCGCGCGCCGGGAGATGCCAGCCCCTGGGCCCAGGCACTGCTGGACTTCGCCCAGAGCCGCGAGGGCCAGCGGATCGTCGAACAGGTGGGCTTCGTTGGCCAGAACCTGCGCCTGGTGCCGGTCCAGGCGGACCCGCGCATGCCGGCGGCCTACCGCGACCTGGCCGGTGGCGCGCGGCGCCTGTCGGTCAACTTCCGCTTTCACGAAGGCAGCGCGCAGCTGGACAACAAGGCCCTGCGGGACCTGGAGCGGGTACGCGATCACGTGCGGGAAACCGGAGCGCAACTGGTGCTGGTGGGCTTCGGCGACACCAAGGACGACCCCGCGCGCGCCCGGCTGCTGTCGCGCCTGCGGGCCGAAACGGTGCGCCAGGCGCTGTTCCGTGCCGGCGTGACCGCCGTGCAGACCCTGGGCATCGGCGACGACCTGCCGGTGGCCGACAACCACGATCCGGCCGGGCGACTGCGCAACCGGCGGGTGGAGATCTGGGTACGCCAGGGGCGAGCCAGGGACCGTTGCACTCGACGGCCAACAGGCATAGCCTATTGCGCGCAGTGACTACCGGGCCCCTCTGGCGGTGGGTTTCCCCACCGTGATGTCGGAGTCAGCTGTTTTCGACAATCCGATGCTGGAGGGCCTGACCGATGCATCCGTTCGACTTTCTGACAACCCCCTTCCTGGGAACTCCCGCCTGGTTCTGGCTGGGCTTTCTCGTCATCGTGCTGGCCCTGTTGATCCTCGACCTGGGCGTGTTGCACCGCGACAACCGTGAAATCGAAATGCGCGAAAGCCTGCTGCTGTACGCCGGCTACTTCGTCGTGGGCGTACTGTTCGGCGGCTGGGTGTGGTACGAGCTGGGCGCCCACAGCGCCCTGGACTTCTACACGGGCTTCCTGGTCGAGCAATCGCTGTCCATGGACAACGTGTTCGTGATGGCGATGATCCTCGGCTTCTTCGGCATCCCCCGCCGCTACCAGCACCGCGTGCTGTTCTGGGGCATTCTCGGAGTGATCGTCCTGCGCGCCATCATGATCGGCCTGGGCACCGCGCTGGTGAAGGAGTTCGAGTGGGTGCTCTACCTGTTCGGCGTCTTCCTGCTGTTCACCGGGGTGAAGATGCTGTTCGTCAAGGAGGAAGCCCACCCCGACCTGGCGCACAATCCAGTGCTGGGCTTCCTGCGCCGGCACATCCGGGTGAGCGACCAGCTGCATGACGGACGCTTCTTCGTGCGCCTGCCGCACGCCGCGGGTCGACCGCTGCTCTACGCCACCCCGCTGTTCCTGGCCCTGGTGCTGATCGAGCTGGCCGACCTGATGTTCGCGGTGGACAGCGTGCCGGCGGTGTTCGCCATCACCCAGGACCCCTACATCGTCTACACCTCGAACATCTTCGCGATCCTCGGCCTGCGCTCCCTGTACTTCGCCCTGGCCGCGCTGATGCACCGCTTCGTGTACCTCAAGTACGCCCTGGCACTCGTGCTGATCTTCATCGGCGGCAAGATCTTCGCCCACGGTTTCGTCGGCCAGATCCCGGCGCTGCTGTCCCTGAGCGTGACCCTCGGCCTGCTGGCTGGCGGGGTGATCCTCTCCCTGATCAAGACCCGCCGGCAGGCCGCCGACGCCGAGTCCTGAGCCTCAGCGGCCGCTGCGCAGCAGCTCCTTCGGCACGTACTTGCCCAGCTCGTACTTGCCGATGGCCGCCCGGTGCACCTCGTCCGGGCCGTCGGCCAGGCGCAGGGTGCGCTGCATGGCGTAGAAGTAGGCCAGCGGGGTGTCGCCGGAAACCCCCGCCCCGCCGTGCATCTGGATGGCGCGGTCGATCACCTGCAGCGCCACGTTGGGGGCCACCACCTTGATCTGGGCGATCTCGCTGGCCGCCACCTTGTTGCCCACGGTGTCCATCATGTAGGCCGCGTTCAGGGTCAGCAGGCGCGCCTGGTTGATCTCGATGCGCGAGTTGGCGATCAGATCCAGGTTGCCGCCCAGGCGTGCCAGCGGCTTGCCGAAGGCATTGCGACTCACCGAGCGCTTGCACATCAGCTCCAGGGCCCGCTCGGCCATGCCGATGGAGCGCATGCAGTGGTGGATGCGTCCCGGGCCGAGACGCCCCTGGGCGATCTCGAAGCCGCGGCCCTCGCCGAGGATCACGTTCTCGTAGGGTACCCGGACGTTCTCGAAGATCACCTCGGCGTGGCCGTGGGGCGCGTCGTCGTAGCCGAACACGGTGAGCGGGCGGAGGATGGTCACCCCGGGGGCATCGGTGGGCACCAGAATCATCGAATGCTGCTGGTGGCGCGGGTTGTCCGGGTTGGTCAGGCCCATGAAGATCATCACCTTGCATCGCGGGTCGCAGGCTCCGGAAGTCCACCACTTGCGGCCGTTGATCACCCACTCGTCGCCGTCGCGCACCGCGCGGGCCTGCATGTTGGTGGCGTCCGAGGAGGCCACCCCCGGCTCGGTCATGGCGAAGGCCGAGCGGATATCCCCGGCCAGCAGCGGCTCCAGCCACCGGCGCTTCTGCTCCGCGCTGCCGTAGCGGACCAGCACCTCCATGTTGCCGGTGTCAGGCGCCGAGCAGTTGAACGGCTCGGAGCCGATCAGCGAGCGCCCCATGATCTCCGCCAGCGGCGCGTACTCCAGGTTGCTCAGCCCGGCGCCGTACTCGGACTCGGGCAGGAACAGGTTCCACAACCCCTCGGCCTTCGCCCTGGCCTTCAGTTCCTCCATGATCGCTGTGGGTTGCCAGCGGTCACCCTCGGCCACCTGCTGGGCGAAGACGGCTTCGGCCGGGTAGACGTAACTTTCCATGAAGGCGGTGACGCGTTCACGCAGCTCCTGAACCTTGGGGGAATAGGCGAAATCCATGGGGCACCTTTCTGGCTGGCAATGATTGGGGGCGGACTGATGCTAGAGCAGCGGTCTTGATTTATCGAGCCAATTTTCGTTGTGTATGAACATTCATAAATGATATGTAAGCCCTCTCCCCTTTCTCACTGGAGCGTGCCGACATGAGCCTCAACAAGGTGGATCTCAACCTGTTCGTCGTCTTCGACGCCATCTACACCGAAGGCAACCTGACTCGCGCCGGGCAGATCGTCGGCATCACCCAGCCAGCCGTGTCCAACGCCCTCGCCCGCCTGCGCGAGACCTTCAACGACCCGCTGTTCGTGCGTACCGCCCAGGGCATGGTGCCCACGCCCATGGCGCAGAACATCATCGGTCCGGTTCGCAACGCCCTGCAGCTGCTGCGCGTGTCTGTGCAGGAAAGCCGCGTCTTCAACCCGGCCCAGGCCAGCAAGACCTTCCGCATCAGCATGACCGACCTCAGCGAGGAGATCCTCCTGCCGCCGCTGTTCCAGCGCCTGCGCCGCCAGGCCCCCGGAGTGCGCATCGAGAGCTTCCTGGCCAAGCGCCGCGAGACCACCAGCGAACTGGCCGCCGGACGCCTGGACTTCGCCGTGGACGCGCCGCTCAACACCGATCCCCAGGTGCGCCACGTCAAGCTGCTGGACGACCGCTACGTGTGCGTGATGCGCAAGGGGCATCCGCTAGCCAAGGACAAACTCAGCCTCGACGAATACCTGTCGCTGACCCACATCCACATTTCCAGCCGGCGCAGCGGCCTCGGCTACGTGGACCTGGCCCTCGGCAAGATGGGCATCCAGCGCAAGATCGCCCTGCGCTCCCAGCACTACCTGATGGCCACCATGGTGCTGCGCGAAACCGACATGGCGATGACCGTGCCGGAACGCCTGGCCCGCCGCCACGACCTGCACTTCGTAGAGCTGCCGGTGAGTGACGTGCCCCCTCTGGAAACCCACCTGTACTGGCACGAGAGCACCGACCAAGACCCGGCCAACCGGTGGATGCGCGAGCAGCTCATCGAGCTGTCCCGGCAGATCGCCCAGAAGGAGAAGGAAGCCGCTCCGCGCAGCCCGGCAGGTTGAACCCCGGCGGTTGTCGCTTGTCCATATCTGGACTAACATCGATTCAGAGTCCATTCGTGGAGAAGCGCCATGACCAACGCCGCCCGCAAGCCTGATCCGCTCGCCGACCTCGATTCCCCGAAGGCCGGCCAGGTGGCGCTCAAGTTCTTCTTCAGTCTGATGGACAAGTGGCGCTGCTCGGTCGAGGAACAGATGGTGCTCCTCGGCTCCATCGGTCGCAGCACCCTCTACAAGTACCGCCAGCTACCGGAGATCCGTCTGCCGCGTGACACCCTGGAGCGGGTCTCCTACCTGATGGGCATCCACAAGTCACTGCGTATCCTGTTCGGCGACAAGCCGTCCACCTACGAATGGGTGCGCAAGCCCAACAGCGAAGCCCCCTTCAACGGCAAGAGCGCCCTCGAGCTGATGCTTGCCGGCAGCGTGGTCGACCTGGCCACCGTGCGCCGCTACCTGGACGGGGTTCGCGGTTGAAGCGTGAAACCCTCCCGGCCTGGCCCCGGGCCTACCGCATCGTCTCCAGCGCCTTCCCGCCGATCTCGGTGTTCGAGGACGTGCTCGATCCGGCCGACCTGGAGCAGGCCTATCTGATCGAGGGGCTGACCAACGACCGCCTGCGCGAGCAGGCCGGCCTGCTCGCCCTGGTGGCGCCGGAGGATCGGGTCTCTGGCCCCGGCTCCTCGCCGCTGATGGCCGCCTTCACCCACATCGGCCACCCCAGTCGCTTCAGCGATGGCCAGTATGGCGTCTACTACTGTGGCGACAGCCTGCCGACCGCCATCGCCGAGACCCGTTACCACAAGGAGCGTTTCCTGCGCGCCACCCACGAGCCGAGCCTGGAACTGACCATGCGCAGCTACGTGTGCCAGGTGGTCAAGCCACTGGTGGACATTCGCGACGGCCACGACGAGCTGCACGACCCAGACCCGGCCAGCTACCCGCTCGCCCAGCGCTTCGCCGCCGAGCAGCGCAAGGCCCGCGCCTGGGGCCTGCTGTACCGCAGCGTGCGGCATCCCGGCGGGGAATGCGCGGCGCTGTTTCGTCCGCCGGCAGCGACCATCCCGCTGCAGGGCGTGCACCTGCGCTACGTCTGGGACGGCAAGCTGCAGAAGATCGTCAACGTCTTCGAAATCAGGCAGTTGGAATGAACTACTGAGCCTTCGCCAAAGGGAAACACCCGCCGCGCGACCGCGCTCGCAACAGGACCACCAGGACGCCCTGCCATGCTGAAAAAAGGTTTCAACTCTCTGCTCACTACCTGGCTGACCGGCCTGCTGGTGCTGCTGCCCCTGACCCTGACGCTGATCCTGAGCGCCTGGCTGTTCGGGCTGATCAACAGCCTGGTCGGCCCGGCCACCCCCATCGGGCGGATGTTCGCCGCCCTCGGCCAGCCGTTTGCCCATTCGCCCTCACTGTCCTACCTGCTCGGCACCCTGATCCTGCTCGCTGCCATCTACGCGGTGGGCCTGGCGGTGCAGCTGGGCCTGCGCCGACCGCTGCGCAGGGTCACCGACCTGACCCTGCGACGCATCCCGGTGTTCAACAAGCTCTACACCCTGGCCGAGCGCTTCGTCGCCCTGCTCGACAAGCGCGAGGGCGTCGGCATCGAGGCCATGAGTCCGGTGTGGTGCTTCTTCGGCGGCCAGGGCGCGGCGGTGCTGGCTCTGTTGCCCAACCCCGAGCCGGTGGAGATCGACGGCCGCGCCTACTTCGCGGTGCTGGTGCCCACCGCGCCCATTCCGGTGGGCGGCGGCCTGCTCTACGTACCCTGCGACTGGGTGAAGCCGGCCAACATGGGGATCGAGGCTTTCACCAGCATCTACGTGTCCATGGGCATCACCCCGCCGGCCGTAGCGCCAGTGAAGGAAGCCGCGGTGCCCGAGCAGGCACCGCTGCGGGAATAAAAGTCCGCCCTCCCGTACCGACAGGGAGCCAGGGCTCATGGGGCAGGCCGATGCGCCTGCACGGCGGCAAGGGGGATTCTAGAGACTGCGGGCGATCACCATGCGCTGTACGTCGCTGGTGCCTTCGTAGATCTGGCACACGCGCACATCGCGGTAGATGCGCTCCACCGGAAAGTCCTTGAGATAGCCGTAGCCGCCCAGAGTCTGGATGGCCGCGGAGCAGACCTGCTCGGCCATCTCCGAGGCGAACAGCTTGGCCATCGAAGCCTCGGTCAGGCACGGCAGGCCGGCTTCGCGCAGGCTGGCGGCGTGGTGGACCATCTGCCGCGCCACGGCGATGCGGGTAGCCATGTCGGCGAGACGGAAGGCCACCGCCTGGTGCTCGATGATCGGCTTGCCGAAGGTGCGCCGCTCGTGGGCATAGTCGCGGGCGGCCTCGAAGGCCGCGCGGGCCATGCCTACCGCCTGGGCAGCGATGCCGATGCGTCCTCCCTCCAGGTTGGCCAGGGCGATGCGGTAGCCCTCGCCCTCCTCGCCCAGCCGATAGGCGGTCGGGACGCGCACGCCGTCCAGCTGGATCTGGCAGGTGTCCGAGGCGTGCTGGCCGAGCTTCTCCTCGACGCGCACCACCTGATAGCCGGGGGTGTCGGTGGGCACGATGAAGGCACTGATGCCCTTCTTGCCAGCCTGCGGATCGGTGACCGCGAAGACGATGGCGACGCCGGCATGGCTGCCGGAGGTAATGAACTGCTTGCTGCCGTCCAGCACGTAGTGATCGCTATCACGCCGAGCCCGGGTGCGCAGGTCGCTGGCATCCGAGCCGGCCTGCGGCTCGGTGAGTGCGAAGGCGCCGAGCAGCTCGCCACGGGCCAGCGGGCGCAGGAAGCGCTCCTTCTGTTCCTCGCTGCCGAACTTGAGGATCGGCATGCAGGCTACCGAATTGTGCACGCTCATGATGGTCGAGCAGGCGCCGTCGCCGGCGGCGATCTCCTCCAGGGCCAGGGCGTAGGCCAGGTGGCTGGTCTGCGCGCCGTCCCAGTCCTCCGGCACCAGCATGCCGAGGAAGCCCAGCTCGGCCATCTCGCGCAGGGCCTCGGCGGGGAAACGGTGCTCGCGGTCCCAGTCGGCGGCGAACGGTTTGAGGCGTTCCTGGGCGAACTGGCGGGCCATGTCGCGGATCTGCAGCTCTTCTTCAGAGGGGATCATTCTTCTCGAGCCTTCTTTAGGAGTCTTTGATAACTGTTTGTTTTATTGAAAGAGCGGAAAGCGGATCCGCTCTTTCGGCAAGGCTCACAGGCACTCGATAGCCAGGGCCGTGGCCTCGCCGCCACCGATGCACAGCGAGGCGATGCCGCGCTTCAGACCGTACTGGCGCAGCGCGGCCAGCAGGGTCACCAGCACCCGCGCCCCGGAAGCACCGATGGGGTGGCCGAGGGCGCAGGCGCCGCCGTGCACGTTGAGCTTCTCGTGGGGGATGTCCAGATCGCGCATGGCGACCATGGCCACCACGGCGAAGGCTTCGTTGACCTCGAACAGGTCCACGTCGCCCAGCTGCCAGCCGGTACGCTGCAGGACGCGACGAATCGCTCCCACTGGCGCGGTGGTGAACAGGTTCGGCGCCTGGGCGAAGCTGGCATGTCCGGCGATCCGCGCCAGCGGGGTCAGACCGCGGCGCTCGGCCTCGGACTGGCGCATCAGCACCAGGGCAGCTGCACCGTCGGAGATGGAGCTGGAGTTGGCCGCGGTGACGGTACCGCCCTCGCGGAACGCCGGCTTGAGGGTGGGGATCTTGTCCAGGCGGGCCTTCGGCGGCTGTTCGTCGCTGTCGATGGTCCGTACTTCCCGGCCGATGCGTGCCTGCACCGCCACCAGTTCCTCGGCGAAGCGGCCCTCGGCCATGGCCTTCTGGGCGCGGCTCAGCGAGGCGATGGCGAAGGCGTCCTGTTCCTCGCGGCTGAAGCCGTAGGCCTGGGCGCAATCCTCGGCGAAGGTGCCCATCAGGCGGCCCTTGTCGTAGGCATCCTCGAGGCCGTCGAGGAA
This sequence comes from Pseudomonas thermotolerans DSM 14292, assembly GCF_000364625.1. Classification (GTDB taxonomy): domain Bacteria; phylum Pseudomonadota; class Gammaproteobacteria; order Pseudomonadales; family Pseudomonadaceae; genus Aquipseudomonas; species Aquipseudomonas thermotolerans. The sequence goes on from NZ_KB822605.1 coordinate 38,235, forward strand.
CATGTGGTCGATCACCCGACCATGTCCCATGCGGTAGCCGCTGCGCGCGCGCTCCAGCAGGTAGGGAGCGTTGGACATGCTCTCCATGCCACCGGCTACCAGCACGCTGGCGCTGCCGGCGAGCAGCTGGTCGTGGCCGGCCATCACCGCCTTCATGCCTGAGCCGCACATCTTGTTCAGGGTGGTGCACACCACCGACTGCGGCAATCCGGCACCCAGCGCCGCCTGGCGCGCCGGCGCCTGGCCCTGTCCGGCCTGCAGCACGCAGCCCATCAACGCCTCGTCCACCGCATCGGCGGAGATGCCGGCCCGCTCCACAGCGGCGCGGATGGCCGCGGCGCCCAGTTCGGCGGCGCTCAGGCCGGACAGTTCGCCCAGGAAGCCGCCCATGGGGGTGCGGGCGGCGCCGACGATGACCACGGGATCCTTTGCAATGCTCATGCTGTATTCCTCATCGATTCGTTGCTGGCTCCCCTCAGGGAGCGCTGGCCGGGCCCTGGCCCGGTCGCGGTATCTAGGCTTACTTGGCTCCCATCCGCAGGGCGCCGTCCAGGCGGATGACCTCGCCGTTGAGCATGGAGTTCTCGACGATGTGCCGGACCAGCGCGGCGTATTCCTCCGGCCGGCCGAGGCGCGGCGGGAAAGGCACGTTGGCGGCCAGGGAGTCGCGCACCTCCTGGGGCATGCCGGCCATCATCGGTGTCTCGAACACCCCGGGGGCGATGCACATCACCCGGATGCCATTGCGCGCCAGCTCGCGGGCCAGCGGCAGGGTCATGCCCACCACGCCGCCCTTCGAGGCGGCATAGGCGGCCTGGCCGATCTGCCCATCGAAGGCCGCCACCGAGGCGGTGTTGACGATCACCCCACGCTCGCCCTCGGCGTCCGCCGCGTTGCGGGCCATGGCTTCGGCAGCCAGGCGCAGGCAGTTGAAGCTGCCCACCAGGTTGATGTCGATCACCCGGCGGAAGCTCTCCAGGCCATGCACGCCGTTGCGGCCGAGGAGCCGCTCGGCGGGGGCCACGCCGGCACAGTTGACCAGTCCGTGGAGGGCGCCGAAGGCTTCCAGGGCAGTCTCCACGGCACGGCGCACTTCTTCCTCGCGGGTGATGTCGGTAGCCACGAAGCGGACCTGCTCGCCCAACTCGCGGGCCTGGGCCTCGCCGGCGGCGGCGTTGATGTCGGCCAGCACCACCTTGGCGCCCTGGGCCAGCAGTTCACGGGCAGCGGCCAGGCCCAGCCCGGAGCTGCCGCCAGTGACCAGAAATACGCGGTCCTGGATACGCATGAAGTTAATCCTCTTGGTTCGATCAGTGGGCGGCAGAGGCCTTGGCGACTTCCTGGTTACGCAGCAGGAAGCGCTGGATCTTGCCGCTGGGGGTCTTGGGCAGCTCGGCGACGAACTCGATCTCCCGCGGATAGGCATGGGCAGAGAGGCGCTTGCGCACGTACTGCTGCAGCTCCTCGACCAACTGCGGACCCGGGTTGGCATGTCCGTGCAGCACTACGAAGGCCTTGACCAGCTCGGTGCGCTCCGGATCGGGCTTGCCGATCACCGCCGCCTCGATCACCGCGGGATGCTCGATCAGCGCGCTTTCCACGTCGAAAGGGCCGACCCGGTAGCCGGAGGTGGTGATCACGTCGTCGGCGCGACCGACGAAGCTGATGCTGCCGTCTTCATTGAGTTCCACGGTGTCACCGCTCAAGTAGTAGTCGCCGGCGAAGGACGAGGTCTCCATGTCGCGGTAGCCACGGAACCAGAACAGCGGCGAGCGCGGCCGGTCCACGGCGAGGATTCCCGGCTGGCCGGGCGGCAGCTCGCGGAGCTGCTCGTCGACCACCACCACGCGGTGCCCGGGGACGGCGTAGCCGGCGGCGCCGAGGCGCACAGGATGGGCCAGGGCGTGGTGGTTGCAGAGCACCATGCCCAGCTCGGTCTGCCCGTAGTGGTCATGGATGGTGACGCCCAGTCCTTCGGCGAACCAGCGGATCACCTCCGGGGTAAGCGGCTCACCGGCGCTGCTCACCGCGCGCAGGCGGCCCTTGAGCTGTGCCTCCACCTCCTCCTTCGCGGCTAGCAACAGACGGTAGGCGGTAGGTGAGCCGGCCAGGTTGCTGATGCCGTACTGGCGGATGATCCGGCAGGTGCTTTCCACGCTGAACGGGCCTTCGTAGAAAGTGGTGGCGTGGCCCATGGCCAGAGGACCGGTGACCGCATAGTAGAGACCGTAGGCCCAACCCGGATCGGCCAGGTTCCAGAAGGCGTCCTCGGGACGCAGGTCCACGGCATGGCGCATGTAGCCGACGAAGGCGGCGATGGCCTTGAGGGGGACTTCCAGGGGCTTGGGCAGGCCGGTGGTGCCCGAGGTGAACATCAGCAGGAAGGCGTCCTCGCCTGTGCGCAGCACCGGTTCGAAGCGGCTCGACTGGCCTTCCAGCTCGCTCCAGAAGTCCGCCTGGCCGGCCGGGGCACCGACGCAGAGCACCGGCGGCGCCTGCTCCACCTCGTCCAGCTTGGGCCGGTTGCCGGCGTCGGTGACCACCAGCCTGGAACCGGCCAAGCGCACCCGGTGCTCGATGGCCTTGGGCCCGAAGGCGGTGAACAGCGGCTGGTAGATGGCCCCCAGGCGCCAGGTGCCGAGGATGGTCACCAGCAGTTCAGGGGTTCGCGGCAGCAGGCCGGAGACACAGTCGCCGGGACGCACGCCACGGCTGTAAAGCAGATTGGCGAAGCGTGCGGAGGCTTCCTGCAGCTGCTCGAAGGTCCAGCTGGCGCGCCGACCATCGACGCCTTCCCAGTACAGGGCGACGCGCTGCGCGCCGACGTGGCGGTCGCAGCACTCGATGCAGGCATTGATGGCTTCCAGGGAGCCGGCCAGGGTTTCTTCGAGGGTGCGTTGGTAGTCGAATTCGCGGGCGGCAGTCTGATAATCGCGCATGAGCTTGAGTCCCGTCTTGTTGTTCTTGTGCTGGCGGGATCTTCGCCCTCGCCCAGGTGCCGAACAATGGCGAAAGGCTTCAAGCTATTCGAGCGTTTTGGACAACGCCTCGGGATGCAGCAGCTCACGGTACTGGCCGGGGGTGGAGCCGGTCCACTTGCGGAACGCCTTGTAGAAGGAGCTGCTGTCGGAGAAGCCCAGCTCGAAGGCCAGCTCGGTGAAGTTGCCCTCCCCGGCCTGCAGGCGCGCCAGGCACAGGTCGCGGCGCACCTGATCCTTGAGCCCCTGGTAGGACTGGCCCTCCAGGGCCAGCTTGCGGCGCAGGGTGGAGGGTGCCATGTAGAAGTGCCCGGAGAGCGCCTCCAGGTCCGGCCAGCGCTCCGGCTTGAGGCTGCGCAAGTAGGCCTTGATGCGCGCCGCCAGGCTCTGCGGGTCGCGGTAGCGCACCAGGATGTTGGCCGGGGCGCCGGCCAGAAAGCGCTTGAGATCGCGCTCGCCACGCAGCACCGGCAGCTCCAGGCAGTCGGCGTTGAGCAGCAGGCGGCTATGCGCACTGGCGAAGTGCAGGTTGTCGCTGAACATTACCCGGTAGTCGGCGATGTACTCCGGCTGGGGACAGCGCAGCTCCACGGCGAGGATCGGCAGGCGCCGCCCGGCCAGCCAGCAGCACAGGCCGTGGAGGATCATCCACAGGGTGAAGTGGCCGAAGGCGCGCAGGCGCGCCTCTCCCGGCTCGTGGAGGACGATGGCGGCCATCCCGCCGCTGTGTTCCAGACGCAGTGACAGGTCGTCGAAACTCAGGTTGAGAAAGCGCAGCATGCCCTGCAGCGCGGCGCCGATGGTCGGCTCCTTGACCGCCGTACGGGCCATGAAGGCGAAGCTGCCGGACTTCAGCCGCCGGCTGTCCATGCCGAAGAACTCGTCGTCCATCCGCTCGGCGAGCTGTAGCCAGAGCCGCGCGTAGGCCTGCGAGGAGACCCGCGCGCGCGGCGAGGCCAGCAGCCTGGCGTCGATGCCCGCTGCGGCCAGCAGGGCGTCCACCGCCTCGCCGCGGCGACGCAGAGCCAGCAGGGCCTCCTCCACCAGACGGACGGAGATGGTGCCTTTTTCGTGGCCCTGGACGTTCATCGCAATCAGGGGTGGCGCTCAGGCCGCGCCCTGCCCGGCTGCCAGCTCCTCCAGGGTGATCTCGCGCATGCGGAACTTCTGGATCTTGCCGGTCACGGTCATCGGGAATCCGTCGACGAAGCGGATGTACCGCGGGATCTTGAAGTGAGCGATACGCCCCTTGCACCACTCGCGCAGCTCTTCGGCGCTGAGGCTCTGCCCAGGGTGCAGCTTGATCCAGGCGACGATCTCCTCGCCGTACTTCTCGTCGGGGATGCCGATCACCTGCGCGTCGGCGACCGCCGGATGGGTGAAGAAGAACTCCTCCAGTTCTCGCGGATAGATGTTCTCGCCGCCGCGGATGATCATGTCCTTGCTGCGCCCGACGATGCGCACGTAGCCGTTGTCGTCCATCACCGCAAGGTCGCCAGTGTGCATCCAGCGTGCCCGGTCGATGGCTTCGGCGGTGGCCTCGGGGTTGTTCCAGTAGCCGAGCATCACGCTGTAGCCGCGGGTGCACAGCTCGCCCACCTGGCCGCGCGGCACCATGCGGCCGTGCTCGTCGACGATCTTGGTCTCCAGGTGCGGCTGAGTGCGCCCCACGGTGGTGACGCGCAGTTCCAGTTCGTCGTCCGGGCCGGTCTGCAGGGATACCGGGCTGGTTTCAGTCATGCCGTAGGCGATCTGCACCTCGGCCATGTGCATCTCGCTGATCACCCGGCGCATCACCTCGATCGGGCAGGTGGCGCCGGCCATGATTCCGGTGCGCAGGCTGGACAGGTCGAATTCGCCGCGTCGCGGGTGGTCCAGCTCGGCGATGAACATGGTGGGCACGCCGTACAGCGCGGTGGCCTTCTCCTCGGCCACCGCCTGCAGGGTGAGCAGCGGGTCGAAGGCGTCGCCCGGATAGATCATGGTGGCGCCGTGGGTCAGGCAGCCGAGGTTGCCCATCACCATGCCGAAGCAGTGGTACAGCGGCACCGGGATCACCAGGCGGTCGTGCTCGGTGAGGCCCAGGCTCTCGCCGACCATGTAGCCGTTGTTGAGGATGTTGTAGTGGCTGAGGGTGGCGCCCTTGGGGAAGCCGGTGGTCCCCGAGGTGTACTGGATGTTGATGGGATCGTCGAACTGCAGCGACGCCTGGCGCTCGGCGAGGGCCTGGCTGCTGATCTCGGCGGCCCTGGCGGGCAGTTCGCGCCAGGCCAGGAAACCGGCCGGCGGGGTCGCCGACAGGCTGATCGCCCCACGCAGATCGGGCAGCCGCTCGCTGCACAGTTCACCGGGTCGGCTGGTAGCCAGTTCGGGCACCAGCTCCAGGAGCATAGCGTGGTAGTCAGAGGTCTTGAAGGCGTCGGCGCAGATGATCCAGCTGCAGCCGGACTGGCGCAGCGCGTATTCCAGCTCGCTGAGGCGATAGGCCGGGTTGATGTTGACCAGGATGGCGCCGACCTTGGCGCTGGCGAACTGAGTGATGCACCACTCGGCGCAGTTCGGCGCCCAGATCCCCAGACGGTCGCCGGCCTGGATGCCCAGGGCCAGCAGCGCGCGCGCGCACTGGTCGACCTGCTCGGCCAGTCCTGCCCAGCTGTAGCGCAGGTTCTGGTGACGGACCACCAGGGCATCGCGCTCGGCGAAGCGCGCCACGGTGGCGTCGAAGGCCTGGCCAATGGTCATCGCCAGCAGCGGCTTGTCCTGGGGACCTCGGGTGTAACTGCGGTCATTCATGAGGCTTTCCCTTCTTGTGCTTGTTGTGGGAATGGTTGCCGTCGAGCCGCTTCGTCCCGCGACGAAGCATGCCGTTTACGTTAACGTAAACCTAAACAACCTTTGAGACCCTTGTCCAGTGACCCATTGGCCGCATACGCGCCAATCGGTCGAACGGCAGGCGGCCCAGACAGGCCGCCTGCCCCTTTCGCTCAGCGGATGAACACCTGGGTAGTGGACACGGCCATGTCGCCGCCGGGCAGCTTGATGCTGCCGATCTTCTCCAGGGACTCGGCGTCGTGGATGCCGATGTCGTTGAAGGTTCCGGCCAGGTAGACCTTGTCGCCGGCATGGTTGAAGGCGATGCAGTAGTAGGAGTGGTCCAGCTCCTGCGCCTTGATCAGCTGCTGCTTGGCGATGTCGTACTTGGTCAGGCGGTTGAGCACGCCGTACATCAGGTTCGGGTCCTTCGGCGAGCGCAGGCCGGTGAAGTACAGCTCGGTCAGCGGCGCGAAGTCGCGGACCTCGGTCTTGCCGGTCTTCAGGTTGATGTTCATGTAGCCGTAGAGGTACTCAGCGGTCTCAGGGTCCTGCTTCTCGTCGGCGAAGCGCGCCGCGGTGTAGAGCAGGGTGAAGTCGCGATTCGGCTGCTGGTGCGGCCAGAAGTACAGTACGTCGGGCGCGCTGTAGCCCGGACGCTGCCAGTTCCGGCTCGCCAGGGCCACGGTCCGCTCGCCGGTCTTCGGGTCGATCTTGTAGATGTCCGGACCGGCCAGGTACAGGGAGCCGTCGTCTGCCGCCTGCATCACGTAACTCTGTCGCGGCACCGGGAAGCTGCGCAGCAGCTTGGCGTCCAGACCGGCATCAGTGCTGTAGACCTGCATGCGCGGCTCGCCCACCACGTAGTGGTCGATGGCCCGCTGCATGGGGTTGGCCACCGCGTAGAGCTCCTTGCCGTCGGCGCTGACGGTGAAGGAGAACATGGAGCGGGCGTCCTCGCCGGCCTTCTGCGCCAGACGGGCATGGAATACCTGCTTGCAGGTATCCAGCTCGACGCCGTAGATGTCCCGGTAGTTGTTGTTCAGTACGTAGGCACGGGTCTTGTCCGGGCTGATGAACAGGGTCCCGGGCCCGAAGCGGTCGGGCATCTCGCAGGTCTTGTAGACGCTCTCGGTCTTCAGGTCGATCAGGTGCAGGTTGTTGGGCGTGTTGGTGACCGCCATGTACTCGTGGCCTTTGACCAGCGCCTTGCCGGAAGTGTCGGCGTGGGCCTGCAGCGCGGCCAGCAGGGCCAGGGTGGAGACCAGGGCGAAACGGTTCTTGTTGTTCATGGGAATGCTCTCTCCTGCCCCTTACTTGTCTTTCGGGAAAACCGCATTGAGGTTGCGCCAGCTCTCTGCCGAGCTGAGGGCGTCCTTGTTCCAGTCCGGATAGGTGCTCATCAGGTCGGGCACCTGGGCCGGCCACCAGCAGGGGTCGGCGCAGCCGTAGAGGTCGGCTTCCATCGGCTGGCACAGGGAGGTCACGCCACCGAAGGCGTCCACTTCCCAGCCCGGGTCGGTCGTTGCGGTGCAGCCAGCCACCGAAGTCATGGCCAGCACTTCCTCGATACGGTCCTCGCTGGAGGCTTGCTGGAGTTTGCGGGCTTTGTCGTTGATCGGTTTGAGGTGTTTCATGTCAGTGAGCCTTCCGCGGAGTGATGTAGCGGCTGATGAAGGCCGGGTTCTCGGCCATGATGCGGCTGTAGACCTCGATGCCGAAGTCCACCCAGTCGCGCATCAGTTCGCAGTAGTGATAGGTCGGATGGGTCGGGTCGCCGTAGCGCGCATAGCTCTCGTGGTAGCAGCCACCGGAGCACAGGTTGCGGATGCGGCAGCTGGCGCAGCCGGTATTGGTGCGGTCCAGGCGCTGGGAGAGGAAGTCGTTGAGCGCCTCCTGCTTCAGCTCGCCATGCACGTTGCCGAAGGTCGGCAGGCTGGAGCCAGTGAAACGGTGGCAGAGGTTCAGCTCGCCCTTGTGGTCCACCGCCAGCATCTTCAGCCCGGCGCCGCACGGCAGGGCCTTCTTGTGCCCTTCGTGGAGGTCGGTGATCAGCTGGTGGAGGTTGGAAAAACCGATATTACGGTTCTCCAGGGCTGCCTCCAGGTAGCGACGGCCCAGCGCCTTCATGTTGGCGAACACATCCACCAGCTCCTCGCTGGTGAGGTTGAAGGCGCTGATGTCGCCGGAGGTGACCGGAGCGAAGCCGACTTCGGCGAACCCCAGCTCGTTGAACAGGTGATCCCAGATGGTCTCGACATCGGTGATGCCCCGGGTCAGGGTGACCCGGGCGCCAACCGGACGGCTGTCGTAGCGCGCCAGGAGCATTTCCACCTTGCGCCGCACCACGTCATAGGTGCCCTGCCCGCCCACGGTGATGCGGTTGCGGTCGTGCACCGCCTTCGGCCCGTCGATGCTCACCGACAACCCGAAGCGGTGAGCGTTCAGGTAGTCGACGATCTCCTCGGTGAGCAGGGTGGCGTTGGTGGTCATCACGAACTCCACCTGCTTGCCCTCCTCCGCGAAACGCCGCTCGCAGTAATCGACCATATGCTCGATCAGCGGACGGTTGGAGAGCGGCTCGCCACCGAAGAACACCACGGTGTAGCGCTGTTCGTCCGGCGACTCCCGGAGCAGCATCTCCACCGAGGCCTCGGCGGTTTCCGCGTTCATCCTCTTGCCGGCGGAGGGCTTGTCGAGGTCCTCCTTGTAGCAATAGGTGCAGCTCAGGTTGCAGCCGGTGTTGACGTTGAGCACCACGGTGTTCAGCGCCGTGCGTTCGACCCGCTTGAGTCCGATTTCCGGCGTCAGCGGCGAGCCGTCGCTGACCACCTCGAGGGCGATCAGCTCGCGCAGCGTTTCGTTCACCGCCTGGCCATCGAAATGGTTCAGACGCTGTAGCAGCTCTTCCGAGGAGCAGCCCTGCTCGCGCAGGGTATCGATGATGCTGCCGATCAGTTCATCGGCGGCGAACAGCGAGCTACTCGGGATGTGGAACAGCAGGCGGTCGGCGTCCACCCGCACTTCGTGCAGGTTGCGCTCCACCAGATTCAAGATTGCGCCCATGGCGACCTCCCGGAATTCATCCCAATTCGGCCTTGCCGATCCGGGCGGAGCGAACCCCGCCCGGGCCTTGCCTTACGGCAGCGGCGGGTTGTTCCAGCGCTGAACGGTAACGATCAGCTGGCCTTCGCCCTTGAGGGTCTGGCCGCCGTCCTCGACCTCGGCGATGACCTTGAGGTTGCCGGCATTGTTGGTGGACATGCGGCGGGCCGGGTTGGGGCCGGCATCACCGGGCAGGAAGACACCATCCTTCTGCATGACCCCGGCGAACTTCACGTCCTCGTCCTCGGCGGCACGCTCGTTGAACGGCTCCACCGACCAACTGGCAGGCAGGATGCCGACGCGGTAGGCCTTGCCGGCGGCGTCGGTAGCCCAGCCCTCGGCTTCGAAGCGGCCCTGCACCTTGGGCGTGGCGCCGCCGTTGTCGCCGATGCGGGCGATGGCGTAGCCGGGCACTACCTTGACCTCGTCAATGCGCTTGTAGACAGCCAGGCTCGGGCCGGAAAGCTTGCCGAGCTTGACCTCGCGGCTGCCCGGGGCGGCATCGGCGGCGGCACGCACCTTGACCACGAGGCGCTCGGGGGACTGTTCCAGGACCTTGACCAGCTGCACGCCCGGGCCGAAATCCGGTTTGCCGGACAGGCCGCTGCCCACCAGGGTCAGCTCGGCTTCTTCGCCGGCCTTGAGGAATTCCGGCTGCACGGCCAGCAGCCTGGCCTGGTCGCTCTTCGCCGCGACGAAGTCCAGGCCGCGCTCGTCATGCTCGGTCTCGAACATGCGGCCCTTCATCTCGCCGTTGACCACGCTGAACACCTGACGCATGGCCACGCCGTCGATCTCCACGTTGGCGCGCCATTCGTGGCCGGTGAAGAGGATCGCGCTGCCCTTGCCCTTGAACGGCTTGCCGTCGGCATAGCGGCCATCCAGGCTGATGCGGAAGTTGTCACCCTCACCGCCTTCCACGCTCATCACCCCGTGCAGATCGCCACGGGTCGGCATGTGGCCGCTGAAGCTCCAGCGTCCGACCAGCGCGGTGGGCGCCGGACGTTCCTGCTGCCACTTGCTCCAGGCCGGATCGTCCAAGCCATAGCGCTCGGCTAGGGTCGGCACCATTTCCTTGAGGGCCAGTTCCAGCCAGTCGCGGTCGCGGGACATGGCCTGGTATTCGAGGGACGGCCACTGGCCGAGGTGGAAGTGCACCAGATGCTCCCACTCCTTGGCCGTGCGCCGCTGCAGGGCGAAGCGCGAGGGGGAGTGGCAACGACCGCACATTTCCTTGGACTGGGTGTCGAACTCTTCGATGGTGTTCAGGCGACGCTCCATGGCGTAGCGCAGTCCCTCGGCCTCCGCCGGCGCCAGGCCCTGGGTATCGGCCAGGTACTTGACCAGGGTGCGACGGTCGTCGTCGCTGATCTCCAGGCCATGCATGATCTGCATCCGGGCGATGGTCATCAGCCAGCCCTCGGGGGTCTTGCGCTGGTAACCGATACGACGCTGCACGCCATTGTCATCCGGCAAATGGCATACCTTGCACTTGGCTTCTAGGAGCGCTTTGCCATCCGCCGCCAGCGCCGGCTGTAGCACGCCAAAGGCCGTCATGGCCAGGGCACCGGCACTCAGGTATCGCCAGATTCTTGTTGCTTTCAAGGTCAGGCCTCCAGGTTCTTGTTATTGAAATCCATGCCTCGGGCAGGGACTCTGTCCAGGTGGTGGCACATTGCGTGCCAGTCTCAATAAATCCTTTACAAACAATCACTTACGAGCTTTTACGGGTTCTACTCAGGGGACTTCTGCGTCTAATTTCGCGAATTGGCTGTCTAACTCTGAGACAACCTCCTTCGGTATAGCCCGCCAGCACCAGAACAGTGCAGCCGCCCCGCCAGCTCCGGCTGGAGCGGCTCCCTCACACTAGACCGCGACTGTCCCGCCGCTGTCTCAGGCCGTCTCAAAGTGCAACAGCAAGGAATTGCCGGACGCCTCTGAATTCCGGAAAAATTCCTTTTATTTCAATTGGTTGGAATGACGCTGCCGGTTGGCATGACGGTTGCCGAAGCCCTCGGCAGTATTCGAAAAAGAGGCTTCGACCATGCTTTCTGAACTGCCTATCCTGCCCCAGACCCGGGAATTCGTCGCCCGTCGCCAGCGCATGCTGATCGGTGACCAGTGGCTGGAGTCCTCCAGCGGAGAAACCCTGGACATCCGAAACCCGGCCACCGGGGAAATCCTCGGTCAGGTGCCGGCGGCCACCGCCGAGGACGTGGACCGCGCCGTGCAAGCGGCCCGCCAGGCTTTCGAGGACTCGGCGTGGAGCCGCATGCGCCCGCGGGATCGGCAGAATCTGCTGTGGCGCCTGGCCGATCTGATGGAGCGCGACGCCCGCCATCTGGCCGAGCTGGAATGCCTGAACAACGGCAAGAGCGCCGCCGTGGCTCAGGCCATGGACGTGCAACTGGCCGTCGACTTCCTTCGCTACATGGCCGGCTGGGCCACCAAGATCGAGGGCCTGAGCGTCGAACCCTCCCTGCCGCTGATGCCCGACGACCAGTTCCACGCCTACGTGCGCCGCGAGCCGGTGGGCGTGGTGGGTGCCATCGTCGCTTGGAACTTCCCGCTGCTGCTGGCCTGCTGGAAGCTCGGCCCGGCCCTGGCCACTGGCTGCACGGTGGTGCTCAAGCCGGCCGACGAGACCCCGCTGACCGCCCTGCGCCTGGCCGAACTGGTCCTCGAGGCCGGCTACCCGGCCGGGGTGTTCAACGTAGTCACCGGTACCGGCGTACGGGCCGGCGCGGCGCTCAGCGCCCATCCGGGGGTGAATAAGCTGACCTTCACCGGCTCCACCGAGGTAGGCAAGCTGATCGGCAAGGCCGCCATGGACAATATGACCCGGGTAACCCTGGAACTGGGCGGCAAGTCCCCGACCATCGTACTGGCCGACGCCGACCTGCAGCAGGCCGCCACCGGCGCCGCCCAGGCGATCTTCTTCAACCAGGGCCAGGTGTGCTGCGCCGGTTCGCGCCTCTACGCGCACCGCAAGCACTTCGACAACCTGGTCGCCGACATCGCCGGCATCGCCAACTCCATGAAGCTCGGCAACGGCCTCGACCCGAGCGTGGACATGGGCCCGCTGATCTCCGCCAAACAGCAGAGCCGAGTCGCCGGCTACATCGACCTGGGCCGCCAGCTCGGCTCGACCATCGTCTGCGGCGGCGAGGCCTTCGGCCCCGGCTACTTCGTCAGGCCCACGGTGATCGCCGACGTGGACCAGAAGCACCGCCTGGTGCAGGAGGAAATCTTCGGTCCGGTGCTGGTGGCCATGCCCTTCGACGATCTCGACGAAGTGGTGCGCCTGGCCAACGACAATCCCTACGGACTGGGCGCGAGCATCTGGTCCAACGACCTCGCCGCGGTGCACAGGCTGGTTCCGCGCATCCAATCCGGCTCGGTGTGGGTGAACTGCCACAGCGCCCTCGACCCGGCCCTGCCCTTCGGTGGCTACAAGATGTCCGGCCTGGGCCGCGAAATGGGCGCCGCGGCCATCGAGCACTACACCGAGCTGAAGTCGGTACTGATCCGTCTCTGATCCTGCTCATCCGGCGGGCGGCCCGGCCGTCCGCCTTTCCACAAAAACAACAAACCAGGAGCAAGTCCCCGTATGAAACGTCCTCACCGTGATCGACTGAGCCATTCCCTTCTCGCCCTGGCCATCGGCTGGGCCATCGGCGCCAGTCCGGTCGTCGCCCACGAGCTCTACAACCAGGGCGAGAGCGTCCTCAACGCCGACCTCGAAGCCGTGTTCGCGGCCATCCGCAGCAGCGAGAACTACGCCCTGATGGGCAACCGCAGCGCCGGTAGCTCCAGCTGGCGCGAGGGCTACGTCAAATACGGGCTGAGCGGCAGCCAGGGGCTGGGCGGCAACGGCACGCTCTACGGCGCCTTCAATCTGGTCAGCTCCGGCACCTGGGGCGACGGTGACGCAGCCGGCGTGACCCTCGGCAGCGAACGCCGCACCGCAGTGGAAGATGCCTACCTCGGCTGGCGTTCCGGCAACCTGTTCCCCGCCCTGGGCGAAGACGGCGTGGACATCTCCGGCGGCCGGCAGGTCATCGTCATCGGCGACGGTTTCCTGATCCAGGGCGACCCGGTGAACTTCGGCGACGTCGACCTGGGGGCCGACTTCGACCGCGGCGGCGCCTACTACCTGGCCGCGCGCAAGGCCTTCGATCAGACCGCAGCGCTGCGCCTGGGCGGCAACCAGGGGCTGCGCGGTGACCTGATCTGGCTGAAATCGGATAACCGCTACCAGGCGGAAACCGAACTGGCCATCGGCAACCTCGAACACGTCTCCGAGGCCGGCACCCTCGGCCTGACCTGGATCCGCGCCCTGGACGTCAACCAGCGCTACGCCGAGATCCTCGGCCTGGAAGAGCGCGACGACATGGACACCGTGAGCCTGCGCGGCCGCGGCAGCCTGGGCGTGGAAAATCTCGAGCTGGCTGCTGAATACGTCACTCAGGACAAGGACAGCGGCGACGAGAACGCCTGGTACCTGGAAGGCTCCTGGACCTTCGCCGACCTGCCCTGGTCGCCCACCGCCACCTACCGCTACAGCCGCTTCTCGGAAGCCTTCGACCCGCTGTTCTACGGCTTCAGCCGCGGCTACGGCACCTGGTTCCAGGGCGAAGTGGCGGCCAACTACTCTGGCCCCTTCAACAGCAACGCCCAGGTCCACCATGTCGGCCTGAAGGCCACGCCCCGCGACAACCTGACCCTGGGTGCGCTGTACTTCGACTTCAACACCCTGGACGACGAGCGCGGCAACCTCGGCGGCCGCGAGCTGGACCTCTACGCGGAATGGATGGTCAACGACCACCTGCTGATCAGCCCGCTGATCGGCTTCTACCAGCCCGATCGCAGTGCCGAGGAAGGCGGCCTGCAGCTGGGTGGCAAGGGGACCAATACCTACCTGCAGCTGGTGGTTGGCACCTTCTTCTGATCACTGGCGACTGGAAGTCAACGGGGCCCCATGGCCCCGTTGGCTTTTGGGATCAACAACGCTCGCTGCCTTTTCGGCGATGGTCGACGCCCGAAAGGCAACGGCCACCCAGCCCGCTCAGGAATGCCCGTGCCTGTTGCGGCTGGCCTGGACGATGCGCTGGGCCGGTACCCGCAACTGGGTGAGCAGATACTCGGCGAATTCCGGGGCATAGTCCTGGCAAGCGATGGCCTGGGCCATGCAGTCCAGCCAGGCCTGGCTCAGGGCCTCGCCGATCGGCCACTGGGCGTGGAAGGCGGGGATGGCGATGGGGCCGTACTTCTCGGCGAACAGCTTCGGGCCGCCCAGCCAGCCGCTCAGGAAGCAGGCCAGCTTGTCGCGGGACAGGCTGAGGTCTGCGGGATGCAGGCGGCGCAGCTCGGCCATGGCCGGCGTCTCGTCCATGATCCGGTAGAAGTCGTCGACCAGCCGGCGGATGCCCTCGATACCGCCTGCGGCCCGGTAGGATGCGTCGCCTTCGCCGAAGGTCATGCCGGGTACTCCAGGGAAAAGTCCGATTCTAGCGGCAATCTCAGCTCCGCGGGACGGCCAGGCCCTGGCTGACCAGCCAGCTGCGCAGCATCGGGCGCAGTTCCGGGGCCTGCTCCAGAAGCAGCTCATCCAGCATCCTGCCGTCCTGCACGGCACGTACCAGCGGCGCCAGCGCCACCCCCTGGAGGTGCCAGATGCCCAGCGGCTGGTCGGCGGTGACCACCACCTCGGCCTCTTCGATCAGCCCGTCGCGGATAACCGGCAGGCGCTCCACCCGCACCTGGCTGGCATCCACGGCAGCGTGCATGGGCTCGCTGTCCGGCCAGGCGCTGCGCTTATGCCAGAACGGCTGCGCCGCCCAGCGCTGCTCCAGGGCGTAGAAATCCCGCCCGGTGCGGGCGAAGCGCAGGAACAGATGCTCCACCCGGCGCTGGTGGAAGCCCAGCGCCAGCTCGGCGCGCTCGGGATGACGCAGCAGGGTGTTGATCACCGCCGGAGCCTGCAGGGCCGAGGACAGCGACTGGAAGATGCCGTTGCCGGACAGCGGATCCACCGCCATGGCTGCATCGCCCACACGCAGCCAGTTGGCCCCGCCGCAATCGTGGAAGAGGATCGCCGTGCTGCTGCGAGCATGCACCTCCGCCGGCTGCAGGGCCGCGGCGCCGAAGATCTCCGCCACCAGGGCGGAGTGCCGGCGGCGCTCCGCGCAGTAGGCCGGCAGCTGCTCGCGGGGCGGCAGGCCGGCGCTGGCCACGTCCAAGGTGATCTGCCAGTAGCAGCGACCGTCGGCCAGGCGCGCCATCCAGGCCCAGCCGTCGGACAGGCTTTCCACCGCCGAGGCGGCCACTCCGGGCGCCTGGCGCCAGAAATTGAGCAGGCTGACGGTTTCCGGGCCGCGCAGGCGCCCGGCGGCCAGCGGCGCCTGACGGCCGCGGGCCTCCACCAGAAAGTCGGCGTGCTGCACGCCACCCGGCTCGAGATACAGGCGATGGCCGGCGGCGCTGCTCTCCACGCTGCGCACCCGCGCCTCGATGAGTTCGACGCCGGCCCGGCGCAGATCCTCGCGCAGCGCCGCGTCGAACACCGGGCGATCCACCAGGCATTCCTGGTTGACCCCGTGGGCGTCGCCGTTCCAGTGCACCCGCCGTGGCGCGGGCGGCGCGGCGCTGGCCATGGCATGCACTAGTCCGGCATGGCGCAGCCCTTCGAGCACCCGCTGGGAGACTCCTTCCACTGCGGCGAAGCGTCGCCATTCGCTGATCACGGCGACCGAATAGCCCAGACGGCGCAGCCCGATGGCCGCGGCAGCCCCCGCAGGTCCGGCGCCCAGCACCAGGATGCGCGGCTCAGCCATGGCTCACCCCCTTGCGTTCGGGGCCTATGAAGGCCGCTCCGCGGCGCAGATGCGTCAGCACCGCCTCGCGGTCGGCTTCCGGATGATCCTGCAGGAAGGCGCCGATCAGTCCGCTCAAGGCCGCGCAGGCGACGCTGGCCCCGGCCATTCCGCAGGGTGCCACTACATGGGCGCCGAAATCCGCCTGCGGGCTGTCCAGCCAGGACCACTGCCCTGCCGCGCAGCGGGCATCGCCGCTGACCCGGATCACCCCTGGGTAGCTGGCGGGAAACACCGGCTCGCCACGTGCCGGGCTGGAGGCGCAGAGCAGCACCCCAGCGTCCAAGGCGCGACCGCAGGCCTCGCGCAGCGCTGGGCGGTCGTGGCGCAGGCCCAGGCTGAGGTTGACCAGCTGCACGCCCTGCGCGACCAGCCAGTCCAGCGCCGCCGCCACCTGCAGCGGCGTGGTGGCCCAGCGCTCGGTGAACACCTGGGCGATCAGCACCTCGGCGCCGGCCACCTGGGCCTGCAGGATATCCAGCAGCGCGGTGCCGTGGCCGAGACGGTCGGGCAGCACCTCGCCACTGCGCAGTTCGCCATCTTCCAGCCAGAAGCGTCGGGCAGCCGCCAGGCGCTCCAGCTGGGCCGGCGTGCAGCCGCTGTCGATCAGGCCGACGCGTACCTCATGCGTCATGATCCAGGGTCTCTCCTTCCAGTACGCGCAGCTGGCCGTCGCGCAGCTGCAGATGCAGATCGGTTTCCGCCAAGGTCGAGGCGCGGTGGCTGATCAGGATCCGGGTACGCCCGGCGAACAGTTGGTCGATGGCGGCGATCACCTCGCGCTCGGTGGCCTCGTCCACTGCCGAGGTGGCCTCGTCGAGGACCAGGATCGCCGGGTCCTGCAGCAGCGCTCGGGCGATGGCGATGCGCTGCTTCTGCCCACCGGACAGCTGCTGGCCGCGCTCGCCGAGCAGGCTGTCCAGGCCGTTCGGCAGCGCCGCCACCAGGGCGTCGAGACGGGCCAGGCGCACCACCGCCTCCAGCTGCTCGCGGTTGGCGCCGGGCGCGCCATAGGCCAGGTTGTCAGCCAGGCTGCCGCGGAACAGCACGATCTCCTGGCTGACCACCGCGATGCGTCGGCGCAGGGCGGCCAGGTCCAGCTCGCGCAGGTCCGTGCCATCAAGCAGGATGCGCCCCCGCTCGGGGTCGTAGAAGCGCTGCAGCAGGTCGATCAGGGTCGACTTGCCCACCCCGGAGGCGCCGCTGATAGCCACCTTGCAGCCGCCCGGGATACGCAGGTCGACGCCCCGGAGGATCGCCTCGGCACGCCCTTCGTGGGCGAACCAGACGCCCTCGAGACACAGCTCGCCCGGCCCCTCCGGGAAAGGTCTGGGGGTTGCCGGGGATTCCACCCGGGCCGGCTCGTCGCGCAGTTCGGCAACTCGACCGAGGCTCACGGTCATCCTCTGCAGCGCCACATAGAGGCCGAGCAGACTCTGCACCGGGCCCACCGCCATGCCCAGATAGGTGGAGAAGGCAATCAGCGCGCCCAGCTGCCAGCTCCCCTGCACCACCCAGTAACCGCCGACGATGAAGGCGCAGGCCCGTGACAGCGAGGTCAGGGTGCCCGGCACCGCCTGGGTGAGGAACTCGGTGACCTGCAGCTTGAGCAGTTGGCGCATGTAGCCCTGGCCGAGGCCCTCCAGGCGTTGCGCCTCGCGCTGCTGCTGGCCGAGCGACTG
This sequence comes from Pseudomonas thermotolerans DSM 14292, assembly GCF_000364625.1. Lineage (GTDB taxonomy): Bacteria > Pseudomonadota > Gammaproteobacteria > Pseudomonadales > Pseudomonadaceae > Aquipseudomonas > Aquipseudomonas thermotolerans. The sequence continues at coordinate 55,686 of NZ_KB822605.1, forward strand.
GATGAACTTCATCGCCGGCAGGGTTTCCACCAGGAAGGACGACACGTCCGCCGAGCGTTCGCGCAGGGCGCGGGTCTCACGCTCCACCTTGCGGCGCATCCAGCGCAACCAGAGCACCTCGATGGGCACCAGCACGGCGAGCAGCAGCGACAGCTGCCAGGACAGGCTGAGCATCAGCGCCACCGCTCCGACCAGGCCGATCACGCTGGACAGCCCGGCGAACAGAGAGTCCACCGCGAAGCGCTGGATCTCCGCCACGTCGCCGTCCAGTCGGGACAGCAGGTCGCCGCCCCGGCGCCTGGCGTAGAAGCCCGGCGAGAGGCGCTGCAGGTGACGGTACAGGGCATCGCGCAGGGCGAACAGGATGCGCCCGGACAGGCGGGTGTGCAGGTAGCGATTCAACCCGCTGAGCAGGGTGCCGAGGATGCCCACCAGGATCATCGCCACGGCGATCTTCACCAGCGCGGGGAAGTCGCCGGCCAAGAGGCCGTCGTCGATCAGCATCTTGGTCAGCCAGGGCTGGGCGAGGACCAGCAGAGAGGCGCACAGGGACAGACCGAGCAGGCCGAGGATGGCGCCGCGCTGCGGGCGCACGAAGCCGTACAGCCAGTGCAGGGCGCGACGCAGGCGGTCCGGGTCGGAGGACTCGACCAGGCGCAGAAGCAGGCCGATCATGCTCGGCCACCAGTGTGTCCGGCCATCTCAACCCCGCAACTGCTTGAGCTTGCGGTACAGGGTCGCACGGCTGATGCCCAGCGCGTCGGCGGCCGCCGAGACGTTGCCCTGGTGGCGTTCCAGGGCGCTGCGGATCAGCTCCAGCTCGGTCTCGCGGATGCTCCCCGGCTGCCGGCAGCTGACGGTGAGGTCGTCCAGCAGGCTGTCGGTCAGGTGGTCCAGGCCGAGCACCGTCTCGCCGGGCTCGCGCATGGCCAGGGCCGAGCGCAGGACCATCTCCAGCTGGCGGATGTTGCCCGGCCAGTCGTAGTTGCCGAACAGTTCCATGAGGTCGCGGTCCAGGCTGACCTCGCTGGCGCCCAGCTTGTGCAGCAGCCGGTCGATCAGCGCCGCCAGGTCGTTGCGCTCGCGCAGCGCCGGCAGGCGCAGGCTGATGCCGTTGATTCGGTAGTAGAGGTCCTCACGGAACTGCTTGTCGCGGACCAGAAGCTTGAGGTCCCGATGGGTGGCACAGATCACCGCCACGTCGATGTCCTGTTCCTCGCCGGCGCCTAGCGGCGACACCTTGCGCTCCTGCAGCACGCGCAGCAGTCGCGCCTGCAGGGCCATGGGCATGTCGCCGATCTCGTCGAGGAACAAGGTGCCGCCGTGGGCCTGCATCAGCCGGCCGACCATGCCGCCCTTGCGCGAGCCGGTGAAGGCGCCCTCACGGTAGCCGAACAGCTCGGACTCGATCAGCCCCTCGGGAATGGCCGCGCAGTTGACCGCCACGAAAGGTTTGTCGGCGCGCCGGCTGGCCTCGTGCAGGGCGCGGGCCACCACTTCCTTGCCGGTACCGGTCTCGCCGAGCAGCAGGATCGGCAGGTCGCTGTCCAGACCCTGGCTGGCCATGCGCAGGGCGCGGGCCAGACGCGGATCGTTGCCGGCCAGGGCTTCCAGCGGCTCGCTCCTGGCCATCGGACGACGTGGCGGCAGGCTGGCACCGTGGCTCAGGGCGGCATGCCGCGGCACCTGCAGGACGCGGAAGTAGAAGTCGCCCTTGAGGGTCTGCACGCTACTTACCCCGCCCTGCAGCAGGCGGGCAATGAACTGTTGGGAACGGCTGCCGAGCAGGTCGCTGCTGCGCCGACCGACCAGCGCCTCGCGGCTCAGCTGCAGCAGGCCGCAGGCCTGTTCGTTGGCGGCCAGCACCTCGCCATCGAGGCTCAGGGCCAGGAGGCCGTGCCAGGCGGAACCGAGGTACTGCGGACGGTTATGGAAGGCCAGCACTATGTGCTCGGGGTACTGGGCGGCGAACAGGCGGCCCTCGATGTTGCTGGCGGCGAGCATCAGCGCGGTGAGACAGTCGCCGGGCCGGGTCATCAGCTCGTCGCGGGTCAGGTCGAGCACGCCGATCACCCGGCCCTGCGGGTCCTTGATCGGCACCGAGGTGCAGGAGAAGCGGCTAAGCCGTTCCAGGTAGTGCTCGCCCTGGTTGATCAACGTCGGGCGCACGTCCACCAGGGCGGTGCCCAGGGCATTGGTGCCGCGCCGCGCCTCGCTCCAGCAACTGCCGGGACGCAGGTCGCGCAGGCCGAGATCGGACAGGGAGTCGGTGCGCCCTTCGACGATCAGCACGTTGGCCTCGGCGTCGCCGAGGATGATGATGCCGTCCTGCGCGTGCTGGCGAGCCAGGTATTCGAGCTCCGGGGCGGTGGCGTCGATCAGCGCGCGGTTGCGGGCCAGCAGGGACTCCAGGTCGGCCCGGCCGTCCGGCCCCTCGCTAGCGCTGTCCAGACAGTCCAGGCCGTGCTGCAGGCTGCGTCGCCAGGAGGCGTCGATCTCCTCGCGCAGCACCCCGCGCGGTAGCCGGCCTTCGCTGCGCAGGCGAAGACGCACCTGACGGGCGAAGGAAAGAAAGTCGTCGTTTGTTGTTCGAGTCTGCGGCACCATGCATCGCTCCCGGCGACCCGCGATCCAGAGCGGCCGGCATGGCCGCCTGGGGTACGCGGAAGGAAGAGTGACAGCCTGCATGTCTACACCCCTTGCCGCCGCCCGTAAAGGCAAGAATCGGCAAGAGTCCAGGCCGGCGGCCATCGGCGCTCCGAACGCGACGATGGAGATTGTTGACAGGGAGATTGGCACAGGTTTACGTTAACGTAAAGGTAAACGAAACGGGATCTGCCCATGCCCTCCATCACCTACAGCATTTCCGACCTTGCTCGCGAACTGGATGTCACCACCCGTGCCATCCGCTTCTACGAGGAACAGGGCATGCTCAGCCCCGAACGCCGCGGCCAGGAGCGCATCTACCGACCCAAGGACCTGGTGACCCTCAAGCTGATCCTGCGCGGCAAGCGCCTTGGCTTCTCGCTGGCCGAATGCAAGGAGCTGATCGACCTCTACGACCCGAGCAGCGGCAACCGCAAGCAGTTGGAGACCTTCCTGGAGAAAATCCAGGCACGCCGCGCCCAGCTCGAGCAGCAACTGCTGGACATCCGCCAGATGCAGCTGGAGCTGGATACCGCCGAGGAGCGCTGCCGTACTGCCCTCGCGGAAACCGAAAGCCAGACCTGACCGGCAGGCCAGTGCCTGCTGCCAGCATCCCCGACTTCGACAAGAACAAGACCCACAGGTGACCCCATGAGCTATCCGAGCCTCAACTTCGCCCTCGGCGAAACCATCGACATGCTGCGCGAGCAGGTCCGCGCCTTCGTGGCCTCCGAACTGGCGCCGCGCGCCGCCGAGATCGACAGCAGCAACCAGTTCCCCATGGACATGTGGCGCAAGTTCGGCGACATGGGCCTGCTCGGCATCACCGTCGAGGAAGAATACGGCGGCGCCAACCTGGGCTACCTGGCCCACGTGGTAGCCATGGAGGAGATCAGTCGCGGCTCGGCCTCCGTGGCCCTCTCCTACGGCGCCCACTCCAACCTGTGCGTCAACCAGATCCGCCGCAACGGCACCGCCGAGCAGAAGGCCAGGTACCTGCCCAAGCTGATCAGCGGCGAACACGTCGGCGCCCTGGCGATGAGCGAGCCGAACGCTGGCTCCGACGTGGTTTCCATGAAGCTGCGTGCCGAGAAGAAAGGTGACCGCTACGTGCTCAACGGCAGCAAGACCTGGATCACCAACGGCCCGGACGCCAACACCTACGTGATTTACGCCAAGACCGAGCCGGAGAAGGGCCCCCACGGCATCACCGCGTTCATCGTCGAACGCGACTGGAAGGGTTTCAGCCGCAGCGAGAAGTTCGACAAGCTGGGCATGCGCGGCTCCAACACTTGCCAGCTGTTCTTCGACGACGTGGAAGTCCCGGAAGAGAACGTCCTGGGCCAGGTCAACGGCGGCGTGCGGGTACTGATGAGCGGCCTGGACTACGAGCGCGTGGTGCTCTCTGGCGGCCCGGTGGGCATCATGCAGGCCTGCATGGACGTGATTGTCCCCTACATCCACGACCGCAAGCAGTTCGGCCAGAGCATCGGCGAATTCCAGCTGATCCAGGGCAAGGTGGCCGACATGTACACCCAACTGAACGCTAGCCGCGCCTACCTGTACGCTGTGGCCCAGGCCTGCGACCGTGGCGAGACCACCCGCAAGGACGCCGCCGGGGTGATCCTCTACACCGCCGAGCGTGCCACCCAGATGGCCCTGGACGCCATCCAGATTCTCGGCGGCAACGGCTACATCAACGAGTTCCCCACCGGCCGCCTGCTGCGCGACGCCAAGCTCTACGAGATCGGTGCCGGCACCAGCGAGATCCGCCGCATGCTGATCGGCCGCGAGCTGTTCAACGAGACCAAGTAGCCCTTAGCCATGGGGAAAGTCCCCTCTCCCCGCGCGGAGGAGAGGGGGGCCAAAGTCTGCAATCCGGAGTGCGCCAAATGGCCATCCTGCATACCCAGATCAATACCCGTTCGCCGGAGTTCATCGCCAACAGCGCGGCCATGCGCGCCCAGGTCGAGGACCTGCGCGCCCTACTCGCCCGCGTTCACGAAGGCGGCGGCGCCAAGGCCCAGGAACGCCACGTATCGCGGGGCAAGCTGCTGCCCCGGGAACGCATCAACCGCCTGCTCGACCCCGGTTCGCCGTTCCTGGAAATCGGCCAGCTGGCTGCCCATGAGGTGTACGGCGAGGACGTACCCGCCGCCGGGATGATCGCCGGCATCGGTCGGATCGAAGGCGTCGAGTGCATGATCGTCGCCAACGACGCCACGGTGAAAGGCGGCAGCTACTACCCGCTGACCGTCAAGAAGCACCTGCGCGCCCAGGCCATCGCCCGGGAGAACCGCCTGCCGTGCATCTACCTGGTGGACTCCGGCGGCGCCAACCTGCCGCGCCAGGACGAAGTGTTCCCGGACCGCGAGCACTTCGGACGGATCTTCTTCAACCAGGCCAACATGAGCGCCATGGGCATTCCGCAGATCGCTGTGGTCATGGGCTCCTGCACCGCCGGCGGGGCCTATGTGCCGGCGATGAGCGACGAAACCATCATGGTCCGCAACCAGGCCACCATCTTCCTCGCCGGCCCGCCCCTGGTGCGCGCCGCCACCGGTGAAGTGGTCAGCGCCGAGGATCTCGGCGGCGCCGACGTGCACTGCCGGACCAGCGGGGTGGCCGACCACTACGCGGAGAACGACGAGCACGCCCTGGCCCTGGCGCGCCGCTGCGTGGCCAACCTCAACTGGCGCAAGCTCGGCCAGCTGCAGTGCCGCCAGCCCATCGCCCCGCGCTATGCCGCCGAGGAGCTGTACGGGGTGATCCCCAGCGACAGCAAGCAGCCCTTCGACGTGCGCGAGGTGATTGCCCGGCTGGTCGACGACTCGGCCTTCGACGAGTTCAAGGCGCTGTTCGGCCCCACCCTGGTGTGCGGCTTCGCCCACCTGCACGGCTATCCCATCGGGATCATCGCCAACAACGGCATCCTCTTCGCCGAATCTGCGCAGAAAGGCGCGCATTTCATCGAGCTGGCCTGCCAGCGCGGCATTCCGCTGTTGTTCCTGCAGAACATCACCGGCTTCATGGTCGGCAAGAAATACGAAGAGGGCGGCATCGCCAAGCACGGCGCCAAGCTGGTCACCGCGGTGGCCTGTGCCAGGGTGCCGAAGTTCACGGTGATCATCGGCGGCAGCTTCGGCGCCGGCAACTACGGCATGTGTGGCCGCGCCTACGACCCACGCTTCCTGTGGATGTGGCCCAACGCGCGGATCGCCGTGATGGGCGGTGAACAGGCCGCCGGGGTGCTCGCCCAGGTCAAGCGCGAGCAGGCCGAGCGCGCCGGCCAGGTGCTATCCGCCGAAGAAGAAGCGAAGATCAAGCAGCCGATCCTCGACCAGTACGAGCGCCAGGGGCATCCCTACTACTCCAGCGCCCGGCTGTGGGACGACGGCGTGATCGACCCGGCGCAGACCCGCGAGGTGCTGGCCCTGGCGCTGTCAGCCAGCTTGAACGCGCCCATCGAGGCAACCCGCTTCGGGGTCTTCCGCATGTAAGACCGCAGGCCCGGACGGCCGGCACGCGCTGCCTGCCACCCGCCCCTGCCGCTGCAAGGAACATTCATGAGCGACTTCACCACCATCCAACTCGAGAAAGACCAGCGCGGCGTCGCCACCCTCTGGCTCAACCGCCCGGAGAAGAACAACGCCTTCAACGCCGAGACCATCCGCGAGCTGATCGCCGCCCTGGATACGGTCACCGACGACAAGGCGATCCGCCTGCTGGTCCTCCGCGGCCGCGGCAGGCACTTCTGCGCCGGCGGCGACCTGGCCTGGATGCAGCAGGCCGCCGAGCTGGACTACAACGGCAACCTGGAGGACGCCCGGCTGCTCGCCGAGTTGCTCCACAACCTCTACCACCTGAAGGTCCCCACCCTCGCCGTGGTGCAGGGTGCAGCCTTTGCCGGCGGTCTGGGGCTGGTCAGCTGCTGCGACCTGGCGATCGGCGCCGCCGACGCCCAGTTCAGCCTCTCCGAGGTGCGCATCGGCCTGGTGCCGGCGACCATCGGGCCCTTCGTCGTCAAGGCCATCGGCCAGCGCGCCGCCAGCCGCTACGCGCTGACTGCCGAGCGCTTCGGCGCCGAGCGTGCGGTACAGCTCGGTCTGCTCTGCGAGGCCTACCCGGTCGAGGAGCTGGACGCCCAGGCCGAGGCCTGGATCACCAACCTGCTGCTCAACGGCCCAGCCGCCATGGTGGCCTGCAAGGCGCTGTTCCACGAGATCGGTGGCGGCGAACTGACCCCGGCGCTGCGTCGCTACACAGAAAGCGCCATCGCCCGCATCCGCATCAGTCCGGAAGGCCAGGAAGGTCTGCGCGCCTTCTTGGAGAAGCGCAAGCCGGCCTGGCAGCAATGAGCCTCAGCCTGCGGCCCAGCTGATGCCGGGCCGCGGAGCAGAACAAGAACAACAGCAAAATTCCTGGAGCCCAGCCCCATGATCACCACCCTCCTCGTCGCCAACCGTGGCGAAATCGCCTGCCGGGTGATGCGCACCGCCAAGGCCCTGGGTCTGAAGACCGTCGCCGTGCACAGCGCCATCGACCGCGCCGCCCGCCACGTGCGCGAAGCCGACCTAGCCGTGGACCTCGGCGGCGCCAAGCCGGCGGAAAGCTACCTGCTGGTGGACAAGCTGATCGCCGCCGCCAGGGCCAGCGGCGCCCAGGCCATCCATCCCGGCTACGGCTTCCTCTCCGAGAACGCCGGCTTCGCCCGTGCCGTGGAGGACGCCGGGCTGATCTTCCTCGGCCCGCCCGCATCGGCCATCGAGGCGATGGGCAGCAAGTCCGCGGCCAAGGCGCTGATGGAAGAAGCCGGCGTGCCCCTGGTGCCCGGTTATCACGGCGAGGCCCAGGACCTGGCGACCTTCCGTGCCGCCGCCGAGCGTATCGGCTACCCGGTACTCCTCAAGGCCGCCGCCGGCGGTGGCGGCAAGGGCATGAAGGTGGTGGAACGCGAGGCCGACCTGGCCGAAGCCCTGGCCTCCGCCCAGCGCGAAGCCCAGGCGGCGTTCGGCGATGCGCGCATGCTGATCGAGAAGTACCTCCTCAAGCCGCGTCACGTGGAGATCCAGGTGTTCGCCGACCGCCACGGCAACTGTCTGTACCTCAACGAGCGCGACTGCTCCATCCAGCGGCGCCACCAGAAGGTGGTCGAGGAAGCTCCCGCTCCCGGCCTGAGCCCGGAACTGCGCCGCGCCATGGGCGAGGCGGCGGTCAAGGCGGCCCAGGCCATCGGCTACGTCGGCGCCGGCACCGTGGAGTTCCTGCTCGACGAGCGCGGCGACTTCTACTTCATGGAGATGAACACCCGCCTGCAGGTGGAGCACCCGGTCACCGAAGCGATCACCGGCCTCGACCTGGTCGCCTGGCAGATCCGAGTGGCCCGCGGCGAACCCCTGCCGATCACCCAGGAGCAGGTACCGCTGCACGGCCACGCCATTGAGGTGCGTCTCTACGCGGAGGACCCGGACAACGACTTCCTGCCCGCCACCGGCACCCTCGAGCTGTACCGCGAACCGGCCCCCGGCCCGGGCCGCCGGGTGGACAGCGGGGTCAGCGAGGGCGACCTGGTCTCGCCCTTCTACGACCCCATGCTCGGCAAGCTGATCGCCTGGGGCGAGACCCGCGAGGAGGCCCGCCAGCGCCTGCTGGCCATGCTCGACGAAACCCTGGTCGGCGGGGTGAAGACCAACCTGGCCTTCCTGCGCCGCGTGCTGGCCCATCCGGCGTTCGCCTCCGCGGAACTGGACACCGGCTTCATTTCCCGCCACCAGGCGGTTCTGCTGCCGCTACCCGGCCAGCTGCCAGAAGCTTTCTGGCAGGCCGCCGCCGACGCCTTCATCCAGAGCGAGGCGTCCATGTGCCGCGCCGACGATCCCCATTCGCCGTGGAGCGCGCGCAACGGCTGGCGCGCTGGCCTAGGCGCGGAAACCGAGCTGCACTTGGTATGCAACGGTAGCGAGCGCAAGGTGCGCCCCAGCGGCCGCAACCAGCTGCAGGGCGAAAACCTGGTTTGCCCCCGACAGGAGGGCGACACCCAGGTCCAGTACCGCCTGCCGGCGATCCGCCGCGGCACGACCCTGTACCTGGAATGGCAGGGCGAGCTGCAGGCCGTCAGCCGCTTCGACCCCATCGCCGCGGTGGAGGCCAGCCACGGCCACCAAGGCGGCCTGACCGCGCCCATGAGCGGCAGCATCGTCCGCGTGCTGGTGGAGGCCGGGCAGCGGGTCGAGGCCGGCACCGCTCTGGTGGTCGTGGAGGCGATGAAGATGGAGCACAGCATCCGCGCGCCCCAGGCCGGGGTGGTCAAGGCGCTGTTCTGCGCCGAGGGTGAGCAGGTCAGCGAGGGTACCACGCTAGTGGAGCTGGAAGAGGCCTGAATCCGCTATTCCCTCTCCCTCGGGAGAGGATTAGGGTGAGGGCCCTCTGCCCTGCCCCAACGAACCCATTCGTGAGGAATGCCATGAACCTGCCCAAACACGTCCGCCTGGTAGAAGTCGGCCCGCGCGACGGCCTGCAGAACGAGAAACAGCCGATCAGCGTGGACGACAAGGTCCGCCTGGTGGACGACCTGTCCGCCGCCGGGCTCGGCTACGTCGAGGTCGGCAGCTTCGTGTCGCCCAAGTGGGTACCGCAGATGGCCGGCAGCGCCGAGGTGTTCGCCCGCATCCAGCGCAAGCCGGGCGTCACCTACGCGGCGCTGACGCCCAACCTCAAGGGCTTCGAGGCGGCGCTCGAGTCCCGGGTCGAGGAAGTCGCGGTGTTCGCGGCCGCCTCCGAGTCCTTCTCGCAGAAGAACATCAACTGCTCCATCGCCGAGAGCCTGGCGCGCTTCGTGCCGGTGATGGAGGCCGCCAAAGCCCATGGCGTGCGGGTGCGCGGCTACGTGTCCTGCGTGCTCGGCTGCCCCTACGAGGGCAAGGTGAAGACCGAGCAGGTCGCCGCCGTGGCCCGGGAACTCTACGCCATGGGGTGCTACGAGGTGTCCTTGGGCGACACCATCGGCGTCGGCACCGCCGGCGCGGCCCGCCGCCTGTTCGAGGTGGTCGGCCGTGACGTGCCACGGGAGAGGCTCGCCGGGCACTTCCACGACACCTACGGGCAGGCCTTGGCCAACATCTACGCGAGCCTGCTGGAAGGCATCGCGGTGTTCGACAGCTCGGTGGCCGGCCTCGGCGGCTGCCCCTACGCCAAGGGCGCCACCGGCAACGTGGCCAGCGAAGACGTGGTCTACCTGCTCGACGGTCTGGGCATCGACACCGGCATCGACCTCGACCGTCTGATCGCCGCCGGCCAGCGCATCTGCCGGGTGCTGGGTCGCGCCAGCGGCTCGCGGGTCGCCCGGGCCCGGAACCCGGAGTGCGCGGCCTGAGCCTGCGGGCGACGCTCCCTCTGCTGTACTGATCGATAACAAGAAACACCGGAGCCTCCCGTATGTCCCGACCACTCTGGAGTCCCTCCCCGCAACGCATCGCCGCCAGCCGGATGGATGCCTTCCGGCGGTTCGTCAACGATCGCCACGGGCTGCAGCTGGCCGACTACCCGGCCCTGCACGCCTGGAGCGTGGAACGCCGCGAGGACTTCTGGCCGGCCGTGGCCGAGTTCTTCGACCTGCGTTTCCACAGCGCGCCGCACGCCGTGCTGGAGGAAGGCCCGGCGATGCCCAGCGCACGCTGGTTCCCCGGTGCCACCCTGAACTTCGCCGAGCACCTGCTGCGCCGCCGCGACGGGCATCCCGCGCTGGTGGCCGTGGCCGAGGACGGCAGCCGCGAACAGCTGACCTACGCCGAGCTGGCCGCCCAGGTCGCCGGCCTGCAGCGCAGCCTGCGTGAGGCGGGCGTGGGCATCGGCGACCGTGTCGCGGCCTTCATGCCCAACACCTGGCAGACCGTGGTGGGCATGCTCGCCACCAGCAGTCTGGGCGCCACCTGGTCGAGCTGCTCGCCGGACTTCGGCACCCAGGGGGTGATCGACCGCTTCGGGCAGATCGAGCCCAAGGTGCTGATCGCCGCCGCCGGCTACCGCTACGCCGGCAAGAACATCGATCTGACCGCCAAGCTCAACGAGATCCTCGAACGCCTGCCCTCCCTGCAGCAGCTCGTGGTGGTGCCCTACGCGCGTCCCGAGGCACGCCCCACCGACTACCGATGCACTGCGAAGGTCAGCCTGTGGCGCGACTTCTACCGCCCCGGCGGCGAGCCTGAGTTCGTCCCTGTGGCCTTCGAGCAGCCGCTGTACATCCTCTACTCCAGCGGCACCACCGGGGTGCCCAAGTGCATCGTTCACGGCGTCGGTGGCACCCTGCTGCAGCACGTCAAGGAGCTGGGCCTGCACACCGATCTGTCGGCCTCCGACACGCTGTTCTACTACACCACCTGCGGCTGGATGATGTGGAACTGGCTGGTCTCCGGCCTGGCCCTGGGCGCCACCCTGGTGCTCTACGACGGCTCGCCATTCCATCCCGGGCCGGAGCGCCTGATCGACCTGATCGACGCCGAGGAGATCAGCATTTTCGGCACCAGCGCCAAGTACCTGGCCAGCCTGGAAAAGGCCGGCGTGGAACCGAACCGCAGCCACCGCCTGGAACGCCTCAAGGCGGTGCTCTCCACCGGCTCGCCGCTGGCCCACGAGAGCTTCGATTACGTATACCGCGCCTTCAAGCCCGACCTCTGCCTGTCCTCCATCTCCGGCGGCACCGACATCGTTTCCTGCTTCGCTCTCGGTAACCCGGTGCTGCCGGTGTGGCGCGGCGAGCTGCAGTGCAAGGGCCTGGGCATGGACGTGCAGGTCTGGGACGAGAACGGCAAGCCGCTGCGCGGCGAGAAGGGCGAGTTGGTCTGCACCCGGCATTTCCCCTCGATGCCGGTGGGCTTCTGGAACGACCCGGACGGCGCCAAGTTCCACGCCGCCTACTTCGAGAACTTCCCCGGCGTCTGGGCCCACGGCGACTACGCAGAGGAAACCGAGCACGGCGGGCTGGTGATCCACGGCCGCTCCGATGCGGTGCTCAACCCTGGTGGGGTGCGCATCGGCACCGCGGAGATCTACCGCCAGGTAGAGAAGATCGAGGAGGTGCTGGAGTCCATCGCCATCGGCCAGGACTGGCAGGATGACGTGCGCGTGGTGCTGTTCGTCCGCCTGCGCGAGGGCCTGACCCTCGACGACGCGCTGCGCGAACGGATCCGCCAGGTGATCCGTGCCAACACCACCCCGCGCCACGTGCCGGCGAAGATCGTCCAGATCGCCGACATCCCGCGCACCATCAGCGGCAAGATCGTCGAACTCGCGGTGCGAAACGTGGTGCACGGCCGGCCGGTGAAGAACACCGATGCGCTGGCCAACCCCGAGGCCCTGGAGCTGTACCGCGACCTGCCCGAGCTACGGGACTGAGCGTTCCTTGGGCGGACCGGACGAGCCGCCGCGCTCCGGTCCGCCCGCTTTTCTTTCCCGCAGGCAACGGCGATGATGGCGCCTCCTCCTGGCTCCCGACGCTTCGAGATGGCCAACCCAGACGCATCCACAGCCCATTCCACGGCGGTCACCCTGCGCATCCTCGCCGTCGTGCTCTTTTCCTTTCTCGGCTACCTGTGCGCCGGCATTCCCCTGGCGGTGTTGCCCGGCTACGTGCATCACGACCTGGGCTTCAGCAGCGTGGTCGCCGGCCTGGCGATCGGCCTGCAGTATTTCGCCACCCTGCTCTTCCGCCCGCTGGCCGGCCGCCTGGCCGATACCTTCGGCTGCAAGCCGGGGGTCCACTACGGACTGCTCGGCATCGCCATCAGCGGCATGCTGACCCTGCTCTCCCCGCTGCTGCAGCACTGGCCATTGCCCAGCCTGGTGGTCCTCCTCGCCGGGCGTCTGGTGCTCGGCGCGGCGCTGAGCATCATCGGCATCAGCGCCATCGCCTGGGGCATCGACCGGGTCGGCGCCGACAACACCGCGCGGGTGATCTCCTGGAACGGTATCGCCGCCTACGCGGCGCTGGGCATAGGCGCGCCCCTGGGCGTCGGCCTGGCCGAGCTGCTCGGCGTCTGGGCAATAGGCGCGGCCCTGGCCCTGCTTGCCGGGCTGGGCCTGCTGCTGCTCTGGCCGAAGCCGGCGCCGGCGGTGATTGCCGGCGAGCGACTGCCGTTCGTTTCTGTGCTCTGGCAGGTCACCCCCTGTGGCCTGGGCCTGGCGCTCGGCTCCATCGGCTACGGCACCCTGACCACCTTCATCACCCTGTTCTTCGCCAGCCGAGGCTGGAGCGGCGCGGCCTACTGCCTGACCGCCTTCGGCGCGGCCTTCATCGTCGCCCGGCTGCTGTTCATCAACAGCATCAACCGCCTGGGCGGCTATAACGTGGCCATCGCCTGCCTGGGCATCGAGGCCCTAGGGCTGCTGCTGCTCTGGCTGACCGCCTCGCCGGCTCTGGCCCTGCTCGGATCGGGACTGGCTGGCTTCGGCCTGTCGCTGGTCTATCCGGCGCTGGGCATGGAGGTCATCGGCCGCATCCCGGCCAGCAACCGCAGCGCCGGCCTGGGGGCCTATGCGGTGTTTTTCGACCTGGCCCTGGGTGCCGCCGGCCCGCTGATGGGCCTGGTGATCGGCCAGCACGGCTATCCGGCGGCCTTTCTGGTCGCCGCCCTGCTGTCCGCCGCCGGCATGCTGCTGAGCCTGGGCCTGGCCCTGAACCGACGTTAGGAGAAGGAGTGCCTGATGACCGCCGATGAGGTCGCCGCCTTCTGCCTGCAGCTGCCCGGTACCCAGGAAGAGGTCAAGTGGGTGCGCAACCGGGTGTTCTCGGTGGCCGGCAACAAGATGTTCGCGATTCTGGACCTGTACGACGGCAGCCTGGCGTTCAAGGTCGATGCGGAGTTGTTCCTCGGCTACGTGGATCGCCCCGGTATCCATCCGGCGCCCTACCTGGCGCGGGCGCACTGGATCTGCATGGATCCGCCCTTCACCATGGGCGACGAGGAACTGCGCAGGCTGCTGATTCGTTCCCACCAATTGGTGGTGCGCAGGCTACCGAAACGCCGTCAGCCGGGGCTGCTGCTGGACGATGTGGGCTAGACAGCGCAGGATGCCCGCTGCGCTCCCCGTGCCGGACGATCAGCCCTGGGCGGTGGACCAGTCGATCCAGCCGAACTGCCAGGTGAGCAGGATCAGGATGCCGAAGCCGATCCGGTACCAGGCGAAGGCCGCGTAGCTGTGGCTGCCGATGAACTTGAGCAGGCCGCGCACGGCGATCATGGCGAAGATGAAGGAGGTCACGAAGCCCACGGCGAACACCGGCAGGTCCTCGGGCTGGAACAGCTCGCGGTACTTGTAGCCGGAGTACACCGCCGCGCCCACCATGGTGGGCATGGCCAGGAAGAAGGAGAACTCGGTGGCGGCCTTGCGCGACAGGCCGAACAGCAGGCCGCCGATGATGGTCGCGCCGGAACGCGAGGTGCCGGGGATCATCGCCAGGCACTGGGCGAAGCCGATCTTCAGCGCCGAGGTCCAGTTCATGTCGTCCACCGTCTCGGTATGCACCCGATGCTGACGGCGTTCCGCCCATAGCATGATCACTCCGCCGACCAGCAGCGCTGCGGCCACGGTGATGGGGTTGAACAGGTATTCGTGGATCAGGTCGGCGAACAGCACGCCAAGGACCAGCGCCGGGCAGAAGGCGATCAGCAGATTGGCGGTGAAGCGCTGGGCCTGACGTTCCCTGGGCAGGCCGAGGGTCACGTCGAGGATCTTGCCGCGGTACTCCCAGACCACCGCGAGGATGGCGGCCAGCTGGATGATGATGTTGAAGGCGATGGCACGCTCGCCGCCGAAGCCGAGCAGGTCCGCGACGATGATCTGGTGGCCAGTGCTGGAAATGGGCAGGAACTCCGTCAATCCCTCGACGATGCCCAGAATCATCGCCTGAGCGTTAACCCAGAAGTCCATGTAAATCCCCCGTGTGCGACGCGCCGGTGCGCCGTTGCCTATGAATGGATGCGAATGAGTAGAGGGTTGCCAGCGGACGGCAGACCCGCCCTGGCGAATGCCGGCTCCCTGGAATCCGAGGGCGCGTCAGGAGCCTCTAGGCCCCTGGTGCCCGCGTCGAAGGGACGGAATGCTACCAGAGCCCGGCAGGGGGCGCACTGTCTTGCTCCCGCAACACTCGGCAGGCGTGGAGCCCCTGGAATCCGCCGGCGTCGGGGCTTGAGCGGAAGCTGTATCAGTTTGGTTACAGGCGCTGAATTCGGCTTCAGGCCGCCTAGCACCGGACTTGCGGCGGTTTTCGCGGCTCCGGACGGCCTCTGGAATGTTTCAGAAATGAGACAGATGGCACCCTCCGCCTCTTAAAATCCCCGCCAAGTCATTGATTGGCCAAAGGATTTTCAAAACGGCACAAGTCCTGCCTCAGGTGCAACGAGCACCGGGCCCAAGGCCTGACAAGGAATAAGGACTACTGCCATGGATCGTTACATTCGCTTCGCCGCGTTTTCGTTCATCGCCGTGGCTGGCCTTTCCATGCTTCCTGTGGACCTTCCGCAGGCCGCAGGAGACGGCACCATAGTGCTGCAGCGTACCGTGCAGCCGCGCATGGCCACCCGGCCGACCATGGTGCCGGATCCCAATCCAATCACCGTCAATCCGAACATCTCCCCCCAGGTCCAAGGCCTGATGAGCACCACCGAGCTGGATGACGGCGACTTCGCCCAGGTCACCTCCGGCTCCACCCTGACCCGCCACATCATGCCCGGCGGCCACATCCCCGGCCTGAATGCGGGGTCAAGCCAGTCGTTGCCTGGGGCTGGCGGCGGGTCCGCTCCGGGCGCCAGTGGCAATGCCATCGCCAATCAGGTCAATAGCGCCGTGAAGCAGGGCCTAGCCCCGCTGCAGGCGCTCACCGGAGGGCGCTGACATGAAACGCCTGGCACTCCTTCTGGGGGTCGCGCTACCTGCGCTGGCGTTGGCCGACGGCCTGCATTCGCAAAACACCGCCAGCCTGACCGCCAGCGGCAGCGGCTACAGCGGCGTGATGTCGATCAACCAGGCCGCCGGCGACCTGCATCAGCAGATCAACGGTCGGGCCCTGGCGATCGGCGAGCAGGCCGGCGCCAAGCTCCGCTATCGCCAGAGCAACAACGCTGAGCTGCCCGCCGTCCCGCTCGATGCCACCGCCTCCATCAACGGCAGTGCCTTCAGCCGGGGAGCGGGCGTGCTGGGCGTCAACCAGTCCGCTGGAGTAGGCAACCAACAGATCAACGCTTTCCGCACGAGTATCAGCACCCGCGGGGAAAGTCTGGATGACAGCGTCCTCGCTCAGCAGAGCGTGGCGTTGCCGAAGAGCTCGGGTCCGGCTGGATCGGAGGCCGGCAGGCGGATCGTCAATACCGACGACCGTGCATTCGCAGGCAGTAGTGGTGTCGTACAGCTGAACCAGAGTGCAGGGGTGGGAAACCGAACGGTCAACACCTTCAGCATCAGGGTCGCGGATTGACCCTAATAACTCGTGACGTCAACACGTAATTGGCAAGGAGAAACACCATGAGAGCATCGATGGCAATGAAACCTCTGGTATTCGCCATTGCAGCCACAATGGCAGCCGGGGCATGGGCAGATAGCCGGGACCGTAGACCCCACGATCCGTACCTCACCTGGGATGCCGGAGCGAAGGCGGAAGTCAGGAATAACCAGGACATGAGCGGCAACTTCGTCAATAACGAAGCAACCAAGAACACTGCCAACGCCGACAACGTCGGCAATGGCAGCGCGGGCAACCTCGGCGTCAACCTGGCAGGCGGCAACGTCAACCAGCAGGCCAATGAAGCGGCTCTGGCCACCGCGGATGAAGCATTCATCTTCGGTACTGCAGTTGCCAGCGTGAACGTTACCCAGAACAACCATGGCAACACGGTGAAGAACTTCTCCACCCAGAACAATGCCACGGGTAACGGCGTCGCCAATGGTGCCTCGGGCAACATCGGCATCAACCTGGCGGCCGGCAACTACATCCAGCAGAAAAACGCCATGACCGCAGCCGTTTCCGGCGGGCGTTACGTCGAAGCCTATGCCGGAGCTACCCAGTCCCTTGGTGGCGCTCAGGTATTCAACGAAGCCAATCTCAAGGCCGAGTACAAACCCGTGGTACTGGGCGTAGCCCTGGGTGGTGGCTATGTCGGTGGCGGTGTCGGCGTGATCCACGACGAAGAGCCGTACAAGATCGAGGATGGCCGCAAGAGCGACACCATCAAGTCCAAGTACGATCCGGATCCGTTCGGATTCGTGGAAGCCGGCGCCATCGCCTTGGGTGGCGTAGCCTCCGGCTGGGTTCCGGTGGGCGCCACCGTTCACCAGGCCGTGGTCAACAACGCCAGTCTGAGCAACTCGCTGAACAACAGCTCCGGCAACGTCGGTGCGAACATCGCAGCGGGCAGCCACAACCAGCAGATCAACTCGCTGTCGATCGCTGCTGGTTGTAACGCTTGCCCAAAGTGATACCGCAGGGAAACAAACTGTCGTTCTAGCTGTGTAGTTTGGGGAGGGGTTCCAGCGGACCCCTCCTTTTCCCTGCGAAGGAACATCGCCATGCGCTGGATAATCGCCGGGCTCGCAGGCTGCCTGTTGCAGGGTAGCGTGCTGGCCGCACAGGTGCCCTTTGCCGTCCTGCAAGGCGGCATGCTTGCCTTCAAACCGGTGGAAAGCATCCGCGAACGCCGCTTCAGCAACCTGGTCGAGCAGAAGACCGACTTCAGCTGTGGTGCGGCAGCCCTCGCCACCATCCTGCGCGAAGCCTACAACCTCGACGTCGACGAGGACTTCGTCATCGAGGGCATGCTGGCCGGCGCAGACCCCGAACTGGTGCAAAGCCAGGGTTTTTCCATGCTCGACATGAAGCGCTACGTGCAGAACATCGGCATGCGCGCCCGTGGCTACCGGATCAGCGTCGAGGCCCTGCAGCAGCTCAAGGTGCCGGTCATCGTGCTTCTCGACGTGCGCGGCTACAAGCATTTCGTGGTGATGCAGCGCGCCGAGCGCGGCTGGGTGTACATCGGCGATCCAGTCCTCGGCCACAAACGCTACACGCTAGAGGAATTCAGCAGGGGCTGGAACAACATCGTCCTGGCGGTGATCGGCCCCGGCTACGACAGGACCAATGCCCTGCTCTCGCCGCCCGAGCCCCTGACGGCCAAGGACCGCATCAATGCCTTCAGGCCGGTCCAGGACGCCGAACTGATGGAGTACGGGTTCATCCAGAGCGACTTCTTCTAACCGTGCAGGTAGTAGATCTGAAGGGCCAGGATGCCCAGGAGGGAACATGAAAAACTATATGCTGCTGACAGCGATCGCACTCGCCGTCAGTCTACCTGTCCAGGGAGCCTCGGTTCTCAACCCCGAGGAACTCAGTGACAAGGAGCTGTCGCAATTGCGCGGTCGCTTCGTTATGCCGGGACGGGTCGTCCACTTCGGTTTCACCATGGTCAGCAGTTGGCAAAACGCCCAGGGCCAGATGATTGGTGCCAAGGTCGACATGCAGGCCCAGCACGGCATGTACCGTCCGGTGTTCCGGGTCAGCACCCTGAACGATGATGCGGGTTATGGCGGCCTTCCCGAAAGCCTGCCGCAGGGCACCATCACCGGCGGTGCCGGCCTGACCAGGGTCGACGGCGCCTCGCAGAGCATCCGTGCCGCCGGCGACCACAACACGGCCGAGAACCGCATCGCCCTGAACGTCAAGTACGGCAACACCGCTCCGGCCCTGAACACTTCGGGCAAGCCGCTGACCTCCCAGATCACTTCCAGCAACGGTGCCGGCTCGGTGCAGGTGACGCCCGGGAACAATGCTCTGCAGATCACCATCCAGGCCAACAACGGCCAGGGTTCTGCCATTCACAAGATCGGTGCGGGTGCACTGATGCAGAACACCCAGATCATGAGCTCGCACAACGTCGTGAAGAATCTAGCGGCACTGGACGTGGTGCTCCGGGAGAACAGAGCCACGATCAACACCCTGAATTGCAACTGGGATCAATTGCGAGGACTTCGTCCATCAGGAATCTGATCTACGCTTCTGCCCAGAACACTCCCAACAGGACGGTTCGTTGCTATGAACAAGCTCAGACCGCTTCACGTGGCAGTATGCGTAGCAACCTTTTTTCCCTCGGCCTGGCTGCACGCAGCCACCGAAGCGGAAGTTCAGGCCCTGCAACAGGAACTCGAGGAATTGCGCAGGAGTTACGAGGCCCAGCAGAAAGCCCTGATGGTCCTCGAACAGCGCCTGCGGCAGGTGGAATCCCAACCCCAGGTACAGCAGCCGCAGCCTCTGGTTCGCCAGCCCCGCAATGACCGGCAGCAGACCGCGGCAGCGGGCAGCGGTGCCGGTTACGGCGAGAGTCTGCGCGACGAAAGCTCCGCGCCCCGCAGCGTGGAAAACATCTACGAGGAAGCCAGCGGTTTCTTCGGCGGCACCTTCAGTCTGGAAACCGGCCTGACCTACAGCCACTACGACACGCGGCAACTGGTGCTCAACGGCTTCCTGGCCCTCGACTCCATCTTCCTCGGCAACATCAACGTCGACCAGATCAACGCCGACACCTTCACCCTGGACCTCACCGCCCGCTACAACATGGACGACCGCTGGCAGTTCGACATCAACGTGCCCATCGTCTACCGGGAGTCCACCTACGAGTCGGCGGGCGCCTCGGGCGGCTCCACCTCGGAGGTATCGTCGGAGAAGGTGACCCGCGATCCGGAGCTGGGCGACATCAACTTCGGCGTCGCTTATCGCTTCATGCGCGAGGACGTGAACCGCCCGGACGGGGTCTTCACCCTGCGGGTCAAGGCGCCTACCGGGAAGGATCCCTACGGCATCAAGCTGATCCAGTCCCCCGAGAACGACAACCTCTCAGTTCCCGAGGAACTCCCCACCGGCAACGGCGTCTGGTCCGTCACCCCGGGCATTTCGCTGGTCAAGACGGTCGACCCGGCGGTGATCTTCGGCAACCTGTCCTACACCTACAACTTCGAGGAATCCTTCAGCGACATCAGCCCCCAACAGGGCACCAAACTGGGCGGCAAGGTGAAGCTGGGCAACTGGTTCCAGTACGGACTGGGCGTGGCCTTCGCCCTCAACGAGCGGATGAGCCTTTCCATGTCCTACTCGCAGCTGATCGCCCAGAAAAGCCGCATCAAGCCGGACGGCCAGGACTGGAACAGCATATCCAGCAGCGATGCCAACGCCGGCTACTTCAACATCGGCATGACCTACGCGGTGAGCGACAACCTGACCATCGTTCCCAACCT
The DNA here is from genome assembly GCF_000364625.1 of Pseudomonas thermotolerans DSM 14292. Taxonomy (GTDB): domain Bacteria; phylum Pseudomonadota; class Gammaproteobacteria; order Pseudomonadales; family Pseudomonadaceae; genus Aquipseudomonas; species Aquipseudomonas thermotolerans. The sequence goes on from NZ_KB822605.1 coordinate 75,603, forward strand.
CTCCATCGGCCTGACCCCGGACGCACCGGACTTCAGCTTCAGCCTGAGATTCCCCTACTACTTCTGAGCAAGGATCGAAAGAAAGCGGCCCCCACGCGATACTCGTTTCATTTGCGCGACAGTGCTGTCATCGGATAGTGCTGTCAGCGGATGCCGTGCTTGCTCAGCAGGCGGTAAAAGGTCGGGCGGGAAATACCCAGCAGGCGCGCGGCCTGGCTGCAGTTGTCCGCGCACTCCGCCAGCGCCTCGCAGAGCGCCTGGCGCTCGGCGTGCAGCTTGTACTCCTCCAGAGTCTGGTGCATCCCCCCCTTGGGCTTGCGCGGGCTCAGGCCGAGATCCGCGGCCTCGATCTGCCGCCCCTCGGCCAGGGCCAAGCCACGACGCACACGGTTGGCCAGCTCGCGGACGTTGCCCGGCCAGTTATGCGCCTTCATCGCCGCCACTGCGGACTCGCTGAAGCGCCGCGGCCGACGGCCGACTTCCTGGCTGAACTGCTCCAGGAAGCTATCGGCCAGCAGAGGGACGTCCTCGATCCGTTCGCGCAGGGGCAGAGTCTCCACCTGCAGGACATTGAGACGGTAATAGAGGTCCTCACGGAAGCGCCCGGCCTCGATGGCCTTCTCCAGATCTACGTGGGTCGCCGCCAGCACGCGCACGTCGATGGGGATCGGCTGAGTGCCGCCGACCCGCTCGATCTGTCGTTCCTGCAGCACCCGCAGCAGGTTGGCCTGCAGGTCCAGGGGCAGATCCGCCACCTCGTCGAGCAGCAAAGTGCCGCCATTGGCCAGCTCGAAGCGACCGATCTTGCGCTGATGCGCACCGGTGAAGGCGCCCTTCTCGTGGCCGAACAGCTCGGACTGGATCAGCTGCTCGGGAATCGCCCCGCAGTTGACCGCCACGAAGGGGCCGCCACGGCGCCGCGACTGACGGTGCAGCGTCCTCGCTACCAGTTCCTTGCCGGTGCCGCTCTCGCCGTGGATGAGCACGGTGGAGTCGGTCGACGCAAGCTTGCAGATCAGCCGGCGCAAGTCCTCCATGGCCTTGCTCCTGCCCAGCAGCTCGCAGTCGAGCGCGCCTTCGAACTCCCTATCACGCTGGCGCAGGCGCGCCATGCCGAACGCCCGGCCAAGGGTGATTTGCAGGCGTTCCACATCGAAAGGCAAGGTATGGAAATCGAAGAACCATTCACTGATGAAGTTGCTGACACCGGGCGTGCGCAGCATGTCCTGACTCAGCACGGCGATCCACTCCGTGCTGCTCCTCCGGATCAGCTCTTTCACAGCCTCCGGCCGTTGCAGCTGCTGGTAGCCGAGGCACATCAGACCTACGTCGGAGGGGGGAGGAGAAAGACTGTCCAGCGCACAGGTGGCTACCTTCCAGCCGGCCAGCCCCAGTCTCGGCAGCAATTGCGCACAATCGCCTTCGGGGTCGACCACCAACAACAATCGCGTCGTATCAACCACGTCGAACATTGTCGTTCCTTGGCGCCAATTTTTTGGTCTTCCTTAGAAAAACAAGAACTTCCCAGTGCCGAGTAGGAGGCTAGTAGCTTTTTTGACGCTTCTTGGACCTTTTATTCATAACTTCATATGGATCAATAACTTGTGCCTCCTCTGGATAGCTATCTGCCATTGGAGCGCCATCCTCCTGCTGGCCTATTGCCAATACCTTCATCGCTCACTTAAGGTCCGGCAGCGAATACCTGACAGGGATGTACTCCATGCACACCTTCCGCCGCATTCTCAAGCTTCTCCTTTGTCTGCTGGTCGTGGCCTTGGCGATACCGCTGTATTACGTCGCCTACCCCAACCTCCCGGAATACGACCCGCCCCGGGAGCTGCACTACCTGGACCAGTGGGACGACGAGGCCCGACAGACCTACTACTACACCCCCCAGGGCACCCGCCTGAAAGGCCTGCGCTACGACTGGTTCGTCGCCCTGGAGCAGCCCTTCTCCCGCGACCGCCTGGCCGAGCCCGCGTACCTGGCCCGCTTCGGCTTTCTCGTCGACCCCGAACAGCAGGCCAGCGCACGCAATCCCGGCAACCTGCCGGTCGGATTCGCCCGGCATACCGACGAGGAAACCGGCGAGCACTACCTGGACATCACCTGCTCGGCCTGCCACACCGGCGAATTGCGCTACCAGGGCAAGGCCGTACGCATCGACGGCGGTGCCGCCCTGCACTCCCTGGCCTCCACGGTACCCACCCTGCGCGGTGGCAGCTTCGGACAGGCCCTCGGCATGAGCATGGCCTTCACCTACTACAACCCGCTGAAGTTCAAGCGCTTCGCCCGGGAAGTCCTCGGCGAACGCTACGAGGAAGAGCGCGACCAACTGCGCCGCGACTTCAAGGCCGTGCTCGACCGCCTGCTGGCTACCGCCTTCAACGACTGGCACCGTGGTCTCTACCCCACCGAGGAAGGCTTCGGCCGCACCGACGCCTTCGGACGCATCGCCAACACGGTGTTCGGTGATGCCATCGCCCCGGCCAACTACCGGGTGGCCGACGCGCCAGTGAGCTATCCACACCTCTGGGACATCTGGAAGTTCGACTGGGTGCAATGGAACGGCTCGGCCATGCAGCCGATGGCCCGCAACGTCGGCGAGGCGCTGGGCGTCGGCGCCACCCTGCGGCTGTTCGACGAGCACGGCCAGCCCCTACCGGAACAGCAGCGCTATGCGTCCAGTGTTCGCCCCCGCGACCTGCACACCCTGGAGGAAACCCTCAAGCGCCTGCAGGCACCGCGCTGGCCGGAGGAGATCCTCGGCCCCATCGATGTCGAACTGGCCAGCCAGGGCCGCGCACTCTTCGTGGAGAACTGCGCCCACTGTCATGCCCCGGCGCCCAAACCGGAAGACGAACGTTTCGCCCCCAGCCGCGACCCGGAGTGGCGGATGCACGTGGTGCCCGTCGAAGTGGTCGGCACCGACCCGACCACCGCCGACAACATCGCCCAACACCGTTTCGACATCCGCAAGCTCGGCTGGACCCGCGATGAGCTGAGCAAGCTGGCAGTGCGCCTGTTCGACGCCGATCCCGCGACTCTCGACCTGGCCAGCATCTCCAGCGCCCAGGGCCTGGCCTACCTCACCGCCTACGTGGAGAACCGCGCCTACCAGGATGCCGGCATCTCCCCCACGGAGCGGCCAGGCATGGACGGTTTCGGCCTGTCCATCGGCGTGCAGGAGAAGCGCGGCTACAAGGCTCGCCCGCTGGACGGCATCTGGGCCACCGCGCCCTACCTGCACAACGGCTCGGTGCCCAACCTGTTCCAGCTGCTGTCGCCGGTCAGCGAACGGGCCACCACCTTCTGGGTCGGCAACCACGAGTACGACCCGAAATTCGCCGGCTTCCGCACCGAGGAATTCCCCGGCGGCTTCCTGTTCGACACCCGCATCCGCGGCAACGGCAACCAGGGCCACGAATTCCGCGACGGCTGCCGCACCACCGGGGTGATCGGTCGCGGCCTGCAGCCCGACGAGCGCCGGGCGCTGGTCGAGTACCTCAAGGTGCTCGGCAACCCCGAGCTGGAAGCCCGCCTCACCCATATCGAACCCAAGCCCTGGACACCCGGCCCGGCCTGCCCCGGCCAGCTCGCACAGGCCCACTGAGGAGTCACCATGCTGAAACGGTTGTGGCTATGGCTCGGGCGCCTGCTCGGCCGACTGACGCTCCTGCTGCTGGTCGTCGGACTGGGCGGCTGGGGGATCGGCGCGCTCTATTACGCCTCGAAATTCTCCGGGCCGGTGTCCAGCGAGGAGGAGATCCCGCCCGGCGAGGCCGAGCTGACCCGCGGGATCATCGACGATGCCATTCGCATCGTCGAAGCCCACCGCGACAACACCCGGGTGCTGCGCGGTGCCCACGCCAAGGCCCACGGCTGTGTGCGCGCCGAGGTCAGCGTGCTCGCCGACCTGCCGGGAACCCTGCGCCAGGGAGTGTTCCGCGATCCCGGCAAGATCTGGCAGGCCTGGGTGCGCTTCTCCAACGGCAATGCCTACCCGCAGTTCGATCGGGTGCGCGACGCACGCGGCATGGCGATCAAGCTGCTCGACGTGCCGGGCGAAAAGCTGCTGGGCGAAAGCGAGCAGGACTTCGTGATGTTCAACAACTCGGTGTTCTTCGTTCGCGACGTCGCCGAGTACAGGAGCAACTTCGCCGCCCAGGCCGAGGGCAACAGGATCCTCGCCTTCTTCCCCGGCTGGGATCCGCGCAGCTGGGAGATCCGCCACCTGCTGATCGCCCTCAGGACCCTTGCCCCGGCGCCGGAAAGCCCGGTGCGCACCACCTACAACTCCATCGCGCCGTTCAAGTTCGGCCCGCACAACATCAAGTACCGGGTGGTGCCGGCGGAAAGCGGCTGCCCCGCCTATGAGCCGCCAGAACAGAACCGCGACATGCCGAACTTCCTGCGCAGCACGCTCTACCGGCAGCTGTCCCTCGACCGTGTCCCGGCCTGCTTCGAGCTGCAGGTGCAGCGCCAGAATCCCGAGCACTACATGCCCATCGAGGACACCAGCGTGGAGTGGGACGAGGACATCGCCCCGTTCGAAACGGTCGCGCGCATCACCATTCCGCCCCAGGACTTCGATACCCCCGAGCAGAACCTGTTCTGCGACAACCTCTCCTTCAATCCCTGGCACGCTCTGCCCGAGCATCGCCCCATCGGTGGCATCAACCGCCTGCGCAAGGCGGTATACGAAGCCCTAAGCACCTATCGTCACGAACGCAATGCCGCCCGCTAGCGGCATTGCGGTTCGCTTTCGGAACGGAAGCAACCGCTTTCGACGCGCAAGAATTACGAAAATGCGCCAAGGAAGAATATTTTTGCGTCGCCATGTGACTTTCGGGTCAACTCCAGCCATCCATATGAGCAACAGATCATGACACTCATGGTCCATCGCATTGGGTACTTTGGGAGAATCGCCCGCATGAACGCTCCGCTCCGTTTCAACGAGGCACTTCTGATCGCCGGTCGTGCCTTCAAGCCCTTCCATTGCGTAGCCTGGGCCGCCGAAGGTGCCGGCGACCTCAGCCTCACCGTCATCGACCGTACCAACACCCGTCTGCTGGGCCGCACCCTGCTGCCGAGCGACATCTACAGCGACCCGGACCGTCTCGCCGAGGAGCTGAAGAAGTCCCGCGAGAAGCTGGCCCGCCAGGGTTACAGCCTCGAGCCCTGGGACATGCCCGCCTGATCGGCGGCCCTGTTCCGGATACGAAAAAGGCGACCCGAAGGTCGCCTTTTTCATGCCGCAACGCTCTCAGTAGTAGGCGTTCTCGCGGTTGCTGTGGTCAGTGACGTCACGCACTCCCTTCAGTTCGGGAATGCGCTCGATCAGGGTCTTCTCGACACCATCCTTGAGGGTCATGTCGACCATGCCGCAACCCTGGCAGCCGCCGCCGAAGCGCAGCACTGCAATGCCGTCCTCGACCACGTCCACCAGGGTGACCATGCCGCCATGGCCGGCCAGGCCGGGGTTGATCTCGGTCTGCAGGTAGTAGTTGATCCGCTCGTTGAGCGGGCTGTCCTCGCTGATCATCGGCACCTTGGCGTTCGGCGCCTTGATGGTCAGCTGGCCGCCCATGCGGTCGGTGGCGTAGTCGACCACCGCATCCTCCAGGAAGGGCTCGCTGACGCTGTCGATCCAGGCGGTGAAGTCCTTCAGGGCCAGCGGCGTGTCGTCGGGCTTTTCCTCACCCGGCTTGCAATAGGCGATGCAGGTCTCGGCGTACTGGGTACCGGGCTGAGTGATGAAGATACGGATCCCGATGCCCTCAGTGTTCTGCTTGCTGAGCAGGTCGGCAAGATACTCTTGGGCAGCGTCGGTAATGGTGATGGCGCTCATGGCAACTCCTCGCGAACGTGCGGGAAGTTTACGCCAATCGGCCTCGGCGAGAAAGACTTAGCAATTCAGTAGGAATAGATCCGCATACCGTGGCAAAACTGCCGGAAAATTTCGCGAACCCCAGAAAAGAAAACCGCCCGGGCTACGAAGACGGAAAGTCGCCGGGCGGATCGAGAAACTCTCGAAAGCTGTCAACACTCAAGTCAAGATGGCATGCGGCCCCGTCAGATAGTTGAGCAGGCGCAGCATGGTCGGGGCCATGGCGCTGCAGTGCGGGTAGCCGGCACGAATCGAGGCGGCATCCTCCACCGCGCCCTTGCGCTCCAGGTCGGCACGGCGCGCGTCCAGCAGTTCCTTGATGCTTTCCGGGGTGCTTTCCAGGCGGCACTGCAAGCCGATGGCACGCTCCTCCCAGACGAAGCCCTGGTTCTGGCAGGCTGCCGAGCTGTAGAGCGGAATGGCGCCGGACGGCAGGTCGAAGGTCTCGCTGTGCCAGTGCAGGGCCATCAGGCGCTGCGGCAGCATGCGGCCGATGGGCGACTCGGCCGAACGGGCGTTCTTCTCCAGCTGCCACCAGCCGATTTCGGTATTGCCCTTGTGCACCTCGGCGCCCAAGGCCTGAGCCAGCAGCTGGGCGCCCAGGCCGATGCCCAGCACGCGCTTGCCAGCGTCCAGGGTCCGGCGGATCAGCGCCTTCTCCTCCACCAGCCAGGGGTATTCGGCCTCGTCGTGGACGCTCATCGGTCCGCCGAGGACGATCAGCAGGTCGAAGTCGTCCAGGGTCGGGAGATGGCCACCGGCGTACAGGTAGTGAAGGCGTACGCGGGACGCGTAGGAGTCGAGCCATTCGGCGATGCGGCCAAGGCCCTCGAAGGAAGCGTGCTGAAGGATCGAAACTCGCATGTGTCAGACCTCTGCAACCTTGTTCTTGCTGAGCGTGAAGGCGCGATTCAGGCGCTTGAGCATCTCGTCGATGTTCGAGTGACTGACCGTCAGTGCCGGGGAGAAGCGCAGGCAGGTGGACTGCGGCGCATTGATCAGCAGCCCCTCGTTGAGCGCGGCCGCCACCACCTGGGAAGCTTCCTGGCCGATCAGCGGCAGGCCGACCAGCAGGCCGTGACCGCGCAGCGGTCCGTGGCCGTGGCGGCGCGAAACCCGGGCCAGACCGTCGCGCATGTAGTTCGACGCCTCGCGCACGCCCTCCAGGAAGCCCGGCTCCAGCACCGTGTTCAGCACCGCAAGGCCGGCGGCGGTCATCAGCGCGTTGCCATGGTAGGTGCCGCCCTGCTCGCCCGGCTCGAAGCAGCAGGCGTTGCCGCGGGCCAGCAGGGCCGCCAGGGGCACGCCGCCGCCCAGTCCCTTGCCGAGGGTGATGATGTCGGCGCGCACGCCGTAGAGCTCTTCGGCGAGCAGCGCACCGCAGCGGCCGACGCCGGTCTGCACCTCGTCGAGGATCAGCAGGATGCCGCGCGAACGACACAGCCGCTCGACGCCCTGCAGGTAGTCGAGGGTCGCCGGGATCACCCCCGCCTCGCCCTGCACCGGTTCCAGCATCACCGCCACGGTCTGCTCGTCGACTGCGGCCTCCAGGGCCTCCAGATCGTTGTAGGGCACCTTGGCGAAGCCCGGCACCTTGGGTTCGAACAGCTCCTCGAAGTCCGGCTTGCCGGAGGCCGACATGGCAGCCAGGGTGCGACCATGAAAGCTGTGGGTGGCGGTGACGATGCGGAAGGCGCCGTCACGATGCAGGCGCCCCCACTTGCGGGCTAGTTTGATGGCCCCCTCGTTGGCTTCCGCGCCGCTGTTGAGGAAGTACACCTGGTCGCTGCCGGTAACCTGGCAGAGCCGCGAGGCCAGCTTGAGCATGCCGCGGTTGTAGAACGACGGGCCCGGGTTGATCAGAGCGTCGGCCTGGCGCTTGAGTGCCTCGACCAGCACGTTGGGGCTGTGGCCCAGGCTGTTCACCGCCCAGCCCTGGCTGAAGTCCAGGTAGGCGCGGCCGTCGGCATCCCACAACCAGGAGCCCTGGCCGCGCACGAACACCTGCTCGGGCCGTTCGACGGTGCGCATCAGGCGCAGGGCCGCCAGTGGATCACGCATTTTCCGGCACCTCTTCATGGCGATAGACGACTCCCAGCAGGCGCAGGCCTTCCGGGCTCTGCTCGAGAATCCGCCGCATTTCGCGGCGACGCTGGATGTGCAGACTGAACCCCTGGTCGGCGGGGAAGCGCTCGTGCAGCAGGGCCACCACCTCGACGTAGCGGGCCGGTGCCACGCTCAGAGTGGTCAGCAGGACCTCGTCGTGATGCAGGGCGATCTGGTAATCGTCGTTCATGCCGGCAGACTCTCCTGTTGCTCCTGCATGCCCTCCAGGGGCAGGCCCAGCAGGCGCGGCTCCCAGTCCTCCACCACGCCGGTTTCCAGGCGCTGGGCGGCAAGCTCGCGCCAGCGCTCGGAGAGCGCCTCGCAGTCGATCAGCGTCTGCAGGCCGGGACGTTCCAGGGGGTAATGGAAGAAGTGCTGGATCGCCTGGGCGACGCTCAGCGCCGGGTAGCTGCGCTGGATCAGTTCCAGAGGATCGGTGGGGCTGACGTAGCCGGGCCGCAGCACCCGGTAGAACCAGCCGCAGCGGCCGCTTTCCTGGGCGTACTGGGCAAGTTCGGGGATGCCCCAGCGATTGTTCAGCCGGTAGCAGGGCGAGCGTGGCTGGCTGACCTGCAGGAAGGCCTGGCCCCAGCGGAAGATATCGCCAATGCACACCTGGTCCTCGGTGAGGCCGTAGGTGGAGATGTTCTCGCCGAACGCCGGGGCCTTCCAGGACCATTGACGGTAGTGCTTGCGCCAGTAGCGGTAATGCTCGGCGGGATAGTGATGCAGGGCGCGTTCGGGGCCGCCGTGGTAGCGTGGGTCGCCGTGCTCGTCGCCGCCCAGGCCCTGTTCCCAGAGCCAGAGCCGCTTGGTGACCCGTTCCTTGTCGATGGCGCTCCGCAAGCCACCGCCAAGATCTTTTGCTTTCCCTATGAAAACCCCTTGAACATCCACCCGTGACATACGCCGCTCCAGCGCTGAAATAAGGTTCTGTAGGGGCTAGACTAGGGACAACTCGGCGGCGTTGCCATTTCGTTTTTTCAGGTTCTTTGATAACTTTATCTTATGGATTTTCGCCAGCTCCGCTATTTCGTCGCACTCTACGAGGAAGGTCACGTCGGCCGCGCCGCCGAACGCCTGAACCTCTCGCAGCCCGCGCTTTCCCAGCAGATCCGCCAGCTGGAACAGGGCCTCGACGTCAGCCTGTTCCAGCGCACCGGCAAGCGCCTGCTGCCGACCCTTGCTGCGCACACCCTTTATAACCATGCCCTTCCATTGCTCGACGGCCTGGAGCGCGCCCGCGAGGCCCTGCGCAACTTCCGCGGCCAGGCGCCGCGCAGCCTGTCCATCGGCGTGCTGCAGACGGTCAACGCCAGCCTGGTGCCGCTGCTGCTGGAACGCCTGCGCGCCGCCCAGCCGCACCTGGTGGTGCAGATCTACGAGCTGTCCGGCCTGGACATCGAGCGCCGCCTGCTGACCGGCAACCTGGACATCGGCATCGGCTTCCTGCCGCCGCGCCAGCCCGGCCTGCACAGCCTGCAGCTGTACGAAGACGAACTGCAGCTGGTGATCCCCGACGACCACCCGCTCAAGGACTTCCGCAAGGTCTCCCTGGCCCAGGCCGCCGAGCTGCCGATGCTGCTGCTCGGCGAGGAGTTCCGCATCCGCCAGATCTGGCAGGAGCAGCTCGCCCTCCTCGGCCGTCGCCCGCAGGTGCAGGCCGAGCTGAACCACATGGCCGGGATCCTCGACAGCCTGCCGCACACCCGGCTGGCCACCGTGCTGCCCGGCCGCGCGCGGCAGCTGCACGCCAACCGGGAGCTGCTCTGGAAGCCGCTCAGCGAACCGCGGGTGCCGTTGCGGGTGGGGCTGGTGTACCGGGACGCGCAGCGCCAGCAGGCGACCCTGGAGCTGCTGCAGACCATGCTGGAAGGCTCCTTCACGCCGCCGGTGACCTGAATCCCTGCCGGCTCGTTGTCGATATCCGTGAAATAGACCTTACGACCTGCATCCGGAGGAGTAGCCATGGCGCATGACCACGACCACCCTCACCACCACACTCCAGGCGGCCGGGCCGAGTTCCATCGCCAGAACCAGGCCCGTGCCATTGCCGAGGCCGAGCGTCTGCTCGCCGAGCGCGAGCGCCTGCAGGGGCGCTGGCTGACTTGGGTGGCCAGCGAGCTCTACGCCATGAGCCCGCCAGCGTTCGCCAACATGGTGCGTCGCGAGCTGGAGCGCCTGAGCCGCTGACCCCAGCCGGGTGGCGGCCTCAGGCCAGCCGTCCGCGCATCCAGGCCTGGGCCGCCAGGCCGTCCTGGATCTTCTGCTCCTGACGGGCCAGCAGTTGCTGCCACTGGTCGATCTTCGCCTCCATCACCTGCACCACCACCTTCTCGTTGCGCATCGCCACCATCAGTTCGCGCTGGATGCGCTTGAGGTTCTCCTCGGCGAGTATCAGCTCGCGGCGCTGCAGCTCGATCATCTTGTGCAGGGTGGCCTTGTACTGCTGCTGGTTGTGGCGCTGCAGCGGCGTGCTGACGGGCACCGAGAAACTGCACAGGCGTTCCAGGCCGGCGATGTTGTTGCGGTAGCGCTGGCAGAGGTTCTGCTGGTAGGTGACCCGGCCGAGCATCTGTCGCACCTTGTTGCCGCGCAGGTCGGCGAGCCGCGAGAGGGTCTGGATCTGGTCCTTCATGGTCATTTGATCAGGCTGCGCAGGATGGCGATGCTGGCCCCGAGCTCGGCGCCGTCACCGACGTCCTGGCGCAGGAAGCGCTCGATGCCCGGCGCCAGCTGCACGGCTCGGTCGGTCTTGGCGTCCATGCCGGGGGTGTAGCCGCCCAGGGGGATCAGTTCCTTGATCTTCTCGTAGGTGGTGTAGAACTCCTTGAGCTGGCGCGCCGCCGCGCGGTGCTCCGGCGTGGTGATCTGGCTCATGCAGCGGCTCACCGAGGCGGCGATGTCGATCGCCGGGTAGTGGCCGACATCCGCCAGCCTGCGCGACAGCACGATGTGCCCGTCAAGGATCGCCCGCGCGCAGTCCACCACCGGGTCCTGCTGGTCGTCGCCCTCGGCCAGCACGGTGTACAGGGCGCTCAGACTGCCCTGCCCGCCCTCGCCGTTGCCGGCGCTTTCCACCAGCTCCGGGAGCATGGCGAACACTGACGGCGGGTAGCCCTTGGTGGCCGGCGGCTCGCCCAGGGCCAGGGCGATCTCGCGCTGGGCCATGGCGTAGCGGGTCAGGGAGTCGACCAGCAGCAGCACGTCCTTGCCCCGGTCGCGGAAATAGGCGGCGATGCTATGGCACAGCTCGGCGGCCTTCAGGCGCATCAGCGGCGACTCGTTGGCCGGCGCCACCACCACCACAGCCTTGCGCAGCCCCTCCGGGCCAAGGGAATGGAGGATGAACTCCTGCACCTCGCGGCCGCGCTCGCCGATCAGGCCGACCACCACGATGTCCGCCTTAGTCTGCCGGGTGATCATCCCGAGCAGCACGCTCTTGCCCACGCCACTGCCGGCGAACAGGCCGACGCGCTGGCCCTTGCCGATGGTCAGCATGGCATTGATGGCGCGCACGCCGACGTCCAGCGGCTCTTCCACCGGGCGGCGCTTGAGCGGGTTGACCGCCGGCAGCTGGGTCGGCAGCGGGTCGCGCCCGCCCAGCCGGCCGAGATCATCCAGCGGCTCGCCGAGGCCGTTGACCACCCGCCCCAGCCAGGATTCGTCGATGTGCAGGCGCGCCTCGTCTCGCACCGGGAAGACCCGCGAGCCAGCCATCAGCCCGACCGGCTTCTTGAACGGCATCAGGTAGCTGATTTCGCGGTTGAAGCCCACCACCTGGGCCTCCAGCAGGCTGCCGTCAGCCTGTTCGACCTGGCAGCGCTGGCCGGTCGTGCGCTGACAGCCGAGACTTTCCAGAACCATGCCGGAGACCCGCACCAGGCGACCGCTGACCTTGGCCAGCTGCACCGAGTCCAGCGAGCGCAGCGCCTCGTCGAGCTTGAAGTCGGCGAGCTGCGACATGCGTCAGGCCTCGCTCGGCAGCAAATGGCTGGCCAGGGTTTCCATGCAGGAATCCAGGCGCTGCTGGCAGCCGATGTCCGCCTCGGCCTGGGCGGTGACCACCCGGCACTCGCCGAGGGCCAGGCGCTCGTCCGGTACCAGGCGCCAAGCGGCGGCGCGTTCCGGCACCAGGTCGCGGATGCGTGCGCACTCCTCGGGGTTGAGGAGGATCTGCACGTCGTTGCCCTCGGCCGGCATAGCGGCCAGGGCCTCTTCGGCGAGGGTCAGCAACTGCGCCGGGTTGAGGGTCAGCTCGACGCGGATCACCTGCTTGGCGACCTTCTGCACCAGTTCCAGCAGTTCCTGGCGCCGCCGCAGCTCGTAGCCGGCGAGGAACTCGCGCAGCTGCTCACTGATCCGTTCCAGCGGGCGGCTGGCCTCCTCGAAGATCTGCCGGCCCTGCTGGCGGCCCTCCTCACGGCCCTGGCGCAGGCCTTCCTGACGGCCCTTGTCGAAGCCCTCGCGGTGGCCGGCCTCCCGGCCCTGCTGCAGGCCGTCCTGGTAGCCCTTCTCGATGCCCTGCTGGAAGCCGTCGGCCATGGCGCGCTGCATGCTCGCCGGGTCGCCGTCGTCCGGCAGCGGCGAACTGCAGCGCGGCGGAAAGCGGTACGGACGCCAGTTGCTGCCGGCGTTGCGGATGACCTTGCCCCTCATGCCACGCTCCTCATTCCACCGTCTGCTCGCGGAACAGCTGCAGCTGGATGTCGCCCTGGGCGGCCAGCTCGCGGACCACCTGCATGATGTCCTTGCGCACCTGCTCGACGCGGCTCAGCGGCACCGGCCCCTGGCGGCGCTTGATGGTTTCCATCTGCTGCGCCTGGCGCTTCGGCATCGCGCCCTGAATGGCCTTGACCAGCGCCGGCTCGGCGCCCTTGAGGGCGACCACCCATTCCTCCATGGGAATGGCTTCCAGCAGGGTCTGCAGCACTTCCTGGCTCTGCCGGGAGAGGATGAAGAAGTCGTACATCTCCTCCTCGATCTTCGAGACCAGTTGCTCGTCGTGGCTGCGCAGCAGCTCGAACATCTGGTTCCGGTCGCCCTTGAAGCGGTTCATGATGTCCGCCGCCTGCTTGATGCCGCGCACCTGCGAGCCCTGGGTGGAGAGCACCGACAGGCTGCGCTCGATCAGCTGCTCCAGCTCGGCGATCACGTCGCTGTTCACCTCGCTGAGGTTGGCGATGCGGTACAGCAGCTCGTCCTGGCGCTCGGCCGGCATGCATTCCAGCACCTCGCTGGCCATGCCCGGCGGCAGGAAGGCCAGGAACACCGCCTGCATCTGCGCATGCTCCTTGGCGATCAGTGCGGCGAACTGCTTGGGGTCGATCCATTCCATGCGGGCCATCTTGGCGCGGATCTCCTCGCCGTAGATGCTGTCCAGCAGGGTGCGGGTAATCTCGCTGCCCAGTGCCTTCTCCAGCATGCCGGCCAGGTAGCCGCGCGAGGCCCCCTTGATGCTGCTCTGCTCCTTGTAGTCCTCGAAGAAGCGGCTGATCACGTCGGAAACCATCGGCAGCTTGACGTTGGACAGGCGGGCCATGGCCTGGCTGATGCTGATGATCTCCTCGCGGGAGAAGTGGCGCAGCACGCCGACAGAAGCTTCGTCGCCCATGCTCAGCATGAGGATCGCCGCCTGTTCCAGGGGCGTCATCGACCGGCTCTGCTGCGCCCGCACCTTGACCGCGCGTCCGTCAGCCTGCTGTGTGGAGGTCTCTTTCATTGCGCCCTATCCATTGCTTGATGACTTCCGAGACCCGCTCGGGGTCGTTCTTGGCCAGCATCTGCAGGTGCTCGATCTGGTGTTCCAGACCCGAGCCGGGTGCCGGCAGGCGGATTTCCGAGAGGGGGTTCAGCTCGCTGAACAGGCCCAGTGCCCGCTGCGCATCGTCGCTGCCACCCACCCGGGCGAGCAGCCGTTCGGCCTGTTCAGCGGGCAGCGCCGCCAGGGTCCCCTCGGCATCGTCCTGGCTCAGCCTCGGCTGCGCGGGGCCGGTCAGGTTGCGGACTGCCGGACGCACCACGATGAGCAGCAGGAGCAGGCTGATCAGACCGAACACGCCGAGGCGGATCAGTTCGAACAGACGGTCGTCCTGCCACCAGGGCATGGGCTCCACGTCCGCCGACGCGTCGCTGAACGGCAGCACGCTCAGGGTCAGGGTGTCGCCGCGGGCGGCGTTGAAGCCTACCGCGCTCTTCACCATGGCTTCGACCTCGGCGCGGGCCTCCGGCGTCCAGCCGCCTTCCGGCGCGCTGGCGGCGTTGAGCACCACCGCCACGCTCTGCTGACGCAGGCTGAAGGGCGCGTGCTTGATATGGGTGACGGTCTGGTCGTAGTCCAGCTGGCGGTTGGATTCCTTGCGCAGCGAGGTGGCCGCTTTGTTCTCGGTGTCCTTGCCCTCCTTCCGAGCGTTCTGCGCCTGCTGGCCGTCCGGCTTCGGCGGTGGGCTGTTGCTCAGCGAGCCGGGCACGCCGAGGGCCAGTTGGTCGAGCACGCTCTCGTCGCGCAGCACCTCGTTGCGCAGGCGCGGGGTGTCGCCGTAGGCCTGGAAGGTCTCTTCCTTCTGGCTGAAGTCGATGTCGGCGGCCACGCTGACCCGGTAGTTGCCGCTGCCAAGCACCGGTGCCAACACTTCCTCGATGTTGGCCACCGCCTTCTGGCGGTAGTCGTCGATCACCTGCCAGCTCTGCTGCGGACCACCCCAGGCGTCGAGGCCGCGGGACAGCAGTGTGCCGTGCTGGTCGACCACGCTGACGTCGCCGGCCTTGAGCTGCGGCACGCTGTTGGCCACCAGGTTGACGATGGCCGAGACCTGCTCTGGCTTGAGCCGGTAGCCGGGCCCCAGGCGCAGGGTCACCGAGGCCTTGGCCGGTTCGCGCTTGCCGACCACGAAGGAGGTGCTCTCCTCCAGGGCCAGGTGCACGCGGGCCCGCTCGATGCCCTCCAGGGTCATCACGGTACGCGCCAGCTCGCCTTCCAGACTGCGCTTGAGGCGCACGTCCTGGACGAACTGGCTGGTGCCCAGCGGCTCGTCCCGATCGAACAGCTCGTAGCCGGGTGGTACTGCAACCTTCACGCCGCGGGCGGTCAGCAGCATGCGCGCGCGACCGACCTGATCGTCGCGCACCAGCACCTGGCCGCTCTGTGGGTGCAGCCGGTAGGCGATGCCCTCGGCGTCCAGCACCTGCATCACCTCGGCGGCCGGAAAGGCCTCGCCGGCGCCGTACAGCGGGCGGAAGGCGCCCTGGTCGCGCCACAGGTAGAAGGCCACGCCCACGGCCAGTACGGCGGCGACCGCCGCCATGCCCAGCAGTCGCAGGCGCGGGTCGAGGTTCAACTTGTCGAGGGGCAGCTTGAGCTTGCTCTTGAGGTTTTCCAGCACGGTCGGGTTCCTACAGCGGCATCCGCATGATTTCGTCGAAGGCACTGGTCAGCTTGTTGCGTACCTGCACCAGAGCGGAGAAGGACACGCTGGCCTTCTGGCTCTCGATCATCGCTCCCACCAGGTCGTCGCTGCGCCCGCTGTCCACCGCCGCCATCCGCGCACCGGCCTCGTGCTGCTGGGCATCCACGGCACGCAGGGCGGCCTCGAAGGCGACGGAAAGCCCCCCGGGAGCCTGTCCCTGGATCTGCTCGGCGGGACGGATGGCCGCACCGGAGAGCTCCTTCAGCTGATTCATTCGGTCCAACATGTCCTGTTGGACCTGCATGATCGGTTTCATCTCGGGTCTCCGCGAAACATCAGACGGGGATCTGCACGCCCTGCTCGCGCATGGCGTTGAGGCGATAGCGCAGCGCCCGCGGGGTCATGCCCAGGCTCTGCGCCGCCTTGGTCTTGTGGCCACCGAAACGGCGGATGGTGTCAATCACGTGCTGGTACTCGGCCCATTTACCGCTGGCGCGCAGCGCGGCGCGGCCCCCCTCGGCGGGCAGCGGCATGGCCGGTAGCGGACGCGGCGCCTCCTCGGCGGCGGCCGGCAGCGGCAGGCCGAGGTCGGCAGGCTGGATGTACAGGCCGTTGCGCAGCACCAGGGCGCGCTGCACGGTGTTCTCCAGCTCGCGCACGTTGCCCGGCCAGTCGTGGGCCAGCAGCGCCCGGCAGGCTTCCGGGGTGAGCAGGTCGTCGTGCGGCTCGTGGGGCGCATACTGGCGAATGAAGCGGCGGGCCAGCGGCAGGATGTCGTCCTTGCGCTCGCGCAGCGGACTGATATGCAGCGGCAGCACGTCGAGCCGGAACATCAGGTCGGCACGGAAGCGCCCGGCAGCCACCTCAGCCTGCAGGTCGCGGTTGGTGGCGGCAATGATGCGCACGTCCAGGGCGATCTCGCGGCGCCCGCCCAGGCGCTCAACGCGCTGTTCCTGGAGCACGCGCAGCAGCTTGGCCTGCAGGCCGAGGGGCAGCTCGCCGATCTCGTCGAGCAGCAGGGTGCCGCCGTTGGCCAGCTCGAACTTGCCCGGCTGGGCGCTGACCGCGCCGGTGAAGGCGCCCTTCTCGTGGCCGAAGAGAATGGATTCGAGCATCTGTTCGGGAATCGCCGCGCAGTTGACCGCAACGAAGGGCGCGTCGGCCTCGGCGGAGAAGCGATGGATGTAGCGGGCCATCAGCTCCTTGCCGGTGCCGGTCTCGCCGGTGATCAGGATCGGCGCGCGGGTCTGCGCCACGCGCTGGGCCATGGCCAGCAGGCGGCGACCGGCCTGGGAACAGGACACGAAGCTCTCTTCGGCACTGGCAGCCAGCTCGTGGCGGCGCAGCAGGGCGATCAGTTGGGCTTCGCTGAACGGCGACAGCAGGTAGTCAACGCAGCCCAGTTCGAGCAGCGCGGCGGCCTTTTCCTGGTCGGCGTATTCGACGATGGGCACCACGCTGAGCCGGGGCGCCCGACGCAGCAGTCCGGAGATCTGCCGATAGGATTCGGGAGCCTGCAGGCAATTGGCGAACACGAACAGCAGACCGGCGTTGGCCAGTTGACGGCTGTCCAGCCGGGAGTCCAGGTCGACCTCGAAAGTTCGGCAACCCTGCCGCGCCAATATGTCTTTCAGGAACGCCAGGCTGTTCTCTCCATCCTTGCCGCCAATGATAACGACCCGCTCGCCACGCGCATAATTCACCGATTGATCGACATGTTTCAATGTTAACCACCTGCTCGTTCGGCCAGTTCTGCGGCCATCAACTTCCATGCAGCTACAAAGTCGTGCCGCGATGAACCATTTATGCAGAAGCGTTTAATTCCTGGGAACTTTTCGCCGCCTTGAAGGACTAACCATGTGCCTTCCATGCCGGCGCGCTACAGTTCAGGGGCGGCACCTTAATAGCCCCGCGAAAAATCGCGAGTCACATCTCGTTAAATGCCGTCAAAAATGTCTCCGCTGACGATCAAAGACGTCATTTGATTTCTATTGATTTAATCCGGCGCCCCCTCCTCCCTAGACTCCGCCTTCGCCCGAACCGGCCTCCTGCGAGCGCCGACATGGGCGTGCCTCGTCATCGCGGCTTAATGCCTGGGCGATCATGGCGTTTGCGGAGTCGGTCTCCTGTCTGGAACCAGACCGACCGCCTGAAATCCTGCGGTAAAACTTCCGGAATACAGCTCAACAAATGACGGGTCATTCAAAAGTCCACCATGGCGTGCCCGCCGAACATCTCACCAGGCTCAAGCCGCAAAAGTTGGGCAGGCACTACCACAAGATTCCCCAGTTCATCCGGGAGATCGCCCACAAGCATCCGCGACTGATCAGCGACTATTTCCTGCGCAATTACCGGATCAATCTGGAACTGATCAAACTGGACGTTCACGAACAGCGTGAACAGGAAGCCGACTGCATATATCGCTGTGCCTACGGCAAGGTCGGTTTCGCCATCGACCGGGCCCTGCTGGCCGAGGCCCTGGAGTGCTACTACGGTGGCACCTGCCTGCCCAGCCTGGACACCCCGCCGATCAGCACCTCCGAGCAGCGCATGCGCAACCGCCTGGGCGTGGACATCGCCCAGATCTTCGCCCGTTCGCTGCTCTCCGGAGGGACCTTCGGCGAGCTGACCCCCCACGACAACGACTATGAGATCGTCCAGTGGGAGTACGTGGCGGAGTTCCACTACACCAGCCACATCACCGGCATCCAGTCGTCGATCTACATCTACCTGGACCACCAGTTGGTCGACGAGCTGACCAGCCGCCTGGCCAGCCCGCAACCGGCGCGCCTGAACGGCAACCCGGCGCACTACATCAAGCACCTACCGGTACGTCTCGACTGCGTGATCGCCGCCCTGCAGCTGCCGCTCTCCCAGGTGCTCCGGCTGCGCCCGGGCGACGTGGTGTCGGTGCGCCTGCTGGAGCGCTGCGAGGTACGCGTGAACCAGCAGAAACTCTTTCGCGGCACCATCTTCGAGGAAGACGGCGCCCTCTTTCTGACCTCTCTCGAGAGCGTGAAAAGCCCATGAGCAGCCAACTGACCGATACCGACCTGGACTCCCTGATCAACGACGGGGGACTGGACCTGGCCGAGCCGCTGGACGGCACCCTCGATGCGGAAAGCGCGACGCTGGCGCCCCACAAGGACCTGAGCTTCTTCGGCAAGATCCCGGTGCACGTCACCCTGGAAGTGGCCTCCACCGAGGTACCGCTCAAGGAGCTGATGGAGATCGACACCAGCAGCGTGATCGTCCTCGACAAGCTGGCCGGCGAGCCGCTGGACGTGAAGGTCAACGGCGCGCTGTTCGCCAAGGCCGAGGTGGTGGTGATGAACGGCAACTACGGGCTGCGCATCGTCGAGCTGTGCAGCAACGGTCTGGACGACCTCACCGCATGATCCGCCTGGCACGCCTGATCCCGTTCTGCCTGCTGGTCGGTGCCGCCCTGCTGGCGCCGCAGGCCATGGCCGCGGGCGGCGAGATCAGCCTGTTCAGCCTGAACGACACGGGCAACGGCCAGGAACTGAGCGTCAAGCTGCAGATCCTGCTGGTCATGACCCTGCTCGGCTTCCTGCCGGCGATGCTGCTGATGATGACCTGCTTCACCCGCTTCATCATCGTCCTGGCCATCCTCCGCCAGGCCCTGGGCCTGCAACAGAGCCCGCCGAACAACGTGCTGGTGGGCATCGCCCTGTGCATGACCCTGCTGGTGATGCGCCCGGTGTGGAACGAGATCTACACCGAGGCCTACCAGCCCTTCGAAGCCGACGCCATCAGCCTCGAGGAAGGCCTCGGCAGGGCCAAGGCCACGGTGAGCCGCTTCATGCTGGCGCAGACCAACAAGAACTCGCTGGAAACCATGGTCTCCCTGGCTGGCGAAGAAATGCCCCATGACCTGGCCGAGCTGGACTTCTCCCTGCTCCTGCCAGCGTTCGTGCTCAGCGAGCTGAAGACCGCCTTCCAGCTCGGCTTCATGATCTTCGTGCCCTTCCTGGTCATCGACCTGGTAGTGGCCAGCGTGCTGATGGCGATGGGCATGATGATGCTCTCGCCGATGATGATCTCGCTGCCCTTCAAGCTGATGGTGTTCGTGCTGGTGGACGGCTGGACACTGCTGATGGGCACCTTCACCACGAGCATCCAGCCGTTCTGACGAACCGGCGCCCGGCCCCTGACGCCGGCCCGACGAGGTAACCCCCCATGCTGACCCCAGATACCGCCGTGGAAATCATCGCCAACGCCGTGCACATCACCGCGCTGGTGGTCTGCGTGCTGATCGTCCCGAGCCTGATCGGCGGCCTGCTGGTGAGCATCTTCCAGGCCGCCACCCAGATCAATGAACAAATGCTGAGCTTCCTGCCGCGCCTGCTGATCACCCTTGGCATGCTGATCTTCGCTGGGCACTGGATCCTGCGCACCCTCAGCGACCTGTTCATCGAAACCTTCAGGCAGGCCGGCCATCTGGTGGGCTGACGGGCATGCCGGGGAACGAACCGCTGCTGAACGCCGTCCAGTACCTGCACGGTCTGCAGGCCTACTGGTGGCCGTTCTGCCGGATCATGGCGCTGTTCGGCCTGGCGCCGCTGTTCAGCCACCGCGGCCTGTCGGTGCGCGTGCGCCTGCTGCTCGGCCTAGCCCTGACCCTGGTACTCGGCCGCGCCCTGCCGGCGATGCCGCACATCGACGGACTCTCGGCGGCCACCGTGCTGACCACTCTGGAGCAGATCGCCATCGGCCTGTTGCTGGGCCTCGCGCTGCAGCTGGTGTTCGTGGTGTTCAGCCTGGTCGGCGAGGTGATCTCCACGCAGATGGGCATGAGCATGGCGCGCTTCAACGACCCGGTGAACGGCGTGTCCTCCTCGTCGATCCTCTCGCTGCTCTACTTCCTGCTGCTGATCCTGCTGTTCCTGGCCATCGACGGCCACCTCCTGACCGTCAGCGTGCTCTACCAGAGCTTCGTGCACTGGCCGGTGGGCAGCGGCCTGCAGTACCTGGGCTTCACCACCCTGGCCTATGCCATGGGCTGGGTGTTCGCCGCCGCGGTGCTGATTACCCTGCCGGTGGTGTTCTGCATGACCCTGGTGCAGTTCTGCTTCGGCCTGCTCAACCGCATCTCGCCGGCCATGAACCTGTTTTCCCTGGGCTTCCCCATGGCCATCCTCACCGGCCTGCTGTGCGTCCACCTGACCCTGCCGGACCTGCCGGCCAACTACCTGCGGCTGACCCGCGAGGTTCTCGACAACCTGGGCACCCTGATGCGGAGCGGCGCCAATGGCTGAGCAGAACAGCGCCCAGGAAAAGACCGAAGAGGCCAGCCAGCACAAGCTCAAGAAGAGCCGCGAGCAGGGCCAGGTCGCCCGCTCCCGTGACCTGGCGACCACCATCTCGCTGCTCGCCACCCTGCTGACCCTGAAGTTCAGCGCCGGCTGGTTCCTCGAAGGGCTGCGCGACAGCTTCCGGATCAGCTACCTGAACTTCGCCAGCAGCGAGATCGGCCTGGACGACATCGACCTGATCCTCGGCCACAACCTGGGAATCTTCATGCTGATCCTCAGCCCGCTGCTGATCACCCCGCTGCTGGTGGTGCTGTTCGGGCTGGTCCCCGGCGGCTGGACCTTCGCCTCGCAGAACTTCGCCTTCAAGCTCGGCAAGCTCAACCCGCTCAGCGGCCTGGGACGGATCTTCTCCCTGCAGAACTGGAGCGAGCTGCTCAAGTCGGTGCTCAAGGTGCTGGTCCTGCTCGGCATCGGCTGGTACCTGATCCGCGACGCCCTGCCCCAGTTGATCGCCCTGCAGCGCACCGATACCCGCAACGCCATCAGCGGCGCCCTGGGCCTGACCTTCGATACCACCCTCAGCCTGCTGCTGGTGTTCGTGGCCTTCTCGCTGATTGACATCCCCCTGCAGCGCTTCTTCTTCCTCAAGAAGATGCGCATGACCAAGCAGGAAAAGAAGGAAGAGCACAAGACCCAGGAGGGCCGCCCGGAGGTGAAGGCGCGCATCCGCCAGATGCAGCGCCAGCTGATGCAGCGGCAGATCAACAAGGTGATCAAGGACGCCGACGTGGTAATCGTCAACCCGCAGCACTACGCGGTGGCCCTGCGCTACGACCCGAAGAAGGCCCAGGCGCCCTACGTGATCGCTCGTGGCATCGACGAGATGGCCCTGTACATCCGCAAGATGGCCCAGGCCCATGACCGCGAAGTCCTCGAACTGCCGCCGCTGGCGCGCGCCATCTACTTCACCACCCAGGTCAACCAGCAGATCCCCACGGCGCTCTACACCGCCGTGGCTCACGTTCTCACCTACGTCCTGCAACTGCGGGCCTGGCGCCAGGGACGGCGCGGCAAGCCCGTACTGAGCAGGCACTTACCCATCCCAGAGAGTCTCGCGAACAGGGGCCTGACATGAACTTCCTCCAGCAACTCCTGCCTACCTTGCACAGCGGGCGCATCGGCATCCCGGTGATCATCCTGTCGATCCTGGCGATGATCATCCTGCCGTTGCCGCCGCTGGTGCTCGACATCCTGTTCACCTTCAACATCGGCATCGCCCTGCTGGTGCTGATAGTTAGCGTGTCCTCGCGCAGCCCGCTGGACTTCTCGCTGCTGCCGACGGTGATCCTGGTCACCACCCTGCTGCGCCTGTCGCTGAACGTGGCCTCCACCCGCGTGGTACTGCTCGACGGCCACACCGGCACGGCCGCCGCGGGCAAGGTGATCGAGGCGTTCGGCCACGTGGTGATCGGCGGCAGCTTCATCGTCGGCCTGATCGTTTTCGTGATCCTCACCATCGTCAACTTCATGGTGATCACCAAGGGTGGCGAGCGCATCTCCGAGGTGACCGCGCGCTTCACCCTGGACGCCCTCCCCGGCAAGCAGATGGCCATCGACGCCGACCTCAACGCCGGCCTGATCGACCAGGCCGAGGCCAAGCGCCGGCGTGCCGAGGTGGCCAAGGAGGCCGACTTCTACGGAGCCATGGACGGTGCCTCGAAGTTCGTCCGCGGCGACGCCATCGCCGGCATCCTGATCCTGCTGATCAACCTGATCGGCGGCGTGGCCATCGGCGTGTTCGTCCACGGTCTGGCCGGCGGCCAGGCCTTCGAGCAGTACGCCCTGCTGTCCATCGGCGACGGCCTGGTGGCGCAGATCCCGGCCCTGCTGCTGTCCACCGCGGCGGCGATCATCATCACCCGGGTCAACGAGTCGGCGGAGATCACCTCCCTGGTGCGCCGGCAGATGCTCGCCTCGCCCCCCGTGCTCTACACCGTGGCCGGCATCCTCTTCGTTCTCGCCCTGGTGCCGGGCATGCCACACCTGGCATTCATCTCCTTCGCCGCGCTGATCGCCTTCGTCGCCTGGCGGGTATCGAAGAGCCAGCTGCCCGAGGAGGGTGCCAGCTTGGAGAAGACCGAGTCGCTGGCCAGGGCCATGGACCAGGAGCGCGTCCAGCAACTGGCCTGGGAGGACATCCCGCTGGTGGAGCGGCTGTCCATCTCCCTCGGCTACAAGCTGGTCGGGCTGGTCAACGAGTCCTCCGGCGCGCCGCTGGTGCAGCGCGTGCGCGGGGTGCGCCAGACCCTCTCGGAGAGCCTCGGCTTCCTGCTGCCGGAGATCCAGATCCGCGACAGCCTGCGCCTGAAGGCCTCGCAGTACGCCATCCACATCAACGGCGAGAAGATCGACGGCGCCGAGATCCACGCCGACCGTCTGATGGCCATCCCCTCGCCGGAGCTCTACGGCGAGATCGACGGCATCCTCGGTGTCGATCCTGCCTACCGCATGCAGGTGGTGTGGATCCTCCCGGAGGACAAGGCGCGTGCCCTCAACCTCGGCTACCAGGTGATCGACTGCGCCAGCGTGATCGCCACCCACCTGCACAAGGTGGTCCGCGAACACCTGCCGGACATCTTCAAGCACGATGACGTGGAGCACCTGATGCAGCGCCTGGCCGTGCAGGCACCGAAGCTGGCCGAGCACCTCAAGGCCCAGCTCAGCTACAGCCAGCAGCACCGCGTGTACCGCCAGCTGCTCACCGAGCAGGTGCCGCTCAAGGACATCGTGACCATCGCCAGCACCCTGCTAGAAGCCAGCGAAACCACCAAGGATCCGGTGCTGCTCGCCTCCGACGTGCGCTACGCCCTGCGCCGCACCATCGTCGCCGGCATCGCCGGGGACCGCAGCGAACTGGCGGTGTTCGTCCTCGAGAACTCCTTGGAGAACACCCTCCTCAGCGCCCTGGCCATCGCCCAGCAGGCCGGCCCGGTGAGCCTCGACAACTTCCCGGTGGAGCCGAACCTGCTCAATCAGCTGCAGACCGCCATGCCGGTGGTCAAGGAGAAGCTGCGCAAGGAAGGCCATCCGCCGATCCTCACCGTGATGCCCCAGTTGCGCCCGCTGCTGGCCCGCTACGCCCGGGTGTTCAGCCCCGGACTGCACGTGCTCTCGCAGAACGAGATTCCCGAACGGGTCGGCGTGAACATCCTCGGCACCCTGGGCTGATCCCGCCCCTCTCCTTGCCCCTCTCCTGTCTGTGGGAGAGGGTGTCTGTGGGAGAGAGGCCGGGTGAAGAGGGTCAGACCCGGAACCTGCCGACCAGGGTCTGCAGATGCTGTCCGAGGCGCGCCAGCTCGACGCTGGAGGCCGCGGTCTCCTCGCTGGAGGTGGCGGTCTGCTCGGCCACGTCGCGGACGCTCTGCACGCTGCGGCTGATCTCCTCGGCCACCGAACTCTGCTGCTCGGCCGCGGCGGCGATCTGCTGGTTCATCGACTGGATGCCCGCCACCGTCTGGGTGATGTTGCCCAGCGCCTCACCGGCGCGACGGCTCAGGGTCACGCTGCTCTCGGTCAGGCTGCGGCTGTTCTCCATGATCTCGGCCACCTGCTGGGTGCCCTGCTGGATCCCCACGATCAGCGCCTCGATCTCCTCGGTGGACTGCTGGGTGCGCTGCGCCAGGCTGCGCACCTCGTCGGCCACCACCGCGAAGCCGCGACCGGCCTCGCCGGCGCGGGCCGCCTCAATGGCCGCGTTCAGGGCCAGCAGGTTGGTCTGATCGGCCACCGACTTGATCACGTCCATGACGCTGCCGATCTTCACACTCTCCTGCTGCAGCTGCGACATGGCCTCGGCCGAACGCTGCACCTCCCTGGCCACGTGTTCGATGTGGGAGATGGCCTCGCCCACTACCCGGTCGCCCTGGGAGGCTTCCTCGTCCGCGCGCAGGGCGGCCTGGGCGGCCTCCTCGGCGTTGCGGGCCACCTCGTGGACGGTGGCGGCCATCTCGTGCATGGCGGTGGCCACCTGGTCGGTCTCCACCTTCTGGCTGTTGACCCCGGCACTGGTCTGCTCGGTGACCGCGGAGAGCTGCTCGGCGGCGCTGGCGATCTGGGTGGCGCTGTCGTGGATGCCGCCAATCAGCTCCCGCAGGGTAGCGACCATGCGCTGGACGCCGCGCTGCAGGGCGCCGATCTCGTCGCGACGGTGCACCACCACGCTCTTGGTCAGGTCGCCGGACGCCACCCGCTCAAGGACCGCCAGGGTTTCCTGCAGCGGCCGGGTAATCTGCCGGGTGATCGCCCAGGCGGCCATGAAGCCGAGCAACAGCGCCAGCAGGGTGCCGCCCAACTGCAGCCGCTTGGCGCGGGCGCTCTCGACGTCGCGCTGCTGAAGTTGCAGGGCATAGAGCTCGTCGCTGACATCGGCAATCTGCTGGCTCAGTACCATGGTTTCCTTACGGCATTTGGCGATGATGTCGTCGTGCTTGCGGCGCTCCACGAAGGCAGCCTGATAGTCGGCCAGGGTATCGTTCAGGCTGGCGATGCTGTCCTGGTAGTAGCGGGGAAGACGACCGGCCAACTCGCGAACCTCGAGGGCGGTAATGGCCAGCCGCTCCAGAGCCGGCTTGGCCGCTTCAGGGCCGCTGCCATCGGTGACGTTGATGGCCATGTAGGCCTGAAGGGCGAAACGGGTTTCCCGGAATCCTTCCATGGCCTTGACCAGCGCCTGGTACTGCTCCATGTCGCGGTTGCCCTCGCCGGGCATGCCGGCCACCGAGTCGGCCAGATCGCGGAAGATCTTCGAGGCCTTCTCCCCTTCGGCACGCAGCTTCTCCTTCGCCTCCTGGGCGGAGCGATAGCTGGCGCGCATGGTATTCAGAGCATCCTGATACTGGGCGAGCAGTTCGCCCTGTCTGTCCAGCAGTTGCACGTCGATGCGCTGCTGGTAGGTGGCGATGATGTCGTCGTGCAGCTTGCGGTAGACATCCAGGGCCTCCTGGGCATTGGCGCCGGCCTGTTCATCGCCCTGGGAGAGCATGTACTGCATGCGGGTGATGCGCAGCTTGGACAGCCCCTCGTTGAGCTGGGCGATGCTGTTCATCAGGTCGCCGCGCTGCACCAGGTGGCCGATGGTGGTCCAGCTGAGCACTGCCAGCAGGCAGGTCATCAGCAGGATCGCGCCGAACCCGAGGCCCAGCTTGCTCGACATTTTCAGGTTGCCAAACCACTCCGTCATAAATTTCTCCAGCATTGTGTCGTTATTCGGTTTCTTGTCGGCACGCTGGGGCTTGTTCTTGTTGAAACCAGTCGTAACGCAGACCTACCGTATCGGCAGCCGTCACGAAAACCGAAGTCAAAAGAAAGTGGGGGGAGCCACGGGGCACGTCTCCATCCCGAAGCCTTCATGTCGCTCGCATTCCTAGGAAGGAAGGTTCGCTCGGGCGGCGCGCCGCTCGCGCAGCTCGCGGACCAGTTCGCTGAACGGCACCGACGGGCACTGCAGCTTCAGGCCCGCCTCGAAATACCCGGTCTGCGGATTCTCGCGAGACCACAGGCAGACGACGTCAACTTCCGCATAACGCATCTGTCCGTCGTGGTTCCGCATGCGCAGGCGCAGCTGCAATTCGCTGCCGACCTCCACCGGGGCATCGCCGAGTAGCTTCAGGCCGTGCTCGGAGATGTCGCCCACGTAACCGATCAGCCGGTCGTTGCGACGATCGTTCACTTTGATGCGGAAGATCGAACGAAAAACGATGCGGCTGTGTTCTCGCATGGGCAGATCGGTCTCGGTGGCGGATTCGGCCGCCCCTTATGCCCGAAGGGCAGACGCCCGGCAAGCCGCGGCGCCGTCATTCACGATCAAAAACCGTCAACTCCCGGCAATCCGCGGCTTTCGTCAGTCAGCCGGCAGGTAAGCCATCTCGTTGGATTCACCCATCAGCAGCGGCCTGTTGAGCTCGGCGCAGGCACGCAGGTAGTCGGCCAGCAGGGTGACGCGCTTGAGCTTGCGCAGGTCCTCGCTGTAGTAGATCCAGAACTGGCGGATCACCTCCACCTCCCCCTCCAGCACCTCGCACAGGCGCGGATCGGGCCCGGCGAGGAAGCACGGCAGTATGGCCAGCGCCCTGCCCTGCAGCGCCGCCTGGTACTGGGCGATCACGCTGGTGCTGCGCAGCCGGCTGTGCGCGCCCGGTAGTAGGTCCTGCAGGTAGAGCAGCTTGGAGCTGAAGGCCAGGTCGTCCACATAGCTGACGAAGCTGTGCCGGGCCAGGTCGTCGCGGCTGCGGATCGGCCCATTGGCTTCCAGATAGGCCGGCGTGGCGTACAGTCGCAGGCGATAGTCGCACAGCTTGGAGCACACATAGGGGCCTCGCTCGGGGCGCTCCAGGGTGATCGCCAGGTCCGCTTCGCGGCGCGACAGGCTGACGAAGTGCGGCACCGGCAGGACGTCCATGGAGATGTGCGGGTAGCGCTCCAGGAAGCGACTCAGCTGCGGGGTGATGAAGCAGGAACCGAAGGCCTCGGTGCAAGCGATGCGCAAATGCCCGGAGAGCCCCAGGCGGGTGCCGGAAACCTGTTCGCAGGCCGCCTGCAGGGTACTTTCCAGGGTTTCCGCATGGCCCAGCAGGTGCTGGCCCTCGACGGTGAGCACGAAGCCGGCGCTGCGCGACTTCTCGAACAGCAGCGCCCCTAGCGCCTGCTCCAGGGCGCGGATGCGTCGCGACACCGTGGTGTAGTCCACCCCCAGGCGGCGGGCGGCGCCACTGGCGGTGCCGCTGCGCGCCACCTCGAGGAAGAAGCGCAGGTCATCCCAGTTCAGGCGTTCGAGAGCAGTCTGATGCATGGCAAGCGGTTCCGGTAGGCAGATCGGTCCATCATATGATTTTTTTGCACAAGCCATCGGAATTTATGCGCCTTCTTGGTGAATTTACGCCTACCTATACTGAACTCTAGGCGCCGTTGACCAAACGGCCCTGATGCTTCGGCAAGTGCAGTGTCCGATCGGCACAAGTCCAACAAAAACAATCAGGGACTTAGACAGATGAAGGCATTTTCCCAGGACGGACTGTGCGCAGTCCGCGTCTCCTCAGACCTTCCAGGAGGCGCCGCATGAACGAGAACAGCCGCCCCTTCCTGGCCGCCCGCGATTTCCTGCTGGCCCATCGCACCGACTACCTCACCGCCGCCCGGGATTTCCGTTGGCCCCAACTCGAGCAGTTCAACTGGGCGCTGGATTACTTCGACCCCATGGCCCGCGACAACCAGACCCCGGCACTGTGGATCGTCGAAGAAGATGGCAGCGACCGCCGCTACAGCTTCGCCGAGCTGTCCACGCGATCCAACCAGGTCGCCAACCATCTGCGCGCCCTGGGCGTGCGGCGTGGCGAACGCATCCTGCTGATGCTCGGCAACCACATCGCTCTCTGGGAAACCATGCTGGCTGCCTTCAAGCTCGGCGCCGTGGTGATCCCCGCCACCGCCCTACTGACCAGCGAGGACCTGCGCGATCGCATCGAGCGCGGCCAAGTCCGTCACCTGGTGGTGGGCAGCGCCCACACCGACAAGTTCGCAGGTCTCGCCGAAGGCTGCACGCGGATCTGCGTCGGCGCGCCGGTGGACGGCTGGATCAGCCATGAGGCGGCGGCCGATCATCCGGAGCGCTTCGAGCCGGACGGTGCGACCCGTGCCGACGACCCGTTGCTGCTCTACTTCACTTCCGGCACCACCTCCAAGCCGAAGATGGTGCTGCACACCCACCAGAGCTATCCGGTGGGGCACCTGTCCACCATGTACTGGATCGGCCTGCAGCCGGGGGACATCCATCTCAACATCTCCTCGCCGGGCTGGGCCAAGCACGCCTGGAGCTGCCTGTTCGCCCCCTGGAACGCCGGCGCCTGCGTGTTCATCCACAATGTCGCGCGCTTCAGCGCCGCGGCTCTGCTCGGCGTGCTGGAGAAGTACCGGGTGACCACCCTGTGCGCGCCGCCCACCGTATGGCGCATGCTGATCCAGGAAGACCTCGCCGCCTACCGCGGCCGCCTGGCCCTGCGTGAGCTGGTGGGCGCCGGCGAGCCGCTCAACCCGGAAATCATCGAACAGGTCCAGGAAGCCTGGGGCCTGACCCTGCGCGACGGCTTCGGCCAGACGGAAACCACCGCGCTGGTCGGCAACAGCCCCGGCCAGCCGCTCAAGCCCGGCTCCATGGGCCGCCCGCTACCCGGCTACCGAGTCACCCTGCTGGACCCGGACGGCCAGCCGGCCCGCGACGGCGAGGTCGCCCTACCCCTGGAGCCGCGCCCGCTGGGTCTGATGCGCGGCTACGAGGACAGCCCGGAGAAGACCGCCGAAGCCATGCGCGACGGCTACTACCGCACCGGGGACACCGCCAGCATGGACGAGGACGGCTACATCACCTTCATCGGCCGCGCCGACGACGTGTTCAAGGCCTCCGATTACCGGATCAGCCCCTTCGAGCTGGAAAGCACTCTGATCGAACACCCGGCGGTCATGGAGGTGGCCGTGGTGCCCAGCCCCGATCCGGTGCGCCTGGCGGTGCCCAAGGCCTACGTGATCCTCGCCGCCGAACAGCAGCCGAGTCGTGAATTGGCCGCCGAGCTGTTCGCCTTCATCCGCTGCCAGCTCGCCCCCTACAAGCGGGTACGCCGCCTGGAGTTCGTCGGCGAGCTGCCCAAGACCATCTCCGGGAAGATCCGCCGCGTGGAACTGCGCCAGCTGGAGAACCGTCGCCGCCAGGCCGAGGAGCGTGGCGAGCTGGAGTTCTTCGAAGACGACTTCCCCCACCTCAAGGGCTGAAGGCCCACTTACCCAGCACAGGCAGAACCGAACATGAGCAAGCCGATTCCCACCGTCAAACTGCTGATCAACGGCGAATTCGTCGAGTCGGCCACCAGCCAGTGGCGCGACATCGTCAACCCGGCCACCCAGGAAGTGCTGGCCCGCGTACCCTTCGCCACCCAGGAGGAAATGAACGCCGCCGTGGCCGCCGCCAAGGAAGCCTTCAAGACCTGGCGCAAGACCCCCATCGGCGCCCGCGCGCGGATCTTCCTCCGCTACCAGCAACTGATCCGCGAACACATGCAGGAACTGGCCGCGATCCTCACCGCCGAACAGGGCAAAACCCTGCCCGACGCCGAGGGTGACATCTTCCGCGGCCTGGAAGTGGTCGAGCACGCCGCCGGCATCGGCACCCTGCAGATGGGCGAGCTGGCCAACAACGTGGCCAGCGGGGTGGATACCTTCACCCTCAACCAGCCTCTGGGCGTCTGCGCCGGCATCACCCCCTTCAACTTCCCGGCGATGATTCCGCTGTGGATGTTCCCCATGGCCATCGCCTGCGGCAACACCTTCGTCCTCAAGCCCTCCGAGCAGGACCCGATGGTCACCATGCGCCTCGCCGAACTGGCCCTCGAGGCCGGCATCCCCGCCGGGGTGCTGAATGTGATCCACGGCGGCGCAGACGCGGTCAACCTGCTCTGCGACCACCCGGACATCAAGGCCATCTCCTTCGTCGGCTCCACCGGGGTGGGCACGCACGTCTACCAGCGCGCCTCCCTGGCCGGCAAGCGCGTGCAGTGCATGATGGGCGCCAAGAACCATGCCGTGGTCATGCCCGACGCCCACAAGCAGCAGACCCTCAACAACCTGGTGGGCGCGGCCTTCGGTGCCGCCGGCCAGCGCTGCATGGCGGTCTCGGTCGCCGTGCTGGTCGGCGAGGCCAATGAGTGGCTGCCTGAGCTGGTGGAAAAGGCCAGGGCCCTGAAGGTCGGCGCCGGTGTCGAGCCGGGCACCGATGTCGGCCCGCTGATCTCCCGCGCCGCCCTGGAGCGGGTCAACGGCCTGATCGCCCGTGGCGTGGAGGAAGGCGCCCAACTGCTGCTGGACGGCCGCAACCCGCAGGTGCCGGGCTACGCCGATGGCAACTTCGTCGCCCCGACCATCTTCGCCGGGGTCACTCCCGAGATGACTATCTACAAGGAAGAGATCTTCGGCCCGGTGCTCTGCGTGATGCAGGCGGCCACCATGGACGAGGCCATCCAGATCATCAACGCCAACCCCAACGGCAACGGCACCGCCATCTTCACCCGCTCCGGCGCCGCCGCACGGCACTTCCAGGAGGAGATCGACGTCGGCCAGGTGGGCATCAACGTGCCCATCCCGGTACCGGTGCCGCTGTTCTCCTTCACCGGCTCCCGCGGCTCCAAGCTGGGCGACCTCGGCCCCTACGGCAAGCAGGTCATCCAGTTCTACACCCAGACCAAGACCGTTACCGAACGCTGGTTCGACGAGGCCGAGGTTGGCACCGTGAACACCACCATTTCCCTGAAGTGACCCATCGCCGGGCCGGCGTCCATGTCGTCGGCCCGGCCCAGGAAGTATGCAGATGAGCTATGAAACCCTGCTGGTCGAGGTGCGCGAGCGCGTCGGCCTGATCACCCTGAACCGTCCCAAGGCGCTCAACGCGCTGAACAGCCAGCTGATCGCCGAGCTCAACCAGGCCCTCGCCCAGTTGGATGCCGACCCCGGCATCGGCTGCCTGGTCATCACCGGATCCGCCAAGGCCTTCGCCGCCGGCGCGGACATCAAGGAGATGGCCGACAAGCAGTATCCGCAGATCTACCTGGAGGACTTCTTCGCCAGCGCCGATCGCATCGCCAACCGCCGCAAGCCGATCATCGCCGCGGTGGCCGGCTACGCCCTGGGCGGCGGCTGCGAGCTGGCCCTGATGTGTGACTTCATCTACGCCGCCGACAACGCCCGCTTCGGCCTGCCGGAGCTGAGCCTTGGGGTGATTCCCGGAATCGGCGGCACCCAGCGCATGGCCCGCGCCCTGGGCAAGGCCAAGACCATGGAGCTGTGCCTGACCGGCCGCCAGCTGAGCGCCGAGGAGGCCGAGCGCGCCGGCCTGGTGGCCCGCGTATTCCCCCTCGACCGCCTGCTGGAGGAAAGCCTCGCCGCCGCCCAGACCATCGCCTCACGCTCGCTGCCGGCCACCCTGATGATCAAGGAATGCGTCAACCGCGCCTTCGAAGTTAGCCTGGCCGAAGGGGTGCGCTTCGAACGCCGGGTCTTCCACTCGCTGTTCGCCAGCGCCGACCAGAAGGAAGGCATGCAGGCCTTCGTCGAGAAGCGCCCGCCGCTCTTCCAGCACCGCTGACCCAGGCCGCTGCCTCCCCTGCGGACGGCAGCGCCCCTTGTCCATACGGAGGGAACACCCCATGCAGATCGGATTTCTCGGCCTCGGCAACATGGGCGCGCCCATGGCCCTCAACCTGCTCAAGGCAGGCCACCAACTGACCGTCTTCGACCTGGTCCCCGCCGCCGTCGAACGCCTGGTGGATGCCGGCGCCCGCGCCGCCGCCTCCCCCGCCGAGCTGGCCGCCGGTGAGGTCGAACTGATCATCACCATGCTGCCCGCTGCGCCTCACGTGAAGCAGGTTTATCTCGGCAAAGAGGGGCTGCTCGCCCACGTCCGCCCCGGCGTGCTGCTGGTGGACAGCTCCACCATCGACCCCATCAGCGCCCGCGAAGTGGCGGCCAAGGCCGAAGCCCAGGGCAACCCCATGCTGGATGCCCCGGTCTCCGGCGGTACTGGTGGCGCCGCCGCCGGCACCCTGACCTTCATGGTCGGCGGCAGCGCCACAGCCTTCGAACGGGCCCGACCGATCCTCGCCGCCATGGGCAGGAACATCGTGCACTGCGGCGCCGCCGGCACCGGCCAGGCCGCCAAGGTGGCCAACAACCTGCTGCTCGGCATCTCCATGATCGGCACCGCCGAAGCCATGAGCCTGGGCGTGGCCCTGGGCGTCGATCCCAAGGTGCTGGCCGGAATCATCAACACCTCCAGCGGCCGCTGCTGGAGCTCGGACACCTACAACCCCTTCCCCGGGGTGATGGACAACGTGCCGGCGGCGCGCGGCTACAGCGGCGGTTTCGGCAGCGACCTGATGCTCAAGGACCTGGGCCTGGCCAGCGAAGCCGCCCGCCAGGTGCGCCAACCGCTGCTCCTCGGCGCCCTCGCCCAGCAGCTCTATCAGGCCTTCAGCCTGCAGGGCAACGGCCAGCTGGACTTCTCGGCGATCATCAAGCTGTACCGCAAGGAAGACTGCGCATGAGTGGTTCCGAACTGCCGGTCCTCGCCGAAGTCCGCAACGGCGTCGGGCACCTGATCCTCAACCGTCCGGCCGGGCTCAACGCCCTGACCCTGGAGATGGTCCGCCTGCTTGCTGACCAGCTGCACGCCTGGGCGGCGGATCCGGCGATCCGCGTCGTAGTGCTGCGCGCCGCCGGCGACAAGGCTTTCTGCGCCGGCGGCGACATCCGCGCCCTGTACGACAGCCACCTGAGCGGCGGCGAGCTACAGCGCTACTTCTTCGAGGAGGAATACGCCCTCGACCTCTACATCCATCGCTATCCCAAGCCACTACTGGCGCTGATGGACGGCTTCGTCCTCGGCGGTGGCATGGGCCTGGTCCAGGGCGCGGCCCTGCGAGTGATCACCGAACGGGCCCGGCTGGGCATGCCGGAGGTGGGCATCGGCTACTTCCCGGACGTGGGCGGCAGCTATTTCCTGCCGCGCCTGCCCGGCGAGCTGGGCACCTACCTGGGCGTCAGCGGCCGCCACATCGGCGCTGCCGACGCTCTCTACTGCGGGCTGGCCGACCACTGCCTGCCCCGCGAACGCCTCGTCGACCTGGATGCCGGGCTCGACCGTATCAGCTGGAGCACCGCGCCCCTCGACGACCTGCAGCGCCTGCTCGCCAGCCTGGGCCAGGCCGAACTGCCGGAAGCCGAGTTGGCCACCCTGCGCCCGCTGATCGACGAACACTTCGCGCTGCCCGATGTTCCGGCCATCCGCGCCGCCCTGCGCGGGGAAAGCCGCCCGCAATGGCAGGCCTGGGCCACGGAGACCGCCGCTCTGCTGGACACCCGCTCGCCCCTGGCCATGGCCGTGACCCTGGAACTGCTGCGCCGCGGCCGCGGGCTGTCTTTGGAAGACTGCTTCGCCCTGGAACTGCACCTGGATCTGCAATGGTTCGAGCGCGGCGACTTTATCGAAGGCGTGCGCGCCCTTATCGTGGACAAGGACAAGCGCCCGCGCTGGAATCCCCCCAACCTGGAAGAGCTGGCCCCGCAGCGGGTGCAGGCCTTCTTCGCCGGATTCCAGGCCAGCCGGGCCTGACCCGGCCCAGGAGAGAGACATGCAAGACATCGAACTGACCGAAGAACAGCGCATGATCCGCGACATGGCCCGCGACTTCGCCCGCAGCGAAGTCGCGCCGCGTTCCGCCGAATGGGACAAGGCCGGCTGGATCGACGAGGCCGTGGTCGCCCAGATGGGCGAACTGGGGCTGCTCGGCATGGTGGTGCCGGAGGAATGGGGCGGCAGCTACACCGACTACGTGGCCTACGCCCTGGCCGTGGAGGAAATCGCCGCCGCCGACGGCGCCCTGGGCGCGCTGATGAGCGTGCACAACTCGGTGGGCTGCGGTCCCCTGCTCAACTACGGCAGCGAAGCGCAGAAACGGGCCTGGCTGGCCGACCTGGCCGGCGGCCGGATGATCGGCTGCTTCTGCCTGACCGAACCCCAGGCCGGCTCCGAGGCCCACAACCTGCGCACCCGCGCAGTGCTGGACGGCGACCACTGGGTGCTCAACGGCGCCAAGCAGTTCGTCACCAACGGCAAACGCGCCGGGCTGGCCGTGGTCTTCGCGGTCACCGACCCGGAACTGGGCAAGAAGGGCCTGTCGGCCTTCCTGGTGCCCACCGACACCCCCGGCTTCAAGGTGGAGCGCATGGAGCACAAGCTGGGCATCCGTGGCTCGGACACCTGCGCCATCTCTCTCAGCGACTGCCGCATCCCCGCCGCCAACCTGCTCGGCGAGCGCGGCCGCGGCCTGGCCATCGCCCTCTCCAACCTGGAGGGCGGGCGCATCGGCATTGCCGCCCAGGCCCTGGGCATCGCCCGCGCGGCCTTCGAGGCGGCCCTGGGTTACTCGCGGGAGCGCATCCAGTTCGGCAAGCCCATCGCCGAGCACCAGAGCATCGGCAATCTGCTGGCCGACATGCATACCCGGCTGAATGCCGCGCGCCTGCTGATCCTGCATGCCGCCCACCTGAAGAGCGCCGGGCAGCCCTGCCTGTCGGAGGCCTCCCAGGCCAAGCTGTTCGCCTCCGAGGCCGCCGAGTGGGTGTGCTCCAAGGCCATCCAGATCCACGGCGGCTACGGCTATCTGGAGGACTTTCCGGTGGAGCGCTACTACCGCGACGCGCGCATCACCCAGATCTACGAGGGCTCCAGCGAGATCCAGCGCATGCTGATCGCCCGCGAGCTGGCCAACTACCCGCTCTGAAAACGCAAAAGCCCGCGCCTTGGCGCGGGCTTCCTGCCTCATGGAGCTGTCTCAGCGGCCCTGCAGCAACTCGATGGCCTGGTCCAGCAGACCCAACGGGTCCGTCGTCTTGTGCACGTCCACCGAAAGCAGCTGACGGAAGCACCGCGCGCCGGGGAAGCCCTGGGCCAGGCCGAGCACGTGGCGGGTCACGTGGTGCATGGCACCGCCCTCGGCCAAGTGCCGCTCGATGTAGGGACGCAGCCCCTGCAGCGCCTCGCTGCGGCTGACCTGCGGGGTGTCACGGCCGAACAGCTCGCGGTCCACCGCGGCCAGCAGGTAGGGGTTGTGGTAGGCCTCGCGGCCGAGCATCACGCCGTCGAAGGTGCGCAGGTGCTCGCGGCATTCGTCGAGGGTCTTGATGCCGCCGTTCAAGATGATCTCCAGGTCCGAGAAGTCACGCTTCAGCTGCGCCGCCACGTCGTAGCGCAGCGGCGGGATCTCGCGGTTCTCCTTGGGCGACAGCCCTTCGAGGATGGCGATCCGCGCATGCACGGTGAAGCTCCGGCAGCCGGCCTCGCACACCTGGCCGACGAAATCGCAGAGCTCGGCGTAGCTGTCGCGGCCATTGATACCGATGCGGTGTTTGACGGTCACCGGAATGCTCACCGCGTCCTGCATGGCCTTCACGCATTCGGCCACCAGCGCCGGATGGCCCATCAGGCAGGCGCCGATCATGTTGTTCTGCACCCGGTCGCTGGGGCAGCCGACGTTGAGGTTCACCTCGTCGTAGCCGGCCTGCTCCGCCAGCCGCGCGCAGGCCGCCAGCTCCTGTGGGTTGCTGCCGCCAAGCTGCAGGGCCAGCGGGTGCTCGGCGGCGTCGTAACGCAGGAAGCGCGCCGCGTCGCCGTGCAGGATGGCGCCAGTGGTGACCATCTCGGTATAGAGCAGTGCCTCCCTGGACAAGAGGCGCAGGAAGAAGCGGCAGTGGCGGTCGGTCCAGTCCATCATCGGCGCCACGCTGAAGCGGCGGGAGAAGGCTGGGCGTTGGGCAGGAGCTTGGGACATCGGCGGATCTAAGCGGTGATGCGGCCACAGCGCGACGACGCGCCCGGCACAGGGGCGCGTAGTCTAGCAGGAAAGCCAGGTAGAAGTGCTCAGGGCTCCAGCACCACCCGGCCGTCCTTCGGACAGCCTTCCAGGTAGCGGTGCGCGGCGACCACCTTGTCCAGCGGGAACACCTTGCCCACCCGACTGCTCAGCAGGCCGTCGCAGGTCAGTTGGTCGATCGCCTGTAGCGCGCGCTCGAGGGCCTGGCGGTCCTGGGGGATGCCCAGCTCCGGCTTGCCGGTGAAGTTGCCCAGACAGTGGACGAAGAACTGGATGTTCTTCTGGAACGCCGCGCAGGCCGGGAACGGCGTGTTGTTGCCGCCCTGCAGGCCGTAGAGGATCAGCCTGCCGCGCGGTGCGACGACGTCGCCGAGCAGACACATCTGCGGTCCCCCGAGACCGTCCATGACGATGTCCACGCCGCGCCCGTCGGTGAGCGCGGTGACCCGGCCGACCAGGTCCTCCTCCTCGCTGAGGATCACCTTGTCGGCGCCTAGGGCGAGCAGGATCTCGCGCTCCTCCGCCCAGCGAGTGGCGGCGATCACCCTGAGGCCCAGGGCCTTGCCCAGCTGGAGCATGGCCGGACCGCTGCCGTGCGCGCCCTCGGTGAGCAGTACGGTTTCGCCTGTCTGGGCCCGGGCCAGCTCGACGTAGGCGAACCAGGCGGTGAGGAAGGCGGTGTAGTGCACCGCGGCCTGCCGGGGATCGAGCCGTTCGGGATAGCGGACCAGCGAGCTGCGCGGCAGCAGCACCTGGTCGCCGCAGGCCGGGTAGTCGTTGATGCTGTGGCCGAGGAAGCTGGCCACCTTGTCGCCGGCCACGAGGTCCTCGACCCCGCTGCCGACGGCCACGACCTCACCGGCCACCTCGAAGCCCAGGCCGGCGGGCAGGCGCGCCCGGCTGTTGGAGAGGTTCTGTCGCCAGAGCACGTCGAACCAGCTCACGCCAATCGCCTCGCTGCGGACCAGCACCTCTCCCGGAGCGGGCGACGGCAGTTCGACCTGCTCGACCTTGAGGACCTCGGCAGGGCCGAACTGGTGAAAGCGGATCATGCGGGACATCGCGAACCTCGCCGGCAATCTCTAATGCCACGGACTGTATCCGGGCTTTCCGGATAGGACCACCCGTTGACATCGATAGTACACATGAATGGGGATGATGCTGCAGGAATGCCGGCCTCCGCGAGCGCCGCGAAACGCTCGGCCGTCCGGCGACTTGACGCCCGCCGCCGGCACGGTCAGTTTAATTCCCTCACAGCACGGGAACGTCCATGAACCGCAACGATCTGCGCCGCGTCGACCTGAACCTGCTGATCGTCTTCGAGACGCTGATGCACGAGCGCAGCGTCACCCGCGCGGCGGAAAAGCTGTTCCTCGGCCAGCCGGCGATCAGCGCGGCCCTGGCCCGCCTGCGCACGCTGTTCGACGACCCGCTGTTCGTGCGCACCGGGCGGAGCATGGAACCCTCGGCGCGCGCCCAGGAGATCTTCGCCCTGCTCTCCCCGGCTTTGGACGCCATCTCTACCGCGGTCAGCCGCGCCGCGGACTTCGATCCCGCCACCAGCACTGCAGTGTTCCGCATTGGCCTCTCCGACGAAGTGGAGCTCGCCCTGCTGCCAGCCCTGCTCAAGCGCATCCGCGCCGAGGCGCCGGGGGTGGCACTGGTGGTGCGCCGAACCAACTACCTGCTGATCCCGCAGATGCTCGCCTCCGGGGAGATCTCGGTGGGCGTCTCCTACACCGAGGAGCTGCCCGCCAACGCCAAGCGCAAGGTGCTGCGCCGCAGCAAGCCCAAACTGCTACGCGCCGACGGCATTCCCGGGCCGCTGAGCCTCGACGACTACTGCACGCGGCCCCATGCCCTGGTGTCCTTCGCCGGCAACCTGACCGGCTTCATCGACGAGGAGCTGGCCAAGCTCGGCCGGCAGCGCAAGGTGGTTCTCGCCGTGCCGCAGTTCAACGGTCTCGGCAGCCTGCTGGCGGGTACCGACATGCTCGTCACCGTGCCGGACTACACCGCCGCTGCCCTGGCCTCCGCCGGCGGCCTGCGCGTCGAGGACCTGCCCCTGGAGACGCCCAGCTTCGAACTGCACATGGCCTGGCGCGGCGCCCAGGACAACGACCCGGCAGAACGCTGGCTGCGCTCGCGCATCCAGATGTTCTGCTCCGACCCGGACAGCCTGTAACCTCGTTCCCAGAGCTTTCGGCGACATTCCATACGACCCTATCGATATAACCGGTCGGTCCATCATTCCCATTGATAGTCAACTTCGTCCCGTTCGATTCGTCCTCGTCTCGTGACGACCGCAGACTTCGCCCCATTCCAGAAAACAACCTACGGCGGAGTCACCGATGGAACAGTCGATCAAGACCTTGCGCTTCACCCTTGCCGCCCTGCCGCTGATCCTCCTGGCCGCCTGCGGTCAGGGTCAGAGCACCAGCGCCGGCGGAGCGCCGGCGCCCAAGGTGAGCGTCGCAGCGGTGATCCAGCAACCGATCAACGAATGGGACGAGCTCACCGGCCGCCTGGAGGCGCCGGAGTCCGTGGTGGTCCGCCCGCGGGTCTCCGGCTACATCGACAGGGTGGCCTTCACCGAGGGCGCCCTGGTGAAGAAGGGCGACCTGCTGTTCCAGATCGATCCACGCCCCTTCGAGGCCGAGGTCAGGCGCCTCGAGGCCCAGCTGCAGCAGGCCCGCGCCAACCTCGCCCAGGCCGAGAACGAGGCCCGCCGCGGCGAGCGCCTGCGCGCCAGCAACGCGATCTCGGCCGAACTGGCCGACGCCCGGGCCAGCGCCGCACTGCAGGCGCGGGCCGAGGTGGCGGCGATCCAGGCCGGCCTGGAGGCGGCGCGTCTGAATCTGGAGTTCACCCGGGTCACCGCGCCCATCGACGGCCGCGTCAGCCGCGCTGAGGTGACCACCGGAAACCTGGTCAATGCGGGAGAAACCCGCCTCACCAGCCTGGTCTCCACCGACAAGGTGTACGCCTACTTCGATGCCGACGAACGCATCTACCTGAAGTACCAGGAACTCTCCCGCGATGGCCAGCGCAGCGACTCCACCCCCGTCTACCTCGGCCTGTCCGACGAGGACGGTTTTCCCCACGAGGGGCGCATGGACTTCATGGACAACCAGGTAGACCCGCGCACCGGCACCATCCGCGGCCGGGCGGTTTTCGACAACCGCGACGGGCGCTTCACCCCCGGCCTCTACGTCCGCCTGCGCCTGGTCGGCAGCGCCACCTATGACGCTGCGCTGATCAAGGACGAGGCGGTCGGCACCGATCTCGGCAAGAAGTTCGTGCTGACCCTCGCCGACGACGGCACCGTGGCCTACCGGGCCGTCGAGCTGGGACCGCGGCTCGAGGGCCTGCGCATCGTCCGCAAGGGCCTGCGCAAGGGCGAGAAGATCGTCGTCAACGGTCTGCAGCGCGCCCGGCCGGGCATGCAGGTGACCCCCGAGGACGTGCCCATGGCCGACGAGCAGACCCTCGCCAATCTGGCCCGCCAGCGCCAGGCGGTGGACGAGAGCCTGCCGGACCGCGTCGCCCAACACCCGAAACCGGCCAGTCCGCGCGGCTGACGGCGCCATCACCCCTCTCCCCTGACTGGAGAGGGAAGTGGAAGAGCACCGAAACACCCCAATGCGACTCCGCCCCCGGCGGAGCCGCTCGCCCTTTGCCAGGTAAAAGACGATGAACTTCTCCCAGTACTTCATCCGGCGCCCGATCTTCGCCGCCGTGCTGTCGCTGATGATCCTGATCGCCGGAGCCATCGCGGTGTTCCAGCTGCCGATCAGCGAATACCCCGAGGTGGTTCCGCCCACCGTGGTGGTGCGCGCCAACTATCCCGGCGCCAACCCCAAGGTGATCGGCGAGA
The DNA here is from genome assembly GCF_000364625.1 of Pseudomonas thermotolerans DSM 14292. Lineage (GTDB taxonomy): Bacteria > Pseudomonadota > Gammaproteobacteria > Pseudomonadales > Pseudomonadaceae > Aquipseudomonas > Aquipseudomonas thermotolerans. Next base: position 115,622 of record NZ_KB822605.1, read on the forward strand.
CCGTCGCCTCACCGCTGGAACAGGCCATCGTCGGCGTGGAAGGCATGCTCTACATGTCCTCGCAATCCACCGCCGACGGCCGGATGACCCTGACCATCACCTTCGCCCTCGGCACCGACCTGGACAACGCCCAGGTACAGGTGCAGAACCGGGTCACCCGCACCGAGCCGCAGCTGCCTGAGGAAGTGACGCGCCTGGGCATCACCGTGGACAAGGCCTCCCCCGACCTGACCATGGTGGTGCACCTGACTTCGCCGGATGACCGCTACGACATGCTCTACCTGTCCAACTACGCCGTGCTCAACATCAAGGACGAGCTGGCCAGGCTGGACGGCGTGGGCGACGTGCAGCTGTTCGGCATGGGCGACTACTCGCTGCGCGTCTGGCTCGATCCGAACAAGGTGGCCTCGCGCAACCTCACCGCCAGCGACGTGGTCGCCGCCATTCGCGAGCAGAACCGCCAGGTCGCCGCCGGGGTCCTCGGCGCTCCGCCGGCCCCATCCGACATCAGTTTCCAGATGTCGATCAACACGCAGGGGCGGCTGGTCTCCGAGGAGGAGTTCGAGAACATCATCATCCGCGTCGGCGAGCACGGCGAGATCACCCGGCTGCGCGACATCGCCCGGGTCGAGCTGGGCTCCAACCGCTACTCCCTGCGCTCGTTGCTCAACAACCAGCCGGCCGTATCCATCCCGGTATTCCAGCGCCCCGGCTCCAATGCCATCGACATCTCCAACCGGGTGCGCGCCAAGATGGCCGAGCTCAAACAGAGCTTCCCGGAAGGCATGGACTACGAGATCGTCTACGATCCAACCGTCTTCGTGCGCGGCTCCATTGAGGCGGTGGTGCATACCCTGCTGGAAGCCATCGTCCTGGTGGTGCTGGTGGTGATCCTGTTCCTGCAGACCTGGCGCGCCTCGATCATCCCGCTGGCCGCGGTGCCGGTGTCGCTGATCGGCACCTTCGCGGTGATGCACCTGTTCGGCTTCTCCCTCAACGCCCTATCGCTGTTCGGCCTGGTGCTGGCGATCGGCATCGTGGTGGACGACGCCATCGTGGTGGTGGAGAACGTCGAGCGGCACATCGGCCTTGGCAAGACGCCGGTGCAGGCGGCGCGCGACGCCATGCGCGAGGTCACCGGGCCGATCATCGCCATCGCCCTGGTGCTCTGCGCGGTGTTCGTGCCGACGGCGTTCATCTCCGGCCTGTCCGGGCAGTTCTACCAGCAGTTCGCGCTGACCGTGGCGATCTCCACGGTGATCTCGGCGTTCAACTCGCTGACCCTCTCCCCGGCCCTCGCCGCCATCCTGCTGAAGAGCCACGACGCGCCCAAGGACCGTTTCTCGCAGCTGCTCGAGCGGCTCCTCGGCAACTGGCTGTTCAGGCCCTTCAACCGCCTGTTCGAGCGCACCGGCCACGGCTACGTCGGCATCGTGCAGCAGGTCCTGCGCAAGAGCGGCATCGCCGTCGCGCTCTACGGTGGTCTGCTGGCCCTCACCTGGCTGGGCCTGAGCACCACGCCGACCGGCTTCGTGCCGGCTCAGGACAAGCAGTACCTGGTGGCCATCGCCCAACTGCCGGACGCAGCGACCCTCGACCGCACCGAGGCGGTGATCAAGCGCATGGCGGAGATCGCCGGCCAGCATCCGGGCATCGAGAACACCGTGCAGTTCCCGGGGCTGTCCATCAACGGTTTCACCAACAGCCCGAACAGCGGCATCGTGTTCACTCCGCTGAAGCCCTTCGCGGAGCGGCGTGATCCCGCATTGAGCGGGGCGGCCATCGCCGCTGAGCTCAACCGGCAGTTCGCCGACATTCAGGAAGCCCGCATCGCCATCTTCCCGCCACCACCGGTGCGCGGTCTTGGCACCATCGGCGGCTTCCGAGTGCAGGTCGAGGACCGCGGCGGCCTGGGCTACGAGGCGCTGTACCAGGAGGTGCAGAACGTCATTGCCAAGAGCCGCGAGGTGCCCGAGCTGGCCGGCCTGTTCACCACCTATCAGGTGAACGTGCCCCAGGTGGATGCCGCCATCGACCGCGAGAAGGCCAAGACCCACGGCGTGGAGATCGATGACATCTTCACCACCCTGCAGGTCTACCTGGGCTCGCTGTACGCCAACGACTTCAACCGTTTCGGGCGCACCTACCAAGTCAACGTCCAGGCCGAGCAGCAGTTCCGCCTCGAGCCCGAGCAGATCGGCCAGCTCAAGGTGCGCAACAACCGCGGCGAAATGGTGCCGCTGGCCACCTTCATCAAGGTGAGCGACACCTCCGGACCCGACCGGGTGATGCACTACAACGGCTTCATCACCGCCGAGATCAACGGCGCCGCGGCCCCGGGCTACAGCTCCGGGCAGGCCAAGGCGGCGATGGAACGGCTGCTGGAGCAAGAACTGCCCAACGGCATGACCTACGAATGGACCGATCTGACCTACCAGCAGATCCTCGCCGGCAACTCGGCGATCTACATCTTCCCGCTCTGCGTGCTGCTGGTGTTCCTGGTGCTCTCCGCGCTCTACGAGAGCTGGAGCCTGCCGCTGGCGGTGATCTTGATCGTGCCCATGACCCTGCTCTCGGCGATCACCGGGGTGATCCTGGCCGGCAGCGACAACAACATCTTCACCCAGATCGGCCTGATCGTGCTGGTGGGCCTGGCGTGCAAGAACGCCATCCTCATCGTCGAGTTCGCCAAGGACAAGGAGGCCGAGGGCCTGCCCCCCTGGGACGCCGTGCTGGAAGCCTGCCGCCTGCGGCTGCGGCCGATCCTGATGACTTCCATCGCCTTCATCATGGGCGTGGTACCGCTGGTGCTGTCCACCGGGGCCGGTGCCGAGATGCGCCATGCCATGGGCGTGGCGGTGTTCAGCGGGATGATCGGGGTGACCTTCTTCGGGCTGCTGCTGACCCCGGTGTTCTACGTACTGATTCGTGACTTCGTGGCCGGGCGCCAGGCCCGCAAGGCCCGACTGCTGGAGGTACAAGCATGACCGTCGTAGCCTTCTCCCCCCGCGCGGGCCTGCGCGTCCTGGGCCTCGGCGCCCTGGCCCTAGCGCTCGGCGCCTGCGCGGTCGGCCCCGATTACCGCGAGCCGGATATCGAGCCGGCCCGGCTGACCAGCGCCGATTCCGACCAGTACGACCGAGCACGCTTCGAGGCGTCCTGGTGGCGGCAGTTCGAGGACCCGACCCTGGACAGCCTGGTCGACCAGGCCCTGCGCGAGAACCGCGAGCTGCGCCTGGCTTTCGCCCGCCTGCAGGCGGCCAGGGCGATCCGCGACGATGTCGGCAACGACCAGCTGCCGGTGATCACCAGCGGCGTCGGTGCCACCATCGGCAAGGGCCAGCAGCCCGGCCTCGGCGAGGACCGGGTGAACAGCGAGCGCTACGACCTGGGCCTGGACATGGCCTGGGAGCTCGACCTGTTCGGCCGCATCCAGCGCCAGATCGAGGCCAGTGAGGCGGAGATCGGCGCCGCCGCGGCCGAGCTGCAGCAGCTGCAGGTCAGCCTGATCGCCGAACTGGTGGATGCCTACGGCAGCCTGCGTGGTGCTCAGCTGCGCGAACAGATCGCCCGCGACAACCTGGCGAACCAGCGCGAGTCCCGCCAGCTCACCGAGCGCCTCTACGAAGCCGGCGTGGGCAGCGAGCTGGACGTACTGCGCGCCGATGCCCGCCTGGCCGCCACCGAGGCCAGCCTGCCGCAGCTGCAGGCCGAGGCCGTGCGGGCACGCAACCGTATCGCCACCCTGCTCGGCCAGCGTCCCGAACAGCTCAGCGTGGACCTGTCGCCGCGGCCCCTGCCGGCCATCGCCAAGGCCCTGCCGATCGGCGATCCCGGCGAGTTGCTGCGCCGCCGTCCGGACATCCGCGCCGCGGAGCGCCGGCTCGCCGCGGCCACCGCCAACGTCGGGGTGGCTACCGCCGACCTGTTCCCGCGGGTCAGCCTGTCCGGCTTCCTCGGCTTCACCGCCGGGCGCGGTTCGCAGCTGGGCTCCTCCGCGGCGCGGGCCTGGAGCGTGACGCCGAGCATCACCTGGGCGGCCTTCGACCTCGGCAGCGTACGAGCCCGCCTGCGCGGCGCCAGGGCCGAGGCCGACGGCGCCCTGGCCGAGTACGAGCAGCAGGTGCTGCTGGCCCTGGAGGAGTCCGAGAACGCCTTCAGCGACTACGCCAAGCGCCAGCAGCGCCTGCTCTCCCTGGTCCGCCAGAGCGAAGCCAGCCGCGCCGCGGCCGAGCAGGCGGCAATCCGCTACCGGGAAGGCACCGTGGACTTCCTGGTGCTGCTGGATGCCGAGCGCGAACGCCTGGCCGCCGAGGATGCCCAGGCCCAGGCGGAAGTTGAGCTGTATCGCGGCATCGTTGCCATCTACAAGGCACTCGGCGGCGGCTGGAACGCCCAGCCCACCTCCTGAGCTATTCCCTCCCGCCCTTGCCCGTGGTCCGATTCCCCGCCACGGGCTTTTTTGTGCCCGCGCGGCGCCATTGGGGGGGCAGAAAAAGCCGCCGCGGGGATTTCTCCGCCGCGATCTCCGGTATCATTCCGCCCCACAGCCTGCACCGGACCGCCCATGAAGTTCGCCATCGCCCTCTTCTCCCCGCCCCATGCGCCCGCCTCGCGCCGCGCCCTGCGCTTCGCCCAAGCGGTGCTGGACGGCGGTCACGAGATCGTCCGCCTGTTCTTCTACCAGGACGGCGTGCACAGCGCCTCGGCCAGCGTGGTCACCCCCCAGGACGAGCTGGACAGCGCCGCCGAATGGCGCGCCTTCGTCAGCCGGCACCAGCTGGATGGCGTGGTGTGCATCGCCGCGGCACTGCGCCGCGGCGTGCTGAACGAAGAGGAAGCGCGCCGCTACGAGCGTGACGCGGCCAACCTGCCGGCGCCCTGGGAGCTGTCCGGCCTCGGCCAGCTGCACGAGGCGGCCCAACTGGCGGACCGCCTGGTCTGCTTCGGAGGCAACTGAGATGGCCAAGTCGCTGCTGATCGTCAGCCGTCAGGCTCCCTGGGCCGGCCCCGCCGCCCGCGAGGCCCTGGACATCGCTCTGGCCGGAGGAGCCTTCGATCTACCCATCGGCCTGCTGTTCCTCGACGACGGCGTATTCCAGCTGGTCGCCGGCCAGCAGCCGCAGCGCATCGAGCAGAAGGACCTGGGCGCCAACCTCCAGGCCCTGCCACTGTTCGGCATCGAATCCCTGTACGCCGCGCGGCACAGCCTCGCCGAGCGCGGACTGACGGAGGAAGCTCTGAGCCTGCCGGTGCAGGTGCTCGACGATACCGGCCTCGCTGCCCTGCTCGACCAATATGACCAGGTGATCACCCTCTGATGGCTACCCTGCACCTGCTTTCCCATTCGCCCTTCGCCGACGGCCGCCTGAACAGCTGCCTGCGCCTGCTCGGCGCCGCCGACGGCCTGCTGCTGTGCGGCGACGCCGTCTATGCCCTGCAGCCCGGCACCACCCAGCTGCAGATCCTGGAGCAGCTGCCTGCAAGCATCGCCCTCTACGTGCTCGAAGAAGACCTGCAGGCCCGCGCCCTGCCAGTGCCGGCGCGCGTCCAGGCCGTGGACTACCCGGCCTTCGTCGAGCTGTGCGGCCGCTACGCCAAGGTGAACAGCTGGCTATGAGCATGCTGAGCCTTGGCGAGCGCCAGATTCCTCTGGACAAGGACGGCTACCTGGTCGACCGGAACGACTGGTCGCCCGAGGTGGCCGAGGCCCTGGCCGCCCAGGAAGGCCTGACCCTGACCCCCGAACACTGGGAGATCCTCGGACTGCTGCGCGACTTCTACGCCGAGTTCCAGCTGTCGCCGGCGACCCGCCCGCTGATCCGCTACGCCGCCCAGAAGCTCGGCCCTGAGAAAGGCAACAGCCTGCACCTGAACGCCCTGTTCAAGGGCACTCCCGCGAAACTCGCCGCCAAGCTGGCGGGCCTGCCGAAGCCGACCAACTGCCTATGAATCCCGCACCGCTCACTCTGGTCACCCCGGAGGAACATCCCTTCGCCCAGTTCGTCCGCATCCTCGGCAAGGGCAAACGTGGTGCCCGCGACCTGACCCGTGAGGAAGCCCGTCAGGCCATGGGCCTGCTGCTCGACGGCACGGTGGAGGACACCCAGCTGGGCGCCTTCCTGATGCTGCTGCGCCACAAGGAGGAGAACGCCGAGGAGCTGGCCGGCTTCACCGAGGCGGTGCGCGAGCGCTTGCCGAAGCGAGACATCGCCGTGGACCTGGACTGGCCCAGCTACGCCGGCAAGAAGCGCCACCTGCCCTGGTACCTGCTGGCTGCCAAATGCCTGGCCGGCCAGGGCCTGCGCATCCTCATGCACGGCGGCGGCGCGCACACCGCAGGCCGCCTGTACAGCGAGCAACTGCTGGAGCGGCTGGGCATCCCGCTGTGCCGCGACTGGGACGAGGCCGCCCGCGCCCTGGACGCCCGGGGCATCGCCTTCGCCCCGCTGGTGGACTGGATGCCGCGCCTGCAGTGGATGATCGACCTGCGCAACACCCTCGGCCTGCGCTCGCCGATCCATTCCCTGGCACGCATCCTCAACCCGCTCGGCGCGCGCTGCTGCCTGCAGAGCATCTTCCACCCCGGCTACCAGGAGCAGCACCGCGAGGCCAGCCGCCTGCTCGGCGACACCGCCCTGGTGATCAAGGGCGAAGGCGGCGAGATCGAGATCAACCCGGACGCCAGCAGCCATCTTTACGGCACCGCCGGCGGGCAGAGCTGGGACGAGGAATGGCCGCCGCTGTCGCCGCAGCGCCACGTCAAGCCCGAGCGACTCGACCCGGCCCGGCTGCAGGCCTTCTGGCACGGCGAGGTGGAAGACGACTACGGCCGGCTGGCCGTGCAGGCCACCATGGCCCTGGCCCTGCGCGGCCTGGGCACGCCGCGGGACGAGGCCCTGGCCCTGGCCACGCAGTACTGGGAAAGCCGCGACCGCTCGCTCTGAGCGCAAAACGAAACGGCCGCCCATCCGGCGGCCGTTTCGCATTTCAGGAAATCTGGGCGTCGCCGCCCTGGGCGCCCTCGAACCAGGCCAGCTTGTCGCGCAGCCTGACCACCTCGCCGACGATCACCAGGGTCGGCGCATGCACCTCATGGCGCGCCACCAGCTCCGGCAGGTCGGCCAGGGTGCCGGTGAACACCCGCTGCTGGCTGGTGGTGCCCTGCTGCACCAGTGCCGCCGGAGTATCCGCGGCCCGGCCGTGGCGGATCAACTGCGCGCAGATCACCGGCAGGCCGACCAGACCCATGTAGAACACCAGGGTCTGCCCCGGCGCAACCAGGTCCGCCCACGACAGATCGGTGCTGCCGTCCTTGAGGTGCCCGGTGACGAAACGCACCGACTGGGCATGATCGCGATGGGTCAGCGGAATTCCCGCATAGGCCGCACAGCCGCTGGCTGCGGTGATCCCCGGCACCACCTGGAAGGGAATGCCGTGGGCGGCCAGTTCCTCGATCTCCTCGCCACCGCGGCCGAAGATGAAGGGATCACCACCCTTCAGGCGCAGCACCCGCTTGCCCTGCCGGGCCAGCTCCACCAGCTTCCGGTTGATCTGCTCTTGCGGCAGGCTGTGCTCGGCGCGGCGCTTGCCGACGTAGAGGCGCTCGGCGTCGCGGCGGCACAGGTCGAGGATCGCCGGGGCCACCAAGCGGTCGTAGAGCACTACGTCGGCCTGCTGCATCAGACGCAGGGCGCGGAAGGTGAGCAGATCCGGGTCGCCCGGCCCGGCCCCGACCAGATAAACCTCACCCAGGGCGCGCGGCGCGGCGCCGGCCAGCCGCTCCTCAAGCAGCCGCTCGGCCTCGGCGGGCTTGCCGGCGAAGACGCTCTCGGCCACCCGGCCCTGGAACGCCTCTTCCCAGAACACCCGGCGCTGCTGAACGTCTGGCAGCAGCTGCTTGACCTTGCCGCGGAACTTCTTCGCCAGAACGGCGAGCTGCCCGTAGGCAGCGGGAATCCAGGTCTCGATCCTGGCGCGTATCAGCCGCGCCAGCACCGGCGCATCGCCGCCACTGGACACTGCCACCAGCAGCGGCGAGCGATCGACGATGGCCGGGAAGATCACCGTGCACAGCTGCGGCGCGTCCACCACATTGACCGGAATGCTGCGCGCCTGAGCATCCGTGGACACCTGGGCGTTCAGCGCCGGATCGTCGGTGGCGGCGACGGCCAGCACCACGCCGTCCAGATCGCTGGCCTGGTAGCCGCGCCGCAAGGTTTCGGTCGCCAGGCCACGCAGCTCGTCATGGACTTCCGGGGCCACCACCCGCAGCGCGGCGCCGGCCCCCGCCAGCAGCCGGGCCTTGCGCAGAGCCACCTCGCCGCCGCCGACCAGCAGCACCGGGCGGCCCTTGAGGTTGTGGAACAGCGGGAGAAAGTCCATGGCGACAGCTCCGGGCGGCAGGCCAGGCTGCAAGCGGAGCTGAAGCGACTTGCAGCCTGGAGCTTGCAGCGGGTTACGGGTTCAGATGACGTCGATGCCGCCCATGTAGGGCTTGAGCACCTCGGGCACACGGATCGAACCGTCGGCCTGCTGGTAGTTCTCCAGCACCGCCACCAGGGTACGGCCCACGGCCAGGCCGGAACCGTTCAGGGTGTGCACCAGCTCCGGCTTGCCGGTTTCCGGGTTTCGCCAGCGCGCCTGCATGCGGCGGGCCTGGAAGTCGCCGCAGTTGGAGCAGGAAGAAATCTCCCGATACTTGTCCTGGCTGGGAATCCAGACCTCCAGGTCGTAGGTCTTGGTGGCGCTGAAGCCCATGTCGCCGGTGCACAGGGCCATCACCCGGTACGGCAGTTCGAGCAGCTGCAGCACCCGCTCGGCGTGACCGGTCAGCTCTTCCAGAGCCTCGAAGGACTTGGCCGGCTCGACGATCTGCACCATCTCCACCTTGTCGAACTGGTGCTGGCGGATCATCCCGCGGGTATCGCGGCCGGAGGCGCCGGCCTCGCTGCGGAAGCACGGGGTGTGGGCGGTGAGCCTGATCGGCAGCTCCTTGGCCTCGAGGATCTCGCCGGCGACGATGTTGGTCAGCGACACCTCGGCGGTGGGGATCAGGTAGAGGTCGGCCTGCTCGCCGCGCTTGATCTTGAACAGATCTTCCTCGAACTTCGGCAGCTGGCCGGTGCCCTGCAGGGTCTGGGCCTGCACCAGGTAGGGGGTGTAGGCCTCCTGGTAGCCATGCTCGCGGGTGTGCAGGTCGAGCATGAACTGCGCCAGGGCGCGGTGCAGCCGGGCGATGGGCCCGCGCAGCAGGGCGAAGCGCGCACCGGAGAGCTTGGCGGCGGTCTCGAAGTCCAGCCAGCCGTGACGCTCGCCGAGGGCCACATGGTCCTTGATCGCGAAGTCGAACTGGCGCGGGGTGCCCCAGCGACGCACTTCGACGTTCTGTTCCTCGTCCGCGCCCACCGGAACCGATTCGTGGGGCAGGTTCGGCAGGCCGAGCAGCACGGCGTCCAGCTCGGCCTGGATGGCGTCCAGTTCCTGCTTGCCCTGAGCCAGCTCGTTGGCCATGCGCTCGACGTCGGCCATCAGCGGGGCGATGTCCTCGCCGCGGGCCTTGGCCTGGCCGATGGACTTGGAGCGCGCGTTGCGTTCGGCCTGGAGCTGCTCGGTGCGGGTCTGCACGGCCTTGCGGCGGGCTTCCAGGCTCTCGATGAGCGCCACGTCCAGCTGGAAGCCGCGAGTCGCCAGGCGCTCGGCCACCATCGGCAGTTCGTTACGAATCAGTTTCGGATCGAGCATGTCGGTTCTCGTCTGTCAGAGTTTGGCGAAAGTCAGCCCCGCCCAGGTGGCGATCAGGCCGCCGAACACGCTGGCACCCAGGTAGCCCAGGGCCGTGGGCAACTGCCCACTCTCCAGCAGGCGCAGCGTGTCGAGGGAAAAGGATGAAAAGGTGGTCAGCCCGCCGAGAAACCCGACGATCAGCCCCGCGCGCAGCTCCAGCGGCACCTCCGGGCGCAGCAGGAACAAGCCGTACAGGTAGCCGATCAGCAGGCAGCCGGCAAAGTTGACCCCCAGGGTAGCCAGGTAGAAGTGCTGCGGCCAGTGGGCATTGACCCAGTTGCCGGCGCAATAGCGTAGCAAGGTACCGAGCGCTCCGCCCGCCGCCACGGCCAGTACCACGCCGATCATGACTTCCTCCGTTGCCGAGGGCTGGCCCTGTCGAGTGCTGCCAAGTGTTCCAGTTTGTCGCGGATCTTCAGCTCCAGACCACGGGGCACCGGCTGATAGTAGCGGCGCGGCTCCAGGGCTTCGGGGAAATAGTCCTCGCCGGCGGCATAGGCGTCCGGCTCGTCGTGGGCGTAGCGGTATTCCTCGCCGTAGCCCAGCTCCTTCATCAACTTGGTCGGCGCATTGCGCAGGTGCAGCGGCACCTCCAGCGAGCCGTTCTCGGCGGCATCGCGCATGGCCGCCTTGAAGGCCATGTACACCGCGTTACTCTTCGGCGCGCAAGCCAGATAGACGATGGCCTGCGCGACCGCCAACTCGCCCTCCGGACTGCCCAGGCGCTCCTGCACGTCCCAGGCGTTGAGGCACAGGGTCAGGGCTCGCGGGTCGGCGTTGCCGATGTCCTCGCTGGCCATTCGTACCACCCGACGGGCGATGTACAGCGGATCGCAGCCGCCATCCAGCATGCGCGCGAACCAGTAGAGGGCGGCGTCCGGGTTGGAGCCACGCACCGACTTGTGCAGCGCGGAGATCTGGTCGTAGAAGGCCTCGCCGCCCTTGTCGAAGCGCCGCCGGCTGTCGCCGAGCAGATTCTGCAGCAGGTCCGGGCCGATGGGGCCGTTGTCCTCGGCCAGGTCAGCGGCGTTCTCCAGCAGGTTGAGCAGGCGTCGGCCGTCACCGTCGGCGGCGGCCATGAGGATCTGGAAGCTCTCCTCGGGCAGGCTCAGGTGGCGCGTGCCGAGCCCCTTCTCCTCCGTGAGGGCGCGGGCCACCAGCCTGCGCATGGCCGCCTCGTCCAGGCTCTTCAGCACGTATACGCGGGCCCGCGAGAGCAGCGCGTTGTTCAGCTCGAAGGACGGGTTCTCGGTGGTCGCGCCGATGAAGATCAGGGTGCCGTCTTCCACGTAGGGCAGGAAGGCGTCCTGCTGGGACTTGTTGAAGCGGTGCACCTCGTCGACGAAGAGGATGGTGCGGCGCCCGTAGGCGGCCTGCTGGCGGGCCACCTCCACCGCCTGACGGATCTCCTTGACCCCGGAGAGCACCGCGGAGATGGTCTCGAAATGGGCGTCGGAGACCTTGGCGAGAAGCTTCGCCAGGGTGGTCTTACCCACTCCCGGCGGCCCCCAGAAGATCATCGAGTGCAGCGCGCCTTGCTCCAGGGCCTCGCGCAGCGGTTTGCCGGGGGCCAACAGGTGTTCCTGTCCGACGTACTCGTCCAGGCTGGTCGCGCGGAGACGGGCGGCCAGTGGCTGGGAGACGGGGGCGTTGCCGAACAGATCCATGACGGGCTCATTCCTGGATGACGTCGACGCCTTCCGGAACCTTGAAGTCGAACTGGCCGGCGTCCACCGGCTGGTTCATCTTCACCCCGAAGAACAGGATGTTGGTGCGCTGACCGACGCTGTCGATCAGTTGCATGTCGTTGATCACACCCTTGCGGAAGGACAGCCGCAGGTTGTCGAACAGGGTGTCCTTGGCCTTCGGCTTCAAGGTGAAGTCGACCACGTCGCCGGCTTCCCTGTGGCTGATCTCGAAGTTCTCGCTGATCTTCGAGACGTCGCCGGACAGCAGCAGCGCCGGAGTGTGGGTCAGGCGCTGGTCGAGGTTCTGGATGGTCACCTGCTCCAGATCCGGGTCGTACAGCCAGACCTTCTCGCCGTTGGAGACCAGCAGCTGCTCCATGGGCTCGTCGGTATGCCAGCGGAACAGCCCGGGACGCTTGAGGAGCATCTCCCCAGCGGTTTCCTGCAGCTGGGTACCCGAACCGTCCAGGGTCAGCTGCGAAAAACGCCCGGCGATGGTCTGCGCCTTGCCCAACAGCTCGGTGAGACGCTGCACGGAAGCCTGGCCGTCAGCCAGGGCCGGCAGGCTGGCGAAGCCGAGCGTGGCGATCAACAACAGGCGGATCAGACGCATGGAAGTCCTCTCTCGAGCGAAGAATGCAAGGAACGGAGTTTACCGGGAGTCGCCGCGCATTGCCTGCCCGACAACGCGCGGGATGTTTCAGTCGCGGACCGGCGCCGGGGCTATGACTTCCCGCGAGCCGTTGCTGTTCATCGGCGATACCACGCCGGCCATTTCCATCGCCTCGATCATTCGCGCGGCGCGGTTGTAGCCGATCTTCAGCTTGCGCTGCACCGCAGAGATGGAAGCCCGGCGCGACTCGGTGACGAAACGCACCGCCTCGTCGTACAACGGGTCGTCCTCGCTTCCCTCGCCGCCTTCGCCGGAGCCGCCCTCGTAGCCGCCGCCACTGCCGCCCTCCTCGGCGCCGGAGAGGATATCCTCAATGTAATCCGGCGCGCCGCGCAGCTTCCAGGCCTCCACCACGCGGTGCACCTCGTCGTCGGAGACGAAGGCGCCGTGCACGCGGATCGGCAGGCCAGTGCCCGGCGGCAGGTAGAGCATGTCGCCGTGGCCGAGCAGCTGTTCCGCGCCGCCCTGGTCGAGGATGGTCCGCGAGTCGATCTTGCTGGACACCTGGAAGGCGATGCGGGTCGGAATGTTGGCCTTGATCAGGCCGGTGATCACGTCCACCGACGGGCGCTGGGTGGCGAGGATCAGGTGGATGCCGGCCGCACGGGCCTTCTGGGCAATGCGGGCGATCAGTTCCTCGACCTTCTTGCCGACGATCATCATCATGTCGGCGAATTCGTCGACCACCACTACGATGGTCGGCAGCGGCTTGAGGTACGGTGGCTCGTCGTCCATCGACTCGCGCTTGTACAGCGGATCATGCAGCGGCGCGCCGGCCTCCTCGGCTTCCTTGACCTTGCGGTTGAAGCCAGCCAGGTTGCGCACCCCCATGGCCGCCATCAGCTTGTAGCGGCGCTCCATCTCGGCCACCGACCAGCGCAGGGCGTTGGCGGCCTCCTTCATGTCGGTCACCACCGGGCAAAGCAGGTGCGGAATGCCCTCGTAGATGGACAGTTCCAGCATCTTCGGGTCGATCATGATCATCCGCGCCTCTTCCGGCGTGGACTTGAAGAGGATCGACAGGATCATGGCGTTGACCCCCACCGACTTGCCGGAACCGGTGGTACCAGCCACCAGCAGGTGCGGCATCTTCGCCAGGTCGGCGATGATCGGCTTGCCGCCGATGTCGTGGCCGAGGGCCAGGGTGACCGGCGACTTGGCCTCGTCGTACTCGGGCGACTCGAGCACCTCGGAGAAGCGCACGATCTGCCGGTCCTCGTTGGGGATCTCGATGCCCACGGTGGTCTTGCCGGGGATCACCTCCACCACACGCACGCTGATCACCGCCAGGGAGCGCGCCAGGTCCTTGGCCAGGTTGGAGATACGGCTAACCTTCACGCCGGCCGCCGGCTGGATCTCGAAACGGGTGATCACCGGGCCGGGATGCACGGACTCCACGGTGACCTCGACGCCAAACTCCTTGAGCTTGATCTCCAGGAGTCGCGACATGGCCTCCAGGGACTCCGGCGAGAAACTCTTCTGCTTCTTCTCGGCGCGGTCGAGCAGAGAAATCGGCGGCAGGGTACCCTCCACCGCGCTGTCCACGAACAGCGGCGCCTGCTTCTCGCGGAGCACCCGCTTGCTGGGCTCGGCCGGCTTGGGCGGTGGCGGCGGGGCAATCACCGGCGCCGGGCGGGTTTCCCGCTCGCTCATATGCCGGCTTAGGGATTCCTCGCGTTCGATGATGCGCTCCTTGACCTTGGCCTGCTCGCGGCGGTCCGGCACCACCGGGGCCACCACCTCGTGGACCCGCTCGTCCACTTCACGCAGTTTGGCCACCAGCTGCTTGCGCTCCTGGCGGGCGTTCCACCAGCGGGTGATCAGCCCCTGGATCAGTTCGATGAGGTCCAGGGTGATCTTGCCGGTCAGGTCCATCACCCTGAACCAGGACAGGTCGGTGAACACCGTCAGGCCGAACAGGAACAGGGCGATGAACAGCAAGGTGCTGCCCTGCACGTTGAGAGCCGCTACCGCCAGCTGGCCGAGGCTCTCGCCCAGGGCGCCGCCGGCCGAGGCCGGCAGATGGGTGGCAGCATTGAAATGGATGTAGGCCAGCGCCGCCCCGGAGAGCACCAGCAGCACCAGCCCCAGCGTTCGCCAGGACAGCAGCCAGCCGCTCCACTGCCAGGGCTCGTGGCGGTTACGGAAGACCTGCCAGGTCTTCACCACTAGCAGCAGCGGGAACACGTAGGCGAAATAGCCCAGCACCATGAACAGGATGTCAGCGAACCAGGCCCCGGCGCGACCGGCAGCGTTCTGCACCTGCTCGACGTTACTGGTATGGGTCCAGCCCGGATCGTTCTGGTCGTAGGTCAGCAGGGCCATCCACAGATAGAGACACAGAGCCCCCAGAGCGATGAGCGCCCCTTCCTTGAGACGAATGGAAAGCTGCTGCCGCCAGGCCGGCACCTGGACGTTGGTGTTCGATTTCTTCAAAACGCGTGTTTTCCTGCACTCATTGCGCGCACTGCGGCCCGGGAAGGCCGAGGCGTGGCCTATTGTACGGCTTTAGCCGCGACATGCCATGTCGAATCCCCGAGACTCTCGCTCCGATCCCGCTTCGTGTAGCATAAGTCGCCAACAACGTCGATGCGGCTCGATTTGAGCATGCAACCCCTTTAGTGACAAAGGCTTATGAGGTGTTTTTATGAGTGAAGTCAAGCATTCACGCCTGATCATCCTGGGCTCCGGCCCGGCAGGCTACACCGCCGCCGTATATGCCGCGCGCGCCAACCTCAAGCCTTTGCTCATCACCGGCATCCAGCCCGGCGGCCAGCTCACCACCACCACCGAAGTGGACAACTGGCCGGGCGACGTCGAAGGCCTCACCGGCCCAGGGCTGATGGAGCGCATGCAGAAGCACGCCGAGCGTTTCGATACCGAGATCGTCTACGACCACATCCACACCGCAGAGTTGCAGCAGCGCCCGTTCGTCCTCAAAGGCGACAGCGGCACCTACAGCTGCGACGCGCTGATCATCGCCACTGGCGCTTCCGCCCAGTACCTCGGCCTGCCCTCCGAGGAAGCCTTCGCCGGCAAGGGCGTCTCGGCCTGCGCTACCTGCGACGGCTTCTTCTACCGCAACCAGGTGGTCTGCGTGGTGGGCGGCGGCAACACTGCCGTGGAAGAGGCCCTCTACCTGTCCAACATCGCCAAGGAAGTCCACCTGATCCACCGCCGTGACAAGCTGCGCGCCGAGAAGATCCTCCAGGACAAGCTGTTCGACAAGGCCGCCAACGGCAACATCCGCCTGCACTGGAACACCACCCTAGAAGAGGTTCTCGGCGATGCCAGCGGCGTCACCGGCGTGCGCATCCGGAACATCGAGACCGACGCAACCTCTGAGCTGCAGCTGGCCGGAGTGTTCATCGCCATCGGCCACAAGCCCAATACCGAGCTGTTCAAGGGCCAGTTGGAAATGCGCGACGGCTACCTGGTGGTCAAGGGCGGCAGCGAAGGCAACGCCACCGCCACCAGCATCGAAGGCGTTTTCGCCGCCGGTGACGTGGCCGACCACGTCTACCGCCAGGCCATCACCTCGGCCGGCTCTGGCTGCATGGCGGCGCTGGACGCCGAACGCTACCTCGACGCCTAAGTGGTCGCGGCGGGCGCTACGGCGTCCGCCCTCCCCTGCCCTTCGCCCATGCTGACCTGGCTGAAGCGCGACTCCCTGGAGTTTCCGCCTCTCGAGAAAGCCCTGCGCGAGCCCAACGGCCTGCTCGCCGCCGGTGGCGATCTGCGCGCCGAGCGGCTGATCCGCGCCTACCGGCACGGCTGCTTCCCCTGGTACCAGGCCGGCCAGCCGATCCTCTGGTGGTCTCCCGACCCGCGCACCGTGCTGTTTCCCGCCGAGCTGCACGTCTCGCGCAGCCTGCGCAAGTTCATCCGCCAGGAGCACTACCGGGTGACCTTCGACCACGACTTTCCCGCCGTGATTCGCGCCTGCGCCGCGCCGCGCGCCTATGCCGACGGCACCTGGATCACCGACGAGATGCGCGAAGCCTACGTGGAGCTACACCGCCTGGGCATCGCCCACTCGGTCGAGGTGTGGCGCGGCGACGATCTGGTCGGAGGACTCTACGGCCTGGCCATGGGCCAGCTGTTCTTCGGCGAATCCATGTTCAGCCGCGCCGACAACGCCTCTAAGGTCGGTTTCGTGGCCCTGGTCGAGCAGCTAAAGAGTTGGGGCTTCGTTCTGATCGACTGCCAGATGCCCAGCCGGCACCTGCACAGTCTGGGCGCCCGCTCCATTCCCCGCCGCGAATTCGCCGCCTGGCTGGCCCGCCACCTGGATGCTCCCAGCGGCGCCGACTGGGCCGTCTAGGCGAGCCCCACCCCCTGACCTACACTTAGGACGAGGTCAATCCGAGGCACGACCATGACCGAACTGGCCCGCCTGAAGTTCTACGCGACTCAGCCCCACCCCTGCAGCTACTTGGCCGATGAGCAGGCAACCACCCTGTTCCTCGACCCCAGCCAGCCGATGGACGTGAACCTGTACGCCGAACTTTCCGAGCTGGGCTTCCGGCGCAGCGGCGACCACCTCTACCGCCCGCATTGCCAGCGCTGCACCGCGTGCATCCCGGCGCGAATTCCGGCCACCGGCTTCACCCCCAACCGCCAGCAGCGGCGCATCATCAAGCGCAATGCCGATCTACAGGTACGCGCCGTGCGCCCAGCCTTCAACGAGGAGTATTACTCGCTGTACATGCGCTACATCGAGCAGCGACATGCCGACGGCGACATGTATCCACCGAGCCGCGACCAGTTCTGCACCTTCCTGGTCCGCGACCTGCCCTTCGCGCGCTTCTACGAGTTCCGCCTCGCCGGACGACTGATGGCCATCGCCGTCACCGACGTGCTCCCCAATGGCCTGTCGGCGGTCTACACCTTCTACGATCCGCAGGAGGAGCGCCGCAGCCTTGGGCGTTACGCCATCCTCTGGCAGATCGCCGAAACCGCCCGCCTCGGCCTGCATGCGGTCTACCTGGGCTACTGGATCAAGAACTGCCGGAAGATGAGCTACAAGACCCAGTACCGGCCGATCGAACTGTTCGTCAACCAACGCTGGGTCACCCTGACCTGAAACCCGCGGGCCGCAAGGTTCCACCCATCGCCAGCGAAGGCGGGAGCCAGCGAACCAGGGGGCCTTGGCGCAGAAGCTCGTTTCGTGCACAATGCACGCCGCATTTTTGGCCCGAAAAATCAGCATCCCGGGCCATTCATTGAATACCGAGGGCACTATTGCATGTCGAAAGAAGACAGCTTCGAAATGGAAGGTACTGTCATCGACACCCTCCCCAACACCATGTTCCGCGTGGAGTTGGAGAACGGGCATGTCGTAACCGCGCACATCTCCGGCAAGATGCGCAAGAACTACATCCGAATTCTGACTGGCGACAAGGTCCGCGTCGAGCTGACCCCATACGACCTGAGCAAGGGTCGCATCACCTACCGCGCCCGCTGAACGCCAGTCGAAAGAACGCCCGGCACATGCCGGGCGTTTTCATTCAGGCGACAATACGGCTCAGGCCGGCTCGGCGACTATCTCGTACTCGAAGCTCAACTCGTCGCCCTTCAGGTCGATGTGCACCACGCCGCCATGCTCGGCCAGCTCGCCAAAGAGGATCTGCTCCGCCAGCGGACGCTTGATCTTGTCCTGGATGAGTCGCGCCATCGGCCGTGCGCCCATCTGCGCGTCGTAGCCCCTCTCCGCCAACCAGCCACGCGCCGCATCGCTGACTTCCAGGGTGACGTGCTTGTCCTCCAGTTGCGCCTGCAGTTCGGTGAGGAACTTGTCGACGATGCTCTTGATCACTTCATGACTCAGGCGGCCGAACTGAATGATGGCATCCAGACGGTTGCGAAACTCCGGAGTGAAGCTCTTCTTGATCACTTCCATGGCATCGCTGGAGTGATCCTGCAGGGTGAAACCGATCGAAGCCCGTGCCGCGGTTTCCGCACCGGCGTTGGTGGTCATGATCAGGATGACGTTGCGGAAGTCCGCCTTGCGCCCGTTGTTGTCGGTCAAGGTGCCGTGGTCCATCACCTGCAGCAGCAGGTTGAAGACTTCCGGGTGGGCCTTCTCGATCTCGTCGAGCAGCAGTACGCAGTGCGGAGTCTTGGTGATCGCCTCGGTGAGCAGGCCTCCCTGGTCGAAACCGACGTAGCCCGGAGGCGCGCCGATCAGCCGCGAGACGGTATGTCGCTCCATATACTCGGACATGTCGAAGCGCACCAGCTCGATGCCCAGGGCGCGAGCCAACTGGCGGGCCACCTCGGTCTTGCCGACCCCGGTAGGGCCGGCGAACAGGAAGGAGCCCACCGGCTTGTCCGGGGCCTTCAGGCCGGCCCGCGACAGCTTGATCGCCGTTGACAACGAGTCGATCGCCGCATCCTGGCCGAACACGGTGAGCTTGAGGTCGCGGTCGAGGTTGCGCAGCAGCTCCTTGTCGGAGCTAGTGACGCTCTTCGGCGGAATCCGCGCAATCTTCGCGACTATGTCCTCCACCTGGGCCACATCGATACGCGCCACGCGTTTTTCCGGCGGCTGCAGGCGCTGGTAGGCACCCGCCTCGTCGATCACGTCGATGGCCTTGTCCGGCATGTGCCGGTCATTGATGTAACGTGCAGACAGCTCGGCGGCGGCGCGCAGCGCCTCGTCGCTGTACTCGATGTTGTGGTGCTGCTCGAAGCGCGCCTTGAGACCGCGCAGGATGCCCACGGTGTCCTCCACCGATGGCTCGGTGATGTCCACCTTCTGGAAGCGCCGGGCCAAGGCCCGGTCCTTCTCGAAGATGCCGCGGAACTCTTGGAAGGTGGTCGAACCGATGCACCGGATCTCCCCGGAGGAGAGCATCGGCTTGAGCAGGTTGGAGGCGTCCATCACCCCGCCTGAAGCCGCCCCGGCACCAATGATGGTGTGGATCTCGTCGATAAACAGGATGGCGTGCGGTCGCTTGCGCAGCTCGTTGAGCAGTGCCTTGAAGCGTTTCTCGAAGTCACCACGGTACTTGGTGCCGGCCAGCAGCGCGCCCAGGTCCAGGGAATAGACCACACTGTCGATCAGCAGATCGGGCACCTGGCCGTCGACGATGCGCTTGGCGAGACCTTCGGCAATGGCTGTCTTGCCGACGCCGGCCTCGCCGACCAGCAACGGGTTGTTCTTGCGCCGCCTGGCGAGGATCTGCGCCACCCGCTCCACCTCGTGCTCACGGCCGACCAGCGGGTCGATACGCCCCTGGCGGGCCAGCTCGTTGAGGTTGCTGGCATAGGCGTCCAGCGGATTGCCCGCAGTGGAAGTCTCGCCGCCATCCTCGTCCTGCGTGTCCTGGTCGTGTTCGTTGTGCTCGTTGTGGCCGGGCACCTTGGAAATGCCGTGGGCGATGAAGTTGACCACATCAATGCGGGCAATGTTCTGCTGCTTGAGGAGGAACACCGCCTGGCTTTCCTGCTCGCTGAAGATCGCCACCAGCACGTTGGCGCCGGTCACCTCGCGCTTGCCGGAGCTCTGCACGTGGAACACGGCGCGCTGCAGGACGCGCTGGAAGCCGAGGGTCGGCTGGGTCTCGCGCTCCTCGTCATGCTGCGGGATCAGCGGAGTCGTGGAATCGATGAACTCCTGCAGGTCGTGGCGAAGCTTGTCCAGATTGGCACCGCAGGCGCGCAGGACGCTGGCTGCGGCTTCGTTGTCGAGCAGAGCCAGCAGAAGGTGCTCGACCGTCATGAACTCATGACGCTTGGTACGCGCCTCCTTGAAGGCCAGGTTGAGTGTGACTTCGAGCTCGCGGTTTAACATGGCTTCACCTCATACCCCAAACGGTCGCGAATCAACCGTCCTTCTCTATCTCACACAGTAGCGGATGCTGGCTCTCTCGGGCGTACTGATTGACCTGCATGGCCTTGGTTTCAGCAATGTCGCGAGTGAAGACCCCACATACGGCCCGCCCCTGCGTATGAACCGTCAACATGATCTTGGTCGCCAGTTCCCGATTCATGTTGAAGAACATCTCCAGCACTTCAACTACGAAGTCCATTGGGGTGTAGTCGTCATTCAGGAGGATCACCTTGTACAGCGGTGGCGCCTGCAGTTTCGGCTTGGCCTCCTGCACTGCCAGTCCGGTGGAGTCGTCCCCGTGGGACGCAGGATGATCCTGATTGAATGTTAGTCGAATCTGGCTAGTTGAACGCATGGCTGCTTGAAAGGTCGATGTCGGGGTAATCAAGGCTGCAGATGGGATTCTGATCCATGTGGCGGGCACTCGTCGCCTCGCCTTGACTATCGGCAAAAGGGTGTTACAAACAGAGATACCCATACATGGGTATCAGGAGTTCCGCGCCTCATCCCAAGCGGTCAGTTGAGCGGAATCATTGTGGATGATACTCCAGCGATGGAGTCCTTTGCAGAGGGATATCAGAATGCTTAGCGGTAAGGTCAAGTGGTTCAACAACGCCAAGGGCTACGGATTTATCCTGGCAGACGGCCGAGATGAGGACCTGTTCGCCCACTACTCGGCTATCCAGATGGAGGGCTACAAGACACTGAAGGCAGGCCAGCCGGTAAGATTCGATATCGTCCAGGGGCCGAAGGGGCTGCACGCAGTGAACATCTGCACGACCCCCGCCACCAGCGAAACGCCGGCAACAGCTGCTGCTCCCCAGAAGCAGGACTCTACCGTCGAGGCCTGATCTCCTGCTCCGCCACCTGCCCCCTACCCAGCGCTCCGGGGGATGAGTGCCGAGTCCTGCAGCGCGAGCGCTTGATGACCTGACGTTGTGCGGGCGCACTGCGCAAGGCATTGGCCTGATCGACGCGCACCCGCTCGATCACCTAGCGGGCAATGCCGTAAAAGGTCATAGACCACTTCGACGCTCGGGCACTGGGCATGCGCTTCCAGATCGAACACGGTACTCATATTCATCGCGACCGCCTCGATATGTCCCCAGCCCTCTTTGCCCAGCCCTTCGAAGAAATGGCCGGATCGCCTCGCGACCGTTGCCTTTGTCCACCCACAGCACACTCGGCATCCATGATCACCGTTGCGTAGCGGTGCCCCTTGTGCAGCGCGAACTCGTCCATCACCAACCGACGCACGCCCTGCGCATCGAAAGCACCGTGACGGACCTGCAAACGCCGATGGTCGACGCACTTGATAGTGTGAGCGACCACATGCGGACGGTAAGAAGGGCTTCAGAGAGGCGCAGCCCCAGAAGACCACGCTCAACACAGCATCACGCATGGCGGGGCATAGGAAGGAGATCGACTGGCCTGGCGACTGCCAATCCACCAACCTCCGAACCGCCAACCACTACCCCCCCCCCCCCCCCGGATTGCGCGA
This sequence comes from Pseudomonas thermotolerans DSM 14292, assembly GCF_000364625.1. Lineage (GTDB taxonomy): Bacteria > Pseudomonadota > Gammaproteobacteria > Pseudomonadales > Pseudomonadaceae > Aquipseudomonas > Aquipseudomonas thermotolerans. Next base: position 137,107 of record NZ_KB822605.1, read on the forward strand.
AGAACCAAAGAAGAGCCGCAAGTAAGAATAAATATCATTCTCCATAATCAAAACCGGACCATCCCGGCTAAAACACGACCATACTACTAAGGAAGGATTTTGCCCGTAGGGCCCGTCATTTCTGGCCTTGTGCCTGCCTGGCGGGCATCAACTGGACCGTCAAGTTAATTTTTTATAAGGAAAAATTTACTTGTCGCGGCAGACACGCATAGAATTAGAAGCTTAGATCGACGGCTAGCAGACCCCGTCAAAAAGATAATTACGAATCTCGATTCGCCGCCTCTTGTTTTTAAGGAGCCACGGCATGTCCGCTGAAGCTATTGCTGCCATGTCCCAGAACTGGGGCCTCGCCATTTTCCTGTTGGGTGTCATCGGCCTGTGTGCCTTCATGCTCGGCGTCTCCAGCCTCCTCGGCAGCAAGGCTTGGGGCCGCAGCAAGAACGAGCCCTTCGAGTCCGGCATGCTCCCAGTCGGCAGCGCTCGTCTGCGCCTTTCTGCAAAGTTCTATCTGGTCGCGATGCTCTTCGTGATCTTCGACGTCGAAGCCCTGTTTCTCTTCGCCTGGTCGGTGTCCGTACGCGAAAGCGGCTGGGCCGGCCTGATCGAGGCTACCGTTTTCATAGCAATTCTGTTGGCAGGTCTTGTCTACCTTTGGCGCATCGGGGCGCTCGACTGGGCTCCCGAAGGGCGTCGCAAGCGGCAGGCGAAGCTAAAACAATGAGGCTTTGGCGATGCAATACAAACTCACCAGGATCGATCCGGATGCGCCCAACGAGCAGTATCCGATCGGCGAGCGGGAGACCGTAGCAGATCCCCTCGAGGGTCAGGTCCACCGCAACATCTTCATGGGCAAGCTCCAGGACGTGCTGACCAATGCCGTCAACTGGGGCCGCAAGAACTCCCTGTGGCCGTACAACTTCGGCCTGTCTTGCTGTTACGTGGAGATGACCACCGCCTTCACCGCGCCGCATGACATCGCCCGCTTTGGCGCCGAGGTGATCCGTGCATCACCCCGCCAGGCTGACTTCATGGTCATTGCCGGCACCTGCTTCATCAAGATGGCGCCCATCATCCAGCGTCTCTACGAGCAGATGCTCGAACCCAAGTGGGTCATTTCCATGGGTTCCTGTGCCAATTCCGGTGGCATGTACGATATTTACTCGGTCGTTCAGGGGGTCGACAAGTTCCTCCCTGTGGACGTTTACGTACCCGGCTGCCCTCCACGCCCCGAGGCCTTCCTGCAGGCTCTGATGCTGCTGCAGGACTCCATCGGCCAGGAGCGCCGCCCGCTGTCCTGGGTCGTCGGCGACCAAGGCATCTACCGTGCCGAAATGCCGTCGCAGAGGGAACAGCGCCGTGAACAGCGTATCCAGGTAACCAACCTGCGCAGCCCCGACGAAGTGTGACATCGGCTTTCCACAAGAAAGCCCGCTCACCCTTTACGTTGACTGATAGCGACCGAGACCATGACTGCAGACAGCGCTCTGTACATTCCGCCCTACAAGGCTGACGATCAAGACGTCGTCGTTGAACTCAACTCCCGCTTCGGCGCCGAAACTTTCACGGTTCAGGAGACTCGCACCGGCATGCCGGTTCTCTGGGTGCCGCGCGAGAAGCTCATCGAAGTCCTGACCTTCCTGCGCCAGCTTCCCAAACCCTATGTGATGCTCTACGACCTGCACGGGGTCGACGAGCGTCTGCGCACCCAGCGCCGCGGTCTACCGGCCGCCGACTTCTCAGTGTTCTACCACCTGATGTCGCTGGAGCGTAATAGTGACGTAATGATCAAGGTCGCCTTGTCCGAGAACGACCTCAACCTGCCTAGCGTCACCTCCATCTGGCCCAACGCTAACTGGTACGAGCGTGAAGTCTGGGACATGTTCGGCATCCGCTTCACCGGCCACCCGCACCTGTCGCGCATCCTGATGCCACCGACCTGGGAAGGTCATCCGCTGCGCAAGGACTACCCGGCGCGCGCCACCGAATTCGATCCTTTCACCCTGACCCGCGCCAAGCTGGAGCTGGAAGAGGAAGCGGCGCGCTTCAAGCCGGAAGACTGGGGTATGAAGCGCCATGGCGAGCATGAGGACTACATGTTCCTCAACCTCGGCCCCAACCACCCCTCCGCCCACGGCGCCTTCCGCATCATCCTGCAGCTGGACGGCGAGGAGATCATCGACTGCGTACCGGACATCGGCTACCACCACCGCGGTGCCGAGAAGATGGCCGAGCGCCAGTCCTGGCATAGCTTCATCCCTTACACCGACCGCATCGACTACCTCGGCGGGGTGATGAACAACCTGCCCTACGTCCTGGCAGTGGAGAAGCTGGCCGGCATCACCGTGCCGGACCGGGTCAACGTCATCCGCGTGATGCTCGCCGAATTCTTCCGCATCACCAGCCACCTGCTGTTCCTCGGCACCTACATCCAGGACGTCGGGGCCATGACCCCGGTGTTCTTCACCTTCACCGACCGTCAGCGTGCCTACAAGGTGATCGAGGCGATCACCGGCTTCCGCCTGCACCCGGCCTGGTACCGCATCGGTGGCGTGGCCCATGACCTGCCGCGCGGCTGGGACAAGCTGGTCAAGGAGTTCGTCGACTGGCTGCCCAAACGCCTCGACGAATACGAGAAGGCCGCCCTGCAGAACAGCATCCTGCGCGGCCGTACCATCGGCGTCGCCCAGTACAACACCAAGGAAGCCCTGGAGTGGGGGGTCACCGGCGCCGGCCTGCGCGCCACCGGCCTCGACTTCGACCTGCGCAAGGCCCGCCCCTACTCCGGCTACGAGCACTTCGAGTTCGAAGTGCCGCTCGGCCACAACGGCGACGCCTACGACCGCTGCATGGTCCGTGTCGAGGAGATGCGCCAGAGCATCCGCATCATCGAGCAATGCCTGAAAAACATGCCGGAAGGTCCCTACAAGGCTGACCACCCGCTGACCACGCCGCCGCCGAAAGAGCGCACGCTGCAGCACATCGAAACCCTGATCACCCACTTTCTGCAGGTCTCCTGGGGCCCGGTGATGCCGGCCAACGAGTCCTTCCAGATGATCGAGGCGACCAAGGGGATCAACAGTTACTACCTGACGAGCGATGGCGGCACCATGAGCTACCGCACCCGCATCCGTACGCCCAGCTATGCGCACCTGCAGCAGATTCCCTCGGTGATCCGCGGCAGCATGGTGGCTGACCTGATCGCGTACCTGGGCAGCATCGACTTCGTTATGGCCGACGTGGACCGCTAACCATGAGCCAGGCAACTCTCATTCAGACCGACCGTTTCGTCCTCAGCGACAGCGAACGCACTGCCATTGAGCACGAAATGCATCACTACGAGGACCCCCGCGCGGCGTCCATCGAGGCCCTGAAGATCGTTCAGAAGCACCGCGGCTGGGTGCCGGACGGCGCCATCCCGGCGATCGGCGAGATCCTCGGCATTCCCGCCAGCGACGTGGAAGGCGTGGCTACCTTCTACAGCCAGATATTCCGCCAGCCGGTGGGCCGCCACATCATCCGCGTCTGCGACAGCATGGTCTGCTACATCGGCGGTCACGAGTCCGTCCTGCAGGCGATCCAGAAAGAGCTCGGTATCGGCCTCGGCCAAACCACCGCCGACGACCGCTTCACCCTGCTGCCGGTATGCTGCCTGGGCAACTGCGACAAGGCCCCGGCGCTGATGATCGACGACGACACCTACGGCAACGTCGAGCCGGGCAGCGTGGCGCAACTGCTGGAGGCCTACCCATGAAGAAACTGACTTCCTTCGGGCCGGCCAACCTGATGGCCCGCAGCCCGGAAACTCACCCGCTGACCTGGCGCCTGCGCGAGGACGGCCAGCCGGTATGGCTGGAGGAATACCAGGCCAAGAACGGCTACGCAGCGGCGCGCAAGGCGCTAGCCGAGATGGCCGCCGACGACATCGTCCAGGTGGTCAAGGACTCCGGTCTCAAGGGCCGTGGCGGCGCAGGCTTCCCCACCGGGGTCAAGTGGGGCCTGATGCCCAAGGACGAATCCCTCAACATCCGCTACCTGCTGTGCAACGCGGACGAGATGGAGCCGAACACCTGGAAGGACCGCCTGCTCATGGAGCAGCTGCCGCACCTGTTGATCGAGGGAATGATCATCAGCGCCCGGGCCCTCAAGGCCTACCGTGGCTACATCTTCCTACGCGGCGAATACGTGGACGCGGCGCGCAACCTCAACCGCGCCGTCGAGGAAGCCAAGGCCGCCGGCCTGCTCGGCCAGAACATCCTCGGCAGCGGCTTCGACTTCGAACTGTTCGTCCACACCGGTGCCGGCCGCTATATCTGCGGCGAGGAAACGGCGCTGATCAACTCCCTGGAAGGCCGTCGCGCCAACCCGCGCTCCAAGCCGCCCTTCCCCGCCGCCGTCGGCGTCTGGGGTAAGCCGACCTGCGTGAACAACGTCGAGACCCTGTGCAACGTGCCGGCCATCGTCGGCAATGGCGTGGACTGGTACAAGTCGCTGGCCCGTCCGGGCAGCGAGGACATGGGCACCAAGCTGATGGGCTTCTCCGGCAAGGTGAAGAACCCGGGCGTCTGGGAAGTGCCCTTCGGCATCACCGCCCGCGAGCTGCTCGAGGAGTACGCCGGCGGCATGCGCGACGGCTATCAGCTCAAGTGCTGGCAGCCCGGCGGCGCCGGTACCGGCTTCCTGCTCCCGGAACACCTGGATGCGCAGATGTACGCCGGCGGCATCGGCAAGGTCGGCACCCGCATGGGCACCGGCCTGGCACTCGCCGTGGACCACACCGTGAACATGGTCTCGCTGCTGCGCAACATGGAAGAGTTCTTCGCCCGCGAGTCCTGCGGCTGGTGCACCCCGTGCCGCGACGGCCTACCGTGGAGCGTGAAAATCCTCCGCGCCCTGGAGCGCGGCCAGGGCACCCCCGAAGACCTCGACACCCTGCTGCACCTGGTCAACTGCTTGGGCCCGGGCAAGACCTTCTGCGCCCACGCCCCCGGCGCCGTGGAGCCGCTGGGCAGTGCGATCAAGTACTTCCGGCACGAGTTCGAGGCGGGCGTGGCCCGGCCGCAGGGTTCGGCCGAAGCCAAGCCGCAGGCGGTTGGCGCTTAGCGATTAGCTGGACGGCACGCAGGACGTTGGTCAGGCCATTCCCCTGCGTGCCGCAGTACAAGAATTCCCATTAGCCAAACCCGTTTCGACGGGTAGATGAAGACTGAACCATGGCCACTATCCACGTAGACGGCAAGACGCTAGAGGTCGACGGGGCGGACAACCTGTTACAGGCCTGTCTGTCACTGGGCCTCGACATCCCCTACTTCTGCTGGCACCCGGCACTCGGCAGCGTCGGCGCCTGCCGCCAGTGCGCGGTCAAGCAGTACACCGACGAAAACGACAAACGCGGTCGTCTGGTCATGTCCTGCATGACCCCGGCAACCGACAACACCTGGATCTCCATCGACGACGAGGAAGCCAAGGCCTTCCGCAAGAGCGTGGTCGAATGGCTTATGTCCAACCACCCCCACGACTGCCCGGTCTGTGAGGAAGGCGGCCACTGCCACCTGCAGGACATGACGGTGATGGTCGGCCACAACCAGCGCCGCTACCGCTTCACCAAGCGCACCCACCAGAACCAGGACCTCGGCCCGTTCATCGCCCACGAGATGAACCGCTGCATCGCCTGCTACCGCTGCGTGCGCTACTACAAGGACTACGCCGGCGGTACCGACCTGGGCGTCTACGGCGCCCACGACAACGTCTACTTCGGGCGCATCGAGGACGGCGTGCTGGAGAGCGAGTTCTCCGGCAACCTCACCGAGGTCTGTCCCACCGGGGTGTTCACCGACAAGACCCATTCCGAGCGCTACAGCCGCAAGTGGGACATGCAGTTCGCGCCGAGCATCTGCCACGGCTGTTCGAGCGGCTGCAACATCAGCCCCGGCGAGCGCTACGGCGAGCTGCGGCGCATCGAGAACCGCTACAACGGCTCGGTGAACCACTACTTCCTCTGTGACCGCGGCCGCTTCGGCTACGGCTACGTGAACCGTAAGGACCGCCCGCGCCAGCCGCTGTTCAATGGCCAGAAGCTGGGCATCGACGCCGCCCTGGACAAGGCTGCCGAGCTGCTCAAGGGCAAACGGGTGATCGGCATCGGCTCGCCGCGCGCCAGCCTGGAAAGCAACTACGCCCTGCGCGAGCTGGTCGGCGAAGACAACTACTACAGCGGCATCGCCGCCGACGAGCTGGAAAACCTGCGCCTGGTGCTCCGCGTCCTGCAGGACAGCCCGCTGCCGATCCCGTCGATCCGCGAGATCGAGGACCACGACGCAGTCTTCGTGCTCGGCGAAGACTTGACCCAGACCGCCGCGCGCATCGCCCTGGCGCTGCGCCAGTCGGTCAAAGGCAAGGGCGAGGAAATGGCTGCCGCGTTGAAGATCCAGCCCTGGCTGGACGCCGCGGTGAAGACCATCGCCCAGCACGCCAAGAACCCGCTGTTCATCGCTAGCCTGAGCGCCACCCGACTGGACGACGTCGCCGCCGAGTGCGTGCACGCCGCACCGGACGACCTGGCCCGCCTCGGCTTCGCCGTGGCCCACGCCATCGACCCCAGCGCCCCGGCGGTGGTCGGCCTGGAGCGCGAGGCCGCCGAGCTGGCCCAGCGCATCGCCGAGGCCCTGCTGGCCGCCAAGCGCCCCCTGGTGATCTCCGGCACCTCGCTGGGCAACAAGGCACTGATCGAGGCCGCCGCCAACATCGCCAAGGCGCTCAAGGCCCGCGAAAAGAACGGCTCCATCAGCCTGGTGGTGCCGGAAGCCAACAGCCTGGGTCTGGCCCTGTTCGGCGGTGAGTCCGTGGACGCGGCGCTGGACGCCCTGACCTCCGGCCAGGCGGATGCCGTGGTGGTACTGGAGAACGACCTGTACCGCCGCGCCGACGCCGCCAGGGTGGATGCCGCTCTCGCCGCCGCCAAGGCGGTGATCGTTGCCGACCACCAGCTGACCCCGACCGTCGAGCGCGCCCATCTGGTGCTGCCGGCGGCCAGCTTCGCCGAAGGCGACGGCACCCTGGTCAGCCAGGAAGGCCGCGCCCAGCGCTTCTTCCAGGTCTACGAGCCCTCCTACTACGACGCCGAGATCCTCATCCGCGAAGGCTGGCGCTGGCTGCACGCGCTACACAGTACGCTGCAGGGCAAGGCCGTGGACTGGACCCAGCTGGATCAGGTCACCGCCGCCTGCGCCGCCAGCAACGCGCTGCTCGCCGGCATCCGCGATGCCGCGCCGTCCGCCGCATTCCGCATCAAGGGCCTCAAGCTGGCCCGTGAGCCGCTGCGCTACAGCGGGCGCACCGCCATGCGCGCCAACATCAGCGTGCACGAACCGCGCGCTCCGCAGGATCCGGACAGCCCCTTCGCCTTCTCCATGGAAGGCTATTCCGGCACCGCCGAGCCGCGCCAGCAGATCCCCTTCGCTTGGGCCCCGGGCTGGAACTCGCCGCAGGCCTGGAACAAGTTCCAGGACGAGGTGGGCGGCCACCTGCGCGCCGGCGACCCCGGCGTGCGCCTGATCGAGCCGCACGGCGATCGCCTGGAATGGTTCACCGCCGTCCCGGCGCCCTTCAACCCGGCGCCCGGCACTTGGCAGGTGGTGCCCTTCTACCACCTGTTCGGCAGCGAGGAGACCAGCGCCCGCGCGGCGGCCTTCGAGACCCGCATCCCCGCGAGCTACGTGGCCCTCGCCAGCGCCGAGGCGCAGCGCCTAGGCGTCGCCGACGGCGCGCTGCTCAGCCTGCAGGTCGGCGGCCAGAGCCTGCGCCTGCCGGTGCGCGTCGATGAGGAGCTGGCGGTCGGCCTGGTCGCCCTGCCCGTTGGGCTACCTGGCATTCCGCCGCGGCTTTACGGCCAGACGGCCACCGCTCTGCAGGAGGTCGCGCAATGAGCTGGCTGACTCCCGAAGTGGTCGAAGTGATCATCGCGGTCCTCAAGGCCATCGTGATCCTCCTCGCCGTGGTGATCTGCGGCGCCCTGCTGAGCTGGGTGGAACGCCGCCTGCTGGGCCTCTGGCAGGACCGTTACGGTCCCAACCGGGTCGGCCCGTTCGGTGCCTTCCAGCTCGGCGCGGACATGATCAAGATGTTCTTCAAGGAGGACTGGACCCCGCCGTTCGCCGACAAGCCAATCTTCACCCTGGCCCCCGTGGTGGCCATGAGCGCCCTGCTGATCGCCTTCGTGGTGATTCCGATCACCCCGACCTGGGGCGTGGCGGACCTGAACATCGGCCTGCTGTTCTTCTTCGCCATGGCCGGCCTATCGGTCTACGCGGTGATGTTCGCCGGCTGGTCCAGCGCCAACAAGTACGCCCTGCTCGGCGCCCTGCGCGCCTCGGCGCAGACGGTGTCCTACGAGGTGTTCATGGGCCTGGCGCTGATGGGCGTGGTGGCCCAGGTGGGCTCCTTCAACCTGCGCGACATCGTCGATTACCAGGCCCAGCACCTGTGGTTCATCATTCCCCAGTTCCTCGGCTTCTGCACCTTCTTCATCGCCGGCGTCGCGGTGACCCACCGTCACCCGTTCGACCAGCCGGAAGCGGAACAGGAGCTGGCCGACGGCTACCACATCGAGTATGCCGGGATGAAATGGGGCATGTTCTTCGTCGGCGAGTACATCGGCATCGTGTTCATCTCGGCGCTGCTGGTCACCCTGTTCTTCGGTGGCTGGCACGGCCCGTTCGGCCTGCTCCCGCAGATCCCGTTCGTCTGGTTCGCCCTGAAGACCGCCTTCTTCATCATGCTGTTCATCCTGCTGCGCGCCTCCGTCCCGCGCCCGCGCTATGACCAGGTGATGAGTTTCAGCTGGAAGGTCTGCCTGCCGCTGACCCTGCTCAACCTGCTGGTGACCGGCGCGCTCGTGCTGGCCGCGTCCCAGTAAGGAGGAACCACCATGTTCAAAGAAATCCTCCACATCCTGCACGGCACCTACACCCAGCTGCGCAGCCTGGTGATGATCTTCGGCCACGCCTTCCGCAAGCGTGACACCCTGCAGTACCCGGAAGAGCCGGTGTACCTGCCGCCGCGCTACCGCGGGCGCATCGTGCTGACCCGCGACCCCGACGGCGACGAGCGCTGCGTGGCCTGCAACCTCTGCGCGGTGGCCTGCCCGGTGGGCTGCATCTCCCTGCAGAAGGCTGAACGCGAGGACGGCCGCTGGTATCCGGAGTTCTTCCGCATCAACTTCTCGCGCTGCATCTTCTGCGGCCTCTGCGAGGAGGCCTGCCCGACCACCGCGATCCAGCTGACCCCGGACTTCGAGATGGCCGAGTTCCGCCGCCAGGACCTGGTCTACGAGAAGGAAGACCTGCTGATCTCCGGCCCCGGCAAGAACCCGGACTACAACTTCTACCGCGTCTCCGGCATGGCCATCGCTGGCAAGCCGAAAGGCGCGGCACAGAACGAAGCCGAACCGATCAACGTGAAGAGCCTGCTGCCCTAAGGACGAAAGAAGATGGAATTCGCTTTCTATTTCTCCGCAGGCGTTGCCGTGATATCCACGCTGCGGGTGATCACCAACAGCAATCCGATCCACGCCTTGCTCTACCTGATCATTTCCCTGCTGGCGGTAGCCATGTGCTTCTTCAGCCTGGGAGCGCCCTTCGCCGGCGCGCTGGAAATCATCGTCTACGCCGGCGCCATCATGGTGCTGTTCGTGTTCGTGGTGATGATGCTCAACCTCGGCCAGACCATCGTCCAGCAGGAGCGCCAGTGGCTGCAGCCGAGCAGTTGGACGGGGCCGGCGATCCTCGCCGCGGCCCTGCTAGCCGAGCTGCTCTACGTGCTGTTCGGCCAGTCTGACACCGGCGCGGCCCTGGGCCTGAGCACCATCGACTCCAAGGCGGTGGGCGTCAGCCTGTTCGGCCCCTACCTGCTGCTCGTCGAACTCGCTTCCCTGCTGCTGCTCGCAGCTCTGGTCGCGGCTTTCCACCTCGGACGCCACGAGGCCAAGGAACCATGATGAACTCGATCCCCCTGGAGCACGGTCTGGCCGTCGCCGGCGTGCTGTTCTGCCTAGGTCTGCTCGGCCTGATGGTGCGCCGCAACATCCTCTACGTGCTGATGAGCCTGGAAATCATGATGAACTCCGCCGCCCTGGCCTTCGTGGTCGCCGGCAGCCGCTGGGCGCAACCCGACGGCCAGGTGATGTTCATCATGATCATCACCCTGGCGGCCGCGGAGGCCAGCATCGGCCTGGCGATCCTGCTGCAACTCTATCGCCGCTTCCACACCCTCGATATCGACGCTGCCAGCGAGATGCGCGGATGAACCTACTATTCCTCACCTGCCTTTTCCCGCTGATTGGCTGGCTCGTGCTGGCCTTCTCCCGCGGACGTTTCTCGGAAAACACCTCTGCCGTGATCGGCGTCGGCTCGGTCGGCCTGTCCGCCCTGGTCGCCGCCTGGGTCATCTGGCAGTTCAACGTCAACCCGCCGGAAGGCGGCGCCTACACCCAGGTACTCTGGCAGTGGATGAGCGTGGGCGAGTTCGCCCCCAGCTTCACCCTGTACCTGGACGGCCTGTCGCTGACCATGCTCGGCGTGGTCACCGGCGTCGGCTTCCTGATCCACCTGTTCGCCAGCTGGTACATGCGCGGTGAAGAGGGCTACTCGCGCTTCTTCGCCTACACCAACCTGTTCATCGCCAGCATGCTGTTCCTGGTGCTCGGCGATAACCTGCTGTTCCTGTACTTCGGCTGGGAAGGCGTGGGCCTGTGCTCCTACCTGCTGATCGGCTTCTACTTCAAGCACGTGCCGAACGGCAACGCGGCACTCAAGGCCTTCATCGTCACCCGCATCGGCGACGTGTTCATGGCCATCGGCCTGTTCATCCTGTTCCTGCACCTCGGTACCCTGAACATCCAAGAGCTGCTGGTGCTGGCACCGCAGAAGTACGCGGCCGGCGACAGCTGGCTGTGGGTGGCGACCCTGATGCTGCTCGGCGGGGCGGTCGGCAAGTCCGCCCAGCTGCCGCTGCAGACCTGGCTGGCCGACGCCATGGCCGGTCCGACCCCGGTCTCCGCACTGATCCACGCGGCGACCATGGTGACCGCCGGCGTCTACCTGATCGCCCGCACCCACGGCCTGTTCCTGCTCACCCCGGAAATCCTCGAGCTGGTCGGCATCGTCGGCGGCGTGACCCTGGTTCTGGCCGGCTTCGCCGCCCTGGTGCAGACCGACATCAAGCGCATCCTCGCCTACTCGACCATGAGCCAGATCGGCTACATGTTCCTCGCTCTGGGCGTGGGTGCCTGGAGCGCGGCGATCTTCCACCTGATGACCCACGCCTTCTTCAAGGCCCTGCTGTTCCTCGCCTCCGGCTCGGTGATCAACGCCTGCCACCACGAGCAGAACATCTTCAAGATGGGCGGGCTGTGGAAGAAGCTGCCACTGGCCTACGCCAGCTTCATCGTCGGCGGCGCCGCTCTGGCAGCCCTGCCGCTGCTCACCGCGGGCTTCTACTCCAAGGACGAGATCCTCTGGGAAGCCTTCGCCAGCGGTCACAACGGCCTGCTCTACGCCGGCCTGCTGGGCGCCTTCCTGACCTCGATCTACACCTTCCGGCTGATCTTCATCGCCTTCCACGGCGAGGCCAAGACCGAGGTGCATCCGGGCCACGGCATCGCCCACAACCTGCCGCTGCTGACCCTGCTGGTTCTCTCCACCTTCGTCGGCGCGCTGATCACCCCGCCGCTGGCCGGAGTGCTGCCGGAGAGCATCGGTCACGCCGGCGGCGAGGGCAAACACAGCCTGGAAATCGCCTCGGGAGCCATCGCGGTCGCCGGCATCCTGCTCGCCGCCCTGCTGTTCCTCGGCAAGCGCAGCCTGGTCAGCGCCATCGCTGCCAGCGCCCCGGGTCGCTTCCTGTCGACCTGGTGGTTCGCCGCCTGGGGCTTCGACTGGCTGTACGACAAGCTGTTCGTCAAGCCCTACCTGCTGCTCTGCCGGCTGCTCGGCCGTGACCCGATCGACCGCACCATCGGCGTCATCCCGCGCCTGGCACGTGGCGGACACCATGCCATGAGTCTCACGGAGACCGGCAACCTGCGCTGGTACGCAGCGTCCATCGTCGGCGGTACCGTACTGCTGCTCGCCACCCTCATGATTTTCTGAATTAAGGAACACAGCCCGTCATGATTCTGCCCTGGCTAATCCTGATTCCCTTCATCGGCGGCCTGCTGTGCTGGTACGGTGAGCGCTTCGGCACTACCCTGCCCCGCTGGATCGCCTTGCTGAGCATGCTCCTGCTGTTCGGCCTCGGCCTCTGGCTGTGGGCCACCGGCGACTTCACCCTGGCTCCCGCGCCGGGCGTCGCCCCGCAGTGGGCCAGCGAGTTCCAGGTGCCATGGATTGAGCGCTTCGGCATCACCATCCACCTGGCGCTGGACGGTCTGTCGATGCTGATGGTCGTCCTCACCGGCCTGCTCGGCGTGCTCTCGGTGCTCTGCTCCTGGAACGAGATCCAGCACCGCATCGGCTTCTTCCACCTCAACCTGATGTGGATCCTCGGCGGCGTGGTCGGCGTCTTCCTGGCCGTCGACCTGTTCCTGTTCTTCTTCTTCTGGGAAATGATGCTGGTGCCGATGTACTTCCTCATCGCGCTCTGGGGTCATAGCGGCAGCGAAGGCAAGACCCGCATCAACGCCGCCACCAAGTTCTTCATCTACACCCAGGCCAGCGGCCTGGTGATGCTGGTGGCGATCCTCGGCCTGGTACTGGTCAACTACAGCCAGACTGGCGTGCTGACCTTCAACTACGCCGATCTGCTGAAGGCCGAGCTGGCACCGCGCACCGAGTACCTGCTGATGCTCGGCTTCTTCATCGCCTTCGCGGTGAAGTTCCCGGTGGTGCCGCTGCACTCCTGGCTGCCGGACGCCCACGCCCAGGCGCCGACCGCCGGTTCCGTGGACCTCGCCGGCATCCTGCTGAAAACCGCAGCCTACGGCATGCTGCGCTTCTCCCTGCCACTGTTCCCGAACGCCTCGGCGGAGTTCGCCCCCATCGTCATGTGGCTGGGGGTGTTCGCCATCGTCTACGGCGCCCTGCTGTCCTTCGCGCAGACCGACATCAAGCGCCTGGTGGCCTATTCCAGCGTGTCGCACATGGGCTTCGTGCTGATCGCCATCTACTCCGGCAGCCAAATCGCCCTGCAGGGCGCGGTGGTGCAGATGGTCGCCCACGGCCTGTCCGCCGCTGCGCTGTTCATCCTCTGCGGCCAGCTCTACGAGCGCCTGCACACCCGTGACATGCGCCAGATGGGTGGCATCTGGGCACGCATGCCCTACCTGCCGGCGGTGAGCCTGTTCTTCGCCGCCGCGGCCTTGGGCCTGCCGGGCACCGGCAACTTCGTCGGCGAATTCCTGATCCTCATCGGTTCCTTCCAGTACGTGCCCTGGATCGCCGTGCTGGCCACCAGCGGCCTGGTGCTTGGTTCGGTGTACTCGCTGATCATGATCCACCGCGCTTACTTCGGGCCGGCCAAGGATGACAGCCCGCTCGCCGGCCTGCGTCCCCGTGAGCTGGGCATGGTCCTCGGTCTGGCGGTGCTGCTGGTGCTGCTCGGCATCTACCCGCAGCCGGTGCTCGATACCTCTGCCGCCAGCATGCACGGCGTGCAGCAGTGGTTCGGAACCGCCTTCACTCAATTCGCTTCGGCTCGGTAAGTAGCGCTATGGAATTCACCACTCAACACCTCATCGCCCTGCTGCCACTGCTGGTGACCTGTGCCACCGCGGTGGTGGTGATGCTCGGCATCGCCTGGCGCCGCAACCACACCCTCACCTATGTGCTGTCGGTGCTGGGCCTCAACCTGGCCCTGCTGTCCATCATCCCGGCTCTCGGCGCCACCCCGCTGGCGGTCACCGAGATGGTCCAGGTGGACCGCTACGCCTGCTTCTACACCGCGCTGATCCTGATCGCCACCTTGGCCTGCGTGACCCTCGCCCACGCCTATCTAGGCGAGCACGACGACGGCAAGGGCTACCCGGGCAACCGCGAGGAGCTCTACCTGCTGACCCTGCTGGCCGCCGCCGGCGGCATCCTGCTGGTCAGCGCACAGAACCTTGCCGGCCTGTTCATCGGCCTGGAGCTGCTCTCGGTGCCGGTCTACGGCATGGTGGCCTACGCCTTCTTCAACAAGCGCTCGCTGGAAGCCGGCATCAAGTACATGGTGCTGTCGGCCGCCGGTTCGGCCTTCCTGCTGTTCGGCATGGCGCTGCTGTATGCCGACGCCGGCACCCTGAACTTCACCGGCATCGGCACCCAGCTGGCCGCCAACGGTCTGCCCAGCGCCATGGCCCAGCTCGGCCTGGGCATGATGCTGGTCGGCCTGGCCTTCAAGCTGTCGCTGGTGCCCTTCCACCTGTGGACCCCGGACGTCTACGAAGGCGCCCCGGCGCCGGTCGCCGCCTTCCTGGCCACTGCCAGCAAGGTTGCAGTGTTCGCCGTGCTGCTGCGCCTGTTCCAAATCTCCCCGGTGGCCAACGAGGGCTTGCTGAATCTGGTGCTGTCGGCCATCGCCATCGCCTCGATCCTGATCGGCAACCTGCTGGCGCTGATCCAGAGCAATCTCAAGCGTCTGCTCGGTTACTCCTCGATCGCCCACTTCGGCTACCTGCTGATCGCGGTGATCGCCAGCAAGGGCCTGGCCGTGGAGGCCATCGGCGTCTACCTAGCCACCTACACCCTGACCAGCCTGGGCGCCTTCGGGGTCATCACCCTGATGTCCACTCCCTACAGCGGCCGCGATGCGGATGCCCTGTACGAGTACCGTGGCCTGTTCTGGCGCCGTCCTTACCTCACCGCAGTGCTTACCGTGATGATGCTGTCGCTGGCCGGCATTCCGCTGACCGCCGGCTTTATCGGCAAGTTCTACGTGATTGCCGCCGGTGTCGAGTCCGGCCAGTGGTGGCTGCTGGCCGCCCTGATCGTCGGCAGTGCGATCGGCGTCTACTACTACCTACGTGTGATGGTGGCGATGTTCCTGGTCGAGCCCAACCTGCACCGCCACGACGCGCCCATGCGCTGGGCCCAGCGCGCCGGCGGCATCATGCTGCTGTGCGTGGCGGTCCTGGCCTTCGTCCTCGGCGTCTACCCGCAGCCGCTGCTGGACCTTGTGCAGCACGCCGGCCTGGCCTTCGCCGGCTGACCCGCAGATCGCCAACAAAAAACCCGGCACTCAGGCCGGGTTTTTTTGTGTCTGGCGTTCAGCCGGCAGGGCTCGCCGCCCTGCCCTCTCCGTGCCTACAGCACCATGGCCGCCACCCAGCCGAACACCAGCAACGGCAGGTTGTAGTGCAGGAAGGTCGGCACCACGGTGTCCCAGATATGGTGGTGCTGGCCGTCGACGTTCAGACCGGAGGTGGGGCCGAGGGTCGAGTCGGAGGCTGGTGAGCCGGCGTCGCCCAGGGCACCGGCGGTACCGACGATGCTGACAATGGCCAGCGGGCTGAAGCCCAGCTCGACGCTCAACGGCACGAAGATCGCCGCGATGATCGGCACGGTTGAGAACGACGAGCCGATGCCCATGGTCACCAGCAGCCCCACCAGCAGCATCAGCAGCGCACCCAGTGCCTTGCTATTGCCGATCCAGGCCACCGAGGCGTCGACCAGCGCCTGGATCTGGCCAGTGGCCTTCATCACCTCGGCGAAGCCGGCGGCAGCGATCATGATGAAGCCGATCATGGCCATCATCTTCATCCCTTCGGTGAACAGGTCGTCGGCCTCTCGCCAGCGCACCACACCGGACAGGGAGAACAGCACGAAGCCAGCCAGGGCGCCGACGATCATCGAATCCAGCCACAGCTGCACCATGAAGGCGAGCGCCACAGCCGCCCCGGCCACCAGCAGGCTGCGCGGCTCGTAGCGGGAGACCACCTGCTCCACCTGGGCGATGCGCTCCACGGCGTATTCGCGTTTCTTGCGGTAGCTGAACAGGGCCAGCAGCAGGCCGCAGACCATCCCCAGCGCCGGAATGCTCATGGCCTCGGTGACACTCACCTCGCTGACGTCCACGCCGTTGCGGACCACGTTGGCCACCAGGATCTCGTTGAGGAAGATGTTGCCGAAGCCCACCGGCAGAAACATGTAGGGAGTGATCAGGCCGAAGGTCATCACGCAGGCGATCAGCCGGCGGTCGATCTGCAAGCGGGCGAACACGTAGAGCAGCGGCGGGATCAGCAGCGGAATGAAGGCGATGTGGATCGGCAGGATGTTCTGCGAGGAAATCGACACGGCCAGCACCAGCAGGATCAGCAGCATCTTCAGCATGCCGGCGCCAGCGCCGTCACCATTCTCCTTGCCGACCAGGGCCAAGGCCTTGTCCGCCAGTGCGTGGGCCAAGCCGGACTTGGCGATGGCCACCGCGAAGGCGCCGAGCAGCGCATAGGACAGCGCCACCGTGGCCCCGCCCCCCAGGCCGTCGTTGAAGGCCTTGAGGGTGTTCTCCAGCCCCAGGCCGCCCAGCAGACCGCCGGCCAGGGCCCCGACGATCAAGGCGATCACCACGTGCACACGGCACAGGCTCAGCACCAGCATGATGGCGACCGCCACTACCACTGCATTCATATGTCCTCCGATTAACGGTCGAGCAGCGCAAAAAGGCGCCACTTTGCCGAAGCCTTCGGCTGCCGTCAAAGCTTCCCGACGGAGCAATGAATGACCAGCGGCGGACTTTGGCAGTCAAGAAAAACGACGTCCGGTCGATAACCGGTAAACAGTCCCATCTAACAATTTCAATTAGAAGGTGTGTCGCAATGCTCTTTAGCCGTCTGTCCATCCAATGGAAGATCTGCTTGCTGGCCGGTCTGTCCCTGCTGGCGATAGTCACCCTGCTGGTGGGCGCCTCGCTGTATCAGGCCAAGCGCAGCGCCGAAGTTGTGAAGGCGTCGAGTTCGCAGATGCTAGAGGAATCCGCACGCCTGCGCATGCAGGCGCGCGGCGAAACCCAGGCCCTGCGCATCCAGCGTTTCTTCATGGATGCCTACCAGTATGGCAAGGGCTTCTCACGGCAGATCCTGTTCCTCCGCGAACAGGCGGAGAAGCGTTTTCTCGATGCCTTCGACCTGCGCGAGGATCTGACCCGCCAGGTGCGCACCGCCCTGGAGGCCAACCCCGGCCTGCTCGGCCTCTACGTGGTCTTCGAACCCAACGGGCTGGACGGCAAGGACGAACTCTTCGTCGAACAGTCCGAGCTGGGTAGCAATGACCAGGGCCGCTTCGCCATCTACTGGACCCAGACCACTCCCGGCCAGCTGTCGAGCGAAGCCGTGAGCGAGGCGATGATCCACGACACTACCCCCTCCACTAGCGGCCAGCCCTACAACACCTGGTACACCTGTCCGTTCGACAGCGGCAGCATCTGCCTGATCGATCCCTACCTGGACACCGCCACCGGCAAGCCCATCCTGATGACCACCATCGCCTATCCGCTGAAGAAGGATGGCAAGGTGATCGGCGTGCTGGGCCTGGACATCACCCTCGATAGCCTCCAGGACATCAGCCTGCAGGGCAACCAGGAGCTTTTCGACGGCCAGGGCCACGTCAGCATCCTCAGTCCGCGGGGCTACCTCGCCGGCCACAGCCGGGATGCCACCATTCTCGGCAAGTCCGCCGACAGCGCCTTCGCCGACCTAGGCGGCGAACTGATCCGCCTCACCGCCCAGAACCAGGCCCAGGTGCTGGACAGCCAAGAGATGCTGCGCGTGCTTACCCCGCTGCAGCCGATCCCCGAGTCGAAGCCCTGGAGCGTGCTGCTGGAAGTGCCCCAGCACCTGCTGCACGAACCGGCACTGCGCCTGGAGAGCGAACTGGATGCGCGTCGCGTGGACGACAGCCTGGTCTCCCTCGGCCTCGGTCTGGCCGCGGTACTCGGTGGTCTGGTGCTGATGTGGCTGACCGCCCGCGGCGTGACCCGGCCGATCCTCAGCGTGGCCGGCATGCTGCGCAACATCGCCAGCGGCGAAGGCGACCTCACCCGCCGCCTCGACTACGAGCGCAAGGACGAACTCGGCGAGCTGGCCGGCTGGTTCAACCGCTTCCTCGACAAGTTGCAGCCGATCATCGCCGACGTGAAGCGCAGCGTGCAGGACGCCCGCAGTACCGCCGACCAGTCCGCGGCGATCGCTACCCAGACCAGCTCCGGCATGCAGCAGCAGTTCCGCGAAGTCGAACAGGTGGCCACCGCCTCCAACGAGATGAGCGCCACCGCCCAGGACGTCGCCCGCAGCGCCGCTCAGGCCGCCGACGCCGCCCGGGGGGCCGACCAGGCGACCCGCGAGGGGCTCAGCGTCATCGACCGCACCACCGCGGCCATCGACGACCTGGCGCGCAACATGACCAGTGCCATGAGCCAGGTGGAAGGCCTGGCCGCCAGCAGCGAGCAGATCGGTTCGGTACTGGAGGTGATTCGCGGCATCGCCGAGCAGACCAACCTGCTGGCCCTCAACGCAGCCATCGAGGCGGCCCGTGCCGGCGAAGCTGGACGCGGCTTCGCGGTGGTCGCCGACGAGGTCCGCAACCTGGCCAAGCGCACCCAGGACTCGGTGGAAGAGATCCGCCAGGTGATCGAAGGCTTGCAACACGGCACCCGTGAGGTGGTCGACTCCATGCACAGCAGCCATCAGCAGGCCCAGGGCAGCGTCGCCCAGGTCGAGCAGGCGGTGGCCGCGCTGCGCCGCATCGGCGAGGCAGTCTCGGTGATCACCGACATGAACCTGCAGATCGCCAGCGCCGCCGAGGAGCAGAGCGCGGTGGCCGAGGAGATCAACCGCAACGTGGCGACCATCCGCGACGTCACCGAGTCGCTGTCCCAGCAGGCCGAGGAATCAGCGCAGGTCAGTCAGTCGCTGAACAAGCTGGCCAACCACCAACAGGGCTTGATGGATCAATTCCGCGTATAGTGGCAGGCTTGGTGGCCGGCTCGCCCGGCCACACCCGCCCAACAGAGCCGGCGTCATCCGACTACCGGCCTGCATGCCTCGCGTTGCCGAACATTCCCGCGCAACCTCGAGCTGCGCGTCTTTGCATGAAGGGAACCTGAAACATGCTCAACTACGCCATCGTCTCCGGCTCCGGCCGGGCCAACAGCCAGTCCGCCAAGGTCGCCCGCTACTTGCGCCAGCGCCTGATTGAGCTGGGCAAGACCCGCGAAGACCTCAGCCAGGTCATCGACCTCGGCCAGAACCCGCTACCGCTCTGGCCGGCGGAAGACACCGGTCCGTGGAGCCAGTACGCCGAACTGCTGCAGGTCGCCGACGCGGTGATCGTCATCGCCCCGGAATGGCACGGCATGGCCTGCCCGGCGATCAAGAACTTCTTCCTCTACGCGAGCAAGACCGAGCTGGCCCACAAGCCGGCCCTGCTGGTCGGCGTGTCCTCCGGGATCGGCGGTGCCTACCCGATCAGCGAGCTGCGATCCTCCGGCTACAAGAACTGCCGGCTGTGCTACATCCCCGAGCACCTGATCGTGCGTCGCGCCGAGAAGGTGCTGAACGAAGGCGAGCCGGCCAGCGAGGACGATGCTCTGCTACGCGCCCGCATCGACTACGACCTGGACATCCTCGCCCGGTACGCCGAGGCTCTGAAGCCGGTGCGTGCTGCCATCGACATGAGCAACCCGGCGTTCGCCAACGGCATGTGACATGGCCGGATGAACCGGTCCGCGGGGCGGTACCTGGGCTACGCCTCACTGCCCCGCGCGCCGGGAGCGCGACAGGTCCCGCGGGAGCTCCACCCGCACCTGCAAGCCGCCCAACGGGCTATCCTGCAGCAGCAGTCGCCCCCGCCAGCTCTCCACGATATCCCGCACGATGCCCAGGCCCAAACCATGGCCGGCGACCTGCTCGTCCAGACGCGTGCCGCGGCAGAGGATCTCCTCGCGCTGTTCGGCGTTGACCCCCGGACCATCGTCGTCCACCAGCAGCCGGTAACCCCCTTCGTCCACCTCGATGCTCAGGCGTACTCGCCGCCGCGCCCACTTGCAGGCGTTGTCCAGCAGGTTGCCAAGCAGTTCGAGGAGATCCTCTCGATCGTAGGGCAGACGTAGCCCCAAGGGCGCCTGCCAGTCCAGCTGCAGGCCGCGGTTGTGAATCATCGCCAGGGTCTCGAATAGCCCCGGCAATTCCTCGTCGCAATTGAAATAGGCGCCCGGCAGGGGCTCGCCGGCCAGCCGTGCGCGGCCTAGCTCGCGGCCCAGGCGCTGCTCGATGAACGCCAGCTGCTGGCGCAGCGACTCATGCAGCTCGGGATGGGCCTTCAGCTCGTCACGCTCGGCCAGGCTGAGCAGCACCGCCAGCGGTGTCTTCAGCGCATGGCCGAGATTGCCCAGGGCGTTGCGCGAGCGCTTCAGGGTCTCCTCGGTATGGGTCAGTAGATGGTTGATCTGCCGTACCAGCGGCTCCAGCTCCAGCGGCACCGAGCTGTCCAACACCGTGCGCTGCCCCTCCTCCAGCTGCTCTATCTGCTGGCGGGTGCGCTCCAGAGGCAGCAACGCGCGGCGGACGATCAGCCGCTGAAGGAAGAGGATCAGCAGCAACGCCCCGCCGCCGACGCCCAGCATCAGCCACTGGAAGCCGCGCAGGCTGTTCAGCGCCGGGCTGTAGTCGCGCGCCACGGTGATCCTGATCGGCTGGCCGAAGCGCCGGTAGTCGACACGGTAGACCAGCAGCAGTTGGCCGTCCGGGCCGTCGCCCAGGGCCTTCTGCAGACCGGTCTGGCCCGGCGCCGGCAGCTCGTGGTCCCACAG
This sequence comes from Pseudomonas thermotolerans DSM 14292, assembly GCF_000364625.1. Classification (GTDB taxonomy): domain Bacteria; phylum Pseudomonadota; class Gammaproteobacteria; order Pseudomonadales; family Pseudomonadaceae; genus Aquipseudomonas; species Aquipseudomonas thermotolerans. The sequence goes on from NZ_KB822605.1 coordinate 157,879, forward strand.
CGAGCGGGAGCGCCAGCTCTGGGAGTCGAAGTCGATACGGAAGTAGTGACCGGAAAAGGGCCGCTGGTAGCTGGCCATCAGGCGCTGCTCATCCAGCTGGATGCCCTGCGGCCCGCGTACCATGGCCGCCAGCAGGCTCTCGGTGTCGTAGCGCAACGAGCCTTCCAGATAGCGGCGCAAGCCGAGATCGGCGAGCCACAAACTGCCCTGGGCGACGATCAGGCCGACCACCAGCAGCACGCCGAGCAGTCCAAAGCTCAACCGGCGCTGGATCGAGCTCACCCGGCAACCCCGTGGAAGCGGTAGCCCTGGCCGCGGCGGGTCTCGATCACCTCGCGGCCCAGCTTGCGACGTAGATGGTTGACGTGCACCTCGATGACGTTGGAATCCCGTTCGCTCTCGCCATCGTAGAGATGCTCGGCCAGATGGCTCTTGGAGAGGATCTGCCCGGGATGCAGCATGAAGTAGCGCAGCAGGCGGAACTCCGCGGCGGTCAGGTCGATCTCGCGGCCGCGCTGGCTGACGCACTGGCGCGCCTCGTCGAGCTGCAAGCCGGCCGCCTCCAGGCATGGCTGGTTGGCCATGCCGTGGGCGCGGCGCAGTAGCGCCTGGATGCGCAGCTGCAACTCCTCGGGGTGGAAGGGCTTGGTCAGATAATCGTCGGCGCCGGCCTTCAGGCCATCGATGCGTTCTGCCCAGGAGCCGCGCGCGGTGAGGATCAGCACCGGCGTGGCGAGCCCCGCGGCGCGCCATTCCCTGAGCACCTCGAGGCCCGGCTTGCCTGGCAGCCCCAGGTCGAGAATGATCAGGTCGTAGGGCTCGGTCGCCCCCTGATAAGCCGCGTCGCGGCCGTCGGCCAGCCAGTCCACCGCATAGCCCTGCCGGCCCAGGCCGGCCAGCAGTTCGTCGGCCAGGGGTACGTGATCCTCCACCAGCAGCAAACGCATCTAGTCTTCCTCGTCCTTTCGGATGCGCCCGTCCCGGGCATCCAGTTCCAGCTCCCGTACCACACCCGCAGGAGTGATCAGCTCCACTTCATAAACATAGATGCCCTTCTCCTCCTCCAGCTCCACCTCCAGCAGGCGCGAGCCCGGATAGCGGGCCATGACCGCGGACCACAGCCGGTCGAAAGGCTGAATGATCCCGGCCTCCCGTAGCCTGAGGGCCTCATCCTGATCCAGATCCCGTGCCTCGCTGCCGCAGCTCGGCAGCAGAAGGGCCAGGATCAGGGCCAGGATGCCGCTGTAGCGGATGAGCGGTTTCATCAGTCGTCCTGGTGATCCTTCAGAACCTTGGCATTGGTGGCATCCAGCTCGACGTCCCAGCGGACGCCCTGCGGATCACGCAGCTCCACCTGGTAGATGTAGCGGCCGTACTCCTCCTCCAGCTCGCTCTCGTGAACGGTAGCGCCGGGGTGCAGGGCGATCGCCGCGGCGTTGAGCTGCTCGAAGGACTGGATGGTGCCGGCGTCGCGCAGGCGCAGGGCCTCGTCGGGCCCCAGGTCACGGGCCTGCGCGCCGAAGGACAGGGCCAGGGCGGCCAGGGCAAGCAAAGCAGTCGTTTTTTTCATGGCGGTAATCTCCTGCAGAAGCAGTCTGTTGTCTACGGGAACCACCTTAGCGCCGGGGACTTAACTCAACCTGAATCGCCAATCCCCTATAATCGGCGGCCTCGATTCAGCGGAGGCCGGCATGAGCGCTATCCACATCAAGTTCCCTGCCCTGACCCTCAAGGCCGGCCGCCGGGCCCTGCAGCGCATCCGCGAGCGTGGCCTGCAGCCTGCTGAGGTAGGTATCCTGCCCGGCGCGGCTGGCGGCCCCAAGGCCCTCGGCATTCAGGGCCTGGACCTGGCGCTGTTCGGCGAATGGCTGCCGCGCGCGCCGCGCGAACGCGCGCTGATCGGCGCTTCCATCGGGGCCTGGCGGTTTGCCAGCGCCTGCCTGCCGGATGCCGCCGAGGGCCTCCGCCGGCTCGGCGAGCTCTACACCAGCCAACGCTTCGGCAGCAAGGCGAGCATCGCGGAGGTCTCGCGCACATGCCGCCGCATGCTGGACGACCTTCTCGCCGGTCAGGACGCGCAGATCCTCGCCAATCCCCACTACCGCCTCAACGTGGTGGTGGTGAAGAGCCACGGCCTGCTCGCCCACGACCAGCGCCGGCGGCTCGGCCTCGGCCTGTCCTCGGTGATCGCCGACAACCTGCTCGGCCGACCGCGTCTGGCCCGACACTTCGAGCGGGTCATCCTCCACGACGCGCGCAGCGCGCCGCCGCTGGGCGAGCTCAGGGACTTCCCCTCGCGCTACCTGCCGCTGGACAGCGGCAACCTGCGCCATGCCCTGCTGGCCTCCGGTTCCATCCCCATGGTTATGGAGGGGGTGCGCGACATCCCCGGAGCCGGGGCCGGCACCTACCGCGATGGCGGCCTGCTCGACTACCACCTTGATCTGCCTTACCACGGCGATGGTGTGGTGCTCTACCCGCACTTCACCGACAAGGTCATCCCCGGCTGGTTCGACAAGGCGCTGCCCTGGCGCCGCAGCGACGGCGAGCGACTGCAGGATGTGCTGCTGCTCGCCCCCTCGGCTGAGTACCTGGCCCGCCTGCCCCACGGCAAGTTGCCGGACCGCAAGGACTTCAAGCGCTATCTGGGCGACAACGAAGGCCGCGAGCGCTACTGGCGCAAGGCCATGGACGAGAGCCGTAGGCTCGGCGAGGAATTCCTCGAACTGGCCGACTCCGGCCGCCTGGCCCAGCGTCTGCAGCCGCTCTGATGGCAAAGCTGCTAGAGTGCCCTTCCCACGGGCCCTGCCGGGCCCCGATCGACGAGTGCAAGAGCGTGGAACTGTTCAAAGAATTCACCTTCGAGGCGGCGCATCGCCTCCCTCACGTGCCCGCGGGCCACAAGTGCGGCCGACTGCACGGGCATTCCTTCCGGGTTGCCATCCACATCCAGGGCAACGTAGATCCGCATACCGGCTGGGTCCGCGACTTCGCCGAGATCAAGGCGATCTTCAAGCCGCTCTACGAGCAGCTCGACCACAACTACCTGAACGATATTCCTGGCCTGGAGAACCCGACCAGCGAAGTGCTCGCCAGATGGATCTGGCAGCAGCTGAAACCGCTGCTCCCCGAGCTGTCCCGGGTTCGGGTCCACGAAACCTGCACCAGCGGTTGCGAATACCGGGGTGACTGAGTCCGGCCCGAAAAGAAAATCGCCACACGGTGGCGATCCATCCCGTGGAATCCGCTGCCAGGCCGCCGGCAGCGGATTCTGCGTTTTCGGGGCTCAGTAGGTGGGCAGCTCGACGTCCTGGAACAGCTCTTCCAATTCGGTCTTGTTGTGGCACTGCACCGCTCTGGTCACCATGTCGCGGTTCAGGTGCGGAGCGAAGCGTTCGATGAAGTCGCACATGAAGCCGCGCAGGAAGGTGCCGCGGCGGAAACCGATCTTGGTCACGCTGGATTCGAACAGGTCGCTTGCATCCAGCACCACCAGGTCGGAATCCAGCTTGGCATCTACCGCCATCTTGGCAACGATGCCCACTCCCAGGCCGAGACGTACGTAGGTTTTGATCACGTCGGCGTCGGCGGCGGTGAACACCACCTTGGGCGACAGGCCCTTGCGATTGAAGGCCTCGTCCAGCTTGGAGCGCCCGGTGAAGCCGAACACGTAGGTGACGATCGGGTGTTCGGCCAGGGCCTCGAGGGTCAGCTTGGGCAGCTTGGCCAACGGGTGGCCCTGGGGCACGATGACGCAGCGGTTCCAGCGGTAGCACGGCATCATCACCAGGTCGCCGAACAACTCCAGCGCCTCGGTGGCGATGGCGAAGTCCACGGTACCGTCCGCGGCCATCTCGGCGATCTGCATGGGGGTCCCCTGGTGCATGTGCAGGGACACTTCGGGGTACTGCTTGATGAAGCCGCTGATCACCGGCGGCAACGCATAGCGCGCCTGGGTGTGGGTGGTGGCGATGGACAACGTGCCCTTCTTCTCGTTGGAGAACTCCTGGGCGATCTGCTTGATGCTCTCGACCTTGCGCAGGATCTCCCCCGCCGTATTGATGATGCGCTCACCAGCCGGCGTCACCCGGGTCAGATGCTTGCCACTCCGGGCAAAGACCTCGACCCCCAGCTCATCCTCCAGCAGGCGGATCTGCTTGCTGATGCCGGGCTGCGAGGTGTAGAGACTCTGGGCCGTAGCGGACACGTTGAGGTCGTGGTGCGCTACCTCCCAGATGTAACGCAGTTGCTGAAGCTTCATAGATTTCCCTCGGAGCGAAAATACGGCGCTGGGACGGCCAGCGACGCCATATAACCATATTAATGGTTAGATGAATAAAACTAGGCGTTTTTTTCAGATTTGCATGCCTTTTGTCTAGCTACTCGGCCGCCCCCTGCTCGTGGGGCTGGAGGATAGGTACCAGGTAGACTGGTATCTCCGCCAGCTGCAGCAGGCGCTGAGCCGTTCGCCCCATGGGCACTTCCATGCGCAGGGTCTGGCTGTGGCTGCCGATCACTAGTAGATCGACCGCCAGACGCTTGGCCTCGGCCAGGATCACCTGTGGCGGGTCCCCCTGCAGAACGCGCACCGCGCGGATCAGCGTGACGTCCTCGCCGGTTTCGTCCAGTTCTTCGCGGAAGGTTTCCAGCACGCGCCGTTCAATGCTGGACATCACGGTGCTCAGCCCCTTGCTGCGAATCTCCTCGAGGGTGTCATGATCCAGATAGCTCTTCAGCACCGACTCGGCCAGCAGGCTGATCGGCTCCACGGCATGCACCACGTTGAGCGGGGCACGGAAGGCCTGGGCCAGGGCCAGGGCATGCTGGAGCACGTAGGGGGCATACAAACCAAGGTCGGTCGCGTAGAGAATCGAACGGATCATGCACCCTCCCATTCCTTGGCCTGTCAAGGACTCTGCGGCCGCATCGGAGCCCGTCGCTGCACGAGAGCAAGGGCCATAGGCGAAGTGCGCCCACCTGCCTCGGCGGGATCTGCGGACAGGACAGCCCGGAGTTAACGCGTCTTGTTTGAGCTTAGCAGCGCCCTGACAAGCGCAAGGACCGGCCGGCGGGCGCTCAAGGCAGGGGCTCGTTGCTCACCCCGTGCGGCACGTGGCCGGTGGCGACCCGCTCGCGAGCCTTCTCGCAGTGGCCCAACTGGTCGTCGAAGAATACGTCGGCACCGAACGCCTCGAGGATCGCCGACTTCTCCAGGCCACCGAGGAAGAAGGACTCGTCCAGGCGAATGTCCCACTCACGCAGGGTGCGAATCACCCGCTCGTGGGCCGGAGCCGAGCGAGCGGTGACCAGGGCCGTGCGGATCGGGCAGGTTTCGTCGGGGAATTCCTGCTGCAGGCGATTGAGCGCGGCGAGGAACGGCTTGAAAGGGCCGCCGTGGAGCAGTTCTCGAGCCGCCTGGCGCTCGTGGTCCTGGAAGGCGGCCAGCCCGCCCTTCTGGTAGACACGCTCGGCTTCGTCGGAGAACAGCACGGCATCGCCGTCGAAGGCGATGCGTAACTCAGTACTGGCCGCCCGGCGCGCCCCGCCGGAAAGGATGGTCGCCGCGGCGAAGCCCGAACGCAGCGCGTTGCGCACGTCCTCGGCGTGGGTGGAGAGGAACAGGTGGCAGCCGAAGGCCGCCAGGTAGGGATCCGGGCTGCGCCCGCCGACAAAGGCGGCGCGGGAGATGGCCAACCCGTAGTGCTGGATCGAGTTGAAGGCGCGTAGGCCGGTATCCGCGCTGTTGCGCGACACCAGGATCACCTCGACGCGCGGCTCGCCGAGCAGTTGGTTGAGGCCGAGCAGCTTCTCCACCAGCGGGAAGGCATCGCCGGGGGCGAGGATCTCCTCCTCGTGCTCGATCTGGTACTGACGGTAGGCCTCCACCCCTTCGGTCTCGTAGACCCGATGGCTCTCCGTCAGGTCGAACAGTGCCCGCGAGGAAATCGCCAGCACCAGCTTGTCACCCAGCCCCTTTCCCATGGTTTCAGCCTCAGCCCAGGTTGCGTTCTTCAAGGAAACGTAGCGTCCGGTACAGCATCTCCGTGCGCGGCATGGCACAGTCGGCACGGGCCGCCGCCTCCAGCGGCGCGGTGTAGATCGCCCGCAGCTCCATCGGCCGGCGCCGGGCGAAGTCGTGGTACATGCTCGGCAGGTAGTCTGGCATACGCTCGGTGGCAGCCAGCAGCTGCGCCGCGAAGCCTGCGGGAATCGCCTGTCCGCAGGCCTGCGCGCCCTGCACCACCTCGTCCATGATCGCCGCGATCAGCGCACGGTTCTCGCCCTGGGCCATCAGCGCCGCGGTGCCGGCATCGAGGAGCACCGACAGGCCGTTGTAGGGCACGTTCCAGACCAGCTTCTGCCAGCGCGCCTGTTCCAGGTTCGGCATCGCCTTCGAGTCGATGCCCGCGGCCCGGAACAGGCTCGCCCCTTCCTCGACGATCGCCAGGCGTTCCGCCTCGGCCGCCGGTCCGGAGTGATAGGCCAGATTCACCGTGCCCAGCGCCTGGTGCTCGATCACCCCAGGCGCGGTACGGTGCACGCAGATGTAGCAGAACCCGCCCAGCAAGTGCAGACCCTCCGACAGCAGCGGGCGCAGCTCGTCCTCCATGCCCAGGCCGTTCTGCATCAGCACCACCCGCGCCCGCGGCGCTGCAGCCTGGATGATCGCCGGGGCCAGCGCGGCGTTGCTGGTGGTCTTGGTACCCACCAGCAGCCAGTCGCAGGGCGGCATCTCGACGGCGGAACGGTAGACCCGCACTGGCTGCAGGGCCAGGGTGCCATGCACGACGCTATTAAGAATCAGACCACGCTCGGCGACCGCGGCGAACTCACTGCGCAGCAGGAAATGCACCTCGAAACCGGCCCGCACCAGCAGCAGGCCGTAGAAGCCACCAATGGCACCGGTACCGATGATACCGATACGCGGACGCGGGGATGCGGACATTCAGGGAAGCTCCTCTTCAGGCCCATTCAGGGCCGATGCAATGGCAGCGGACAATCCGGTCGACTCCAGACACGCCTGCAGGGCTCCGAGGAACCGGCCATCACGCACCAGGAACAGGGCCGGCAGATGGAACACAGCATAGCGCTCGACCAGTCCGCCATTGCGGCCGGCATCGATCCAGCACAGCCGGTCTATCGGCAGTTCCAGGGTCGGTAGCTGGCGCCTGGCCCAGCGACAGGCAGCACAACCGGCGCTGGTGAAGATCACCAGAGAGATCCCCGGCAGCTCCAGCAGACATCGATCGGCGTCCAGATCGGTGAGCTCCAGCTCGGCCACTATACTGTTCAAGGCGCTATCCAATTGCCATCCCCCGGAGCCGGTCATCGATGCGTCAGTACATGCGTCATCCCAGTGAGCTGCCGGTCGAGCTGGCCGAGCGCGAACAACGCTTTCTCCCCAAGATGCGGCTGCACAATATCAGCCTGGGCGGCGTGGCCTGCAACTCGAACCGGGCCTTCCGCCGCGGCCCCCCATCGAACTGCGCATTCCCGTGCTCGGCGAGACGGCGCGTTGCAAGGGCGTGGTCGCCTGGTGTCGCAAGCAGGCCGATGACTACCTGATCGGCATCGCCTTCCTCGACGCTGAATCGCTGTTCCGCGCGCGGATGGTCGAGCAGGTCTGCCAGATCGAGCGCTACCGACAGCAGTGCGAGCAGCAGGCCGGGCACTCCCTGGCGGTGGAGGACGTCGCCCGCCAATGGGTCGAGCGCTATGCCGCGGACTTCCCGCAACCGGGCTGAAGCCGGCATTCGGCCAGAGGCAGGACTTTCGCCCCATTGTCGAAGCGCCCCGTACGCGCTAAGGTGCGATCCCCTGTCACGCCCTTGACGCTAACCCCCTCGGGGAAATGGCTCAGTGGCGGACCCCGTGAACTCTGAGCTGATGAATTGCACGATGGCTGATTTACCGATCGACGATCTCAACGTCGCCTCCAACGAGACCCTGATCACTCCCGATCAGCTCAAGCGCGACCTTCCCCTGACCGAAGCCGCCCAGCGCACCGTCTCCTCCGGTCGCCAGGTGATCCGTGACATCCTCGACGGTAAGGATCACCGCCTGTTCCTGGTGATCGGCCCCTGCTCGATCCATGACATCAAGGCCGCCCACGAATACGCCGAGCGCCTGAAGGCGCTGGCCGACGAAGTCTCCGATACCCTCTACCTGGTGATGCGCGTGTACTTCGAAAAACCGCGCACCACCGTGGGCTGGAAGGGTCTGATCAACGACCCCTACCTGGACGACTCCTTCAAGATCGAGGATGGTCTGCGCATCGGCCGTAAGCTGCTGCTGGATCTCGCCGAAATGGGCCTGCCGACCGCCACCGAGGCGCTCGATCCCATCTCCCCGCAGTACCTGCAGGACCTGATCAGTTGGTCGGCCATCGGCGCGCGCACCACCGAATCCCAGACCCACCGCGAGATGGCCTCCGGCCTGTCCTCCGCCGTGGGCTTCAAGAACGGTACCGACGGCAGCCTGACAGTAGCCATCAACGCCCTGCAGTCGGTGTCCCGGCCGCACCGATTCCTCGGCATCAACCAGCAGGGCGGCGTGTCCATCGTCACCACCAAGGGCAACGCCTACGGCCACGTGGTGCTCCGCGGCGGCAACGGCAAGCCGAACTACGACTCGGTAAGCGTGGCGCTCTGCGAGCAGGAACTGGTCAAAGCCGGCATCCGTCCGAACATCATGATCGACTGCAGCCACGCCAACTCCAACAAGGATCCGGCCCTGCAGCCGCTGGTGATGGACAACGTCGCCAACCAGATCCTCGAGGGCAACACCTCGATCATCGGCCTGATGGTGGAAAGTCACCTCGGCTGGGGCAACCAGCCCATTCCGAAGGATCTCTGCCAGCTCAAGTACGGGGTCTCCATCACCGACGCCTGCATCGACTGGGACACCACCGACAAGAGCGTGCGCGCCATGCACGCCAAGCTCAAAGAGGTGCTGCCCAAGAGGTCGCGCAACTGATCGGAGCAAAGACGAAAACGCCGGGCACTGCCCGGCGTTCTTTTTTTCAGGAGAACCTCAGCCCTTGGCTTCCTGCTGTCGGCGACGCTCCATGTAGCGCTCGACGTAGGAGCAGGATGGGATGACCGTGTAGCCCATGCGGTCCGCGTAGGCCAGTGCCTCCTCGGTCAGCGCCGCGGCGATGCCGCGCCCGCGCAGGGAAGTCGGCACGAAGGTGCGGTAGATGTCCAGAGTCTGCTGTCCCAGATCCATGTAGGCCAGGTACGCTCGATCGCCATCCACGACGGCTTCGAACCGGTGACCGGCCTTATCATGGTTGATCGACAACACCTCGCTCATCACCCTACTCCTTACTGGGTCTAAAGACCCTCACCTTATCAATCTTTTCCACCCGGAGAAACATCTCCGCGGCACCCGTGCCGAATTGGACAGTCAGATGGGCCATTCCGTTCTCCACCTCATGGTCTTCGGCCGAGCAGTAAAACGGCATTGCCCTCAGACCGAGGTGGTATACAACCATGTTTCACATAGTAGCGCAGGTTGATCGACCTGATCCCGGTCGACCAGGTCAACCTCCAGCGCGAAAACAAACCAGCGAGCAAGATGGTCAAGCAAAGCTTGCCGACTGCTGCTGCGCAACCGCCCCCAAGGATAGACGCCGTACAGTCGTAGGAGCTGCTCGCGGCCAACCAGCCACTGGCACAGCCTACGTTCTCAAGGATGCGCCAAAGGAAATCTGGTACGCCTCAGCGTGCAGGAGGGCTGGCGGGCCTGGCTGCGGCACGCCCGGAACGGCGGCCTAGCACCACTACAACGCCCCCGCACGCCAGCCTCCTTGAAGGCGTGAACAACCGCATCAAGGTGATCAAACGCAGACTTCCAAGCCCAGCTCTACTTCTTCCCGGAAATCAAGGCCCCTTCCCCGAAGGGCGCCGAAATGAAAAAAGTCCAGCCACTGCTAAGTGGCTGGACTTTTTAGGTTTTGGTCGGGACGGAGTGATTCGAACACTCGACCCCTTGCACCCCATGCGCTTATTTAGTGGATTCCCATAGATCCTATCGGACACTACTAGACAGGCTTAAGCCTAGTAAATACGGGGCTTACAGGCTAATCTTGCATCCAACAGCGTCCAATACCGTCCACCACCAGCTATGCAATTCGGTGGCACAAAAGTGGCACAAAATTCGGGCGCGAGGAATTGTACTAGGGGTAGAGAGTGTCCAAGGTAACGATTAAGCAATTAGGGAAGGTCTGAAGTAGCCCTGTATTTCCGGTCGACTTCAGCCCTCGCTGCTTTTGAAAGCGGGCCGTCGATCAAAAACCGGCCAGATAGCCCACTCATTTCTCCTTTTTTGGCCGCCGCGAGCACCTCGCAGCAGCCATTTTCCGCATTACAGGCGCACCTCTCCTGCGGTAGTCAGCAAATGTCGGCGCGCCATCCATAGGTTCGACAGCGCGAACAGCGTCACCAGCTGAGCGGTGTTCTTGGCCAGGCCACGGAAGCGCACCTTCACGTAACCGAACTGGCGCTTGATCACTCGAAACGGGTGCTCGACCTTCGCTCGCACTTGTGCCTTGGCCTTCTCGATCTTGCGCTTGGCTTTGTACAGGGCGCTGC
>NZ_KB822606.1 GCF_000364625.1 Pseudomonas thermotolerans DSM 14292
CTCCGGCTTCAATTCAATGACTGTGTTGCACTCAGTTTCTGCATCCGCCTCTACTATTGTCCTTCGGGTCCGTGTTTTGACACTCCGACCTCGAATACAAGCAACTGGGGATATTTAAGGATGAAAGTGAAAAACACCTTAGGCGTTGTCGTAGGTTCACTGATCGGAAGTCTTTCCCTCAGCGCACTGGCCCAAGGCCAAGGTGCAGTCGAGGCGGAAATTTTCGGTAAGCGCTACTTCGAGGACAGCACTCGCGATTTCGATGAAGGCAACTTGCTGGGGGGATCTATCGGATACTTCCTGACCGAAGATCTGTCCGTGTCGTTGTCCTATGGCGAGTATCACGATCTTCGCGGCGACAGCACCAACAAGAACATCAAGGGCAGTTCCACCGGCCTGGACCTGGTCTATCACTTCGGCGAGCCGGGACCGGGCCTGCGTCCCTATCTGTCCGGCGGCCTGGCGCACCAGAGCATCGGCCAGGACGTGCGCAGCGGACGTGACCACACTACCCAGGGCGTGATCGGCGCCGGCCTGAAGTACTACTTCACCGAGCACTTCTTCGCCCGTGCGGGCGTCGACGGTCTGTACAACTTCGACCGTGGCGACAGCGAATGGATGGCCGGCGTTGGGGTCGGCGTGAACTTCGGCGGCGCCAAGCCGGTCGCCCCGGTGATGGCCGAACCCGAGCCGATCCCGGAGCCGGAACCGCAGCCGGAACCGCCGCAGACCGTGCGCGTCGAGCTGGACGTGAAGTTCGACTTCGACAAGTCGGTGGTGAAGGAAGAAAGCTACGGCGACATCAAGAACCTGGCCGACTTCATGAACCAGTACCCGCAGACCACCACCGTGGTGGAAGGCCACACCGACTCCGTGGGTACCGACGCCTACAACCAGAAGCTCTCGGAACGCCGCGCCAACGCGGTGCGTGACGTGCTGGTCAACCAGTACGGCGTAAGCCCGGAGCGGGTGGACTCGGTAGGCTATGGCGAGTCCCGTCCGGTGGCGGACAATGCTACTCCGGAAGGTCGGGCGATCAACCGCCGCGTGGAGGCGGCCGTGGAAGCCCAGGTCCAGCAGTAAGAGGACTGCCGACGAGGAGAACCCGGCCTTGGCCGGGTTTTTCTTCGCCTGCCTTTTCCCTCACCCCGGTAGCTCTCCCGGCGAGGGGGTACGTTCCCCGATACTCTAGCGGCAGCTCGCCGAGGAGAATGGCAAGCGGCACCCGGAAGCATCAGGCACTGCATGCCAGCAGAGCCTCGCGGGCGGCGGCCACCTCGCCGATCACCAGGATCGCCGGGCTCTTCAGGGCGAAGCGCGCGGCGTCCTGACGCATGCGGGCCAGGCTGCTGCGGCATTCGCGCTGCTGCGGCAGCGAGGCGTTCTCGATCATCGCCACCGGCATGTCGGCGCGCATGCCGCCGGCCAGCAAGCTGTCGCGTACCTCGCCGAGCTTGGCCACGCCCATGTAGACCACCAGGGTGGTGCCGCCTTTGGCCAGGGCCGCCCAGTCCAGGCTGCTGTCGTCCTGGGTGTGGGCGGTGACCAGGGTCACCCCGCGGGCGATGCCGCGCAGGGTCAGGGGAATGCCGCAGCCGGTGGCGCCGGCCAGCCCGGCGGTGATGCCGTTGACCAGCTCCGCCTCGATGCCGTGGGCGGCCAGCCAGTCGACCTCCTCGCTGCCGCGGCCGAAGATGCACGGGTCGCCGCCCTTCAGGCGCACCACGCACTTGCCCTGGCGGGCGTAGCGCAGCATCAGGCGGTGGATGAAGGCCTGCGGGGTGGAACGGCAGCCGCCGCGCTTGCCTACCGGGATCACCCGGGCGTCGGGACAGTGCTCCAGCACTGCCGGGTTGACCAGGTCGTCGACCAGTACCACCTGGGCCCTGGCCAGGACCTTTACTGCCTTGAGGGTGAGCAGTTCCGGGTCGCCGGGGCCGGCGCCCACCAGCCAGACTTTGCCATTCATGATCGTTTCCTCCTCAGGTCGGCACGGCCAGGGACCGCTCCCGCCCGCTCGCGGTGGCCCCCAGCAGTCGCTTGATTTCCGGGACGCACGAGCCGCAGCTCGTGCCGCATTGCAGTTCGCGCTTGAGGGCGTCGAGGTCGAGGCCGCGGGCGATGCCCTCGCGGATCGCCTGCTCGCTGACGTTCAGGCAGTTGCACAGGGTCCTGTCGGCCACCTGGCCGCCGCCGGGCGGCGCGGACAGCGGGGCGAGCAGCCAGCGGCGCAGCTTGGCGTCGCTGCGACCCTCGTGCCACAGCACCTTGAGCCAGTCGCGGGCAGCGGTCTCGCCGGCCAGACGCAGAGCGAGGATGCGTCCGTCTTCGATGCGCACGCGTTTGCCGACGGTGCGCCGGGGGTCGTCGTAGGCCAGCACTGGGCCCACGTCGAGGCCGAGCAGCCGGTCGATGGCGGCCAGCAGCGCGGCGTCCGGGGCTTGGGCGGCGGCGGCCCTGATCTGCAGGGCGGGGCGGTCGCGGCCGGCGAGGGTCAGGCTGGCGTAGGCGAAGCCGTCGACCAGTGGGCGCAGGGCCTCGAAGCGCTCTTGCACCCGGCCCTCGACCAGGGCGAACAGCTGCCAGGGCAGTTCTACCTTGTCCACCTCGATGGCGGCGTGCTTGAGCTCTGGCTGGCGGGACAGCGGGTCGCAGGCCGGCAGGGTCAGGACGTTGGTGCCCAGCCCTTTGAGGAACCGGTCGCCCCAGTGCATCGGCAGCCAGGCCTGGCCGGGACGCAGGCTGTCATCGGCCTGCACGGGGAGGATCAGGCTGCCGCGCCGGCTGCGTACCCGCACCAGCTCGCCGGCACTCAGGCGGCGCCGACGCAGTTCGTCCGGATGTAGGCCGAGCACCGCCTCCGGGACGTGGCCGAACAGCCGCGCGGCGGTGCCGGTACGGCTCATGCCGTGCCACTGGTCGCGCAGCCGGCCGGTGTTGAGGATCAGCGGGAAGCGCGCCTCGCGACGCTCGCGGGGCGCCTGGTAGGGCTCGGCGACGAAGCGGGCGCGACCGCTTGCGGTGGGGAAGCGGCCGTCGGCGTAGAGGCGTGGGGTGCCTGCCGTGGCGCCGGTCGGGAAGGGCCACTGCTGGGGGCCGCGGGCGTCGAGGAGGGCGTAGCTCAGGCCGCTGTAGTCCAGGTCACGGCCGGCGGTGAGCGGCTTGTATTCCTCGAACAGGGCTTCGGGGCCAGTGAAGTCGAACAGGCTGGGCAGGCCGGGGCGCAGGTGGCGTTCCAGGCGGCGGGCGAAGTCGCAGGCGATCGCCCAGTCCGGCCGCGCCTCTCCGGGCGCTGGCACGGCGCGGCGCACGTGGCTGATGCGCCGTTCGGAGTTGCTCAGCGTGCCTTCCTTCTCGCCCCAGCTGGCGGCAGGCAGCAGCAGGTCGGCGTAGCGACAGGTCTCGGTGGTGGCGAAGGCTTCCTGGACCACCACGAAGGGGCAGGCGGCCAAGGCCTCGTGAATCCGCTGCTGGTCCGGCAGGGACTGCGCGGGGTTGCTGCAGGCGATCCACAGCGCCCTGATGCGCCCGTCACGCACTGCCTCGAACAGCTCCACGGCGGTCAGTCCGGGGCTCTCCGGCAGGCGCTCGACGCCCCAGTGGGCGGCCACTTCGGCGCGGTGTGCGGCGCTGGCGGCGTCGCGGTGGCCGGGCAGCAGGTTGGCCAGGGTGCCGGTCTCCCGGCCGCCCATGGCGTTGGGCTGGCCGGTGAGGGAGAAGGGGCCGGTGCCGGGGCGGCCGATCTGTCCGGTGGCCAGGTGCAGGTTGATCAGCGCGCTGTTCTTGGCGCTGCCGACGGTGGACTGGTTGAGGCCCATGCACCACAGGGAGAGGAAGCTGGGTGCCCGGCCGATCCACTCGGCGGCGCACAGCAGCTGCTCCTCGGGGATGCCGCAGAGCGCGGCGACCGCCGCCGGGGTGTAGTCGCGCACCAGCGCCTTGAGGGCCTCGAAGCCTTCGGTGTGGGCGTCGATGAAGCGGAGGTCGATCCAGCCCTCCCAGAGCAGCAGGTGGAGGATACCGTGGAACAGCGCCACGTCGGTGCCGGGCAGGATCGCCAGGTGCAGGTCGGCCAGCTCGCAGGTGTCGGTACGCCGCGGGTCGACGACGATGACCTTCAGCTCCGGGCGCGCGGCCTTGGCGGCTTCCAGCCGGCGAAAAAGAACGGGATGGGCATAGGCCATATTGCTGCCGGCAATCAGCAGGCAGTCGGTGCGCTCGATGTCCTCGTAGGAACAGGGCGGGGCGTCGGCACCCAGGCTGCGCTTGTAGCCGACCACCGCGCTGGACATGCACAGCCGCGAGTTGCTGTCGATGTTGTTGGTGCCGACCAGGGCGCGGGCCAGCTTGTTGAAGGCGTAGTAGTCCTCGGTGAGCAGCTGGCCGGAGACGTAGAAGGCCACGCTGTCCGGGCCGTGCTCGCGGATGGTGGCGGCGAAGATGCTCGCCGCATGCTCCAGGGCGCTGTCCCAGTCGGTGCGGCTGCGCGCCAGGTCCTTGCCCAGGCGCAGCTCGGGGTACAGGGCGCGGGCATCGGCATCGCCGGTCAGGTGCAGGGTCGAGCCCTTGCTGCACAGCCTGCCGAAGTTGGCCGGATGCTCCGGATCGCCCTGCACGCCGAGGATGCGCGTGCCGTCGTGCTCGATCAGCACGCCGCAGCCGACGCCGCAGTAGCAGCAGGTCGAGGCGGTGGTTCGGGTCGCTCGGGTCATGGCTGTCGCTCCCTTGTGGTTCGGCGCTGCCGGGCAGGTACTCAGGCGCAGTGGCGGACGGCGTTCAGGGCCAGTAGCACGCGGCCGTTCTCCACCTTCGCCGGGTGGCGATGGGCACAACCGACGTCGGGGGCCACGGCCTGGCCGCTTTCCAGTTCGATCTGCCAGTTGTGCAGCGGGCAGGCGACGCGCTTGCCGTAGATGAGGCCCTGGGACAGCGGGCCGCCCTTGTGCGGGCAGCGGTCGTCGAGGGCGAAGACTTCGTCGTCGCCGGTACGGAAGATGGCGATGTCGCCCTTGGGGCCGGCGACCACGCGCGAGCCGAGGGGGGCGATGTCGTCGAGGGCGCAGATGTCGAGCCAGGTCATGGGGAGTCTCCGGAAGCGTGGTGATTCGGTGGTTGCCCGTCCTCGTCGGGGGGCACGGTCAGGCGGGTTCCAGCTGCTTGAGGGGAATGCGGTCGAATTCCTGCTTCAGATGCGGGGTCTCGAGGCGTTCCTTCCACGGGTCCCGCTCCAGCGAAAGCGCGTAGTGCAACCGCGCGGCCAGCTCCTTGCGGTTCTCGGCGTCCTCGAGCACTGCCTTCCTGACGTGCTCCATGCCGACCCGCTGCAGGTAGTGGACGGTGCGCTCCAGGTAGAAGGCTTCCTCGCGGTACAGCTGCAGGAAGGCGGCGCTGTATTCGCGGACTTCCTCGGCGCTCTTGAGCTTGACGAAGAATTCCGCCACTTCGGTCTTGATGCCGCCGTTGCCGCCGACGTACAGCTCCCAGCCGGAGTCCACGCCGATGATGCCGATGTCCTTGATGCCGGCCTCGGCGCAGTTGCGCGGGCAGCCGGAGACCGCCAGCTTGACCTTGTGCGGCGACCACATGTTGAACAGATCGTGCTCCAGGTCGATGCCCAACTGGGTGGAGTTCTGGGTGCCGAAGCGGCAGAACTCGCTGCCCACGCAGGTCTTCACGGTGCGTATGGACTTGCCGTAGGCGTGCCCGGAGGGCATGTCCAGATCCTTCCAGACCTTCGGCAGGTCCTCCTTCTTCACCCCCAGCAGGTCGATGCGCTGGCCGCCGGTGACCTTGACCATGGGCACCTGGTACTTCTCCGCCACGTCGGCGATGCGCCGCAGCTCGGCCGGGGTGGTGACCCCGCCCCACATGCGCGGTACCACCGAGTAGGTGCCGTCCTTCTGGATGTTGGCGTGGGCGCGTTCGTTGATCAGCCGCGACTGCGGGTCATCCTTGGCCTCACCCGGCCAGGTGGAGATCAGGTAGTAGTTGAGCGCCGGGCGGCAGGTGGCGCAGCCGTTCGGCGTGCTCCAGTCCATGAAGCGCATGGCCTCGGCCATGGAGGTCAGGTGGTGCTCGCGGATCGCCTGGCGCACCTGGCCGTGGTTCAGCTCGGTGCAGCCGCACACCGGCTTCTCGCTCTTCGGCTTGACGTCCGCCGCACCGCCCACGGTGCTGATCAGGATCTGTTCCACCAGCCCGGCGCAGGAGCCGCAGGAGCTGGCGGCCTTGGTATGCCTCTTGACCTCGTCCACGGAGAACAGACCGTTCTCCTGAATGGCCTTGACGATGGTTCCCTTGCACACCCCGTTGCAGCCGCACACCTCGGCGCTGTCCGGCATGCTGGCGGCGCTGTTCTGGCCCTGGTGGCCGACGTCGCCCAAGGCGCTCTCGCCGAACATCAGGTGATCGCGGATGCCGGCGATGTTGGCGTTCTCGCGGATCTGCCGGAAGTACCAGCCGCCGTCGGCGGTGTCGCCGTACAGGCAGGCGCCGACCAGCACGTCGTCCTTGATCACCAGCTTCTTGTAGACGCCGCCGATGGGGTCGGAGAGGGTGATGGTCTCGGTGCCTTCGCCGCCCATGAAATCGCCGGCGGAGAACAGGTCGATGCCGGTGACCTTGAGCTTGGTGGAGGTCACCGAGCCGCGGTAGCTGGCGAAGCCGAGCTGCGCCAGGTGGTTGGCGCAGACCTTGGCCTGCTCGAACAGCGGGGCCACTAGGCCGTAGGCGATGCCGCGGTGGTTGGCGCATTCGCCCACCGCGTAGATGCGCGGGTCGTAGGTCTGCAGGGTGTCGTTGACCAGGATGCCGCGGTTGCAGGGCAGCCCGGCGCGTTCCGCCAGCTCGGTGCTGGGGCGGATGCCGGCGGCCATCACCACTAGATCGGCGGGAATCACCTCGCCGTTCCTGAACTTTACGGCGCAGACTCGGCCGTCGCCGTTGTCCAGCAGCTCCTCGGTCTGCTCGTTGAGGCGGAAGCGGATGCCGCGTTCCTCCAGGGCGCCCTGCAGGAGCTTGCCGGCGGTGCGATCGAGCTGGCGCTCCAGCAGCCAGTCGGCGATGTGCACCACGGTCACGTCCATGCCGCGCTGCTTGAGGCCGTTGGCCGCCTCCAGGCCAAGCAGGCCGCCGCCGATCACTACCGCATGGCTGTAGGTCCTGGCGGCTTCCATCATCAACTGGGTGTCGGCGATGTCGCGGTAGCCGATCACGCCATCCAGGCGGTTGCCGGGGATCGGCAGGATGAAGGGGGTGGAGCCGGTGGCCAGCAGCAGACGGTCGTATTCCGCCTCGCTGCCGTCCTCGGCGTAGACCTTGCGCGCGCGGCGGTCGATCTTCACCACCTTACGGCCGAGCAGCAGCCGGATGCCGTTGTCCGCATACCAGTCGAGGTCGTTGAGCACGATGTCCCCGAAGGTCTGCTCGCCGGCCAGCACGGGGGAGAGCAGGATGCGGTTGTAGTTGGGGTGCGGTTCGGCGCCGAACACGGTGATGTCGTAGAGATCGGGGGCGACCTTGAGCAGTTCCTCGAGGGTGCGCACCCCGGCCATACCGTTGCCGACCATGACCAACTTGAGCTTTTTCATGCGGGCTATCTCCGGCACAAAAATCACGCAAACAAAAAAAGGCGTCCTGCCGGTTGCCCAGCAAGGACGCCTTTGTCCAGTCCCGATCGGTCGGGAAGTGCCCCCTCGCCATTGAGGGGGACGCTTTAGTGCATTGTCGAGAGGATTACTGCACGGGCTGTGCCAACTTTCCCAGAGACGGATTTCCGGGCCCGGCGAGGAGGGATTGGCGGTTTGCGCGGGAAAAGTGCACCAGATCGAGGCATGGGGCGTTGTCGTGGTGCGTTTTCGCCGCCGGTCCCTGCGGACGAGGGACCGGGGATGGCTCAGCGGCCGGCCGCGGCCTGGGTAGCGGTCCAGTCGATCAACTGGCGGGCCAGGCGTTCGCTGGCCTGGCCGAAGGCGGCGACCACCGCTTCGAGCTGCTCTCCGTCGCTCGGCTGGTGCACCTCGAAGCGGCGGCTGGCGAGGATGCGTTGCGAGCCGCTGCTGGCCAGGTGAGCGTCGTAGCGGATCACCACCACCGGGCGGCCGTTCCGGTACTCGGCCTGGAAAGCCGCCAGGCTGCCCTGCAGGTCCAGGTCGGTCAGCAGGTGCTGGTCGTCGCTGCTCACCGTGGTGAAGCGGCCGTCATCGATGAACAGTTCCACCAGGCGGTCGCGCAGCAGCGCCGGGGCCTCGTCGCTCCAGCGTGCCCCCTTGTAGCTGCTCAGCTGGCTGCCGGCGGGGATCACCGCGATGCGTGTGCTGGAGAGGATCATGCTGGCCCGCGGACGGCTGATGCGCAGCGCGCGGTCGATTTTCGTCGTGGAGGCGGGCGGCAGGCTGGCGGCGGGCAGCAGGTAGACCTGCACCGGCTCGGCCTGGGGTAGGAGGGTACAGGCGGTGAGGGCGAAGGCGAGGCCCGCCAGGGCCAGGTAGCGGCCGATGCTCATGGTGCGAACTCCTTGATCTCCTGGCTGCCCTGTAGAAGGCTGCCGGGGTTTTCCGAAAGGTGGCGGGTCAGGCGCTGCAGTGCGGTGAGGGTGCTGCGCAGCTCGGCGATTGCCGGACCCAGCTCGCCGAGGCTTTGCAGGCCGCCGTCCACGGCGCCCTGGTTGCGCTCGATGATCTCGTCTAGGCGGGCGCTGCTGCGTTCCAGGGCGGCCATGGTCTGCGCCGCGCTGTCGAGAATGCTGCGGCCCTGCCGGTCGACCAGGCTGTTGGCGTTGTGCATCAGCTCGGCGGTCTCCTTCAGGGCGATGCCGGCCTGCCGGCTGACCTCGGTGAGCTGCTCCAGGGTCTGCTGGATGCCGTCGCGCTGCTCGGCCAGCACGCTGGTGGCCTGCTCGAGGTTCTCCAGGGTGCGGCCGATGCGTTCGATGTTGCTCCGCGAGAACATCCGGTTGGCGTTGAGGATCAGCCGGTTGATGTTGCTCACCAGGTCCTCGCCGTCGGCCAGCAGGCGCGACAGTGGCGAGCGGTCGGCGATGATCACCGCCGGCTTGTCGTCGTGGCTCTTCAGCGGCGGACTTTTCGGCGAGCCGGAGTAGAGCTGGATCACCGCCACCCCGGTGATGCTGGTCAGCGCCAGGCGGGCGCGGGTGTCCTCCTTGATCGGGGTGTCGCTGCCGACCCGGATGCGCGCCCGCACCTTGCGCGGGTCGCGCGGATCCAGCTTGAGCTGCTCCACGTCGCCGACCTTGATGCCGCTGTACTGCACGGCGCTGCCCACCGACAGGCCGGTCACCGCCTCCTCGAAGACCACCTCGTAGGTGTCGAACTCCTTGTCCACGCTGGACTTGCCCAGCCAGAGGGCGAAGAGCAGTGCGCCGCTCACCGCGAGGACTGTGAAGAGGCCGATTAGGACGTGATGCGCACGGGTTTCCATCAATGTTTCTCCTGCCGGGCGGCATATTCCGCGGCGCGACCGCGCGGGCCGTGGAAGTATTCGCGAATCCACGCGTCGTCGGTGGCTTCCACCACCTCGAGGCGATCGGCGACCAGCACGCGCTTCTGGGACAGTACGGCGACCCGGTCGCAGATGCTGTAAAGGGTGTCGAGGTCGTGGGTGACCAGGAAGACGCTCAGCCCCAGGGCGTCGCGCAGGGTGAGGATCAGCTGGTCGAAGGCCGCCGCGCCGATCGGGTCGAGGCCGGCGGTGGGCTCGTCGAGGAACAGGATCTCCGGATCCAGGGCCAGGGCGCGGGCCAGGGCGGCACGCTTGATCATCCCGCCGGACAGGGAGTCCGGGTACTTGTCGCCGGCATTCGCCGGCAACCCGGCCAGGGCGATCTTGACCCGTGCCAGGCGTTCGGCGGAGGGGCGGTCCAGGCCGGCGTGCTCGATCAGCGGTAGGGCCACGTTTTCGATCACGGTCAGTGAGGAGAACAGGGCGCCGCGCTGGAACAGCACGCCGAAGCGCCGTTCCAGCCGGGAGCGGCTCTCGGGGGACAGAGCCAGCAGGTCTTCGCCGAACACCCGCACGCTGCCGGCTGCCGGACGCAGCAGGCCGACGATGCTGCGCAGCAACACCGACTTGCCGGTGCCGGAGCCGCCCACCACGCCGAGGATCTCGCCGCGGCGGATGTCCAGGTCGAGGTTGTCGTGCACCACCTGCGGGCCGAAGCGGTTGACCAGCCCGCGCACCTGCACCAGCACTTCGCCGCTCACCAGCCCATCTCCATGAAGAACAGCGCTGCCAGGGCGTCCAGGAGGATCACCACGAAGATCGACTGCACCACGCTGGAGGTGGTGTGGTCGCCGACCGACTTGGCGCTGCCGCTGGCCTTGAAGCCTTCCAGGCAGCCGATGGTGGCGATCAGGAAGGCGAACAGCGGCGCCTTGACCAGGCCGATGAAGAAGTGCCGCACCGGGATGTCGGACTGCAGCACCGAAAGGAACATGGCCGGCGATACGTCGAGCATCAGGGTGCTGACCAGGCCACCGCCGACGATGCCGCAGAGCATGGCGATGAAGGTTAGGATCGGCAGGCTGATCAGCATCGCCAGCAGGCGCGGCAGGACCAGCAGCTCCATGGGATCGAGGCCCAGGGTGCGGATGGCGTCGATCTCCTCGTTGGCCTTCATCGAGCCGATCTGCGCGGTGAAGGCGCTGGCCGTACGCCCGGCCATGAGGATGGCGGTGAGCAGCACGCCGAACTCGCGGAGAAAGGAGAAGGCCACCAGGTGCACGGTATACAGGGTGGCGCCGAAGTCGGCGAGCACGGTGGCGCCGAGGAAGGCCACCACGGCGCCGACCATGAAGGTCAGCAGGGCGATGATCGGGATGGCGTTGAGGCCGACCTGCTCCAGGTGCGCCACCAGCGAGGTGATCCGCCAGCGGCGCGGACGCGGCAAGGTGCGCAGCAGGCTCTCCAGGCTCAGGCCGATGAAGCCGAGCAGGGCCTTGGCCTGCCGGCCGAACTCGCTGACCACGTCGCCGATGTGACCGAGCACCTCCACCACCGCCGGCCCGGCCGGCTCGCCGGGAGTGCCCGGGCAGCCGCGCAGCGCGGCAACCACGGTGCGCAGCAGGGCCAGGCGCTCGGCGGGCAGCCCCGGGGTGTGGCTGGCCACTTCCAGCAGACGCTCCTCGCCCAGCCAGCGGCCGAGCAGGGCGGCGCCGGCGGTGTCCAGCTGGCCCAGCTCGGCAAGATCCACCTCGGCCTGGCGGCCGGTCTCGCCCAGCGGCGACTCGTCGATCAGCGCACGCAGCCGCACGTAGTGGGCCAGTGTCCAGTCGCCGCGGATGCGCAGACGGGGTGGGGTGGTTGCAGTTTCCAGTTCGAGGGTGCCCGGTTGTGGCATGGTCGTCCTGACTTGCTGGGAAATCGAGCGCTATGTATAGCCGCTCGGGCCAGCGCAGTCATGTCTTTCTGCCAGTCTTCAGCGCCGTCTGAGGGCTTTCAGGCGAGCAGCCAGACCGCCAGGGCCAGGTTGACCAGCAGGGAGACCAGCGCCACGCCGCGCCAGACCTTCAGCGGTTCGTGCTCCAGCAGCGGACGCGGGTGCTCATCCAGCGTGCGGCGTTCGCCCTGCTCGAGGTCCAGCAGCCACTGCTCGGCGGTTTCGTAGCGTTGCGCCGGGTCGGTGGCCAGGGCGCGGTTCAGGCAGGCGTCGAGCCAGGCCGGCAAGTCGGGGCGATAACGGCTGGCCGGGGTGGGCTGGCCGAAGCGCGGATGCTGGAAGGGCTCGATCTCGCCGTAGGGATAGTGGCCGGTGAGCAGGTGGTAGAGGGTCACCCCAGCGGCGTAGAGGTCCTGTTGCGGTCCCGGTGCGGCGCCGGCGAAGGCCTCCGGGGCGATGTAGCTAGGCGTGCCGGGCAGGCTGTGGGGCTCGTCGCGGGACAGCCCGGGGCAGTAGGCGAGGCCGAAGTCCAGCACGCGCAGCTCGCCGTCCTCGCCCCACAGCAGGTTTTCCGGCTTGATGTCGCGGTGCAGCAGGTTGCGCCGGTGCAGCATGCCCAGCGCGCGGAGCAGGCGCGGGGCCAGTTCCAGCCAGTCGGCCAGGGCTAGGGGGCCGTGCCGGTGCAGGTGCTCGGCGAGGGTCTGCCCGGGGTATTCGCGCTGTACGTAGTAGAGATGCTGGCGCTGCGGCAGCGGAGGCAGTTCGGGGAAATGGCGGCCGGCGACCCGGCGCAGGAACCATTCCTCCAGCAGCAGCGCCGGACCGGCCTGGGGCTCGTCGGCGCGGCCGGGCGGCAGGGTCTTCAGCAACCAGGCGCGCCCCAAGGCGTCATGCACCCGGTAGACCAGCGACTGGCGGGTCTCGTTGAGCAGACGTTCCACCTGCCAGCCCTCGAAGGTCTGTCCGGGGCGCAGCTTCGGCGGCAGCGGCCAGTGGTCGAGCTGCGCCAGGGTGTCGCCGAGGTCGGCCTCCGGCAGGGCGTCGACCGACACCAGCAGGGCGCTGGCGTTGTCCTGGCTGCCGGCCAGATGGGCGGCGCTGACCAGAGCCTGGCAGGCGGCCTGGGGTTCCTCGGTGTCCTCCAGGATGTGGCGGATGCCTGCGTCGCCCAAGGTCGCCCAGACGCCGTCGCTGACCAACAGGAAGTGCTCGCCAGCATGCAGTTCGCCGTCCAGGTAGTCGACCACCAGGTGCTGGTCGAGGCCCAGGGCGCGCTTGAGCACGTGCTGCATGCCCGGCTGTTCCCAGACGTGATCCTCGCTGAGGCGCTGCAGCTCGCCGGCCAGCCAGCGGTAGGCGCGGCAGTCGCCGACGTGCGCCAGGGTGAAGCGCCGGCCGCGCAGGACCAGCGCGGTGAGGGTGGTGAGTAGCGGCTGGCCGCCGCCGTTGGCGCGCAGCCAGCGGTTGTGGGCGACCAGCAGGCGCTCCAGGGACTGCGCCACCGTCCAGGTTTCCGGGGTGGCGTAGTAGTCCAGAGCCAGTGCCTGGAGGGTCGCCCGCGCCGCCAGGCCACCGTCGGCGCACTGGCTGACGCCGTCGGCGAGGGCGAACAGGTAGCCCTTGGTGGCTGCCAGGGCCGGCGTCGGGGTGACCACTCGCAGAGCATCCTGGTTCTCCGCGCGGGGGCCGCTGGCGCTGGCCTCACCAATGCGCAGACGCAGGCAGGGCGGCGGCCCCGCGCTGCCCGGCGCCTGGCTTTCGGGGCGCATGGCCTGGCTCACACCCGCGCGGCGGTGACCGCGGCGCTGCCCCAGGTGGTGCGCCAGCGCTGCTTGACACCGTGCAGGCCGAACCAGGCCAGTACGCCGAGGCTGGCGAACAGCCAGAGACCGAGCTGGTAGTCGCCAGTGTGCTGCTTGATGGCGCCGAGGCCGGCGGTCAGGCAGAAGCCGCCGATCCCGCCGGCCATGCCGATCAGCCCGGTCATCACCCCGATCTCGCGGCGGAAACGCTGTGGCACCAGCTGGAATACCGCACCGTTGCCGGCGCCCAGGCTGAGCATGGCGATCACGAACAGGGCCAGGGCGGCACTGGCGCTGGGCAGGTTGAAGCCCACCGCGGCGATGCAGATGGCCGCCGCGGTGTACATCACCAGCAGCGAGCGGATGCCGCCAATGCGGTCGGCCAGGGCGCCGCCGAGCGGGCGCATCAGGCTGCCGGCGAACACGCAGGCGGCGGTGTAGTAGCCGGCCTTCACCGGGTCGAAGGCGTACTGGTCGTGGAAGTAGCCGGGCAGGGTGCTGGCCAGGCCGAGGAAGCCGCCGAAGGTCACGCTGTAGAAGAACATGAACCACCAGCTGTCGCGGTCGCCGAGGGCCTTTAGGTAGTCGCCCAGTGGCTTGGGTGCCGGACGTTGCGGGGCGTTGCGGGCGGCGCCGGCGAAGATCGCCAGGGCCAGCAGCAGCGGGATCAGCGCCAGGCCGAACACGTTGCTCCAGCCGAACAGGCTGGCCAGGCTGGGGGCGAACAGGGCGGCCAGCACGGTGCCGGAGTTGCCGGCGCCGGCGATGCCCATGGCCTTGCCCTGGTGCTGCGGTGGGTACCACTGGGAGGCCAGCGGCAGGGCGACGGCGAAGGAGGCACCGGCGACGCCGAGGAACAGGCCGAGCAGCAGCGCCTGGGCGTAGCTGTGCACGCCCAGCAGCCAGGCGGCGAGCAGGGCGCCGATGACGATCACCTGGCCGATCAGCCCGGCGCTCTTCGGCGAGGTACGGTCGGCCAGCAGGCCCATCAGGAAGCGCAGCACGGCGCCGGAAAGGATGGGCGTGGCGACCATCATCGCCCGCTGCTGGGTGCTCAGGCCGAGGTCGGCGGCGATCTGCACGCCCAGCGGGCCGAGCACGTACCAGATCATGAAGCTGAGATCGAAGTAGAGAAACGCGGCGAACAGGGTGGGCTTGTGTCCGGCCTTCCAGAAACTGGTATTCATCTGACACCTCCTTGCTATGCCGGTGGTTGCGCGTCGCCCTGCGCATGGCACGGCGGCGGTTTCCCCCGGATGGCGCCGTGCGCGGGCACGGGGCCTGACAGGTCGTGGTTCGGAGCGCCGGATCGCGGTCGCTCCACCGGTCCCCAGCGCTGGGGCCGAAACGACAAAGACGCCGCACGCCCATTCGCCTCGTGGCGAAGGGCATGGCGACGTCTTTGTCGTGGGTGGAGGCAACCGCCGTTGGTTACCCTACCGGCGGATCAGCAAGAAGCAGGCCAGGTCCTCGGGAGGCCGGCGCCAGAAGCTTTCCGGTAAGAAGGTGGCGACGCGCGTGATGCACGAGGGCGCACGGCGCTCCGGGCGTGCCTCGGATTGGGGCGCCGCCGCTGGTCAGGGCGCGACCTTGCGCCCGGCCATGTGGCGCAGGTAGGCGAGTAGATCGGTCAGCTCGGCATCATTGAGCACCTCCGTGGCGAAGCCCGGCATGCGCGCCTGCGGCCACTGGCGCAGGGCCTGCGGGTCGCGGATGTAGCGGGCGAGGAAGTCGCCGGCGAAGTACTCGGTGGGATTGTGGGGCAGGTTGAGGTCCGGGCCGAAGGCCGAGTCGCCAGCGCCGTTCAGACGGTGGCAGGCCAGGCAGTGCTTCTGGAAGAGGGCGAAGCCGGCCTGCACCGCAGCGCCTGCCTCGGCGGCCGGCAGCAGGGCAGGGAAGCGCTGGGCGACAGGCGCCAGCAGGTGGATGCGGGTGATCTGGAAGGGCCATTGCTCGGGGCCTATGTCGCCCAGTTGCGGATCGCTCCACACCAGGTAGAAGGGCCCGGCGCTGGGCGTACGCTGGCTGATCGGCGGCCAGGGCGCCTGTGGATCCTCCACCGCCAGCCAGGCCCTCGCGCCGCTGCTGGCGAGCAGGGGCGCGGCGGGCAGTTCGGCGGCGAAGCCGTCCAGGGCCACCAGCTGCAGGTGATCGCCCGGCTGTACGCCTTCCAGCAGGCTGGCCAGCGGTAGGGCGCGGTAGCGCATCGGGCGTTTGTAGGCGACGTCCTGGGGAATCTCGATGTCGCGGGCCTGGGGGTGGGCGAGCAGGGTGGCGCTGTCCCAGGTCCGCGTGCCGCCCGGCAGTTCCAGGCGCAGTTCGGCGGCGGCCAGCAGACCGCTGGCGAGCAGGCAGAGGCAGGTGAGGAGAATACGCATCGACGAATGGTTCCGGCTGACGGGATCGTCGAACCCTAGCACATTGTCGGCGCCGCGCAGCCCCGCTAGCATGCGGCTTTTGCTCGGGGGTAAGGCGGATGTTGGCCGAATTGTTCGCGGTGATGGCGCCGGTGCTGGTGGCTGCCGGGATCGGCTATGGCTGGGTGCGCTCGGGACAGGTTTACCCGACTGCCTTCATCACCCAACTGGTGCTCTACGTGGGTACCCCCAGCCTGGTGCTCTCCACCCTCAGCCAGACCCACATCGATCACCAGGCATTCGGGCAGATCGCCCTGGCCGGCGCCCTGGTGACCCTGGCCATGGGCGCCGTCGGCCTGCTGTTCAGCCGCTTGTTCCGTCAGGACTGGAAGGTGCTGGTGCCCGCCTACCTGTTCCCCAACTCCGGTAACATGGGGCTGCCGATGAGCCTCTATGCCTTCGGCGAGCAGGGCCTGGCGCTGGCGGTGGCCTTTTTCCTGGTGCTCTCTGTGGGGCACTTCAGCCTCGGCCTGGTGCTCTCCGGCGCTGAGCGCTCGCCACGCAAGCTGCTCACCCACCCGATCCTGATCAGCCTGGCGCTGGCCCTGCCACTGGTGTACTTCGACCTGCAGCTGCCGCGCTGGCTGAGCAACACCATCGGCCTTTTGGGCGGCATGACCATCCCGCTGATGCTTATCACCCTGGGGGTGTCCCTGGCCAGCATCCGCGTTCAGCACATCGGCCACGGCCTGCTGCTCGGTGCGCTGCGCATCCTGCTCGGCGCGGCGCTCGGCTGGGGGATCGGCGCAGCGCTGGGGCTCGGCCCGCTGGCGCTGGGCGTGCTGGTGCTTCAGTCGGCGATGCCGGTGGCGGTGTTCAACTACCTGTTCGCGGTGCGCGCCGGCCGTTCGCCGGAGCAGGTGGCCAGCCTGGTTCTGTGCTCGACGCTGCTGGCTTTCTTGTTCCTGCCGCTGCTGCTGGCCGCGCTATTGCCCGCCACCAGATGACGGCACTGCATGTCATCCGGTGCACGAGCGGCTGGCGGTTCGGTCAGGTGAAGAGGCGGGTGAGATTGGGCAGGATCAGTACCACGGCAGTGGCGAAGAGGATCAGCCCGGCTTGGCGGAACTTGGTTTTGGTAGCCATGAGCTTCTGCCTTTTGTTGTTGTTAGGCGGCGTTGCTACGACGATCACGCCTCGGCGTGAACAACGTGAACAAAAAGCCGCTCCGGCATGACCCGGCAGCGGCACTTGCACTGTCCACTCTAGGCCCTGCCGGGGCGGTCTTTTAGAAGACTTGGTTGCAAGTCCATTCCTTCCTGCGCCCCGACGGTTATCGTCGGGGGCTGCCTCCGGCTTCCGACCCGCAAGGCAGACGGTTTCCCGTCCACCCGCCCGGCGCCGCTCCGGGCATGACCGTTCGTCTGAGCGTTGCAGTCAATCGGCCCTGAGCGCTTCGGTCATTGAGCCTCGACTACCCTCGCGTAAGGTGTACGGGCGCCAAGAACAACAATCAGGTGGTGCACGGGTTCGCCCGATTGCCCACTGCCAGCGATTCCTCCCCAGTGGAGGCGAGAGGACGTCATGACTACCGAGGCTTTCATTTTCGATGCGCTGCGCACGCCCCGTGGCAAGGGCAAGAAGGACGGCTCGCTGTACAGCGTCAAGCCGGTCGACCTGATCGCCGGCCTGCTCCGCGCCCTGCAGACGCGCAACCAGCTGGACACCAGCCAGGTGGACGATGTGGTGCTGGGCTGCGTCAGCCCGGTCGGCGAGCAGGGCGGCAACATCGCCAAGACCGCCGCCCTGGTGGCGGACTGGGACGTCAGCGTCGCTGGCGTGCAGCTCAACCGCTTCTGCGCCTCCGGCCTGGAGGCGGTGAACATCGGCGCCATGAAGGTGCGCTCCGGCTTCGAGGATCTGGTGGTGGTTGGCGGCGTGGAATCCATGTCGCGGGTACCCATGGGCTCAGACGGCGGTCCCTGGGCGCTGGACCCGGCCACCAACATTCACACCGATTTCGTGCCCCAGGGCATCGGCGCCGATCTGATTGCCACCCTGGAAGGCTTCAGCCGCGAGGATGTCGACGCCTTCGCCCTTCGCTCCCAGCAGAAGGCCGCGCGGGCCCGCGCCGACGGCTCTTTCGCCAGGTCCCTGGTGCCGGTGACCGATCAGAACGGCGTGGTGCTGCTCGACCATGACGAGCTGATCCGTGCCGACTCCAGCCTGGAGGGCCTCGGCCAGCTCAAGCCGAGCTTCGAGATGATGGGCGCCATGGGCTTCGACGCCACCGCCATCCGCAAGTACAGCCACGTGGAACGCATCAACCACGTGCACACCCCCGGCAACAGCTCGGGGATCGTCGACGGCGCCGCGCTCATGCTGATCGGCTCCGCCGCCAAGGGCCGGGAGCTGGGCCTGACTCCCCGTGCGCGGATCGTCGCCACCGCGGTGACCAGCACCGACCCGACCATCATGCTCACCGGCCCCGCGCCGGCCTCCCGCAAGGCCCTGGCCAAGGCCGGCCTGAAGGTGGACGACATCGACCTGTTCGAGGTCAACGAAGCCTTCGCCTCGGTGGTCCTCAAGTTCATGAAGGACATGGGCGTGCCAGAAGATAAGGTCAACGTCAACGGCGGCGCCATCGCCATGGGCCACCCCCTCGGCGCCACCGGCTGCATCATCCTCGGCACCCTGCTCGACGAGCTGGAGAAAGGCAACGGGCGCTACGGCCTGGCCACCCTCTGCGTGGGCGGCGGCATGGGCATCGCCACCATCATCGAGCGCCTCTGAGCCGGCATCGTGGCCAACCGAATTCGAGAGCAAAGCCAATGACTGACGCTATCCGTTACGAGAAGGGCCAGGACGGCATCGTCGTCCTCACCATCGACATGCCCGGCCAGAGCGCCAACACCATGAACGCCGCCTACGTCGCGGCCATGGGGCAGACCATCGCCCGCCTGGAGGCGGAGAAGAACGACATCGCCGGGGTGATCCTCACCTCCGGCAAGAAGACCTTCTTCGCCGGCGGCGACCTCAACGACCTGATCAAGGTCACCAAAGACCAGGCCGCCGAGTTCTACCGCCACGTGCTGGAGCTCAAGGCCCAGCTGCGCAGCCTGGAGACCCTCGGCAAGCCAGTGGTCGCGGCCATCAACGGCGCCGCGCTGGGCGGCGGCTGGGAAATCTGCCTGGCCTGCCACCAGCGCATCGCCCTGGACGACAAGTCCGTGCAGCTCGGCTTGCCGGAAGTCACCCTCGGCCTGCTGCCGGGCGGCGGCGGAGTGGTGCGCATGGTGCGCCTGCTGGGCATCGAGAAGGCCCTGCCGTACCTCGCCGAAGGCAAGAAGTTCAGCGCTCAGGAAGGCCTCAAGGCCGGCCTGATCCACCAACTGGCCGGCGACCGCGAGGACCTGCTGGCCAAGGCCCGTGCCTGGATCGCCGCCAACCCGAAGGCCGTGCAGCCCTGGGACGAGAAGGGCTACCGGATTCCCGGCGGCACTCCGTCCAGCCCCAACGTGGCGCAGATGCTGGCCATCGCCCCCTCAGTGCTGCGCGACAAGACCAAGGGCTGCTTCCCGGCCCCGGAGAAGATCCTCTGCGCCGCCGTGGAAGGCGCCCAGGTGGACTTCGACACCGCGCAGATCATCGAGGCGCGCTACTTCACCGAGCTGGTCACCGGCCAGGTGGCGAAGAACATGATCGGCGCCTTCTGGTTCCAGCTGAATGAGATCAACGCCGGCAAGTCCCGCCCGCAGGGCTACCCGCAGCACGTCACCCGCAAGGTCGGGGTGCTCGGCGCCGGGATGATGGGCGCCGGCATCGCCTACGTCACCGCCGCCGCCGGCATCGAGGTAGTGCTCAAGGACGTTTCCGTGGAGGCCGCGGAGAAGGGCAAGGCCCATTCCGCCAGCCTGCTCGACAAGCGCGTGGCCCGTGGCCGGATGACCGCCGAGCAGCGCGAGGCCTTCCTGGCGCGGATCCGGACCACCGACACGGAAGCCGACTTCGAGGGCTGCGACCTGGTGATCGAGGCGGTGTTCGAGGACCGCGAGCTCAAGGGGCGGGTCACCGCCGCCGCCGAGGCTGCCGCGCTGGCGGACGCGCTGATCGCTTCCAACACCTCCACGCTACCGATCACCGGCCTGGCCCGTGCGGTGCAGAAGCCCGAGAAGTTCATCGGCCTGCACTTCTTCAGCCCGGTGGACAAGATGCCCCTGGTGGAGATCATCCGCGGCGAACGGACCAGCGACGAGACCCTGGCCCGGGCCTTCGACTACGTGCTGCAGATCAAAAAGACCCCCATAGTGGTCAATGACAGCCGCGGCTTCTTCACCTCACGGGTGTTCGGCACCTACACCAACGAGGGCCTGGCCATGCTCGGCGAGGGCGTCAGTGCCGCGCTGATCGAGAACGAGGCGCGCAAGGCCGGCATGCCAGTGGGGCCGTTGGCGGTCTCCGACGAGGTGTCCCTGAGCCTGATGAGCCATATCCGTGAACAGACCCGCAAGGACCTGACCGCGGAAGGCAAGGAAATGCCCCAGCACCCGGCCTATGTGGTGATCGACCTGATGCTCGAGGAGTTCAAGCGCCCCGGCAAGGCGGCTGGTGGCGGCTTCTACGAGTATCCGCAGGGCGGCAAGAAGTACCTCTGGCCGGAGCTCAAGGCGCGCTTCGAGAAGCCCGACCGGCAGATTCCGGCCAGCGACGTGCGCGACCGCCTGCTGTTCATCCAGGCCATCGAGACGGTGCGCTGCGTGGAGGAGGGCGTGCTCCAGTCCACCGCCGACGCCAACATCGGCTCCATCTTCGGCATCGGCTTCGCGGCCTGGACCGGAGGCGCTCTGCAGTTCATCAACCAGTACGGCCTCAAGGACTTCGTCGCCCGTGCCCAGTACCTGGCCGAACAGTATGGTGAACGCTTCGAGCCACCGGCCTTGCTGCTGGAGAAGGCGGCCAGGGGAGAGAACTTCTAGGACTTTCCGTGATGCCGAGGAAAAACCGGCCCAGGTGGCCGGTTTTTCCTTTCATGTCATGCCGATTGCCGCGGACTCGCTGCAGGTGTGGATCGAGCGTTCTGTTTTATGGACGGCCAGCGCCGCCTGCTGCCAGGATCGATCAGAAAATCAGGGGGGGCTGCCGGTTGGCTGTTCTCTTGTTGGGCGGCTTGTGTTAAATAAATTGCACATTTGGCAAGCCGCACCGGCATCAGGATCCTTTTCATGACGCTTCGCATCTGCATTCTGGAAACCGACATCCTCCGTCCCGAGCTGATCGACCAGTACCAGGGCTACGGGAAGATGTTCGAGCAGCTCTTCCGCAACCAGCCCATCCCCGCGGAGTTCGTGACCTACAACGTGGTGCAGGGCCAGTACCCCGCCGATGACGAGCACTTCGATGCCTACCTGGTGACCGGCAGCAAGGCCGACTCCTTCGGCAGCGATCCCTGGATCCAGACCCTCAAGCAGTTCCTTCTGGAACGCTACAGGCGCGGCGACAAGCTGCTGGGCATCTGCTTCGGCCACCAGCTGCTGGCCCTGCTGCTCGGCGGCAAGGCCGAGCGCGCCGCCCAGGGCTGGGGCGTGGGCACCCACCAGTACCGCGTCGCCGATCAGCCGGAATGGATGACCCCCTCGGTGGACGACCTGACTCTGCTGATCAGCCACCAGGACCAGGTCACCGCGCTGCCGGAGAACGCCCGGCTGATCGCCACTAGCGACTTCTGCCCGAACGCCGCCTACGCCATCGGCGACCAGGTGCTGTGCTTCCAAGGGCACCCGGAGTTCGTCCACGACTATTCCCGAGCGCTGCTCGACCTGCGCCAGGAGCAACTGGGCGCGGACACGTACCAGAAGGCGATCAAGAGCCTGGAGCGCGACCACGACGGCTACGTGGTGGCCGAGTGGATGATGCGCTTCGTGGCCAACGGCAAGCAGAAGGCGAAGGCCGCCGAGCCGGCCTGATGCATCTGGCGGCCTGGCATGCCTGGGCCGCTGTCTGCCGATCCGTACGCCCTGCGTCCTGGTCCCTTGTGGGGTAAGACGCAGGGCGTCGTCGTTCCTAGAGCCAGTTGAGGCGCTTGAAGTTGGCGTACAGCCCGCCGCAGCCCAGGGCGATGATCCCCAGCACCCCGAAGTAGCCGTATTCCCAGCCCAGCTCGGGCATGAAGTGGAAGTTCATCCCGTAGATGCCGGTGAGCGCGGTGGGGAAGGCGAGGATCGCCGCCCAGGCGGCGAACTTGCGCTGGGTGAGGCTCTGTCGCGAGGCCTCCAGCAGCAGGCCGATCTCGATGGCGTAGTCGGCCATCTCGCGCATGGCGGTGAGGTCCTCCAGCATGCGCTGGATGTGGATGGCCACGTTGCGGAAGTACGGGCGCATGTGCTTGTCGATGAAGGGGAAGTCCAGGCGCTGCAGCTCCTGGCAGATCTCCCCGAGCGGCGCCAGGTAGCGGCGCAGGCGCGACAGGCTGCGGCGCATGCTCTGCACGGCCTCCACGTCCGCCTGGCTCAGCGGCTGGTTGAGTACCCGCTGTTCCATGTCCTCCAGCTGGGCGTGGTAGTCGTCCAGCAGCGGGCGGTAGTTCTCGATCACGAAGCCGAGCAGCGAGTGCAGCACGTAATCCTCACCGTGCACCAGCATCTGCGGCTGGGCCTCGCAGCGCTGGCGCACCGCGGCGTAGGAGGGTGAGTCGCCGTAGCGGGCGCTGATCACGTAGCCCTTGCCGGCGAACAGCTGGGTCTCGATGAACACCAGCTCGCCGTCGCGGCGGATCGGCGAGTAGACCACCATGAACAGCGCGTCGCCGAAGGTCTCCAGCTTCGGCCGGGTGTGCTGGAGCAGGGCGTCCTCGATGGCCAGTGGGTGCAGCTGGAACTGCCGCTGCAGGCTGAGCAGTTCCTCCCGGCCGGGATCGTGCAGGCCGATCCACACGAAGTGGCCTTCCCGGGCCGCCCACTCGGCGCCTTCGTCGAGACGGATGTCGCTGACCTTCCTGCCGTTGGCATAAACCGCCGCGGCTATGACCTGAGCCATGGGCTGTCGCTCTCCTGAACGGGATTTGCCCTCAGAATGCCAGAAGTCGCGCCGCCAGGGGCGCATCGGGGGGAAGACGGAGGGGAGGACCCGGCCGGGTGGCCGGGCGGGGGGATTCAGAGCGGGTGCTGGCGGTCCAGCTGGATGGCCTGATCGAGGGTTTCCAGCAGGGCCTTGCGCACTTTCAGCTTGGTGTTGCGGTGGGCGGTCATGTCGATCTTCTTCAGCTCCCGGGCGACGGCCAGGGCGGTGGCCTCCAGCTGCTCGGCGGGCACCACGCGATCGAGGAAGCCTGCGTCCAGCGCGTCCTGCGGATCGAACATCTCGCCGTTGATCACCGAGCGGTGGAAGGCCGACTTGCGCAGGCGGTCGCGGGCCAGCTCGATGCCCACGTGATGCATGGTCATGCCGATCTGCACCTCGTTCAGGCCGATTCTGAACGGGCCCTCGACGCCGATTCGGTAGTCCGCGGAGAGCAGCAGGAAGGCGCCCTTGGCGACCGCATGGCCGGGGCAAGCGACGATCACCGGGTAGGGATGGGCGAGCAGGCGGCGCGCCAGGGTGGAGCCGGCGGCGACTAGCTCGATGGCGTTCTGCGGACTGGACGTCATCACCTTGAGGTCGTAGCCGCCGGAGAGGATGCCCGGCTGGCCGGTGATGATCACCACCGCGCGGTCCTGCTCGGCGCGGTCCAGGGCGGCGTTGAAGGCGGCGATCACCTCGGGCGAGATGGCGTTGACCTTGCCGTTGCTCAGGGTGAGGGTGGCGATGCCGTCTTCCAACCGGTAGCTGATGAGGTCGCTCATGGTGTGATCCTTGGATTGGCGGTAGTGAAGGGGGCAGACGTTACCCAGAGCCCGCCGGCGGGTAAAGCGGCGCGTCGGACCGGCCGGTCACGCCCCAGCCGCCCGGCGATTTTCCGTGGCCTGCCTTAAGCGCATGAATTTTTTGAAAAAAGCCTTTGCTTTTGGCGGACCTTTCGGCTAGATTAGCGCGCCTCGACGGACCGACGGTCCGGCGAGATCCCGGTGAGGTGTCCGAGTGGTTGAAGGAGCACGCCTGGAAAGTGTGTATACAGGAAACTGTATCGAGGGTTCGAATCCCTCCCTCACCGCCAGATCGAAAAGCCCCGAAAGTGCAGACTTTCGGGGCTTTTTGCTTTCCGGCCCGGTGCGGCGAGGCTGCTGTCGACGAAGTGTCGAAGACTTCGCCGGCCGGTCGCTCCCTCAGACCTTGAGCACCAGCTTGCCGAAGTTCTCCCCGCGGAACAGCTTGAGGAAGGTTTCCGGGAAGTTCTCCAGGCCCTCGTCGATGTCTTCCTTGCTCTTCAGTTGCCCGGAGGCCAGCCAGCCGGCCATTTCCTGGGCGGCCTCGGCGAACCGGGAGGCGTGGTCGAGGACGATGAAGCCTTCCATGCGCGCCCGGTTGACCAGCAGCGACAGGTAGTTGGCCGGGCCCTTCACGGTGGTGGCGTTGTACTGGCTGATGGCGCCGCAGATCACCACCCGGGCCCTGAGGGCCAGGCAGGCGAGGGCGGCGTCGAGGATGTCGCCGCCGACGTTGTCGAAGAACAGGTCGATGCCTTGCGGACATTCGCGCCGGAGGGCGGCGGTGACGTCCTCGTGCTTGTAGTCGATGGCCGCGTTGAAACCGAGCTCTTCGGTGAGGTAGCGGCATTTCTCCGGCCCGCCGGCGATGCCGATCACCCGGCAGCCCTTGATCCTGGCGATCTGCCCGGCCACGCTGCCGACTGCTCCGGCGGCGCCGGAGATCACCACGGTGTCGCCGCCCTTGGCGGCGCCGGTGTCGAGTAGGGCGAAGTAGGCGGTCATGCCGGTCATGCCTAGGGCCGAGAGGTAGAGCGGCAGCGGTGCATGGCGCGGGTCCACCTTGTAGAAGCCCTTGGGTTCGCCGAGGAAGTAGTCCTGCACGCCGAGGAAGCCGTTGACGTGCTCGCCCACCGCGAAATCCGGGTGCCGGGAGGCGATCACCTCACCGACGCCCAGGGCGCGCATCACTTCGCCGATGCCCACCGGGGGAACGTAGGAGCGGGCGTCGCTCATCCAGCCACGCATCGCCGGGTCGATGGACAGGTAGTGGTTGCGTACCAGGATCTGTCCCGGGCCGGGTTCGCCCAGCGGGGCTTCCACGAAATTGAAGGAATCGCGGCCAGGCAGGCCGACCGGGCGTTGGGCGAGCAGGAACTGGCGGTTGGTCCGAGTGGGCATGGCGGCGACTTCCGGGCAGAGAAGTACAGGGTATAGACCGGGGGCGGAGCCGGGACAAGCCGGAACGGAGAGGGCCGCCAGGCGGTTCTCGCATTCTGTTACACCTCCGACCCGGCTGGCGCGCTGGGCCACTGTCGGTAGTTCAGAGGCTTGAGCAGAATCCGGAGCAGTCCCCCTCAGGAGAACAATGACAATGACGGCTAGCGTGCTGAATACCGTGTTCCTTCCCCTGGCTCTGGGCATCATCATGCTTGGCCTGGGGCTGTCGCTGACCCTGGCGGATTTCGCACGCGTGGTGCGTTATCCCAAGCCGGTGCTGGTGGGGTTGGTCTGCCAGATCGTCCTGTTGCCACTGGCCTGCTTCTTCATCGCCAAGGGCTTTCAGCTCGAGGCCGCTCTGGCGGTGGGCATGATGCTGCTGGCCGCCTCGCCGGGCGGCACCACGGCGAACCTCTACAGCCATCTGGCCCACGGCGACGTGGCGCTGAACATCACCCTGACCGCGGTGAACTCGGTGATCGCCGTGCTTACCATGCCGTTGATCGTCAACCTCTCGCTGCTGTACTTCATGGACAGCGGCCAGGCCATCCCGCTGCAGTTCGCCAAGGTGATCCAGGTGTTCGCCATCGTCCTCGGCCCGGTGGCCATCGGCATGTGGGTGCGCCGCCGCTTCCCGGACTTCGCCGCGCGCATGCAGAAGCCGGTGAAGATCGTCTCCGCGCTGTTCCTGCTGCTGATCATCCTCCTGGCGGTGGCCAAGGACTGGCAGACCTTCCTGGACTACGCCCCGCTGGTCGGCATGGCCACCCTGTGCTTCAACCTGCTGAGTCTGGCGGTGGGTTACTGCGTGCCGCGCCTGCTCAATCTGTCGCAGCGCCAGGCGGTGGCCATCGGCATGGAGATCGGCATCCACAACGGCACCCTGGCCATCGCCCTGGCGCTCAGTCCGATGCTGCTGAACAACCCGACCATGGCCATCCCGGCGGCCATCTACAGCATCATCATGTTCTTCACCGCGGCGCTGTTCGGCTGGTGGGTCAACCGCCTGCACGACGCGCAGTTGGCTGCCGAGGCCTGATCCGGGCGTGATTCAGCCCTTGCGCCAGTTGAGGATCAGCAGCGTCAGCAGGCCGGCGACTATCCCCCAGAACGCCGAGCCCACCGAGAACAGGGTCATTCCCGAGGCGGTGACCAGGAAGGCGATCAGCGCCGCGTCCCGTTCCTGCGGCTCGCTCATCGCCTGGGTCAGGCCGCCGATGATCGAGGCGAACAGCGCCAGGGCGGCGATGGAGAGGATCAGCGCCTTGGGTAGCGCGGCGAACAGTGCGGCCAGGGTGGCGCCGAAGATCCCGGCGATGCCGTAGAACAGCCCGCACCAGATCGCCGCGGTGTAGCGCCGTCGTGGGTCCTCGTGAGCCTCTGGACCGGCGCAGATCGCCGCGCTGATTGCCGCCAGGTGGATGCCGTGGGAGCCGAACGGCGCCAGCAGAATGGAGGCCAGGCCGGTGCTGGTCAGCAGCGGCGAGGCCGGCACCTCGTAGCCGTTGGCACGCAGCACCGCCATGCCCGGCAGGTTCTGCGAGGCCATGGCGACGACGAACAGCGGGATGCCGATGCTGATCGCCGCAGCGAGGGAGAACTCCGGCGTGGTCCATTCCGGCACCGCCAGCTGCAGCTCGAAGTCGCTGAAGTCGAGCAGGCCGAACAGCGCGGACAGCAGGCAGCCGACCAGCAGCGCCGCGAGCACCGCGTAGCGCGGCAGCAGGCGCTTGCCGAGCAGGTAGGCGAGCAGCATGGCGACCACCAGCAGGGGCTGCTGCTCGGCGGCGGCGCAGATCTCCAGGCCGATCCGGAACAGCACCCCGGCCAGCAGCGCGGCGGCGATGGAGGCGGGGATGCGGCGCATGATGCGGTCGAAGCTGCCGGTCAGGCCGATCAGCACGATCAGCCCGGAGGCCAGGATGTAGGCGCCGATCGCCTCGC
Organism: Pseudomonas thermotolerans DSM 14292; assembly: GCF_000364625.1. GTDB lineage: Bacteria > Pseudomonadota > Gammaproteobacteria > Pseudomonadales > Pseudomonadaceae > Aquipseudomonas > Aquipseudomonas thermotolerans. The sequence continues at coordinate 26,798 of NZ_KB822606.1, forward strand.
CGTAGGGCACTCCTGGCAGGCTGCTGATCAGCAGGGCGGCGCCGGGGGTGGACCAGGCGACCATCACCGGCGCGCGGTAGCGCAGCGACAGGCCGATGGAGCAGATGGCCATGCCGATGGACAGCGCCCAGATCCACGAGGAGACCTGGCCGCTGCTGAGGCCGGCGGCCTGGCCGGCCTGGAACATCAGCACCAGGGAGCTGGTGTAGCCGGTGAGCATGGCGATGAAGCCGGCGACCACGGCGGAGGTGGAGCTGTCGGCGAGGGGACGCAGGCGGGATTGGGTGGCTTCGTTCATCGGGGACTCGGGGTCAGAGGGTAGTGAGGACGGGGTACAGCGAGGCCACCAGCAGCAGGGCCATGCTGACGTTGAATAGGCGCAGGGTGCGCGGATTGTCCAGCCAGTGGCGCAGTAGGCTGCCGGCCACCGTCCAGAGGCCGACGCTCGGGCAGTTGACCAGGGCGAACAGCGCGGCGATCAGCACCACTTGGAGCAGGCCGCTGCCCTGCGGCAGGTAGGTGGTGATGGCGCCGATGGCCATGATCCAGGCCTTGGGGTTGACCCACTGGAAGGCCGCCGCCTGCAGGAAGCCGAACGGTCGGCCACGGGGCTCGCCGCCTTCCGGGGCGCCGGCCCTGGCGATCTTCCAGGCCAGGTAGAGCAGGTAGGCGGCGCCGGCGTAGCGCAGTGCGGTGTGCAGCTGCGGATAGCTCTCGAACAACTGGCCCAGCCCCAGGCCGACGGAGATCACCAGGACCATGAAGCCCAGGCTGATGCCGAGCATGTGCGGCACGCTGCGGCGCACCCCGAAGTTCACCCCGGAGGCCAGCAGCATCATGTTGTTGGGCCCCGGAGTGACCGAGGTCACGAAGGCGAAGAGCACGAAGGCGAGCAGCAGGTCCAGGCTCATGGGCGGCGACTCTTGTTGTTCCGAGCCTGCCAGCCTATGCATCCGGCGGCCAGGCGTCGCGATACAGCGGGCGGAGCAATCGACGGAACAGTTCGCCGGCGAGGAGGAGAACGGGTGAAGTGTGCTGCCGAATGGTTCGGGGCCACCCGAGCGCGCGGCCCCGGGGGCTTAGGCGCGGTGGTGCAGGGCCTGGTTGACCGCCAGCCAGCCCCGGGCGGCTTCCTCGCCGGCTTCGGCGAAGGCCTGCTGTAGCAGGCGGCTCTGTTCGCGGCGCAGGGCAGCTTCCAGCTTCGCGCCTTCGGCGGTGAGGCCGAGGCGGCGTTTGCGCTTGTCGTCCTCGGCGGCGACGCTCTCCACCAGGTGCATCTCCATCAACTGGCGCAGCGGCGGGTTGAGAGCCTGCTTGCTGACGCCGAGGACCTCGAGCAGCTCCTTCATGCTCAGCCCGGGGTAGCGGGCGATGAAGAACAGGATGCGGTGGTGCACCCGGCTCAGCCCGCGGCGGGCGAGCATCTCGTCGGGCTTGGCGGTGAACGCCTGGTAGGCGAAGAAGAAGGCTTCCGCGGCAAGCCGCTGGGCGGTCGGATTTTTCAGGTCAAGCATATTGACGTAATTGGATGCAGCGGCGTAGTTTCGGTCAAACAGTTTGACCCATTTGCTTCTGCCCCGCTACCGGTGTCCCATGGCCTTCTCCGAACGCGTCACCCGTCTGAAAAGTTCCCTGATCCGTGAAATCCTCGCCGCCGCGCAGCGTCCCGAGGTGATGTCGTTCGCCGGCGGCCTGCCGGCCGAGCCGATGCTGCCCAGGGTGGACTGGGCCGAGATGCCGGCGAGCATGGGTCAGTACGGGATGAGCGAGGGCGAGCCGGAGCTGCGCGAGCGCATCGCCGCCGAGGCCCGGGCCCTGGGGATTCCCTGCCAGGCCAGCCAGGTGCTGATCATCAGCGGTTCGCAGCAGGCCCTCGACCTGGCCAGCAAGCTGTTCATCGATCCGGGTACCGAGGTGCTGCTCGAAGGCCCCACCTACCTGGCTGCGCTGCAGGCCTTCCAGCTGTTCGGCGCCGACTGCCTGTCGGTACCCCTGGAAGCCGACGGTCCGGACCTCGCCGTGCTGCGCCAGCGCCTGGAAAGCCACAAGCCGGCCTTCGCCTACCTGATCCCTACCTTCCAGAACCCGTCCGGAGTGCGCTACAGCGAGGCCAAGCGCCAGGCGGTAGCCGAGCTGCTCGACCAGTTCGGCGTCACCCTGATCGAGGATGAGCCCTACCGCGAGCTGGTCTATGACGAAGGCCGCGCCGTGCCCATCGTCAGTCGCCTGGGCAAGGCCAGCTGGATCTACACTGGCACGGTATCCAAGACCCTGCTGCCTGGCCTGCGGGTCGGTTACCTGATCGCCACCCCGGACCTATTCCCCCATCTGCTGCGCCTCAAGCAATCGGCCGACCTGCACACCAACCGCATCGGCCAGTGGCAGGCCCTGCAGTGGCTGGGCAGCGCCCAGTACCAGGAGCACCTGGCCGCGCTGCGCGACTTCTACCGGGCGCGCCGCGACGCCATGCAGGCGGCGCTGGAGGAGCACTTCGCCGAGCTGGCCGAGTGGAACCTGCCAGAGGGCGGTCTGTTCTTCTGGCTGACTCTCAAGCAGCCGATCGACACCCGCGGCCTGCTGCAGGAGGCGCTTGAGCAGCAGGTGGCCTTCATGCCCGGCGAGCCGTTCTTCGCCGAGCCGGAGCAGAACCCCGGCTACCTGCGTCTGAACTTCAGCCACGTGGTCCCGGAACGGCTGGGCGAGGGGCTAAGGCGCCTGGCTGGGGTGATTCGCAGGGCCCAGCAGGCTGCAGCCGCATAAGGAGGAGAGGGCATGTACAAGGTCTACGGCGATTACCGTTCCGGCAACTGCTACAAGGTCAAGCTGATGCTTCACCTGTTGGGTCGCGACTACCAGTGGGTGCCGGTGGACATCCTCTCGGGCGAGACCCGCGAGCCGGCCTTCCTGGAGAAGAACCCCAATGGCAAGGTGCCGGTGCTGGAACTAGAGGACGGCTCCACCCTCTGGGAGTCCAACGCCATCCTCAACTACCTGGCCGAGGGCACCGAGCTGCTGCCCAGGGAGCCACGCTTGCGCACCCAGGTGCTGCAGTGGCAGTTCTTCGAGCAGTACAGCCACGAGCCCTACGTGGCGGTGGCGCGCTTCATCCAGCTCTACCAGGGGCTGCCGGAGGAGCGCCGCGAGGAGTACGAGATGTGCCTGAACCTCGGCCACAAGGCGCTGCGGGTGATGGAGAAGCAGCTGCAGAGCACGCCCTACCTGGTCGGCGACAGCTGCACCATCGCCGACATTGCCCTGTACGCCTACACTCACGTGGCTGACGAAGGCGGCTTCGACCTCTCCGGCTACCCGGCGATCCTGGCCTGGCTGCAACGCGTGGCCAGCCATCCCCGCTATGTCGGCATGTTCGACTGAGGAAACTGGCGCGCAGGCAGCCGCGGGTCTAGCTTGTCCTTCCCCGGACCTGCACAGGAGACCCGGCATGAGCACTTACCAAGGCGGCTGCCACTGCGGCAGGATTTCCTTCAGCGTCAGCGGCGAGATCGACCGGCTGCTGGACTGCAACTGCTCGCTGTGCAGCAAGCGCGGCGGGTTGCTGTGGTTCGTGCCTCGCGCGCAGCTGACCCTGAACTCCCCTCGGGCCGATGAGCTGCCCACTTACCGCTTCAACAGCAGACGCATCGCCCACCACTTCTGCGACCGCTGTGGCTGCGCGCCTTTCAGCGAGGCGCCAGGCCCGGACGGCAAGCCCATGGCGGCGGTCAACGCTCGTTGCCTGGAGGGGGTGGACCTGTCCGTCTATCCGGTGAGCCACTACGACGGCCGCAACCACTGAGCGGACGGCCGGAAACGAAAAAACCGGCCAGAGGGCCGGTTTTTCTGGGCGGCATCCTTCAGCGGATCAGACTGAGGAACTCGCTGCGGGTTGCGGCGTTGTTGCGGAACTCGCCGAGCATCACCGAGGTGACCATGGAGGAATTCTGCTTCTCCACGCCGCGCATCATCATGCACATGTGCTGGGCCTCGATGACCACCGCCACGCCCAGGGCGCCGGTAACCTGCTCGATGGCCTCGGCGATCTGCCGGCTGAGGTTCTCCTGGATCTGCAGGCGCCGCGCGTACATGTCGACGATGCGAGCCACCTTGGACAGGCCGAGCACCTTGCCGTTGGGCAGATAGGCGACGTGGGCCTTGCCGATGAACGGCAGCAGGTGGTGTTCGCACAGCGAGTACAGCTCGATGTTCTTGACCAGCACCATTTCGCTGTTGTCGGAGCTGAACAGGGCACCGTTGGTGACTTCTTCCAGGGTCTGCTCGTAACCGCGACAGAGAAAACGCATGGCTTTCGCGGCGCGCTTGGGGGTGTCGCGCAGGCCTTCGCGAGTCACGTCCTCGCCGAGCTGATCGAGGATCGCTACGTAGTGCTGTTCCAGAGACATGGGGGTTCCTGTGGAGGGGGGTTGTTGCAAAGGGGCAGGGTAGGGGGTGACGGCTTCGCTGGCAAGGGCGGGAGCGCCGGGGCGCTCCGCCGTCTCATTCGTCGCGACCGTCGAGCATGGTGCGTCGCAGCAGCACGTAGACCGCGCCGGTGCCGCCATGCCGGGGCAGGCAGGAGGCAAAGCCGAGCACCTGGGGATGCTGGCGCAGCCAGGTGTTGACGTGGCTCTTGATCAGCGGGCGCTTGCCGTCCAGACGCGCCGCCTTGCCGTGGGTGACGCGCACGCAGCGGATTTCCCGGCGCACGGCCTCGGCGATGAATTCCCAGAGAGTGTCGCGTGCCTGCTCCACCTTCATGCCGTGCAGGTCGAGGCTACCCTCGAAGCCGACCTGGCCCTGTTTGAGCTTGCGCATCTGGCCTTCCTGGAGTCCTTCGCGGGCCCAGTACAGCTCGTCCTCGGCACCGACGTCGATGACGAACTGGTCGGACAGGCCATCCACCTTGATGGTCTCCACGCGCTGGGTTGCGGCCTGACGTAGGGTGGCCAGGCGGGCACGGTCGGGCTTCGGCTTGCCGGTGTCCGCGCGGTCGTACTTGAGCGGCTTGACGCCGCGCATCTCGCTCTTGAACAGGGAAAAATCGTCGTCTTGCATAGGGCCTCCGCGAAGCCCTCCAGTTTACCCGTTCCAGGGCGGCGCGGTCAGTCGTGTTTCTTCAGCAGGTGCGGGGCCAGGCTGAGATCGTCGCTGCACCGCAGGCGGCGCCGGCAGGCCCGCCAGATCAGCAGGCCGAGCAACAGCAGCAGGAGGCTGGCGATCAGCAGCACCAGGCCGGCGCCAGTGGAGGCCTCGAGGTTCGCGATGAGCGGCGGGCGGCCCAGCAGGATGGCGGCACCCGCCAGGGTCAGCAGCCCCCCGAGAATGGCGAACAGGGCCCCGAGCGCCGCGCCGAAGCGCCAGCGCCACAGCCTGGGACCGCGGGGGCGCAGACGGCGGGCATCAAAATCACCGGATAGTTTCATGCCGATTCCTCGCTCGTTATCGGCGCTATGACCGGAAGCCAGTGCCGAGGTTCCGGTCAGCGTCCAGGGCGATGGGCGGTCGGTTGCCGCGGGGCGTCCTGCTTCAGATCAGGACGGCGGCACGCGGCACCACGGCCGCGAAGTTGTCCGCCAGGGCGGCCATTTCCGCGCGGTGCAGGTCGGCGGCGCTGATCACGCCCTCGCCGCAGGGCAGGTCACGGGTGGCGCAGGCGGTCTCCACCAGGGTGCAGCGGTAACCGTAGTCTTTGCAGGCACGCACCGTGGTACTGATGCTGGAGTGTGTCATGAAGCCGCAGATGATCAGGTCCAGGCGGCCGAGGGCCTGCAGGCGGTCGTGCAGGTCGGTGCCGGAGAAGGCGTTGGGCAGGCGCTTTTCCACCACCACTTCGCCGGGCAGCGGCGCCAGCTCGGGGAGGAACTGCCCGCGCGGGCCGCGCGGGTCGAGGAAGCCGTCCGGTACGCCGAGATGTTTGACGTGCACGATTGGGGTTCCCGAGCTGCGGGCGGCGCTCAGCAGGCTGGCGATCTCCGCCACCGCGGCATCCAGCCCCGGCAGAGGCACCACGCCGCTGCGGTATTCCTCCTGGGCATCGATGATGATCAGACAGGCGCTCTGCAGGCTGGCAGGCGCATGACTGCGACCGGTGATCTGGAGGAGGGTCTGGGGACGAGACATGCAAGGTACTCCTGGCGAACGCGCAATGCCCTTCATTGTCACTCCCCGCGGCGGCGCTGTGAACCTCCTTGCGCACCTGCTGGGCGAAAATCCGTGAACGCGTCGGGAAAAGGTCACGAAAAGGTCGTTCGAGGATGATCGTGGCGGCGCTGAAAACCCTCCGTGCCGCTCGCCTGCGGAGGTCGACAGGCCCTACAATGCGCGCCCGTTCACCGGAGGTTCGCCGTGACCGTCTCTACTTCCCAATTGCGCACCCTGCGCGACTACATTCGCTGGGCCGTCAGTCGTTTCCACGCCGAAGGCCTGTATTTCGGCCATGGCACCGACAACGCCTGGGACGACGCCCGGCAACTGATCCTCGGCGCCCTGCACCTGCCCTGGGAGATCGCCGACAGCTACCTGGACTGCCGCCTCGAGGACGACGAGCGCGAGCACCTGCGCGAGCTGCTGCGCCGGCGCATCGAGGAGCGCGTGCCGACCGCCTACCTGCTCGGCGAGGCCTGGTTCTGCGGCCTGCCGTTCGTGGTGGACGAGCGGGTGCTGATTCCCCGCTCGCCGATCGCCGAGCTGATCCAGAACCGCTTCGAGCCCTGGCTGCCCAAGGAGCCGGCACGCATCCTCGACCTCTGCACCGGTTCAGGCTGCATCGGCATCGCCTGCGCCTACGCCTTTCCGGAAGCCGAGGTGGCTCTCGCCGACCTGTCCTTCGAGGCCCTGGAGGTGGCCTGGCGGAACATCGAGCAGCACGGCCTGGAAGACCGCGTCTACACCGTGCAGGGCGACGGCTTCGACGGTCTGCCGGGGCAGCGCTTCGACCTGATCGTCAGCAACCCGCCCTACGTGGACGCCGAGGACTTCGCCGACATGCCCGCCGAGTTCCACCACGAGCCGGCCCTTGGTCTGGCCTGCGGCGAGGACGGCCTGGATCTGGTACGGCGCATCCTCGCCGAGGCCGCCGACCACCTGACCGAGCAAGGTGTGCTGATCGTCGAGGTGGGTAACAGCCAGGTGCACGTACAGGCGCTCTATCCGGAGGTGGACTTCACCTGGCTGGAGTTCGAGAACGGCGGCCATGGCGTGTTCCTGCTCGCCGCCCGGCAGTGCCGTGACTACCAGAGGCTGTTCCGCTCGCGCCTGAAGCGCTGAACGGCCGTTCCGACAGGCGGGGAGTGCGTAGCAGTTCCCGCCTCCATTGAATAAGCCCCGCGCGGGCTCTTTGCCGCGGTGCCGGCGCCCAGTAGCATCGGTCTTCCAATCTATGAGGAGGCTGCATGTCGAATCCACTGGACGCCTGTCTGCACGCGGTCAATCAGGTGCTGCTCGGCAAGGAGGCCCAGGTGCGCCTGGCCATGACCTGCCTGCTGGCCCGTGGTCACCTGCTGATCGAGGATCTGCCGGGGATGGGCAAGACCACCCTCGGTCACGCCCTGGCCAGGGTGCTTGGGCTGAGCTTTCAGCGCATCCAGTTCACCTCCGACCTGCTGCCCGGCGACATCCTCGGCACCTCGGTATTCGACAAGGAGAGCGGGCAATTCGTCTTCCATCCGGGACCGATCTTCGCCGAACTGGTTCTCGCCGACGAGATCAACCGCGCCACCCCGAAGAGCCAGAGCGCGCTGCTCGAGGCCATGGAGGAGGGCCAGGTGACCATCGAGGGCGCCACCCGGCCGCTGCCCAAGCCGTTCTTCGTCATCGCCACCCAGAACCCGGCCAGCCAGGGTGGCACCTTCGCGCTGCCCGAGTCCCAGCTCGACCGCTTCCTCATGCGCCTGTCCCTCGGCTACCCGGCCAAGGCGGCGGAGAAGGCGCTGCTGCTCGGAGAGGCGCGCCGCGAGCTGCTGCCGCGCCTGGAACCGATCCTCGACCACGAACGCCTGGCCGCTCTGCAGGCCCAGGTGCCCCAGGTGCGCGCCAGCGATGCCCTGGTGGAGTACGTGCTGCGTCTGGTGGAGGCCACCCGCAGCCAGCCGCAGTTCGCCTGGGGCCTGTCGCCGCGGGCCAGTCTGGCGCTGCTGGCGGCGGCGCGGGCCTGGGCGTTCCTCGCCGGGCGCGACTACGTGATCCCCGAGGACGTGCAGGCGGTGCTGCCGGCAGTGGTCGGCCACCGCCTGCGCGAGCGCGCCGATCCGGCCGGGCACGGCGGCGGTGCCCTGGTGCAGTGGCTGTTGCGCGAGGTGCCGGCGCTTTGATCGCCAGACTACGCAGCCACTGGCGGCGCTGGCTGGCGGCACGGCTGCCGCCGGCGTCGCGCATCCGTCTGGTGCAGCGACGCATCTTCATCATTCCCACCCGAGTCGGCGGCGCCTTCGGAGTGGCCCTGATCCTCATGCTGCTGGCCGCCATCAACTACCAGAACAGCCTGGCCTACGCGCTGACCTTCCTGCTCGGCTCGCTCTTCGTGGTCGCCATCCTGCACACCTACCGGAATCTGGCTGGTCTGCAGCTCAGCGCGGCGGGCGGCGCGGCAGTGTTCGTCGGCGAGCGAGCACGCTTCCGAGTGCGTCTGGAAAGCGACAGCCATTCCCACCAGGCCATCGCCCTGGGCTGGCCGCCAGCGCCTCTGCAGGTGCTCGACGTGCCGGCGCGCGGCGTGGTGGAGTGCGAACTGGACCGTCTGGCCGAGCGGCGCGGCTGGCTGCGTCCGGGGTGGCTGCGGGTGGAGAGCCGCTTCCCCCTCGGCCTGCTGGTGGCCTGGAGCTGGGTGAACCTGGACCAGACCCTGCTGGTCTATCCGCGGCCGGAGGCGGGCGACCTGCCGCTGGCTGCTGGTCGTGACGCCGATCCCGACGAGGAAGGCGCGCGCCCGACCGGGCCGGGCGTGGACGACTTCCAGGGGCTGCGCGACTACCAGCCCGGCGACTCCCGGCGGCGCCTGCACTGGAAGGCCTACTCGCGGGGCCAGGGTCTGCTGGTCAAGGACTTCGCCGCGCTCGGCGGCCGTGACCTGTGGCTGGACTTCGCCGCCCTGGAGGGCGACGTGGAGACGCGCCTGTCGCGGCTCTGCCACTGGGTGCTGCAGTTCAGCCAGCGTCAGCAGCCCTTCGCCCTGCGCCTGCCCGGCGTCGAACTGGGTCCGGACGTCGGCGAGCGGCACCGCGAGGCCTGCCTGCGCGCCCTGGCCCTCTACGGAGCCGCGTGATGAGCGCCGCTCAGCCGGTTCCGCGCATCGGCCTGACCTGGCTGCTGGTCGCCCAGGTGCTGGTGATCCTCCCGCACCTGCCGCACCTGCCGCTATGGATCGTCGGCCTGTGGCTGGGCTGCGCCGCCTGGCGCCTGCAGATCTTCCTGATGCGCGCCGAGTTCCCCAGTGCCTGGGTCAAGCTCGGCCTGATGCTGGCGGTGCTCGGCGGGGTGTTCTTGTCCCGCGGCAGCCTGGTGGGCATGGAGGCGGCCACGGTGCTGCTGGTCGCCGCCTTCATCATCAAGCTGGTGGAGCTGCGCACCAAGCGGGATGCCCTGGTACTGATCCTCCTCGGCTTCTTCACGGTGGTCACGGGCTACCTGTTCGACGACGGCATCCTCGCTGCGCTCTACAGTCTACTGCCGGTGACCGTGCTGCTCGCCGCACTGATCGGCCTGCAGCAGAGCACCTTCGCCGCGCGTCCCTGGGCGACCCTGCGGTTGGCCGCCAGCCTGTTGCTCCAGGCGCTGCCGCTGATGGTCCTGCTGTTCGTGTTCTTCCCGCGCATGGGACCGCTCTGGGCTCTGCCGCTGCCCGGCGACAAGAGCATCACCGGACTGGCCGACAGCATGGCGCCGGCGGACATCGCCGAGCTCAGCCGTTCCCCCGAGCTGGCCTTCCGGGTCAGCTTCGACGGTACGCCACCGCCCCGTTCGCAACTCTACTGGCGGGCCCTGACCCTGGACCGCTTCGACGGCCGGCGCTGGTCCCAGGCCGAGATCGTCGCCTTCGCCCCACCGCCGCGTTGGCAGGCACGCGGCCGTTCGCTCGACTACGAGGTGATCATGCAGCCCAGTGCGCAGCGCTGGCTGTTTGCCCTCGACGTGGCCACCACCGACCTGCCGGACACCCGTTTGCTCGGCGATTTCCGCCTGCAGCGCGCGCGGCCGGTGCAGCGCCCACTGCGCTACCGGGTGACCTCCTGGCCGGAGGCGCTGCGCGAGCCGCAGGCCTCGCCGCTGCTGCTGCGCCGGGCCCTGCAGCTGCCGGCGCAGGGCGACCCGCGCAGCCGCGCCTGGGCCGCGGAGCTGCGCGCCCAATACGGGCAGCCGGATGAGCTGGTCCGCGCGCTGCTCAAGCATTTCCGCGAGCAGCCGTTCCGCTACACCCTGAGGCCGCCGACCCTGGGCGCCGACAGCATCGACGGCTTCCTGTTCGACACCCGCAGTGGCTTCTGCGCCCACTACGCCGGGGCCATGGTATTCGTGCTGCGTGCCGCGGGAGTTCCCGCCCGGGTGGTGGCCGGCTACCAGGGCGGCGAGTGGAATGCCGGCGGTGGCTATCTGCAGGTGCGCCAGTTCGATGCCCACGCCTGGGTCGAGTACTGGCAGCCGGAGCGCGGCTGGACCAGCGTCGACCCGACCTTCCAGGTCGCCCCCGAGCGCATCGAGCTGGGCCTGGAGGAAGCTCTCGGCGAGGAGCGGAGCTTTCTCGAGGATTCGCCGCTGTCCCTGTTGCGCTACCGGCAGATCGACTGGCTGAACCGCCTGCGCCTGTCCTGGGACGAGCTCAACTACGACTGGCAGCGCTGGGTGCTCGGTTACCAGGGCGAGCGCCAGCTGGAAGTGCTGGAGGGTTGGTTCGGGCGCATCCACGGCCGCGACCTGGCGCTGGCCCTGGTGGGCGGCGGGGCGTTGCTGCTCGGCGCCTTGGCGCTCTGGCTGTTCAAGCCCTGGCGGCGCACCCGCGACGGCTGTCTGCGCCAGTTCCAACGCTTCGAGCGCCTGCTGGCCCGCCACGGCGTGCACCGCGCGCCGGGGGAGGGGGCGCGGAGCTTCGCCGAGCGGGCCTGCGAGGTCCTGCCAGACCAGGCCGATGCGATCCGTGCCTTCGTCGCCGCCTACGAGGTGCAGCGCTACGGCGGCCAGCCGGCGGCTCCGGGCGAGCTGCGCCGGCGCTTGCGCCGGGTGCGGCGCAGCCTGCCCTGGCTGCTGGGCTGAACACCTTCTGTGACAATCCGTCACTTGTCTGTAGGGGCTGCTCCACTAAGCTCCCGGGACGCTGGTCCGAGGAAGCCGCCATGTCGCGATTCATCGACGATCTGATCGCCCAGGTGCTGGGGCTGGAGGTGACCCTGCGCGCCTGTCAAGCCCGGCTGGCCGCGCGTACCGACGCCGAGGCGCTGCACGATTTGCGCATTGGCCTGCGCAAGCTGCGCAGCCTGCTGCGGCCCCTGAACCGCCTGCCGCTGGTGGCGTCGCTGGATGCCGCCGCGGCAGCGCTCGGCCGGCTCAGCGGCCCGCTGCGCGACCGCGAGGTGCTGCTCGCCGAGCTGGCCCGGCAGGGCCATACTGCGCTGTTCGCCGCCCGCCAGCCGGCGCTGGAGGCGGGCTACCAGACCCTGCTGGAGGAGCCCGCGCTGCGTCATCTGTTCGCGGTGCTCGACGGCTGGCCGGCACAGCTGCGCCAGGCGGCCTTCGCGGGCGAACTGCCGGACCTGCGCCGCCAGGTGCGCAAGGTCCTGCGTCGCCAGGTGACACGCCTGGCCGAGGCGCTGGCCGACCCGGCTCACGACCGCCATCGCCTGCGCCTGCTGATCAAGCGGGTGCGCTACGGCGACGAGGCCTATCCGCGGCTGTCGCCGGTCGGCGCTTCCGGCTGGGCGGCGCTCAAGGCCGCGCAGTCGGCGCTTGGCGACTGGCACGACCATCTGCAATGGCTTGCCCAGGCCGAACGGCAGGCCGACCTGGCGCCGCTGGTGCCCACCTGGCAGGTCGCCCTGGGGCGGGCTGAGGTCCTGGCCGACGAGGCCTGCGAGCGGCTGCGTGGATATTTGCCGACGGAGCGGTGACCTGAAGGCCGGCTTTGCGCGACAATGGGCGCCTGATTTCCGGAGTAGCCCGATGTCCCGAAGCGAAGAACTCAGGGTCGATGACGTGCTCGATGCCAGCGGCCTGAACTGTCCCGAGCCGGTGATGATGCTGCACAACAAGGTGCGCGACCTGGCCGCCGGCGGCCTGCTCAAGGTGATCGCCACCGATCCCTCGACCCGCCGCGACATTCCCAAATTCTGCCTGTTCCTCGGCCACGAACTGCTCGACCAGCAGGAAGAGGCCGGCACCTACCTGTACTGGATTCGCAAGAAAGGCGAAGCCTGATCCCTTCGACCGGGCCGCTCAGCACTGCGCGGCCGCCTGCAGACCTTCCCGGTCCTTGGCCAGGCGGATGTGTCGTCGGGCGCTGCTCTGTAGGCGCAGCACCAGCATGGCCGCGGCTACCGTCAGGCCGGCCACCAGCCCCTGCCAGAGACCGCTCGGCCCGCGCGGCGCGCCGAACCAGTCGCTCAGCCCCAAGCCGTAGCCCACCGGCAGGCCGATTCCCCAGTAGGCGAACAGGGTCATCAGCATGGTGATGCGGGTGTCCTGGTAGCCGCGCAGGGCGCCGGCGCAGCTGACCTGGATAGCGTCGGAGAACTGGAACAGCGCCGCGTAGACCAGCAGGGTTGCGGCCACCCCGATCACCTCGGCATCCGCGGTGTAGATGCCCGCCAGCTCGTGGCGGGCGAGAAGCATCAGACTGGCGGACAGGCAGGAGTAGCCGAGCGCCGTAGCGATGCCTACACCGGCGGAGAAGCGAGCATCGCGTGGCGCGCCGCGGCCCAGGGCCTGGCCGACCCGCACGGTGATCGCCATGCTCAGCGAGTAGGGGATCATGAACACCAGCGAGCTGAGGTTCAGGGCGATCTGGTGGCCAGCCACCACGGCGGCGCCCAGGCTGCCGATCAGCAGGGCGATCACCGCGAAGATGCTGGATTCGGCGAACACCGCGATGCCGATCGGCAGACCGATGCCGAGCAGGCGGCGGATAGGCTCGCCGCGCGGCCGGTCGAAGGCGGCGAACAGTCCGCAGGCCTGGTAGCTCGGGGCACGGCGCACCCAGAACAGCATGCCGAGGAGCATGAACCACATCACCGCACCGCTCGCCCAGCCGCAGCCCTCCCCGCCGAGGGCCGGGAAGCCCAGGTGACCGTAGATCAGCACGTAGTTCAGCGGAATGTTCAGCAGCAGGCCGAGGAGCGCCAGCACCATGCTCGGCCGGGTCAGCCCCAGGCCGTCGCTGAAGCAGCGCAGCACGTGGTACAGGGCCACCGCCGGAAAGCCCGCGGCGATGCCGTACAGGTAACCCTGGCTCGGCGCGATCAGCTCGGCATCCACTTCCATCCACAGCAATACCGGCCGGGAGCCCAGGGTCAGCAGCGCGGCGGCCAGGCTGCCGACCAGCAGGCCCAGCCACAGCGCCTGACGCACCAGCGGGCCGATCTCGGCATGCCGGCCGGCGCCGAAGTGCTGGGCGACCTTGGGCGTGGTGGCCAGCAGGATGCCGGTCATCAGCAGGAACACCGGCACCCAGATGGAGTTGCCGAGGGCCACCGCGGCCAGGTCGCGGGGGCCGACGCGGCCGGCCATCACGGCGTCGACGAAGCCCATGGCGGTCACCGCCAACTGGCCGATCATGATGGGCGCGGCGAGGGTCAATAGGGCGAACAGCTCGCGCTGGATCCGGGCGAGACGGGAGCGTGTGGCAGACACGGGATCAGTCCATCGAGCGGCACTGTGACGGCAGTGCGTTCCGGGCACGCCTGCCGCGAAGTGGCAGGGCTTGCATGAGAAGGCGCCTAGTCTAAGGACGCCGCGCCGTGCTGGAAAGCCCTTGGCGCCTGGCTCAGAGCAGCCAGGCACCTTCCAGTTGGAGCAGCTGGCGCTTGCGCTCCAGGCCGCCAGCGTAGCCGGTGAGGGTGCCGTTGCTGCCGATCACCCGGTGGCAGGGAATGATCACCGCGATGGGGTTGGCGCCGTTGGCGCTGCCCACTGCACGAACTGCCGAAGGCTGGCCGATGTGCCGGGCCAGCTCGGCATAGCTCCAGGTATGTCCGTAGGGGATCTCCAGCAGGGCCGCCCAGACCAGGCGCTGGAAGGCGCTGCCGGTCGGCGCCAGGGGCAGCTCGAAGCGCTGGCGGCGGCCAGCGAAGTACTCGTCCAGCTGGCGGCAGACCTCATCCAGCCTGCCCCGGTCCGGTTGCCAGTCGGGAGCGGTGCTCCAGGCGGGTGAGGCGTCCATGTGCAACAGGCGCAGGCCCGCCCGGTCGCCGGCCAGCAGCAGCGGGCCGAGGGGACTGTCGTGGTAGCGGTAGTGCATCTTCAGCCACCTTCTGCGTAGTCGTGCCAGAGATAGATCGCCGCATAGGCGCGCCAGGGCCGCCAGGCCTCGGCGCGGGCGGCCAGTTCCCGGGCGCGAATGCCGCCCGGGCCCCAGAGTGGCGCCTTGAGCAGGCCGAGGTCGCTGGCCGGGAAGGCATCCGCGGCGCCGAAGGCGCGCAGGGCGATGTACTCGGCGGTCCAGGGGCCGATGCCGGGAAGCGCGCAGAGCCGCTCGACCAGCGCCTCGATGCCGTCGGCAAGGCTCAGCGCCAGCTCGCCCTCGGCTACCGCGCGAGCGAAACGGCGCAGGGTCTGCACCCGCCGGCCGGGCATGCCGATGTTCTCCAGCGGAGCCTCGGCAAGGGCCGCAGGAGTGGGAAACAGCCACATCGGCTCGCCGTCCGGGGAGTCCGCCAGCGGTTCGCCTAGGCGCCGGACCAGTCGATCGCTGATGGTCACCGCAGCCTTCACCGACACCTGTTGGCCGACGATTGCGCGCACCGCCTGCTCGAAGGGGTCGAAGGCCACGGGCAGGCGCAGTCCCGGGACGCGCTCGAGCAGGGGCGCGAGCAGCGGGTCGCGGCCGAGATGGGCGGCGATGCCCTCGGGGTCGCTGTCCAGGTCGAACATCCGCCGCACCCGTGACGCCAGTTGGTCGGTCAGGTCGGCGCAGCCAGGCGGCAGGCTCAGCTCCAGTGCTGCCCGGTGCTCCAGCGAGCGGACCCGGAACCAGCCGTGGCGGGTGCCGAGGCGGAAGCTGCGGGAATAACTGTACGCCTCCAGGCGTTCGACGCCGGGCAGGCGACGCAATGCGAAATGGGCATGGAACTGTGGCCAGTGCCAGGGTTCGCGGTAGGCCAGGCATAGCCTGAGCGGCGGGGAAACGTCCATGCCCTGACGATACGCCGCGCTGACCGACTTGTCGCTGCGGAAGACAGCAGGGAATTCGCCGGAGGTTCGGCAAGCCCCGTTTGGCAGAGGCATCAGTGCTGTGCGATGGCCCGGAGGGAGCGGGGCAGCGTCGTCGTCATGGGCAATGTCCGCCAGATGGGGGCTTGAAATCCATCTGGCCGTCCCTAATTCAGAAAGTGCCGGGATGCCGAAGTCGGGTTCCGGCCACTCTCTTCGCTGAATATCAGGAGGAAACCATGAGCAACGTACTTTCCCTGGCTCCGCTGTTCCGTCAATCCGTCGGCTTCGACCGTTTCAATGATCTGTTCGAGGCGGCGCTGCGCAATGGCGAGGCCACGTCCTATCCGCCCTACAACATCGAGAAGCACGGCGATGACCAGTACCGCATCGTGGTCGCGGCCGCCGGCTTCCGGGAAAGCGACCTGGAGCTGCAGGTCGAGCGCGACGTGCTGACCGTGAGCGGCGGCAAGCGCGACAAGGGCGACGAAAACGTCACCTATCTGCACCAGGGCATCGCCCAGCGCGCCTTCAAGCTGTCCTTCCGCCTCGCCGACCATATCGAGGTCAAGGGCGCGTCGCTGCAGAACGGTCTGCTGAGCATCGAGCTGCAACGCATAGTGCCGGAAGAGGATCGGCCGAAACGCATCCCGATCAACACCACCATCGAGCGGCCGGCGTTGGAAAACGACTAAGCCGTGTGATTGCCGCCAAGCAAGGGGCGCCCTCGGGCGCCCCTTGTCGTTTCCGGAGTCAACCGGCCAGCGTGCGCTGGGCGTCCAGGTGGGCCATGAAGGCCCGCGCGGCGTTCGACAGGGTGCGCTCGGTGTGCAAGATGTAGCCCAGCTGGCGGGTCAGCTGGATGCCCGGCAGAGGCAGGCGCACCACCTGGTCGTCGAGCATGGTGCGCGGCAGCACGCTCCAGGCCAGGCCGATGGATACCATCATCTTGATGGTTTCGAGGTAGTTGGTGCTCATGGCGATGTTCGGCGTCAGCCCCTCGGCCTCGAATAGCCCCTGGACGATGTAGCGGGTGAAGGTGTTGCCGCCGGGGAACACCGCTGGATGGCGTGCCACGTCGGCCAGGCTGACGGCCCGGTTTCGGGCCAGCGGGTGTTCAGGGGCGGCGACGAAGTCCAGCGGATCTTCCCAGACCGGTACGGCGCGCACCGGCGCGTGGGTTTCCGGGGCCAGGGTGATCACCGCCAGCTCGGCGCGGCCGTGGAGAATCTCCTCGTAGGCCACTTCCGAGTCGAGGAAGCGGATGTCCAGGGCCACCTGCGGGTAGGCGCGGGTGAAGGCGCGCAGCAGCGGCGGCAGGCGGTGCAGACCGATGTGGTGGCTGGTCGCCAGGGTCAGCCGGCCACTCACCTCGCCGTTGAGGTTGCTCAGGGCGCGGCGGGTGTCGTCCAGTACGTTGAGGATCTGGTAGGCGCGCGGCAGCAGGGCGCGGCCCGCTTCGGTGAGGCTCACCTCGCGACCCAGACGGTCGAACAGGCGCACCTTGAGCTGCTGTTCCAGTCCGGCGATGCGCTTGCTGACCGCCGGTTGGGTCAGGTGCAGGCGTTCCCCGGCTTCCGAGAAGCTGCCGGTCTCGGCGATGGCGATGAAGGTATTGAGGCTGGCGAGGTCCATTGTGGGCTCCGGACTGCGGCTGCGGGCGGCGCTGCCTGTTATTGGCTACGGGCTGCCTGGATGTCTTTTGGATTCCTTTTGGGAATCCTTTGGATAAAAAATATGAATTTGAGTTATTCGTCCGGGAATCATAGCATTCCCCCCATAAGCGCAAGGGCTTTGTGTCCTGGGCACAGAAAGACGCTGATGAGGTAAATCCGAATGGCCGGCAAGACGCTGTACGACAAGCTCTGGGAGATGCACGAGGTGAAGCGGCGCGACGACGGCTCGTCGCTGATCTACATCGACCGCCACATCCTCCACGAGGTGACCTCGCCGCAGGCCTTCGAGGGCCTTCGCCTGGCCGGGCGCAAACCCTGGCGCATCGACGCCAACATCGCCACCCCGGACCACAACGTGCCCACCACCCAGGCCGAGCGCCGGGGCGGTCTGGAGGCCATCGTCGACGAGGTATCGCGCATCCAGGTCAAGACCCTCGACGAGAACTGCGACGATTTCGGCATCCTCGAGTTCAAGATGAACGATGTCCGCCAGGGCATCGTCCACGTGGTCGGCCCGGAGCAGGGCGCCACCCTGCCGGGCATGACCGTGGTCTGCGGTGACTCGCACACCTCCACCCACGGCGCCTTCGGTGCCCTGGCCCACGGCATCGGCACCTCCGAGGTGGAGCACGTGCTCGCTACCCAGTGCCTGGTGGCCAAGAAGATGAAGAACATGCAGGTGCGCGTGGAAGGCAAGCTGCCCTTCGGCGTCACCGCCAAGGACATCGTCCTGGCCGTCATCGGCAGGATCGGCACCGCCGGCGGCACTGGCCATGCCCTGGAGTTCGCCGGCAGCGCGATCCGCGAGCTGTCCATGGAAGGCCGCATGACCCTCTGCAACATGGCCATCGAGGCCGGTGCGCGGGTCGGTCTGGTGGCCGTCGACGAGAAGACCATCGCCTACGTCAAGGACCGTCCGTTCGCGCCCAAGGGCGCCGACTGGGACAAGGCCGTGGCGCTCTGGCAGACCCTGGTCTCCGACCCGGACGCGCACTTCGATACCGTGATCGAACTGAAGGCCGAGGACATCAAGCCGCAGGTCTCCTGGGGCACCTCGCCGGAGATGGTGGTGGCGGTCGACGAGCGCGTGCCGGATCCGGACGCCGAGGCCGATCCGGTCAAGAAGGATTCGATCATCCGCGCCCTGAAGTACATGGGCCTGCAGGCCAACCAGCCGATCACCGAGATCAAGCTGGACCGCGTCTTCATCGGTTCCTGCACCAACTCGCGGATCGAGGATCTGCGCGCCGCGGCGGCCGTCGCCAAGGGCCGCAAGGTGGCGCCGAACGTCAAGCAGGCGCTGGTGGTGCCGGGTTCCGGTCTGGTCAAGGCGCAGGCCGAGGCGGAAGGGCTAGACAAGATCTTCATCGAGGCCGGCTTCGAGTGGCGTGAGCCCGGCTGCTCCATGTGCCTGGCCATGAACCCGGACAAGCTGGGCAGCGGCGAGCATTGCGCGTCCACCTCCAACCGCAACTTCGAAGGCCGGCAGGGCGCCGGCGGCCGTACCCATCTGGTCAGCCCGGCGATGGCCGCGGCGGCCGCGGTGACCGGCCATTTCATCGATGTGCGCGAACTGCTCCAGGCCTGAGGAACGACAGATGAAAGCCTTTACCCAACACACCGGCCTGGTCTGCCCGCTGGACCGTGCCAACGTCGACACCGACCAGATCATTCCCAAGCAGTTCCTGAAATCGATCAAGCGTACCGGCTTCGGCCCCAACCTGTTCGACGAGTGGCGTTACCTGGATGTGGGCCAGCCCGGCCAGGACTGCTCGCAGCGGCCGGTCAACAAGGATTTCGTGCTGAACTTCCCGCGCTACCGGGGCGCCAGCGTGCTCCTGGCCCGCGAGAACTTCGGCTGCGGCTCGTCCCGCGAGCACGCCCCCTGGGCGCTCGACGAGTACGGCTTCCGCGCCATCATCGCACCAAGCTTTGCCGACATCTTCTACAACAACAGCTTCAAGAACGGCCTGCTGCCGATCGTGCTGAAGGAAGAGGAAGTCGATGTCCTGTTCGAGCAGACCGAGGCCAACGAGGGTTACCAACTGACCATCGATCTGGAAGCGCAGACCGTGACCCGCCCGGACGGCGTGCAGTACCGCTTCGAGGTGGATGCCTTCCACAAGCACTGCCTGCTCAACGGCCTGGACGACATCGGCCTGACCCTGCAGGACCAGGACGCCATCCGCGCCTTCGAAGAGCGTCACCGCGCGGCCCAACCCTGGCTGTTCGGCGCCATCAAGTAACCGGCAGCGCCGGGCCTCGGGTGGAGCGTTCCTCCCGAGGCCCGGCGTTTCGAGCCCATAGCTGATTCCCCAAGGAAACGTTCATGTCCAAACAGATTCTGGTTCTTCCCGGCGACGGCATTGGTCCGGAAATCGTCGCCGAAGCAGTCAAGGTGCTCGAGGCGGCCAACGAGAAATACCGCCTGGACCTGCAGCTGAGCTTCGACGAGTTGGGCGGCGCCGCGGTCGACAAGTACGGCGTGCCCCTGGCCGACGAGACCCTGGAACGCGCCCGCGCCGCCGATGCGGTGCTGCTTGGTGCGGTGGGTGGCCCCAAGTGGGACGGCATCGACCCGGCCATCCGCCCCGAGCGCGGTCTGCTGAAGATCCGTTCCCAACTGGGTCTGTTCGCCAACCTGCGCCCGGCGATCCTCTACCCGCAGCTGGCCGAGGCCTCGACCCTTAAGCCGGAAGTGGTGGCCGGCCTGGACATCCTCATCGTCCGCGAACTGACCGGCGGCATCTACTTCGGTCAGCCCCGCGAGACCCGCGTGCTGGAGAATGGCGAGCGCCAGGCCTACGACACCCTGCCGTACAGCGAGAGCGAGATCCGCCGCATCGCCAAGGTGGGCTTCGACATGGCCCGCCTGCGCAACAAGAAGCTGTGCTCGGTGGACAAGGCCAACGTGCTGGCCTCCAGCCAGCTGTGGCGCGCCGTGGTGGAGGAGGTGGCCAAGGACTACCCGGACGTGGAGCTCTCCCACATGTACGTGGACAACGCCGCCATGCAGCTGGTGCGCGCGCCCAAGCAGTTCGACGTGATCGTCACCGACAACATGTTCGGCGACATTCTGTCGGATGAGGCTTCCATGCTGACCGGTTCCATCGGCATGCTGCCCTCGGCGTCCCTCGACGCCAACAACAAGGGGATGTACGAGCCGTGCCACGGCTCCGCGCCGGACATCGCCGGCCAGGGCATCGCCAACCCGCTGGCGACCATCCTCTCGGTGTCCATGATGCTGCGCTACAGCTTCGCCCAGGCCGTGGCTGCCGACGCCATCGAGAAGGCGGTCAGTCAGGTGCTCGACCAGGGGCTGCGTACCGGGGACATCTGGTCCCAAGGCACCACCAAGGTCGGTACCCGGGAAATGGGCGATGCGGTAGTCGCCGCGCTGCGTAATCTGTAATCTCTCCGGTTCGCCGTTCGCGCGGTGAACTGGATCCCAATCAAAGGTGTAGTTGCGATGAAACGTGTAGGTCTGATTGGTTGGCGAGGCATGGTGGGTTCCGTGCTCATGCAGCGCATGCTGGAAGAGCGTGACTTCGACCTGATCGAGCCGGTGTTCTTCACCACCTCGAACGTGGGTGGCCAGGGCCCGGCCATCGGCAAGGACATCGCCCCGCTCAAGGATGCCTACAGCATCGACGAGCTGAAGAGCCTCGACGTGATCCTGACCTGCCAGGGCGGCGACTACACCAGCGAGGTGTTCCCCAAGCTGCGTGAAGCCGGCTGGCAGGGCTACTGGATCGACGCTGCCTCGACCCTGCGCATGGACGACAGCGCGGTGATCGTGCTCGACCCGGTCAACCGCAAGGTGATCGACCAGTCGCTGGACGCCGGGGTGAAGAACTACATCGGCGGCAACTGCACCGTCAGCCTGATGCTCATGGCCCTGGGTGGTCTCTACGAGGCCGGCCTGGTCGAGTGGATGAGCGCCATGACCTACCAGGCCGCTTCCGGCGCCGGCGCGCAGAACATGCGCGAGCTGATCCGCCAGATGGGCGCCATTCACGGCGCGGTGGCCGACGATCTGGCTGACCCGGCCAGCGCCATCCTCGAGATCGACCGCAAGGTCGCCGAGACCATGCGCAGCGACAGCTTCCCGGTCGACCACTTCGGCGTGCCGCTGGCCGGCAGCCTGATTCCCTACATCGACAAGGAGCTGCCCAACGGGCAGAGCCGCGAGGAATGGAAAGGTCAGGCCGAGACCAACAAGATCCTCGGCCGCTTCAAGAATCCGATCCCGGTGGACGGCCTCTGCGTACGCATCGGCGCCATGCGCTGCCACAGCCAGGCGCTGACCATCAAACTGAACAAGGACGTGCCGCTGTCCGACATCGAAGGGCTGATCAGCCAGCACAACCCCTGGGTCAAGCTGGTGCCCAACAACCGTGAGGCGAGCATCCGCGAGCTCGGCCCGACCGCAGTCACCGGCACCCTGAGCGTGCCCGTCGGTCGTCTGCGCAAGCTCAACATGGGCTCGCAGTTCCTCGGAGCCTTCACCGTCGGCGACCAGCTGCTGTGGGGCGCCGCCGAGCCGCTGCGGCGCATGCTGCGCATCCTCCTGGAGCGTTGATCCTCCCGGCGCCGGCCGCCTTGGCCGGCGTCAAATTGCCTGCGCGCGAGGGCGGCGCTACAGTGCCGTCCTTCCAATCGTGCGTTAGGGTTTTCCGATGTCCCAATCCCTTGCCATTGCCGTGGTCGGCGCTACCGGTACCGTCGGCGAAAACCTCGTCCAGCTGCTCGAAGAGCGCGAATTCCCCGTTTCCGATCTGCATCTGCTGGCCAGTCGCGAGTCGGTCGGCCAGTCCCTGGCGTTCCGCGGCAAGAACCTGCGGGTGCGCGCGGTCGACGATTTCGACTTCACCCAGGTGCGCCTGGTGTTCTTCGCCGCCGCCGAAGCCATCACCTGCGAACAGGCTCCGCGGGCCCTGGCTGCCGGCTGCTCGCTGATCGACCTGAGCGGTGCACTTCCGGCGGAGCAGGCCCCGCGGGTGGTACCGGAGGCCAATGCTGGGGTGCTGGCCGGGCTCTCGGCGCCCTACCAACTGTCCAGTCCGAGCTCCGCGGCAACCGCATTGGCCGTGGCTCTTTCGCCGCTACGCGATCTGCTGCGCCTGCGCCGGATCAACGTCACTGCCTGTCTGGCCGTTTCGACGTTGGGCAGGGAAGGGGTCAACGAGCTGGGCCGGCAGACCACCCAACTGCTCAACATGCGTCCGCTGGAGCCGCAGGTTTTCGACCGCCAGATCGCCTTCAACCTGCTGGGGCGTGTCGGTTCGTCGGATGCAGACGGGCACACCTCTTCAGAGCGGCGTCTGGCGGCCGAAATCCGGGAAGTGCTGGGCCTGCCGGACCTGAAGGTGTCGGCCACTTGCGTGCAGGCGCCGGTGTTCTATGGCGATAGCCTGAGTGTGTCCCTGGAGCTGGAGGAAGCGCTGGATCTGCCCGCGGTGCGCACGGCACTGGAGGAGGCGCCGGGGGTGGAACTGGTCGAGGAAGACGACTATCCGACGGCTGTCGGTGATGCGGTGGGCCAGGATGCGGTATATGTAGGCCGCCTGCGTTCCGGGCTGACCGACGATGCCGAACTGAATTTGTGGATTACGTCTGATAATGCGCGTAAAGGCTCGGCTCTGAACGCTGTGCAGTTAGGTGAATTATTGATAAAACACTATCTGTAAAAGATACTTAACGAGCAGTTTGAAGATTTTTTCTAGCTTGTCATCTATTGACTGGCGCATTGCTGGTGGGGACCCGTCATAGGACGGAAAAGGGCAGCAACCAACGCCAATCTCGCCCGTCGAGAAAGCAAAAACAAGGGATCACGCTATGGTTCGGGTACGCAAACTGGTACTGGCAATTGCAGCCGCTTCGACGCTTACGTCCGGCATGGCGCACGCATTGGGGCTGGGGGACATCACGCTCAAATCCGCGCTCAATCAGCCTCTGGATGCGGAAATCTCCTTGCTGGACGTCAAGGATCTCGAGACCAGTGAAGTATTGCCGAAACTGGCATCTCCCGAGGACTTCAACAAGGCGGGCGTGGATCGCCAGTATTTTCTGACCGATCTCAAGTTCACCCCGGTCATCAAGCCCAATGGCCAGAGCGTCATTCGGGTCACTTCCAGCAAGCCGGTGCGCGAGCCCTATCTGAACTTCCTCGTCGAGGTGCTGTGGCCGAACGGCCGTCTGCTGCGCGAATATACCTTGCTGCTCGACCCGCCGCTGTATTCCCCGGAAGTGGCAACTGCGGTCGCGCCGCAGCTGCCGGTCGCCGCGCCGGCGCCGCGTCTCGCCACCACTCAGGCAGTGCGCCCGGCCGCGCCGGTGGCCAGCCGTCCGGTCGCGCCGGCCCGTTCGAGGATCGCAGGCAACGAGTACCGTACCAACGCCAACGACACCCTCTGGCAGATCGCCGAGCGCACCCGCTCCGTCGGTTCGGTGCACCAGACCATGCTGGCCATCCAGGATCTCAACCCGGACGCCTTCCTCGACGGCAACATCAACCGCCTGAAGCGTGGTCAGGTGCTGCGCCTGCCCGACGAGCAGCAGGTGCTGCGTCGTTCCCAGTCGGAAGCCATCGCCCAGGTAGCGGCGCAGAATGCCGCCTGGCGTGAAGGTCGCTCGCTGGCCGGCGGCAGTGCCCGCCAGCTGGATGCTACCCACCGTGCTGCTGCGGGGGCGGCTCCGGCTCAGGCTCCGGCCGGAGACAGCCTCAAGCTGGTGGCCGCCGATGCCAAGGTGTCCGACAAGGGCGCGGCCGGCGATGCCAAGGTTCTCAACGACAAGCTGGCGGTGACCCAGGAAAGCCTCGATACCACCCGGCGTGAGAACGAGGAACTGAAGAGCCGTATGTCCGATCTGCAAAGCCAGCTGGACAAGCTGCAGCAGCTGATCGAACTGAAGAACGCCCAGCTCGCCAAGCTGCAGGCCGACCTGGCCAACGAAGGGCAGGCTGCCGCCGACGAAGCGGCGGCACCGGATGCGCCCGAACAGCCCGCTGCCCAGCCGGAAACCGTCCAGGCTGCCGCCGAGCAGTCCGCCACTCCAGCGTCTCAGTCCGAGCAGGCCAAAGCGCCCGCCGAAGAGCCGGATTACAACTACAGCGAGGAGCCAGCCGCCCAGCCCGCCGGGCAGTCCGCTGCACCTCAGGCCGAAGCGGCAGCCCAGGCTCCGGCAGAGCAGCCCAAGCCGGAGGAGAAGACCTCCGCTCCGGCCCCGGTTGCCGAAGAGCCGCAGCCGAGCTTCGTGGATGACCTGCTGGCCAACCCTATGCTTCCCTGGATCGCCGGCGGCAGCGGTCTGCTGGTGCTGCTGATCCTGCTCATGGCAGTGTCGCGCCGCAACGCGCAGAAGGAGCAGGAGCATCAGCAGAGCCTGGCGGCCCAGGGCAGCGAAGATGCCGACTTCGCCAGCGACCAGGATCTGCCGGAGTCGACGTTCGAAGGCCTGGAGCCCGAGGCGCCCGCCGTTCAGGCTGCGACCGTCGCCGAAGCGGCGAGCGAGCAGGTGACCGCCCAGACCAGCGACGTGCTGGCGGAGGCTGACATCTACATCGCCTACGGCCGCTTCAATCAGGCCGCCGAGCTGCTTCAGAACGCCATCAACGACGAGCCGAACCGCAGCGACCTGCGTCTGAAACTGATGGAAGTCCAGGCTGAGCTGGGAGACCGCGACGGCTTCCAGCGCCAGGAACAGGAACTGCGCGAGATCGGCGGCGCGAATGCCGAAATCGAACAGCTGAAAAGCCGCTACCCTGCCATGGCGGCGGTAGCGACCGCAGCTGCCAGCGCCGTGACCCTGGCTGCTACGGATGCCGCGTCCTTCAACGAGGCGGCGGAAGAACTGAATCTGGACGACTTGAGCTTCGACGAGGAGCCGGCTGCTCCCCAGGCTGAAGAAGAAGCCTTCGATCTCAGCCTGGACGATCTTGCCGCCGAGCTGGAAAGCGACCTCTCCGACACCCTCGCCGAGAAGTCCTCGTTTGACTTCGATCTGGGCGAGGAGCACAAGGCCGACGCTGCCTTGGCTGACAGCGCTCTGGACTTCGATCTGGAGCTTTCGGAGACCCCGGCTGCCAGTGCCGAGGCCACCGACTTCGGCCTGGATCTGGATGTCTCGGCCGCAGCGCTGGATGACGAGTTCGCCCTGAGTCTGGACGACGACTTGGCCGCCGAGCCCAAGGCCGAGGAAGGCTCGGAGATGGATTTCGAGCTACCGGAAGTCGCCAGCGACCTGCCGGCCGACTTCGACCTGTCACTGGGCGACGAAGTGGCGTCGAGTGCTGAGAGCGAGCCCGTGGACTTCGCGGCCCAGCTGGAAGACGCCAGTGCCGAGCTGGCGCAGCCCGAAGACTCCGAGAGCGTGGTGGAGGCGGCGCCTGCTGCTTTGGCCCAGTCGGCCGACGACGCTCTCGGCGAAGACGATGATTTCGATTTCCTCTCTGGTACGGACGAAACTGCGACCAAGCTGGATCTGGCACGTGCCTACATCGACATGGGCGACATGGAAGGGGCCCGCGACATCCTCGATGAGGTTCTGGCCGAGGGGAATGATGGTCAACAACAGGAAGCGCGCGAACTGATCGCCCGTCTCGTATAGCTAGATGACAGATGTCCCCGACTTGCCAGGGGCAGCCGAATCGGCTGCCCCTGGCTTTTTCAGAATCGCCCTTGGCGTGGAGTACAAGGGTTCCGCCTACCGCGGCTGGCAGCGCCAGGAGTCCGGCGTGCCCACGGTGCAGCAAGCTCTGGAAGCCGCACTCTCCAAGGTAGCCGCTGCGCCAGTCAGCGTGGTTTGCGCCGGGCGTACCGACGCAGGTGTGCATGCTAGCGGCCAGGTGGTGCATTTCGACACCCGGGCCGAGCGTCCCATGATGGGGTGGGTGATGGGGGCCAACGCCAACCTGCCGCACGACATCAGCGTGACCTGGGCCAAGGTGATGCCGGCGCATTTCCATGCCCGCTTCAAGGCTGTTGCCCGGCGCTATCGCTACGTGATCTACAACGATCAGATCCGTCCGGCCCATCTGGCTCAGGAAGTTACCTGGAACCATCGGCCGCTGGACATCGGGCGGATGCGCGAGGCCAGCCGCTGCCTGCTCGGCACGCACGACTTCAGCGCCTTCCGCGCCACCCAGTGCCAGGCCAAGTCTCCGATCAAGCACATCCACCACCTGGAGCTGATCCCCTACGGCAAGCTGATCGTTCTGGACATCCGTGCCAACGCCTTCCTGCACCACATGGTGCGCAACATCGCCGGGGTGCTGATGACCATCGGTGCCGGCGAGCAGCCGGTGAGCTGGGCCAAGGCGGTACTGGATGGCCGGGATCGCCGCGAGGGCGGGGTGACGGCCCATCCCTACGGCCTTTACCTGGTGCGGGTGGAGTATCCGGAGGAGTTCGAGGTACCGCAGCGCTTCCTGGGCCCGCACTTCCTGTCCGCGCTGCCGGATTGCGCGGCTGACGGCGCCGGGCACCTTTGCTAACATCTTGAGTCTTTCCAGCAAAGGTGCCGCAACTTGTCAGTCGTTCGCAGCAAAATCTGCGGGATCACCCGCATCGAGGATGCCCTGGCCGCCGCCTCGGCGGGTGCCGATGCCATCGGCCTGGTGTTCTATGCGGCCAGCCCCCGTGCGGTGAACTTGCAGCAGGCGCGGGCGATAGTCGCCGCTCTGCCGCCCTTCGTGACTACGGTTGGACTGTTCGTCAACGCCTCGCGCTGCGAAATCGGCGAGATTCTCGATGCCGTTCCCTTGGATCTGTTGCAGTTTCATGGCGACGAGCGCCCCGAGGACTGCGAGGGGCACGGCCGCCCTTACATCAAGGCGCTGCGCGTCAGGTCCGGCGACGATATCGTCGCACTGGCGGCGCGCTATTCCGGTGCGCGGGGCATCCTCCTGGACACCTATGTGGCAGGGGTGCCCGGCGGTACCGGTGAAGCCTTCGACTGGAGCCTGGTACCACAGGGGCTGGGCAAGCCGCTCATTCTCGCCGGCGGGCTGAACCCGGCCAACGTGGGGGCGGCCATCGCCCAGGTGCGCCCCTATGGGGTGGACGTCAGCGGCGGCGTGGAGGCCGGCAAGGGCATCAAGGATGCCGGCAAGGTGCGCGCCTTCCTGGAGGAAGTGCGGCGCGCCGCAACGCAAGTGTGACGGGCCGGGCGTCTGCGCCGTCCATTAGCGAACCGCCATCGGCGGCGGGACCTCGCCCGCGGGGTGCAGTGCTTGCATGGCGGAGCGAGGAGAAAGGGCGGCGGACTGGCCGCCGGCGGTCGACCAAGGTGCCAGGCATCGCGACGGAGTCGGCCATGAATTCGCGCATGGATGTCGTGTCGGCCTTCTGCGGCGGCGTCCGGACAACAGCTTTGGAGAGATGAGAGCATGAGCAACTGGCTGGTAGACAAGCTGATCCCTTCGATCATGCGTTCCGAGGTGAAGAAGAGCTCGGTTCCCGAAGGACTCTGGCACAAGTGCCCCTCCTGCGATGCGGTGCTCTACAAGCCGGAGCTGGAGCGCTCCCTCGAGGTCTGCCCGAAGTGCGACTACCACATGCGCATCAGCGCGCGTGCGCGCCTGAACATGTTCCTCGATGAAGCCGGTCGCGAGGAGATCGGTGCCGAGCTGGAGCCGGTGGATCGCCTCAAGTTCCGCGACAGCAAGAAGTACAAGGATCGCCTGGCTGCTGCCCAGAAACAGACCGGCGAAAAGGATGCCCTGGTGGCGATGAGCGGCAGCCTGCGCGGCATCCCGGTGGTGGCCTGCGCCTTCGCCTTCGAGTTCATGGGCGGCTCCATGGGGTCCATCGTCGGCGAGCGTTTCGTGCGCGCCGCCAACGTGGCCCTGGAAAAGCGCTGCCCGCTGATCTGCTTCTCCGCCTCCGGCGGCGCGCGCATGCAGGAGGCGTTGATCTCCCTGATGCAGATGGCTAAGACCTCCGCGGTCCTGGCGCGCCTGCGCGAGGAGGGCGTGCCCTACATCTCCGTGCTGACCGACCCGGTGTATGGTGGGGTGTCCGCCAGCCTAGCCATGCTCGGCGATGTCATCGTCGCCGAGCCCAAGGCGCTGGTCGGCTTCGCCGGCCCGCGGGTGATCGAGCAGACCGTGCGCGAGAAGCTCCCGGAAGGCTTCCAGCGCAGCGAGTTCCTCCTCGAGCACGGCGCCATTGACCTGATCGTGCATCGCCGCGAGATGGCCGACCGCCTAGCCCGCCTGGTGGCTCAACTGATGGGCCTGCCCAGCCCCTCCGCTGCGGCATGAGCGAACGAACCCTGGCCGACTGGCTGAGCTACCTTGAGCAGCTCCACCCCACGGCCATCGACATGGGTTTGGAGCGCTGCCGTGAGGTGGCCCGGCGCCTCGGCCTGGGCCGTCCGGCGAAGCGGGTGATCACCGTCACCGGCACCAACGGCAAGGGCTCCACCTGCGCCTTCCTGGCCTCGCTGCTGCGCCGCCAGGGACTGCGCGTGGGCGTGTACAGCTCGCCGCACCTGTTGCGCTACAACGAGCGGGTGAGCATCGATGGCGTCGAGGCCGGCGATGCGCAGCTCTGTGCGGCCTTCGCCGCGGTCGAGGCGGCGCGTGGCGAGATTTCCCTGACCTACTTCGAGATGGGCACCTTGGCGGCCTTCTGGCTGTTCGAGCAGGCCAAGCTGGATGTCGCGGTGCTCGAGGTCGGTCTCGGCGGCCGTCTGGATGCGGTCAACCTGATCGACGCCGACCTGGCACTGATCACCAGCATCGGCCTGGATCATGCCGAGTGGCTGGGCGACAGTCGCGACTCGGTGGCCTACGAGAAGGCCGGCATCCTCCGTCCGGGACGCCCGGCGCTCTGTGGCGACCTGGAGCCGCCGCAGCCGCTGGTCGACCAGGTAGTGGCCCTGGCCGCGCCCTTCTTCCTGCGCGGGCGCGACTACGACCTGCGCATCGGCGATCAGGGCTGGAGCTGGCGCGGCCGCGACCTGCAGGGCCGGACGCTAGAGCTTGAGGGGCTGCCGCTGCTCGACCTGCCCATGGAGAACGCCGCGCTGGCCGTGCAGGCCTATGCGTTGCTGGATCTGCCGTGGAATGCCGCGGAGATCGCGGCGGCCCTGGCCGCTGCCCGGGTGACCGGCCGTCTGGAGCGGCGCCGGCTGAGCTGGAAGGGCAAGCCTCTGGACTTGCTGCTGGACGTCGGCCACAACCCCCATGCCGCCAACTACCTGGCCAGCCGGCTGCGCGAGCTGCCGGCCGGCCGCCGGCGCCGGGCGGTTTTCGGGCTGCTCGCGGACAAGGACCTGCCGGGTGTCTTGGCACCGCTGCTGGTTCAGGTGCAGGATTGGGCGGTGGCTCCATTGCCCACGCCGCGCAGTCGCCCGGCCGTCGAACTGGAAGCAGCCCTGCGCAATGTCGGGGCTTCCGTGACGGCCTATCCCGACGTGGCGGCGGCACTCATGGCACAATGCGAGCGTGCGGCGGCGGGAGACGAGATTTTGCTGTTCGGCTCCTTCTACTGTGTGGCAGAGGCCCTGGAATGGCTGGCAGGCCAGGCGGGGCAGGGTGGCTGAGGCTGGCGCGTACTGAGCGCGGGCAGGTTCGAAGTGGGGGACGGGATGGCTTTGCTAGATAGAGGACTCAAGCAGCGTATCGTGGGTGCCTTGGTCCTGGTGGCACTGGCGGTGATTTTCCTGCCGATGCTGCTGAGTCGCCAGGACGAGGTGCGCCACGTGGTGGTCGATGCTCCGCCCATGCCGCAGACGCCTGTCGTTCCCGAAATTCAGATGGATCCGGTGGCGGTGCCCGAGCCGCAGCAGCTGCCGGACGAGCCGGTGCCCGCCGACCCGGTCGAGGAGCCGATGGTCGAGCAGCCGGTTGCCGAGGCGCCGGCCCCGGCTGCTCAGCCTGCGCCCCAGCAGCCCGTCACTCCGCCGCCGGCCCGGGTGAGCGTGGCCAAGCCCGCCGCACCGGTAACCCCGCCGGTCCAGCGCCTGGATGCCAACAACCTGCCGGTCAGTTGGTCGGTGCAGTTGGCCAGTCTGTCCAATCGCGCCCGCGCCGAGGAGCTGCAGCGTTCCCTGCGCAGCCAGGGCTACAACGCCTACATCCGCACCGTGGACGGCATGAATCGGGTGTTCGTCGGTCCCGTGGTGGAGCGGGCCGAGGCCGATCGACTGCGCGACCAGCTCAATCGCCAGCAGAAGCTCAACGGCTTCGTGGTGCGCTTCCAGCCGGAGCGTGGATGAGCACGCCCACGGGCGGCTTACCGCGGGACCAGGCGTCTGCTAAAATATCGCGCCTTTCCCGTTCGTAGGCTGCACCGTGGTACTGACCTGGTTCGATTGGGCGATCATCGCCGTCATCGTGATTTCCAGTCTGATCAGCTTGAAGCGGGGCTTCGTCAAGGAAGCCCTGTCGCTGGTCACCTGGATCGTCGCCGGGGTGGTGGCCTGGATGTTCGGCGGTGCGCTGGCCGAACATCTCTCCGAATTCATCGCCACGCCGTCCGTGCGGGTGATCGCCGCCTGCGCGCTGCTGTTCATAGTCACCCTGCTGGTCGGGGGGCTGGTCAACTTCCTCATCGGCGAGCTGATTCGCGTCACCGGTCTGGACGGCACCGACCGGGTGCTCGGCATGGTTTTCGGCGCGGCGCGCGGCGCCCTGCTGGTGGTAGTGGCGGTCGGGCTGCTCAGCCTGGCGCCGGTGCAACAGGATTCCTGGTGGCAGCAGTCGGTGCTGCTGCCGCACTTCTTGATGGTTGCCGACTGGTCGAAATCCCTCATCCTGGGCTTCGCCAACCGGTGGTTTTCCAGTGGCCTGGCCACGCCTGGCTGAGCCGTCCTTGGTCAAGGAGCCGGCGCCGCGCGGCGGCCGGCTCGTCATTTAGCCTGAACTACTAGCAGGGGTTGCGTCACATGTGTGGCATCGTCGGTATCGTCGGTAAGTCGAACGTCAATCAGGCGCTGTATGACGCGCTAACCGTCCTTCAGCATCGCGGCCAGGACGCTGCCGGCATCGTCACCTGCCATGAGGGACGGCTCTATTTGCGTAAGGACAACGGTCTGGTTCGCGACGTCTTCCAGCAGCGCCACATGCAGCGCCTCATCGGGCATATGGGCATCGGTCACGTGCGCTATCCCACCGCCGGCTCCTCCAGCTCCGCCGAGGCGCAGCCGTTCTACGTCAACTCGCCCTACGGGATCACCCTGGCGCACAACGGCAACCTGACCAACGTGGAGCAGCTGGCCAAGGAGATCTACGAGTCCGATCTGCGCCACATCAACACCTCGTCCGACTCCGAGGTGCTGCTCAACGTGTTCGCCCACGAGCTGGCCCAGCGCGGCAAGCTGCAGCCCACCGAGGAGGACGTGTTCGCCGCGGTGAGCCACGTGCACCAGCGCTGCGTCGGCGGCTACGCGGTGGTGGCGATGATCACCGGCTATGGCATCGTCGGCTTCCGAGACCCCAACGGCATCCGCCCGATAGTCTTCGGCCAGCGACACACCGACGAGGGCGGCGTGGAGTACATGATCGCCTCGGAAAGCGTGGCCCTCGACGTGCTTGGCTTCACCCTGATCCGCGACCTGGCGCCGGGTGAGGCGGTGTACATCACCGACGACGGCAAACTGTATACCCGCCAGTGCGCCACCAACCCGAAATACTCGCCGTGCATCTTCGAGCACGTCTACCTGGCCCGCCCGGATTCCATCATGGATGGCGTGTCGGTCTACAAGGCGCGTCTGCGCATGGGCGAAAAGCTCGCCGAGAAGATCCTCCGCGAGCGCCCTGACCACGACATCGACGTTGTCATCCCGATCCCCGACACCAGCCGTACCGCCGCTCTGGAGCTGGCCAACCGCCTGGGTGTGAAGTTCCGTGAGGGCTTCGTGAAGAACCGCTACATCGGTCGCACCTTCATCATGCCCGGCCAGGCTGCCCGCAAGAAATCGGTGCGCCAGAAGCTCAATGCCATCGAGCTGGAGTTCCGTGGCAAGAACGTGATGCTGGTGGACGACTCCATCGTCCGCGGCACCACCTGCCGTCAGATCATCCAGATGGCCCGCGAGGCCGGCGCCAAGAAGGTCTACCTGAGCTCGGCGGCCCCGGCGGTGCGCTACCCGAACGTCTACGGCATCGACATGCCGAGTGCCCGCGAACTGATCGCCCACGGCCGCACCACCGAAGAGGTATGCGAGCTGATCGGCGCCGACTGGCTGGTCTACCAGGATCTGCCGGACCTGATCGAGGCGGTCGGCGGCGGCAAGGTGAAGATCGAGAACTTCGACTGTGCGGTCTTCGACGGCAACTATGTGACCGGCGACGTCAACGAGGCCTATCTGAACAAGATCGAACAGGCCCGCAACGACGCCAGCAAGGCCAAGGCTCAGGCGGTGAACGAGATCATCGACCTGTACAATAACTGAGCCCTGGCCAACCCGTAAGGCGATAGAGGATTGCACCATGACGATCGAATGGGATGCCGGCAGGCTGGACAGTGACCTCGAGGGTGCCTCCTTCGATACCCTGGCGGTACGTGCCGGCCAGCAGCGTACCCCGGAAGGCGAACACGGCGAGCCGCTGTTCTTCACCTCCAGCTATGTGTTCCGCACCGCTGCCGATGCCGCCGCGCGCTTCGCCGGCCAGGTGCCGGGCAACGTCTACTCCCGCTACACCAACCCCACGGTGCGCATGTTCGAAGAGCGCATCGCCGCCCTTGAGGGCGCCGAGCAGGCGGTGGCCACCGCCTCCGGCATGTCGGCGGTGCTCGCCACCGTGATGTCGCTGTGCAGCGCCGGCGACCACGTGCTGGTGTCGCGCAGCGTGTTCGGCTCGACCATCAGCCTGTTCGAGAAGTACTTCAAGCGCTTCGGCGTGCAGGTGGACTACCCGGCGCTGTCCGACGTCGACGGCTGGCGCGCGGCCTGCAAGCCCAACACCAAGTTGTTCTTCGTCGAGTCGCCGTCTAACCCGCTGGCCGAGCTGGTGGACATCGCCGCGCTGGCCGAGGTGGCCCACGCCAACGGTGCTCTGCTGGTGGTGGACAACTGCTTCTGCACCCCGGCGCTGCAGCAGCCGCTGAAGCTGGGCGCGGACATCGTAGTGCACTCGGCGACCAAGTACATCGACGGCCAGGGCCGCTGCCTGGGCGGTGTGGTGGCCGGGCGCAGCAAGGAGATGCAGGAGGTGGTCGGTTTCCTGCGCACCGCTGGGCCGACCCTCAGTCCCTTCAACGCCTGGGTGTTCCTCAAGGGCCTGGAGACCCTGCGCATCCGCATGCAGGCCCACAGTGCCAACGCCCTGGCCCTCGCCGAGTGGCTGGAGCAGCAGCCGGGCATCGAGCGCGTGCACTACGCCGGTCTGCCCAGCCATCCGCAGCACGAGCTGGCCAAGCGTCAGCAGTCGGCCTTCGGTGCGGTGGTCAGCTTCGAGGTCTCCGGTGGCAAGGAGGCGGCCTGGCGCTTTATCGACGCCACCCGGATGATTTCCATCACCACCAACCTGGGGGACACCAAGACCACCATCGCCCATCCGGCGACCACCTCCCACGGTCGCCTGTCTCCCGAGGAGCGCGCCAACGCCGGGATCGGCGACAACCTGATCCGCGTGGCGGTCGGCCTTGAGGACCTCGAGGACCTCAAGGCCGACCTGGCGCGCGGTCTGGCGGCGCTCTGATGACCGAGCCGACCCTCGACTGGCAGGCCGGGGACATCCTGGCCAGCAACGGCAAGGTGGCGTTGGTCACTGGCGCTGCCCGCGGCATCGGCCTGGGCATCGCTGCTTGGCTGATCGCCGAGGGCTGGCGGGTGGTACTCGCCGACGTGGACCGCGAGCGGGGGTCCCGGGTGGCCAAGGCGCTGGGCGGCAACGCCTGGTTCGTGGCCATGGACGTGGCCCAGGAAAGCCAGGTGATGGTCGGGGTGGCCGAAGTGCTCGGCCAGTTCGGTCGGCTGGATGCGCTGATCAACAATGCCGCCATTGCGGAGCCCCATGGCACGCCGCTGGAAAGCCTGGATCTGGCTCGCTGGCAGCGTACCCTTGCGGTCAACCTGACCGGGCCCATGCTGTTGGCCAAATACTGCGCGCCCTATCTGCGCGCCCACTGCGGCTCGATCGTCAACATCTGCTCGACTCGTGCCCACCAGTCCGAGCCGCACAGCGAGGCCTACGCGGCCAGCAAGGGTGGCCTGCTGGCGCTGACCCACGCCCTGGCCCTGAGCCTGGGACCGGACATCCGCGTCAACGCGGTGAGCCCCGGCTGGATCGATTCCCGCGATCCTCGCGAGCGCCGGGCCGAGCCGTTGAGCGAGGCGGATCACGTCCAGCACCCGGCCGGACGGGTCGGCACTGTGGAGGACGTGGCGGCGCTGGTCGGCTGGCTGCTGTCCGGCTGTGCCGGCTTCGTCACCGGCCAGGAGTTCGTGGTCGATGGCGGCATGACCCGCAAGATGATCTACGTCTAGTTTGCAGACCTTTTCCCCTATGCGGAGCCGGGGAGCATCCCGGTTCCGCGACGGCTGTTGTCTTGGTTCCCGAGCGTTTCGGCCGTTTCCGGGGGAGGCGGTTGCGTTCGCGACTTCCCGTCGCTTGTCGTCGGCACCCAGTAGCGGGCAGGCCCTCGCAGGTCTAGACGGCGCTGGCCGGAAACCTGATTTCAAGAAAATTTCCAGGCAGGGTATTGACTTAGCTTCAGGCTCTGCGTAAATTGCGCGCCTCGCAAGGCAAGCAATGGCTGATTAGCTCAGCTGGGAGAGCACCTGCATCACACGCAGGGGGTCGGCGGTTCGATCCCGTCATCAGCCACCAAACCTTGCCCTTTGGACATCAGTCCAGCCGACACGCAGCGGTAGTTCAGTCGGTTAGAATACCGGCCTGTCACGCCGGGGGTCGCGGGTTCGAGTCCCGTCCGCTGCGCCATCTTCCCATGCCCCACCTTTGGCATGAGGAGGCTTGGAAACGAGCCTCCAGACGTTGTGAATGCTTCACCGGACGCCAGTCCAGCCGACATGCAGCGGTAGTTCAGTCGGTTAGAATACCGGCCTGTCACGCCGGGGGTCGCGGGTTCGAGTCCCGTCCGCTGCGCCATACACCGAAAGCCCCGAGTCTCACGACTCGGGGCTTTTCGTTTAGGCTCCGCAGAGCCTGGCGTCGCCGCGCTCAGGTACCTTGCCGCTGGGTGCGGCGGTAGTCGCCCGGGGTCTGCTCGCTCCAGCGCTTGAAGGCACGCTGGAAGGCCTCGGCGGAGGCGAAGCCGAGCAGGTAGGCGATCTCCCCGAAGGTCAGGTCGGTGTCGCGGATGTAGGTCATCGCCAGGTCGCGGCGGGTATCGTTGAGGATGCTGCGAAAGCCCGTGCCTTCCTCGGCCAGCTTGCGGCGCAGGGTCCAGCTGGGCATCTGCAGGCGCGTGGCGACTTCCTCTAGGTCGGGCTCGCGGCCGTGCAACAGTGGGCCGAGCAGATGCACCACTCGCTCGCGCAGGCTGCGGGTGCGGGTCAGCCGCTCCAGCTCACGTTCGCAGATCTCCAGCAACTGCCGCCAGGTGCCCGGGCTGTGCTCGGGGTTGCGCAGGGCCAGGTTGGCCTGGTCGAGGCGCAACTGGTTGGTGGTGGCAGCGAATTCCACCGGGCAGCCGAAGACTTCCTGATAGCGCTCGCCGTAGCCGGGATCGGGGAACTCGATCTGGACCCGCTCCAAGCGCAGTTGGCCACCGCACAGGCGGTTAAGCTGGCAGAACCAGCCGGTCAGGACAGCATCCACCACGAAGCGGTTGTAGGCGTTGTAGGGACTGATCGAGTAAAAGCGCAGCCAGGCGCCGCGGCTGTCCTCCAGCAGGCTCGACTGGCCCCGGTAGTTCTGTGCGTAGAGCGGCTCGAAGCGGGTCAGCAGGCGTGCCGCCTCGCGTACCGTGGGCGCCTGCTGCGCGGTTACGCCAGCCAGTCCCAGGCGGTTGAGCAGGCCGAGCTGGCCCATGCGCAAGCCCAGGGCGGGGTCGCCAGTGAACTGGATGGCGGCGTGGCCGAGCCGCATGTAGCGGGGGATCGACAGGCGCGCGCGCGGTTCGGCACGGCGCGCGGCGTCCAGACCGTACTCTTCGAGCAGAGGGCAGGGGTCGAGGCCGTGGCTGCGCACGGCATCGGCCAGGTTGTCGACGAAGGCGACGCTGAGGTCGCCGAGACGCACGCGCTGGGAGTTCATCACAGCCACAGGTTGATCAGGCGGGCTCCGGAGCCGACCTCGGCGTGCTGTGCCTCCAGCGGAGTGACGACCAGGCTGCGTCCCCCGCAGCCCAGTTCCCAGAGCCGGCAGCCCATGAACACGGCGATCGCCGGCGCCGGGGCGTTTTCCGCCAGCCTCTCCAGCGTGCTGTCGTCCTGTGGAGGATGATGCGGATTGGCGGCCAGGAAGGCGGGCACCGCAAGCAGCTGCACGCCTTGCCGGCGGAGCAGGGCGTGCAGCTGCGGCTGATCGGCATCGGCACCGATCAGCACGCCCAGACGGCCGGCGGGGGTCTCCAGGGGCTGCAGCTCGTCATCCGCCGCGGCGGCGAGGAAGGGCCGTTCGGCATTCGTCGGGCGGTGTTTGCGCTGCGGCTGGCCGAGCGGTTCGCCGTCACTGCCGAACACCAGGCTGACGTTGTATAGCGGTCCCTGGCCGACCCGCAGCTGACCAGCCTCCAGGCGCGGCTCGGGAAGGATGATGGAGCCGGCCACCAAGGTCACTCCGAAGCGCCGGGCCAGGCCGCCGAACAGCGTCTGGTAGTCGTTGGCCATGCGCCTGGCCTTCATGCGCAGCAGGGCGTCGGTCAGGCGGTCGTCGCCTCGTGCGGCGAGCCAGGCGAGGCCGAGGCGCAGAGGGTTGCTGGCGGCCATCCAGGTCATCGCCTCGCGCAGACTGCTCGCCTGGTAGACCTCCGGCTTCTCGCCGCTGAGCAGCAGCCAGGTGCCGACGTGCTCGGGCAGCACCACCACCGTCCGGGCATTGAGCAGACCGGCAGCGCGGGCCTTCTCCAGGTAGGCGGCGAACTTCAGCTCCAGGCGGTCGCGGCTCTGGTAGTCGCCGGCGAACAGCTCCGGCTGGATACCCAGCAGGTTGCCCCTGGCGCCGGGCTCGCCACGGTCTAGGGCGAGCTCGCTGCGCAGGTCGGACAGGTAGTGGCCGCTCGGGCGCAACTGGGTCCACAGCAGATAGCTGCCGAGCAGGGCGAGGAACAGGACGAAGGTGAGTAGGCGAAGGAGTCTGCGCATCGGACGGGCCATGGCAAAAGAGGTATGCCGCGCCCGGCGAATCTGCAAGGTCGTGCGGCAGCTTGCGGGCACCCTAGCGTCGATCGGGCGTCTTGCCAAGCCGTGCTGTGCATTTCGATCAGTAACTAGTCATTTTCGATCATTGAGTGCCGAGCCTCGGCTCCTTATCGTCGGCGCCACAACCGACCGTGGCCCGAGGTGAGGCTGCGGCATTTCCGTGAATCAGCCTGCATGGAGTCATCCCATGAGCGCTCTTTACCCACACCTGCTGGCCCCTCTCGATTTGGGCTTCACCACGCTCAAGAACCGTACCCTGATGGGCTCGATGCACACCGGCCTGGAAGAGCGGCCGGGCGGCTTCGAGCGCATGGCGGCCTATTTCGCCGAGCGCGCCCGCGGTGGCGTCGGCCTGATGGTCACCGGCGGCATCGGTCCGAACGAGGAAGGCAGTGTCTACGCCGGGGCGGCCAAGCTGACCACCGAGGAAGAGGCCGAGAAGCACAGGATCGTCACCCGCGCGGTACACGAGGCGGATGGCAAGATCTGCATGCAGATCCTCCACGCCGGCCGCTACGCCTACAGCCCGAAGTCGGTGGCGCCGAGCGCTATCCAGGCGCCGATCAACCCCTTCAAACCGCGCGAGCTGGACGAGGAGGGCATCCAGAAGCAGATCGACGACTTCGTGAACTGCGCCCGTCTGGCCCAGCAGGCCGAGTACGACGGGGTGGAGATCATGGGGTCCGAGGGCTACTTCATCAACCAGTTCCTGGTCGCCCACACCAACCACCGCACCGACCGCTGGGGCGGCAGCTACGAGAACCGCATGCGCTTGCCGGTGGAGATCGTCCGCCGGGTGCGCGAGGCGGTGGGGCCGAACTTCATCATCATCTACCGCCTGTCGATGCTCGACCTGGTCGAGGGCGGCAGCACTTGGGACGAGATCGTCATGCTCGCCAAGGCCATCGAGCAGGCCGGCGCCACCATCATCAACACCGGTATTGGCTGGCACGAGGCACGCATCCCGACCATCGCCACCAAGGTGCCGCGCGCGGCCTTCACCAAGGTCACCGCCAAACTGCGCGGAGAGGTGGGCATCCCGCTGTGCACCACCAACCGCATCAACACTCCGGAAGTCGCCGAGCAGGTGCTGGCCGAGGGCGATGCCGACATGGTGTCCATGGCGCGTCCCTTCCTGGCCGACCCGGAGTTCGTCATCAAGGCCGCCGAGGGTCGCGCCGACGAGATCAACACCTGCATCGGCTGCAACCAGGCCTGCCTGGACCACACCTTCAGCGGCAAGCTGACCAGTTGCCTGGTCAACCCGCGCGCTTGCCACGAGACCGAGCTGAACTACATCCCGGTCCACCAGGCGAAGAGGATCGCCGTGGTCGGTGCCGGACCTGCCGGTCTGGCCGCCGCCACCGTGGCGGCCGAGCGCGGTCACCGGGTGACCCTGTTCGAGGCCGGCGGCGAGATCGGCGGCCAGTTCAACGTCGCCAAGCGGGTGCCGGGCAAGGAGGAGTTCCACGAAACCCTGCGCTATTTCCGCAAGAAGCTGGAGCGCAGCGGGGTGGAGCTGCGCTTGAACACCAGGGTCGGCGTCGACGAGCTGGTCTCGGGCGGTTTCGACGAAATCGTCCTGGCCACCGGCATCGTGCCGCGCACCCCGGACATCCCCGGTATCGATCATCCCAAGGTGATCGGCTACCTGGACGCCATCCTCGAGCGCAAGCCGGTGGGGCGGAAGGTGGCGGTAATCGGCGCGGGCGGCATTGGTTTCGACGTCTCCGAGTACATCACCCATGCCGGCCCCGCCACCAGCCTGGATCGCGAGGCGTTCTGGAAGGAGTGGGGCATCGACCCGAACCTCGAGGCCCGCGGCGGCATCGCCGGGATCCGGCCCGAGGTGCACCCGGCGGCCCGTGAGGTGTACCTGCTGCAGCGCAAGAAGACCAAGGTGGGCGACGGCCTCGGCAAGACCACCGGCTGGATCCATCGCACCAGCCTGAAGAACAAACAGGTGCAGATGCTCAACGCGGTGGAGTACCTGAAGATCGACGACGACGGCCTGCACATCCGCGTGGCCGACGGCGAGCCGCAGGTGCTGCCGGTGGACACGGTGATCATCTGCGCCGGTCAGGAGCCGCTGCGCGACCTCTACGACGGCCTGCTCGCCGCCGGCCAGAAGGTCCACCTGATCGGTGGCGCCGACGTGGCCGCCGAGCTGGATGCCAAGCGCGCCATTAACCAGGGTTCGCGGCTGGCCGCAGAGCTCTGAGGGACCGGTCTCCCTGCCGTGGCGGGGAGGCCGCTGCCCGGTTCGTGGACCTTCGAGGAGGAGCTTCCCATGTCCGCACTGCAACTGCACGCCAATGCCGCCGCTACCCTGGAACGCTGGCACCAACTGGTGGCCGCTCGCGATTTCGGCCCGCTGCCCGAGCTGCTGCACCCGGCGGCGGTGTTCCGCTCGCCAATGGCCTTCAGACCCTACGAGGGCGCGCCCATGGTCGCGCTGATCCTCAATACGGTGATCAAGGTCTTCGAGGACTTCGCCTACCACCGTCAGCTGGTTGCGGCCGACGGTCTCAACGTGGTGCTGGAGTTCAGCGCGCGGGTCGGTGACCGCCAGCTCAAGGGTATCGACATGATCCGCTTCGACGAAGCCGGCAGGATCATCGACTTCGAGGTGATGATCCGCCCGCTGAGCGGCCTGCAGGCCCTGGGCGAGGAAATGGGCCGGCGCCTGGCGCCATTCCTGACCGCCAAGTCACGCTGATTCCTTCGAGTCCGTCACAGTTCCCCGCCGTGGCCCGCCCAGCGGTTGGCCGCGGCCGGGTGACTGCCAACCCAGTCACATTGCCCGGCTTCCCTTTTCTCCTAGACTTAGCCGCACTACGGCGCGGCCCTCGTCCGCCAGGGCCGCGCCGCTGACAGCCTTGCACGCCTCGGTTCCAGAGGCGGCCTGAGAGGGGAAGCCGATGAGCCTGCACAACAAGCCGCAGATGGTGGAAGCCGTGATGTTCTACAACGAACGCGGCATCTGCAAGGAAATGCTCTTCCCCGAGTTCGAGGCCCTGCTCGACGGCGTGGTCAACATGCCCGAGTTCGCCGACCAACAGGTCCGCGCGGTCTATGCGCTGATCAATCCACGCCTGTTGGTGCGCGCGGCGGTGTTCTTCTACCTGGACTTCGACGAGAACGGCCGGCCCGACAGCGGCTGGAACATTCCCCTGCGCCATCTGGCCGAGCGCTCCGGGCGCGGCCCGGACCTGGGCGCTGGGCCGATCCGCCTGGCCTGCCGCAGCCAGTGTCCGGTGTCCTGGCACCAGATGCACCTCTGGGATCCCGGCCTGGCGCCGGGCAAGAACGACCTGGTGCTGCTGCGCGATGCGGTCAAGCGCAACCAGCTCGGCCTGCTGATCGAGGAGGAGGTCGCCCCGCTGGTCTCCCCGGAACGCCTGCAGGTGGTGCCTGAGGACAAGTGGTACGCCCCCGAGCCGGCCAAGGCACCGGAGAGGCCCTCGCGGATGGACCAGGAGGAACGCCTCAAGGCCGCCCAGCTGATCAAGCAGCAGCGCCTGCGCATCAGTAGCCTGACTCGCCAGCACGGGGAGGAACTGGCCCGCCTCAGGCTGGCTGCCGAGGAGCAGCAGAAGACCCTGCTGGGCGAAATCGAGCAACTGCGTCAGTCCCTGCGCCAGCAGCAGGAGCTGAACGCCAGCCTCAAGGCCCAACTGAACGAGCAGGTGGAGAACTTCCAGAAGATGCGTGCGGAGCTTGGCGAGCAGTTGCGTGCTCTGGAGCAGCACAGCCAGTCCGAGGCCGACGTGCTGCGCGCGCAGTTCGACAGCGAGCTGCAGGCGCGGGTAACCGCCGCGGTGGCGGAGTTCCGCGAGCAGATCGCTATCCGCGACGTGGAACTGGCCTACCGTAACGAGCTGGACCAGCAGCTGCAGCAGGAGATCCAGCAGCTCAAGCAGGAGCGCGAGACCCTGCTGGCCCAGTCCGGCGACCAGGTGCTGGAGCGCCTGGCGCGGCTCGGCATGGTCTTCGTGGTCTACCATCCGGGCGCCGGCCACCTGACCATTCCCTTGCAGGACATCGCCCGCTACCAGGACAATCCCCAGGCCTACGCGGCGGCCAAGTGCCTGGTTTCGGAAGAGCAGTACCGGCAGTGGCTGGCCCACTACCAGCAGCCGGTCTGCGAGGCCCTGCAGGCCAGCGGCGAGCGCTGCGGCATTCCCATCGACCGGGTGGAGACGCCGAGTCGCTTCGTTCCCGACGAATCCAACTGCTGCGCCCGCCACAAGGCTTCCAGTCGCCTGCGCACTGGCTGATGCCTGTGCGGGGCAGAACATGCTGACATTCCTCGTACCTTGCCACTCGTCATTCCCCATTGGGCGCCCGAGGCGCCCCTGCAAGCGCTACGGCTGGCCTGGCTGGAACGGGCCGGCGTCGAGGTAGCGGTCCTGCGCCTGGACCAGATCGACACGCTGGTCTCCGGCAACAAATGGTTCAAGCTGATCGGTCACCTGCAGGAAGCCGTGGCGCGGGGCGCCGAAGGGCTGATCAGCCTGGGAGGTGCCCATTCCAATCATCTGCACGCCTTGGCCGCGGCGGGACGGCGGTTCGGCTTCCCCACCGTAGGCCTGCTTCGCGGCCATGCCCGGGAGACGCCCACGGTGGTCGAGCTGCGGACCTTCGGCATGCAGCTGCACTGGCTCGGCTATGCCGGCTATCGGGCCCGTCACCAGGTGGACTTCTGGACGCCGTGGCGCGAGCGCTATCCCGCGCTGCACCCGGTGCCCGAGGGCGGCGGCGGTTTGCCCGGCACTCGCGGCTGTGCGGCGTTGGTGGCGATGGTGCGGGCCCAGTTGCCCAGACTGGGCTGGCGTGACTACCACGCCTGGTGGCTGGCCGTCGGCACGGGCACCACCCTGGCCGGACTGGTGCTGGCCGAGGACGCTGACGTTCCCGTGCATGGGGCCCTGGCGGTACCCGCCGACCATGGCGTGGCCGATCAGGTGCGAGCACTCCTCGCGCAAGCCGGGAACCGCGAAGCCGGCTACCGGCTGATCGAAGCCAGCCGGGGCGGTTTCGCCAGGATGGATGCGGAGCTGCTGACCTTCATGCAGGCCTCCGAGGAGGAGAGCGGCGTGCC
Source organism: Pseudomonas thermotolerans DSM 14292 (assembly GCF_000364625.1). Classification (GTDB taxonomy): domain Bacteria; phylum Pseudomonadota; class Gammaproteobacteria; order Pseudomonadales; family Pseudomonadaceae; genus Aquipseudomonas; species Aquipseudomonas thermotolerans. The sequence continues at coordinate 69,203 of NZ_KB822606.1, forward strand.
GCTGGAGCCGCTGTATACCGCCAAGGCGCTGCTGGCTCTGCGCCGGGCTGTGGAGGCCGGCGAATTCGCTGCAGGCAGCCGGCTGATCTTCGTGCATACCGGCGGCTTGCAGGGACGGGCCGCGGCCATGGCGGCCTGCCGGGAGTCGGGATGAAGCGGCCGTTGTCTTTCCGCGCCTGCGCAGCCCAATATCCCTCAACCAGTTGGCCGAGCCTCAGTGGCGGCAGTTGCGCGACCAGCCGGTACCTCAGCCGCTGCTGGCCGGGCAGGTACTGGCGCGGGGCCGAGGATCCGGCGAAGGGGCTGACTACCTGCTGCATTCGGGCGGCCGCGTCTGCCCAGTCGCTGGGCCGTGCTCAGCGGGGCCAGCTGTCGCGTACCAGGAACAGCCGTTCGCGCTCCAGCCAGGCGCCGTCGCCGGCTTCTTCGAGGCGCACCAGCATCTGCGCCGGCGCCTGCTGATCCAGCTGCGTCAGCCAGGCGTCCAAGGCCTCGTCGTCCCACAGCTGCAGGTCGGTCAGACGTGCCGGGGCCAGCCAGGCATGACGGGGCAGGGGCTGCCAGATGCCGGTTCGTTGCTCGCGGTATGCCGGCCAGGCGGAGAGCGGCAGCCAGCGGCCCTGCAGATGCTCGGGGTGGGCACCGCGCGGCGCCTCGCAGGCGCCGGGCCAGGGATAGAACAGGTAGCCGCCCATCCAGAAGGCCGAGTGCACTTCGACTTCCTTCAGGCCCAGCTCCTCCAGGGCCTCACGGGCCTCCGGGCGGGCTGGCAGCGGCAGCTGGTGACCGCTCAGGTGGGCCAGCTTGAGGTCCAGGCGGTCGTGACTGCCGGGGCCCAGCCAGTGGCGCGGGTCGAGGCCGTCGCCGTCGCCTGGGCCCAGGTACAGCTTGATCGCCAGCTCCAGGTGGTGCACGCCCTCGGCATCGCGCAGCAGCAGGTCGAGTTCGCCCAGGGTATGGCCTTCCTGGCGGATCGGCAGGTTGGTGGCGAGCAGTTCGACGCCCGGTGCGGCCCGCAGTGCGAACTGCCAGAGGCGTTCGTAGTAGAGACCGAGGCGGCGTTCCAGGTGGCTGTTCAGCCAGCCCTCCAGCTCGCGGTCGTCGGCGGCCAGGGCGCGCAGCCAGTCGGCCAGGCGTTCCGGCTGGCGGGCCCAGTCGCTGGAGGCCAGGGGATGGCGCTGCGGCCAGGGGGCGTGTTCCAGCAGCGGCGGGGCGGTCAGCACCCAGGCTAGGTCGCGCACTCGCGGCTGGCGCAGTTGGCGGGGCAGGTCGGTTAGCTGGCTGAAGGGTGTCATGTTCCGAGCATAGTCTGCGGAGCCGTAGAGCGGGGTACCGGCCGGCCTCCGGTTTGCCGCTGCCGCCGGCTTTCCCCCATAATTTCTTTCCTTCCGTCCCAGATAGCCGTGCAGGGGTTCCATGGAGCAGTTTCGTAATATTGGCATCATCGGCCGTCTGGGCAGTTCCCAGGCGCTCGATACCATCCGGCGTCTGAAACGCTTCCTGCTCGACCGTCACCTGCATGTGATCCTTGAGGACACCATCGCCGAGGCTCTGCCGGGGCACGGTCTGCAGACCTCCTCGCGGCGCAACCTCGGCGAGGTCTGCGACCTGGTCATCGTGGTCGGCGGTGACGGCAGCCTGCTCGGCGCGGCACGTGCGCTGGCCCGCCACAAGGTTCCGGTGCTCGGTATCAACCGCGGCAGCCTGGGCTTTCTCACCGACATCATGCCGGACGAGCTGGAGGTCAAGGTCGCCGAGGTGCTCGACGGCCACTACCTGGTGGAGAGCCGCTTCCTGCTGGAGGCCGAGGTGCGCCGCCACGGCGAGGCGATCGGCCAGGGCGACGCCCTCAACGACGTGGTGCTGCACCCTGGCAAGTCCACCAAGATGATCGAGTTCGAGCTGTTCATCGACGGCCAGTTCGTCTGCAGCCAGAAGGCCGACGGTCTGATCGTCGCCACCCCCACTGGCTCAACCGCCTATTCGCTGTCCGCAGGCGGGCCGATCATGCATCCCAAGCTGGATGCCATCGTGGTGGTGCCCATGTACCCACACACCCTGTCCAGCCGACCGATCGTGGTGGACGGCAGCAGCGAGCTGAAGATCGTGGTGGCCAAGGACATGCAGATCTATCCGCTGGTCTCCTGCGACGGCCAGAACCACTTCACCTGCGCGCCGGGCGACACCATCACGGTGGCCAAGAAGGTGCAGAAGCTGAGCCTGATCCACCCGCTGGACCACAACTACTACGAGGTCTGCCGGACCAAGCTGGGGTGGGGCAGTCGCCTCGGCAACGGAGGGGACTGATGCTCGATCCCCAGCGTGGCTATGACCTGATCGGCGACGTGCATGGCTGCGCGCATACCCTCGAGCGCCTGCTGGAGCGCCTCGGCTACCGGCGCCAGGGCGGCGTCTGGAAGCACCCGCAGCGCATGGCCCTGTTCCTTGGCGACATCGTCGACCGCGGCCCGCGGATCCGCGAGGCGCTGCATCTGGTGCACGACATGGTGGAGGCCGGCCAGGCCCGCTGCATCATGGGCAACCACGAGTTCTACGCCTTGGGCTGGAGCACCCCGGCGCCGCCCGGCAGCGGCCGGCAGTTCGTCCGCGAGCACAGCCCGCGGCATGCCCGGCTGATCCGTCAGACCTTGCAGCAGTTCGAGGACCATCCGGGCGACTGGCACGATTTCCTCGGCTGGTTCCAGGAACTGCCGCTGCTGCTCGACGGTGGGCACTTCCGTCTGGTGCATGCCTGCTGGGACGCAGCGCTGATCGAGGCGTTACGCGCCCAGTACCCGGATGCCCGGGTCGATCTGGAGTTCGTCCAGGCCTCGGCCGTGCCCGGCAGCTTCGCCTCGCGGGTGTTCAACCGCCTGTTGCGCGGCACCGACATGCGCCTGCCCGACGGCCTGACCCTGACCAGCGAGGACGGCTTCATCCGTGGCTCCTTCCGCACCAAATTCTGGGAGGATGACCCCAAGACCTACGGTGACATCGTCTTCCAGCCCGATGCTCTGCCGGAGTGGGTGGCGCGCATGCCGCTCAGCGAGGAGGAGCGCCGCCAGCTGCTGCGCTATGGCGAGGACGAGCCGCTGTTGTTCGTCGGCCACTACTGGTGCAGCGGCACCCCGGCGCCGATCCGAGCCAATCTGGCCTGTCTGGACTACAGCGCGGTGCTTTACGGCAAGCTGGTGGCCTATCGGTTGGATCAGGAAACCCGACTCGACCCGCACAAGTTCGTGTGGGTCGAGGTGGAACGCCCGGAGGCACTGCAATGACCCCCGTCGCCGCCCTGCGTTTGCCCGTCCAGCAGGATCTCAGCGGCTTCATCACCCTGCTGCAGCGCCTCGGTGTGCCGCACCGGGTCAGCGAGGAGCGCGGTGAGCAGGTGCTCTGGGTGCCCGGCGAACAGCTGGCGATCCAGGTGCGCGAGCTCTACGCCCTGCACCCGGAAGGGGATCCGCTGGGCGAGCTGGAGGCTCCGCCTCCGCCGCGCCCGTCCGTGCCCGGCGTCCTCGACCGCCTGCGCGATGCCCCGCTGACCGCCCTGGTGCTGCTGGTCACCCTGCTGGTCGCCGGGGTGACCCTGCTCGGCGACAACTTTGTGGCGATCCGCTGGCTGAGCTTCCAGGACTTCCATATCCAGGGCGACTACATCTACTTCGCGCCGTTCGCCGAGAGTCTCGGGGGCGGGCAGTGGTGGCGGCTGTTCAGCCCCATGCTGATCCACTTCGGCCTGCTGCACCTGGCGATGAACGCCCTCTGGTACTGGGAGCTGGGGCGGCGCATCGAGGCACGCCAGGGCGGTCTGGCGCTGCTCGGCCTGACCCTGCTGTTCAGTCTGGTGTCCAATCTGGTGCAGTTCCTGTGGAGCGGCCCCTCGCTGTTCGGTGGCCTGTCCGGGGTACTGTTCGGCCTGCTCGGCCACTGCTGGATCTTCCAGAAGCTGGCGCCGAACGCGGCCTACCAGTTGCCCCGCGGGGTGGTGGGGATGATGCTGGTCTGGCTGGTGGTCTGCCTGTCCGGGCTGATCACCGCTCTGGGGTTCGGCAGCATCGCCAACGGCGCCCACGTCGGCGGGCTGCTGATCGGCTGCACCACCGGGTTGGTCGGTGGTGCCCTGGCGCGGCAGCGGGGTTGATCTCGGCCGGTACCCCGGGCCTTCGCCGTCAGAGCCTGTTAAACTGCCCGCTTCGCTGTTGGAGGCCCGTCCATGTCGTCCTTTCTGGAAATGATCGAGAACATCACCCCCGAAATCTACGAAAGCCTCAAACTGGCGGTGGAGATCGGCAAGTGGCCGGACGGCCGCAAGCTGACCCAGGAGCAGAAGGAGCTGTCGCTGCAGGCGCTGATCGCCTGGGAGATCAAGAACCTACCCGAGGAGCAGCGCATCGGCTACATGGGCCCGCAGGAGTGTCACTCCAAGTCCGCGCCGGTCCCCAACCTGCTGTTCAGCTCGGGAAGCCTGCACTGATGCTCGAACTGGCCCGCGGCTCGCTGAGCAAGATGGCGGCGCAGCTGGACGAACCGGTGCGCTACGCGTTCCGCAGCGGTGAGGTGGAGGTGCCAGTCAACCCGCTAATCGGCCGCCATCTGCGCCTCGAATACCTGGGCGCCATCCACTGCATCCACTGCGGACGTCGCACCAAAACCAGCTTCAGCCAAGGATACTGCTACCCCTGCATGCAGAAGCTGGCGCAGTGCGACCTGTGCATCATGAGCCCGGAGCGCTGCCACTACGACGCCGGCACCTGCCGCGAACCGGCCTGGGGTGAGCGGTTCTGCATGACCGACCATGTGGTCTACCTGGCCAACTCCTCGGGCATCAAGGTGGGCATCACCCGTGCCAGCCAGGTGCCGACCCGCTGGCTCGACCAGGGCGCCAGCCAGGCGCTACCGATCCTTCGCGTGGCGACTCGCCAGCAAGCCGGCTTCGTCGAGGACCTGCTGCGCAGCCAGGTGCCGGACCGTACCAACTGGCGCGCGCTGCTCAAGGGCGATGCCGAGCCGCTCGACCTGCCGGCCATCCGTGACGAGCTGTTCGAGCGCTGCGCCGAGGGCCTAGAGGCGCTGCAGCGGCGCTTCGGCCTGCAGGCCATCCAGCCCCTGGCCGATGCCCGGCCGTTGGAGATCCGTTATCCGGTCGAGGCCTACCCGGCCAAGATCAGTACCTTCAATCTGGACAAGAGCCCGGTCGCCGAGGGCACGCTGCTCGGCGTCAAGGGTCAGTACCTGCTGTTCGACAGCGGCGTAATCAACGTCCGCAAGTACACCGCTTACCAAATCGCCATCAGTTGCGCGGGCTGAGGCTCTCCGCCCGCCGCCGTTCCGGAGAAGGCTCCTATGCGTACCGAACAACCGAAGACCATCTACCTCAAGGACTACCAGGCGCCCGAGTACCTGATCGACGAGACGCACCTGAACTTCGAGCTGTTCGAGGACCATACCCTGGTGCATGCCCGGCTGGTCATGCGCCGCAACCCGGAGCGCCAGGCCGCGACCGGCGTGGCGCTGCCGCCGCTGGTGCTCGACGGCCAGCAGCTGGAACTGCTGGCCGTCGCCCTGGATGACGTGGCGCTGAGCCCGGCCGACTACCAGCTCGACGACAGCCACCTGACCCTGCAGCCGAAATCCGAGAGCTTCGTGGTCAGCAGCTCGGTGCGCATCCACCCCGAGCTCAATACCGCGCTGGAAGGCCTGTACAAGTCCGGCAAGATGTTCTGCACCCAGTGCGAGGCCGAGGGCTTCCGCAAGATCACCTACTACCTTGACCGCCCGGACGTCATGAGCCGCTTCACCACCACGCTGTCCGGCGAGAAGCTCAAATACCCGGTGCTGCTCTCCAACGGCAACCTGATTGCCAGTGGCGCGGGGGAGGGTGGGCGCCACTGGGCGACCTGGGAGGACCCGTTCAAGAAGCCGGCCTACCTGTTCGCCCTGGTCGCCGGCGACCTCTGGTGCGTGGAGGACAGCTTCACCACCATGAGCGGCCGCGAGGTGACCCTGCGCATCTACGTCGAGCCGGAGAACATCGACAAGTGCCAGCACGCCATGGACAGCCTCAAGCGCGCCATGAAGTGGGACGAGGAGGTCTATGGCCGCGAGTACGATCTGGACATCTTCATGATCGTCGCGGTGAACGACTTCAACATGGGCGCCATGGAGAACAAGGGCCTCAACATCTTCAACTCCAGCTGCGTGCTGGCCCGCGCCGAGACCGCCACCGACGCCGCCCACCAGCGCGTCGAGGGGGTGGTGGCCCATGAGTACTTCCACAACTGGTCGGGCAACCGGGTGACCTGTCGCGACTGGTTCCAGCTGTCCCTCAAGGAAGGCTTCACGGTATTCCGCGACGCCTCCTTCTCCGCCGACATGAACTCGCGCACCGTCAAGCGCATCGAGGACGTGGCCTTCCTGCGCACCCACCAGTTCGCCGAGGATGCCGGCCCCATGGCCCACCCGGTGCGCCCGGACTCCTACATGGAGATTTCCAACTTCTACACCCTGACCGTCTATGAGAAGGGCGCCGAAGTGCTGCGCATGATCCACACCCTGCTCGGTGCGGAAACCTTCCGCAAGGGCTCGGATCTGTACTTCGAACGGCATGACGGGCAGGCGGTGACCTGCGACGACTTCGTCAAGGCCATGGAGGATGCCAGCGGTCTCGACCTGACCCAGTTCAAGCGCTGGTACACCCAGTCCGGCACCCCGCGCCTGGCGGTCAGTGAGTCCTACGACGCGGCGGCTGGAACTTACAGCCTGACCTTCCGGCAGAGTTGCCCGCCGACTCCGGGCCAGCCGAGCAAGCTGCCGTTCGTGATCCCCGTGGAGATGGGCCTGCTGGATGCCAGGGGCCAGGATCTGCCGCTGCGCCTGCAGGGAGAGGCTGCCGCCGTGGGCACCAACCGGGTGCTCTCGGTGACCGAGGAGGAGCAGACCTTCACCTTCGTGGACATCCCCGAGAAGCCGCTGCCCTCGCTGCTGCGCGGCTTTTCCGCGCCAGTCAAGCTGAGCTTCCCCTATGACCGCGACCAACTGATGTTCCTGATGCAGCATGACAGCGACGGCTTCAACCGCTGGGAGGCCGGCCAGCAGTTGGCTGTGCAGGTGCTGCAGGAGCTGATCGGCCAGCAGCAGCGCGGCGAGCCGCTGGTGGTGGATGCGCGCCTGGTGCAGGCCCTGCGCAGCGTGCTGGAGAACGAGGCGCTGGACCAGGCGATGGTCGCCGAGATGCTTTCCCTGCCCAGCGAGGCCTATCTCACCGAGATCAGCGAGGTGGCCGACGTGGAAGCCATCCACGCGGCCCGCGAGTTCGCCCGCCGGCAGTTGGCCGAGGCACTCTTCGAGCCGCTCTGGAAGCGCTACCAGGCCAACCGCGAAGTCTCCCGGCAGACTCCCTACGTGGCCGAGGCGGCACACTTCGCGCGGCGCAGCCTGCAGAACATCGCGCTGTCCTACCTGATGCTCAGCGAGCGTCCCGAGGTGCTCGCCGCCTGCCAGGAACAGTTCGAGGCCTGCGACAACATGACCGAGCGCCTGGCCGCTCTGGCGGTGCTGGTCAACTCGCCGTTCGCCCAGGAACGGGACAAGGCCCTGGCGGCGTTCGCCGAGCGCTTCAAGGAGGATCCGCTGGTCATGGACCAGTGGTTCAGCGTGCAGGCCGCTTGCCCCCTGCCGGGCGGTCTGGAGCGGGTCAAGGCGCTGATGGAGCACCCGGCCTTCAACCTGAAGAACCCCAACAAGGTGCGCGCGCTGATCGGCGCCTTCGCCGGGCAGAACCTCATCAACTTCCACCAGGCCGACGGTTCCGGCTATCGCTTCCTGGCCGACATCGTCATCCGCCTGAACGTCCTCAATCCGCAGATCGCCGCCCGCCAGCTGGCGCCGCTGACCCGCTGGCGCAAGTACGACAGTGCCCGCCAGGCGCTGATGCGCGGCGAGCTGGAGCGCATCCTGGCCTCCGGCGAGCTGTCCAGCGACGTCTACGAGGTGGTGAGCAAGAGCCTGGCCTGATCGGGCGCTCGCCGGGAAGCGGCCTGATGCCGCTTCCTCGTCTCTCCAGGCCCGCCGGTAGCCGATGCCGACGGGCCTTTTCGTTCAGCCCCAAAGAACGGTCCTGCCTTTCTTAGTGTTACCGGAAATTGTAGGTAACACCCTTTGTTACCTATTGGAATATCCATTCTCCACCTAGTAGATTCGCCAGCCCTAGGTTGGGGGCTTCGGCCGTTCGTCCGGCACTTCGGCTTTCCCTTGGTTGGGCTAGAGAGTGACAAATCGGGCCATGTTGTCGGACAGGATTGGCTTTTGGTTGGGGGTCTTGCAGTGATTTTGATCGATGGCTGATCAGTCACGAAGTGGCCGGAAAGCCTTGCTGGGTGGTCGCCAGGAATTGTCGGACAACTGGCAATTTGGCATCCAGGTTGCAGGCCTCGCTGCGATGCAGGCCCTTGGGTGTCAGCAAAGCGCCGAGGTAGACGCGTTGCGTCGTGCCCGATTCAACCAAGTCGCATCCGCGCGGTGCACAGCGGGTCCGGCGACCGGACTTGCGATAAGAACAACGATCTGTCCACGGAGTAAGTCATGGAATTGCAGTTCCATAGTCCCATGCGTTTCGCACCGACCAAGGCGGGGTTTGCCCTGGCCGGTCTTCTGCCTCTGCTGGTGGCCGCCCAGGCCCAGGCTGTCGAGTTCAGCTTCGCTGATGGCGAGATCAGCGGTTCCCTCGACACCACCCTGTCCTACGGCCAGCTGTGGCGCGTACAGGGGCGCGACAAGAGCAACGACGACATCAACACCAATGACGGCAACCGCAACTTCGACACCGGGCTGGTTTCCGAGGTGTACAAGGTGACTTCCGACCTGGAAGCCACCTGGCGCAACTATGGTCTGTTCGTGCGCGGCACGGCGTTCTACGACACCCAGATCATGGACAAGCGCAACGACTACCTGAACAACAACAGCCCGCGCCAGCCGAGCCAGAGCTTCCCGCGCGACGACAGCTTCACCTACGAAACCCGCCACAAGGCCGGTCGCGACGCGCAGATCCTCGACGCCTACCTGTACGGCAACTGGGAAGTGGCCGGCATGCCGGTGACCGGCCGCGTCGGTCGCCAGGTGTTCAACTGGGGTGAGGGCCTGTTCTACCGCGGCGGCATCAACACCACCAACCCGATCGACGCAGCCCGTTTCCGCCTGCCGGGCTCGGAGCTGAAGGAAGTGCTGGTGCCGGTGGAGGCGTTGAGCTTCAACTTCGGCCTGACCGACAACCTGTCGATGGAAGCCTTCTACCAGTGGAACTGGAAGGAGAGCGCGCTGGACCCGGTCGGCACCTTCTTCGCCGAGACCGACCTGTTCGCCGATGGCGGCAACACCGCCTACACCACGGTTGCCGCGCTGAGCAACCCGCTGTTCCAGTCGCTCTATCCGAGCCTGTCCGGCGCCCACTTTGCGGGCCTGCAGGGCACCGAGTATCTGGACGGCAACGGCGTGTTCAAGGTCGCCCGGATTGGCACTGACCTCAATGCCAAGAATGACGGTCAGTTTGGTGTGGCTTTCCGATACATCGCCGAGGAGCTGAACTCCACCGAGTTCGGTTTCTACTTCGTGAACTACCACGCCAAGGAGCCGACCATCTACGCCGACCTGAACCGCAGCTACGCTGGTCTGGATATCGACCAGATGGCTGCTCTGGGTGCCACCCAGGGGGTAAGCGCCGGCAGCTACGACGATCTGGTCGCCCAGGCCGCTGCCGGCAATGCTGCTGCCGCCCAGGTGCTCAGCCTGGTCAATGGCGCCGCTGCCGTGGACGTGGCCAACCAGGTCAACGCCCGTCGCGAGTATGTCGAGGACATCCGCATGTACGGCGTGAGCTTCAACACCACCATCGGCGAGGCCTCGGTGTTCGGTGAACTGGCCTATCGACCGAACCTGCCGATCGGCATCAGCACCACCAACGACCTGCTCGGCGACCTGCTTGGCCAGGCTGCGCAGCTCGCCGACGGTCGTACCGTCAACCTCGCCGGCAAGGACCTGCGGATTACCGATCAGGTCCACAACTACGAACGCGTGGAAATCTTCAATGCCTCGCTGGGCACCATCTACAACTTCGGCCCGGCGCTGGGCTTCGACTCGCTGTTCGGCGTCGCCGAGCTGGCTTCCGAGCACCTGCGTGGCAGCAGTCTGAAGTATCGGGCCTGGAACGGCACCACCCGCTACTACTCCGGCCGCCCCAACAACTCCTACGTGTCCGGCTACGACCGCGACGCCCAGGTCAACCGCAATGCCTACGGCTACACCCTGGTGCTCTCCGGTACCTGGAACGACGTGCTGGCCGGTGTGAACCTCTCGCCCTTCGTGGTCTACAAGGACGACTTTGAGGGCAACTCGCACCAGACCGGCAACTTCATCGAGGGCCGCAAGGCCTACACCCTGGGCATCAAGGCCAGCTACCTGAACAGCCTGGAAGCCGAGCTGCAGTACACCGAGTTCTATGGCGGCGGCCGCAACAACAGCGCGCGTGACCGCGACAACATCGGCCTCAGCGTCAAGTACTCGTTCTGATCACGAATAAGAAGCAGCCGGGCGCCCGCTGGCGTCCGGCCAGAAAACATCACGGAGAATCACAATGCTGAAGAAGCACATCCTGACCGGTGTGGCGGTGGCTCTCGCGCTGTCCACGGGTTCAGCGCAGGCGGCGGTGTCGGCTGCTGAGGCGGCCAAGCTGGGCACCACCCTGACCCCGTTCGGCGCCGAGAAGGCTGGCAACGCGGCCGGCACCATCCCCGCGTGGACCGGCGGTATCACCCAGGCGCCGGCCGAATACAAGGGGCCGGGCCAGCACCATCCGGATCCGTTCCCCGGTGACCAGCCGCTGTTTACCATCACCAAGGGCAACCTGGAACAGTACAAGGCCAACCTGACTCCCGGCCAGATCGCCCTGTTCCAGGCCTACCCGGACACCTACCAGATGCCGGTGTACCAGACCCGCCGCTCGGGTTCGGCGCCCAAGTGGGTGTACGACAACACCATCAAGAATGCCACCAGTGCGAGGCTGGTCGATGGCGGCAACGGTTTCGCCGACGCCTACGGCGGCATCCCGTTCCCGATTCCGCAGAACGGCGTGGAAGCGGTATGGAACCACATCGCCCGCTACCGCGGCACCTACATCGTGCGGCGTGCCTCGGAAGTGGCGGTGCAGCGTAACGGCAGCTTCAGTCTGGTGACCTCCCAGCAGGAAGCGCTGTTCAAGTACTACCTGCCCAAGGGTAGCTACGCCGACCTGAACAACATCATGTTCTACTACCTGTCCTTCACCAAGAGCCCGGCCCGCCTGGCAGGTGGCGCGACCCTGGTGCACGAGACCCTGGATCAGGTGAAGGAGCCGCGTCAGGCCTGGGGGTACAACGCCGGCCAGCGCCGCGTGCGTCGTGCGCCGAACCTGGCCTACGACACCCCGATCGCCGCCGCCGACGGCCTGCGCACCGCCGACGACACCGACATGTTCAACGGCGCGCCGGACCGCTACGACTGGAAGCTGGTGGGCAAGAAGGAGATCTACATCCCCTACAACAACTACAAGGTGACCAGCGACAAGGTGAAGTACGCGGACCTGCTCAAGGTCGGCCACATCAACCCGGCATACACCCGCAACGAGCTGCATCGCGTGTGGGTGGTGGAGGGCACTCTGAAGCCGGGCGCTCGCCACATCTACTCCAAGCGCACCATGTACCTCGACGAGGACAGCTGGCAGGCCGCGGTGCTCGACCAGTACGACGGTCGCGGCGAGCTGTGGCGCGTGTCCATCGCCTACCTGAAGAACTACTACGAGCTGCCGACCACCTGGTCCGCGCTGGACGTGTTCCACGATCTGCAGTCGCGTCGCTACTACGTGCAGAACCTGGACAACGAGGAGCCGAGCACCATCGACTTCAGCCAGCCGATTCCGGATGACGGTTACTTCAAGCCGGCCGCGCTGCGCCGTCGCGGCACCCGCTAAGGCGTGAACGAAGGCATCGTCACTCTCCCGCGACGGGGAGGGGCGATGCCTTCTTCATTATTGATGGAGAAGGCTCGCCATTCGCCTGTTGGCGGCCACCGGCATGCGCCGCTCTGACAGCGTGGCAAAACCGCGCGGATGCTTAACAAAACATAACGGAGCGTCGATTGTCAGTGGTTTCCAAAGCTGGCTAGGATACGCTGCCAGTGAGCCAGCCATATCAATAACAAGAAGGGGAAGGTTTTATGAGTGAGCCCGTTTCGCGGCGCACCCCGTCTACTCACATCGTGCCGTCGTATCGCACGCCGCTGGCGAGGATACTGTCTCTGTGCAGCCTGCTGTCCGTCTTCGCCCTGGCCCCCGTTCCGGCTCATGCCGAGCTCGGCGAATCCTCCGCCCCCGTGTATTCCATCGAGTCGGCCCGTGCCGCTCACAGCCTGCTGATCGACATCGCCCTGGCCGGCAAGCGCCTGGTGGCGGTCGGTGAGCGTGGACACATCCTCTATTCCGACGACGACGGCCAGACCTGGGTGCAGGCTCGCGTACCGACCCGCCAGTTGCTGACCGCCGTGCATTTCGTCGATGACAAGCAGGGCTGGGCCGTCGGCCATGATGCGCAGATCCTCGTCAGCAAGGATGGCGGCGCCACCTGGGCCCAGCAGTACATCGACGTCGAGCGCGAGGAGGGCGCCCCCTTCCTCGACGTGCTGTTCACCGATGCCCAGAACGGCTTCGTGGTTGGCTCCTACGGCGCTCTGTTTGTCACCCGCGACGGCGGAGAGACCTGGGAGGACGCCTCCGACCTGGTCGACAACCCGGACGGCTACCACCTCAATTCCATCGCCCAGATCAAGGATTCCGGCCTGTTCATCGTCGGCGAGATGGGCGTGATGTTCCGCTCCGCCGACAACGGCGAAACCTGGGAAACCCTCGAAGGCCCCTACGAAGGCTCGCTGTTCGGCGTGCTCGGCACCCGCGAGCCTGGTGTGGTGCTGGCCTTCGGTCTGCGCGGCAACCTGTACCGCTCCGCGGACTTCGGTTCGAGCTGGGAGAAGGTTGAGCTGAAAGCGGCCAGCGGCAACGATCTGGAGTATGGCCTGGCCGGTGGCAACCTGCTGCCGGACGGCAGCATCGTCCTGGTCGGTCATGGCGGCAGCGTCCTCAAGAGCAGCGACGACGGGCGTAGCTTCGTCGTGATCAATCGACCCGATCGCCTGTCGCTGTCCTCGGTGGCGGCGACCGCAAACGGCAACCTGATTCTGGTGGGGCAGGCGGGGGCACAACTCGCTTCGCCGACTGGCGCCAAGTTGGGCCAACAATAACGACAAGCCTGGGTTCTATGGGATATGACATCGATGACTAACCACCACCAGGACAAGGCGACCTTTCTCGAGCGCCTGATCTTCAACAACCGGCCCGTGGTGATCGCTCTCTGCCTGCTGGTCAGCGTGTTCCTGTTCTACCAGGCCCTGCAGGTGCGCCCCTCGACCAGCTTCGAGAAGATGATCCCGCTGCACCATCCGTTCATCGAGAACATGATGGAGCACCGCAACGACCTGGCGAATCTGGGCGGCAACACCATCCGCATCGCCGTGGAGGCGAAGGACGGCGACATCTTCACCAAGGAATACATGGAGACCCTGCGGCAGGTGCACGACGAGGTCTTCTACATTCCCGGCGTCGACCGCTCCGGCCTGAAATCCCTGTGGAGCCCGAGCATCCGCTGGACCGAGGTGACCGAGGAGGGTTTCTCCGGCGGCGAGGTGATCCCGCAAACCTACGACGGCTCCGAGGCCAGCCTCGAGGAGCTGCGCAACAACGTGCTGAAGTCTGGGCAGATCGGCCGTCTGGTAGCCAACAACTTCAAGTCGAGTATCGTCGACGTGCCCTTGCTCGAGGTCTATCCGGACCCCGAGGACCAGGGGCGGCTGCTCAATCTGGACTACCGCGAATTCTCCCACCAACTGGAGGAGAAGATCCGCGACAAGTACCAGGCGCAGAACCCCAACGTGCAGATCCACATCGTCGGCTTCGCCAAGAAGGTGGGCGACCTGATCGACGGCCTGCTGATGGTGGTCGGCTTCTTCGGCATCTGCTTCGTGACCACCATGATCCTGCTCTACCTGTTCACCTGGTGCGTCCGCAGCACCATCTCGGTGCTGATCACCACCCTAGTGGCGGTGATCTGGCAGCTGGGCCTGGTCAACCTGATCGGCTACGGGCTGGACCCCTATTCGATGCTGGTGCCCTTCCTGGTGTTCGCCATCGGCATCTCCCACGGGGTGCAGAAGATCAACGGCATTGCCCTGCAGTCCAGCGACGCGGACAACGCCCTGACCGCCGCGCGGCGTACCTTCCGCCAGCTGTTCCTGCCCGGGATGATCGCCATCCTCGCCGACGCCGTGGGCTTCATCACTCTGCTGATCATCGACATCGGGGTGATCCGCGAGCTGGCCGTGGCCGCCTCCATCGGCGTAGCGGTGATCGTCTTCACCAACCTGATCCTGCTGCCGGTGGCCATCTCCTACATCGGTATCAGCAAGCGCGCCATCGAGCGCAGCAAGCGCGACGCCCACCGCGACCATCCGTTCTGGCGGCTGATGTCCAACTTCGCCCATCCGGCGGTGGCTCCGCTGTCGGTGGTGATCGCCCTGGCCCTGGGGATTTCCGGTTTCTTCTACCAGAAGGCCAACCTGCAGATCGGTGACCTCGACCAGGGCGCGCCCGAGCTGCGTCCGGACTCCCGCTACAACCAGGACAATGACTTCATCATCCGCAACTACTCGACCAGCTCCGACGTGTTGGTGGTGATGGTGAAGACCGCCGCGGAAGGCTGCTCGGTGTACGACACCATGGAGCCCATCGACCGCCTGATGTGGAAGATGAACAACACCGAGGGCGTGCAGTCGGCCATCTCTCTGGTCACCGTCTCCAAGCAGATGATCAAGGGCATGAACGAGGGCAGCCTGAAGTGGGAGGCGCTGTCCCGCAACAAGGACGTGCTGAACAACTCCATCGCCCGCGCCGAAGGCCTGTACAACACCGACTGCTCGCTGGCGCCGGTGCTGGTGTTCCTCAACGACCACAAGGCCGAGACCCTCAAGCGCGCGGTCAAGGCGGTGGAGGAGTTCGCCGCGGAGAACAATCGCGACGACCTGCAGTTCCTCCTCGCCGCCGGCAACGCCGGCATCGAGGCGGCCACCAACGAGGTGATCGCCACCTCCGAGCTGACCATCCTGATCCTGGTCTATATCTGCGTGGGCGGCATGTGCCTGATCACCTTCCGTTCCGTGGCGGCGACCATCTGCATCCTGATTCCGCTGATCCTCACCTCGATCCTCGGCAACGCCCTGATGGCCTTCCTCGGCATCGGCGTGAAGGTCGCCACCCTGCCGGTGGTCGCCCTGGGCGTGGGCATCGGTGTGGACTACGGCATCTACATCTACAGCCGGCTGGAAAGCTTCCTGCGCGCCGGTCTGCCGCTCCAGGAGGCCTACTACGAGACCCTCAAGTCCACCGGCCGTGCGGTGCTGTTCACCGGTCTGTGCCTGGCCCTTGGTGTGGCCACCTGGATCTTCTCGGCGATCAAGTTCCAGGCCGACATGGGGCTGATGCTGACCTTCATGTTCCTGCTCAACATGTGGGGCGCCCTGTGGCTGCTGCCGGCCCTGGCGCGCTTCCTGATCCGTCCGGAGAAGCTGGCCGGCAAGGTCGGCGGTTCGCTCTTAGCGCACTGATCCATTCGTCGGACAGGAAAGACCGCGGCCTCGCCGCGGTCTTTCGTTGTGGGCCTGGTCTTCGAGGGCAGCGCAGGGCGGGCCCAGCCATCGCGGCGAGGCTCGATCCACGTCTACGGATGCGCTCGCTGGCCTCGTTGCACGGAGAGCGCGGTCTGCTGGGCTGAATGTGGTCCGATGACCGCGGCGGTTCAGCGCGGATACAGCGGCGGCAGGGCGCCGGGCTCGCCGCTGCCGGCGGCCGGCTGTTCGGCGGGCGGCAGGGAGCGGATCGCCCGCCACAGGTCCTCGCCCTGCCAGTGCTGGCCGGTCTCGCTGTAGAGCGCACCGTTCAGACCGTCCAGGGCATCGGAGAGGGGCACGAAGCGGGCGGCCATGTCGGCGAGGGTTTCCGGCTGCTGGCGAGCCCAGGCGTCGAGGGCCTGGCGGGTGGCCTGCGGGTCGTTGGCCTGGCAGGCGCGGCGCAGGTCGTCCAGCAGGGTGCGTGGATTGGGACTGCTCTGCGGGCTGGGCAGGATCGCCGGCTGCCGGCGCGCCCGCCACCAGAGGCCGAAGCCGAGCAGGGTGGTGAGGGCGAGCAGCGCGCAGGCCAGCTGCCAGGGCCACAGCGGCGGACCTTCCAGGATCTGGGGCTGGGCCGCCGTAACCGGTGCGGCGCTTTCCTCGGCCAGCTCCGGATTGTCCGCCACCTCCAGGCTACGGGCCGGTAGGAAAGCGCGCTCCAGGCGGTCCTCGCGGGTATTCCACCAGAGCACTTCCACCTCCGGCAGCTCGAAGCGGCCGCTGCGTTCGGGAACCAGCGCCTCGCTTTCCTCGCGGCTGCCGATCAGCCCGCGCTCGCTGGTCTGGTTGGCCAGCTTGGGCTGGTCCGGATAGCGGCGCAGGCCGTCCACCTTGGTGGCCGGAATGGGCGGTAGCTGGGCGCTGGACAGTCCGTCCACCTTGAGCAACAGGTGGCGGGTCAGGGAGTCGCCGACCTGTACCTGCGTCGGTTCCGGGGTCCAGCTCTCGTTCAGGCTCAGGGCGCGGGCCGGAAGCCAGGGCACGTCGGCCGGGTAGCTGGCGGGCTTGGCCTTGACGGTGAGCGGGATCTCCGGCGAGCGCACCCGTACCAGCTTGCCCGGGCGCGGGCCGAACGGCTGGAAGTCGCCGGCGCGGCCGGGCTCCACGGTGGTGGCGCTGAACAAGAGCGCGGGAATCCGTAGCTGGCCACTGCGCTGCGGGTAAATGGCGAAGCGCACCTCGATGACCCCGTGGCGCACGCCACCGATGTCCTTCTCGTAGGTGCGTGCTTGGCCGAGCTGTTCGACTCGCGCATCGGCGATCTGCAGCGGGCTCAGGCTGCTGTCGTCGAACAGTGACACCGAGTGGTAGATTCGCAGGGTGAGGATGGCCTGGGCCTGCACGTAGACGCTGTCCTGGTCGAGGCTGGCGTCGATGAACACTGGGGCCACCTGGGTCGGCGCGTCCGGACTGGCCTCCAGCACCTGCAGAGTGATCGGCTGGGTCGCCAGCTCGCCCAGCTGCAGCGGCGGGATCACCACGTAGCCGCTGTGTCTGGGCTGCAGGGTGATGATCCAGCGGGTGGTGGCGCTGGTCTGGCCGTCGCGGGTGGTGATGCGATTGAGCTGGCGGGTGCCGAGCACCTCAAACAGCGGCTCCAGGGGGCTCAGGTCGGGCTTGCCGAATTGCGTGGGGTCGTCTGACTCGATGGTCAGCTCCACGGTTTCGCTGATGCTCAACCGGCTGCGGTCGACGCTGGCCGTCAGGCTGGCTGCCTGGGCCGGGAGGACCAGGAGGCAGAGCAGTAGGGCGCAGAACGGACGGATCATCGTTGGCTTTCCTGAAGCTGTTGTTGTTCGTACCAGAATTTGCGGCGTAGCAGTTCGCCCGGATCATCGGGGATCTGCCGCAGCCACTGTTCCAGCTCCTGGCGCTGCTCGCCGTCCGGCTGCAGTCCTTCCTCGGTCGAAGCGGCGGCCAGTTGCTCGGCGTCGTCGGCTTCGCTGCCGTCACCGGACTGTCGCATGCCGCCGTTCTCGCCGTTTTCGGCGTTATCGTCCTGGGCCTTGTCCCGGCCCCCGGCCGGTTCCTCGCTGTGGTTGCCGTTGCTCTGCCCGGTGCTGCCTGGCATGGCGTCGGCATGCTCGGCGTCGTCGGTCTGCTCGGACTCGCCCTGGCTGGCGGATTGCTGTTGGCGCTGGCGCAGCAGTTCTTCCACCAGGGCCTTGTTGGTCAGCGCCGGCTGCAGGTCGGGCTGGCGTTCCAGGGCCTGCTCATAGGCGTCCACGGCCGCTTCCAGCTCGCCAGCCCTGGCCAGGGCGTTACCGCGATTGTAATGGGCGGCAGCCGTGTCGCTCAGGGCGAAGCGGTGGGCCGCTTCGGCATAGTCGCCGGCTTCGTAAAGGGCGTAGCCCTGCCACTGTGGATCGCTGAAGCGCCGGGCCGCCTCGGCGGGACGCTGCTCTGCGAGCAGGCGCTGGCCCTGCTGGTCGGCGCGCAGCCAGAGATCGGCGAATTCCAGGGCCTGGGCCGGTGGCGGCTGGACCAGAAGCAGCAGGGGCAGGCAGAACAGCCAGCCACGGCGTCCGGCGCAGGCGGCCAGGAGCAGCAGGGGCAGCAGCAGCCAGTGACCTTGGTCGATCCACAGCGACAGCTGCGTCGCTTCGCCGTTGCGCAGGCTATCGGGGGGGGCGAGCAGGCCGAGGCTGGCCAGGTCGCGCTCGTCGAGGCGGATATTGGCGTAGCGACCGCCGAGTTCCTGGGCGAAGCGCGCCAGGCTGGCGCTGTCGCGGCGCGGCAGGAGGATGGCGCCCTCGGTGTCCTTGAGCAGGGTGCCGTCCTCCTGCTGGATGGGCGCGCCGCGCTCGCTGCCAACCCCGAGGATGAGCAGTGGGGTGGCGTGGCCCTTGAGGGCTTGGCGGATCCCCTCGCGCTCCTGCTCGTCTAGGGCCGAGCCGATCAGCAGGATGCGCCCGGCGCCCTGTTCGGCCTGCTCCAGCAGAGCTTGGGCGCGGGCTACGGCCAGGTCGGCGCGCTGCCCGGGCACCGGCATGATGGAGGGGGCGAGGGCTTCCAGCAGGTTGCGGCTGGTGGCCATGTCGTCGGACAGCGGTACCAGGGTGTGGGCGCTGCCGGCGTAGACCACGATGGCGGTCTGCGCCTCGCGGCGTGCCTCGAGCAGGTCGAGGAGCTTGTGCCGGGCCTGCTCCAGGCGGGTCGGCGAGCCGTCCCCGGCGAGCATTTCCGGGGTTAGCTGGAGGACCACCACCAGCGGATCGGCGCTCTTCTGCCCGATCACCTCGAGGCGCTGCCAGCTGGGGCCGAGCAGGGCCAGCAGGGCCAGCAGCCAGGCCAGCTCCAGGGCGATCCACGGTAGGCGGCTGCCCCTGTGCTCGCCGCCCTTGAGCAGGGCGCTGTGGAATGCCGGCGGGAGCAGTAGCTGCCAGCGCCCGATGCGCTGCTGACGATGCCAGAGTCGCCACAGCAGCCAGGCCAGCAGCGGCAGTAGAAGCAGCCAGAGGGGGCGCTGCCAGTGGGGCCAGAGGCTCATGGGCGCCTCCTGAAGCGCCGCTGCGGCAGCTCGAGAAGCAGCCGTGGCCAGGCGCCGTGTACGGTGAGGATCAGGCTGAGCAGCAGGGCGGCGGCCAGCGGCCAGGGGTACAGGGGCACGGCAGGGCGCGCCTGGGTGGGAGCCTGTTCCACCGGCTCCAGACGGTCCAGGGTGGCGCCGATGGCGCGCAGCTCGTCGCGGTCGCGGGCACGGAAGTACTCGCCGCCGGTGCGCTCGGCGATGGCCCGCAGGGTGGGCTCGTCGAGGTCCAGGCCGGCGCCGAAGGTCAGGCTGCTGAAGGGCGCCTGGCGTGGATCGGCACCGATGCCGATGGTGTAGATTCTCACCCCTTCCTCGGCGGCCAGGCGCGCGGCGGTCATGGGCTCCAGCTCGCCGCCGGTGTTGGCGCCGTCGGTGACCAGCACCAGCACACGGCTCTGCGCCGGGCGCAGGCGCAGGCGCTTGAGGGCCAGGCCGATGGCGTCGCCGATGGCGGTGTTCTTGCCGGCGATGCCGACCACTGCCTCGTCCAGCCAGGTGCGCACGGTGCGCCGGTCGAAGGTCAGCGGGGCCTGCAGGTAGGCCTGACTGCCGAACAGGATCAGCCCGACCCGGTCACCCTGGCGGCCCTCGACGAAGTCGCCGAGCAGGCGCTTGACCAGGGTCAGGCGGCTGACCTCTTCGCCCTCCCAGCGCATGTCGGCGTAGTCCATGGAGCCGGAGACGTCCACGGCAAGCAGCAGGTCGCGACCGCTGGTGGGTACCGGTAGCGGTTCGCCGACCCACTGCGGGCGGGCCGCGGCGAGCAGCAGGAGGAGCCAGAGCACCACGAAACGCAGTTGACGGCGCCAGCCAGGCAGCTGGCTGCGCGCCCGCTGGCCGGCCAGGCCTTCCAGTTCGGCGAGGAAGCTGACCCGCAGCGCCGCCTCGCCGCTGGGGGCCGGCGGCAGCAGGCGGCGCAGCAGCCAGGGCAGCGGCGCGAGGAGGAAGATCCAGGGCCAGGCGAACTCAAACATGGTGCTTGCGTATCCAGATTTCGACCGCCTGGTAGAGACCGTCCACGGCCTTGTCGTCGAGGCGGCACTGGGGGCGGTAGGCGCCTTCCACCAGCACCATCCAGCGGGTCAGTCCGGCGGCCGGGCAGCGGGTGTCGAGGAAGGCCAGCCAGGCGCGGCCGCTGAGGGTATGGCAGGGATCGTTGGGGTAGTGGCTGCGGCAGAGGCGCTTGAGCAGCTCGTTGAGCTGCTGCAGCCAGGGGCCGGCCGGCTCGTCGTAGGGCCGGCGTAGCCGGGCCAGCTCGTCCAGGGCAGCCTGGCGCAGCGGGTCCAGCTCGGGCGCCGCAGCCTTGGTCTGGCGTCGCGGCAGGCGCGTGCGTCGGCGCCACAGCAGCCAGGCGAGCAGCGGTAGCAGGGCGACCAGCAGCCACCAGCCGGGAGCCGGCGGCCACCAGGAGACCGGCGGCGGGGCGATCAGCGGTTCCAGTCGGTCGAGCGGGTTCATGGCTGCTTCCGGGGGTGCAGGGACTGCAATTGGTCGCGCAATTGGTCGATCAGTTCGTCCTGGGTGCTGAGCGGCAAGAGCGGCACGCCGAGCTTCTGGGCCAGGCGCTGCCAGCGCTGCTCGCGGATTTCGGCGAGACGCCGGTAGGCCTGGCGCAGCTCGTTGTCGTGGGTGTCCAGCTCGAGCAGCGCGCCGCGCTCGGTGAAGTTGAGCAGGCCGGCGGCGGGCAGGGCGTGGTCGAGCGGGTCGGAGATCGGTAGCAGGACCAGATCGGTATGTCGGGCGAGCAGGGCGAGTTGCTGTTCGCTGCTGTCGGTCAGGGTGCGCTCGTCGCAGAGGATGATCACCAGGCTGCCCGGGCGCAGTACCTCGCGGGCGCGGCGCAGGGCCTGGCCGAAGGCGTCGCGGTTCGGCTGGGCGTCGGGGTGCAGGGCCTGGTTGGCGCGCACCAGGCGGTTGAGCAGCTGCAGCAGGCTCTGCTTGCTGCGCCTGGGCTTGATCTCGTGGTGCTCGGTGTCGCCGAACACCAGGCCGCCGACCCGGTCGTTGTGCTCCAGGGCGGCCCAGCCGATCAGTGCGGCGGCCTGGGCGGCGAGCACCGACTTGAACAGCCGCCCGCTGCCGAAGAACAGCCGGCTGCTCTGTTCCACCATGATGAAGATGGGGCGTTCACGCTCCTCGTGGAACAGCTTGGTGTGCGGCTCCTGGGTGCGCGCGGTGACCCGCCAGTCGATGGTCCGCACGTCGTCGCCGGCCTGATAGACGCGCACCTGGTCGAAGTCCATGCCGCGGCCGCGCAGTCGCGAGTGGTGCAGGCCGATCAGCGGGCTGCGGCGTCCCGGGCGGGAGAAGATCTGCACTTCCTGGACGTGGTGGCGCATCTCGATCAGCTCGCTGAGCTGGGTGCGCACACCGTATTGGCTGGGTAGAGGGAGCATGGCTCAGTCGCAGGCGGGCACGGGCCGCACCGTCACCCACAAGTCTAGCCGGCGCACCGGCCGCACGGCCTGCTCGCGCATCAGGCCACCGCCACCACGTCGAGGACCCGCTGGATCACCCGGTCCTGGTCGATGCCAGCGGCTTCCGCCTCGAAGGAGAGGATGATGCGGTGGCGCAGCACGTCGAACAGCACCGCCTGGATGTCTTCCGGGCTGACGAAGTCACGACCGGCCAGCCAGGCATGGGCGCGGGCGCAGCGGTCGAGGGCGATGGAGCCGCGCGGGCTGGCGCCGTAGGAGATCCACTCGGCCAGCTCGACGTCGAACTTGGCCGGGGTGCGGGTGGCCATCACCAGCTGCACCAGGTATTCCTCCACCGCGTCGGCCATGTACAGGCCGAGGATTTCCTGGCGCGCGGCGAGGATCGCCTGCTGGCTGACCCGCCGCTCCGGCTTCAGCTCGCCGTTGAGGGCGTCGCCGCGGGCCTGCTGGAGGATTTTGCGTTCCACCGAGGCGTCCGGGTAGCCGATCTTCACGTGCAGTAGGAAGCGGTCGAGCTGTGCCTCGGGCAGCGGGTAGGTGCCTTCCTGTTCGATGGGGTTCTGGGTGGCCATGACCATGAACAGCGCCGGCAGCTCGTAGGTGGAGCGGCCGATGGACACCTGACGCTCGGCCATGCCCTCGAGCAGAGCTGACTGCACCTTGGCCGGGGCGCGGTTGATCTCGTCGGCCAGCACCAGATTGTGGAAGATCGGCCCCTGCTGGAACACGAAGCTGCCGGTCTCCGGGCGATAGATCTCGGTGCCGGTGATGTCCGCGGGGAGCAGGTCGGGGGTGAACTGGATGCGATGGAACTCCGCCTCGATGCCTTCGGCCAGCTCCTTGATCGCCTTGGTCTTGGCCAGGCCCGGCGCGCCCTCCACCAGCAGATGGCCGTCGGCGAGCAGGGCGATCAGTAGACGGTCGATGAGCCGTTCCTGGCCGAGGATCTGTGAGGACAGGAAATTGCGCAGGCTGACGAGGGCTTCACGGTGTTCCATCGGGCGATCCAGAAGAGCGGCCGAAGCCGGGGCGGTTACTTTAATCCATTGCATCGGCGCCGCCTAATCGCCATGCCAGACAGGTTGACTGGTTCACGCAACCGACCGGTCGGCACGGGGGAACGGCGATGAACGAATATGTCGCAGCCTTGCAATTCCGCAGCCTGGGTCCCTCGTTAAGCTGTGCGTGACCATCCGGTCGCCTCGCGTACCAGCGGTTCCACCGTCGCCTAGACTGCTCGAGGCACCGGCACGGCGGGTAGGGGGCACCAGGGGCGCCGGCAGCCCGTCACGCAGTACTTCCCAGAACAACACCAGCCCAGCGGAGTATCAGCATGTCGTTCTTCACCGCAGCCAGCAAAGCTGACTTCCAGCATCAGCTCCAGGCAGCCCTGGCGCAGCACGTCAGCGAACAGCTGTTGCCACAGGTGGCGCTGTTCGCCGAGCAGTTCTTCGGCATCGCCTCCCTCGACGAACT
Source organism: Pseudomonas thermotolerans DSM 14292 (assembly GCF_000364625.1). GTDB lineage: Bacteria > Pseudomonadota > Gammaproteobacteria > Pseudomonadales > Pseudomonadaceae > Aquipseudomonas > Aquipseudomonas thermotolerans. The sequence continues at coordinate 92,444 of NZ_KB822606.1, forward strand.
CACCCAGCGACGTATGTCCGACCTGGTCGGCTGCACTCTGTCGGGCTGGCGGCTGCTCGAGCGCTTCGAGGCCGACAAGCCGCTGGTGCGGGTGTTCAACCCGGACTACGAGAAGCACGGCTGGCAGTCCACCCACACGGCGATTCTGGTGTTGCACCCGGACATTCCCTTCCTGGTGGACTCGGTGCGCATCGAGGTGAACCGCCGCGGGCACAGCATCCACACCCTGCAGAACAGCGTGCTCAGCGTGCGTCGCGACAAGCGCGGCGAGCTGCTGGAGATCCTCCCCAAAGGCAGCAGCGGCAAGGGCGTCACCCAGGAATCGCTGATCTTCATGGAGATCGACCGCTGCGCCTCCAGTGGCGAGATGCGCGCCCTGGAGAACAGCCTGCTGGACGTGCTCGCCGACGTGCGCCTGGCGGTGGGCGACTTCGAGCCGATGAAGGCCAAGGTCGAGGAGCTGCTGGCCTGGCTGGGCAAGGCCAGGCTCAAGGTGGACAAGGCCGAGCTGGCCGAGGTCAAGGTGTTCCTCGAATGGCTGCTGGACAACCACTTCACCTTCCTCGGCTACGAGGAGTTCACCGTCCGCGACGAGACCGACGGCGGCGCCATCCACTACGACGAAGGTTCCCTGCTGGGCCTCTCCAGGCGCCTGCGCACCGGCCTCAGCGAGGAGGAACTGCACATCGAGGACTACGCGCTGAACTATCTGCGCGAGCCGGTGCTGCTGTCCTTCGCCAAGGCGGCCATGCCCAGCCGGGTACATCGCCCGGCGTATCCGGACTTCGTGTCGATCCGCTTCCTCGACGGCAAGGGCCAGGTGGTCAAGGAGTGCCGCTTCCTCGGCATCTACACCTCCTCGGTGTACGCCGAGAGCGTCAAGCGCATCCCCTACATCCGCCGCAAGGTGGAGGAGGTGTTCCGTCGCTCCGGGTTCAGTCCCAAGGGCCATCTCGGCAAGGAGCTGGAGCAGGTGCTCGAGGTGCTGCCGCGCGACGACCTGTTCCAGACCCCGGTCGATGACCTGTTCAGCACCGCCATTGCCATCGTGCAGATCCAGGAGCGCAACAAGCTGCGCGTGTTCCTGCGCCGCGACCCCTACGGGCGCTTCGTCTATGCCTTGGCTTACGTGCCGCGCGACGTCTATTCCACCGAGACCCGCCTGCGCATCCAGCAGGTCCTGGTGGAGCGCCTGCAGGCCATCGACTGCGAGTTCTGGACTTACTTCTCCGAGTCGGTGCTGGCCCGCGTGCAGTTCATCCTCCGCGTCGATCCGAAGAACCGCGTGGACATCGACCCGCAGCAGCTGGAGCGCGAGGTGATCCAGGCCTGCCGTTCCTGGCAGGACGACTACGCCAGCCTGGTCATCGAGGCCTTTGGCGAGGCCAAGGGCACGCGCATCCTCGCCGACTTCCCGCGCAGCTTCCCGGCCGGCTACCGCGAGCGCTTCCCGGCGCCCTCGGCGGTGGTGGACATGAAGCACCTACTCAGCCTGTCCGACTCCCGCCCGCTGGTGATGAGCTTCTACCAGCCGCTGTCTGGCGACGGCCAGCAGCTGCGCTGCAAGCTGTACCACGCCGACACGCCGCTGGCGCTCTCCGACGTGTTGCCGATCCTCGAGAACCTCGGCCTGCGGGTGCTCGGCGAGTTTCCCTACCGTCTGCAGCAGAAGAACGGCCGCGAGTTCTGGATCCATGACTTCGCCTTCACCCACGCCGAGGGCCTGACTCTCGACCTGCAGCAGCTCAACGACACCTTCCAGGAAGCCTTCGTGCAGACCGTCGCCGGTGCCGCCGAGAACGACGGCTTCAACCGTCTGGTGCTCACCGCGGCGATGAACTGGCGCGACGTCGCCCTGCTGCGTGCCTATGCCCGCTACCTCAAGCAAATCCGCCTGGGTTTCGATCTCGGCTACATCGCCAGCACCCTGGTCAACCATGCCGACATCGCCCGTGAGCTGGTCCGTCTGTTCCGCACCCGCTTCTACCTGGCGCGCAAGCTCAGCGCCGAGGACCTGGCGGACAAGCAGCAGAAGCTCGAACAGGCGATCCTCGCCGCCCTGGACAACGTCGCGGTGCTCAACGAGGACCGCATCCTGCGTCGCTACCTGGACCTGATCAAGGCCACCCTGCGCACCAACTTCTACCAGACCGGCGCCGACGGCGAGCCCAAGCCCTACATCAGCTTCAAGCTCAATCCGCGGGCCATCCCGGACATCCCTCGGCCGGTGCCTAAGTTCGAGATCTTCGTCTACAGCCCGCGGGTCGAGGGCGTGCACCTGCGCTTCGGCGACGTAGCGCGCGGCGGCCTGCGCTGGTCGGACCGCGAGGAGGACTACCGCACCGAGGTGCTCGGCCTGGTCAAGGCCCAGCAGGTGAAAAACGCGGTGATCGTCCCGGTCGGCGCCAAGGGCGGCTTCATCCCGCGGCGCCTGCCGGCCGGCGGCAGCCGTGACGAGATCCAGGCCGAGGCCATCGCCTGCTACCGGCTGTTCATCAGCGGCCTGCTGGACATCACCGACAACCTGCGCGAGGGCCAGGTGGTGCCGCCGGCCAACGTGGTGCGCTACGACGCCGACGATCCCTACCTGGTGGTGGCCGCCGACAAGGGCACCGCGACCTTCTCCGACATCGCCAACGGCATCGCCCGCGATTACGGTTTCTGGCTCGGCGACGCCTTCGCCTCCGGCGGCTCGGCCGGCTACGACCACAAGGGCATGGGGATCACCGCGCGCGGCGCCTGGGTTTCGGTGCAGCGCCATTTCCGCGAGCACGGCATCGACGTGCAGAAGGAGCCGATCACGGTGATCGGCATCGGCGACATGGCCGGCGACGTGTTCGGCAACGGCATGCTGCTGTCCGAGTCGCTGCAGCTGGTGGCGGCCTTCAACCACCTGCACATCTTCATCGACCCCAACCCCGATCCGGCGAAGAGCTTCGCCGAACGCAAGCGCTTGTTCGAGCTGCCGCGCTCCTCCTGGGCGGACTACGACGCCAGCCTGATCTCCCCCGGCGGCGGGGTGTTCCCGCGCAGCGCCAAGAGCATCGCCATCACCCCGGAGATGCGCGAGCGTTTCGCCATCGAGGCCGACAGGCTGACTCCCACCGAGTTGATCCATGCGCTGCTCAAGGCGCCGGTGGACCTGATCTGGAACGGCGGCATCGGCACCTACGTGAAGTCCAGCCGGGAAAGCCACGCGGACGTCGGCGACAAGGCCAACGACGCCTTGCGGGTCAACGGCAACGAGCTGCGTGCCAGGGTGGTGGGCGAGGGCGGCAACCTGGGCATGACCCAGCTCGGCCGCGTCGAGTACTGCCTGAACGGCGGCGCCTGCAACACCGACTTCATCGACAACGCCGGCGGCGTGGACTGCTCCGACCACGAGGTCAACATCAAGATCCTGCTCAACGAGATAGTCGCCAGCGGCGACATGACCGAGAAGCAGCGCAACCAGTTGCTCGCCGAGATGACCGACGCGGTGGCTGGTCTGGTGCTGGCCAACAACTACAAGCAGACCCAGGCGCTGTCCCTGGCCCAGCGCCGCGCCCGCGAGCGCATGGGCGAGTACAAGCGGCTGATCGCCGCGCTGGAGGCTGCCGGCAAGCTGGACCGCGCCTTGGAGTTTCTGCCCAGCGACGAGGAGCTCAACGAGCGTGCCGCCAACGGCCAGGGCCTGACCCGGCCGGAGCTGTCGGTGCTGATTTCCTACAGCAAGATTGACCTCAAGGAGGCGCTGCTCAAGTCCCAGGTGCCGGACGACGCCTACCTGCTGCGCGACATGGAGACCGCGTTCCCGGCACTGCTCGTCCAGAAGTATGGCGCCGCCATGCGGCAGCACCGTCTGAAGCGCGAGATCGTCAGCACCCAGATCGCCAACGACCTGGTCAACCACATGGGCATCACCTTCGTGCAGCGCCTCAAGGAGTCCACTGGACAGAGCGCCGCCAACGTCGCCGGGGCTTACGTGATCGTCCGCGACATCTTCCACCTGCCACACTGGTTCCGGCAGATCGAGGCGCTGGACTCCAAGGTGCCGGCCGACGTGCAGCTGCAGCTGATGGAGGAGCTGATGCGTCTGGGCCGCCGCGCCACCCGCTGGTTCCTGCGCAGCCGCCGCGACGATCTGGATGCCGGGCGCGACGTCGCCCACTTCGGCCCGCAGGTGGCGACCCTCGGCCTGAAGCTCAACGAACTACTGGAAGGCCCGACCCTGGAGCAGTGGCGGGCGCGCTACCAGGGCTTCGTCGAGGCCGGGGTGCCGGAGCTGCTGGCGCGTATGGTGGCCGGAGTCAGTCACCTCTACACCCTGCTGCCGATCATCGAGGCGGCGGACGTCACCGGCCAGCCGGCGGATGTGGTGGCCAGGGCCTTCTTCGCGGTGGGCAGCGCCCTGGAGCTGAGCTGGTACCTGCAGCAGATCACCAGCCTGCCGGTGGACAACAACTGGCAGGCGCTGGCCCGCGAGGGCTTCCGCGACGAGCTGGACTGGCAGCAGCGGGCGATCACCATCTCGGTGCTGCAGATGGCCGACGGCCCGGCGGCGATCGACGAGCGGGTGGCCTACTGGATGGAGCTGCACAAGCCGCTGGTCGAGCGCTGGCGGCTGATGCTCAACGAGCTGCGCGCCACCAGCGGTACCGACTACGCCATGTATGCGGTGGCCAACCGCGAGCTGCTCGATCTGGCGCAGAGCCCGCATCGCGGCGCCGTGGCCTGAATGGGGCGGCTGCCCCAGCAGCCTGCCCGGGAAAGCAAAAGGCCGCTGCAAGCAGCGGCCTTTTGGCGTGGCGGCGTCTGGGATCACTCGTCGCCGAGCGGACCCATGGCGGTGGTGTTGAAGCCGCCGTCGACGTAGAGGATCTCGCCGCTGATCCCCGAGGCCAGGTCGGAGCACAGGAAGGCCGCGGCGTTGCCGACTTCCTCGATGGTCACGTTGCGGCGCAGCGGGGTCTGACGCTCGTTGGCGGACAGCATCTTGCGGAAGCTGGCGATGCCGCTGGCAGCCAGGGTGCGGATCGGACCGGCGGAGATGGCGTTGACGCGAGTGCCTTCCGGGCCGAGGCTGGAGGCCAGGTAGCGCACGCCGGCTTCCAGGCTGGCCTTGGCCATGCCCATCACGTTGTAGTTGGGCATGGTGCGCTCGGCGCCCAGGTAGGAGAGGGTCAGCAGGCTACCGTTGCGGCCCTGCATCATCTCGCGGCCGGCCTTGGCCAGGGCCACGAAGCTGTAGGCGCTGATGTCGTGGGCGATGCGGAAGCCCTCGCGGGTGGTGACGGTGGTGAAGTCGCCATTCAATTGGTCGCCCGGGGCGTAGCCCACGGAGTGCACGATGCAGTCCAGACCGTCCCAGCGCTTGCCCAGCTCCTCGAACACTTTGGCAATGTCCTCGTCGCTGGCCACGTCGCAGGGGAAGCACAGGTCGGCGCTGGAACCCCAGCCGGCGGCGAACTCCTCGACGCGGCCCTTGAGCTTGTCGTTCTGATAGGTGAAGGCAAGTTGCGCGCCCTCGCGGTGCATGGCGGCGGCGATGCCGGACGCGATGGACAGTTTACTGGCGACACCCACGATCAGGACGCGCTTACCGGCGAGAAAACCCATGTCTTCTTCCTCTTCTGGTTAATCGACAGTCGCGGGAGCCAAGAAGGAGGCTTCCAGCAACTGCTGTGTGTAAGGGTGTTGCGGGGCGGAGAAGATCTCTTCCGCCGGGCCTTGTTCGACCACCTGACCGTGACGCATCACCATCAACTGGTGACTGAGCGCCTTGACCACCGCCAGATCATGGCTGATGAACAGGTAGGTCAGGTTGTACTTGGCCTGCAACGAACGTAGCAGCTCTACAACCTGGCGCTGGACCGTCCGGTCGAGCGCGGAAGTCGGCTCGTCCAGCAGGATCAGCTCCGGCTTTAGGACCAAGGCCCGGGCAATGGCAATACGCTGCCGCTGCCCACCGGAAAACTCGTGGGGGTAGCGGTGCCGGGTTTCCGGATCCAGCCCTACCTCCTTGAGTGCGTCGATGATCATTCGTTCCCGCTCCGCCTCGTTCCCGATGCGGTGCACTTCCAGCCCCTCGCCGACGATCTGGCCGACCGACATGCGCGGACTCAGGCTGCCGTAGGGGTCCTGGAAGACCACCTGCATCTGCCGGCGCAGCGGACGCACGGCACGCTGCGTGAGGCCGTCCAGCGCCTGGCCCTGAAAGCGGATGGTACCCCGGCTGGCGATCAGCCTGAGGATCGCCAGACCTAGGGTGGACTTGCCGGAGCCGCTCTCGCCGACGAGGCCCAGGGTCTGGCCCTTGGGCAGGCTGAAGCGGATGCCGTCCACGGCCTTCACGTGATCGACGGTGCGGCGCAGCAGCCCCTTCTTGATCGGGAACCACACGCGCAGGTCGTCGACCTCCAGGAGCGGCGGGCCCGCCGGGTTGTCGGCCGGGGCGCCGCTGGGCTCGGCGCCGAGCAGTTCCCGGGTATAGGGATGCTGCGGAGCCTGGAACAATTCATCACACGACGCCTGTTCGACGATCCGACCGCGCTGCATGACACATATGCGATGGGCGATTCTGCGTACCAGGTTGAGATCGTGGCTGATCAGCAGCAGCGCCATGCCCAGTCGACTCTGTAGATCTTTGAGCAGTTGGAGGATCTTCAGCTGCACGGTGACGTCCAGGGCGGTGGTCGGTTCGTCGGCGATCAGCAGCTCCGGTTCGTTGGCCAGGGCCATGGCGATCATCACCCGCTGGCGCTGGCCGCCGGACAGCTCGTGGGGGTAGGCCCTGAGGCGCTTGGCCGGCTCCGGGATGCCGACCATCTCCAGCAGCTCCAGGGTCCGCGCGGTGGCCGCCTTGCCGGTCAGCCCCTTGTGCAGGGCGAGCACCTCGTTGAGCTGCTTCTCGATGGTGTGCAGCGGGTTCAGCGAGGTCATCGGCTCCTGGAAGACCATGGCGATGCGGTTGCCGCGGATGGTGCGCAGGGTCTTCTCGTCGGCCTTGAGCAGGTCCTGTCCGGCGTAGCGGATGCTGCCGGACGGGTGGCGGGCCTGCGGGTAGGGCAGCAGACGCAGAATGGAGTGCGCGGTCACCGACTTGCCGGAGCCGCTCTCGCCGACCAGGGCCAGGGTCTCGCCCTTGCGGATGTCGAAGCTGACGCCCTCGACCACCCGCTGGGCCTTGTCGCCGGTGACGAACTCCACGGCCAGGTCGCGTACTTCGATGAGGTTCTCGTTCATTGGCTCACTTCCTCGGGTCGAAGGCATCGCGGGCGGCCTCACCGATGAACACCAGCAGGCTGAGCATCACGCCGAGCACCAGGAAGGCGGTGATCCCCAGCCAGGGGGCCTGGCGGTTGGCCTTGGCCTGGGCGACCAGCTCGCCCAGCGAGGGCGCGCCGGGCGGCAGGCCGAAGCCGAGGAAGTCCAGGGCGGTGAGGGTGCCGATCGCGCCGGTGAGGATGAACGGCATGAAAGTCATGGTGGAGATCATTGCGTTGGGCAGGATGTGGCGGAACATGATGGCGCCGTTGCCCATGCCCAGGGCTCGGGCGGCACGCACGTACTCCAGGTTGCGGCCGCGCAGGAATTCGGCGCGCACCACGTCCACCAGGCTCATCCAGGAGAACAGCAGCATGATGCCGAGCAGCCACCAGAAGTTCGGCTGCACGAAGCTGGCCAGGATGATCAGCAGGTAGAGCACTGGCAGGCCGGACCAGACCTCCAGGAAGCGCTGGCCGAGCAGGTCCACCCAGCCGCCGTAGAAGCCCTGCAGGGCACCGGCGACTACGCCGATCAGCGAGCTGAGCAGGGTCAGTACCAGGGCGAACAGCACCGAGATGCGGAAGCCGTAGATCACCCGCGCCAGCACGTCGCGGCCCTGGTCGTCGGTGCCCAGCCAGTTCTCCGCGGAGGGCGGCGAGGGCGCCGGCACGGTCAGCTCGTAGTTGATGGTCGAGTAGCTGTAGGGGATCGGCGGCCAGAGCATCCAGCCGTCCTTCTCGGCGATCAGCTCGCGCATGTAGGGGCTCTTGTAGTTGGCCTCCAGGGGGAACTCGCCGCCGAAGGTGGTCTCCGGATAGCGCTTGAACACCGGGAAGTACCACTGGCCGTCGTAGCGGACCACCAGCGGCTTGTCGTTGGCGATCAGCTCGGCACCGAGGCTTAGGCCGAACAGCACGAGGAACAGCCACAGCGACCACCAGCCGCGCTTGTGCGCCTTGAAGCGTTCGAAGCGGCGGCGGTTGAGCGGCGACAACTTGTCTGCGAAGCCCATCTCAGCCCTCCCGGCTCTCGAAGTCGATGCGCGGATCGACCAGGGTGTAGGTGATGTCGCCGATCAGCTTCACCAGCAGACCCACCAGGGTGAAGATGAACAGGGTGCCGAACACCACCGGGTAGTCGCGGTTGATCGCCGCCTCGAAGCTCATCAGGCCCAGGCCGTCGAGGGAGAAGATCACCTCGATGAGCAGCGAGCCGGTGAAGAAGATGCCGATGAAGGCGGCCGGGAAGCCGGCGATGATGATCAGCATGGCGTTGCGGAACACGTGGCCGTAGAGCACCCGGCGTTCGGTGAGGCCCTTGGCGCGCGCGGTGATCACATACTGCTTGTTGATCTCGTCGAGGAAGCTGTTCTTGGTCAGCAGGGTGAGGGTGGCGAAGTTGCCGATTACCAGGGCTGTCACCGGCAGGGTCAGGTGCCAGAAGTAGTCGAGGATCTTGCCGCCCAGGCTCAGCTCGTCGAAGTTGCTGGAGGTCAGGCCGCGCAGCGGGAACCAGTCCCAGTAGCTGCCGCCGGCGAACAGCACGATCAGCAGGATGGCGAAGAGGAATGCCGGGATGGCGTAGCCGATGATGATCGCCGTGCTGGTCCAGAGGTCGAAGGTGCTGCCGTGGCGGGTGGCCTTGGCGATGCCCAGGGGGATGGACACCAGATACATGATCAGGGTGCTCCACAGCCCCAGAGAGATGGACACCGGCATCTTCTCGAGGATCAGGTCGGTGACCTTGGCGTCGCGGAAGAAGCTGCTGCCGAAGTCCAGGTGCAGGTAGTTGTTGAGCATGATCCAGAAGCGCTGGTGGGCCGGCTTGTCGAAGCCGTACATGCGCTCGATCTCCTTGATCAGCTCGGGGTCCAGGCCCTGGGCGCCGCGGTAGTTGGAGCCGGCCACCGAAACCTCGCCGCCACCGCCGGAAATTCGTCCGGTGGCGCCGCCGGAGGCTGCGTCGAAGCCCTCCAGCTTGGCGATCATCTGTTCCACGGGACCGCCCGGCGCAGCCTGGACGATGATGAAGTTGATCAGCAGGATGCCGAACAGGGTGGGGATGATGAGCAGCAGGCGCCGCAAGATGTAGGCAAGCATCTATCGGGCGTCCTCCTTGGCGGCCGCTTCCTCGTCGCGGCGCAGCGGCCTGTCGCTCTTCAGCCACCAGGTCATCAGGCCGTAGTCGTACAGCGGCGTTTTCGCCGGGCGGCCGAATTTGTTCCAGTAGGCGACCCGCCAGGTATCCACGTAGTAGTTGGGGATCACGTAGAAGCCCCATTGCAGGGCGCGGTCCAGGGCCCGGGCGTGGGCCACCAGGCTCTTCCTCGAGTCGGCGCGGATCAGCCCCTCCACCAGCTTGTCGATGGCCGGGTCGCGCAGGCCGATGAGGTTGCGGCTGCCCGGGTTGTCGGCGCTGCTCGAGTGCCAGAATTCGCGCTGCTCGTTGCCCGGCGAGTTGGACTGGCCCCAGATGGCGCTGGTCATGTCGAAGTCCCGGTTGCGCATGCGGTTGATGAACTGCGAGGTGTCGACGCGGCGGATCTGCATGTCGATGCCGAGTTCGCTGAGGTTGCGCTTGTAGGGAAGCAGGATGCGCTCCAGGTTGGTCTGGTGGAGCATGAACTCGAAGCTCAACGGCTGGCCGTCGGGGCCGACCATGCGGTCGTTCTCGATGCGGTAGCCGGCCTCCTGGAGCAACTGGTAGGCGCGCCGCTGCTGGTCGCGGATGATGCCGTCGCCGCGGGTCACCGGCGGACGGTAGACCTCGGTGAAGACCTCCGGCGGCAGCTGCTCGCGCAGCGGCTCGAGGATCTTCAGCTCGTCCGCGTCGGGCAGTTGGTGGGCAGCCATCTCGGAGTTCTCGAAGAAGCTGCTGGTGCGCTTGTAGGCGCCGAAGAACAGCTGCTTGTTGGACCACTCGAAGTCGAACAGCAGGCCGAGGGCCTCGCGTACCCGGCGATCCTGGAACACCGGGCGGCGCAGGTTGAAGACGAAGCCCTGCATGCCCACCGGATTATGGTTGGGGATGGCCTCCTTGATGATTCGTCCGTCGCGCAGCGCCTCGGATTCGTAGCCGGTGGCCCAGTCTTTGGCGGAGTACTCGAGGTTGACGTCGAACTGGCCGCCCTTGAAGCCTTCCAGGGCCACCGACATGTCGCGGTAGTAGTCGATGACGATGGCATCGAAGTTGTACTGGCCACGGGCCACCGGCAGGTCCTTGGCCCACCAGTCCTTGACCCGCTCGTAGCGGATCGAGCGGCCGGATTCCAGCTTGGCGACCCGGTACGGGCCGCTGCCCAGCGGCGGCTCCAGGCTGGTCCTGGTGAAGTCGCGGCCTTCCCACCAGTGTTTGGGGAGGATCTGCAGCTGGCCGAGGATCAGCGGCAGCTCGCGGTTCTCGGTGTGCTTGAAGTCGAAGCGCACCTTCAGCGGATCTTCCACCACCACTTCGGCCACGTCCGCGTAGTAGTTGCGGTACATGGGGTCGCCGTGCTGGATCAGGGTTTCGAAGGTGAACTTGACGTCCTCGGCGGTGACCGGCTGGCCGTCGTGGAAGCGCGCCTCCGGGCGCAGGTAGAAGCGCACGTAGCTGTTGTCCGTGGCGCGCTCGATCTTCTCGGCGAGCAGGCCGTACTCGGTGAACGGCTCGTCCAGGGAGTGGAAGGTCAGGCTGTCGTAGATCAGGCCGATGCGCCTTTCCACGTTGCCCTTGGAGATGAACGGGTTGAGGCTGTCGAAGCCGCCGTAGTCGGCCAGGCGTAGGGTACCGCCCTTGGGAGCGTCCGGGTTGACGAACTCGAAGTGCGGGAAGTTGGCCGGATACTTGGGCGGCTCGCCGTAGAGGGTCAGGGCGTGCTGTGGCTCGGCACGAACCAGGCTGGCGAAACCTAACAGCAGCAGACCGGCGCCCTGCAGCAGGGTGCGCAGAGGATGACTCATGGGGTGTTCTCCGTGGTCTTCAGCCACCAGGCGCGCAGCCCCAGGGTGTAGGGCGGCGTGGTGACGAAGGCGAACCGGTTGCGGTACGCCAGGCGGTGATTGTTGAGGTGCCAGTTGGGAATGCTGTAGTGCTCCCAGAGCAGCACGCGGTCCAGGGCGCGGGCGGCGGCGATCTGTTCGTCGCGGCTTTGGGCGGCGAGCAGGTGGTTGAGCAACTGGTCGACCACCGGGTTGGCGATGCCAGCGTAGTTCTTGCTGCCCCTGACCTGCACCTGGCTGGAATGGAAGTACTGCCACTGTTCCAGGCCGGGGCTGAGAGTCTGCGGCAGGGTCATCAGCACCATGTCGTAGTCGAAGTTGTCGAGGCGCTGCTTGTACTGGGCGCGGTCCACGGTACGCAGGCTGGCCTGGATGCCGATGCTCGCCAGGTTGGCGCTGTAGGGGCGGAGGATGCGCTCCAGGCTGGGGTTGACAAGAAGGATCTCGAAGCGCAGCGGCTCGCCGCGCTTGTTCAGCAGGCGCTGGCCGGACAGCGTCCAGCCCGCCTCGCGCAGCAGGCCTAGGGCCTGGCGCAGGGTTTCCCGAGGAATGCCGCGGCCGTCGGTGGCCGGCAGGCGGAAGGGCTCGGTGAACAGGCTCGCCGGCAGCTGCTTGCGGAACGGCGAGAGCAGCAGCCATTCGCGGCCTTCGGGCTTGCCGGTGGCGCTGAACTCGCTGTTCGGGTAGTAGCTGGCGCTGCGCACGTAGGCGTCATTGAACAGCGCGCGGTTGGTCCACTCGAAGTCGAACATCAGCCCCAGCGCCTCGCGTACCCGGCGGTCGGTGAACGGCTCGCGGCGGGTGTTCATGAACAGCGCCTGGGTCTGGGTGGGGATCTGGTGGGGGATCTCGGCGCGGATCACATCGCCGCGCAGCACGGCGGGGAAGCGGTAGCCGCTCGCCCAGTTCTTCGCCCGGTGCTCGATGTAGATGTCGAATTCGCCGGCCTTGAAGGCTTCGAAGGCGATGTCGTTGTCGCGGTAGAACTCCACCTCGACACGGTCGAAGTTGTACTTGCCGCGATTGACCGGCAGGTCCTTGCCCCACCAGTCCCTGACGCGCTCGAACACCAGTTGGCGGCCGGGCACCACCCTGGTGATCCGGTAGGGGCCGCTGCCCAGAGGCGGCTCGAAGGTGGTGGCCTTGAAGTCGCGGTCCTTCCAGTAGTGCTGCGGCAGCACCGGCAGCTCGCCGAGACGCAGGATCAGCAGTGGGTTGCCGGCGCGCTTGAACACGAAGCGGATGCGGTGGCGGTTCAGGATGTCGACGCGCTGCACCTCCTGCAGGCTGGTGCGGTACTGCGGGTGGCCCTCCTTGAGCAGCAGGCGGTAGGAGAAGGCCACGTCGTAGGCGGTGATCGGCGTGCCGTCGTGGAAGCGTGCCTCGGGGCGCAGGTTGAACACCACCCAGCTGCGGTCCTCGGTGTATTCCACGCTTTTGGCGATCAGCCCGTAGCTGGAGGTCGGTTCGTCGCCAGATGGGTCGTACAGGCCGGTACCGACCATTAGCGGCTCGTTCAGCTCGTTGACCCCGTACTGCAGGAAGTCGCCGGTGGCGATCGGGCTGGTGCCCTTGAGGGTGTAGGGATTGAGGGTGTCGAAGGTGCCCTGGGCCATCAGGCGCAGGGTGCCGCCCTTGGGCGCGTCGGGGTTGACCCAGGCGAAGTGGGTGAAGCTGGCCGGGTACTTCAGCTCGCCGAACTGGGCATAGCCGTGGCGTTCGGTGATGGAGGCCAAGGCGTCGAGACTGGAAACCAGACTGAGGAGCAACAGGAGCAGGGCACGCATCTGGCGAGGAATTCCGATCCTTAGCGGCTTGGCGTTTTGATCCGCGAGAGTAACAGCTTGTCCGGGCAGGAAAAAGCTGGCCTCGCCCGGGAGGCTGGTCCCGACCGCTTCCCGCTCAGCGGGTGGACAGGTACAGGGTCAGGGTCTGCCCGGGCTTGAGCAGCTTGCCGCTGTGCGGATTCCAGGCCTGCAGCCGCTTGACCTCGACGCCGAAGCGCTTGGCGATCTGCGACAGGGAATCGCCCTTGCGGACCTTGTAATAGGTGACATTCTGGCGCTGGCCCTTGCGGCCGGTCTTGCCATCGGCGCTGGCCAGGCTGCTGGCGGCGGACGGCAGGGTGAGTACCTGGCCGACCTTGAGGGCATGGCCGGACAGCTTGTTGCGGCTCTTCAGCTCGGCCACGGAAACACCGTTGGCCTTGGCGATCTGCCAGAGATTGTCGCCGGGCTTGATCTTGTAGGTGTGCGGCTTGGCGATCGGCGCCTTCTGAGTGACGGTCTGGCGGGCGACCTGGATGGGGGCCGGTTGCGCCTGCTCGCCGGCTCGCAGCGGCAGGGTGAGCACCTGGCCGACCTGCAGGCGGTTGCTGGACAGGTGATTGAACCTCTTCAGCTCGTCCACCGAGAGCTGGTGGCGCTTGGCGATGGCGTGCAGGTTGTCGCCGCTGCGCACCTGGTATTCCTGCCATCTGGCCTTGAGGTCCCGGGCGGGCAGGGTGGCGAGGCTGGCGGTGAACTGCTCGACCTTGTCGGCCGGAACCAGCAGGCGCTGCGGGCCGCCGTAGGTGATGCGCTTCTTGAAGGCGGGATTGAGCTGGTAGAGCTCTTCGGCATCCATGTCCACCAGCTCGGCGAGGCGGTCCAGGTCCATGTGCTGCTTGAACTCGACCACCTCGAAGTAGGGCTCGTTGGCGATCGGGTGCAGGTTGATGCCGTAGGCTTCGGGGGCGTTGACCAGCTGCGACAGGGCCAGCAGCTTGGGCACGTAGTCCTGGGTTTCCTGTGGCAGTGGCAGGTTCCAGTAGTCGGTCGGCAGGCCGAGCTTCTGGTTGCGCTCGATAGCCCGGCTGACGGTGCCCTCGCCGGCGTTGTAGGCGGCCAGGGCGAGCAGCCAGTCGCCATTGAACATCTCGTGCAGGCGGCCCAGGTAGTCGAGCGCGGCGCTGGTGGAGGCGGTGATGTCGCGCCGCCCGTCGTACCAGGTGGTTTGGTGCAGGTTGTAGTTGCGTCCAGTGGAGGGGATGAACTGCCAGAGCCCGGCGGCATGACTGCGCGAATAGGCGAAGGGGTTGTAGGAGCTCTCGATCACCGGCAGCAGGGCCAGCTCTAGCGGCATGTCGCGCTGTTCCAGGCTCTCCACCACGTAGTGGATGTACAGGCTGCCGCGACTGCTGACCGTCTGCAGGTAGGACGGCCGGCTGGCGAACCACAGGCGCTGGCGCTCGATGCGCGGGTTGGTGTCGATCTGGTCCTGCAACTTGAAGCCGGCGCGCATGCGCTCCCAGATGTCTTCCGGTTCTTCCGGCTCGCTGACCGGCGGTTCGATCTGTCGGGGGGCGGGGTGGTGGCTGACCCGGGTATCGTCGCCCTTCTGGGCCATGTTGTTCTGACAGCCTGCCAGCACCAGCGCGAAGGCGGCCAGCAGCATCCGGAACGCCCATGTCGAGGCCACTGAACTCCGTTTTTTATAAGCAGATGACCACATGGGCTGGGCGGTTATTCCAGACGAAAATCCGGGCGATTCTAGGAACCGCCCCAAGGGTGGTCAAGTTTTGAGCGGCGCTTCCGTGCGCTACTGTGCATGCTCAGAAACGGTCCTTCCAGGCCCGCAGGCTGGCGAACACCGCACTGGGCGCCGGCTCCAGCGGACCGTCCCGCTCGTCGACTTTTTTCGCCACGGCCGGTTCATGGCTGCGCAGGAAGGGGTTGGTGGCCAGTTCCAGGGCGATGGTGGAGGGCAGGCTGATGCGCCCGGCGGCGCGCCACTGGCTGACCTCGGCGAGGCGGCGGGCGACGTCCGGGTTGTCCGGCTCCACCGCCTGGGCGAAGCGCAGGTTGGACAGCGTATATTCGTGGGCGCAGTACACCCCGGTGTTGCCCGGCAGGGCTGCGAGGCGGCGTAGCGACTCGTACATCTGCGCCGCAGTGCCCTCGAAGATCCGCCCGCAGCCGGCGGCGAACAGGGTGTCACCGCAGAACAGGAGCGGCCGCTCGGCGGACGGGTGGTAATAGGCGATATGTCCGAGGGTGTGCCCGGGCACGGCGAGCACATCGAAGGGCAGGCCGAGCGCCTCGACCCGTTCGCCGCCGTCCAGGGCCAGGTCGCGGGCCGGGATGCGCTCTTTGGCTGGCCCCAGCACCCGGGCGCCGGTGGCCCGCTTGAGTTGCTCCACGCCGCCGACGTGGTCGGCATGATGGTGGGTGACCAGGATGTCGCAGAGCTGCCAGCCGGGATGGGCGGCCAGCCAGGCGAGCACCGGCGCGGCATCGCCCGGATCGACCACCGCGCAGTGGCGGCTGGTGGGATCCTGTAACAACCACAGGTAGTTGTCGCTGAAGGCGGGCAGGGCGTCGATCTGTATCATGGCGGGAATCGCTAAGCTGTAAACCGAGTGACGCATCTTAGGCGTAATGCACGCCGGGCGGGTATACCCATGACCGATCACCTCTTTTCTGGAGCCGATGCCGAGCGACTGGCCCTGATCCGGGGCGCGCGAGCCTGGCTGGCCGGGCCGCTCGGCCAGCAGTTGCTGGAACAGGAGCGCCTGATGCTGGAGGAAGAGCTGTCCCAGCTGTTCGGCGGCTACCTGGTGCACTATGGGCCGAGCCCTGAGCGCTCGGTGGGGGCGGGGCAGATCAAGCGCCGCGTCCACCTGGGCGCCGATCTGCCGGGGGTGGAGATCGTCTGCGACGAGCAGTCCTGGCCGCTCGGCGAGCACTGCGCCGACGCGGTGCTGCTGCAGCACGGCCTGGATTTCTGCCTGTCGCCCCACGGCCTGCTCCGTGAGGCGGCGCGTTGCGTGCGGGCCGGGGGGCACCTGCTGGTGCTCGGCATCAACCCCTGGAGCGCCTGGGGCGTGCGCCACTGGTTCGCCCGCGACGGCTTCCGCGACGCCCGCTGCATCTCGCCGGCGCGGGTGGGCGACTGGCTCAACCTGCTCGGTTTCGCGCTGGAGAAACGCCGCTTCGGATGCTATCGTCCGCCGCTTTCCTCGGCCGTCTGGCAGTCGCGCCTGGCCCGTCTCGAGCACTGGGGCGGGCGCTGGCAGCCCTTCGGGGCCGGCTTCTACCTGCTGGTGGCGCGCAAGATCGTGGTGGGGCTGCGACCGCTGCGCCAGCCGCAGCGAGTGCTCAGGGGCCAGTTGGTACCGATGCCGGTGGCCAAGATCAGTCGACGGGAATCCGAATAGAGAACCGAACCGCGAGAATGTCCGAATTGGTCGAAATCTTCACCGACGGTGCCTGCAAGGGCAATCCCGGCCCCGGAGGCTGGGGCGCGTTGCTGATCTACAAAGGCGTGGAGAAGGAGCTCTGGGGCGGCGAGCCGGAGACCACCAACAACCGCATGGAGTTGACCGCGGCGATCCGCGGCCTGGCCGAGCTGAAGCGGCCATGTCAGGTGCGCCTGGTAACCGATTCCGAATACGTGATGCGTGGCATCACCGAGTGGCTGCCGAACTGGAAGAAGCGCGGCTGGAAGACCGCTGCCAAGCAGCCGGTGAAGAATGCCGACCTCTGGCAGCAGCTGGACGAGCAGGTCGGCCGCCATCAGGTGACCTGGGAATGGGTGCGCGGGCACACCGGCCATCACGGCAACGAGCGCGCCGACCAACTGGCCAACCGTGGCGTGGAAGAAGTGAGGAGCAGAAAGCATGCGTAGCGTGGTACTGGATACCGAAACGACCGGTATGCCGGTCACCGAGGGGCACCGGATCATCGAGATCGGCTGCGTCGAGCTGATGGGCCGGCGCCTCACCGGTCGGCATTTCCACGTCTATCTGCAGCCGGACCGCGAGGTCGACGAAGGTGCGGTGGCGGTGCACGGCATCACCAACGAGTTCCTTGCCGACAAGCCACGTTTCAAGGACATCGCCGACGAGTTCTTCGAGTTCATCAACGGCGCCCAGCTGATCATCCACAACGCGGCGTTCGACGTCGGCTTCATCAACAACGAGTTCGCCCTGCTGGGCCAGGCCGAGCGCGCCGACGTCAACAACTACTGCACGGTGCTGGACACCCTGCTGCTGGCCCGCGAGCGCCATCCCGGTCAGCGCAACAACTTGGACGCCCTGTGCAAGCGCTACGGGGTGGACAACTCCGGTCGCGACCTCCACGGCGCGCTGCTCGACGCCGAGATCCTCGCCGACGTCTATCTGGCGATGACCGGCGGCCAGACCACCCTGTCGTTGGCCGGCAGTGGTGTCGATGGCTCCGCCACGGGGGGGGGCCAGGTCAGCGAGATCCGCCGCCTGCCGGCCGATCGTCCGCGCACCCGGGTGATCCAGGCCACTGCCGAGGAACTGGAAGCCCATGCCACGCGCCTGGCGGTGATCGAGAAGTCCGCCGGCGGTCCGCCGTTGTGGGTCCAGTTGGAGTCCGGCGCCCATCAGTAAGCTCTCCCGGGCGGGACTGCCGCCCCGTCAGAGGGCGGAATTGCGACCTTTTCTTACAGGCGCAAGCCGAGGGGGTTCCGTCCGTCGCCTCCGCCGCTCTACCCTGAAGCATCGGCAGCCTGGATCGCGGCTGCCTGATTCAGGGGCAAACAATGTACAAAGACCTCCAATTCCCCATTCTCATCGTCCATCGCGACATCAAGGCCGATACCGTGGCCGGCAACCGCGTCCGTGAGATCGCCCGCGAACTGGAACAGGACGGCTTCGCCATCCTCTCCACGGCAAGTGCCAGCGAAGGGCGCATCGTCGCTTCCACCCACCATGGTCTGGCCTGCATCCTGGTCGCCGCCGAGGGAGCGGGAGAGAATCGAAGCCTGCTGCAGGACGTGGTGGAGCTGATCCGCGTGGCCAGGGTCCGTGCGCCGCAGCTGCCGATCTTCGCTCTCGGCGAGCAGGTGACCATCGAGAACGCTCCGGCCGAGGCCATGGCCGACCTCAACCAACTGCGCGGGCTGCTCTACCTGTTCGAGGACACCGTGCCCTTCCTCGCCCGTCAGGTGGCGCGGGCCGCGCGTGGCTACCTGGAGGGGCTGCTGCCGCCGTTCTTCCGCGCCCTGGTGGAGCACACCGCGCAGTCCAACTATTCCTGGCACACCCCGGGGCACGGCGGCGGTGTGGCTTACCGCAAGAGCCCGGTGGGGCAGGCCTTTCACCAGTTCTTCGGCGAGAACACCCTGCGCTCCGACTTGTCGGTTTCCGTACCGGAGCTGGGTTCGCTGCTGGATCACACCGGGCCGCTGGCCGAGGCGGAAACCCGCGCGGCGCGCAACTTCGGCGCCGACCATACCTATTTCGTGATCAACGGCACCTCGACGGCCAACAAGATCGTCTGGCACTCCATGGTCGGCCGCGACGATCTGGTGTTGGTGGACCGCAACTGCCACAAGTCGATCCTCCACGCCATCATCATGACCGGTGCCATCCCCCTGTACCTGTGCCCGGAGCGCAACGAGCTGGGCATCATCGGGCCGATTCCGCTCTCCGAGTTCAGCAAGGAGGCGATCCAGGCGAAGATCGCCGCCAGCCCGCTGGCCAGAGGGCGCGAGCCGCGGGTCAAGCTGGCGGTGGTGACCAATTCCACCTACGACGGCCTCTGTTACAACGCCGAGATGGTCAAGCAGGCCCTCGGCGACAGCGTCGAGGTGCTGCACTTCGACGAGGCCTGGTACGCCTACGCGGCCTTCCACGAGTTCTACGCGGGGCGTTACGGCATGGGCACTCGCCTGGAGGCGGACTCGCCTCTGGTCTTTGCCACCCATTCCACCCACAAGCTGCTGGCTGCCTTCAGCCAGGCCTCGATGATTCACGTGCGCGACGGCGGTAGCCGCAAGCTGGACCGGTACCGCTTCAACGAGGCCTTCATGATGCACATCTCCACCTCGCCGCAGTACAGCATCCTCGCCTCGCTGGACGTGGCCTCGGCGATGATGGAGGGACCGGCCGGGCGCTCGCTGATCCAGGAAACCTTCGATGAAGCGCTGAGCTTCCGCCGTGCTCTGGCCAACCTGCGCCAGAACCTGCCGGCGGACGACTGGTGGTTCGACATCTGGCAGCCGCCGCGCGCTGCTGGTGTCGAGGAGGTGGCGACCCGCGACTGGCTGCTGGAGCCGAATGCCGAGTGGCACGGCTTCGGCGAGGTGAACGACGACTACGTGCTGCTCGATCCGGTCAAGGTCACCCTGGTCACCCCGGGGCTGAGCGCCGGCGGGCGCCTGGACGAGCACGGCATTCCCGCCGCGGTGGTCAGCAAGTTCCTCTGGGAACGCGGCCTGGTGGTGGAGAAGACCGGCCTGTACTCCTTCCTGGTGTTGTTCTCCATGGGGATCACCAAGGGCAAGTGGAGCACCCTGCTCACCGAGCTGCTGGAGTTCAAGCGCCTCTACGACGCCAACGTGGCGCTTGCCGAGGCGTTGCCGAGCATCGCCCGCGCCGGTGGCACCCGCTATGCCGGCATGGGCCTGCGCGACCTGTGCGACGAGCTGCACGCCTGCTACCGGGAGAACGCCACCGCCAAGGCCCTCAAGCGCATGTACACCACGCTCCCCGAGGTGGTGATGAAGCCTGCCGATGCCTACGACCGGCTGGTCCGCGGAGAGGTGGAGGCGGTGCCCATCGACCGTCTGGAAGGACGAATCGCCGCGGTGATGCTGGTGCCCTATCCGCCGGGCATTCCGCTGATCATGCCGGGCGAGCGCTTCACCCAGGCGACCCGTTCGATCATCGACTACCTGGGTTTCGCCCGCGATTTCGATCGCCGCTTCCCCGGCTTCGACGCGGACGTGCACGGCCTGCAGAGCGAGGAGCGCGGCGGCGAGCGATGCTACACGGTGGACTGCATCAAGATCTGAGTCCGGGGCGGAGCAGGGCCGCCGTCGCCACAGCAGGGGGGGCGGCGCCTTGCGCTGCGGTGCGCTGGTCGGATGGCAAATTGCCGCCCAATAGATCAAGCAGTTAAGGCACGAAATGGAAGTTGTGCATGAATTGCGGAGCGTGCCCCAGGTCACAGTCATCGGCTTCGACATTTAGGACGCGCTTGTTATAGTTGGGCCGCTCTGGCCTTAGAAAAATCGTCTATCGCGCCTGCGCTGTCCGAGGATGCGTCATGCCTGAATACAAAGCCTTCCGTGTCGAGCTCAAGGACAAGATCGCCCATGTGCAGATCAACCGTCCGGACAAGCTCAACGCCATGAATGCCGATTTCTGGACAGAAATCATCGACGTGTTCCGCTGGGCGGACGAAACTGATGAGGTCCGGGTGGTCGTCCTCTCCGGCGCAGGCAAGCATTTCTCCGCTGGCATCGACCTCGCCATGCTCGGCCAGTTGGCCAGCCAGATGGGGCCGGATCCGGCCCGCAACGCCGATCTGATGCGCCGGCGTATCAGCGAGCTGCAGGCCTCCTTCAACGCCGTGGACAACTGCCGCAAACCGGTACTCGCCGCGGTGCACGGCTACTGCCTGGGTGGCGGCATCGACCTGATCACTGCCTGCGACATGCGCTACGCCACCGCCGATGCCCAGCTGTCGATCCGCGAAGTGGACATGGGCCTGGCCGCCGACGTCGGCACCCTGCAGCGCCTGCCGCGGATCATCGGCGACGGCCTGGCCCGCGAGCTGGCCTACACCGCGCGCACCATCAGCGGCGAGGAAGCCCGGCAGATCGGCCTGGTCAACCGCACCTACGCCGACTACGACGCGCTGATCTCCGGGGTCTTCGAAATCGCCGCGGAGATCGCTAGCAAGTCCCCGGTGGCGGTGCGTGGTACCAAGCGCATGCTGTCCTACATGCGCGACCATAGCATCGCCGACGGCCTGGAATACGTCGCCACCTGGAACTCGGCCATGCTGCAGTCCGCCGACGTGCGGGTGGCCATGGCCGCGTTCATGAGCAAGCAGAAGCCGGATTTCGCCGATTGAATCCGCTGCGTTCCGTCAATCCTGCGCGGGAGGCGCATTAGGCATGGTTTCCGGAGCTACGTCCCTGGGCATGGTGCGCGACGAGCTGTTCGCCACCATGGATGAAGCCGAACAGAGTCTCGAACACTTCATTGCCGAGCGGCACAACGGCGCGCCCCTGCAGCAGGCGGTGGACAACCTGCAGCAGGTGCGCGGCATCCTCAATCTGATCGAGCTGGCCGGTGCCGAGCTGCTGGCCCAGGAGATCCTCCAGCAGGCCACCGACATTCCCGCCGGCGCCGGCGCGGAGCGCGACGCCCAATTGGCAGCGCTGAGCAATGCCCTGCACGTGCTGCGTCGCTATCTGGAGAACGTCGAGACCCATCGCCAGGAGCTGCCCGAGGTGCTGCTGCCGGCGATCAACGACCTGCGCCAGGCCGGCGGCCAGTCGCCGCTGCCGGAAAGCTTCTTCTTCAGCGCCCGGCTCGACCTGGCGCGTCCGCCGGCGGAGTCGCGCCGACTGGAGCCGGGTGCCCGCGCCACCCTGGTACGCCAGCTGCGCCACATGTACCAGCTCGGTCTGCTGGGCTTTCTGCGTGACCAGAACCCGCAGGCCGGCATCAAGCTGATGGCCCGCGCCTTCGCCCGTCTGGACAGCCTGTTCGCCGGCGAGCCGAACGGCCGGCTGATCTGGATCGCCGCTGCCGCCCTGGAGGCGCAGCGCGACGGCCAACTGCTGCCGCGCAAGTCGCGCAAGCAGCTGTTCGCCCGTCTGGACCGCGAACTCAAGCAGCTGCTCGGCAACCCGCGGTACGAGGTACCGCGCAACCTGCTCAAGGAACTGCTCTACCTGGTGGCCCTAGCCGACAGCCAGGGGCCGCTGGCCAGCGAGGTGCGCGAGGTGTTCGGCCTGGCGCCGCTGCCGTTCACCGATCAGCTGCTGGAAGAGGAGTACCAGCGTCTCTCCGGTCCCGGACAGTCGGTGATGCGTTCGCTGTCCTCGGCGATCCGCGAGGAGCTCGCCGGAGTCAAGGACTTGGTCGACCTGATCGAGCGCGGTACCGCCGGAGCGGACAGCTTCTCCACCCTGCACGCGCAACTGGCCAAGCTGAGCAAGACCCTCGGCATGGTCGGCCTGAGTTCGGCCAGTGCCGCTCTGAGCAGTCAGTTGCCGGTCGTCGGTCAGTGGATGGAGAGCCGCCAGCCGGACGTTCAGGCGATGAACAAACTGGCCGACGCCGTGCTCTTCGTGGAAAGCATGGTGGCCAACCTGGAACGCGGCGAACGCCGCGAGGCGCGCGCCGTCAGCGGCCCGCAGGACGAACTGGATTCCTTCGCCCAGCACCAGCTGATCGAGGCGCGCATCGTGGTGATCGACGAGGCGCGGGCCGGCCTGGCGCTGGCCAAGCGGGCGATCACCTCCTATCTGGAAGCCGGCGGCGACAAGCTGCACCTGGCCAACGTGCCGTTCAGCCTGCAGGCGGTGCGCGGCGGCCTCTGGTTCCTCGGTCAGGAGCGCGCGGCCGCCCTGATTGGCGCCTGTGCCGAGTACATCCAGAAGCAGATGCTGGAAAACGCCCAGATGCCCTCCGAGCAGATGCTGGAGACCCTGGCCGATGCCCTGACCAGCCTCGAGTACTACCTTGAGGGCGGCGGTGCGCTGCGTCCGGAAACCAACCCCAGCGTGCTCGACCTCGCCGCGGAAAGCGTGCGGGCGCTCGGGATGGCAGCCTGAGATGGCGGGTTGGCAGACCACTCCGCCGCTCGACGACAGTCTGCCGGGCGGCTGGTGCGTGGTCCGCGGCCCGCAGGGCTTCCTTCTCGACGACAACGGGGTGCTGTTCCCGCGTCCCTGGCTACAGCAGCAGGGGCTGCCGCAGGTGGCTGAGCACGGCCTCGGCTACTTCGATGGCGAGCCGGTCTGGCTGGTGCTCCTCGACCAGGATACCGACCTGCCGGGCTGCCGCTGGCAGGGCATGCGGCCGTTCATGCTGCAGGCCGACTACCCGACCTTCCGCATGCTCTCCTTTGCCGAACAGGTGGCCAGCTGGAGTCGCGATCACCGTTTCTGCGGGCGCTGCGGCAGCCGCAACCTGCTGGTGCCCGGGGAACGCTGCATGCGCTGCCCGACTTGCGGCCTGGACAGCTACGCGCGCATCTCGCCGAGCATGATCGTGCTGGTCACCCGTGGCGACGAGATCCTCCTGGCCCGCTCGCCGCGCTTCGTTTCCGGCATGTACAGCACCCTGGCCGGCTTCGTCGAGCCTGGCGAGTCGGTGGAGGAGTGCGTGGCGCGCGAGGTGCGCGAGGAAGTCGGGGTGGAGGTCCGCAACCTGCAGTACCTGGGCAGCCAGGGCTGGCCCTTCCCCCATTCGCTGATGCTCGGCTTTCACGCCGAGTACGCCGGTGGCGAGATCACCCCGCAGCCCGAGGAGATCGAGGACGCCGCCTGGTTCCATATCGAGCGTCTACCGCCGCTGCCCATGCCGCGCTCCATCGCCCGCTATCTGATCGACCTCTACGTGGCCCGCCGCCTCGGTCTGCCGGAGCCTTCGCTGCAGCGCTGAAGCTGAGGCCTGGCGTTCGCTCAGGCCATGCCGAACCAGTGCTGCCAGGCCAGGCGCGCAGTGAGCGCCAGCACCACCAGGATGAATACCGGGCGGATGAACCTGGCGCCGCCGCGGATCGCCGTGCGTGCGCCGAAGAAGGCGCCGGCCATGAGGGCCAGCCCCATGCTGATGCCCAGCACCCAGGCTACCTGGCCGGCGACGATGAATACGCCGAGCGCCGTGGCGTTGCTGACGAAGTTCATGGTCCGCGCCACGCCGCTGGCCTTGAGCAGGTCGAGGGGATAGAGCAGCAGGCCGGAGACCGTCCAGAAGGCCCCGGTGCCGGGGCCGGCCACCCCGTCGTAGAAACCCAGGCTCAGGCCGTGCGGCCACTGGCGGCCTTGGGGGATCGCGGCCTCAGCCAGCAGCGGCGCATCCGGCGTGCGACTGAACAGCAGGTACAGGCCGCAGGCGAACACTACCACTGGCAGCATCTGGTTCAGCCAGGCCGCCGGCAGCCAGTGGGCCAGCAGGGCGCCGAGGAGGGCCCCGGCGAAGGTGCTCAGCAGTGCCGGGCGCCATTGCCGCGGGGTGAACAACTTGCGCTTGTAGAAGGTGAAGCTGGCGGTGCCGGAGCCGAAGGTGGCGCACAGCTTGTTGGTGCCCAGCACCAGGTGAGGTGGCAGGCCGGCGGTGAGCAGGGCGGGTATGGTCAGCAAGCCGCCGCCTCCCGCGATGGCGTCGATGAAGCCGGCGAGGAAGGCGACGCCGGCGAGGATCGCCAGGGTGAGAGGGTCGATGGCGAGTTCGAGGGGGAAGGGCATAAAAAGTTCGACTTGTGTCCGATTGTGGGAGGCGGCAACTGGTAGCTGCTCTGCTCGCTGCGCATAATGCCGGCTATTTTCAGCGCTAGGAAATGTGTTTATGCAGTATGACGGTTTGGCCTGGTGCATCGCATTGCTTGCACTGCTGGCTTTCCTGGTGGCCGGGCGGATCCTGTTCGATCGCCACTGGCTCCTCGGCTGGCTGCGCGGCACCCTCGGCCTGGGCTTCCTGGCCCTGGCCGTTCTGGTGGGGGGGTGCGCCTACGACCTGATGAGCTACACGGCGCTGCCCCAGGGCAAGCCGCTGGTGACCCTCAGCTTCGCCGCCGAGGGGCCGCAGCGCTACCGGGTCACCCTGCTGGAGGGGAGCGAGGAGCGCAGCCTGCTGCTGGAAGGCGATCTCTGGCAGCTGGATGCCCGGCTGTTCCGTTGGAAGGGCCTGGCCGAGCTGATCGGTCTGGCTCCCGGCTACCGCCTGGAGAAGCTCTCCGGGCGTTTCCTGGCCATCGAGCAGCAGGAAGTGGCCCTGCACGCCCAGGCGCAGCTGGCGCAGAGTCCCTACGGCATCGATTTGTGGCGCTGGCTGCGCCTCGGCCAGCATGACCTGCTGATCTTCGATGCCCAGGCCCTGCGGGTCAGTTACCTGCCGATGGTCGATGGCGCTGTCTATGCAGTGTCCCTGACCCCCACCGGGTTGCTCGCCCAGCCGCTCAACCAGGCCGCCGAGCAGGCGCTGAAGGAGTGGCGCTGAGACTCAGTCGAAGCGGTATACGTCCATGCCCAGGGCGCCCATGGTGAAGCCCTGGTAGACCACGGAGAAGCGCTCGCCGGCGCCGTAGGCGAAGTACAGCGGCAAGAGGTGCTCGTCGCTGGGGTGATTGCGGAGGGCATGGGGCGCCTGCCGGCGGTAGTCGACCAGCGCCGCCTCGTCGCCGCTGGCCAGCTTCTCCACCATCCAGTCGCGGAAAGCCCGCGCCCAGGGCGCGACCGTGCCGTCCGCGGCATTCCGGTACAGCTCGCGCAGGTTGTGGGTGATGCTCCCCGAGCCGATCAGCAGGACGCCCTGCTCGCGCAGTGCGCGCAAGGCCCGGCCGATGTGGACCTGCAGCTCCGGCCCCAAGTGGCTCGGCAGAGACAGCTGGAGCATCGGGATGTCGGCTTCGGGGTACATCAGCATGAGCGGCACCCAGGCACCGTGATCGAACGGCCGTTGCTCGTCCAGCGCAGCAGGCAGGCCCTGTTCGCCGAGCAGTTCGACGATCTCGCCGGCCAGTCGGGGAGCGCCAGACGCCGGGTATTGCAGGGCGTAGAGCTCGGGCGGAAAGCCGTAGAAGTCGTGCCAGGTCTCCGGCCGTTCGGCTCCGGTGAGCAGCAGCCCGTGGCTTTCCCAGTGCGCGGAGACCACCAGGATGGCCTTCGGCCGGGGCAGTTCGGCGGCCAGCCGGGCGAGGACCGGGCCGCTGTCGCCCGGCTCCAGGGCCAGCATGGGGGAGCCGTGGGAGATGAACAGGCTTGGCAGCATGACGACACTCCTGGGGGAAGGGCGGCTATCTTCGCCGCTCCGGCACCCGGCCATCCAGAGCGATTTTTCGAGGATTCCCATCGAATCTTCCGCGGCGCGTTCAGCGGCAGATCAGCAGCGCTCCGGTGACGCACAGCAGGAGGTGGAGGCCGATGCGGAAATGCCGTTCCTCGATCCGCTGATGCAGGTGCTCGCCCAGCAGCACGCCGATGACCAGCAGCGGCAGGTAGGCGGCGATCTGCGGTAGGGCCGGGGCCAGGCTGCCGCGCAGCAGGAAGGCCAGGGTCAGGCAGCCGTTGAGGATGAACCACACGCACACCAGGGTGGCGCGCAGGCGCGCCTTGTCCAGCCGGGTGCCGGCCAGGGCCTGGACCAGCAGTGGACCGCCGGAGGCGAACAGGCCATGGCTCAGGCCCGCGGCGCCGATCTGCAGGCGGGTCAGCCAGTCCGGCGGCGGGACGCTGGGCCTGCCTTGGCTAAGGTGCAGCAGTTCGCGCAGGGCGAAGCCGAGGATCAGCAGGCCGAAGCCGCGTTTCAGCACCAGGTCGTCCAGCCAGGGGCCCAGGGCCAGGCCGAGCAGGGTGCCGGTCAGCATCAGTGGCAGGATCGCCCGGCTCAACAGGCGTCGCTCGACGGCCGCGCGCAGCTTCCAGACCAGGAAGCCGCTCATGCACACATTGAGGCTCACCAGCACCGGCAGGATGGTCGGGATCGGCAGCAGCAGGGCGCCCAGGGACAGGGCGATCACCACACTGCCGAAGCCGGTCATGGCCTCCAGGGTATAGGCGAGGAAGATGCAGGCGCCCAGCCACAGCCAGGGGTCGATCATAGCGATTCCGTGCGGGGGACTCGTAGGGGAAGGGCAGGCCGGGGCACTGGACGGCCCCGGCGCTGGTTCGGCTCAGTGCTGGGCAACGGGGCGGGACGGCGCCAGCGGCTGGCTGGATAGTCCCTGGCGCAGCTCCTCGCTGTGGTGGCGCACGCTTGCCCGGTAGCTGTCCTTGTGCACGTAGTAGGCCATGCGCTCGAGGTTCAGGTAGTGGTAGCCGCCGTCCACCCGTACCCTGGCCTTGTCCCGCTTCAGCTGCTTGAAGCGCAGTGCGGCGGGGCTGCCGGCCTGCAGCTGGCGGATGTACAGGGCGACCAGCTCGGCCTGCTCGTCGCGGCCCTGCCAGCCGAGCCCGGAGGCCTCCACCATGCCCATCATGAACAGGTCGTCGTATTCCGGGTGGAACACGTTAAGGTACAGCTGCGGCGCGCCGGCGCCCTGGGGCCAGTTGAGGTGGGCGCGGTCGATGAAGGGGTAGTCCAGCTTGTAGCCGGTGCCCAGCAGGATCAGGTCGTACTCGGCCTGCTCGCCGTCACTGAAGGTCACCTGCTGGCCGTCGATGGCGGCGATGTCGCGGCGCGGCCGGATGTCGCCGTGGCCCAGGTGATGCAGCACCAGGGAGTTCATCACCGGGTGGGATTCGTAGAGCCGGTAGTCCGGATCGGGCAGGCCGTACTGCGAGGGCTTGCCGACCAGGGCGCGGATCAGCAGGCCGTCGAGGAACTGTTTGATGGGCCGCGGCAGCTTGATGGCGCCGCCGAAGGTGTCGGTGGGTCTGCCGAGGATGAACTTGGGCAGGAAGTAGTAGCCGCGGCGTACCGAGATGTCCACCGAGGCGGCCCGGTGCACGGCGTCCACGGCGATGTCGCAGGCCGAGTTGCCGCAGCCGACGATCAGCACCCGCTTGCCGGCGAAGATGTCCGCCGAACGGTAGGCGCTGGAGTGCAGCAGCTCGCCGCTGAACTCGCCGGGCAGCCGGGGCAGGTTCGGGGTGTGCAGGGTGCCGTTGGCGATCAGCACGCCGTCGACCAGCCATTCGCGGCGCTCGCCGGCCTGTTCGCTGGTCAGCTTCCAGCCCTTCTCCAGGCGCTCTACGGCGAGCACCCGGGTGTTGAACTGGTAGTGTTCGTAGAGGCCGAAGTGCCGGGCATAGTCGCGGAAGTAGCCGCGCATCTCGCTGTGGTGTGGGTAGACCGCCACTTCCGGGCGCATGGGGAATTCGCTGAACTCGGTGGTGCTCTTCGAGGAGATCAGGTGCGCCGAGTCGTACATGGTGCTGTGCGGGTTGTCGATGTCCCACAGGCCGCCGACGTCGCTGTGCAGCTCGAAGCCGACGAAGGGAATGCCGTGCTTTTTCAGTTGCCGGGCAGTACACAGGCCCATGGGGCCGGCGCCAATGATCGCGTACATGGGAACCTCGAGTTTCTTGTCGGTATGGCGGAATTATCCCGTGACCGCAGGGCCGGTCTTCAATGACAATCGGCGCCGTTGCGAACCGGGTGCGGGGCCCGGGATGTCATCCGGGAGAGGTCGATGGCCGACGATCATCAACTGCAAGAGGAGCGCCTGCTCGCCGAGGTGCGCGATGCCTTCGGGGTGATCCGAGTGGTGGAGGTGGGCGACTACCGCTTTCTCGAGTTCGGCGAGGAGGCTATCGAGCAGAGCTGTGTGTTCACTGCCGACCCCTGCTGGCTGGAGTACGACTACACCCGCGCCATGCTGCTCGCTGCGCTGGCTCATCCGCGGCCGGAGAGCGCGCTGTTCCTCGGCCTCGGCGCGGGTACCCTGACCCAGGCCTGCCTGAAGTTCCTGCCCCTCGAGGACGTGGAGTGCATCGAGCTGCGCCCGGAGGTGCCGCGCCTGGCCATGGAGTTCCTGGGCCTGAACGACGATCCGCGGCTGACCCTACGGGTCGGCGATGCCGTCGAATTGCTGCCGTCCGCGGAACGCGCCGACCTGATCTTCGTCGATCTCTACACCGACAGCGGCCCCGGCGCCGCGCACCTGGCCTGGAGCTTCCTGGAAGCCTGCCAGCGCAAGCTGGAACCGGGGGGCTGGCTGGTCATCAACCAGTGGGGCACCGACTGCGGCAAGCCGCTCGGTGCCGCACTGCTGCGCGGGCTGTTCCATCGCCACTACTGGGAGATCCCGGTGAAGGAGGGTAACGTGATCCTGCTGGTGCCCGCCGAGCTGGAGCAGGCCCTGGACCTCGCCGGGCTGGCGGCGCGGGCCGATGCCCTGGCGCCGCGCCTGGGCTATTCGCTGCAGCCGCTGCTGGAGGTGCTGCGCCCGGCGTCCTAGGCAGGTCGGGCCGCTGAAGTGGACCCGGGCGGCGTTTTGCATGGTGCGCGGGCCTCGGCGGTATCCTCGCTGGCCATCAGCGCCGGCACCGGGGTGGCGATGGCCGCCGCGTCGCCCTCGCTGAGCGCCCGGCGGTCCAGGCCGATCAGGAAGAAGTGGCCGCGGACGCGTCCGTTGGGAGTCTGGCTCATCGGGCATCCTTGTGCCGGATAGGGACTAGTCCTGTATGGAGCGCGGGGCGGGATTGTCCAGGGGGGCCGGGAGACCGCCCGGCGCCGGGATGCAAAAACTCGCCTCTCAACCAGGATTTTCCTGTATAGTTCGCGCTGGCCGTTGCTCCGGCCGCGTTTGAGGTAATGCAGTCTCCCCCGAAGCCCGCTTCGGCCGCGTGTCCGCTCTGCGGACTACCCTTGACGATTCATCCATCCACATTTCGCAAATCCCCAGCTATCTGGCTGCCAGGGTGACCCTAGGGTCGTACACGGCATGCGCAGCCTTGGGCATGGGTTTTTGCGGATTCAGAGGCAAAAACCCATGACTCAGGTATCCGGCGGATTCGCCGAGCTCGACCTTCTTCCCAGTATCGTCGCCGCGGTGCACGCCACCGGCTACGAGGAGCCGTCGCCGATCCAGGCCCAGGCCATTCCGGTGATCCTCGCCGGCCACGACATGATCGGCCAGGCGCAGACCGGCACCGGCAAGACTGCCGCCTTCGCGTTGCCGATCCTCTGCCGCATCGACCCGGATCGCAAGGAGCCCCAGGCCCTGGTGCTGGCGCCGACCCGCGAGTTGGCCCTGCAGGTGGCCACCGCCTTCGAGACCTACGCCGCGCAGATGCCCGGTGTGCGCGTGGTGGCCATCTACGGCGGCGCTCCCATGGGGCCGCAGCTCAAGGCCATCCGTCAGGGGGCGCAGATCATCGTTGCCACCCCGGGGCGCCTGTGCGACCACCTGCGCCGCGATGAGCACCTGCTCTCCACCGTGCACCACCTGGTGCTCGACGAGGCCGACGAGATGCTCAAGCTCGGCTTCATGGAAGATCTCGAGGTGATCTTCAACGCCATGCCGGAGAGCCGTCAGACCGTGCTGTTCTCAGCCACCCTGCCGGCCTCCATCCGCGCCATCGCCGAGCGCCACCTGCATGAGCCGAAGCACATCAGGATCGCCGCCAAGACCCAGACCGTGGCGCGCATCGACCAGGCGCACCTGATGATCCACGCCGACCAGAAGATCCCGGCGGTGCTGCGCCTGCTGGAGGTCGAGGACTTCGACGCGCTGATCGCCTTCGTGCGCACCAAGCAGGCCACCCTGGATCTGACCTCGGCCCTTGAGGCCAAGGGCTACAAGGTCGCCGCGCTGAACGGCGACATCGCCCAGAACCAGCGCGAGCGGGTCATCGAGTCGCTCAAGGACGGCCGACTGGACATCGTGGTGGCCACCGACGTGGCGGCCCGCGGCCTGGACGTGCCGCGCATCACCCATGTGCTCAACGTGGACATGCCCTACGACCCGGAGTCTTACGTACACCGCATCGGCCGCACCGGGCGTGCCGGCCGCGAAGGCCGCGCGCTGCTGCTGGTCACCCCGCGCGAACGGCGCATGCTGCAGGTGATCGAGCGGGTCACCAACCAGAAGGTCGCCGAGGTGCGCCTGCCCACCGCCCAGCAGGTGCTGGAAGCGCGCATCCGCAAGCTGACCGCCAGCCTGCAGCCGCTGCTGGAAGGTTCCGAGGCCAGCCATGGCGAGCTGCTCGACCGTCTGCTCACCGATCTCGGTTGCGAGCCGCGCCAGTTGGCCGCCGCGCTGCTGGCCAAGCTCACCCAGGGGCAGACCCTGGATCTGGAGCAGTTGGAGCGCGAGACCCCGCTGGTGCCCAGCGCACCGCGCGAACGTGCCCCGCGCAGCGGCGAAGGCCGCGAGCCGCGCGAACGCCGCGCTCCGCCGCCGCTGGCCGAAGGCAGGGTACGCTGCCGCACCGCCCTGGGGGCGCGCGACGGCATCGCCGCACGCAATCTGCTCGGCGCCATCCTCAATGAAGGCGGTCTGGCCCGCGAGGCCATCGGCCGCATCCAGATCCGAGAGACCTTCAGCCTGATCGAGCTGCCGGAGGAAGGCCTGGATCGCCTGCTCGGCAGGCTCAAGGACACCCGCGTCGCCGGCAAGGCGCTGAAGCTGCGCCGCTACCGCGAGGACTGATCCGGCAAGGTCTCCGGAAAGAGAAGCGGCCCGGCCTGCTCAGCACGCCGGGCCGTTTGCCGTGTCGGTTACTGGCTTTCAGCCGCCAGCACTTCCTGCAGGAAGCGTAGGAACACGGTGTAGACCTGTTCGCCGCCGTCCTCCCGCTGCACCACGAAGAAGGGGGCGCTGGCCACGCCGTAGTACTGGCTGGCCAGCCAGCCGGCGCTGGTCGGGTCACGCTCGTCGGCCACCAAGATGCGGTCGATGCGTCCGAGCAGGCCGCGCCTTTCCAGCTGCTGCAGCACGTCCCGGCACTTGGCGCAGTCCTGGCCGTCGGCCAGGACTTTCTTCACCAGAGTGATGCGCATGGGGGCTCTTACTTCTTGGCGATCAGGTTGCCGGCATGCAGGCCGCATTCCTTCTGGGTGGCTTCCTCCCACCACCAGCGGCCTTCGCGCTCGTGCTGGTTGGGTAGCACCGGGCGGGTGCAGGGCTCGCAGCCGATGCTGATGTAGCCGCGCTCGTGCAGGCTGTTGTAGGGCAGTTCGAGCATGCGGATGTAGGCCCAGACTTCCTCGCTGGTCATCTGCGCCAGCGGGTTGAATTTGTACAGGGGCTTCTCCGGGGTGGAGAAGGCGCCGTCCAGCTCCAGCACCGCCACCTGGCTGCGGGTGCCGGGACTCTGGTCGCGGCGCTGTCCGGTGGCCCAGGCCCTGACGGTGGCCAGCTTGCGCTTCAGGGGCTCGATCTTGCGGATCCCGCAGCATTCGCCGTGGCCGTCCTTGTAGAAGCTGAACAGGCCTTTTTCCTTGACGAAGGGCTCGAGCCGCGCGGGATCGGGGGAGAGCACCTCGATGGCGATGCCGTAGTGCTCGCGTACCTGGTCGATGAAGCGGTAGGTTTCCGGGTGCAGGCGGCCGGTATCCAGGCTGAACACCTTGACGTTCTTGTTCAGCTTCCAGGCCATGTCCACCAGCACCACGTCCTCGGCGCCGCTGAAGGAGATCCAGAGGTCGTCGCCGAAGTGCTGGAAGGCGAGCTTGAGGATGTCCTGGGGGGATTTGTTGGCGTAGGTCGTCGCCAGTTCGGCGACGTCGAAGGGATGGCTCATCAGGCGGATTCCTAGGCTGGCGTTCGTACGCTCTGTGGCCGGCGATGGTAGCAAATGTGGATTTATGCGCCTAAATAACCATCTGAAAGCATCACTGCATGTTTTGAATATAAGCGGCGCGTTGCACCGGGCGAGGCGAGCCGCTAGAGTGCCGCCTTTCGTCCAAAACCGCTGGGAGTCTGCTGTGGAAATCGCCTGTCTCGACCTGGAAGGGGTTCTGGTTCCGGAGATCTGGATCGCCTTTGCTGAAAAAACCGGTATCGATGCGCTCAAGGCGACCACCCGGGATATCCCCGACTATGACGTGCTGATGAAGCAGCGTCTGCGCATCCTCGACGAGCACGGCCTGAAGCTGCGGGACATCCAGGAAGTGATCGCCACCCTGAAGCCCTTGGAGGGCGCGGTGGAGTTCGTCGACTGGCTGCGCGAGCGCTTCCAGGTGGTGATCCTCTCCGACACCTTCTACGAGTTCTCCCAGCCGCTCATGCGCCAGCTGGGCTTCCCGACCCTGCTGTGCCATCGCCTGATCACCGACGAGAACGACCGTGTGGTGGACTACCAGCTGCGCCAGAAGGATCCCAAGCGCCAGTCGGTGATCGCCTTCAAGAGCCTCTACTATCGGGTGATCGCCGCCGGCGATTCCTACAACGATACCGCCATGCTCTCCGAGGCCCACGCCGGCATCCTGTTCCACGCGCCGGACAACGTGATCCGCGAGTTCCCGCAGTTCCCCGCGGTGCATACCTACGAGGATCTCAAGCGCGAGTTCATCAAGGCTTCCAACCGCCAGCTGAGCCTGTGATGCACAAGGCCGGGAGCCCTGTGGCTTCCCGGCCTTGTCCCGCCTTATAGCCCTTCCAGGGTTTCCAGTAGCACCCTTACCTTGGTCAGCGACTCGCGGTATTCGGCCTGCCAGTCGGAGTCGGCCACTATCCCGCCGCCACCCCAGCAGCTCACCTGACCATCCTTCACCAGCAGGGTGCGGATGGTGATGGAGCTGTCCATTTCCCCGCGCACGTCCAGGTAGAGCAGGGAGCCGCAGTAGATGGATCTGCGGGTCGGTTCCAGCTCGTCGATGATCTGCATGGCACGGATCTTCGGTGCGCCGGTGATGGAGCCGCCGGGGAAGCTGCCGGCGAGCAGGTCGAGGGGGTCCTTGCCGGGCACCAGCTCGCCTTCCACGCTGCTGACCAGGTGGTGCACGTTGGGGTAGCTCTCCAAGGCGAACAGCTCGGGTACCCGCACCGTGCCGATCCTGCAGCTGCGTCCCAGGTCGTTGCGCAGCAGGTCGACGATCATCAGGTTCTCGGCGCGGTCCTTGGTGCTGGCCTGCAGTTCGGCGGCATAGGCGCGGTCCTCGTCGGGCGTGCGGCCGCGCGGGCGGGTGCCCTTGATCGGCCGGGTCTCCACCCGATTGCGGCTGACCCGCATGAAGCGCTCGGGGGACAGGCTGAGGATGGCGCCGCCGTCGTCCAGGGTCAGGAAGCCCGCGAAGGGCGTCGGGCAGCTGGTGCGCAGGGCGAGGTAGGCGCTCCACGGATCGCCCTCGCAGGGCGCGCGGAAGCGCTGGGTGTAGTTCACCTGATAGCAGTCGCCGGCCTGGATGTAGGCCTGCACCCGTTCGATGGCCTGTCGATACTGTCCTTCGTCGATATCCGGGCGGAACGGTGCCAGCAGGCGGAAGGCACCGGCTTCTACGGGCGCCGGCTGGCTGAACAGGGCGATCAGCCGCTCGCGCTCATCGGCGGGCAGGCGTGGATGGAAGACCAACTGGCTGACGCCGGCCTGGTGGTCGCTGACCAGCGCCCAGGCGTACAGGCCGAAGCGTGCGTCGACCAGGCCCAGGTCGTCTACGGACTGGCCGGGCAGGCGTTCCAGGCGCCGGCCGAAATCGTAGGCGAGGTAGCCGAGCAGGCCGCCGGTGAAGGGCAGCTCGCAGCCCGCCGGTGCTTCGGCGCGACCGAGGCTGGCCAGCGCGGCGCGCAGGCGTTGCAGGAAGTCGTTGGCCGATTCGTCGGGCGCAGGTGCTAGCTCTGCCATTGGCCAGGCACTGAGAAGGTCATAGCGTCCGCGTTCCGCTCGTGGGCGTCCGGCGTCGAGCAATACTGCGCCCGGCGCATGGCGGATGACGGCGAAGTAATCGGCGGGGTCGGCCCGGTAGGGCAGTGGGTGTAGCGTGCAGGTTGGCATGCGTGGCTCGGACAGGCGCGTGGGCCGATTGTAGTCTGCCCTTGGTATTCGTCCTAGAGCCTGCGCACGGGTTTGCTTGGGGCGCAGCTCGCTGATTAGTATGCGTGGCAGCGAAGAGAGCAGCGTCGTGCCAGAACAATAACCATCAGGGATCAGAAGCATGGATTTAGTGCTGGATCCAGCCGCCAAAAACTTGCAGCGTTTCAAACTCTCGTTGCCCCAGATACCGGTTGACTACCTGCCGCGGCCCCAGATCGAGGCTGCCTTGGAGGGGCATACCCATGCCCGTGTGTTGTTGTTTTCCGCGCCCGCCGGCTTCGGTAAGACCTGTGCGCTGGCCTATCTGGCCGAGAGACGCCTGCAGGCCGGGGGGGCGGTCGCCTGGCTGTCCCTCGGACCCGAGGACGACGAGCCTTCCCGTTTCTTCCTCCAACTGATCGAGGCCCTCGGCGCGGTGGCGCCGGGACTGGGCGCGGATGCCCAGGGCTATCTGCGGAACGCTCCGCAGGTGCCGGTAGCGGTGGTGATGGAGAGCCTGCTGGCGGACCTCGCCCGCTGCGCTCGCCCGCTGCTGCTGGTGCTCGACGACCTGCACTTCATCTGCGACCCGGAGCTAATCGCCTCCCTGGACCGCCTGGCCCGGCTCGCCCCGGAAGGCTTCGTGCTGGCCATCGGCAGCCGCGCCCGGGTGCCGCTGCGCCTGGCCACCTGGCGCGCCCACGACCTGCTGCTGGAGATCGGCCCCGACGAGCTGCGCCTGAGTCGCGAGGAAACCCGCGACTACCTGGCCAGTCACGGCCTGGAGCTGGACGACAGGGCGCTGAATGCCCTCTACGCCCAGACCGAGGGCTGGATGGTCGGCGTGCAGCTCAACAGCCTGCTGCTGCGCCACCAGCCGGAAGGCGCGCAGCCGCTGGCGCCTGTCGGCGGCGACCCGGTGGCGGTGGGCGACCACCTGCTGCGTTCGGTGTTCGAACAGTTGCCGGCGGACATGCAGGAAGTCCTGCTGTCCCTCGGCGTGGCCAGCCAGCTGTGCGGCGAGCTGGCCAATGCGCTGACCGGACGCCAGGACGGTCAGGCCCTGCTGGAGCGCCTGGAGGCCATGCAACTGTTCCTCCTGCCGCTGGACCGCGAGCGCCAGTGGTACCGCTTCCACAACCTGTTCGCCGAGTTCCTCCGCGCACGGCTCAAGGAGCGCGATCCGGATCGCCTCAAGCAGCTGCACTTCAATGCCAGCCTGTGGTTCACCAACCACCACATGCAGAACCTCGCCATCGAGCATGCCTGCCTGGCCGAGGACGCCCACATGCTCGCCGCGCTGATCGACGGCTGCGGTCTGGAGCTGATCAACCGCGGCCAGCTCAGTCTCATCTACCGCTGGCGGCAGAAGGTCCCCGACGAGGTGGCCCAGAACTTCCCGGTGCTGGTCCTGGCCGACGTCTGGACGCGAGCCAGCGAGCTGTCGCTGCCCGAGGCCAACCGAATGCTCGACGAGCTGCTGGAGCGCTGGGGGCAGGGCGGGGCGGACCCGCAGTTGAGCGACAAGGTCCTCGCCGTGCTGGCCATCAAGGCGGTTCTGGCCATGCAGAAGGACGACCTGCCGGGCTGCATCGCCCTGGTCCGTAAGGTGGAGCCGCAACTCGGCCGCCACGCCGCCTTCCTGGAAACGGCGATCCTCGTACTCGGCGCCCTGGCCCACGTGATGCTCGCCCAGCCGGAACAGGCCCGCCGCCTGCTGGCCCTCGCCCAGCAGCGCAAGCATTTCCTCGAAGGTCGCTACCTGGACATGCAGCTGGCCAACGTGGAGATCCTCCTGTATCTCGAACAGGGCCAGGTCAAGCAGGCCCAGTTGCTCTTCGAGCAGATGCGCTCGCGGCTGCTGCCCTGGTTCGGCGAGCGCTCCCGGGCGCGCCTGCTGCCGACCATCACCGAGGCGCTGATCGCCTACCAGCAGGCCAACTTCGAACAGATCGAGGAACACCTGCGCTGGGCGCTGAACACCGTGGACGTGATCAACCCGGTGGACTTCTACGCCCAGGGCATGCTGGCCCTGGCCCGCACCCTGCGCCTCCAGGACCGCCCCAGGGAAGCCCTGGCGAGCTTGGCCCTGATGCAGAACCTGGCCGCACGCAACCATGCCTGGCGCTTCTATGCCCAGGCGGTGGCCGAGGAGATCGCCATCCTTCTCCAGGAGACGGGTACCGACCGTCTCAAGCGTGCCGAACAGCGCTACAGCGCCGTGGATTGGGCCAGGCTGGCCGGCCATTACCCGCGCATGACGTTCAATCCGGTGGTCTGGGCGCAGGGCCTCACGCGCATCCGCTTGCAGCAGGCGCGCGGTCACTACAGCGAGGCGCTGCACGAGATCACTCAGCTGCGCGGCCAACTGCAGAACGGCTGGCACGGCCTGCAGCGCCTGCGCCTGGACCTCCTGGCGGCGCTCAGCTACCAGCGCCTGGGATATCAGGAGCGTGCCCGCTCGCTGCTGGTGCAGTGCCTGGTGGTCGCCGAGCGCGGGGAAGTCCGCAGCCTGTTCGTCGAGGAAGGCGAGGCGATCCAGCAGATGCTCCAGCAGCTGGAGGCGGCCGAACGGCAGCCGGCCATGCAGGGCTTCATTCGCAGCCTGCTGGCGATCTGGCCGGGGCAGGCGGCACGCAAGACCCTGGAGGCGCTGGAGGAGGGGCTCACCGAACGCGAGCGCGAGGTGGTCCACCTGGCCGCCAGGGGCATGTCCAACGAGGAGATCGGCCAGCAGCTGGCCCTTGCCCTCGGCACGGTCAAGTGGCACCTGCACAACATCTACGAAAAGCTCAAGGTGCGTAACCGGACCCAGGCCATCCGCCGCGCCCGCGAACTGGGTCTGCTCGACTGAGGAGTCGTACCGTGATCAATCCGGATTCCCTGCCGTTGCTGCACACCAAGCTGTATCCGGCCCCCGTCGGCAGTCGCCCGCAGTTGTTGCGCACGGCGCTTATCGAGCGGCTGCTCGCTGCCCGCGAGCGGCGCATGGTGCTGCTCTGCAGTCCCGCCGGCTATGGCAAGAGCACGCTGCTCAGCCAGTACCGGCAGCGCCTGCTGGATGAGGGCGAACGGGTCGCCTGGCTGTCCTGCGACGAAACCGACAGCGAGCCGCAGCGCCTGCTGCGCTACCTGATCGCGGCGCTGCGCACCGTCGAGCCAGCGTTCGGCCAGCGCGTGTCGAGCTGCCTCGCCGGGATGGGCGAGCTGCAGGTGGAGCCGCTGCTGGATGCCCTGATCGCCGATCTACAGGGCCTGAGCGGCACCGTGCATCTGATCCTGGACGACTTCCACCGGGTTCGTCACCCGGCGCTGCGCGAGGCGGTGAACTACCTGCGCGCACGCCTGCCGGACAACCTTCGGCTGATCGCCAGCATGCGCTACCGCTCCCATCTGTTAGAGCTGCGGCCGGTGCCGGACTGGCTGTTCTTCCTGCAGGGCGAGGATCTGCGTTTCAGCCGCGAGGAAAGCGCGGCCTATTTCCGCGAGGTCAAGCACCTGCCCCTGAACGCCCGGCAGCTCGGCCTGCTGTACAAGCGCACCGAGGGCTGGATCACCGGGCTGCATCTGGCGGCACTGTCGCTGCGGCGCCACGCCGATCCCGACGCCTACCTGACCGGCACCGAACGGCACATCGCCGACTACCTGGCAGAGGACGTGTTGAACGGTCTTTCCGAGGCCATGCTGCAGTTTCTCGAGCAGACCTCGGTGCTCGACGAGCTCAGTGGTGAACTCTGCGATGCCCTGACCGGGCGCCGCGACGGCGAGGACATGCTTCGGCGGCTCCATACCCAGCAGTTGTTCCTCATTCCCTTGGACGGCAGCGGCCAGTGGTTCCGCTATCACCAGCTGTTCGCCGAGTTCCTCCAGGGCCGACTGGCCAAGCGCGGTGACGCTTCGCTGCTGCTGCATGCGGCGGCGCGCTGGTGCGACAGCCACGGCCTGCCCGAGCGGGCGATCCGTTACGCGCTGCGCGCCCGCGACTTCAGTTTCGCCTCCGACCTGCTGGAGCGGCACGGCCCCCGGCTGGTGGCCGGCAACGAGGTGTACGAGATCCTTGGGCTGTTTAGGAACCTGCCGGCGGAGGTGATCCATGAATACCCGGTGTTCCAGTTGTTCTATGCCTGGCAACTGGCCTTCGACCAGCAGTTCGCCGAGGCCGAGGCGCTGATCGAGGACGTTAGCGCCCGGCTGATGCAGGGCAGGGGCACCATGCTGCACTTCGGCAAGCTGGCGATGCTCGGCATCGCCCAGGTGCTCAAGGCGCTGGTGTTGCTCTACCAGGACAAGCTGGAAGCCTGCCTGAAGATTGCCCGCCAGTGGTTGGGCATGGTGCCGGACAGCCAGCCTGTGTTTCGCGCTGCGCTGTCCTGCGTGCAGGCGGCCGCCTATGCGCTGCTCGGCGAGTATGGCGAGGCTGACAAGTCGATCGGCGTGGCCCGCGACTGCCTGAGCCGCACCGACAGTGAGTACCTGCAGGTGATGGCCAGCCTGATCGAATCGCTGATCTGCAAGGAAAACGGCGAGCCGGCGCGTGGTAGCGAGCTGCTGGAGGCGGCACGGGATAGGGTGGAACGTCTATACGGGCCGAGCAACCGGGTTGCCGGTCCGCTGGCTTTGGCCTACGCCGATCTGCTCTACGAAGCCGACCGCCATGCAGCGGTGCTGGACGAGTTGCCGCGTGCCACCACCTGGCGCGACGTGGGCACGCCGGTGGAGCTGATCAGCCGCGGCCAGCTGGTGATGACCCGGGCGCGCTTCTTCGCCGGTGAGACGGAGCAGGCCCTGATCCAGCTCGACGAGTGGCTGGCCGAGCTGCAGGGGGCGCGTTTCGAGCGGGTGTACGCCCTGGCCATGGCCTGCAAGGTGCACTTCCTGCTCTGGCTGCGTCGACCCAACGAGGCCGGACGGGTGTTCCTGCAACTGCAGCAGCACATGGCCGGACTGCCGGAGGGGCGCTATGGGGATGCGGAAGTGGCCCTGGCTCTGAGTGAGGCGCGCCTGGCCCTGAGCGAGCGGCGCGCCGACCGCGCCCAGGCCGCTCTGGAGTCCTGCCTGGCCAAACAGACGGCCGTGCGCCACGGCGACCGCCGCCTGCGTCTGGGGCTGTTACTTTCCGTGGCGTACTGGCGCAAGGGTAACAGCGAGAAGGCTGGCAACCTGTTCCGCGACACCCTGGAAAGAGCCTGGAACAACGGCTATCGCCGGCTGTTCCTCGATGATGCCCTGTGGTTGCTGCCGTTCTGGGAAAGCTGGCAGTCCGCCGAGCCGGAGCGCGCCGCGGCCTGGCCGGAAATGGCCGAGCGGCTTCGCGAACAGTGCGCCAGGCTCGCCGTCGATCACCAGAATCTCGAGGAAAATCAGGATATTAGTCACAGGGAGCGGGAAATCCTGCGGTTCGTCGCGGCAGGCCTATCGAATCGCGACATCGCCCAAACGGTGCATCTGTCCGAGGCGACCATCAAATGGCACCTGCACAACCTGTTCTCCAAGCTGGGAGTGCGCAGCCGCACCCAGGCGGTGCTCAAGGGCAAGAGCATGGGGCTTTTGAGCGAGCTGTGAGGGGCCGGACCCGTCCATCCCTTGGATAGGCTGGCAGGGGGAGGGGGCATCGGTAACTTAGCGGCCAGGGCACGATGCTTCACGAATCCGGACCGGCGATACCTAGGGAAGCCATCGCGGATCCGGAGGTCGGCGTGAGCCGGCCCGGTTGCCCCAGGACAGGACGTCAACGGCAACAACCCAACCTGTGAACCTTGGAGAGAACAACAATGAAAAAAGGCTTCAAACAACTGGCCCTCGCTGCCGTTCTGGCTGCCCCCTTCATGGCTCAGGCCGATCTGAAGTCCATGGACGACAGCGCCCTGGCAGCCGTTACCGGTCAGGATGGCATCAGCATTTCCGGTGACTTCAGCGGTTCCATCGGCAACATCGCCTACCTGGATCGTGATGGCTCGACTGTCGGCCGTCTCAACCTCAGCAACATCGTCATGGATGGCTTCAAAATCACCGATGACAGCCCGCTGACCGTGGACGTGGTTACCACCTCGATCGGTGGCGATGATACCCAGCAGCTGGCCATCGGTCTGCCGAGCATGACCGGTAAGGTCACCATCGGGGCGATCAACGTCGGCGGTGCCTACGCCAGCGGCGCCCTGACCGGCGGAAGCACCCTCGGCGGCCTGGAAATCGCCGACATCGACATGGGCGGCACCACCGTCAAGATCTGGGGCCACTGATCCCGTCTTGATGGTTTGATCCGGAACGCCCCGTCGGCCCGGCCGGCGGGGCTCGTTCCTTGAGAGCAGTCGCTACGCCGGAACTTGTGGATGATCGAGATTCTCGTGGGCAGCCTGATTGGCCTGTTCGGCTTCACCGAGGCGGTGGACACCAAGCCACCGGCGCAGGGGACGGTCAATCTGACCCAGGCCATGGTGCCCAACGGTCCCTTGCGGGAAAGCGTGACCCTGGAGCCGATGAGCCAGTTGCAGTTTCGCAGCGTGATCCGTCAGGCCTACGACTACAGCTGCGGCTCGGCCGCGCTGACTACCCTGCTGGACTACTACCTGGGGCGCAACCTGGAGGAACACCAGGTCATGGAGGGGCTGCTGCAGTATGGCGAGGTGGAGAAGATCGTCGAGCGGCGCGGCTTTTCCCTGCTGGACATGAAGCGTTACGTCGCAGCCTTGGGCTACCAGAGCGGCGGCTTCCGGGCCGACTTCGACGACCTCGAGGCACTGGAGCACCCGGCCATAGTGCCGATCCACTATGCCGGCTTCAAACATTTCGTGGTGGTGCGCGACGTCTACAACGACCACGTCTTCGTCGCCGACCCGGCGCTCGGAAACATCAGTTTCACCCGCGTACGTTTCGAGGAGATCTGGGACCAGAACGTCCTGTTCATGATCTTCCCTGGTGATCAGGAGCCGCACAATGCATTGGCGCTTGGCGAGCATGACCTTCGCCTGGTCGACGACCGTACCGTCAGCCTGCTGGCGTTCCGCGATTTTCCGCAGATGAGCAAGTTCATGGAAATCCAGGCCGACCAGCTCGGGGCCGACGGCGACATTCAGTACATCCGCCGCAAGTGAGCGGTGGAAACCATTCAGGGCATCCGGGCCGTGCGTGCATTCGCCCGGTATAACAAGAATCTACGGGGGATAGCCTCAATGGGGTTCAAGGGGGGCGCATGGCTTGCCATGCTAACGTTGCTGGTTGCCGCTCCGTCATGGGGCGTCGAAATCGACGAAGCGCGGGAGGCCTTGAGCAAGAAGGAGGACGACGCCGACACCACCAAGGCGCTGGAGGAAGTCTTTCAGGCCGCCGAGAAGAGCTACACGCTGCTCAAGAAGGGCGAGCGTACGCTGACCTACGGCTTCGACTACTCGATGATGCGCGATACCCAGATCCAGAGCGTCAGGACCGGTAACGAGGTGTATAGCGTGCTGGCCCTGCCGGAGGCGCAGCACACCTTCACCAACTCCTTCACCTTCGACTACGGCATCTGGGACAACCTGACCTTCAGCATGCGCCTGCCGCTGGTGGCCAAGTACGACACCGAGCGGGAGATCGACGTCTACGGCCTGGGCGACATTTCCCTGAGCCTGCGCTGGCAGCCCTGGGCCTCGGTGCGTGGCCGCCCGGTGTACACCCTGTACGGCACCCTGGGCCTGCCGACCGGCACCAGCCCCTACGACATCAACAGCAGCAAGGACCTGGCAACCGGCAACGGCTACTACAGCATCGGCGGCGGCCTGAACATGTCCTACGTGATCGACCCTGTGGTGCTGTTCGGTTCCCTCGGCTACACCTACAACCTGCCGGTCACCGGCCTCCACCAGGTGCGCGGCGGACGCGAGCTGAACAAGGTCGAGCCGGGCTCGACGCTCAACTTCAGCATGGGCTTCGCCTACGCGCTGTCCTACGACGTGTCGCTGGCGACCTCCTACCAGATGGCGCACAGCTTCAAGCCGACCTACACCTTCGCCGATGCCAGCTACGAGGGCTCGGAGCAGACCAGCGCGATCATGAACTTCTCGCTGGGCATGCGTACCGCGCCCGACTACATCGTCAACGTCAACGCCGGTTTCGGCCTGACCGAGGACTCCCCGGACATCCTGCTGGGGCTGTCGCTGCCCCTCGATATCAAGGGCCTGAAGGCCCAGTAGCGCAGCGGAGTTCCCATGACGATGCGAATCACAGCGCTCGCAAGCGCCATTGCGTGGACGACCCTGCTCTTTAGCGGGGCGGCGCAAGCGCAGATGGCCCAGAACCTGACCATCGGCAACCCCAAGGCGATGGCCCTGGGCAATGCCATCACCGCCGACTCCAGCGGCATAGACGCGGTGCACTACAACCCGGCGGCCCTGACCAAGCTCAAGGGGCGTCAGACCACGGTGAAGTTCATTACCTGGATGATGGACATCCGCGCCGACTTCGATGCGCCGCCGGACTACGGCAGCAGCTTCCTGGGCCTGAACGACGACCCGGTCAAGAACCGCTCCAGCCGTACCACCACGGCGGCCATGTACCTGCCCGGCCTGGGTGGGGCCGTCGATGTGCCGATGCTGTTCGCACCGCTGGCGGGCATCTCGATCAACCCGCCGGGCTCCAAGCTGACCTTCGCCACCAACGTCTACGCTCCCCAGGCGCTGGGTTATTCCCGGGATGGCGATGATCCAGGCCGCTACCAAGGCAAGGAGGTGGTGCTGCAGCGCATTACCTACTTCTCGCCGTCGCTCGGCTACCAAGTCAACGATGAGCTGTCGGTGGGCCTGTCCATCGGCTTCTCCCACCAGGCAGTGGCGCTCAACCA
Organism: Pseudomonas thermotolerans DSM 14292; assembly: GCF_000364625.1. GTDB lineage: Bacteria > Pseudomonadota > Gammaproteobacteria > Pseudomonadales > Pseudomonadaceae > Aquipseudomonas > Aquipseudomonas thermotolerans. Next base: position 135,863 of record NZ_KB822606.1, read on the forward strand.
GGACTTCCGCGCCCCAGGCATTCTCACCGGATTCACCGGCGTGGCCCAGGATCTTCTTTGCATCATCGAGGGCAACCCCTTCGAGGTATTGCTGAATCTCTGCGGTGGCGACATGGGGCCCTTCACCGATATCGGCAATCTGGACATCGACATGCAGCAGTCGCTGTCGCCCACCTGGAACTTCGGCGTGCTCTGGGAGCCTACCGACTGGTTCGCCTGGGGCGCGGTGTACCAGAGCGAGGCGAAGATGCACCTGCAGGGCAAGTACCGGATGAAGTACTCGGAGGACTGGCAGGGCTTCTGGCGCGGCCTGGACAGCTCGCTGATCGGGGTGATCTTCGATAGCATCACCCCGGACGGGGTGTTCGCCGAGGAGTCCGGCAACGTCTCCATGGATCTGACTTATCCGGCACACTTCGCCACCGGCATCAAGCTCAAGCCGCACCCGCGCTGGCAGATCAACTTCGACCTGAAGTGGACCGACTACGCGGCCTGGGACAAGTTCGTGCTGGAGTTCGACCGCAAGCTGGACATCCTCAAGATCGCCCGGGTCTTCTCGCCGGACAACGCCACCGAGACCTCCATCATCCTCGACCGCGACTATGAATCGGTGTGGAGCTGGGCTGTCGGCGTGCAGTACGACGTCAACGACCGCCTGAGCCTGCGTTTCGGTTTCGAGCCGCGACCCTCGGCGATTCCCGGCAACAAGGCCGACGTGCTGGCGCCCTTGGGCGACGCCAAGCTCTACGGCCTCGGCCTGGGCTACCGCTGGGACAAGGACACCATCATCGACATCGGCTTCAACTACCTGACCAGCAAGCAGAGCATCCCTTCGGGAGTCAGCTGCAACGTCAACTGCACCAGCATCGACAACATGGTCTACAACCCCTATGCCGACCTGGACATCGAGACCCGCGTCAAGGCCTACATCCTGGCGCTGACCTACCAGACCACCTTCTGAGTCACTGCCATGCGGAGTTCGTCGCCACTGCCACTCCTCCTGCTGTGCAGCCTGCTGGTTCTGCCGGCGGCCCACGGCCAGGGCCGCTACCTGACCTGGGTAGACGATCAGGGCAGGGTGCACAACACCTTCGTCGACAGCCAGTACAGCGAGCTACAGCGCCAGGCGGCGCGGCGGGCCAGCCTCGCCGAGCGCATCCGCTTGAACCAGGGCCAGGGTGCCCAGTGGCCGGGTACGGCGACGACCGGGGAGGTGAAGCGCCGTTACTTCACCTGGGTGGATGCCAACGGCAATCTGCAGAACAGCTTCTACGCCGGCGACCGCGAACTGCTTAGCGGGCGCCCGGACCAGCTGCTGCCGAATGGTGAGCGTTTCAGCGATTACATCGATGCCGATGCGCTGGAAGGCCGCGGCTACGTGCGCCCGGGGCAGGACGAGCGCTACTACACCTGGGTGGACGAGCAGGGCCGGATGCGCAACTCCCCGGTGCTGCCGGCAGCGAAACGCTCCGGTGGTAGCCAGCCGATCCGCTTCACCGAGGGCCGACAGATCGAGTTTGCCAGCCGCCAGCCGCTGCTGCCGGCCCTCGACGGCCAGCCGACCGAGGCCATGCAGGCCTTGCTGGCCGGCAGCAGTCCGAAGGGCGACGGCCTCTACCAGGAGCTGGTGAACCTCTGCTGCGCCCAACTGGCCGACAGTGACTTCACTGAGCTGTCCGCCGACGAGCCGCGCTACGAGGAGCTGAACCGTTTCTCGCCGAGCCTGGACTTCCCCATGGGGCGCAGCTACTACGCGGCCCTCAAGCTGCCGCGCTCGCACCTGACCTATGGCCTGCGGGTGCGCAGTTTCGCCAACAAGGGTCTGGTCTATCCCTCGCTGCTGTTCCTCGACGAGCATAAGCGGCCGACCCGGCTGGTCAGCGATGCGGTCTACCAGTTGCACCCGGAAACCTGGTACCGCTACGCCTTCATCGAGGGCACCGTGCCGGTCCACGCCGAGGCCGGCGAGCGCTACGTACTACTGATCACTACCAACGAGGACCGCAGTCTGAAGACCCTCGACAACAAGCCCTTCAAGCGCCCGCTGCAGGCTCTCGAGCTGGATGCCGCCGGCATGCAGGCCCATGCCCACGGTGACGAGGGGGGCTTCGAGCTGGCGGTGGTGCGCTAGGAAGTCCTGCCGATCGTAACGAAGAAGCCCGGCGAGTGCCGGGCTTTTCGTGTGGAGGGGCGGGGATCAGGCCTCGGCCTTCGCCGGATGCACGTGGCCGAACGTCTCCTGGGAGAATTTCACCCGTTCCTCGACGTTTTCCTGGATGCCCTTGGCTTCCAGCTCCGCCAGGCGCGCCTCGATGGCATGGGTGCGCTTGGTCAGGCCGCAGTCATTGGCGATCTGGATGTTCAGGCCGGGGCGGGCGTTGAGTTCGAGGATCAGCGGGCCCTTTTCCTGGTCCAGCACCATGTCCACGCCGATGTAGCCTAGGCCGCAGAGTTCATAGCAGCCGGCGGCGAGTTTCATGAAGCCGTCCCAGTTGGGCAGCTGCACGCCGTCCACCGCGTTGCCGGTGTCCGGATGCTTGCTGATCTTGGCGTTCAGCCAGGTGCCCTTGAGGGTCACTCCGGTGGCCAGATCCACGCCCACGCCGATGGCTCCCTGGTGCAGGTTGGCCTTGCCGTTGGACTGGCGGGTCGGCAGGCGCAGCATGCCCATCACCGGGTAGCCTTTGAGGACGATGATGCGGATGTCTGGAACGCCTTCGTAGCTGATGCTCTTGAAGATCGGATCCGGGGTCACCCGGTACTCGATCAGCGCGCGGTCGCGGTGCCCGCCGAGGGAGTACAGACCGGTAAGGATGTTGGAGATCTGATGTTCGATCTCCTCGTGGCTGATGATCCGCCCGGAGACCGTCTTGTAGCGATCCTCGAAGCGGTCGGCGATCACCAGGATTCCGTCGCCGCCGGCGCCTTGCGCCGGCTTGATCACGAAATCGCTGTGCTCGCCGATGATCGAGGAAAGCTTCTCGATGTCCTTTTCGGTCTCGATGATCCCGTACATTTCAGGCACGTTGATGCCCGCCTGGATGGCACGCTGCTTGGTGAGGATCTTGTCGTCGACGATGGGGTAGAGGCGCCGCTCGTTGTACTTCAGCACATAGTCCGCGTTGCGCCGGTTGATGCCCATGATGCCCTTGGCTTCCAGGGCTTTCCATCGCTTGATCAGGCCGAACATGGCTCAGTCCTTCAGGAAGGCTTTGAAGCGGAACAGCTCGGTCAGCCGGTAGCCGCGGTAGCGACCCATCGCCAGCATGAAACCGACCAGCACCAGGAGTACCGCCGGGAAGGTGAACACGAAGTACACCAGCTCGGGCACCTTCATCAGCAGGTAGGCCAGTGAGGCGGCGAACAGGGTGCCGACCGCGGCCTTCATGGCGTGGGCGGCACCGCGCTCTTCCCAGGTGATCGACAGGCGCTCGATGCTCATGGTCAGGATCACCATGGGGAACAGGGCCACCGACAGGCCGCTGTCGAAGCCCAGCTTGTGGCTGAGCAGGCTGATGGCGGCGATGGTCACCACCACGAAGGTCAGCACCACCGACAGGCGCGGCAGCATCTGCAGCTTCAGATGCTCCAGGTAGGAGCGCAGCGATAGGCCCAGCGCGGTGATCACCGTGAATAGGGCGATGCCCCATTGCAGGCCGGTTTCGCGGAAGGCCAGTGCGATCAGCACCGGGGTGAAGGTACCCAGGGTCTGCAGGCCGATCAGGTTACGCAGGATCAGGATCACCAGCACGCCCAGGGGGATCATGATCATGATCTGGAAGGTCTGTTGGGTCTGCAGCGGCAGGCCGTACAGCGAGTACTCGAGGAAGCCGGCCTCGGTGCTCTCGTCGGTCAGCTTGGCCAGGTGGATGGCGTTGATTTCGCTGCTGTTGAGGTTGAAGCTGACCTGCGCGCGGCGGCCGCCGTCGACGCTGATCAGCGGCTCGTCGCCGAACCACCAGATCAGACGGTCGGCCGGCAGGCCCTGTTCGCCGGTTTCCGGGTTGAAGTACAGCCATTTCTCGCCGTTGAAGCTGCGTACCCAGAGTTCCGGACTCTGCTGCACGTCGGCGATCAGGCGGATGGTGTGCAGGCGCTCCATCGGTACGTGGGCGATGGACAGCAGCAGCTCGATGGCCTTGGCCTTGTTGGCCACCGAGGTATCGCCGCCGAGCAGCAGCTTGACGTTGTCGTCGCTGGTGTTGTTGACCCGCTTGATGGTCTCGGTGATGAAGGTTTCGACGTCCGCCGAATGCTGGCGGATGGGAGCCAGCAGGGCTTCCGCGGCGATCTTCTCGGGGCCTTCCACGGGCAGGCTGTCGCGGAAGATCGGCCCCTTCGGCTTGGGCTGCTCGCCGCTGTAGCGCTTAGTCAGCACCAGGCGGTAGTAGAGGGTCTGATTGCCGCTGGCGCGGCGTGCCGACCAAGTGACTCGGCGGTTGCCGTCGGCGCGGTTGATGCTCACGCCGTAGTTACGCGACACGAAGCTCTCGTTCAGGCTGACGTAGTCCTGGGTCAGGGGCGGCACGAAGAGCTGCACCTTCACCGGGCTGTTCGGGCTGGCCTGGAATTCGACCTTGGCGTCGATGTTCCACAGATCGTCGGTCTCGTCCTCGGTCACCGGGATGCCGAGCACGAAGATCTGGTAGGCAGTGATCAGAAGACCCAGGATCACCAGCACGCCGATCAGGGCTTTCAGATGGAGGTTGAGAGAGCGCATGTAGATTACTCTGCTGAGTTTGCGTCAGTGGCGCAGTCCGGTTTACCGGCTGCGTATTTAAGGCTTGGGTCGACCAGGGCTCCGAAACGCTTGAGAGCTTCGGAGCCGATCAGGAGGGGGTATTGGAACGCGCTTCGGTCGGTCAAGTTCACTTCGATGTTGCGCAGCGTGCTGCCCAGGCAGACGCTCAGTTCGATCACCGGACGGGCCGTGTAGTTCTTCTCTTCCTCGGCGTTGTAGTCGCCGGCGCGGCGCTTGATCTTGCTGATCCGCGCCAGCGGGCGCTCGATCGGGGTCTCCTGGGCATCATCGGTGCCCAGGTAGAAGCGCACCCAGGTTTCCCCATCGCGCTTGAAGCGTTCGATGCCGCGCGCGCTCAGCGAGGCGGTCTTGGCGCCGGTGTCCAGTTTGGCGGCGAGTTCGGCGCCTAGCTCGGGAAGGGTGGCGTACTCATTCAGACCATAGATGGTCTTCTCGGCAGCGAGACTCAGGCCGGGCAGGAGGAAAAGGCAGAACGGCAGGGCAAAGGGCTCGAGTCTCATAAGTCCTGTGGATATGGAACGGTCGCGTGGAGTCTAGCAGGAAGACCGGCATTCCCGGTCAGGCGGCGCGGCATTCTAGCACCCTGGCATGTCAGCGGCGACAGGCGAATCAAGCCGTGGCGATCCGAGGGATGCTCGGTCGAGCGTTTTCGATTATCAGACGATTGTCGACAATTCTGTTTTCGCGTTTGACGGGATTGGCTTTGGCGTTTAGCCTTCATGGCAATTCACTGTCAATGTGTCGACAATCATGCTGGACGTGACAACCCCCAACCCGGTAGCCCAGGACGAGGCCGAGACGCTCTCGGAACATGTCTTCCGGCGCATTCAGTCGGCCATCATCAAGGGCGAGATCGCTCCCGGCAGCAAGATTTCCGAGCCGGAACTGGCACGTACCTACGGTATCAGCCGTGGCCCGCTGCGCGAGGCCATCCATCGCCTGGAAGGTCAGAAGCTGCTGGTGCGGGTACCGCACGTCGGCGCCCGGGTGGTGTCCCTCAGTCATGCGGAGCTGATCGAGCTGTACGAGATCCGCGAATCCCTGGAGGGCATGGCCTGCCGCCTGGCCGCCGAGCGCATGAGCCAGGCGCAGATCGACGAGCTGCGCCGGGTCCTCGACCTGCACGAGCAGGATGCCGCCTTCCAGGCCGGGGTCGGCTACTACCAGCAGGAAGGGGATTTCGACTTCCACTACCGGATCATCCAGGGCAGCGGCAATCGCACCCTCGCCAAGCTGCTCTGCGACGAGCTCTATCAACTGGTGCGCATGTACCGCCTGCAGTTCTCCGCCACGCCGAACCGGCCGCGCCAGGCCTTCGCCGAGCACCACCGCATTCTCGACGCCATCGCCGAGCGTGACGGCGAGCTGGCCGAGCTGCTGATGCGCCGCCACATCGGCGCTTCCAAACGCAACATCGAGCGTCACTTCCAGGACGCCCAGAAGACAGCCAAACCAAGAGGTGAGTCATGAGTCAGCTTTCCCCCGGCCAGCGTTTCCGCCAGGCCCTTGCCGAAGAGAAACCGTTGCAGGTCATCGGCGCGATCAACGCCAACCACGCGCTGCTGGCCAAGCGTGCCGGTTTCAAGGCCATCTACCTGTCCGGTGGCGGCGTGGCGGCTGGCTCCCTAGGCCTGCCGGACCTGGGCATCAACACCTTGGACGATGTGCTCACCGACGTGCGGCGCATCACCGACGTCTGCGACCTGCCACTGCTGGTGGACATCGACACTGGCTTCGGCCCCAGTGCCTTCAACATCGAGCGCACCGTGAAGAGCCTGATCAAGGCCGGTGCCGCCGCCTGCCACATCGAGGACCAGGTCGGCGCCAAGCGTTGCGGCCACCGTCCGGGCAAGGAAATCGTCTCCACCGAGGAGATGGTCGACCGTGTCAAGGCCGCCGTGGATGCCAAGACCGACCCCGAGTTCTTCCTGATCGCACGCACCGACGCCATCCAGGCCGAGGGCGTGGACGCCGCCATCGAGCGCTGCCAGCGCTACATCGAGGCCGGAGCCGACGGCATCTTCGCCGAGGCGGCCTACGACCTACCCACCTATCAGCGCTTCGTCGAGGCCCTGAAGGTGCCGGTGCTGGCCAACATCACCGAGTTCGGCGCGACCCCCCTGTTCTCCCGTGACGAGCTGGCTTCGGTCGGCGTGGCCATCCAGCTCTTCCCGCTGTCCGCCTTCCGCGCCGCCAACAAGGCAGCCGAGAGCGTCTACACCTCGATCCGTCAGAACGGCCACCAGAAGGACGTGATCGAACTGATGCAGACCCGCGCCGAGCTCTATGACCGCATCGGCTACCACGCCTTCGAGCAGAAGCTCGATGCATTGTTTGCCGCCGGCAGGAAGTGATCGACCGAGGGCAGGGCGCAGCCGGGTTGCCTGCCGCCCTGTCAGTGGAAAGAACACAGAACAACAAGATTCGAGGAGATATCCATGAGCAGCACTGAAACCACTCCTGGCTTCAAGCCGAAGAAGTCCGTGGCCCTGAGCGGCACCGCCGCCGGCAACACCGCGCTGTGCACCGTCGGGCGCAGCGGCAACGACCTGCACTACCGCGGCTACGACATCCTCGACATCGCCAATACCTGCGAATTCGAGGAAATCGCCTACCTGCTGGTCCACGGCAAGCTGCCCAACGTCGCCGAGCTGGCCGGCTACAAGGCCAAGCTCAAGTCCCTGCGCGGCCTGCCGGCCGGAGTCAAGGCGGTGCTCGAGGAGTTGCCGCCCTCGGCACACCCGATGGACGTGATGCGCACCGCGGTCTCCACCCTCGGCTGTCTGGCGCCGGAGAAGGACGACCACAACCATCCGGGCGCCCGCGACATCGCCGACAAGCTGATGGCTTCGCTGGGCTCTGCGCTGCTCTACTGGTACCACTACAGCCACAACGGCAAGCGCATCGACGTGGAGACCGACGACGATTCCATTGGCGGTCACTTCCTGCACCTGCTGCACGGCGAGAAACCCCGTGACTCCTGGGTGCGCGCCATGCACACCTCGCTGATCCTCTACGCCGAGCACGAGTTCAACGCCTCCACCTTCACCTCGCGGGTGATTGCCGGCACCGGCTCGGACATGTACTCCTGCATCGCCGGCGCTATCGGCGCCCTGCGCGGGCCCAAGCATGGCGGTGCCAATGAAGTGGCCTTCGAGGTACAGAAGCGCTACGACAACCCGGACGAGGCGGAAGCCGACATCCGCGCTCGCGTCGAGCGCAAGGAAGTGATCATCGGCTTCGGTCACCCGGTCTACACCGTCTCAGATCCACGCAACAAGGTGATCAAGGAAGTCGCCCGGCAGCTCAGCCTGGAGCAGAACAACACCAAGATGTTCGACATCGCCGAGCGCCTGGAGACTGTGATGTGGGACATCAAGAAGATGTTCCCCAACCTCGACTGGTTCAGTGCCGTCAGCTACCACATGATGGGCGTGCCCACCGCCATGTTCACTCCGCTGTTCGTGATTGCCCGCACCGCCGGCTGGTCGGCCCACGTCATCGAGCAGCGCATGGACGGCAAGATCATTCGCCCGAGCGCCAACTACGTCGGTCCCGAGGACCTCGAGTTCGTGCCGCTCAAGGAGCGCAAATAACATGAACGACACCCTGAATAGCCAATACCGCAAGCGGCTGCCCGGCACCCAGCTGGATTACTTCGACGCCCGCGAGGCGGTGGATGCCATCAAGCCCGGCGCCTGGGCCGGCCTGCCGTACACCTCGCGGGTGCTGGCCGAGCAGCTGGTGCGCCGCTGTGAACCGCAGGAGCTGACCGCCGCCCTGGAGCAGCTGATCTACCGCAAGCGCGACCTGGACTTCCCCTGGTATCCGGCCCGGGTGGTCTGCCACGACATCCTCGGCCAGACCGCGCTGGTCGACCTGGCCGGCCTGCGCGACGCCATCGCCGAGCAGGGCGGTGATCCGTCCAAGGTCAACCCGGTGGTACCGACCCAGCTGATCGTCGACCACTCCCTGGCCGTCGAGGCGCCGGGCTACGATCCGGACGCCTTCGCCAAGAACCGCGCCATCGAGGAGCGGCGCAACGAGGACCGCTTCCACTTCATCGAGTGGACCAAGACGGCCTTCAAGAACGTCGACGTGATCCCGGCCGGCAACGGCATCATGCACCAGATCAACCTGGAGAAGATGAGCCCGGTGATCCAGGTTCGCGACGGCGTCGCCTTCCCGGACACCTGCGTCGGCACCGACTCGCACACCCCCCACGTGGATGCCCTGGGGGTGATCGCCATCGGCGTCGGTGGCCTGGAAGCGGAAACCGTGATGCTCGGCCATCCGTCGATGATGCGCCTGCCCGACATCGTTGGAGTCAAGCTCGCCGGCAAGCGCCAGCCCGGCATCACCGCCACCGACATCGTCCTGGCCCTGACCGAGTTCCTGCGCAAGGAGCGGGTGGTGGGTGCCTACGTCGAATTCTTCGGCGAGGGCGCGGACAGCCTGTCGATCGGCGACCGCGCCACCATCTCCAACATGTGCCCGGAGTACGGCGCCACCGCGGCGATGTTCTACATCGACCAGCAGACCATCGATTACCTGCGCCTGACCGGCCGCGAGCCCGAGCAGGTCGCGCTGGTCGAGCAGTACGCCAAGGTCCTTGGTCTGTGGAGCAGCGCGCTGGTCACCGCCGAATACGAGCGGGTGCTGGAGTTCGACCTGTCCAGCGTGGTGCGCAACATGGCCGGCCCGTCCAACCCGCACCGCCGACTGCCGACCACGGCGCTGGCCGAGCGCGGCATCGCCGACGAGGCCAAGCTGGCCGCGGCCCGTGCCGAGGAGGCCCAAGGCCTGCTGCCGGATGGCGCGGTGATCATCGCCGCCATCACCAGTTGCACCAACACCTCCAACCCGCGCAACGTGGTGGCTGCCGGCCTGCTGGCGAAGAAGGCCAACGCCCTGGGGCTGGTCCGCAAGCCCTGGGTGAAGACTTCCTTCGCGCCGGGCTCCAAGGTCGCCAAGCTGTACCTGGAAGAGGCCGGTCTGCTGCCGGAGCTGGAGAAGCTTGGCTTCGGCATCGTCGCCTATGCCTGCACCACCTGTAACGGCATGTCCGGTGCCCTGGAGCCGAAGATCCAGCAGGAAATCATCGACCGCGACCTCTATGCGGTGGCCGTGCTGTCCGGCAACCGCAACTTCGACGGGCGCATCCACCCCTATGCCAAGCAGGCCTTCCTGGCCTCACCGCCGCTGGTGGTGGCCTATGCCATCGCTGGGACCATCCGCTTCGACATAGAGCAGGATGCCCTGGGCTACGACGCCAACGGCAAACCGATCACCCTGAAGGATCTGTGGCCCAGCGACGAAGAGATCGATGCCATCGTGGCGGCCCACGTCAAGCCGGAGCAGTTCAAGCAGGTCTACATCCCCATGTTCGACCTGGGTACCGTCAAGGAAGCCGAGAGCCCGCTGTACGACTGGCGCCCGATGTCCACCTACATCCGCCGTCCGCCCTACTGGGAAGGCGCCCTGGCCGGCGAGCGGACCCTCAAGGGCATGCGGCCGCTGGCGATCCTCCCGGACAACATCACCACCGACCACATCTCGCCGTCCAACGCCATCCTGCCCAACTCGGCGGCCGGCGAGTACCTGGCGAAGATGGGCCTGCCGGAGGAGGACTTCAACTCCTACGCCACCCACCGCGGTGACCACCTGACCGCCCAGCGCGCCACCTTCGCCAACCCGAAGCTGTTCAACGAGATGGTGCGCAACGAGGACGGCAGCGTGCGTCAGGGCTCGCTGGCGCGGGTCGAGCCGGAAGGCCAGGTGATGCGCATGTGGGAAGCCATCGAGACCTACATGAACCGCAAGCAGAACCTGATCATCATCGCCGGTGCCGACTACGGTCAGGGCTCGAGCCGTGACTGGGCGGCCAAGGGCGTGCGCCTGGCCGGTGTCGAGGTGATAGTCGCCGAAGGTTTCGAACGTATCCACCGCACCAACCTGGTGGGCATGGGCGTGCTGCCGGTGGAATTCAAGCCGGGCACCACCCGCCTGACCCTGGGGCTGGACGGCACCGAGACCTACGACATCGAGGGCGAGCTGGCGCCGCGTTGCGACCTGACCCTGGTGATCCACCGGCGCAACGGTGAAGTACAGCGGGTGCCGGTGACCTGTCGCCTGGACACCGCGGCGGACGTCAGCGTGTACAAGGCCGGCGGCGTTCTGCAGCGCTTCGCCAAGGACTTCCTTAGCGGCGCAGTGGCCTGACGGACAGCCCCCTCTCCCAGGTATGGGGGAGGGCTGGGGAGGGGACAATAAAGGGCGGCTCCGAGTCGTCCGTCAGTCCCTCTCCCTCAGCACCTCTCTCACCCGCGGGAGGGGCTCTCACCATCTTCACCAGCCAGGACTCAAGCATGGCCCAGCAACCCCAGATCAAGATTCCCGCCACCTACATGCGTGGCGGTACCAGCAAGGGTGTGTTCTTCCGACTGGAGGACCTGCCGGAGCGCTGCCAGGTGCCCGGCGAGGCCCGCGATCGCCTGTTCATGCGAGTGATCGGCAGCCCCGACCCCTATGGCGCGCACATCGACGGCATGGGCGGTGCCACCTCCAGCACCAGCAAGTGCGTGATCCTCTCCAGGAGCAGCCAGCCCGGCCACGACGTGGACTACCTCTACGGCCAGGTATCCATCGACAAGCCGTTCGTCGACTGGAGCGGCAACTGCGGCAACCTGTCCACCGCTGCAGGTGCCTTCGCCATCCACGCTGGCCTGGTGGATCCGGCGCGCATCCCGCAGAACGGCGTCTGCGAAGTGCGTATCTGGCAAGCCAACATCCGCAAGACCATCATCGCCCGGGTACCGGTGAGCAACGGCCAGGTTCAGGAGACCGGCGACTTCGAGCTGGACGGGGTGACTTTCCCGGCGGCGGAGATCGTTCTGGAGTTCCTCGATCCGTCCGACGACGGCGAGGAGGGCGGGTCCATGTTCCCCACCGGCAACCTGGTGGACGACCTGGAGGTGCCCGGCATCGGCACCCTCAAGGCCACCATGATCAGCGCCGGCATCCCCACGGTGTTCGTCAACGCCGAGGACATCGGCTACCAGGGCACCGAGCTGCGCGAGGACATCAACGGTAATCCCGAGGCCCTGGCCCGCTTCGAGGCGATCCGCGTGGCCGGCGCCCTGCGCATGGGGCTGATCAAGTCCCCGGAAGAGGCCGCCACCCGCCAGCACACCCCGAAGATCGCCTTCGTCGCCCCACCCAAGGACTATCTGACTTCCAGCGGCAAGCAGGTGAAGGCCGGGGAGATCGACCTGCTGGTGCGTGCCCTGTCCATGGGCAAGCTGCACCACGCGATGATGGGCACCGCGGCGGTGGCCATCGGCACTGCTGCGGCCATCCCTGGTACCCTCGTCAATCTGGCGGCCGGTGGCGGTGAGCGCACCGCGGTGCGCTTCGGTCATCCCTCCGGGACCTTGCGGGTCGGTGCCGAGGCCAGGCAGGTGAACGGCGAGTGGACGGTGACCAAGGCGATCATGAGCCGCAGTGCGCGCATCCTCATGGAAGGCTGGGTGCGGGTGCCGGGCGACAGCTTCTGAGCGCTTGGTAGACGAAAATGAGAAAAGGCTCGAAGTTTCGAGCCTTTTCTCTTTGCTGTCAGGAAGTTGCAGCTATTACTTGAGGCGTCGTTCGACGCCTTTTTCCACGAGGATCTTCGCCGAGATTTCCTCCACGGAGAAATGCGTGGAATTGATGAAGTTGATGCCCTCGCGGCGGAACAGGTTCTCCACCTCGCGCACTTCGAACTCGCACTGGGCGAAGCTGGCGTAGCGGCTGTTGGGCTTGCGTTCGTGGCGGATCGCCGCCAGACGCTCGGGGTCGATGGTCAGGCCGAACAGCTTGTGCTTGTAGGGCTTGAGCGCGGCCGGCAGCTGCAGGCGCTCCATGTCGTCTTCGGTGAGCGGGTAATTGGCGGCACGGATGCCATACTGCATGGCCATGTAAAGACAGGTGGGGGTCTTGCCGCAGCGCGATACACCGATGAGGATCAGGTCGGCTTTGTCGTAATAGTGGGTGCGGGCGCCGTCGTCGTTGTCGAGGGCGAAGTTCACCGCCTCGATACGCTCCATGTAGTTGGTGTTGCTGGCGATGGAGTGGGACTTGCCCACCGAGTAGGAGGAGCGGGAACTGAGTTCCTGTTCCAGGGGCGACAGGAAGGTCGAGAAGATGTCGATCATGAAGCCTTGGGACTGCGCCAGGATATCTCGGATTTCCTGGTTCACCACGGTGTCGAAGATGATCGGGCGGGCGCCGTCTTTCTCGGCAGCGGCATTGATTTGTTGTACCATTGCGCGCGCTTTTTCGACGCTGTCGATATACGGGCGCGTCAACTTGTTAAAGGAAATGTTCTCGAACTGCGCCAACAGACTCTGACCCAGGGTTTCGGCAGTGATGCCGGTGCCGTCTGAGATGAAGAAAGCGGTTCGTTTCATTTGCGCGTGGGCCTTAAGCTGGAAATGATTCTTGGCTAGAATAGGCCCCCCTTTCGCCGGGCCTGCACTGGCCGGCATTTTGACCTATTTGCCGGCAACAAAGCCACCGCGAGCGGCGTTCCGGACACAAAGTGGAGAGATCACCTTGGTTGAGTACGTAGTTTCCCTCGATAAGCTCGGCGTCCACGATGTTGAGCGTGTAGGGGGCAAGAACGCCTCCCTGGGCGAAATGATCAGCAACCTGGCGGGCGCCGGCGTGTCGGTTCCCGGTGGTTTCGCTACGACCGCCCAGGCCTATCGTGACTTCCTCGAGCAAAGTGGCCTGAACGACCGTATCCATGCCGCCCTGGACGTCCTGGACGTCGACGACGTCAACGCCCTGATGAAGGCCGGTGCGGAAATCCGCCAGTGGGTGATGGATGCCGATCTGCCGCCTCAGCTGGACGCCGATATCCGCAGCGCCTATGCGCAGCTCTCCGGCGGCAACGACAACCTGGCGGTCGCCGTGCGCTCCTCGGCGACCGCAGAAGACCTGCCGGATGCCTCCTTCGCCGGCCAGCAGGAAACCTTCCTGAACATCCGCGGCGTGGAGAACGTGATCCGCGCCGTCAAGGAGGTGTTCGCCTCCCTGTTCAACGACCGTGCCATCGCCTACCGGGTGCACCAGGGCTTCGACCACAAACTGGTCGCTCTGTCCGCTGGCGTGCAGCGCATGGTCCGTTCGGAAACCGGCACCGCCGGGGTGATGTTCACCCTGGACACCGAGTCCGGTTTCCGTGACGTGGTGTTCATCACCGGCGCCTACGGCCTCGGCGAGACCGTGGTGCAGGGCGCGGTGAACCCCGACGAGTTCTACGTGCACAAGCCGACCCTGGAAGCCGGTCGCCCGGCGATCCTGCGCCGCAATCTGGGCAGCAAGGCCATCAAGATGGTCTACGGCGACGAAGCCAAGGCCGGCAAGTCGGTCAAGGTGGTGGACGTTGACCCGGCCGAGCGCGCCCGCTTCGCCCTGAGCGATGCCGAGGTCACCGAGCTGGCCAAGCAGGCGATGATCATCGAGAAGCACTACGGCCGCCCGATGGACATCGAATGGGCGAAGGACGGTGACGACGGCAAGCTGTACATCGTCCAGGCTCGTCCGGAAACCGTGAAGAGCCGCGGCAACGCCAACGTCATGGAGCGCTATCTGCTCAAGGAGAAGGGCACCGTGCTGGTGGAAGGCCGCGCCATCGGTCAGAAGATCGGCGCCGGCAAGGTCCGCGTGATCAACGACATCGCCGAGATGGACAAGGTCCAGGCCGGCGACATTCTGGTCTCCGACATGACCGACCCGGACTGGGAGCCGGTCATGAAGCGCGCCGCCGCCATCGTCACCAACCGCGGCGGACGTACCTGCCACGCGGCGATCATCGCCCGCGAGCTGGGCATCCCGGCAGTGGTCGGCTGCGGCAACGCCACCACCGTGCTGAAGGACGGCCAGGGCGTGACCGTGTCCTGTGCCGAGGGTGATACCGGCTACATCTTCGAGGGCGAGCTGGGCTTCGACGTGCGCCAGAACTCGGTGGATGCCATGCCCGAGCTACCGTTCAAGATCATGATGAACGTCGGCAACCCGGACCGTGCCTTCGACTTCGCCCAGTTGCCCAACGCCGGCGTGGGTCTGGCCCGTCTGGAATTCATCATCAACCGTATGATCGGCGTGCACCCCAAGGCACTGCTGAACTTCGCCAGCCTGCCGGCCGACATCAAGGACAGCGTGCAGAAGCGCATCGCTGGCTACCCGGATCCGGTGAGCTTCTACGTCGAGAAGCTGGTAGAGGGCGTCAGCACCCTGGCCGCGGCCTTCTGGCCGAAGAAGGTCATCGTGCGCCTGTCGGACTTCAAGTCCAACGAGTACGCCAACCTGATCGGCGGCAAGCTCTATGAGCCGGAGGAAGAGAACCCGATGCTCGGCTTCCGCGGTGCCTCGCGCTACATCAGCGAGTCCTTCCGCGACTGCTTCGAGCTGGAATGCCGCGCCATGAAGAAGGTGCGCGACGAGATGGGCCTGACCAACGTCGAGCTGATGGTGCCCTTCGTGCGCACCCTCGGCGAGGCGTCCCAGGTGGTGGACCTGCTCGCCCAGTACGGTCTCAAGCGTGGCGAGAACGGCCTGCGTGTCATCATGATGTGCGAGCTGCCGTCCAATGCGCTGATGGCCGACGAGTTCCTCGAGTACTTCGACGGCTTCTCCATCGGCTCCAACGATATGACCCAGCTGACCCTGGGCCTGGACCGCGACTCCGGCATCATCGCCCACCTGTTCGACGAGCGTAACCCGGCGGTCAAGAAGCTGCTGTCCAGTGCCATCCAGGCCTGTCGCAAGGCCGGAAAGTACATCGGCATCTGCGGTCAGGGTCCGTCCGACCATCCGGACTTGGCCAAGTGGCTGATGGAGCAGGGCATCGAGAGCGTCTCCCTGAACCCGGACTCGGTGCTGGAAACCTGGTTCTTCCTGGCGGAGAGCCAGCAGGGCTGAGCGCATCCCTGATGTGAAGAAGGGCGGGATTTTCATCCCGCCCTTTTTCGTGGTGTGCCGTCCGGCTGCCGTTTTCGAGCTACTGCCGGCAGGATGCCGGCAGTTTCCACTGTGTACGGTCGTGGTATGCAAAGTAGTAGCGAGCTGTTTCCCGTGACGCTGGCAAGCGCCGAGTTGCGGGGCGATCTCTGTGAGGATGTCTATCGACTGAAGCCGGGCAACAGTCCCGACTTCAGCGTCGAGCTGGCGGTCACCCGCCTGGGCGTGCATGGCCGCGACGAGCAGCGCGGCGTACCGGTGCTGCTCCTGCACGGCAGCTTCTCCAACCGGCGCTTCTGGTATTCGCCGCGCGGCCTGGGCCTCGGTCCTTTCCTGGCGCGTGCCGGCTTCGACGTGTGGATCCCGGAGATGCGTGGCCACGGCCTGTCTCCACGCAACCAGGAGTATCGGCGCAACCGGGTGGCCGACTACGCCCGCTACGACCTGCCGGCCATCGCCGCTTTCGTCCGCGAGCAGACGGCTCAGGCACCGCACTGGATCGGCCACTCCCTGGGAGGCATCACCCTCGCCGCCGCGCTCGGCGGGCGTTACCTGGGCGCTGAGGATGTGGCCTCGGCGGCGCTGTTCGGCAGCCAGGTCAGCCGAACCTGCTGGCCGCTGAAGATTCCACCTGTGGAGTGGAGCGGGCAGCTGCTGCTGCGCTGTCTGGGGGAACTGTCTGGGACGCGGCTCAAGCGTGGTCCCGAGGACGAGCCTCTCGGGGTGGGGCTGGAGGTGCTGCGCTGGCACGGCCTGTTCGGCCGCTTCGGCGAGCGCGGCAACGACTGGTGGGCGGGGCTGGCCGGAGTGACGGTGCCGGTGCTGGCGGTGGCCGCCGAGGCGGACCGCGAGGATCCGCCCTGGGCCTGCCGCAAGCTGCTCGAGCAGTTCGGCTCGGAGTGCCGCCACTATTACTGCCTGGGCCGCCGACACGGTCATAGCGACGACTACGGGCACATCGAGATGCTGGTCAGCAAGCCGGCCCAGGTCGAGGTCTGGCCGCTGGTCGAGCACTGGCTGCGCCACCAGGCGTTACCCGACCAGACTACCGTCGGCGCATCAGGCAATCGAGCGCAGGACGCCGCCATCCACCCGTAGGGCCGCACCGGTAGTAGCGGAGGCCTGCTCGGAAGCCAGGTAGACCGCCAGGCTGGCAACCTCGTCCACCGTTGCCAGGCGACGGATCAGCGAGGTGGGGCGGTGCTCGGCGATGAAGTCGCGCTCCATCTGCTCCACCGGCACCCCTTCCTTCTGCGCCAGCGAGGCGAGGAAGCCTCCGATGCCCTCCGAGCGGGTCGGCCCCGGGAGGATGGAGTTGACCGTCACTCCGGTGCCCGCCAGGGTCTCCGCCAGGCCCCGGGAGACGGCCAGCTGCGCGGTCTTGGTCATGCCGTAGTGGACCATCTCGGCGGGGATCTGCAGCGCCGACTCGCTGGAGATGAAGAGCACCCGGCCCCAGTTGCGCTGCCGCATGCCGCGCGCATAGTGGCGGGCCAGGCGCACGCCGCTCATCACGTTGACCTCGAAGAAGTGCAGCCAGTCCTCGTCGGGAATGTCGAAGAAGCCCTTGGGCTCGAAGATGCCCAGGTTGTTGACCAGGATGTCAGCCTCCGGAACCTGCCGGATGAAGTCGGCCGATCCGGCGGCGCTGCTGAGATCGGCGGCCACGCCGGTGACCCTGGCCTGCGGCACGCTGCTGCGTAACAGCTGCAGGGCCTCGTCGACCCGTGCCTGGGTACGCCCGTTGATCACCACTTCGGCCCCGGCCGCCGCCAGTCCCCGGGCGATAGCCAGACCGATGCCGGCAGTGGAGCCGCTGACGATGGCACGTCGGTGGGAAAGGTCGATGTTCATGGTGAGCCTCCTGGCAATGCATGGATGGATATGTTGATCGCTTCCGCTGGGGCGAGTTCAGGGCCCGGAGATGAGCGGCCGGGTGGTTTTGCCTCGTCTTTTGGAAGCATTCCGCTTAGCCGGGCATCCGGCTAAGATGCGACCCTGACGCGCGTTACGGTCATTTCGGCGTCGGTCACCGATCGCTTTTCCATCCTAAGGAGCTTTTCCCATGCAATACGTCACTCCCGACCTCTGTGATGCCTACCCGGAGCTTGTTCAGGTGGTCGAGCCGATGTTCAGCAACTTCGGTGGTCGCGACTCCTTCGGCGGCGAGATCGTCACTATCAAGTGTCATGAGGACAACTCGCTGGTGAAGGAGCAGGTGGAGCAACCCGGCAAAGGCAAGGTGCTGGTGGTCGATGGCGGTGGCTCCCTGCGGCGCGCGCTGCTCGGCGACATGCTGGCCGAAAAGGCGGCGAAGAACGGCTGGGAAGGCATCGTGGTGTACGGCTGCATCCGCGACGTGGACGTGATCGCGCAGACCGACCTGGGCGTTCAGGCCCTGGCCAGCCACCCGATGAAGACCGACAAGCGCGGCATCGGCGACCTCAACGTGCCGGTGACCTTCGGCGGCGTGACCTTCCGCCCGGGCGAGTTCGTGTATGCCGACAACAACGGCATCATCGTCTCGCCCAAGGCACTGTCGATGCCCGAGTGAGGTAGCGTACCGTCCCGCCGTGGCGGGGCGGGGCTTTCCGTGCCATGGCCATGCACGACGAGCAGAATGCCCAGTGGAGGCTGGTGCATGCCTTCGTCCTGGACGGGCAGGGCAGCGCCCGGTCCATCGCCCGCAGGAGCGGGACGCCCGCAGCTCGCCGCCAACCGCGACATACCCCGGATCATGCCCAGCTGTCGCGCAGCCGGCCGGCCTGTTCCGCTACCTGCGCCGGCTTTGATGTGTGACCTGCCGACCTTCTGCAGCGTCTAGCCGAAACAGCCCGCGAGGTATGCATGCGCGATCCATTTGAAGAATCTCTCCGTGATCTGCTGAAAGTGTCGCCAGCCACCCACGATGACGATGCGGCGCTCGGCCGGGTGTTGAAAACCGCCAACCGCCAGGTGGGCGCGGGCGATCTGTTCAGCATGCTGGGCCACTGGTTCGAGGCGATCATGCGCGCTCTGAACAGCGGCTCGGCCCATATCGCTCCCGTTTCCCGTCGTACTTCTTCCGACCGTACTGCTGATAAGGCCAAGTAAGATGGAATTCGATCCCTGGACCCAAGCCCTGGTCAACGCCATGACCAACGTATGGACGCCCGTGGCTGGCTTCATCCCGCGCCTGTTTGGCGCCCTGATGGTGGTGCTGCTGGGCTTCGTGGTCGCCAAGCTGCTCGATGCGCTGCTCTCCAAACTGCTTGCCAAGCTGGGCCTGGATCGCCTGATGGCTGGCACCGGCCTGACCAAGATGCTCTCGCGCATCGGCATCCAGGTGCCGGTTTCCACCCTGGTAGGCAAGATCGTCTACTGGTTCGTGCTGCTCATCTTCCTGGTTTCGGCCGCCGATTCGCTGGGCCTTGGCCGGGTGTCCGCCACCCTCGACGTGTTGGCTCTGTACCTGCCCAAGGTGCTGGGCGCGGCGCTGGTGCTGATCGTCGGCATGCTGCTTGCCCAGTTGGTCAACAGCCTGGTGCGCGGCGCCGCCGAGGGCGTGGGGCTGGATTACGCAGGTGGTCTGGGGCGCATTGCCCAGGGACTGGTGATCATCATCAGCATCTCCGTGGCCATCGGCCAACTGGAGGTCAAGACCGAGCTGCTCAACAACGTCATCGCCATCGTGCTGATTTCCGTCGGCCTGGCGGCGGCGCTGGCTCTGGGGCTTGGCAGCCGCGACGTGGCTGCGCAGATCCTCGCCGGCATCTATGTGCGGGAATTGTACGAAGTCGGGCAACAAGTGAAGATTGGCGAGGTCGAAGGGCTGATCGAGGAGATCGGCACGGTGAAGACCACCTTGCTCACCGAGGAAGGGGTGCTGATTTCCGTCGCCAACAAGCTCCTGCTGGAACAACAGGTAAGCAGCCGCTGAGCAAACCCTGCTAATGTATGCCGCCGTGCGGCCCGCGGTGACGGGCCGTGGCGACTCCTTACCTGACCGTCGGCCTGACCCGTTTTGAACCGAACCCAACCACTGCCCAGTCGCTACGATCCTCGTGAGCTCTCGGATGAAGAGCTGGTGGTGCGTGCCCACA
This sequence comes from Pseudomonas thermotolerans DSM 14292, assembly GCF_000364625.1. Classification (GTDB taxonomy): domain Bacteria; phylum Pseudomonadota; class Gammaproteobacteria; order Pseudomonadales; family Pseudomonadaceae; genus Aquipseudomonas; species Aquipseudomonas thermotolerans. The sequence continues at coordinate 155,714 of NZ_KB822606.1, forward strand.
GCGAGCTGTTCCACGTGACCCGCGCCTACGAGGAGCTAATGCGCCGCTATCAGCGGACGCTCTTCAATGTCTGTGCGCGCTATCTGGGCAACGAGCGAGATGCCGACGACGTCTGCCAGGAAGTGATGCTGAAAGTTCTCTATGGCCTGAAGAACTTCGAGGGCAAGTCCAAGTTCAAGACATGGCTATATAGCATCACTTATAACGAATGTATTACTCAGTACCGTAAGGAGCGCCGCAAGCGGCGCTTGCTGGATGCACTGAGTCTGGATCCGCAGGAAGAGGCATCCGACGAAAAGGCACCGGTCATTCCGGAGTCGGGCGGACTCGATCGCTGGCTTGTGCACGTCAATCCTATCGACCGTGAAATCCTCGTACTGCGTTTCGTTGCGGAGCTGGAATTCCAGGAAATTGCCGACATCATGCACATGGGGCTGAGTGCCACCAAGATGCGTTACAAGCGTGCGCTAGACCGCCTGCGCGACAAGTTCGCGAGTGCCAGCGAAGCCTAGTCGGAAGAAAATTTCTCACTGAATAAGCCAATTCAGGTAGAATTGGCCGCTCAAGTTGTCGGACCCCACAAGGCTCCGGCGACTTAAAGTCCATCAAGATGGGGATTTACGGATGAAATTGAAGAATACCTTGGGTGTTGTCATCGGTTCCGTGCTGGCAACTTCTTCGCTGGCCGTTATGGCGCAAGGTCAAGGTGCTGTCGAAGGCGAGCTCTTCGTCAACCGCTACTTCGCGGATTCCACCCGCGGCTACGCTCATGACGAAGGCAACCAGTTCGGCGGTAGCCTCGGCTACTTTCTGACCGATGACGTGGAGCTGGCCCTGTCCTATAGCGAGTACCACGACATTCGCACCCAGGCGACCAACAAGAACATCAAGGGTGAGAGCGGCGCTCTGACCGCTCTCTACCACTTCGGTGAGCCCGGCGTAGGCCTGCGCCCCTACCTGTCGGCTGGTGTTGGTCATCAGTCCATCGGCCAGGAGGCCAGCGGCCGTGACCACACCACTCAGGGTATCCTGGGTGCCGGCCTGAAGTACTACTTCACCGAGAACTTCTACGCTCGTGGCGGCGTGGATGGTCTGTACAACTTCGACCGCGGCGACTCCGAGTGGATGGCTGGCGTGGGCGTCGGCGTGAACTTCGGTGGCGGCTCCAAGCCGGCTCCGGTTGTTGCCGCTGCTCCGGAACCGACTCCGGAACCGGCCCCGGTCGTTGAAGAAGCTCCGCAGACCGTGCGTGTCGAGCTGGACGTGAAATTCGACTTCGACAAGTCGGTGGTGAAGGAAGAAAGCTACGGCGACATCAAGAACCTGGCTGACTTCATGAACCAGTACCCGCAGACCACCACCGTGGTGGAAGGTCACACCGACTCCGTGGGTACCGACGCCTACAACCAGAAGCTCTCCGAGCGCCGCGCCAACGCCGTTCGTGACGTGCTGGTCAACCAGTTCGGCGTGAGCCCCGAGCGCGTCGACTCCGTCGGTTACGGCGAATCCCGCCCGGTGGCTGACAACTCCACCGCCGAAGGCCGTGCGATCAACCGTCGCGTGGAAGCTGCCGTGGAAGCCCAGGTCAAGTAATCAACTGACCTGATGCTCGTGAAAAACCCGGCCAAGGCCGGGTTTTTCTTTGTCTGGAGAAAATGCCGGCTGCCCGGCAGATCCATGCCCGCGACTGCGCGCGGGCATGGGGCGTACTCAGATGCCGAGCTTGTCGCGCAGGTCGTAGTACCAGGCGCCCATGGCCGTGAAGGGTACCCGGAACAGGCGGCCGCCGGGGAAAGGGTAGTGAGGTAGCTCGGCGAAGGCGTCGAAGCGTTCCGCCTGGCCGCGCAATGCCTCGGCCAGGGCCTTGCCGACCACATGGGTGAAGGTTACCCCGTGACCGCTGCAGCCCTGCGAGTAGTAGAGGTTGTCGCCTAGCCGGCCGACCTGCGGCAGGCGCGACAGGGTCAGCAGGAAGTTGCCGGTCCAGGCGTAATCGATCTTCACGTTCTTCAGCTGCGGGAAGGTCTTCAGCATCTTCGGCCGGATGATCGCCTCGATGTTGGCCGGATCCCGCGCGCCATAGACCACGCCGCCGCCGTAGATCAGACGCCTGTCGGCGGACAGCCGGTAGTAGTCGAGCAGGTAGTTGCAGTCCTCGACACAGTAGTCCTGCGGCAGCAGGCTCCTGGCCAGCTCCTCGTCCAGCGGCTCGGTGGCGATCACCTGGGTGCCGCAGGGCATAGACTTGGCCGCCAGCTCGGGTAGCAGATTGCCCAGGTAGGCGTTGCCGGCGACCACCACGAACCTGGCCTTCACCCGGCCGCGGGCGGTGTGCACCACCGGGTTGGCGCCGCGGTCGATGCGGATCACCGGCGACTGTTCATGGATGACGCCACCCAGCGACTCGATGGCGGCTGCTTCGCCGAGTGCCAGGTTGAGGGGGTGGATGTGCCCGCCGCTCATGTCCAGCATGCCGCCGATGTAGTTGTCGGTGGCCACCACCTCGCGGATGCGCTTGGCGTCCAGCAGCTCCAGCTGGGTATGGCCGTAGCGCTCCCAGAGGCGTTTCTGGGCCTCCAGATGGGCCATCTGCTTCTTGGTGAAGGCGGCGAACACGCCACCGTCCTTCAGGTCGCACTGGATGCCGTAGTGGCTGACGCGCTGGCGGATGATGCGCCCGCCCTCGAAAGCCATGTCGCCGAGCAGCTTGGCGTTCTTCGGGCTGATGCTGCGCTCGATGGTGTCGATGTCGCGACTGTAGCTGTTGACGATCTGCCCGCCGTTGCGACCCGAGGCGCCGAAACCGACCTTGGCGGCTTCGAGGATGGTCACCCGGAAGCCGTTCTCGAGAAGGAACAGGGCGGTGGAAAGGCCTGTGTAACCGGCGCCGACGATGCACACGTCGGTCTCGGTTTCGCCCTGCAGCTCCGGGCGTTCCGGGGCTGGATTGGCTGAGGCGGCGTAGTAGGACTGCGGATAGGCGGTGTGCGTCATTTTGCACCTTTGTTCTTTATTTTTTACGGATGGGTCGATCCTACCTGAGAAGATTTTCCTGGGCTAGGGGCCGTGCGAAATATTCAACGCCGGCCCGAACGGCAAAAAATCTTTTTTTTCAGGCATTTGGGTGAAAAAAGTTGTTGACAGCCCCGGGGAGATGCGTAGAATGCGCGTCCAACGAAGGCACATAGCTCAGTTGGTTAGAGCACCACCTTGACATGGTGGGGGTCGTTGGTTCGAGTCCAATTGTGCCTACCAAACGAAGCCGAAAGGCTCGAGAAAGGCGATCCGTGAGGGTCGCCTTTTTCGTTTCCGCGCGAAAAAATTCGCGCCGTTCGACTCGCCTCCGTCGCAGTGTGGCAGCGGCGCTTCGATGGGCGTCGTTCCTCCCTAGCGCCGGGGTATTCCACGATCGATGCGACCGGGCTCAGGCAAATTTTTTTCTTTCTTGCCTGCATATATTTCGAGCTTTTCCTCCCGCAGCCTCCCCATTAACGTCCCTCCACGTACTGTCCCGGGCTTGCGCTGTTCCCGCCTGTGAGGCGGCGTCTGGCGCAGCGCTTGTGGCGCCGGGGTAGAGGTGCATTACGGCTGTCGGGGCGGGCAGTCAGATCCAGCCATGCCCGTCCCTTTGTTGCGGAGAAGAGTCGATGGGGATTAATCACAACAAAGTCGCTGCCATGGCAGCTCGCCTGCATGAGATTGCAGCGTTGCCGGAGTCCGAGGCGCGCTGCCTGCCCGGGGAGTTCTATACCTGCCCGGATTTCTTCCGGTTCGAGGTGGAGAACTTCCTCAAGAAGGAATGGCACTGTCTGGGACGCGTCGATGAAGTGCCCAATCCTGGCGACTACTTCACCACTCAGCTGTTCGAGGAGTCGCTGCTGGTGATTCGTGGCGACGATGGCATGATTCGCGTGCTGTCCAACGTCTGTCGCCATCGCGGCATGCCGTTGGCCGAGGGCAAGGGCAGTGCCCGCCGCCTGGTCTGTTCCTACCACGCCTGGAGCTACGAACGCGACGGTCGCCTGGCCAATGCGCCGCGCATGCAGGACAAGGGTGTCGGCGCGCACAACTGCAGCCTGCCCAGCTTCAGGACCGAACTGTGGAACGGCTTCATCTACGTCAACCTGGACGACGACGCCGCGCCGCTGGCCGGTCGTCTGGGCAAGCTCGAGGCGCTGCTGGCCAGCTATCAGACCGAGCGGATGCGTCTGGTGCACAGCCAAGAGGAGATCTGGAACACCAACTGGAAGTGTCTGGTGGAGAACTTCATGGAAGCCTACCACCTGTCGGTCGTGCATCCCCAGACCCTACATCCCTACACCCCGACCGGTATGAGCCGCAAGGCGCTGTCCGACGAGGCCTTCACCAGCTACTGCGCCAACTATCCGGATACCGCCGCCTCGCGAGGCCAGGGGGCGCCTGGACTGAGCGAGGAGGAGCGCCGGCGTTCCACCCTGTTCTGCCTGTTCCCCCTGCAGATCGCCAGCCAGGCCGCCACCCTGCTGGTGTCCCTGAACATCCAGCCGCTCGCCGTGGACAAGATCCGCGTGCGCTGGACCATGTCGACCTACGAGAACGAGCTGACAGCCGAGGAGCTGGAAGGGCGCCTCGCGTTGTGGAATGAAGTCAACCGCGAGGATCGCGAGAAGCTGGAGCGCATGCAGCGTGTCCTGGGCTCGCGCCACGCACCCTCGGGCGTGCTCGCGCCGCACGACCTGGAAGGCACCATCTGGGACTTCTACCGCTACCTGTCGCGCCGTATCGCGCCGGCTCTGCCGCTCACCACCGTGCGCTGACGTACCCCCTTTCATCCTTTTGAGAGAGTTTCGTGATGGCCAACGTAACCTGGAAATGTTTGGTTCATCGCGTCTTTCCGGGGAAGGCGGCCTTGATCTTCAGGAAGAAATAGGCTGAATCCCGGAACCCGTAGGCCATACGCTTGATGACCTTAATGCGGTTGTTGACGCCCTCGAGAATGCTGGTGTTCAAGGGAAAGATGGCTGAGGCGAGGATGCCACGCAGGTACTTTCGCAGTCGCTTTGCAAAGGCGATCGCCGGCGCGATGCCGCTTTCGATCGCCAGGCGGTACCAGTCTTTCCATCTTCGGGCGCCGTCTCTGACCGATGGCGCAAACCAGATTTCCTTGATGGCGGTCTTCAGC
>NZ_KB822607.1 GCF_000364625.1 Pseudomonas thermotolerans DSM 14292
CAGCAGATGCACACGCAGCATCGCCATCAGCGGATAGGCGGGACGACCGCCTTCACCCTTCGGGTAGTGCGGCTCGATCAGGGCGATCAGGCCCTGCCACGGCACCACCTGTTCCATTTCGATCAGGAACAGTTCCTTGCGGGTCTGCTTGCGCTTGCCGGCGTACTCGGCGTCGGCGAAGGTCATCTGCTTCATCGGAAAGCTCTGCGGGTGAAGTCGGCGGATTTTACCAAATCAGGAAGTCTTTTTCAGAGTTTCCCTACGTTAGGCCAAAAAAAGGGAATGAAACCATGGCATGGGTAATCCCCCCGGAAATCAGTACCGGTCAGAAGTAGAATTTTCTCCTACTCAGATCGAGGAAGTTTTGCGTGAAGACATCGCGTTTTTCGGACAGCCAAATCATCGCCATCCTCAAGCAGGCCGAGGCTGGTAGCCCGGTTCCTGAGCTCTGCCGCGAGCATGGCTTCAGCTCGGCTACCTTCTACAAGTGGCGCGCCAAGTTCGGTGGCATGGACGCATCCTTGATGGCTCGGCTGCGCGAACTGGAAGAGGAAAACCGTCGCCTGAAGAAGATGTACGCCGAGGAGCGCCTGAAGGCCGAGATCATCCAGGAGGCGATGGCAAAAAAGTGGTGAAGCCATCTCGGCGGCGAGAGATGGCGCAGCATGCGGTTCGCTCGGGCCGGGCCAGCATCAAGCAGGCGTGTCTGGCTTTCGGCATCAGCGTCACCGGCTATCGCTACCGGCCACGGCTCTCTTCGGAGAATGCCGAAATTGCCGATCATCTGATCCGGCTAACGCATAACCAACGCAACTGAGGCTTTGGGCTGTGCTTCCTGTATCTGCGCAACGTGAAGGGCTACCGCTGGAATCACAAGCGGGTATACCGCATCTACCGAGAGCTGGAACTCAACCTGCGGATCAAGCCGCGCAAACGCATCGTGCGGGAGAAGCCCGAACCCTTGGCAGTGCCGGAAACGATCAATCACTGTTGGTCGATGGACTTCATGCATGATCAGCTGTCCGACGGGCGCAGCTTTCGCCTGTTCAACGTGATCGACGACTTCAACCGCGAAGCGCTGGTGATGGAGGTCGATCTATCACTCCCCGCTGATCGGGTGATGCGAGCGCTGGATCAAGTCATCGAGTGGCGTGGCAAGCCGCAGGTTATTCGCAGCGACAACGGGCCGGAGTACGTCAGCAGCAAACTGGTGATCTGGGCTGAAAAGCACGGTATACGCCTAGAGCATATCCAGCCCGGCAAGCCGCAGCAGAACGCCTATGTCGAACGCTACAACCGCACGGTGCGCTACGACTGGCTGGGACATTACCTGTTCGACTCCATCGCCGAAGTGCAGGAGCACGCTACTCGATGGGTTTGGACATACAATCACGAACGGCCAAACATGGCCTTGGGAGGCATCACCCCCAAACAGAAGTTGGCCCTCGCGGCCTGACCTCTACTTCTGGCGTGTGCTGAAAATGGGGGGATTACCCGCGGAGCTCTGTCGGGAGCTGGCCGGGCTTCTGCCGGACTGGCTGCTGCAGCTGCACCGCGCGCACCATGAGCGGGCCCCCGACGGGCGGCGGGTCAGCGTCGGGCTGGTGCGACTGGCCAACATCGAGCCGCTGATCGAGCTGGCCCAGGCGCTGTTCGCCCAGGGTGCGCCGGAAGGCATGCGTCTGCATTTATGCGTCTACCACTCGCGGCATCCCCTGGCCCTGCGTTCGGCCATTGAGCGGCAGCTGGACGGCCTGCTCAGGCGCCATGACCCGCAGGGGCTGCTCGCCCATCCGCTGGTGCGTGGGGTTCTGGCCGAGCATCCGGAGACGGATCAGGTGTTCGTGGTGCTCGCCTCGCCGGTCGCCGAGGTAGGCCGTGACCATGACTACGACTGGGCGGTGGTGGAGCCTTCCTCCATGCGCTCGCTGATCCAGTTGGCTGGACGCGTCCGCCGTCATCGACCCGGCGCCTGCACGGAGCCGAACCTGTATCTGCTGGCGCGCAATCTCAAGGGGCTGCTGGGCCAGGCCGTAGCCTTCGAGAAGCCCGGTTTCGAGAGCGAGGAGTGGCGCCTGGCGAGCCATGACCTGCACGAGCTGCTGTGCGAGGCGGAGTGGGGGAGCATAGATGCCGCGCCGCGCATCCTAGCCCGGCAAGTGCTACAGCCTGCCAACAGTCTGGTCGATCTGGAGCATGCCCGGTTACGGGCCTTGATGCTGGGCGAGGGGCTCCCGGCTACCCGGTTCGGCGTTCCCCATTGGTGGCAGACCCCGGCGTGGCTGAGCGGCAATCTTCAGCGGGAGCAGCGTTTCCGCCAGGGCGTGGAGCAGCGGACCTATGCCCTGGTGCCGGCGGAAGATGACGAGCGCCTGCTGTTCTGCCGAGAGGAGAGTGACGGCGAATGGACCGCCGTGAGCAACCTTCTCGACGACCTGCCGCTGACCATGGGGCCGCGCGTGCAGGCCTGGGGGGCCGCCGACTACCGGGACGAACTGAACGCCCTGGCCGAACGCTTCGGCCTGCCGCTTGCCGCCTGTGGCAAACGCTTCGGACAGGTCCAGCTCGCCGAGCGCGATGCCGTCCAGGGCTGGAGTTGGCATCCGTTGCTGGGCTTCAAGCGGCGTTGCTGAGACGCCGGCCATCTTCAGGCCCGGAAGAATTCTCCCGGCGTGCAGCCGAACTGCTGGCGGAAGGCGGAGATGAACGCCGAGGTGGAGTCGTAGCCGCAGGCCAGGGCCACGTCGGTGACCCGCTCGCCGCGTTCCAACGGGGTCAGCGCGGCGAGTAGGCGCAGGCGCTGGCGCCAGGCGCGGAAGCTCAGCCCGGTCTCGCGCTGGAACAGGCGGCTCAGGGTCTTTTCCGAAACCCCCAGGCGGGCGCTCCAGTGGGCCAGGGTTTCCTGGCGCTCGGGGCGTTCCTGGAGGCGCCGGCACAGTGCCTGCAGGCGTTCGTCCTGGGGCAGCGGCAGCATCAGGTCCACCTCTGGCGCGGCGCGCAGTTGGTCGAGCAGCACCTGCACCAGGCGCCCCTCGGCGCCGTCCTCGGCATACTCCACCGGCAGCCTGCTGAACGCGGCGATCAGCTCGCGCAGCAGCGGACTCACCCTGAGCACCCGGCAGCCCGGCGGTGCCCAGGCCACTGCGGCACAGTCGATGTACAGGCTGCGCATCTCGGTGCGCGGCGCGCTGAATACCCGGTGCGGCAGCCCGGCCGGCACCCACACCGCGCGTTGCGGCGGGGCCACGAAGCGCCCGGCGTCGGTGTGCACCTCGAGTACCCCGGCGATGGCGTAGGAGAGCTGCACCCAGGGGTGGCTGTGGCGATAGGTGAGGGTACGGTTGGGCAGCGACTCGACGCGCCCGTAGACCGGCCTGGGCAGGCTGGGCAGCCCGGGAATGCTGCGGCGGAAGGGTTTGGACTGTCCTTTTCGCGACATTGCCGGGCTCTTTGGCGTTAGTCGGTAATTTCCAGCCAAGGTAGTGTCTGGGCGGTTCGTCGTGCAAGTCCGAGATACCGTTATGCGCCGCCCCCGTTTCCTTCCCGACAACTTCACCCTGACACTGCTCGCGGTGGTTCTCATCGCCACTCTGCTGCCCTGCCGGGGCCAGGTCGCGGTGGCCTTCGACTGGATCACCAACCTGGCCATCGCCCTGCTGTTCTTCCTCCACGGCGCCAAGCTGTCGCGCCAGGCGGTGATCGCCGGGGCCACCCACTGGCGCCTGCACCTGCTGGTGTTCGCCTGCACCTTCGGGCTCTTCCCGCTCCTCGGTCTGCTGCTCAAGCCGCTGCTGGCGCCGCTGGTGACCCCCGAGCTGTACCTCGGTGTGCTCTACCTGTGTGCCCTGCCGGCCACCGTGCAGTCGGCCATCGCCTTCACCTCCCTGGCGCGCGGCAACATCGCCGCGGCAATCTGCAGCGCGGCGGCCTCCAGCCTGCTGGGGATCTTCCTCACCCCGCTGCTGGTGGCACTGCTGCTCGGCGTGCAGGGGGAGGGCGGCTCGACCCTGGATGCCATCGGCAAGATCACCCTGCAGCTGCTGGTACCCTTCATCGCCGGGCAGCTGGCGCGGCGCTGGCTGGCTGGCTGGGTGGAGCGCAACAAGCACTGGCTGCGCTACGTCGATCAGGGCTCGATCCTGCTGGTGGTCTACACCGCGTTCAGCGCCGCGGTGGTCCAGGGCCTCTGGCAGCAGGTGCCGACCGCCGCGCTGCTCGGCCTGGTGGTGGTCTGCTGCGTGCTGCTGGGGATAGTGCTCTGCCTCACCCGTCTGTTCGGCAGGCTGTTGGGCTTCGACGTGGCCGACCGCATCACCATCGTCTTCTGCGGCTCGAAGAAGAGCCTCGCCACCGGCGTGCCAATGGCCCAGGTGCTGTTTGCCGGCGGCGCCATCGGCATGCTGATCCTGCCGCTGATGCTCTTTCATCAGATCCAGCTGATGGTCTGCGCGGTGCTCGCCGAGCGCTACGGGCGGCGGCCCGAATAGGCCGGGCCGGCCTCAGCCCTTGCCGCGGGTGCGGGTCTGCCCGGGGCAGGCGTTCTTCTCCAGGTAGTGGATGATCATCCCGGCGACGTCCTTGCCGGTGGTGGACTCGATGCCCTCCAGGCCCGGCGAGGAGTTGACCTCCATCACCAGGGGCCCGCGGTTGGAGCGCAGGATGTCCACCCCGGCGACGTTCAGGCCCATGACCCGTGCCGCGCGGATGGCGGTGGAGCGCTCCTCCGGGGTGATCTTGATCAGGCTGGCGGTGCCGCCGCGGTGCAGGTTGGAGCGGAATTCGCCAGGCTTGGCCTGGCGCTTCATGGCCGCGATCACCTTGTCGCCGACCACGAAGCAGCGGATGTCGGCGCCGCCAGCCTCGCGGATGTACTCCTGGACCATGATGTCCTGCTTGAGGCCCATGAACGCCTCGATCACCGACTCGGCGGCCTTCTTGGTCTCGGCCAGCACCACGCCCATGCCCTGGGTACCTTCCAGCACCTTTATGACCAGCGGCGCGCCGCCGACCATCTGGATCAGGTCGGGGATGTCGTCGGGGCTGTGGGCGAAGCCGGTTACCGGCAGGCCGAGGCCCTTGCGCGACAGCAGCTGCAGGGCGCGCAGCTTGTCCCGCGAGCGGCTGATGGCCACCGACTCGTTGAGCGGGAACACCCCCATCATCTCGAACTGGCGCAGCACCGCGCAGCCGTAGAAGGTCACCGAGGCGCCGATGCGCGGGATCACCGCGTCGAAGCCTTCCAGCGGGCGGCCCCGGTAGTGGATCTGCGGCCGGTGGCTGGCGATGTTCATGTAGGCGCGCAGGGTGTCGATCACCACCATCTCGTGTCCGCGCTGCATACCGGCCTCGACCAGACGACGGGTGGAATACAGGCGCGGATTGCGCGACAGCACGGCGATTTTCATGCAACACCTGTGGGGGAGGGAGGAATCGTGACGATGACGGGTTTGTCCTGGACGTAGGTCAGCGCCGGGTTGACCACCAGGCCGCCCTTGACCAGCGCCTTGGAGCCGAGCAGCACGCGGTAGCGCATGGTCTTGCGGCAGGCCAGGGTGAATTCCACCGGCCAGGTGCGGTCGCCGAGGGTCAGCAGGGTGCGGATCACGTAGCGGCTCTGCGCCTGGCCGTTGGAGCTGCGGATGGTCTTCACCGTGACCAGCGGGGCTTCGCAGCGGTGGCGACGCTGCACCAGGGTGCCGAGATGGGCGGTGAAGCGCACCCAGTCCTCGCCGTCGCGGGTGAACGGCTGGATGTCGGTGGCGTGCAGGGCCGAGGTGCTGGCGCCGGTGTCGATCTTGGCGCGCAGGCCGACCATCCCCAGCTCGGGCAGGTTGATCCATTCGCGCAGGCCGATCACCGTGAGCTGGTCGAAGGTCTTCAAGGTCGGGCTTTACCAGGCGCACAGGGCAGGAACGATGACGGCATTCTAGACGTGCCCGGGCAGACCTGCACCTGCCCCGCGGGGAGGTTTACCGCGACGCGGAATCGTGCTGCCATGGAGGGCGATGCATTGCGGAGCCCTGCATGAGCGACAGAGACCAAGACGACAAGGTGCGCCTCGACAAGTGGCTGTGGGCGGCGCGCTTCTTCAAGACCCGCGCCCTGGCCAAGGCGGCCATCGAGGGTGGCAAGGTGCACTGCCGCGGCGAGCGCTGCAAGCCGAGCAAGGAGCCGAAGATCGGCGACGAGCTGACCATCCGCACCGGCTTCGACGAACGTACCGTGGTGATCCAGGCGCTGTCCGCGGTACGCCGCGGCGCTCCCGAGGCTCAGACCCTGTACCGCGAGACCGAGGAGAGCATCACCCGCCGCGAACGCGCTGCGGCCCTGCGCAAGGCCGGCGCCCTAGGCGTACAGACCGAGGGCCGGCCAACCAAGAAGCAGCGCCGACAGATCCGCCAGTTCGCCGACCAGCATCAGGGCGGCCTCCGGCACCCCTGGCAGGAGCAGGACTAGCGCCTTGAGGGACTCCCTGGCACTCCGCGGCGCGTTGCCCAGCTTGGCGTAGGAGACCCGTGGCACCCCGGCCAGGCGCCTGGTGAGCAGCGCGTCCAGGGACTCGCCTGGGGCCAGGTAGGCGTCGCCGAAGCCGGCGTCGAGCCGACTGGGATGGGCGATCACCTCCAGGCAGCCCCGGGCCGGCGGCGGCTGGTCGCGCAGATCCGCCGGGGTGCACACCCAGTCCGCGCTGGCGCCGGCCAGCTGGCGCAGGCGGCGGTTGAGCAGCCACTTGAACAACCGCTTGCCCGGGCCGATGTTGCCGCCCAGGTTGCGCGCCAGGCGGATCGGCACCCCCTGGCGGGCGGCGAAGCGCGCCAGCTCCTCGCCGATCGGCCAGATGTTGTGCATGTGCTGGTGGGAATCCAGGTGGCTGGGCCGCACCCCGTGGTTCAGGCAGCGCTGCCACTGGGCCTGTAGCTCCTCGGCCACGGCGGCGCGCACCCGGCGGGGTAGCCACAGGCGGTGGCGCGGCAGGCGCGGGTCGAGCTCCCCTGCGGCATTGCAGAACAGCGGCTCGGCGGCCAGGTCGGCGCTCAGCGGCCGCCCGTAGCTGAGGTTGACGTGCAGGCCGACCCGGCCCTGCAGACCCTCGCGGTGGATCAGTTCGCAGGCCTCGGCGAAGCCCGGCATGTTGGCCATCAGGGTGGCGGAGCTGATCAGTCCGCGGCGGAAGGCCTGCACTATGACGGCGTTTTCCTCGGCGTTCAGCCCGAAGTCGTCGGCGTTGATGATCACTCGACAGGGCATGGGCGTTCTCCGTCGGCGGCGTGGGTGTTCTGGCGTGCCTGGCGACGGGCCTTGATGCCCAGCCAGAGCTGGTAGGCGAGTCCCAGGAGGATGCCGCTGGGGCGCCATGAGTAGAGGCTCCAGCGCCACTGCTCGACGGCGCCAGTCATGCGTTCGTGGAGCTGGTGGCTGGAGCCGCTCAGGCTGACCCGCGAGGCATCCACGTACTGCCAGCCTTCCTCCAGGCCCCAGCGGATCCATTCGTCGAGCAGCAGGCGGCCGCTGCCCAGCTCGGCGTACTCGGGCAGGAAGGCCAGGTTGTAGTCGTACAGCCGGCCATCCTGCAGCAGACCGAGGCGGTAGCTGATGCAGCGCCCCTGGTGCTCGAGCAGCACCACGCGCACCAGCCCGGCCTCGGCCAGGGCGCCTAAGGCTTCCTCCATCCATTGCCGACGCCGCGCACCGGAGAAGATCCCGACCCCCTGCTCGCCCTTCCAGCTGACCTGCTCGACTTCGGCGATGGCCGCCAGCAGCGGGCCGATGCTGGCACCGTCCGGCACCAGGCGGCGCACCTCGGCGCCACAGGCCGCCGTGCGCTTGCGGGCGCGGCGCAGCTTGTAGCGGACGTCGCCGGAAGGCTCCAGGCGGTCCTGCTCGCTGATTCCATGCACCGGCACCCGGCAGCTGAGGCGCTGCTCGGCGAAGCAGCTGTGGTCCGCCCACTGCGCCAGCAGGGCGTCCTGGCCGGGCGCGGTGACCAGCTCGTGGAGCTGCAGCAGGGCGTGGGGCAGTCGCCGACGGATGGCGGCAAGGGCCTGGCGCTGGCCCTCGGCATCCAGGCGGGAGAGCAGGACCAGGCGGTCGCTGAGCGGATAGCCCAGGTGGCGCAGCACCTTCCAGCCGAGGCCGAAGCGGGATTCGCGGACGCGGATCAGCGGTAGGCAGAGGTGCAGCTCGGTGCCGGCCCAGGCCAGCAGCACCTGCAGCGTCTGTCCCGGCGCCAGGGCCCGCTCGGCGGCACGCAGCCAGCCCAGGTGGTTGAAGGGCGTGCTCTGCGGGATTCGTGCGCAGAGCTCGGCGTAGGCCGCCACCGGGAAGTCACCTGTACACAGGGACAGGCACCATTGGAAACGGTAGTCCATGACCATCTTCACCCAGGTTGTCGGGAACAGGCGTAGAAAGCCTAGCAATGTTCCAGTGAATTGCCGGCAATTCACCGGCATGTTGCGCGGCTCCGTCTATAGTTTCCGGAGTCGCCGGTTGCGTGCACCGAACCGGCAGGGAGGGTCCGGTAAGAAGCGGTCGGGCCGAGCATCCAAATTCAGGAAAGGAGGCTTGAGGGTGACGCTTCAGACGTCCTACCCATTGAACCGGGCTGTGCCGTTGCAGGCTGGCTACCGCGTCGAATGCCTGCAGGGGCTGGAGGCTGTCCGGTCTTATCTGCCCATGTGGGAGGAGCTGAGCCAGGCGGCCAGCGAACCCAATGTGTTCTACGCGCCCTGGGGCCTGCTGCCGGCCCTCGAGCATCTGGCTGGCGACCGCCGGGTCGAGCTGCTGTTTCTGTGGCGTGAAACCGGCACGGCCGGGCCGGTGCTGGACGGCTTGGTGCCGTTGCGGGTCTCCGGCTGCGCCCTGCTGCCGATCGCGAGGTTGTACCGCCATCGCTACTGCTTCTCGGTGGTCCCGCTGGTCCGCGCCGGCCGCGAACGGGCGGTGCTCGACGCCCTGCTGGGCTGGCTGCAGGCGCAGCGGCGGCGCTATCCGCTGCTGCTGCTGCGCGACCTGCCGGCGGAGGGACCGCTGGCCGAGGCGTTGCGCGAGGCGCTGGCGGCAAGTGGCCGGCAGTTCTTCGAGGGCCTGCATAGCGAGCGGGCGCTGCTGCAGTTGGGCAGCGATGCCGAGCATTACCTCGAGCGCAATTTCTCCGCACGCCGCCTCAAGGAGTATCGCCGCCTGGGTCGTCGCCTGGGTGAGCTGGGCGAGCTGCGCATCCGCCGCTTGCAGGCCGGCGACGAGGATCTGGAGGCCTGGCTGGAGGCCTTTGTAGCGCTGGAGGCCAAGGGCTGGAAGGGGCGTCTGCAGTCGGCGCTGGGCAGCCGTGCGGAGACTCGTCGCTACTTCGAGGCGGTGGTTCGTGGCGCCCATGCCCGCGGCCAGCTGCTGATGCTCGAGCTGTCCCTGGACGGCCGGCCGCTGGCCATGCGCTGCGACTTCCTCGCCCCGCCCGGGGCCTTCGCCTTCAAGATTGCCTACGATGAGGAGTTCGCCCGCTTCTCCCCCGGCGTGCTGCTGGAGCTGGAAGCCATCCGCGTGCTCCACGAGCTGAAGGCGCAGGGGCTGCACTGGGTGGACTCCTGTTCGGCGCCGGACGACCAGACCTCCAACCGTCTGTGGATGGAGCGCAAGCGCCTGGGCACCTTCAAGCTCAGTAGCGGAACCTTGCTCGCCGATCTGTGGATCAGCTTCTATCCCCACGCGAAGCGCCTGAAGGACTGGCTGAAGCGGGGCAAGGAGCTGGGCTGCCTGACCTTGGTGGCCTCCTCCGCCACCGAGGAAGTCATGCCGGTGCTGGTGCTGGCCGGACTCTAGGCGGTTCCGCTTCATGGTTGCGTCCAGCCCAGCACGAACAGGGATTCGCCTGGCAGGGTGAAGTGCCAGGCCGGTTCGCCGCAGTCGAGCCGGCCTTCGACCTGCTGCTGGGCGGCGGTCAGCAGCCGCAGTCGAGGTGGTTCGGGGCCGTGGCAGTTCAGCGGGTGGCCGCGCAGGCGGACCTGCTGCTCGCGAGCCGTCTTGTTCACCCCGAACAGGTGGATGCGCTGGCCCGTGCGCATGGCCAGCACGTCCACCTCGAAGGCGTCGTTGTCGAGGCGCAGCACCTCGTCCAGCCAGTGCTGCTGCATGAAGACCATGGCCTGGCCGACCGGCTTGAGGAAATGGCGGCCATCCGCGCTCAGGCCGATCATGCCCTTGAGGTGATCCTCCTCGTCGAACGCCGGGAACCAGTTGAGCATCTCCAGCAGCCCGTCCTGGGCCGTGTTGACCGCCACCGAGGCCCACCACAGGGCGGCGAAGCGGGTTTCCTGCTCGTAGGGGCTGACCGCGCCGCCGCTGGACAGGTTGGTCTGCTCCAGCAGCAGGGCCTTGCGCGGTCGGCCGCGCTCGTCCAGGCCCACCAGCTGGGCGGCCTGGCGCACGTTGTCGCGGTACACACGGGTGTCGCGCAGGTCGCGGATCATCCACTCGTGCCAGGCCAGGGCGTCGATATGCTCTCCGTAGGTGTCGAGCAGGCGCCGCGCCCAGTCGAGGCCTCGGCGCGACCTGGCGCCGTCGGTGGTGGGGCCGTCCAGCAGGCGCGAGGAGGCCGGTGCGGCGATACGGATGCCGGCCTCGCGGGCGTCGGGAAAGCGCCGCAGCTCCTCGACCATGGCGGCGAAGTAGCGGGCGAAGCTGGGGTAGTCGGGGTAGTTGAGGTTGGGCTCGTCGGCGAAGGCCAGATAATGGGTTCCTCCGCCGTCCAGCTCGCGCATGCCCTGTAGCCAGGCGAGCAGTCCGGCGCGGGTGTCCGGGTCGGCAGCGAGCACCGGCCGGCGGCCGCTCTGCGCCAGCAGGGTCGTGTCGGCATGGATGCCGAAACGATGGTGGTACAGCGGGCGGAAGCGCTGCTCGTGCTGCGGGTTGCGGCTGGTGACGTTGACGAAGCTGTAGTAGTTGGCCGCGCGAGGCGCCAGACGGGCGAGCAGCTGCGGAGCCTCCGGCGGCGTGTAGGGTAGCCCCACGCCGAGCCGGGGCGTGGGGCCGAGGACCTCGGCGTGCAGCTCCAGGTTGACCTCGCCGGGGGGCAGTTCGGGGCTGAACAGGTGCTCGGGGCGCTGGGCGAACAGGTTGGCGCTGCCGTCCAGCCAGAAGGCCGCCTTGCCGCGGCCAAGCGGGCGCAGGCACCAGATCTCCTCGTCGCGGGACACCGGCAGCTCCAGGCGATCGCTGTGCCAGTAGGGCCGTTCGGGGGTGCGGTCGAGCGGCAGCTCCAGATGCAGGCCGTCGCTCAGGCGCTCCACGTCCAGGCGCCGGATGCCGCCATGGTACTTGCCGGCGAGCACCGCCTGCTCGCCGGGGCGGACGCGGAAGTACAGGCGCATGCCGGCCGGCAGCTCGGCGCTGAAGTGCAGCTTGGCCGGTTCGAACAGCGCCGCGGTGTCGTCGCCGTGACGGATCCGGTAGAGGCGAAAGCTGTAGCCGGGGATCTCCAGGCGATGGTTGCCGGCCCCCAGTGGCCAGCGCTGCTCGCCGCGCACCTCCTCGGCGGGAATCTCGCGCCGGGCCAGCAGGCGCCCGTCGCCGCCCTGCAGGTAGAGGCGCTCGCGGTTGGCGTCGGCCTGCCAGGCAGGCTGCCAGCTCACCTGCAGATGGTCATCCGAGGCGCTGCGCAGGTGCAGGGCGCCGTCGCGCAGTCCCGGCCAGTCGAGGGCCTGGACGCCGGCCAGCGGCAGGGCGAGCAGACAGCAGCCCGCCCACAGACGCAGACACTTCATGTCGCCGGACGCAGCTGCGCGTGCAGCATGCGCAGGTCGCTGGGGAACACCAGCAGGGTGTGGCCGATGCCGACCCCGCTGATCCGGCAGTAGAGCACCAGCATGGCCAGGGTCATGGCGGTGTAGGCGATCGACGAGGCGATGGCGGCCCCGACGATGCCCCATAGGGGGATGAGCGCGACGGTGAGCACCAGGTTCAGCCCGGCGGCGCAGCCAGAGAACAGCGAGAGGGTGCCGGGGCGGCGCTTGCCGAGCAGGTCCATGTGCAGGATGGTCGCGTAGCACAGGCTGAACATGCCGGGCAGCAGGGCCAGTAGCGCCGGGTAGGCCGGCTCGTAGGCCTTGCCGAACAGCAGCACGATCAGCCATTCGCCGATCAGCGCCATGACCAGGCAGGCCAGCAGCATCACGGTGCCGGTCAGGCGCAGGGCCAGCGGCGTCAACTGGTCGATCCCCTCGCCCTGTTGCAGCAGGCGCTTCATCAGTGGCGTGGTCACCGCCTCGGGAACGATGAACAGCAGCTCGGCGGCGGCGCTGGCCATGGCGTAGAAGCCTACCGCCTGGCTGCCGATCATCAGGCCGATGATGATGTAGTCGGAGCGCATCAGCACCTGCTGGAAGAGCACGTCGAGGTGGCTCTTGCCGCCGAAGCGCAGCAGCTCGCCCTGGAGGCTGCGGTCCCAGCGCAGGCGGATGTCGTGGAAGCGCGCCAGCAGCACCAGGCCGACCAGCACCACTAGGGTGAAGCCGCCGAGCCAGCTGATCAGCGCGGCGCCCAGGGCGTGCTCCTCCCACATCCAGAACAGGCCGAGGAACAGCAGCAGCGGCCCCAGGGATTCCACCAGGCGCAGGCTGTTGTACACGCCCACCCTGCCGTCGGCGTTGTGCAGGGTGAGCAGGCCGTTCTTCATGACGAACAGCGGCACCGCCAGCAGCAGCAGCCAGGCGAACAGGCCGAGTTGCTGGGTGACTTCCAGGTGTTGACCGAAACTCTCCAGCAGGCCGACGCCGATCAGGGTGGCGACCCCCGAGGCCAGGCAGCCGTAGAGCAGCATCTGGGTCAGCAGCACCCCCATGGCGTGCTGCTGCGCGGCCTGGTAGCCCACCGCGGTGTTCAGCCCGCCGCTGGTGATGCCGCCGATCAGTTCCGGCAGGGCGTTGAGCATGGCGAACAGGCCGCGGTCGGCGGGGCCGAGGATGCGCGCCAGGAGGATGTTGCGGGCCAGGCGCAGGACCAGCATCGCCAGGCTGGTACCGACGCTCTGCAGCATGTGGCGCAGGAATTGCGACCGCTTCATTGACGTACCCCTTGCAACAGGCGCCAGGCCAGCAGTCCCGGCTGGCGTGCGCTCTGATGGCTGACCCCGATGCGTGGCAGGGCCAGGTCCTCGGTCGGCCGGTTGCGGACCAGGCCGGGCCGGGTGCTCAGGGCCAGGCGGTAGCCTTGGCGTCGCAATGCCGCGTGGACGTGCGCATCGTGGTCTCCGTTGGGATAGCAGTAGATCGGCAGCGGCGCCGCACAGTGCCGGTCCAGGGTCTCCCGCGAGCGCTGCACCTCGGCCTCCAGGCTCGACTCGTCGAGTTCGGTGAGGATGGCGTGGCTGGCGCCGTGAGGGCCGAAGCGGACCAGGCCGGAAGCCTCCATCTCCGCGACCTGCTGCCAGTCCAGGGCATGGGGCTCGGCTGGCTCCGGACAGCCGTCGGCGAGTGCCTGAAGCTGGTCGGCCGGCAGGCGCTTGAGGCGTTGCAGGAAGCCGGCGAGTGCCTTGCTGCGCTGTTCGTCGGGCTGCTCCGCAGCGAGCTCGGCGGGCGGCGCCAGCTGCAGCTGGCGCAGGGTCGCGGCGAGGCGCTCGCGGGCCTCGGCGCCGAAGCTGCCCCACAGGGTCTCGCCGATGGCCTCCCACCAGAAACGCCGCGCGCTACCGATGAAGTCGGTGGACAGGAAGATGCTCGCCGGCACCTGATGCTGGCGCAGCAGGGGAAAGGCATGCACGGCGTTGTCGCGCCAGCCGTCGTCGAAGGTCAGCGCCACCCGTGGACGGCGGTCGCTGGTGCCGTTCAGCGCGAACAGCTCGGCCAGCGGCACGCAGTCGAAGTGCTGTTTGAGCCACAGCAGCAGATTCTCGAAGGATGATTTGCCGACGCACAGCGGCTCGCGGTGCGGCAGGGCTGCGGCAGTTTCGTCGGGCACCACCCGGTGCAGCATGAGGATGCTGCCGGTGTTGCCGAACAGGCCCTGCTTGAGCGGCGGAGTGAGGCTAAGCCGGCCACTACTCGCCTTGATCAGTTGCTTCAAACGCATGGCTCGGGCCCTATCGATTCTGCTGAGGGTTCCAGTTGTGGTAGCGCTGGCCGCTGACGAAGTGCCAGATCCCGGCGGTGATGCCGCTCAGGCTGATCAGCACGTAGGCGGCCAGGCGCAGGAGCTTCGGCAGCTGGCGGCGCTGCCCGAGCAGGCCGGCCAGGGCCAGGGCGTAGCCGCCGAGCTGGGCGATCAGGCAGAGCCGGTAGAACGGCCCGGCGTCCCACAGCCAGAGGTTGCTGAGCAGCAGCGGCACCAGCAGCAGCGGCACCAGGCGGCGCAGCAGCTTGTGGGTGAACAGACCGATGGCGAACAGTCCGTGGCGCAGCGGGTTGAGCAGCTCGCGGCGGCACACCAGGCTGTGCAGGCCCTGGGCGGTGATCCGCCGGCGGCGCTGGAATTGGCTGACGCTGCTCTCCACGCCCTCGTCGCTGGCCCGTGCCCGCTCGGCGAAGGCGATGCGCCGGCCGGCCACCGAGGCGCAGGTGGCCAGGAAAAAATCGTCGGTGACGCCTGCCGGTATCGGCTGGAACAGTTCGCGGCGCAGTGCCTGCAGGGCGCCGTCGGCCGAGGCCAGACAGCCGCAGCGGCTCTCCAGGCGGCGCTGCCAGGCCTCGTAGCGGCGGTAGAGCTTGTCGCCGATGGCCAGCGACTTGCTGGTGGAGGCAACGGTCACGTAGCCGCCGACGGCGCCGACCCGCGGGTCGTTGAAGGGCATCACCAGTTCGCGCAGGGTGTCGCGTCCCCAGAGGATGTCGGCATCGCTGAACACCAGGATCTCGCCGTCGGCCACCGCCACCGCGGCGTTCAGGGCACTGGCCTTGCCGCCGCGCGGCAGGTCGAGCACCTGCAGATCCTCGTCCTGGCCCTGGGCCCGGGCGAACTGCCGGGCCAGCGCCACCGTGGCGTCGCTGGAGCCGTCGCTGGCGACGATGATCTGCCGCCGCTCGCGCGGATAGTCGGACTCCAGCAGCGAGCAGAGCTTGGCCTCGATGTTCCGCTCCTCGTTGTAGGCGGCGACGATGATGCTGACCCGCGGCAGTTCGGTCGGCGTGGTCGGCGCGTCGTCGCGGCGGAACAGGGCGCAGACGGCGAGCAGGGCGGGATAGCCCAGGTAGACGAAGAGCGGCAGGAACAGGCACAGCCAGAAGACGAACTCAGCCACGGGACGGCCTCCTTGCGGTCAGATCCATCAGGCCCAGAAAGAGCGCGATTCCGGCCACGTGCATGCGCAGCCAGTGCAGCACCGTGAGGTGCAGCGCCAGCAGCGGCCGCTGCCGGTTGTAGTGAAAGCGCAGGGCCATCGCCAGAGCCGGCAGCCAGCCGAGGGCGAACAGCCCGACGGCCAGCCAGGGCCGGCCGAGCGCCAGGCACAGCAGGGTCAGCGCGGCCAGCAGCCAGTGCCCGGCGGCCAGCAGGGGAAAGCGTAGGGTGCGCAGGCTGGCGTTGTTCTTGCGTAGCAGGCGCGCCTGGCCGCTCTGCCGCCACAATTCCTTGCCCAGCCACTCCTTCCAGCTGTGCTCGAAGCCCCAGTTCAGCACCGTGGGGTTGGGCAGGCTGAGCAGCCGCGCGCCGCTGCGGCTGAGACGCAGGCAGAGGTCCTTGTCCTCGCCGGTGTGCAGGCTCTCGTCGAAGCCGCCGACCCGCTCGAAGCATTCGCGTTCCAGGCACAGGTTGGCGGTCGGCAGCCAGTCGAGCAGCGCCGGGCGGTCGCGCTCGGCAGCCACCCGCTGCAGCCAGGCGCGGGCATACCAGGGCGCCTGGGCGGGCGGTCGGTGGACCAGGCCGAGCACGTCGGCGCAGTCCTCGGCGCGCACCCGACACCAGGTGCTGAGCCAGTCGATGGGAACCTCCATGTCGGCGTCGAGGAACGCCAGCCAGTCGCCGCTGGCCACCGCGGCGCCACGGTTGCGCAGGGCGGCGATGCTGATCCCCGGGCAGTCCAGCACGTTGGCGCCGAGACTGCGGGCAATCTCCTGGCTGCCGTCGGTGGAGCCGTTGTCGGGGACGATCAGCTCGTACTCCAGTCCGCAGTGCTCGGCGGCCCGCCGCGCCGCTTCCAGGGTGCGCGGCAGGTGGGCGCGTTCGTTGAAGGCCGGCACTATGATGCTGATGCGCTTCATGGTCTGACCTCGCTGGGCAAGTCGTCCTTGTCTTCCCGGGCCTGCAGGCGCACCCAGCTGGAGAGCGCGAACATGGCCCAGAGGTATTTGTGGCTGGGAATGCTGAGGAACGCCAGGAAACAGGCCAGGGCCACGCAGGCCAGCCCCAGGTGCGTGGCTAGCGCGGTGCGCTGCGGATCGCCGCGGCTCAGCCAGTGCCGGCGGGCGTACTGGAAGTTGCGCAGGCTGAGCACCACCAGGCCGATGAACAGCAGGCCGCCGGGCAGGCCGATCTCGCTGAGCATGCCCAGGTAGGTGTTGTGCGCCGCGCGTAGCAGTTCCTCGGGGACCGGCAGATCGGCAAAGGCGGGCGAGTAGCCGGTGCGCCCGTAGTGCACCGGGAAGGTTCCGGGGCCGCTGCCGAGCAGCGGGTTCTCTTGGATGATCCCGGCGCCCACCATCAGGTAGGCGGTGCGCCGGCTGAGGGATGGGTCGACGTGGCCGCGGGCGCCGGCCTTCAGGCTGGTGAGGGCCTCCAGACGCTGCACGAAGCTGTCCGGCAGCAGCGCGGGGGCCAGCGGCACGGCGACCGCCAGGGCGAGGATCAGCCAGCCGAAGTGTCGCGGCAGCAGCCGGCGGATGTCGGCGCGGTAGTGCCAGGCGGCAAGGGCCAGGATGAGCAGCAGCACCAGCAGCCCGGAGCGCGAGCCGCTGCGCATCAGCCCGGCCAGCAGCAGGCCCTGCGGCAGCAACCAGAGCAGCCGGTGCGGCCAGCGCGGCGCGCGGAGCAGGAGCATCAGGCCGAGGGGGAAGGCGATGCACAGCAGCAGGGCGAAATAGTTGGGGTCGGCGAGCAGGCCGACGGCCCGGGCGTCGACCTGGCGGGCGTCGCTGAGCAGTGTCGGCACGCAGGAGGCGGCCACCGAGAGGGTCACCACCTTGGCCAGCAGCATCAGGTCGAGATCGCGGGAAAAGGCCAGGGTGAGCAGGAAGATCGCCAGACCGACGCTCAGGTAGCGCAGGTCGCGCAGCGACCATTCGAGGCTGTCGGTGCAGGCGAAGCTGAGCAGGTAGCAGACGATGAAGCCCAGCAGCAGCGGCCACAGGTTGCTGCGCAGCCGGGCGGGCGGCAGCTGCTTGAGCAGCAGTTGCAGCACGAGGATGGCGATCATCGCCGCGCCGAGCAGCTTGCTCGCGGTGATCCCCGGGCTGCCGGCGACCAGGCCCTCGAGAGGCACCATGGCGAACAGGATGAGCAGGCCCCAGGCCGGCTGGCGGTAGAGCAGGATCAGCCCCGCCAGGCCGGGAATCACCAGGGGGGCCAGGTAGGGGTGGGGGCTGGCCAGCAGGAGCAGGCAGGCCAGGCCGACCAGCAGGGTCAGGGGCAGCACCAGGGCCATGACGTCAGCCTCCGAGCGCTTGGCGATACAGGCGCTGCCAGCGTTCGGCCTGGGCCGGCAGGTGGTAGCGGCCGAGCTGGGTGAGGCTGGCCTGGTGGCTGAGGTCCAGGCGCAGCTGGTGGTCGCGCAGCAGGCGTTCCACCTGGTCGATCAGCTGGGCGAGCTCGCCGGGCGGGCTGAGCAGGCCGGATACCTCGTGTTCGAGCACGTCGGGGATGCCGCCGACGGCGAAGGCCGCCACTGGCACGCCGGCCTGCATGGCCTCGAGCAGCACCATGGGGGTGCCTTCGGTGCGCGAGCTGATCACCAGCACGTCGAGGGCGCGCAGCCAGGCCGCCATGTCGGTCTGGTAGCCAGGCAGCAGGATGCGCTCGGTGAGTCCGTTGGCCGCTATGCGCGCCTCCAGAGCCTGGCGTTGCGGGCCTTCGCCGAACAGCATGGCGTGCAGGCGGGGGTGGCGCTGGCAGAGTTCGATGGCCAGCTCGACGAACAGGTCCGGGCCTTTCTCGTGGCTGAGGCGGCCGATGAAGCCGATCAGCGGGGAACACGGGGCGCAGGCCGGGCGCGGCCAGGCGCTCTGCGGCGCCGGCGGCAGGCCGTTGGCGATGACCTGCAGCTTGTTGTGGTGCACCCCGGCCTGGTCGTGCTGGCGGGCGATGCTCTCGGCCACGCAGACCACCTTGCGCACCAGCGGGGTGCGGCACAGCTGCAGGCTCACCCAGGTGTAGAAGCGCTGCTTGCGGTTGCTCGGGGTGAAGCCGTGCTGGGTGGTGATCAGCGGCAGGCCGAAGCGCAGGGCGCTCAGCCAGCCGAACACCAGGCCCTTGAAGCCGTGGCCGTTGAGCAGCGCCGGGCGTGCCTCCGGCTGTGCCAGGAAATGCCACAGTTCGCCCAGGCCGTTGCAGCGGGTCAGGCGCACGCCGGCCTGGCGGAAGCGCTCGACCAGCTCCTCGGGGCCTTCGAGGAGCAGCACGTGGTGCTCCCCCGGAGCGTAGCGGCAGTGGTCCAGGAGCATGCGCTCCAGGCCGTAGAAACCGCCGCTGCCGAGGAGGTGGTAGATGCGCGGTGAGGCTTCCCTAGGCGCCGCACTCAATCGTTCGGCTGCTGCCGTATCCATGGGAGACTCCTCGCACGGGTCGGGGGCGGCAGGGCTTCCTGCTCTGCATTGATGGTCATCAGCACCGGCAGACCGAGCTGCTGGGTGATCTGCGTCGGGTACTTGAAGCGGTGGTCGAACAGCTCGCGGATGTAGCCGACCGCTAGGGCCAGCAGTAGTGCGGTGAGCAGGCCCAGCGGGATGATCAGCAGGGGCTTCGGCGAGCTGGCCTCGCTGGGTTCCAGCGGCCGGCTGAGGATGCGCGCGTTGGACAGGCCGCCGTCGAGCAGCGAGCGGCTGCGGCTTTCCTCGTAGCGTTGGGTGTAGGTGAAGAACGCCTGGTGCAGCGCCTCGGTTTCGGTGTCCAGCTGGCGCAGGCTGCTCTGGGCGTCCTGCAGCTCGCGGATGCGCTTCTTGTATTCGTCGATGCGCTCCTTCTTCTGGGCGATCACTCCGGCGAGCACCTCCAGCTCCTTCTCGCGCTCGCGGATGCGGCTGCCGGCCAGCTGGAGGAACTGCTGGCGGGTGCGCTGGATCTGCGCCAGGGCGGTCTTCATCGGCACGCTGTTCTGCTGGTAGATCTCGCTGTCGAAGCCGTACTGGCTGATCTGCTCGATCAGACGGCTGCTCAGCTGGCGGATCTCGCGGTCCTCGAGGGCCACGTTGTCGACGATGCGGGTGAAGGTGTAGGGGAAGCTGTGGCTGGTCACCTTGGCCTTCTGCGCGGCGTCCAGGGCTTGCTTGAGGTGCTCGAGCCAGCGTTGGTTCTCCAGCTGGCGGTCACGGTGCTGGTTGAGCGCCTGCTCCTCCTGGTTGATGGCGTTGAGGCGGAAGGTGATCTCCTCCTGCGGGTTGGCCGCGCGGATTTCCTCGAGCAGCTTCAGGCGGCGCGTCTCGAGGGCCTTCAGGCGCTCCTGGTACTGGGCCTTCTTCTGTTCGTAGAAGTCTTCCGGCAGGTCGTTGGAGTGCAGTTCGTGGCGCTGCCGCAGGTAGTCGTCGAGCAGCTGGTTGACGAACAGCATGCCGAGCTGCGGGTCGGCGCTGCGGTAGACCACCGAGATGACGTTGGAGCCGGGCAGTGGGGAGATCTCCAGGTCCTCGAGCACCTGCAGGGTGAGCAGGTCGAGGGCCCTGTCGCGGGCCACCGTCTCCTCGCTGCCGAAGAGGTTGCGCAGTGGGTCGATCAGGTTGCTGCTCAGCAGGCTCTTCTCGGGCTGGAAATGGCCTTGTTCGCGCAGCTTGGCGAGGGTGCCGCGGACTAGTTCCGGCGAGCGCAGGATGCTGCTCTCGGTCTCCATGTCGGCCAGGGTCGGCGGCAGGAACTTGTCGGTATCCTGATGCAGAGCGGCGTTGGCGGGGTCGGTCTGCGCCACCTTCTTCGACTGCACCATCACTTCCGCCTCGATGTCGTAGACCTTCTGCATCAGCAGCGGCAGCAGCAGGGCGATGGCGGCGAACACCAGGAACACCCGCCTGATCAGCGGCAGGTTGGCGAACAGGATGCGCAGGAACTCATGCAGCGGGTTCTCGCTTCGGGCTATGGCGTTCATGGCTATTCGCTGTCCTTGTTGTCGACCCGGTACGAGAAGCCGAAGTTGAAGCCGCTGAACAGCACCACGTCGGCCAGCTGCTTGGCGGTGTCGCCGGCTTTGGCCAGGCCGGTGCGCGGCACGTAGAGCAGGTCGTCGGGCTGCAGGTAGGCCATGCTGGCGGCGTTGTCCTTGAGCAGCGCCTTGACGTCGTAGGTGCGCGCCAGCACCTGGTCGCCCTGGCGATGGAGGATCAGCACCGAATCCAGCGCCGCGGTGGTCGGGTTGTGGCCGCGGGCCAGGGTCAGGGCCTCGAGCACCGAGACCGGACGGCGGATCGGGTAGGCGCCGGGCTGGCCCACCTCGCCGAGCACGTAGACCTCGTTGGCCGCGGTGGACTTGAGCAGAACGTCCACCTGCACCGGGCCGACCTCCTTGCGGTAGCGGTCGTTCAGGTAATTTTGCAGCTCCTCGCGGCTCATGCCGCTGAGCCGCACGTTGCCGAGCAGCGGGAAGCTGGCGGTGCCGTCGGCGCCCACGGTGATCTCCCGGCTCATCCCGCTGGAGGGGCTGAACAGGGCGTCGCGCAGCTGCTGGGTGCGACTCTGGCCCTTGGGCACCGACACGGTGATCAGCGGGTTCTGCAGGGTGTCGCGGAAGCGTTCGGTGAGCAGGGTCTGCACCTGGTTGACGGTCAGCCCCTCGACCTTGAGGCTGCCCACGTAGGGCAGGTTGATGGTGCCGTCGGGCATCACCGTCTTCACTCCGGAAAGGCCGTCGGCGGTGAGGAACAGCACCTCCAGGTGGTCGCCGCTCTGGATCCGGTATTCCGAGGTGGAGCCCGTGTCGATGTAGAAGATCACGTCGAGCACGTCCTGCGGACGCAGCAGCAGGGTGACCGGGATCAGTTCGCTGCTGCTCGCCTGCGCCTCGGGGGCGGTGAGGATGCGGGCGGGAATGCTGCTGTCGATTTCCTGGGTGCTGCAGCCGGCCAGGGCGGCAAGCAGCACGAGCGGTAGATGTTTCATGGCGGCTTCCCCTGTCTTTAGAGAAGGTTGTAGAGCCACTTCGGGATGTAGAAGCGGCGCGCGTTGAAGACGCTGCCGAGCAGCTTGGCGTTGGCCTGGCGCAGGCGCTCCACGGCGGCCTGGGCCACTTCCCAGCGGGTCGTCTCGGCGCGCACCACGAGGATCACTCCGTCGGCGAGAGCAGCCAGGCCGAGGGCGTTGCTGCTGCTGTAGACCGCTTCGCTGTCGATCACCACGAAGCGGTACTGGGCGCTCAGGCAGCTGAGCACCCATTCCATGTCCTCGGCGGTGAAGTGCCCGGCGGCGTTGTCCGGCTGGCCGAGCGGCAGCAGATCGAAGGCCTGTCCGGAGATGCGCTGCACGTATTCGTCGATGTGCTTTTCGGGCGCCTCGCTGAGCAGCAGCTCGAACAGCCCGGGGTCGGCGCCCATCCCCAGCCGTGCGCTGAGGCCGTTGCCGGAGGTGTCGGCGTCCACCAGCAGGACCTTGCCCTTGGCGGTCTGGGCCAGCTGCCTGGCCAGACACTGGGCGCTGGTGGTGGTCCCGCAGCCGCTGGTCGGGGCGGTGAGCAGCAGCACCCGGCATTCCTGGTCGAGCACGGTGGCCGCCAGGTTGAGCTCGCTGGGGTTGAGGACCGGCTTGTCGAACCCCAGCAGCAGGGTGCTTTCTTTGGTGAGCATGTTCATGCGGCTGTCTCCCTGATCTGATTGCGAGCCGAGTCGCGCGGGGTCAACTGGCGCCGTGTCCACGCAGGACCTCGGCAGGGGTCTTCAGCAGGATCAGCAGGTCGAGCAGCGGTCCCTGGCGGCGGATGTAGTCCATGTCGAGCTTGACCCGTTCGTCGAAGTCGATGTCGCTGCGCCCGGAGATCTGCCAGAGGCCGGTGATCCCCGGATAGACGCTGAGACGGCTGAGATGGCGGGTGTCGTAGCGGCTGGCGCCGAAGGAGGTGGGCCGCGGGCCGATCAGGCGCATGTCGCCGCGCACCACGTTGAACAGGTTGGGCAGCTCGTCCAGGCTGGTGCGGCGCAGCCAGCGGCCGATCGGGGTCACCCGTGGGTCGTTGTCGATCTTGAAGTCGATGGCGTCGGCGCCGTGCTTGTTCAGGTGACGCAACGACTCCTTCAGCTCCTCGGCGTTGGTCACCATGGTGCGGAACTTGAACATGTTGAAGTGCCGACCGCGGTAGCCGGTGCGGCGCTGCACGAAGAGCACCGGACCGGGGCTGCTCAGCTTGACCAGCACGGCGATGCCCAGCAGCACGGGCAGCAGCAGGACGAGCAGGACCAGGGCGATGCCCGCCTCGGCGTAGCGCTTGGTCCGCGACAGGGTCCAGGGGCGGCCGCCACGTCGGCCGGTGATCCAGCCGCGGTTGTGAACCCACAAGGCCTCTTCGATCTTCTGCCGCTGTTCCGGGTCGCTGCGTTTTTCCCGGACGTGGACTGGTGCGCGCTGCTCAAGGCTCCGTTCGCTGGGGTTGAGGACCGGGGCGTTCATGACTAAGTCCCTCGAATGTCTGTTTGTTGTGGGTGTAGGCAGTCGTCAGCCCCTCGGCAGGGGTGATCTTGTAGTAGTCGGTGAACCAGGCGACGAAGCGGGTCAGCCCTTCCTCGAGGTCGATCCGCGGCTGGAAGTCGGTATCCCGCTGCAGCTCGGCGGTGTCGGCATAGGTGTCGAGCACGTCGCCGGGCTGCAGGGGCAGCAGCTCGCGCCGAGCCTTGCGCCCCAGCAGCCGCTCCAGCAGATCGACGTAGTCGGTCAGGGCCACCGGTCGGCTGCCACCGATGTTGTACAGCCGCCAGGGCGCCCGACTGCTGTCCGCCTGGGGATTCTCGGCATCCCAGTGCGGGTTGCCCCGGGGGGGCTGTGGCAGCAGTCGCACCAGGCTCTCGATGATGTCGTCGATGTAGGTGAAGTCGCGGCGGTGTCGGCCGTGGTTGAACAGGCGCAGCGGCCGGCCCTCGACGATCGCCTGGGCGAACTGGATCGGCGACATGTCCGGCCGGCCCCAGGGGCCGTAGACGGTGAAGAAGCGCAGTCCGGTGGCGGGGATGCCGAACAGGTGGCTGTAGCTGTGAGCCATCAGCTCGTTGGCCTTCTTGCTCGCCGCGTACAGCGACAGCGGATGGTCGACGTTGTCGCGCACCGAGTAGGGGGTGCGCTGGTTGGCGCCGTACACCGAGCTGGACGAGGCGTAGACCAGGTGCCGTACCGGGTGCCGGCGGCAGCCCTCGAGGACGTTGAGGAAGCCCACCAGGTTGCTCTGCACGTAGCTGTGCGGATGTTCCAGCGAGTAGCGCACGCCGGCCTGGGCGGCCAGATGCACCACCACCTCCGGACGCTGCTCGGCGAATAGCCGGGCCATGCCGTCGTCGTCGGCGAGGTCCAGGCGCAGCAGCGGGAAGTCGCCGGCCTCGCGGCGGATCCAGCGCAGGCGGGCTTCCTTCAGCGCCGGGTCGTAGTAGGCGTTGAAGTTGTCCAGGCCGATGACCTCGTGGCCGTCGAGGAGCAGACGACGTACGCAATGGGCGCCGATGAAGCCGGCGGCGCCGGTGACCAGCACCTTCATTGCGCACCTGCCTGGACCTGGTAGGGCGGCACGTGCGGCAGACCGATGCCCAGGTAGTGCAGCCCGGCGGCGGCCACCTGGGCGGGGTTGTAGAGGTTGCGGCCGTCGATGATCAGGCGGTCGCGCAGCTTGCTGGCCAGCAGCTCGAAGTCCACCACCCGGAAGGCCTTCCACTCGGTGCAGATCACCAGGGCGTCGGCATTCTGCAGGGTGTCGTCGCGGGTGGCGCAGAGCACCAAGTCGTCGCGGTAGCCGTAGATGCCCCGGCACTCGGACATGGCCTCGGGGTCGAAGGCGCGCACCGTCGCTCCCTCGCGCCACAGGGCCTCCATCAGGTCGCGGCTGGGCGCCTCGCGCATGTCGTCGGTGTTCGGCTTGAAGGCCAGCCCCCAGATGGCGATGGACTTGCCGGCCAGGCCGTCAGGGTAGTGCTGCTTGAGCTTGCGGAACAGCACCTGGCGCTGCTGCTCGTTGACCTCCTGAACGCTCTGCAGCAGACGCAGCGGCTGGCCGTTGCTGGCCGCGGTGTGCAGCAGGGCGCGCAGGTCCTTCGGGAAGCAGGAGCCGCCGAAGCCGCAGCCGGGGTAGATGAAGTGGTAGCCGATGCGCGGATCGGAGCCGATGCCCTTGCGCACCGCCTCGATGTCCGCCCCCAACTGCTCGGCCAGGTTGGCCAGCTCGTTCATCAGGCTGATGCGGGTGGCGAGCATGGCGTTGGCCGCGTACTTGGTCAGCTCCGCACTGCGGTTGTCCATGAAGATCAGCTTGTCATGGTTGCGGCAGAAGGGCGCGTAGATCTCGGCCAACTGGGCCCGGGCCTCGTCGTCGTCGGTGCCGATGATGATGCGGTCGGGGCGGGTGCAGTCGTTGACCGCGTTGCCTTCCTTGAGGAACTCCGGGTTGGACACCACCCGTACCCGCAGATGGTCCTTGCCCTGGCGGCCGAGCTCCTCGCGGGCGGTAGCCGCTACCTGGCTGGCGGTCCCCACCGGTACCGTGGACTTGATCACCAGGGTGCGGTCCTCCTCCATGTGCCGGGCGATCTCGCGGGTCACCGCCAGTACCTGGCTGAGATCGGCCGAGCCGTCCTCGTCGGGCGGCGTACCGACTGCGATGAAGATCACTTGGCCGTGGATGATGGCGTCGCGGGCCTGGGTGCTGAAGGCCAGGCGGCCGTCGCGCAGGTTGTCCTCGAGGAGTTCGGGCAGGCCCGGCTCCTGGATGGGCGGAACCCCGCGCTGCAGCTGCTGGATCTTCCGTTCGTCGATGTCCACGCAGACGACTCGATGCCCAACGTCTGCCAGGGTGGCTGCTTGGACGAGACCCACATAACCGATACCGAAGACACTGACGTCCATGTTGGCGAACCTCGAATTAGCAGTTGCCGAGCGCTTTTCGTGTGGAGGTATAGGCGATCCGGTCGGGGGGTCAAACAGCCATCCGGGTCTCCGAATTGGCTGTTATTTCGCCAATTTCGCTGATAGCTCTTTGCCCATCAGAGGGTTACGAAGCGAATTTCGAGCTTTTGGTGACGGGAAAATGACTAATCGATCCGACGAACGGACAGATTGACGTTATATTGGCGCTTCTTGGAGGCGGGGGCTTTTATTCCTAAAATCTCGCATTCCGCTTTCGCGGTTCCGGGCCGGTATTCCTGACCGCCCGCCCACCTCCTCTCATGGTTGCGATATGCACGATCCGGATTTTTCTCAGCGTTTCCTCTTCGACGACTACGACGTGCGCGGCGAACTGGTCGCCCTCGACGCCAGCTACCAGCACGTGCTGGCCAAGCACCCCTATCCGGAGCCGGTGGCGCAACTGCTCGGTGAGATGCTGGCGGCCGGGGCGTTGCTGATCGGCACCCTGAAGTTCGACGGCCTGCTGGTGCTGCAGGCGCGTTCCTCGGGCAGCGTGCCCCTGCTGATGGTGGAGTGCTCGAGCGCCGGCGAGGTGCGCGGCATCGCCCGCTACCATGCTGAGCAGATCGGCAGCGGTGACGGCATGCGCGAGATGATGCCCGAGGGGGTGCTGGCGATTACCATCGACCCGGCCGAAGGCCAGCGCTACCAGGGCATCGTGGCCCTCGACGGCGCCAGCCTGGCGGCCAGCCTGTCCGCCTACTTCGCTAACTCCGAGCAGCTGCCCACGCGCTTCTGGCTGAACGCCGACGGCCGGCGTGCCCGCGGGCTGCTGCTTCAGCAGCTGCCCGCCGATCGTCAGAAGGATCCCGAGGAACGTGCCGCGATCTGGCAGCATGTGGTGACCCTGGCGGATACTCTGAATGCCGAGGAACTGCTGGCCTTGGACAACGAGACCCTGCTGCACCGGCTCTACCACCAGGAGGCGGTGCGCCTGTTCGATCCCAGGGTCCTGCGCTTCCGCTGCAGCTGTTCGCGGGAGCGTTCGGCGCGGGCGCTGGTCAGTCTGGGCCAGGAGGAAGCGGAAAAGCTCCTTGCCGAGCGCGGCGGCAGCGTGGAGATCGACTGCCAGTTCTGCAACCAGCGCTACCTGTTCGATGCCGCCGACGTCGCCCAGCTGTTCGCCGGGGGCGGCGTGCAGCCGGCCTCGGAAACCCGCCACTAGGGATACCGGACGATCGCCGCGGATGGCGAACATTGCCGACGGATCTTCGGCAAAGGGCGATGATCGCCCCGCGCACGGATTGAAGGCTGCACGGATGCCGGGCTTTCTGGCATAATCGCGCGCACTTTTTTCTCGCTGTAGTGGTGCCGAGGCTCCTACTACATACCGTTCGGAAGCCCGGCCTAGAGCCGATGGGGACTCACATGACGCAAGCCAATACCGCCGTGTACACCGATATCAGTGCCGCCCAGCTGGTCGAAGAAGCGATCCGCCGGGGCGAAGGCGAACTGGCGGCCAACGGGGCGCTGGTGGTTCGTACCGGTCACCGTACCGGCCGTTCGCCGGCCGACCGCTTCATCGTCGACGAGCCGAGCACCAGCGACGCCATCGCCTGGGGTCCGATCAACCGCAAGTTCCCGGCTGACAAGTTCGATGCCCTGTGGGACCGCGTGGAGACCTTCTGCAAGGCCCAGGACCACTTCGTCTCCCATGTCCACGTCGGCTCCGCGGCGGAACACTACCTGCCGGTGAAGATGACCACCCAGACCGCCTGGCAGAACCTGTTCGGCCGCCAGCTGTTCATCAACCCGGAAACCTATAACCCGGCCGGCAAGCCCGAGTGGCAGGTGCTCAACGTCGCCAACTTCGAGTGCGTGCCGGAGCGTGACGGCACCAATTCCGATGGCTGCGTGATCATCAACTTCGCCCAGCGCAAGGTGCTGATCGCCGGCATGCGTTACGCCGGCGAGATGAAGAAGGCCATGTTCTCGGTGCAGAACTTCCTGCTCCCCGAGAAGGACGTGCTGCCCATGCACTGCGCCGCTAACATCGGCGAAGAGGGCGACGTGACCCTGTTCTTCGGCCTGTCCGGCACCGGCAAGACCACCCTGTCCGCCGACCCGAGCCGCTACCTGATCGGCGACGACGAGCACGGCTGGGGCGAGGGCGTGGTGTTCAACATCGAGGGCGGTTGCTATGCCAAGTGCATCGACCTGTCCGAGAAGAACGAGCCGGTGATCTGGAACGCCATCCGCTTCGGCACCGTGCTGGAGAACGTGGTGCTGGACGCCAACCGCGTCCCGGACTACAGCGACGACAGCCTGACCCAGAACAGCCGTGCCGCCTACCCGCTGGAGTTCGTCGAGAAGCGTTCCGAGAAGAACCTCGGCGGCGAGCCCAACGCGGTGATCTTCCTGACCTGCGACCTGACCGGCGTGCTGCCGCCGGTGTCGGTCCTCAACGAGGAGCAGGCCGCCTATCACTTCCTGTCCGGCTACACTGCCCTGGTCGGCTCCACCGAGATGGGCTCCGGCGGTGGCATCAAGTCGACCTTCTCCACCTGCTTCGGCGCGCCCTTCTTCCCGCGCCCGGCCGGGGTCTACGCCGAACTGCTGATCAAGCGCATCAAGTCCTTCGGCTCCAAGGTCTACCTGGTCAACACCGGCTGGACCGGCGGTGGCTATGGTGTCGGCAAGCGTTTCAGCATCCCCACCACCCGGGCGGTGATCGCCGCCATCCAGAGCGGTGCGCTGGTCGGCGTGGAAACCGAGCACCTGCCGATCATCAACCTGGACGTGCCGAAGGCCGTGCCGGGCGTCGAGACCGTGCTGCTCAACCCGCGCAACACCTGGGCCGACAAGGATGCCTACGACGCTGCCGCCCGCGAGCTGGCCGCCAAGTTCATCGAGAACTTCAAGAAGTTCGAGGTGAGCGACGCCATCCGCAACGCCGGCCCGCAGCTGTAAGCCGCAGTCGCACGCCGCAGAAGCCGCCCCTCGGGGCGGCTTCTGCGTTTGTGGCGCGGGAAAAGGCGGGCTGACGACACGACCAGGGCTCGGTCGACGGCCGGCCTTTCGGCAGCCAGGCTGGCGGATCGCGCCACGGCGGTCTTGACTGCATAGGTCGGGGCCTGACCGCCAGCCCTCGAGCCTCTCCCGCTGGGAGAGGCGCCGGGGCGGCTACAGGGGCGAGCATAACAACAACGAGGATATCGCCATGCAGCCATTCAGCTTCGTCACCACCGCGCAGATCCTCTGCGAATGCGGCGCCGCCGCCCGCCTGGCCGACCTGTGCCGGGAGCGCCAGGCGCGTTCGGTGCTGATCCTCAGCGACCCGGGGATCGCCGCCCTCGGCCTGCTCGACGCAGCGCTCGCCGGCTTCGCCGCCGCCGGATCGAGCGTCACGCTCTACGATCAGGTGTGTGCCGATCCGCCGGAGGCGGTGGTGCTGGCCGCCGTGGAACAGGCCCGGGCGCAGCGCGCCGAGCTGATCGTCGGCTTCGGCGGCGGCAGCTCCATGGACGTCGCTAAACTGGTCGCCCTGCTGGCCCACCCGGAGTGCCGGCAGACGCTCGCCGAGCTGTACGGGGTGGGCAACGCCCGTGGCCGGCGTCTGCCGCTGATCCTGGTGCCGACCACCGCCGGCACCGGCTCCGAGGTCACCCCCATCGCCATCGTCACCACCGGCGAGGCCAGTAAGCAGGGCGTGGTCTCGCCGCTGCTGCTGCCCGATCTGGCGCTGCTGGACGCCGAACTGACCCTCGGCCTGCCTGCCGCGGTGACCGCCGCCACCGGCATCGACGCCATGGTCCACGCCATCGAGGCCTACACCAGCCGGCTGCGCAAGAACCCGCTGTCAGACCTGCTGGCCCGCGAGGCGCTGCGCCTGCTGGCCACCCACTTCGACACTGCGGTGCACGACGGCCGCAACCTTGCGGCGCGCCAGGCCATGCTGCTCGGCGCCTGCCTGGCCGGCCAGGCGTTCGCCAACGCCCCGGTGGCGGCGGTGCATGCCCTGGCTTATCCGCTCGGCGGGCACTGCCACATCCCCCACGGCCTGGCCAATGCCCTGGTGCTGCCCCACGTGCTGGGCTTCAACGCCGAAGTGACGGCGCCGCTGTACGCCGAGCTGGCGCCGCTGGTACTCGGCCCGCGTCTGCAGCCCGGCACGCCCCTGGACGTCTGCGAGCAACTGATCCTCGCCCTGGCCGATTTCAGCGAGCGCAGCGGCCTGCCCGCTCGCCTGCGCGAGGCCGGGGTGCCGGAGTCGCTGCTGCCGCAGTTGGCCGCCGAGGCCATGCAGCAGCAGCGCCTGCTGGTGAATAATCCCCGCGAACTCAGCGAGGCCGACGCCCTGGCGATCTACCAGGCGGCCTACTGAACGCCAGCCAATCCATGCACCGGACCGCCACGGCGCGGTGGTCCGAACCGATGCCAAGGAATTCCATGAGCCAGCCCCGTCACCTGCGCAGCGACTACCGCCACTTCCAGCCGATCACCACCCGCTGGCACGACAACGACCTCTACGGCCACGTCAACAACGTTGTTTACTACAGCTACTTCGACAGCGCGGTGAATACCTACCTGATCGAGCGCGGCGGACTGGACATCCACACCGGCCAGGTGGTCGGCTTCGTGGTCAGCTCGGCCTGCGACTACTTCGCCTCCATCGCCTTCCCCGAGCGCATCGAGGTCGGCCTGCGGGTCGGCAAACTGGGCAACAGCTCGGTGCAGTACGAGCTGGCGATATTCAAGGCCGGCGAGGAGGAAGCCTGTGCCGCCGGGCGCTTCGTCCACGTCTTCGTGGACCGCCGGAGCAACCGCCCGGTGGCCATCCCCGAGACGCTGCGTGCGGCCCTGGCGGCCTTGCTGACGGACTGAGTCAGGGCGCCGCGGCGAGTGCCGCGCGCCGCCCGCGCGACAGGTCGAGGCCGGCGACTGAGTAGCTGCCGGTGATCGGCATGGTTAGCCAGTTACACAGGGCGTAGGTCATGGGGCCGGGGATCGTCGAGAGCCTCATCACTTGGCCACGCAGGCCGAAGAACCCCGCAGGTGGTGCCAGCCACAGGCGCTTCCTGCAGCCCGGTACGGCGGCGCCCAGCAGCGATGCGCTGAGGATGATCGGCGCGCAGAAGCGGGTGAGGGTATCCGGCCACCCCGGCGACGAAATAGACGCTGAACACCGCGATGACCGCTACCGTGGTGCAGTCGGAGCTGGCGAAGTCGTACATCGCTCAGGCCCGGATTTCGTCGCGGCTGACGCAGGGGCCGGGGCATGAGGGGCTCCGTTGGCAGGAAGATGCCTTCGAACTTGGCTGGCCGGGGATGACGTGGGCCGGGCGCTGGAAGACGGCAGGCGCACCGGCGCGAGGCCGGTGCGCGTGTGGCTCAGTGATGGTGGTGGCGGTGCTTGTGCTTCGGATGGTGCTTGTGCGGATGGGGGTGGCGATGACCGACGTAGCGGCGGTCGTGACGGTCGTCGTTGTAGCTCTTCATGCCGTAGTGGTTACCGATCGCGCCGCCGGCGCCGCCACCCAGTGCCGCGCCGATCAGGCCGCCGGTGGTGCCGCCGACCTGATTGCCGACCACATTGCCGCCGGCTGCGCCCAGGGCACCGCCGATCGCCGCCTCGGTACGGCTGTGCCGATCCGCGCCCACCGCACTGCCGGCCGCGCCGCCGATGCCGGCGCCGATGGCCGCGCCGGTGGAGCCGCCGACCTGGTTGCCGACCACGGAGCCGAGCACGCCGCCCAGGGCGCCGCCGACACCCGCACGGGTGTCGCTGCCTGCCATCGCCGCGCCGCTGACCAGGCCCAGAGAGATCAGGAGAATCGAGAGACGTTTCATACGAGGGCGAACCTTGTGCTTGTGACTGGTGATGAGCAGATGCTGGGTTCGCCTCGGGACCTTCTCAAGTGCCGGCAGACGAGCGGTAGCGACTTTTTTGCAAGTCTGTAGCCAAGTGTTTTTCAAGGGAACTTCGCTGTGTTGGAGGGCTCAAAGCCCCCTCGCCCGCGCGGCATGGCGGGGTTGTTCGATAGCATTCCAATGGCAGTTTGATGGCTGATTGATGGCCGTGCCGGGAGGTCGGTCAGGGCCTCCCGGCAGGGCGGAGGTCAGAGGATGCGCCCGTCGTGGCGGGCCGGCTCCAGGCGGATGGCGACGAACTTGGAGGTGGGCGTGAAGCTGCCGGCGCCGAAGCTTTCCAGTGGCACCAGCGGGTTGGTTTCCGGGTAGTAGGCCGCCGCCTGGCCGGCCGGGATGTCGTAGGCCAGCAGGGTGAAGCCGTGCACCCGGCGCTCCACGCCGTCGGCCCACAGCGAGCGGATGTCCACCTTCTGCCCCGGCTTGAAGCCCAGACGCAGGATGTCCGCCTCGTTGGCGAACAGTACCCGGCGCTCGCCCCTGACCCCACGGTAGCGGTCGTCCAGGCCGTAGATGGTGGTGTTGTACTGGTCGTGGGAGCGCAGAGTCTGGAGGATCAGCTGCGGCTCCTCGGGCAGTTCGGCGTGGAGCAGCGAGGCGGGCAACTGGTTGGCCTGGAAGCGCGCCTTGCCGCTCGGGGTGTTCCACTCGCGGCGCGCCGCGGCGTTGCCCAGGTAGAAGCCACCCGGCGCGGCGATGCGTTCCTCGAAATTGGCGAAGCCGGGGATGGTCTCGGCGATCAGCGCGCGGATCCGCGCGTAGTCCTCCACCAGCCACAGCCAGTCCACCGGCCAGGCGCCCAGGGTGGCGTTGGCGATCCCGGCGACGATCGCCGGCTCCGAGCGCATCTGCGCGGACAGCGGGCGCAGCTGGCCGTAGGAGGCGTGCACCATGCTGAAGGAGTCCTCGACGGTCACCGCCTGCTCGCCGCCGGCCTGCAGGTCGATGTCGGTGCGTCCCAGGCAGGGCAGGATCAGCGCGTCGCGGCCGTGCATCAGGTGGCTGCGGTTGAGCTTGGTACTGATCTGCACGGTCAGCGCGCAGTTGCGCAGCGCCTGGTGGGTGCGCGAGCTGTCCGGGGTGGCCTGGGCGAAGTTGCCGCCGAGGCCGATGAACACCTTGCTGCGCCCCTCCAGCATGGCCTGGATGGCTTCCACCGTGTTGTGTCCGGGATGCCGCGGCGGGGCGAAGCCGAAGCGCCGCTCCAGGGCGTCGAGCAGGGCCGCCGGCGGGCGGTCGTTGATGCCCACGGTGCGGTCGCCCTGCACGTTGCTGTGGCCGCGTACCGGGCAGAGGCCGGCGCCCGGCTTGCCGACGTTGCCACGCAGCAGCATCAGGTTGGCGATCTCCTGGATGGTGGCCACCGAATGGCGGTGCTGGGTGATGCCCATGGCCCAGCACATCACCACCCGCTCGGCGCCGGCATACAGACGCGCCAGCTCCTCGATCTCGGCCAGGCGCAGGCCGGACTGCGCCTCGATGGCCTGCCATTCGCTGGCCTCCACGGCCGCCAGGTAGGCGTCCAGGCCCTCGGTGTGGCGGGCGATGAAGTCGTGGTCGAAGACGCTGCCGGGGGCCTCGCGCTCCCATTGCAGGAGGAACTTGGCCATGCCGCGCAGCAGCGCCAGGTCGCCGCCCAGAGCCGGGCGGAAGTAGTGGGTGTGGGTCGCTCGCGAGCGGTTGCCGAGCATCTCCAGGGCGTGCTGCGGGTGCTGGAAGCGCTCCAGGCCGCGCTCGCGCAGCGGGTTGACGCAGACCACCCGGGCGCCGCGGGCCACCGCCTCGCGCAGTGGCTCGAGCATGCGCGGGTGGTTGGTGCCGGGGTTCTGGCCGAGCACGAAGATGGCGTCGGCCTGGTGCAGGTCGGCGAAGGTCACGGTGCCCTTGCCGACCCCGATGCTCTGCCCGAGGGCCACGCCGCTGGCCTCGTGGCACATGTTCGAGCAGTCCGGGAAGTTGTTGGTGCCGTAGGCGCGGACGAACAGCTGGTAGAGATAGGCGGCCTCGTTGCTGGCCCGCCCGGAGGTGTAGAACTCGGCCTGGTCGGGGCTTTCCAGGGCGCGCAGGTGACGGGCGATCAGCGCGAAGGCGTCGTCCCAGCTGATCGGCACGTAGCGGTCGATGGCCGCGTCGTAGCGCATCGGCTCGGTGAGCCGGCCCTGGTACTCCAGCCAGTAGTCGCTCTGCTCGCGCAGGGCGCTGACGCTGTGGCGGGCGAAGAAAGCGGCGTCCACCCGGCGCTGGGTGGCTTCCCAGTTGACCGCCTTGGCGCCGTTCTCGCAGAAGTTCACCCGGCCGCTGTCCGGCGACTCGCCCCAGGCGCAGCCGGGGCAGTCGAAGCCGCCGTGCTGGTTGGTCTTCAGCAGGGTGCGGATGTTCTTCAGGGCGTTGTCGCTCTCCAGCCAGTGGCGGGTCACGCTGCGCAGCGCGCCCCAGCCTCCGGCCGGGCCTTGGTAGGGCTTGAAGCGACGGGGCGGACGTTCCTGGATGCGGTGGGTCATGCGGCAGACTCCGGGCTGTACACGCGCGGCTGGGCGCGTTGCGGCAGATGGATCAGGTTGAGCTGGTGGCGGCGCGCCCATTGCACGGCCAGGCCGGTGGGGGCGCTGAGGCTGACCAGGGTGTGGATGCCGGCGCGCAGCACCTTGTGGATGAGCTCCAGGCTGCAGCGGCTGGTGACGATGGCCAGGCCGCCGTGCAGCGGCTGACGCTGGCGCAGCAGAGCGCCGATCAGCTTGTCGAGGGCGTTGTGCCGGCCGATGTCCTCGCGGGCCAGGCGCAGCTCGCCCTGGGCGTCCATGAACAGCGCCGCGTGCACCGCGCCGCAGTGCCGGCCGAGCGGTTGCCAGGCGGCGATCCGCGGGCGCAGCTCGTGCAGCCAGGCGAGCGGCGGCAGGGGCGCCGGACTCAGGCTCGGCAGGTTGGGCAGCGCCTGCTCCAGGGCTTCCACGCCGCATAGCCCGCAGCCGCTGCTGCCGGCCAGGCGGCGGCGCTGCTGCTTGAGACGCCAGAAGGCGCGGTTGCTGATCTGCACCTCGGCCTGGCGGGCGGCACCGGTGCCGCCCAGACGGATGTCATAGATGTCGTCGATGGAGTCGACGATGCCGCTGCCCAGGCTGAAGCCGACCACGAAGTCTTCCAGGTCGGCGGGCGAGACCAGCATCACCGCCTGGCTGATGCCGTTGAAGGCGATGGCCAGGGCGACTTCCTCAGCCAGCTCGGCGTCCGCCGGGGCGGTTTCGCCGCAGGTGTCCAGGTAACGGTAGGTGGAGCTGGCTTCGGCCAGCTCGGTGGCAAGACGACTCTCCGCCTCGTTGGAGCGGGGCTGGTGCAAGGCAGGCATGGCAGGCAAACCACTGATGGTGCTTTTTTGACCAGCCTAGGCCGCGCTGCCCGGTGCGTCTAATCGCGAGTTTCGATGTCTTGATAGAGGGGCTCGATGATGGCTCTAGATAGCCTCGTCCAGGGCCGCGAAGCAGGCCTCGGCAAGGGCCGAGCGCGGCTCGCCGCGGCGCATGATCAGCCCCAGCGGGGCCAGGGTGTGGGCGTCCTCGATGGGTTGCAGGCAGAGGTGCTCGCCCAGCTCCAGGCCGCAGGGCAGCGGCATCACCGCGCAGCACAGGCCGCCCTGCACGGCCTGCAGCAGCTGGTGCACGGCGTCGGTTTCCAGCACCGGCTCGGGACGCAGGCCGCGGCTGCGGAAGGCGTGGTCGATGGACTGACGGAAGTGCATGCCGCTGCTCAGCAGGCCGAGGGGCAGTTCGACCAGCGCCTCCCAGCGCAGCGGCGCGGTCTCGAAGCGGAAGTGGCGGCGGTCGTGGAGCAGGCCCATGCGGGTTTCCTGCAGCGGGCGGAACTCGAAGTGCTCGGCGTCCAGGCGGTCCAGGTAGGAGAGGCCGACGTCCAGGCGGTTGCTGGCCAACTGGTCGAGGATCTGCCCGGAGCTCAGCGAGGAGAGCACGAAGCGCAGGTGCGGATGGCGGCGGTGCAGGCGCTGCAGCAGGGGCACCGGGTCGAAGCTGGAGAGCGGCACCACGCCGAGGCGCAGGGTGCCGCTGAGGCTGCCGCGGCAGGCCGCTGCCTCGGCGTACAGGCCGTCGTGGGCAGCCAGCAGGGTGCGCGCCCAGGCCAGCACCCGCTCGCCGGCCTCGGTGAAGCCTTCGAAGCGCTGTCCGCGGCGCACCAGAGGTAGCTGCAGCTCCTCCTCCAGGTTGCGCAGGCGCATCGACAGGGTCGGCTGGGTGACATGGCAGCGCGCCGCTGCCTGGCCGAAGTGGCGGGTTTCGTCGAGGGCGACGAGGAATTTCAGTTGCTTGATGTCCATGGGCCGCTCCGGCAGCGAGGTGCCGGGGATTCTAGCGCGCCGCTGCGGTGGGCGCTGGACCGGCCCTCAGCCCCGATCCCGCTCCGGCGAGTGGGATCGGGAGATGTAGGGAAGGCCCGCGATTTCCTCCGTGGTGCAGCGGCGGCGCAGTCGCGGCGATCACGGATGCTCCATCGCCCTTCGGGGGAGTCCGGGGAGAGAGGGAGAACTTGTCGGCGCCGGCGTGGTCGATTCACTCGGCGAGGCTGACGATGGCCGGATACTGGCTAGACTCAGCTGGCTGGTGTCCCCTTCGCCGGGGCCGCCGTTCGGACTAGCCACAGGGAGAACACCTAGATGAGCATCTTTGCATTCGTGAAGGAAGCAGGCGAGAAGTTGTGGGACACGCTGACCGGCAACGAGGCCCGGGCGGCGGAAACGCTCAAGGAGCATGTGGCCAAGGTGGGACTGGGCAATCCCGACATCCAGTTGACGGTGGAGGGGGACAAGGTGATCGCCGCCGGCGAGGTGGCCAGTCAGGAAGAGAAGGAGAAGATTCTCCTGGCCCTTGGCAACGTCGCCGGGGTGGGCGAGGTGGAGGACCGCATCACGGTGGCCGCGCCGGCACCGCAGGCGCGTTTCGTCACGGTGAAGAAGGGCGACACCCTGAGCGCCATCGCCAAGGCCGAGTACGGCAACGCCAACCTGTACATGAAGATCTTCGAGGCCAACAAGCCGCTGCTCAGCCATCCGGACAAGATCTATCCGGGGCAGGTGCTGCGCATTCCCGAATGAGACCGCCGGCGGTCCGGCAGTGGCCGGGCCGCTGCGGCATGACCTGGACGCCCCGCTTCGCGGGGCGTTTCGCGTTCTAGAGGTGCTCGGCGGCCAGGGCGTCGAGCAGGGCCTGGCGCTCGGGGTCGCCGAGGCGCGCGCCAGGGTTCAGCGCCGACCATTCCGGATGGGCGCGGGCCTTGCGCAGCGCCTCGGGCAGCCTGCCTTCGCGCCATTCGCGGTCCTGCGGGCAGTCCAGGCGGATCGCCTCCAGTGCGGCATGACCGCGCGCTTCCAGGGCCTGCAGCAGCTGGCGCTGGCGCAGGGCGAGCAGGCGCAGCACGGCGTCGTCCACGGTCAGTTCGCGCTGCCCCTTGAGCTTGCCGAGCAGACGCTGGCCGTAGTGGCGGGCGGTCTGCGCGCCACCGCCGGCGAGGGCGCCGAGCAGGGTTGCGGCGCCCAGGCTGAGGCCGCCGACCAGCAGGTCCAGGCCGGCGCCGGCCGCCGCTCCGGCGGCCATCCCGCTGCCCAGCTTGATGCCCAGCTGCCTGAGGGTTTCCGGGTTGAACAGGTCGTCGCCCCAGCGCCCGTCGAGCAGTGGCAGGTCGCCGGCATCGGCGTCCTCGCGGCGGAACGCGTAGAGGCGCAGCAAGGCCTCGACGCAGCGCTGTTCGCGCTGGCGCACCGCTGCGTGCAGCTCGCGGATCGCGCCCTGCTCCAGTACCGGCTGGGCGGCCACGCTGCGCCGGCAGGCGGCGACGTCCACCAGCAGCTCGGCGATCAGCCGCGCGCCGCTGGCGCGGCGTGCCGCCACCTGCGCCTCGTGGTCGGCGATCAGCCGGTCCAGGCGCGCGCGGGCCGGCTCGAGGAGCAACGCCAGGCTCTCGTAGAGGCGCCGCTCGCCGTCCAGCGGCGGCGCCACCGTGTCGAAGCGCACCAGAGCGTGCAGGCCCAGGCGGGCCAGCGCTTCGCGCCATTCCGGCTCGCGTTGGCGCTGGTCGCGCACGAAGTTGAGCACGGGCAGCAGCGGCCGGCCGGCCATGGCCAGCACCGCCAGTTCGTCGCGGTACTTGGCGAGGACCGGCTCGCGGGCGTCGATCACGTAGAGCCCGGCATCGCTGGCCAGCAGTTGGCGCAGCACCTTGGCTTCCTGCTCGTAGCGCTGGCGGGCTTCGGCGCCGTCGAGGAAGCGTGTCAGGCGCGCCGGGCCGTCGAGGCGCTCGCCGGGGCGGTCGAGGCGTTCCAGGTAGTCGAGCAGGGCGATGGCGTCCTCCAGGCCGGGGGTGTCGTAGAGCTCCAGGAGCGCCTCGCCGTCGACGTAGAGGCGCGCGCCTTCCACGTGGCGGGTGGTGCTCGGCCGGTGGGAGACTTCGCCGAAGTCCACGTCGCGGGTCAGGGTGCGCAGCAGGGAGGTCTTGCCGACGTTGGTGTGGCCGACCACGGCAAGCCGGATGGGGGCGGAGTGGCTCTCAGTCATGTCCGCTCTCCAGCCAGTTCAGTGGTGCGCGGTCACTCCAGCTCAGGCCGAGGCCGGCCAGCGCCGCGTGCCAGTCGCCGAGGCGTGCGCGGTCCAGCACCTCGCCGGGCGGCGGGGGGAGTAGCCAGATGCGCGTGCTGGCGGCGCTATGCGCCAGCTCGCCGAGCAGCGCCAGGGTGCCGCGGTCCGGCGAGCGGCGCGGGTCGCAGGCGATCAGCAGGCGCTCGGC
The DNA here is from genome assembly GCF_000364625.1 of Pseudomonas thermotolerans DSM 14292. GTDB lineage: Bacteria > Pseudomonadota > Gammaproteobacteria > Pseudomonadales > Pseudomonadaceae > Aquipseudomonas > Aquipseudomonas thermotolerans. The sequence continues at coordinate 37,852 of NZ_KB822607.1, forward strand.
CGGGAAGCGGCTCAACTGGTCGAGCAGGCGCTGGCGTTGCTCGCGGCTGTCGAGGATTCCGGCATTCGCCACCCCGGCGGGCAGGACCGGTGGCCAGGGACGGCTGGGGTCCAGCTCCACGGCCACCAGCAGGGCGCCGCTGCCGGCTGCGCTGGGCACGCCGCCCAGGGGCTCACTGAGCCGCGCCGGGGCCTGGTCGAGCACCCCGAGGCGCTCGCTGGAGGGCTGCAAGCGTTCGCGCAGCAGGCGGTAGGCGGGCAGCTCGAGGTCCAGGCGCAGGCGTGCACGGCCGTGGTGCCAGCGCCAGACGCAGAGCAGGCACAGCACCAGGCGCGGCAGCAGGCCGTAGACCACCAGCACGCCGAGCAGCCAGCCCGACCAGGCGCGGCGCGCCGCCTCGCTGGCCAGGGCGCTGTCGCCGCTGGCGCGGATCATCTCGGGGTCCGGCAGGGCAAAGCCGAGCAGCGCCGGCAGGGCTCCGAGAGCCTGGGTGAGGCTGATGAAGGTGTCGCTGGCGAGAATGCTGGTTTCCCAGACGAAGTCGTAGCGGCGGGTGGCGAGCAGGGCGAGGAGCAGCACGGCGGCGGCCAGCAGGGCGAGCAGCCAGAGGCCGTGGACCAGCAGGCCGAGCGCCCAGCGGCCTAGCCGGCGGCGCTCCAGCACCAGCAGCAGGGCCGGAGCCAGCTGGGCGATGCGCGCGTCGCGGGCCAGCTTGCCGCTCAGCCACAGCCAGAGCCGGCCCAGGGCACCGCCCCCGGCGAAACGCAGGCCGAGCAGCCAGCCGGCCAGGCTCAGCAGGTGCAGGCCGAGCAGGCTGCCCAGCGCCCAGAACACGTTGACCGGGCGCAGTCCGTCGCCGAGCGCCGCGAAGGCCAGCCCGGCACCGCCGCCGGCGGCCAGCACCAGCAGCACCAGCGCGGCCAGGCGGGCGCCCTGCTGCCAGTGGCGCAGGCCGTCGAGCAGTCCGTCGCGCTCGGCGAGCAGCAGGGCGCGGCGCTCGATGCGCTGGGCCAGCTCGCCGCCGGCGGCGCTGGCGCGGCGGTTGGCCTCGCCGTCGTCGAGCGGGCCGGCCTGTTCCTCGCGCAGGCGGACGGCTTCGCACAGCCAGAGGCGCTCGAGGGAGGAAAGACGGGTGATGGCGTCGGTCACGCGGGCTCCGAGGGTCCGGGTCGGGACATGAGGATAACCGTTGCGGCGTGCCGCCGACACTGCGCGCCCATCCAAGGACAGGGCGCAGCCCGACCCGATGCGCCGCTAGGCTGGCGCCCATCGCCGGACCGGGCTGGTATGCTGCGCCGGCGCTTAGCCTTCGATTCTCAGGAGATCCCATGAGCGAAACCCGTCTGCCCCTGGCGCTGATCGCCGCCCTTGGCGAGAACCGCGTGATCGGTATCGACAACCGCCTGCCCTGGCACCTGCCCGCCGACCTCAGGCACTTCAAGGCGCTGACCCTCGGCAAGCCGATCATCATGGGCCGCAAGACCTGGGATTCCCTGGGCCGGCCGCTGCCCGGGCGCCTCAACCTGGTGGTCAGCCGCCAGGCGGGGCTGCGTCTGGAGGGGGCGGAAGTCTTCGCCTCGCTGTCGGCGGCCATCGCCCGCGCCGAGCAGTGGGCCCGCGCGGAGGAGGCCGAGGAGATCATGCTGATCGGCGGGGCGCAGCTGTATGCCGAGGCGCTGCCGCTGGCCCAGCGCCTGTACCTGACCCGGGTGGCGTTGAGCCCGGCGGGGGATGCCTTCTTCCCGGCCTTCGACGCGGCTGACTGGCACCTGGCGTCGAGCATCGAGCATCCGGCCGGCGAGGGGACGCCGGCGTATGCCTTCGAGGTGTGGGACCGCAAGTAGGGCGCCGTAGCCCCGGCGGCTCGTGGCCCGGGAGCGCCCGGCCCCGGCTCAGCCGCCGCTAGGGCTGGTGGCGGTCGGGGTGGGGCCGCTGACCCGCGGCTGCGCCTCGGAGGCCGGGGCGTGCTCGTCGGCATCGACGATGGTCACCTCGTGGCCCTCGGCGTCGTACAGCTTGCCGTCGCGGAAGTAGTCGCCGTCGTTCAGCATGGCGATGTCCTGGTAGCGCAGGGTGCGCTCGCTGGCGGCGACGAACACCGACTGTTGGTCCGAGTTGCCGGCCTTCAGGTGGTTGAAGATCAGGTTGAGGAGGATCGCCATGATCGCCGCCGAGCTGATCCCGGAGTGGAAGATGGTCTCGAACCAGTCCGGGAAGTGGTGGTAGAAGTTCGGCGCGGCGATCGGGATCATCCCGAAGCCGATCGAGGTGGCGACGATGATCAGGTTCATGTTGTTGCGGTAGTCCACCTTGGACAGGGTGCGGATGCCGCTGGCCGCCACGGTGCCGAACAGCACCACGCCGGCGCCGCCGAGCACCGCGGTGGGTACCGCGGCGATCAGCCGGCCCATCACCGGCAGCAGACCGAGGGTCACCAGGATCAGCCCGGCGGTGGCCACCACGTAGCGGCTCTTCACCCCGGTGACCGCCACTAGGCCGACGTTCTGGGCGAAGGCGCTCTGGGTGAAGGAGCCGAAGAACGGCGCCAGGGAGCTGGAGATCATGTCCGCGCGCAGGCCGTTGCCGAGGCGCCGGGAATCCACCTTGGTGCCGATGATCTCGCCCACCGCGAGGATGTCTGCGGAAGTTTCCACCAGGGTGACGATGATCACGATCAGCATCGACAGGATGGCGGCGACCTGGAACTCCGGCATGCCGAAGTGCAGCGGAGTGGGCATGGCCACCAGCGGGCCTTCCAGCACCCCGGAGAAGTCGGTCATGCCGCAGGCCATGGCCACCAGAGTGCCGATCACCATGGAGAGCAGGATCGACAGCCGCGAGATGCTGGCGCTGCCCAGCTTGCTGAGCAGCAGCACGGTGCCCAGGGTGAAGGCTGCCAGGCCGATGTTGGCCATGCTGCCGAAGTCCGCCGCCTGGCTGTTGCCGCCCATCGCCCAGCGCGCGGCGACCGGCATCAGGGTTAGGCCGATGGTGGTGATGACGATGCCGGTGACCAGCGGCGGGAAGAACTTGGTGATCCGCGAGAACACCGGGGTGATCAGCAGGCCGATCAGCGAGGCGCCGATCATCGCGCCGAGCACCACCGGCATGCCGCCGGCGCCGTTGCCGCCGAGGATCGCGATCATGGTCGCCACCCCGGCGAAGGACACACCCTGCACCAGTGGCAGCTGGCAGCCGAAGAAAGGCAGGCCGAGGGTCTGCAGCAGGGTCGCCAGGCCGCCGGCGAACAGCGAGGCGGCGATCAGCAGGCCTATGTCGGCGGGCGACAGCCCCGCGGCCTGGCCGACGATCAGCGGCACCGCCACGATGCCGCCGTACATGGTCAGCACGTGCTGCAGGCCGTAGGCGAGGTTGGCGCCGATTCCGAGGTTTTCATCTTCCGGACGCTGCACCGGAGACGGGCTTGCGGAGGAGACAGTCATGGTGGGGCTTCTCGCTGCTGTTGTTCTTGTGCCGGCCACTGTAGACAAACATGCGCGTATTTTTCCAGTATCTTGTATACATTTTTAAATGCGACGATCGGTTTCGATCTCCGGCATTACTGCTTTAAACAACAGAAAAATTCGGCGAAAAGGTCTCTGACGCTTCGGTCAGGAATCCGTGAGGCGACGAATGGCGCCTGGGGGTGCCAGGTGCACCAGACTGGCGCACCGTGCACAGCTCAAGCAGTTCTGCGTGTACTCGGCCGACCGCCGGATGTAGCCGCGCGACGTTGATCGGCAGGCGGAATCGGCGCGCTCCGGCACCGCCCGGATTGGCCAGCAGCAGGCCGTCGCGCTCCCCGATCAGCGGCTCGTGGGGATGGCCGCGAATGGCCATCCGAACATGGGCTGTATACAGATCGTCAGGCAGGTTCGCCGCATCATGGGGGAATAAAGTGCATACGTCATGCCAGCTCAGCTGCAGGTTGGTCGGCAGCTGCGTGGCCCAGGGTGCGGTGTCACTGTTGCTGCGCACCCGGCAGGGTGTGAAGAACCTCGCCCTGCGGGAAGCCGAGCGCATCCAGGGCAAGGACTTCAAGCATGCCACCCGCGACCTGATCGGCGCTGCCTACCCCGGCTACGCCGCCGCAGTGGGCCAGCTGCTGGCGCCAAGGGCCCGACCTCAAGGCCCCGGGAGGTGTTCGGCAACGACGTGGAGCGCCTGTCCCGGCGAGATCAGCGCCGAGCTGGCCCACGAATAGCAATGGCCCGGCAGAAGCCGGGCCATTGGGAAAGGATCGAAATCGCCGCTCAGCGCTCGGCGGCTGGCCGGTCCGGCAGGAACCAGTTCATCAGCAGCGCGCACAGGCCGCCGGTGGCCACCCCCGACTCCAGCACGGCGCGCAGCGCCGCCGGCATGTGGGCGAGGAACTCCGGCACCTGGGAGACGCCCAGGCCGAGGGCCAGGCTGACCGCGATGATCAGCAGGGCGCGGCGGTCCAGGCGGGTGCCGGCGAGGATGTTGATGCCCGAGGCGGCCACCGCGCCGAACATCACCAGGGCGGCCCCGCCGAGCACCGGCTCGGGGATCGCCTGCAGCACCCCGGCCACCGCCGGGAACAGGCCGAGCAGCACCAGCAGCGCGGCGATCCACAGGCCGACGTGGCGGCTGGCGATGCCGGTCAGCTGAATCACCCCGTTGTTCTGCGCGAAGATCGAGCTGGGGAAGCTATTGAGCAGGCCGGCGAGCAGCGAGTTTGCGCCGTTGACCAGCACCCCGCCCTTGATCCGCTGCATCCACAGCGGGCCTTCCACCGGCTGCCGGGACACCTTGCTGGTGGCGGTGACGTCGCCGATGGCCTCCAGCGAGGTGACCAGGTAGATCACCAGCATGGGGACGAACAGCGCCCAGGAGAAGCCCAGGCCGAAGTGCAGTGGGCTGGGCACCTGCAACAGTGGAGCCTCTTCCAGGCCGGCGAAGTCCAGGCGGCCCAGCCAGGCGGCGAGCAGGTAGCCGGCCAGCAGGGCGATGACGATGGCGCAGCTGCGCAGCCAGACCAGCGGGATGCGGTTGAGCACCACGATGATCGCCAGCACGCAGCCGGACAGCAGCAGGTTCTCGCCGTTGGCGAAGCTGCCGTCGGCCATGGCCGCGAAGCCGCCGCCCATGCTGATCAGGCCGACCTTGATCAGGGTCAGGCCGATCAGCAGCACCACGATGCCGGTCACCAGCGGGCTGATCAGCCGCTTGACGAAGGGCAGGATGCGCGACACGCCCATCTCCACGAAGGCGCCGGCCATCACCACGCCGAAGATCGCCGCCATCACCGTCTCCACCGGAGTGCCCTGGCCGACCATCAGGGTGCCGCCGGCGATCAGCGGGCCGACGAAGTTGAAGCTGGTGCCCTGGACGATCAGCAGCCCGGCGCCGAACGGGCCGAAGCGCCGGCACTGCACGAAGGTGGCGATGCCGGAGACTAGCAGGGACATGGAGACGATCAGGTTGGTGTCGCGCGGCGAGACGCCCAGCGCCTGGCAGATCAGCAGGCCGGGGGTGACGATGGGCACGATGATCGCCAGCAGGTGCTGCAGGGCGGCGAGCAGCGCAGCCAGCGGGCGCGGACGGTCGTCCAGGCCGTAGAGGAGTTCGTTGCGGGGTTCGGTGACGGGGGGCTGTTCCAGGGAAGTCATGGGGGGGACCGACTGCGAAAAAACGGCGATTCTACCCGAGCCGCCGGTGGCCCGCAGGGCGGGTGGATCGCGGCGGGGCGGGGGAACGAAAAAGCCCGGCATGGGCCGGGCTTTTCCTTGGCGGCGGGTTCAGCCTTCCAACAGCGCCTTGTTGCGCACCGCGCCCTTGTCGGCACTGGTGGCCAGCAGGGCGTAGGCCTTGAGGGCGGTGCTGACGCGGCGGGCACGTGGCTGCGCCGGCTTCCAGCCCTTCTTGTCCTGCTCGGCACGGCGTGCAGCCAGTTCCTCGTCGGACACCAGCAGGTTGATGCTGCGCTTGGGGATGTCGATGAGGATGCGGTCGCCGTCGCGGACCAGGCCGATGGCGCCGCCAGCGGCGGCTTCCGGCGAGGCGTGGCCGATGGACAGGCCGCTGGTGCCGCCGGAGAAGCGGCCGTCGGTGAGCAGCGCGCACTGCTTGCCGAGGCCCTTGGACTTCAGGTAGCTGGTCGGGTAGAGCATTTCCTGCATGCCCGGGCCACCTTTCGGGCCTTCGTAGCGGATGATCACCACGTCGCCAGGCTTCACCTCGTCGCCGAGGATGCCCTTCACCGCGGCGTCCTGGCTTTCGTAGATCTTCGCGCTGCCTTCGAAGACCAGGATGGACTCGTCCACGCCGGCGGTCTTCACCACGCAGCCGTCCTCGGCGATGTTGCCGTAGAGCACCGCCAGGCCGCCTTCCTTGGAGTAGGCGCGCTCCACGGAGCGGATGCAGCCCTCGGCGCGGTCCAGGTCGAGGCTCGGCCAGCGGCTGTCCTGGCTGAACGCCACCTGGGTCGGGATGCCGGCCGGGCCGGCCTTGAAGAACTCGTGGACGGCGGGGTCACTGGTCTGGGTGATGTCCCACTGGGCAATGGCCTCGGCCAGGCTGCGGGCGTGCACGGTCGGCACGTCGGTGTGCAGCAGGCCGCCGCGGGCCAGCTCGCCGAGGATGGCGAAGATGCCACCGGCGCGGTGCACGTCCTCCATGTGGTACTTCTGGGTGTTCGGTGCCACCTTGCAGAGCTGCGGCACGCGACGCGACAGGCGGTCGATGTCGCGCAGGGTGAAGGGCACCTCGGCCTCCTGGGCGGCGGCCAGCAGGTGCAGGATGGTGTTGGTCGAGCCGCCCATGGCGATGTCCAGGGTCATGGCGTTCTCGAAGGCCTTGAAGCTGGCGATCGAGCGCGGCAGCACGCTGGTGTCGCCCTCGCCGTAGTAGCGCTGGCAGAGCTCGACGATCAGCCGGCCGGCGCGGCGGAACAGCTTCTCGCGGTCGGCGTGGGTGGCCAGTGTGGAGCCGTTGCCCGGCAGCGACAGACCCAGGGCCTCGGTCAGGCAGTTCATGGAGTTGGCGGTGAACATGCCGGAGCAGCTGCCGCAGGTGGGGCAGGCGCTGCGCTCGTACTCGGCGACCTTCTCGTCGGAGCAGGAGTCGTCGGCGGCGATCACCATGGCGTCCACCAGGTCCAGGCCGTGGCTGGCCAGCTTGGTCTTGCCGGCTTCCATCGGGCCGCCGGAGACGAACACCACCGGGATGTTCAGGCGCAGGGCGGCCATCAGCATGCCGGGGGTGATCTTGTCGCAGTTGGAGATGCACACCAGCGCGTCGGCGCAGTGGGCGTTGACCATGTACTCCACGGAGTCGGCGATGATCTCGCGGCTCGGCAGCGAATAGAGCATGCCGTCATGGCCCATGGCGATGCCGTCGTCCACGGCGATGGTGTTGAACTCCTTGGCCACGCCGCCGGCCTGTTCGATCTCGCGGGCGACCAGTTGGCCGAGGTCCTTCAGGTGCACGTGGCCGGGCACGAACTGGGTGAAGGAGTTGGCGACGGCGATGATCGGCTTCTTGAAGTCCTCGTCCTTCATCCCGGTGGCGCGCCACAGGGCGCGGGCGCCGGCCATGTTGCGGCCGTGGGTGGAGGTTTTCGAGCGGTAATCGGGCATGGTGGCTGGTCCTGCGGAGGCTAATCACGACGCGGGCATTCGGGCCCGCTGGTTATGCGTATGGTGAGCGCGCCACGGGCCGCTGGCAAATGCAAGTGAAGGTTGCCGGGGCGTGGGGCCGGGAGGCTGCGCGGGATCGCCGCTGGCGGCTCGGCCGGGCTCGTCAGTCCGCCTGGGATGGGGCAGGGAAACATCGATTCTAATCCCAGGCGGTCGGGGCGCGGAAGGGCGGGGGGATCGCCGGTCTACTCGGCCGGCGCCAGGCGCAGCCGTTCGGCACGCCGGCGCAGCAGCTCGAGGGTCACCAGCAGGGCGATGGAGGTGAGGATCAGCAGGGTCGCCACCGCCAGGATGCTCGGGTTGATCTGCTCGCGCAGCCCCGAGAACATCTGCCGGGGGATGGTGCGCTGCTGCGGTCCGGCCATGAACAGGATGACCACCACCTCGTCGAAGGAGGTGATGAAGGCGAACAGCGCGCCGGAGATCACCCCCGGACGGATCAGCGGCATGATCACGTCGAAGAACGCCCGCAGCGGGGTGGCGCCCAGGTTCAGCGCGGCGCGCACCAGGGAGTAGTCGAAGCCCACCAGGGTGGCGGTCACGGTGATGATCACGAAGGGGGTGCCCAGGGCCGCGTGGGCGATGATCACCCCGGGGTAGGTGCCGGCCAGGCCGAAGTCCGAATAGAAGAAGAACATCCCGGCGGCGGTGATGATCAGCGGAACGATCATCGGTGACAGCAGCAGGGCGGTGATGAAGCGCCGCAGGGGCATCTCCTCGCGGGCCAGGCCCACCGCCGCGCAGGTGCCCAGCACGGTGGACAGCAGGGTGGCGAAGATGCCGATGATGAAGCTGTTCTTGATCGCCAGGATCCAGCGCGGGTCGGTGAACACCTCCTGGTACCAGCGCAGCGAATAGGCCTCTGGCTGCAGGGTGAGCATGCCCTCGGTGAAGCTGAAGAAAGGCTCGCTGTTGAAGGACAGCGGCACTATCACCAGGATCGGCAGAATCAGGAACAGCAGCACCAGCCAGGAGCCGAGCTTGAGCAGCAGGCGGCCCAGGCGCTGCCAGAAACCATAGTAGGCGGGAGTGCTGTTCATCCTTCAGCCCAACTTGATGTTGCTGGCGCCGACGAAGCGGTCGTACACCCAGTAGAGGAGCAGGATCAGCGCCAGCAGCAGCGAGCCTAGGGCGGCGGCCAGCTCCCAGTTGTTCGACGACTGCATGTGGAAGGCGATCAGGTTGCTGATCATCTGCCCGTCGGTGCCGCCGACCAGCGCCGGGGTGATGTAGTAGCCCACGGAGATGATGAACACCAGCAGCGCCCCGGCGCTCAGCCCCGGCAGGGTCATCGGGAAGTAGATGCGCGCGAAGGCCGGCAGCGGCCGGTCGCCAAGGCTCAGGGCGGCGCGCAGGTAGCTGGGGTCGATGCCGCGCATCACGCTGTACAGCGGCAGGACCATGAACGGCAGGAGGATGTGGGTCATGGCCACCACGGTGGCGAAGGAGGTGTAGAGCATCTCCAGGGGCTCGTCGAGAAGGCCGCTGGCGAGCAGCGTGGAGTTGATCACCCCGTTGGTCTGCAGCAGGGCGATCCACGCCGTGGTGCGCACCAGCAGGGAGGTCCAGAACGGCAGCAGGACCAGCACCAGGAGCAGGTTGGCGCGGTTCTCCGGCAGGCTGGCCAGGTAGTAGGACAGCGGGTAGCCGAGCAGGGCGCAGAGCAGGGTGATGATCAGCGCCAGGGTCAGGGTCTTGCTGTACAGCTTGAGGTAGATCTGGGTATCGCGGGGGCGGATGCCTTCGTCCGGGTGCCGCTCCAGGTCCAGGGCGGTCAGGTAGTAGTCGTAGGTGTAGGTCATGCCGGCGCGCTTGATGGCGTACCACACCTCGCTGCGCGACCAGTTGCGGTGAGCCTTGAGCAGGGTCGGCACGCCGTCCGTGGCGAGCTGTTCCGGCTGGAGACGGCCGAGCTGCCGGGCGCTGCTCTTGACCACGCTGGACATCCCGGAGAAGGCGCGGTTCAGCTCCTCGGCCAGGCGCCCGGACTGCCGCTTCCTGGCCAGGGCGTGCAGCTCCTCGGCGAATACCGCGAGGCTGGCCTCGTCGGGCAGGCCGTGCTCGTCCCAGCGTTGCAGTTCGGCAATGGTGCGCGGGATCAGTTCGCTGACCGTGGGGTGGTGGACGCTGCGCCAGAGCATGCTGGCGATGGGCGCGACGAAGGCCAGGAGGATGAACAGCAGCAGCGGCAGCACGAACAGCAGGGCGGTGAGCCGCTTGCGCCGCCGGGCACGGGCGGCCTGGCCGGCTTCCTGGGCGGTCAGGGAATGCAGAAGGGCGCCGCGGGCAGGCATGGCTTCTCCTCAGGCCGCCCCGCCGCGAGGATGGGACGGCTGCCGGTTCAGTTCAGGAGCCACTCGTTGAACTTCTCGCCGAGCGCCTCGCCGTGGTCGGCCCAGAACTCCGAGCCGGCCTTGATGCCCTTGTCCAGATGGGCGGTGGGCAGGTGCGGCGCGGCGGTCTGATCGGCCAGCGGCATGGACGACTTGCGGGTCGGACCGTAGGCCACGTCCGGCATGCCGGCCAGCGGCTTGGAGCCGGTGGCGTAGGCGATGAACTGCATGGCCAGGTCCTTCTTCGGGGTGCCCTTGACGATGGCCCAGGCATCCAGGTCGTAGACGTGGCCGTCCCAGACGATCACGAAGGGTTTCTTCTCCTGGCGGATGGAGTCGTAGAAGCGCCCGTTGGCCGACTGCACCAGCACCGCGCCACCATCGTTGAGCAGCTGCGGGGCCTGCGACCAGGAGTCGAACCAGACCAAGTCCTTCTTGATGCTGGCGAGCTTGTCGAAGGCGCGCTGCTGGCCTTCCGGGGTGGCGAGTACCTCGTAGACCTCCGCCGGCGGCACGCCGTCGGCCATCAGTGCCCATTCCAGATTGACCTGCGGACGCTTGCGCATGGCGCGCTTGCCGGGGATCTTCGCGGTGTCGAAGAAGTCCTTGATGGTCTCCGGCTTGACGCTGCCGATGGTCCGCTCGTTGTAGGCGAACACCACCGACCAGACGATGTTGCCGATCGCGCACTCGCTGGCCAGGGCCTCGGGGATGAAGTCCTGCTCGGCCGGGGTGCCGTCCACGCCGGCCGGCAGGAAGTCGCGCGGGAGCTCCTCGAGCAGCCCTTCGGAGCAGGCCCGTTCGAGGTCGATCACCTCGAAGTCGACCACGTCCCACTGGATGTTGCCGGACTCCACCTGCGCCTTGATCTCGGCGACGCCGCCGGTGTAGTCCTCGAACAGCACCTTGACCCCGGTGTCCTTCTGGAAGGGGTCGACGACGTGCTTCTTCTGCGCCGCGCCATAGGCGCCGCCCCAGGACACCACGGTCAGGGAATCCTGCGCGGCGGCGCCGAAGGAGGCCATTGCCAGGGCGGCCGTGAGGGCGAACGCGGAAACGCTGGTGGTCAATGATCTAGCCATTGTTGTTGTGCTCCATTGCCATTGCGGGGGTGATCCTGGTCAGCTTGGGGTCGGCGCCTCCGGGCGATCCAGCGCCTGGCTGTCCTGGGGCAGCCAGGCCAGGGAGATCTCCTGCTGGGGCTCCAGGCGCGGGGCCGAGCTGTCGTTCATGTTCTTCACCACCAGCTCGGTGCCGTCGGCGGTTGCGAAGTGGTAGCGGATGTATTCGCCGACGTAGTGACTGGTCAGGAAGCGCGCGCGGACCTGGTTGCCGGCATTGCCCAGGCGGTCGGTGAAGGTCAGCTTCTCCGGGCGCACCGACACCGTGGTCGGCTGGCCCACCTGGGTGCAGTTGGCCTTGCGCGCACGCACCAGGGCGCCGTCGCTGAGGCGCACGCTGACCTCCTGATCGTCCACTGCCTCGATGCGCCCGCTGAGCTTGTTGCTCTCGCCGATGAAATCGGCGACGAACAGGTTGGCCGGGCGCTCGTAGAGCACGTGGGGCGGCGCGCACTGCTGGACGATGCCCTGGTTGAACACGGCGATGCGGTCGCTCATGGTCAGCGCCTCGGTCTGGTCGTGGGTGACGTAGATCACCGTGAAGCCGAGCTGCTCGTGGAGGCGTTTGATCTCGAACTGCATCTGCTCGCGCAGCTTCTTGTCCAGGGCGCCCAGGGGTTCGTCCATGAGCACGATGTCCGGGGCGAAGATCAGCGCGCGGGCCAGCGCCACGCGCTGCCGCTGGCCGCCGGAGAGCTGCCCGGGGTAGCGGTTGGCGAAGTCCTGCAGCTCGACCAGCGCCAGGTACTCGTTGACCTTGGCGTTGATCGCCTGGCGGGGCTGCTTGCGGATCTTCAGCGGGTAGGCGAGGTTCTCGCGGATGGTCATGTGCGGGAACAGCGCGTACTGCTGGAAGACCATGCCGATGTTGCGTTCGTAGGGGGGGATGCTGGTGACCTGGCGGCCGTTGATGAGGATCTCGCCGCTGGTCACGTCCTCGAAGCCGGCGAGCATCATCAGGCAGGTGGTCTTGCCGGAGCCGGAGGGGCCGAGCAGGGTGATGAACTCGCCCTTGGCCACCTCGAGGTTGAAGTCCTTGACCACCAGGGTCCTGTGGTCGTAGGTCTTCTTGACCTGGATGAACTGCAGGAACGCCTTATCCCCAGCCATATCTCTCCCCGATGATCTGGCCCGGACCGCGCTGGCGCAGGTCCGCCTGGATGAAGCCCTGGCCTGCCCGCCCGGGGCCGGCCCTCGTCTGCACTGGGTCGTCATCGCCTGACGGGGACGCGCATGGCCGGCTTACCGCGACACGGCTGGCGTCCCGGCAGGTACTGCAGGGATGCGATGAGCGTGGCAGGTGACTACAGGATAGACGGCAGATGAGCGCCGCGCCCGACGGCGCAAGCGCCGGGGGAGCAGCGCAGGCGACAGGACGGGCTGCCGGCCGTGCGACCGGCAGCCGCGGGGCCTAGCCGTTGGGCAGCAGCCGGCAGGTCAGGCTCTTGATGTAGCGGGTCTCGGGGATCGCCGGGTGCACCGGATGGTCCGGACCCTGGCCGCCGCGCTCGAGCAGCTGGATGTTGCGGTCCAGGTGGCGGGCGCTCTGCAGCAGGATGTTCTGCAGGTCCTCCTCCGGCAGGTGCATGGAGCAGGAGGCGCTGACCAGGATGCCGTCCTTGCTGAGCAGGCGCATGGCCTGCTCGTTGAGGCGCCGATAGGCGGCCTCGCCGTTCTTCAGGTCCTTCTTGCGCTTGATGAAGGCGGGCGGGTCGGCGATCACCACGTCGAAGCGCTCCTCGGCGGCCTTCAGCTCCCTGAGGGCCTCGAACACGTCGCCTTCCACGCAGGTCATCTTCTCCGCCACGCCGTTCAGGCTGGCGTTGCGCTCCACGCCGTCCAGGGCCAGGCCGGAGCCGTCCACGCACATCACCTCGCTGGCGCCGAAGACCGCGGCCTGCACGCCCCAGCCGCCGATGTAGCTGAACAGGTCGAGGACCCGCTTGCCCTTCACGTAGGAAGCCAGGCGTGCGCGGTTCAGACGGTGGTCATAGAACCAGCCGGTCTTCTGCCCGGCCAGCACCGGGGCCTGGAACTTCACACCGTTCTCCTCCAGGGCCACCCAGTCCGGCACCTGGCCGTGGACGGTCGTCACGTAGCGCTCCAGCCCCTCGGCGTCGCGCGCCGCGGAGTCGTTCTTGAAGAGGATGCCGCTGGGCTTGAGGACCTGCACCAGGGCGGCGATCACCGCGTCGCGGTGGCGCTCCATGGTGGCGCTGGCCAGCTGCACCACGAGGATGTCGAAGAAACGGTCCACCACCAGGCCGGGAAGCAGGTCGGAGTCGCCGTACACCAGGCGGTAGCAGGGCACCTCGAAGAGCCGCTCGCGCAGCGACAGGGCGACGTTCAGGCGGTGTACCAGCAGCGACTTGTCGAAGCCGTGCTTGCCGTCGCGGGACAGCAGGCGCGCGCAGATCAGGTTGTTCGGGCTGACCCCGACCACCCCCAGCGGCTTGCCGTTGGCCGCCTCCAGCTGGGCCAGGTCGCCGGGCTGGAAGGCCGTCAGAGGCGTGGCGGCGACATCGACCTCGTTGCTGAAGACCCACAGGTGGCCGGCGCGCAGGCGGCGGTCGGCATTGGCTTTGAGGCGCAGGCTGGGCAGCGACATGGACAGGACTCCGGGGAAAAGAGCGCGATTATAGAGCAAGCCCGGCCGACCGACGCCCCATCCGCCGGAAAGCGCCGCGCTTCGATCCCTCAACTTCCGCGCCGGCAGGCCGATAGGGGAGGGACGTGCCCGCGCCGGGCGCATTGCCCGTGGGTGAAATGGCGCACAGTTGCTAGACTGCGCGCTTCACATCGAGCAGTCACGATGAGCCAGGAACTTTCCCCCGAACTGATTCAACAGGTGCTGCAGGGCATCAGCGTGCCGCCGCAGCCGCAGATCATGGTCGACCTGCAGATGGAGCAGGTCATGCCCAACCCCGACCTGAAGACCATCGCCCGTCTGATCGGCCAGGACCCGGGACTCTCCGGGGCCCTGCTGAAGATCGTCAACTCGCCCTACTTCGGCCTGGCCAACCGCGTCGGCTCGATCCAGCACGCGGTCAACCTCTTGGGCAGCCGCTCGGTGATCAACATGATCAACGCGCTGTCGATCAAGAGCGAGATGAGCGACGAGACCATCGTCACCCTCAACCGCTTCTGGGACAACGCCCAGGACGTGGCCATGACCTGCCTGACCCTGGCCAAGCGCATCGGCTGCGAGGCGGTGGACGAAGCCTACTCCCTGGGCCTGTTCCACAACTGCGGCATCCCGCTGATGCTCAAGCGCTTCCCGCAGTACATGACGGTGCTCGAGGAGTCCTATGCCAGCGCTAGTGCCGAGCGTCGCATCGTCGACACCGAGAACCGCCTGCTCAATACCAACCACGCGGTGGTCGGCTACTACACGGCGCGCTCCTGGAACCTGCCGCAGCACCTCTGCGAGGCCATCGCCTACCACCACAACTGCCGCGCCCTGTTCGCCGAGGACAGCGGTCGCGACGTGCAGTTGAAGAACCTCCTGGCGATCCTCAAGATGGCCGAGCACATCTGCGAGTCCTACCGGGTGCTCGCCGATCAGGACGTCGACCTGGAATGGGAGGCGATCCGCGAACTGGTGCTCGACTACGTCGGCCTCACCGAGTACGACTTCGAGAACCTCAAGGAAAGCATCCGCGAACTGAGCCGCTACTGAGTCCCGAGTCCATGCCCGAACTGCCCGAAGTCGAAACCACCCGCCGAGGCATCGAGCCGTACCTCAAGGGCCAGCGCGTCAGCCGCGTGCTGGTCCGTGAGCGGCGCCTGCGCTGGCCGATCCCCGAGGACCTCGACGTGCGCCTCTCCGGACAGCGCATTCAGGCCGTGGAGCGGCGCGCCAAGTACCTGCTGATCCGCGCCGAGAGCGGCACCCTGATCGGTCACCTGGGCATGTCCGGCAGCCTGCGTCTGGTGGAGTGCGGTCTGCCGGCGGGCCGCCACGAGCACGTGGATATCGAGCTGGAGTCCGGCCTGGCGCTGCGCTACACCGACCCGCGACGCTTCGGTGCGCTGCTCTGGAGCCAGGACCCGCTGCACCACGAGCTGCTCGCCCGGCTCGGTCCCGAGCCCCTCGGCGAGGAGTTCGACGGCGAGCGCCTGTACCAGCTGTCGCGTGGCAAGCAACTGGCGGTGAAGCCCTTCATCATGGACAACGCGGTGGTGGTCGGGGTCGGCAACATCTACGCGACCGAGGCGCTGTTCGCCGCCGGCATCGATCCGCGGCGTCCCGCCGGCTCCATCGCTCGGGCCCGCTACCTGCGCCTGGGCGAGGCGATCAAGCGGATCCTCGCTCAGGCCATCGAGTGCGGTGGCACCACCCTGCGCGACTTCGTCGGCGGCGACGGCAAGCCCGGCTACTTCCAGCAAGAACTGTTCGTCTACGGGCGCGCCGGGGAGTTCTGCAAGAGCTGCGGCAGCACCCTGCGGGAGACCAGACTCGGCCAGCGTGCCAGCGTATACTGCCCGCGCTGCCAGCGCTGAGTCGGCGCCCGGCAGCCCGTCGTAACCATTCCAAGAACAAGACCGTGGACAACACCAACTACCTCCCTCCCAATCCCTTCGCCGAGTGGGTCGGCCGTACCGTGTTCCGGATCATGGGCTGGCGCATCGAGGGCGAGTTGCCGGCGCTCGACAAGTTCGTGGTGATCGGCGCCCACCACACTTCCAACTGGGACTTCGTGATCTTCCTCGCCGCCAAGTTCATGCTGCGCCTCAACGCTCGCTGGTTCGGCAAGCACAGCATCTTCCGCTGGCCGTTCGGCGGTCTGCTGAAGCGCTGGGGCGGCGTGCCGATCCGCCGCGACCGGCAGTCCAACGTGGTCGATCAGGCCGTCCAGGCATTCCGCCAGCAGCGCCAGTTCATGCTGGTGCTCTCCCCGGAGGGCACCCGCAAGAAGGTGGAGCGCTGGAAGACCGGCTTCTACCACATCGCCCGCGGCGCCGGGGTGCCGGTAGTGCTCGCCGCTCTCGACTACCCGGGGCGGCGCATCGTGATCGGCCCGGCCTTCCAGCCCACCGGCGACGAGGCCGGCGACATGCGGCGGATCCTGGATTTCTACCGGGATTTCGTGCCGAAGAAGCCGCACTACGCCTTTCACGGCGATTGAAGGCCGTCACGCTGACACCTCGCGCAGCGCTGTTATAGTTAGCGAACTGCCACCCTACAAAAACAGACACCGAAGGACCGCCCCATGAATCTGTTTCGCGCAACAGCTGCTGTAATGGCCCTGACCACCGGTCTGCTGACCTTGCCGGCGAATGCCGGGGCGGCGGTTTCCGAGAATGCCAGCGGCGATCCCCTGTACACCGTCGAGGCCCCGTCCGGCTACGCCATGGCCGGCGACCTGCTGATCGCCCGGCCGCTGCTGATCGCCGGCACCATCATCGGCACCGGGGTGTTTCTGGTGTCCCTGCCGTTCAGCGCCCTGGGGGGTAACGTCAAGGAAGCCGGCCAGGCCCTGGTGATCGAGCCTGGCAAGGAGGCCTTCGTGCGCTGCCTGGGCTGCACCAGCAGCGGCTACAAGCACGACTGATTTTCGCCCGGCCTGCCGGCCAGCCCCCGACGCGCGAGCGCCGGGGGCTTTTTCGTGGCCATCCACCCGTCCCAGCCACCGCCGTGCTGTGCTCTAATCGCGGGTCTTTTCGGTAGTGGAGAAGCAGGGGACGTGAAACGTTACTTGCACATCGGCGTGCTGTTCCTGATCGGCCTCGCCCTGGGCTGGTCGTTCTGGGCCAGCGCCGGTTGGCTGCAGCTGTGCGCCGGCCTGGCGCTGTTCCTGTTCGGCATGCAGTGCCTGGAGGAGGGCCTGCGCCAGCTGGCCGGCAGCCGTCTCGAGCAGTGGCTCGGCAGGAGCACGGCGACACCGCTGAAGGGCATGCTGTTCGGCATCGGCGGCACCATGCTGCTGCAGTCCACCACCTTGGTGTCGCTGCTGACCATCGCCTTCATCAGCACCGGGCTGATCCAGCTGGCCGGCGGCATCGCCATTCTGCTCGGCGCCAATCTGGGGGCCACCAGCGGCATCTGGCTGCTGGCCATGGCCGGGCAGAACCTCAGCCTCAGCCCTCTGGCCCTGCCGCTGCTGGTATTCGGCGTGCTGGCCGGCTTCAACGGCCCGGCCAGCAAGGCCGGCGGGCGCATCGTGCTGGGCATCGCCTTCATCTTCCTCGGCATCGACCAGATCAAGGACGGTTTCGCCAGCTTCGGCGAGGGCCTGGACCTGACCGGCTACCAGGCCGACGGCCTGCGTGGCGCCCTGCTGTTCACCGCCATCGGCATGGCGGTCACCGTGGTCCTGCAGTCCAGCCACGCGACCCTGATGCTGACCCTCGCGGCCCTGGCCGGCGGCCAGCTGGAGCTGGGCCAGAGTCTGGCCATCGCCATCGGCTCCAACGTCGGCAGCAGCGTCACCACTGGCTTCGTCGGCTCCCTGGGCGGTAACCGCAGCGGCCAGCGCCTGGCCCTGGCCCATGTGCTGTTCAACCTGGTCACCGGGGTGCTGGCCTTCCTCCTGCTCGGCCCGCTGACCTGGCTGGTGCTGGCCCTCACCTCGGCCTTCGGCCTGGGCGACAACAGCCTGATTCAGCTGGCGCTGTTCCACACCCTGTTCAACACCATGGGCGTGCTGCTGTTCTGGCCGCTGCAGGGGCGTCTGGCCAGGGCGCTGGTGCGCTGGCTGCCGGAGCGTCCGGAGCCGCAGGTGCTGATCACCGAGCTGGCGGTGGACCACCGGGAGCCGGAGCGCACCCGCGCCCGCTACCTCAGCGAGCGGGCCCTGGACAGCGCCGACGCCGCCGCCGGGGCGGTGGCCCTGGAGCTGCGCCACCTGGGCCGGCTGAGCCTGGAGGTGATCTGCCACGCCCTCTACCTGCCGGTCGATCAGCTGGCCCGCGCCCAGGGCGACGAGGCCCTGCTGCAGGCGTGCCCGGCGTCTCGCGGCCTGGATGCCGAAACCCTCTACCAGCGGCACATCAAGGGGGTGTACGGCGACCTGCTGAGCTTCATGGGGCGTCTCGAGGTGAACCTCGACGAGGCCCACCAGCAGTTCTGGCTGACCTGCCAGGTGGGCGCCCTGCAGCTGGTGGAGGCGGTCAAGGACGCCAAGCACCTGCAGAAGAACCTCGGCCACTACCTGAACCAGCCGCCTTCGCCGGCGCGTAGCGCCTACGTGGAGCTGCGTCGCCACCTGCTGGCCCTGCTCCATGCCCTTTACGAGCTGGCCCGTGCCGACCTCGACGACGAGGCCTGGCGGGCTCGCCTGCAGGCCATCGACGACCGCGCCGCAGACTTCGACGCGGCCTTCCGCGCGCGGCTGTTCGCCATGGTGCGCAGTCAGGAGCTGGACGGCCTGCAGACCAGCTCGCTGATGAACGACCTGGGCTACGCCAGCCGCATCTTCCAGAGCCTGCGCAACGTGCTGCTGCTCAGCGAAGGCCACGAGACCCTGCGCAGCCTGCGGCGCATCCCGGTCAGCGAGGACGAGTCGCCGATCGTCGTCGACTGAGCCCGCGCTAGCGGGCGGCGGCTGCCGGCCGCTCGGCCGGTTGCGCCGCCGCGGGTGGCCAGGCCTCCAGCAGCATGGCCTCGCCGATGCCGCGCGGGTCGCTGGCCGCTTCCAGACGCCCGGCCGCCTTGTCCCAAAACAGCACCTGCAGGTTGCCATAGCGCCGCTCCAGGCGCTCCAGGCGCTGGCCGCGGCGTTCCAGGGCCTGCAGCTCGGCGGCGCTGAAGGCGCCCGGCTCGTATTCCACCCGGTCGGGCAGGTACTGGTGGTGGTAGCGCGGGGTTGCCGGCCACTGGGCCACCGGGCGGCCGTCCAGGTGGTCGAGGATGGCCAGCAGCACCATGCTGGGGATGCGGCTGCCGCCCGGGGTGCCGAAGCTGGCCAGTCCCGCGGGGCTGTCGATGAAGGTCGGCGCCATGCTGGACAGCGGGCGCTTGCCGGCGGCCACGGCATTGGCCTGGCTGCCGGCCAGCCGGTAGGCGTTGGTGCCGGCCGGGTCGGCGGCGAAGTCGTCCATCTCGTCGTTGAGCAGCACCCCGGTGCCAGGCACCGTGAAGGCGGCACCGAACGGCAGGTTGATCGACAGGGTGGCGGCCACCGCATTGCCCTCCGCATCGATCACCGTGAAGTGGGTGGTGTGCTGGCCCTCGTGCCAGGCCGGAGCCGGCGGCAGGGCACTGCTCGGGGTGGCGCGCTGCGGGTCGATGCCTGCCGCCAGGCGCTTCAGGTAGGCCGGATCGAGCAACTGGCGGAGCGGGTTGGCGACGAAGTCCGGGTCGCCGAGCAGGCCGCGGTCGCGGTACACGCGGCGCAGGGTCTCGATCACGTAGTGGCTGCGCTGCACCCGGTCGGCCGGCTGCCAGGGCAGATGCTGGAGGATTCCCAGGCTCTGCGCCAGGGCCACCCCGCCGGCGGAGGGCGGCGGCGCGCCGATCAGTTCGCCGCCGTCGGCGAGGGCGACGCGCAGCGGCGGGCGCTCCACCACCCGGTATTCGGCGAGGTCACGCAGGCTCCAGATGCCGCCGGCGGCACGCACCCCGGCGACCAGCCGCTCGGCGGTCTCCCCAGCGTAGAAGCCGCTGCGCCCGTAGCGGCCGAGGCGCTCCAGGGTGCGCGCCAGCTGCGGCTGGCGGATCAGGCTCCACTGCTCGGGCACCTGGCCGGCGTCGAGAAACAGCCGGGCGCTTTCCGGGTCGGCGCGCAGGGCCTCCAAGCGGGCCAGGGCGCGCTCGCGGTAGACGCGGTCCACCGAAATGCCGTCGCGGGCCAGGCGTACCGCTGGGGCCAGGTTGTCGGCCAGGCTCAGCCGCCCGTAGTTCGTGGTGAGATGCTCTAGGGCTGCGGGCAGACCGGGAATCGCTGCCGCCAGGGCGCCGTCCAGGGACAGCTTGGGGTCGACCTTGCCGGCGCGGCGGTAGAGTTCGGCATGGGCGGCCAGCGGGGCGCGCTCGCGGGCGTCGACGAAGCGGTATTCGGCCGGTTCGCCGGCCAGGCGGAGGAGGAAGAAACCGCCGCCGCCGAGGCCTGAGCCATAGGGCTCGGCCACCGCCAGGGCGGCGCTGATCGCCACCGCGGCGTCGAAGGCGTTGCCGCCGCTGCTCAGCGCCTCCAGCCCGGCCACGCTGGCCGCCGGATGAGCGCTGGCCACCGCGGCCTTGCCGGGACCGTTGGCGGCCCAGCCGGCCAGGCTGAAGGTCAGCAGGAGGAACAGCAGCGACAGGCGTTTCATCGTCGATCCGGAACGGGGAAGTCGTTGCAGTATGGCCGATACCGGCGCGGCCCGCCGGGCGAGCCGGGTGCGGAGAGGGGGCCGCGGGACCCGGGGCGACCCGCAGCGGCGGAGGGCTCAGAGCTGACCGGAGATCCGCAGGTACTTCTCCATCAGCTGTTCCTTGGTCTCCACGTGGTTCTCATCCAGGGGGATGCAGTCCACCGGGCAGACCTGCTGGCACTGCGGCTCGTCGTAGTGGCCGACGCACTCGGTGCACAGGTTGGGGTCGATTACGTAGATCTCCTCGCCTTGGGAGATCGCGCCGTTCGGGCACTCGGGCTCGCAGACGTCGCAGTTGATGCAGTCGTCGGTGATTTTCAGGGACATCGAATAACTCCTGCCAGGCCGGCCGGGCGTGGCATCGGGACACTCAGGGAGCGAATTGTGCCGGATCGGCGCCCGCCTTGCACCCCGGCGCCGCTCCGGTTGGTTCCCGGGGTCAGCCCTGGAAGCGGCGGGTCAGCGCCTCGGCCACCACCGGGTGGACGAACTGGGAGATGTCGCCGCCCAGGGAGGCGATCTCGCGCACCAGGGTGGAGGAGATGAAGGAATACTTCTCGGACGGGGTGAGGAACATGCTTTCCACGTCTGGGGCCAGCTGGCGATTCATGTTGGCCAGCTGGAACTCGTACTCGAAGTCGGAGACCGCGCGCAGGCCGCGCAGCAGCACGTTGGCCTTCTGCTCCTTGACGAAGTGCGCGAGCAGGGTGGAGAAGCCGACCACCTCGACGTTGGGCAGGTGCTTGGTCACCTCGCGGGCCAGCTCGACGCGCTGCTCGAGCGGGAACAGCGGGTTCTTCCTCGGGCTGGCGGCCACCGCAATGATCACCGAGTCGAACAGCCGCGAGGCGCGTTCGATCAGGTCGCCATGACCCCTGGTGATCGGGTCGAAGGTTCCAGGGTAAAGCACTCGATTCATCGTGACGTCCTGGCGGAGTCCGTGGGGGAGTCGGATGGTAGCGCAGCCGGGGTGCGGCGGCCAAGCGCACTCCCGGCCGGCATGGGGCGGGGATTCAGGCCTTGAGGCGCTCGGCCAGGGCGCTGGCCAGCTTGGCGCTGAAGGCGTACACCGAGAGCTGCGGGTTGGCGCCGATGCTGGTGGGGAACAGCGAGCCATCGTGGATCGACAGGTTCTCCAGCTGGTGATGGCGGCCGAGGCTGTCCACCACCGCCTGACGCGGATCCTCGCCCATGGCGCAGCCGCCCATCACGTGGGCGCTGCCCAGGCGGGTGCGGTACAGCTCCAGGGACAGGCTGTCGATCAGCGCCCTGGCCTCGGCCAGGCTGCGCACGTAGCCGGCGTCGGCGTGTACCGGCAGCACCGCCTTGGCGCCGGCGGCGAACTGGATCTCCGCCATGCTGTGGAAGGCCCGGCGGATGCCGTCCCAGGCGTAGGGGGTCATCGGGTAGTCGAGCACCGGCGTGCCGTCGCTGCGCAGTTCCACGCTGCCGCCCGGGCTGTCCGGGTGGAAACCGTCGCGCAGCAGGGCGAGCATCACGTTGGTACGCGGTAGCTCGGCCATGCGCAGGGCGTTCTCCTCGCCGAAGCGGCCGAGCAGGGTGGCCGCCAGGGCTGGGTGCAGCGGCGGCACCTCGAGTTTGTAGGACATCCGTCCGGCGACGCCGTCGTCCCACTGGAAGTGGTCGGAGTAGATCGACTGCGGCGCGCCGTAGAAGGGGTTGATCGGTGTGTCGAATTGCGCCGCGGAGAAGTTCACCGGGTGCAGGAAGGTGCGCTTGCCGACCCGATCGTGGGGGTCCGGGGCGGCGGAGCGCAGCAGCAGCGCCGGGGTGTTGATGCCTCCGCCGGCCAGCACGTAGTGCCGTGCGCGGACCCGGATGCGTCGCCCGGTGGGGGCCACGCAGCGGGCGTCCATGGCCAGGCACTCGAGGCCGCTGACCTGCTCGCCGTCCAGCAGCAGGCGCTCGGCGCGCGCCAGGTAGAGCAGCTCGCCGCCCCGTTCGAGGGTCGCCGGGATGGTGGTGACCAGCATCGACTGCTTGGCGTTGGTCGGGCAGCCCATCCCGCAGTAGCCGAGGTTCCAGCAGCCGCGCACGTTGCGCGGGATGACCTTCCAGTGCAGGCCGAGCTTCTCGCAGCCGGCGCGCAGCACGCCGTTGTTGGGGTTCGGCGGTAGCGCCCAAGGGGCCACGCCGAGGCGTTCCTCCATTTTCGCGAACCAGGGCGCCATCTCGGCTTCACCATGGCCCTGCACGGCGTGCTCGCGGGCCCAGTGCTCGAGGGTCTGCGCCGGGGTGCGGAAGCTGGAGGTCCAGTTCACCAGGGTGGTGCCGCCCACTGCGCGGCCTTGGAGGATGGTGATGGCGCCGTCCTTGCTCATCCGCCCGATGCCTTCCTGGTAGAGGCTGGCGTAGGCCTCGGGCTCCTGAAGCTTGAAGTCGCGGCTGGTCTTCAGCGGGCCTTCCTCGATCAGCAGCACCTTGAGGCCGGCGGCGCTGAGAATCTCCGCGGTAGTGCCGCCGCCGGCGCCGGTGCCGACGATGGCGACGTCGGCTTCCAGGGTCAGGTCGTCTTCCAGGCGCGAGCCGTCGTAGGTCTTCCAGCCGCGGGCCAGGCCCTCGGCGAACAGATCGGGTACAGGCATCTCGGTTCGATTCTCTTGTTGTCGTTATGGGCTTGGCCGGCTCAGATGCTCGGCGGTCCGGGGTAGCCGCAGTGCTGCCAGGATTCCGGGCTGCCGTACCAGGCCATCATCACCAACTGCTGCAGCGAGGCGTGGCCCATCTTCAGCAGGTTCAGGACGCTGTTCTCCCAGCGTGCCAGGAAGGCCAGGATGTCCTCCCGGCTGGCCTTCTCCCAACTGCCCCAGACTCCGGTGAGCGGCCCGCGGGTGACCGGCAGGGCCAGCACGTCGAACAGCTGGCGGGTCAGCTTGAGCATTTCCGGGGACAGGTGGTCGAGGGTGTAGTCGAGGCGCGCCAGGCAGCTCTCCACTGCCTGGGGCATGCGCTCGGCGGCCACCGCCCCGGCCAGCATCACCGGCAGCACGGCGCGCAGGAACGGCAGGTCGGATTGGCGCAGGACGCGCATGCCGCCGGCTGGGCCGTCGGAGGAGCAGCCGCTGAGACTGGCGGCGACCCCGGCGGTGGCCAGGAAGGCCGTGCCCAGCAGGCCGATCTTGAGCAGGCTGCGCCGGGACAGGCCGGCGTCGTCGAGAGTGGTGTCTGTCATTCTTGTGGTCACCTGAGGTTGCGGGCCGCTTCAGCGGATGAACAGCTTGTAGACCAGCTTCTGCAGCAGCTTGCCGTACGGCGGGTAGATCGGCCGGGCGGCGTTGAAGCGCTGCTTGACGTACACGCCCTTGGCCTTGCTGAAGGTCAGGAAGCCCTCGTGGCCGTGGTAGTGGCCCATGCCCGAGGGGCCGATGCCGCCGAACGGCAGGTCGTCTTGGGCGACGTGCAGCAGGGTGTCGTTGAGGCACACGCCGCCGGAGTGGGTCTCGTGCAGCACGCGCTGCTGCTCGGCCTTGTCGTAGCCGAAGTAGTAGAGCGCCAGGGGCCGCGGGCGCTCGTTGACGTAGGCGAAGGCGTCCTCCAGGCGGTCGTAGGGGATGATCGGCAGCAGCGGGCCGAAGATCTCCTCCTGCATCAGTTTCATGTCGTCGCGGGCGTTGAGCACCAGGGTGTGGGGCAGGCGCCGGCCCTGGCCCTGGGGGTAGAGCGGGATCAGGGTGGCGCCCTTGCTCTCGGCGTCGCTCAGGTAGCCCTGCAGGCGCTGCAGCTGGCGCTCGTTGATGATCGCCGTGTAGTCCGGGTTGTTCTCCAGGCGTGGGTAGAAGCGCAGCACCGCCTGGCGGTAGGCCTCGACGAAGGCATCCAGGCGTGGCCGCGGCACCAGCACGTAGTCCGGGGCCACGCAGGTCTGTCCGGCGTTCAGGCACTTGCCGAAGGCGATGCGCTCGGCGGCGTCGGCCAGGGGCACGTCGGCGCTGACGATGGCCGGCGACTTGCCGCCCAGCTCCAGGGTCACCGGGGTGAGGTTCTCGGCGGCGGCACGCATCACGTGGCGGCCGATGCTGGTGGCGCCGGTGAACAGTAGGTGGTCGAAGGGCAGCCGGGAGAAGGCCACGCCGACGTCCGCCTCGCCGAGCACCACGCACACCAGGTCCTCGGGGAAGATCCGCGCCAGCAGCTCCTTGATCAGCTGGGAAGTGGTCGGGGTCGACTCGCTCATCTTGATCATCACCCGGTTGCCGGCCGCCAGGGCGCCGGTCAGCGGGCCCACGGAGAGGAACAGCGGGTAGTTCCAGGGCACTATCACCCCCACCACGCCGAGGGGCTGGTAGACCACCTTGGCCGTGGCCGGCTGGAAGGCCAGACCCACCGCGCGGCGCGAGGGCTTCATCCAGCGCTTGATGCGCTTGCTGGCGTAGTGGATGCCCTGCAGGCAGGGCATCAGCTCGGCGAGCAGGGTCTCGTCGGCCGAGCGGTTGCTGAAGTCCCGGTTGATCGCCTCGATCAGCGTCTGCTGCTCGTCGCGCAGCAGCTGGCGCAGCGACTTCAGCCACTGGATGCGCTGCTCGGCGGAGGGCATGGGGTTGGCGCGGAAGGCCGCGCGTTGTTGCTGGAACAGGCTCTCCAGCTCGCTGATCTGCTGCTGGGTCTGCTGCAGGTGGGAGATTTCGGCGACCATGGTGCGGCTCCTCGACGGACCGTCTGATTGTTGTGGTACGCGGATTTTTGGAGCAATTACTCTAAAGTGTCAAACAGCATGCACTCCCAGGCGCTCCGGAGGCAGCCCAACGAAATGCTGGAGCGCCTGTACCGGAGGCCCCGCGGGGTAACGGCCGGCGCCGGGCGTCGGGCGGCCCGGGGTAACATGCCGCAGCCGTTTGCCTGTACCTTTGCCCGCCAGCCTTTCACAGTGAACCGAGACATGGCCGCCATCAAGACCCGCGAGCGCATCCTCCAGGCCAGCCTGGAGCTGTTCAACCGCCAGGGGGAGCGCAACGTCACCACCAACCACATCGCCGCTCATCTGGGCATCTCGCCGGGCAACCTCTACTACCACTTCCGCAACAAGCAAGCGATCATCGCCGAGCTGTTCGCCGCCTACGAGGCGCGGGTCGACGCCATCCTCCAGGTGCCCGAGGGCCGCGCCATGGCCATCGAGGACAAAACCTTCTACCTGGAGGCGCTGCTCGCCGAGATGTGGGCCTACCGCTTCCTGCACCGCGACCTGGAGCACCTGCTGGACGCCGACCCGGCCCTGGCGGCGCGCTACCGGTTGTTCGCGCGGCGCTGCATGCATGGTGCCACGGCCATCTACCGGGGCTTCGTGGCGGCCGGCATCCTGCTGATGAGCGAGGAGCAGCTCGAGGCCCTGGTGCTCAACAGCTGGATCATCATGACCTCCTGGGTGCGCTTCCTGAGCACCACCCGCGCCGACCCCGGCGCCCTCAGCGAGGACCTGATGCGCCGCGGCATCTACCAGGTGCTGGCCCTGGAGGGCGGCTATCTGGCGCCGTCGGCGCGTGTCGCGGTGGATGCGCTGTACCGCCGGCTGCACGTGCCGCTGGAACGGGTGCTGGCGGAGGAATCGCCGGCGGCCTGAACGCAGGCCGCCAGCCAGGCGGGGATGCGCCGCTCCAGGTAGAACCCCGGGCGGTGCGGCGAGCCCTCGATGAAGCCCACGTGGCCGCCGCGCGGGTGCAGCTCGAAGTGCACGGTCGCGGCCAGCTCCCCGGGCTCCGGCAGACTGTGGCGGAACACGAAGGGATCGTCGGCGGCCTGGATGATCAGGGTCGGCACCCGGATGCCGCCCAGGTAGTAGCGGCTCGAGGCACGCCGGTAGTAGTCCGCGGCGTCGGCGAAGCCGTGCAGCGGGGCGGTGATCCGCCCGTCGAAGTCCCAGAAGGTGCGCAGCCCGTGCAGCGGGCCGAGGCGCTCCAGGGCGGCCAGGTGCTCTTCGGCGCGCAGCCGGCGGAAGTGCTGCTGCTTGCGCCGCACGTAGGCGACCATCTCGGCCATGAAGTGGCGCTGGTAGACCCGCGAGAAGCCAATGCCGATGCGGTCGGCGCACTGGTCCAGGCGGAACGGCACCGAGACCGCCACGGCGCCGCGCAGGCCGCAGTCCGCGCCGCTTTCCCCGAGATACTTGAGCAGCACGTTGCCACCCAGGGAATAGCCCACCGCGTAGAGCGGCGCCAGCGGCCGGCAGGCGCGCAGGTGGGCGATCACCGCGGCCAGGTCTTCGCTGACCCCGGAATGGTAGCCGCGCGGCAGCAGGTTGGGCTCCCCCGAGCAGCCGCGCCAGTTCAGCGCCACGCTGGCCCAGCCGCGTTCGGCCAGGCGCTGTTGCAGGCCGAGCACGTAGTGCGACTGCGAGGAGCCGGTCAGGCCGTGGAGGATCAGCGCCAGGGGCGCCGCGGCCTCGTGCGGGCCGTACCCGTCGAGGTCGAGGAAGTCGCCGTCTTCCAGCCACAGGCGCTCGCGCCGCCGCTCCAGCTGCGGCGGGCGGCGGAAGAAGGGCGCCCAGAGGGTCTGCAGGTGCGGCCCGGGCAGCCACCAGGCGGGACGGAAGGCGGCAGTGCTGTTCATGGTTCGGCTTGGCAAGCGGTAACAGCCAGCAGTGTAGGCCGCGCCGGCGCTGCCGTTACTGGTCGGCGGCGTCCGCCGCGCTGCCGCGCTGCCACAGCGAGTAGTGCACCTGGCCGGCCTGCTTTTCGCGGTGCAGGCGCCAGTTGCCCGGCAGGCCGAGGCTCGAGGGCGCGCTTTCGCTCTCGCAGTAGATCCACGCCCGTGGCGCCAGCCAGCCACGTTGTTCCAGCAGCTGGCAGGCTGGCAGCAGCAGGTTCTGGTGGAACGGCGGGTCGAGGAACGCCAGATCGAAGGGCCGCGCCGGCTGGCTCGCCAGGTAGCCTAGGGCGTCGCCCTGGTGCAGCTGGCCGTGGCGGCAGCCGAGCAGCTGGAGGGTCTGGCGCAGGGCGGCGATGGCCGCCGGGTTGCTGTCCAGGGCCAGGGCCTCGGCGGCGCCGCGGGACAGCGCTTCCAGGTAGAGGGCGCCGCTGCCGGCGAAGAGGTCCAGCACCCGGGCGCCTTCCACGTAGGGGGCCAGCCAGTTGAACAGGGTTTCGCGGACACGGTCCGGGGTGGGGCGCAGGCCGGGGCCCTCAGGCACCGGGAAGCGTCGACTGCGCCACTGCCCGGCGATGATCCGTACCTGGCCCTGGCCACCGTGGCTGCGCGACGGTTTCGCGGGACGTCTGGCCATCAGTGCTCCGGTACGCCGAGGGGCGCTTCCGCGGGGGCATCGCTGGGCGGCGGCAGCGGCTGCTGTTCGACCGTGGGGCCGACGCTGACGATCACCAAGGACTCGGGGTCCAGATGCCTGGCCATGGCTGCCTTGACCTGTTCGACGCTGAGGGCCTGGACCTCCGCCATGAAGTCTTCCAGGTAGGTCAGCGGCAGGTCGTAGAAGCCGATGGCCGCCAGTTGGCCGACGATGTCCGCGTTGCTCGCGGTGGTCAGCGGGAAGCTGCCGGCCATCTCCCGCTTGGCGTCGTCCAGCTCCTGCTGGGTCGGGCCTTCCCGCAGGTAGTCGGCGAGCAGCTGCTTGATCAGCTCCAGGGTGCCGGCGCTCAGCTCGGCGCGGGTCTGCACGTTGATCATGAAGGGCCCGCGCGCCGCCATGGGGCTGAACCCGGAGTAGATGCCGTAGGTCAGCCCGCGCTTCTCGCGGACTTCCTCCATCAGCCGGCTGCCGAAGCCGCCGCCGCCGAGGATGCTGTTGCCGAGGCTGAGCGCCGCGTAGTCGGGGTCGCGGCGGTCGATGCCCAACTGGGCGAGCAGCAGGTGGGTCTGCTTGGAGGGGAATTCGATGTGCTGCAGGCCCGGCTGCGGGGCTTCCGGCTGTGGCAGCGGCGGCAGCGCCGGGCCCTTGGGCAGGGCCGCGGAAACCTGGGCGGCGATGGCCTCGGCCTCGCTGCGCGAGAGGTCGCCGACCAGGGCGATCACCGCGTTGCCGGCGGCGTAGGCGCGGGCGTGGAAGTCGCGCAGCTGGGCCGTGCTGATCGGCGGGATGGAGGCCTCGTCGCCCTCACTGGGATGGGCATAGGGATGGCTGCCGTAGAGGCGCTTGAAGAGCGCCAGGCTGGCCTGCTTGCCGGGATTCTGCTTCTGGTATTCGAAGCCGGCGAGGGTCTGGTTCTTGATGCGCGCCAGGGCGTCCTCGGGGAAGCTGGGCTGGCCGACCACCTGGGCGAACAGCTCCAGGGCGGGCTCGCGCTTGGCCGGGTCGCTCAGGCTGCGCAGGCTGACCACCGCCATGTCGCGGTAGGCGCCGTTGCCGAACTCGGCGCCGAGGTTCTCGAAGCCGGCGGCGATGGCGGTGACGTCCTTGCCGGGCACCCCCTCGTTGAGCATGGCGTTGGTCAGCATGGCCAGCCCGGGCTGGTCGCCGTCGCGGCTGCTGCCGGCGGCGAAGGTCAGGCGCAGGTCGAACATCGGCAGCTGGCGGGCCTCGACGAACAGCACCCGGGCGCCCTCGGCGGTGGTCCAACTGTGGATCTGCAGGGCGCGGCGGTTGGGCGCCTGGCCGTTGAGCCCGGCGAGGCTTTCCAGGCGGGCCTTGGTGCTGTCCTGGTCATGCGCCGCGACCGGGCTGCCGGGCTGCGCCGCCTGACGGCTGGCCAGCAGGGTCAGGGCGGCGAGCAGCAGCAGGCTGATCAACAGGACCAGCCCCTGGCGCAGGCCTTTACGCTCACTCATGACGGGACTCCTCGGGCAGGATGTGGGCGACGGTCAGGCG
Source organism: Pseudomonas thermotolerans DSM 14292 (assembly GCF_000364625.1). Classification (GTDB taxonomy): domain Bacteria; phylum Pseudomonadota; class Gammaproteobacteria; order Pseudomonadales; family Pseudomonadaceae; genus Aquipseudomonas; species Aquipseudomonas thermotolerans. The sequence continues at coordinate 67,034 of NZ_KB822607.1, forward strand.
CTCGCGCTTGAAATAGCGGCGTGCGGCCTGCTGGATGTCGGCGGGGGTCACCGCCTCGATGGCGGCCAGCTCCTCATCCATCAGCCGCCAGGACAGGCCGACGGTCTCCAACTGGCCGATGGTGCTGGCCTGCTGGCTGATCGAGTCGCGCTCGTAGACCAGCCCGGCGATCACCTGGGCGCGTACCCGTTCCAGCTCCTCGCGGCTCGGCGGAGTCTGCTGGAGCTCCTCGAGCTGGGCCCAGAGGCCGGCTTCCACCTGCTCCAGGGTCTTGCCGGTCTGCACGTTGGGGGTGGCGCTCAGGATGAACAGGCTGTCGCCGCGCTTGAAGGCGTCGTAGCTAGCCGAGGCGCCGGAAACCAGCTCTTCGCCGCGCTCCAGGCGGGTGGGCAGGCGCGCGCTGTAGCCGCCATCGAGCAGGGCGGCGATCAGCCGCAGGGCGTGCGCCTCGCGGGCCTCCTTGGCGGTGGCCAGGCCCGGCACGTTGAAGCCCATCAGTAGGCTCGGCAGTTGGGTGCGCAGGTGCAGGGTCAGGCGCCGCTCGCCGGGCTCGGCGAGTTCCAGGGGCAGCTTGGCCGGCGGCAGGGCGCGCCGCGGAATGGCGCCGAACCAGCGTTCGGCGAGGGCCTTCACCTCCTCGGCGGTGACGTCGCCGACCACCACCAGGGTGGCGTTGTTCGGGGCGTACCAGTTCTCGTACCAGCGGCGCAGATCCTCGACGCTCAGCCGCTCCAGGTCGGCCATCCAGCCGATGGTCGGGATGCCGTAGCCGCTGGCCGGGTAGGCGATCGCCTTGAAGCGCTCGTAGGCCAGGGAGTTGGGCTTGTCGTCGACGCGCAGGCGGCGCTCCTCCTTGATCACCTCGATTTCCCGGGCGAACTCCTCGGGCGGCAGGCGCAGGCTGGCCATGCGGTCGGCCTCCATCTCCAGGGCCACGGCCAGGCGGTCGCGGGCCAGCACCTGGTAATAGGCGGTGTAGTCGTCGCTGGTGAAGGCGTTCTCCTCGGCGCCCAGCTCGCGGAGGATGCGCGAGGCCTCGCCGGGGCCGAGCTTGGCGCTGCCCTTGAACATCATGTGCTCGAGCACGTGGGACAGGCCGGTCTGCCCGGGCGTCTCGTAGCTGGAGCCGACCTTGTACCAGACCTGGGAGACCACCACCGGGGCACGGTGATCCTCGCGGACGATGACCTTGAGGCCGTTGTCCAGGCTGAACTCGTGGGTGGCCTGGGGCTCGGCGGCGAGCAGGACGAGGGGCAGACAAAGCAAGGCGAACAGCAGTCCGGCCGTGCGACGGGCAGTCATTTTCATGGATGGGACGACCTTGTCAGACGAGCCCCGGCGGGCTTAGCGCCGGCAGGCGAGGAGGTGCTAGGATACTGGTTCGTTTTCCCGGCGGCCATGCCCGGAACTGTCGCGAAACTGCGCACAGGCTCCCCGGTCGGCCGCTCCCTTGAGATAGCCGTCCACATGTTTGGTTCCAACGACGACAAGAAGAACCCGGCAGCGCCCGGAGAGAAGAAAGGCCTGTTCGGCTGGATGCGCCGCAAGTCGCAGCCGGCCGCCCCGGCCGAGAGCGCCCCGGCGCCGGAAGCGCCCGTGGTGCAGCCCGAGGCCTCCGCAGAACCCGTAGCGGCCGAGCCCGTCCGGGAGGCCGCTGCCCCGCAGCCGCTCGAGCCCCCAGCGGCGCAGCCCGAGGCTCCGGTGCCCGTGGCCGCGGCGGAGCCCGCCGCGCCCCAGCCGGAAGCTCCCTCAGCATCCAAGTCCGAGCCCAAGCTGGGTTTCTTCGCCCGCCTCAAGCAGGGCCTGGCGAAGACCAGCGCCAACCTCGGCGAGGGCATGGCCAGCCTGTTCCTCGGCAAGAAGGCCATCGATGACGACCTGCTCGACGAGCTGGAGACCCGCCTGCTGACCGCCGACGTCGGCGTCGAGGCCACCACGGCGATCATCGGCAACCTCACCAAGCGCGTGGCGCGCAAGGAACTGGCCGACAGCGGCGCCCTCTACCGCGCCCTGCAGGACGAGCTGACCGCGCTGCTCAAGCCGGTCGAGCAGCCGCTGCGGATCGATCCCGGGCACCAGCCCTACGTGATCCTGGTGGTCGGCGTGAACGGCGCCGGCAAGACCACCACCATCGGCAAGCTGGCCAAGAAGCTGCAGCAGGAAGGCAGGAAGGTGATGCTCGCCGCCGGCGACACCTTCCGCGCCGCCGCCGTGGAGCAGCTGCAGGTGTGGGGCGAGCGCAATGGCATTCCGGTGATCGCCCAGCATACCGGCGCCGACTCCGCCTCGGTGATCTTCGACGCGCTGCAGGCCGCCAAGGCCCGCGGCATCGACGTGCTGATCGCCGACACCGCCGGGCGTCTGCACACCAAGGACAACCTCATGGAGGAGCTGAAGAAGGTCCGCCGGGTGATCGGCAAGCTGGACGAGACGGCGCCCCACGAGGTGCTGCTGGTGCTCGACGCCGGCACCGGACAGAACGCGATCAACCAGGCCAGGCAGTTCGACCAGACGGTGAACCTCACCGGCCTGGCGCTGACCAAGCTGGACGGCACCGCCAAGGGCGGGGTGATCTTCGCCCTGGCCAAGCAGTTCGGCCTGCCGATCCGCTACATCGGGGTCGGCGAGGGCATCGACGACCTGCGCACCTTCGAGGCCGAAGCCTTCGTTCAAGCCCTTTTCGCAGAGCGGGAGCGTGCATGATTCGATTCGAGCAGGTCGGCAAGCGTTACCCCAATGGCCATGTGGGCCTGCATGAACTGAGTTTCCGCGTGCGGCGCGGCGAGTTCCTGTTCGTCACCGGGCATTCCGGTGCCGGCAAGAGCACCCTGCTGCGCCTGCTGCTGGCGATGGAGCGGCCTACCTCCGGCAAGCTGCTGCTCGCCGGCCAGGACCTGGCGCAGATCACCACCGCGCAGATCCCCTTCCTGCGCCGGCAGATCGGCGTGGTGTTCCAGAACCACCAGCTGCTGTTCGACCGCAGCGTGTTCGACAACGTCGCCCTGCCGCTGCAGATCCTCGGCCTCCCCAAGGCGGAGATCGCCAAGCGGGTCGGCGCCGCCCTGGAGCGGGTGTCCCTGGCCGACAAGGCCGAGCAGTATCCCGCCGACCTGTCCACCGGCCAGCAGCAGCGCGTCGGCATCGCCCGCGCCGTGGTGCACCGCCCGGCCTTGCTGCTCGCCGACGAGCCGACCGGCAACCTCGACCCGCGCCTGGCCGCGGAGATCATGGGAGTGTTCGAGGACATCAACCGGCTCGGTACCACCGTGTTGATCGCCAGCCACGACCTGGCGCTGATCGCCCGCATGCGGCACCGCATGCTGACCTTGCAACGCGGTCGCCTGATCGGCGACGGGGAGGCAGCCTGATGGGCGCAACGCAGAATCCGCAACAGGCACAGAAGACCGCCGAACGCCTCGGCGCAGCGCCGAAGCGGGCCGCGCCGCAGCGCCGGTCCGACGAGCCGAGCTTCCAGGAGCTGTTCCACGCCTGGCTGGAAAGCCACCGCGCCAGCCTGGTGGACAGCCTGCGCCGGCTGGCCCGTCAGCCGGTCGGCAGCTTCTTCACCTGTCTGGTGATCGCCATCGCCCTGGCCCTGCCCATGGGCCTGGCGCTGCTGCTCAACAACCTGGAGCGCCTCGGTGGCTCCTGGCAGAGCGCCGCGCAGATCTCCGTGTACCTCAAGCTGGACGCCAGCGACGCCGACGGCGAGCGGCTGCGCGAGGAGATCGCCGGCATGCCGGACGTGGCCGCTGCCGAGTGGATCAGCCGCGAGCAGGCTCTGGCGCAGTTCCAGGCGCAGTCCGGTCTCGGCCAGGCGCTCAAGGACCTGCCGGAGAACCCGCTGCCCGGCAGCGTGCTGGTTACCCCCAGGGAAATCGACAAGGTCGCCCTGGAGATGATTCGCCAGCGCCTGGCCGAGCTGCCCAAGGTCGACCAGGTGCAGCTCGACCTGCTGTGGGTCGAGCGCCTCGGCGCCATCCTCAAGCTCGGCGACCGTTTCGTGTTCGGTCTGGCCCTGCTGCTGGTGCTGGCCCTGCTGCTGGTGATCGGCAACACCATCCGCCTGCACATCGAGAACCGCCGCAGCGAGATCGAGGTGATCAAGCTGGTCGGCGGCACCGACGGCTATGTGCGCCGGCCCTTCCTCTACATGGGCGCGCTCTACGGCCTGGGCGCCGGCCTGCTGGCCTGGGCGGTGCTGGCCTACAGCCTGGACTGGCTGAACGGCGCGGTGGTGCGCCTGGCCGGTCTGTACGGCAGCGACTTCGCCCTGGCCGGGGTGCCGACGGCGGATGGCCTGTCGCTGGTGCTGGGCGCCGTATTGCTTGGTTACATAGGTGCCTGGCTGGCGGTGGCGCGGCACTTGAGCGAGCTGGCGCCGAAGTAGTAAGTTCTTGCTCCGCCCCGTTTTGGCTGTTTTTGAACTCTGAGTCAGATTTCGGGTCTTAGTCGACATACTGAACTCGAGAGTTCAAGAATCGGAGGATTCGCATGACCACTTCTCTGCAACCTGTCTATGCCTTGGCGCCGGGGGCCAACCTCGAAGCCTACGTGCATACGGTGAACAGCATTCCGCTGCTGAGCGCCGAAGAGGAGCGCGAGCTGGCGGAAGACCTCTACTACCGGCAGGATCTGGAAGCGGCCCGCAAACTGGTTCTCGCCCACCTTCGCTTCGTGGTGCACATCGCCAAGAGCTACTCCGGCTACGGCCTGGCCCAGGCCGACCTGATACAGGAAGGTAACGTCGGCCTGATGAAGGCCGTGAAGCGCTTCAACCCGGAAATGGGCGTGCGCCTGGTGTCCTTCGCGGTTCACTGGATCCGCGCCGAGATCCACGAGTTCATCCTGCGCAACTGGCGCATCGTCAAGGTGGCCACCACCAAGGCGCAGCGCAAGCTGTTCTTCAACCTGCGCAGCCAGAAGAAGCGCCTGGCCTGGCTGAACAACGACGAAGTCAACGCCGTGGCCGAGAGCCTGGGCGTCGAGCCCCATGAAGTGCGCGAGATGGAAAGCCGCCTGAGCGGTCAGGACATGGCCTTCGACCCGGCGGCCGACGCCGACGACGAGAGCGCCTACCAGTCCCCGGCCTACTACCTGGAAGACCATCGCTACGACCCGGCCCGCCAGCTGGAGGATTCCGACTGGAGCGACAGCTCCAGCGCCAGCCTGCACGAAGCCCTGGAGGGGCTCGACGAGCGTAGCCGCGACATCCTCTACCAGCGCTGGCTGGCCGAGGAGAAGGCCACCCTGCACGAGCTGGCCGCCAAGTACAACGTCTCCGCCGAGCGCATTCGCCAGCTGGAGAAGAACGCGATGAACAAGCTCAAGGGCTGCATCGTCGCCTAAGTGGCCCGACACTCCGGAAAAGCCGCACCTTGGTGCGGCTTTTTGCTATGTGGAGAACCCCCATGCCGTCGTCCGCCCTGCGCCCCGTCCGACTGCTGATCTATGCCGTCGTGCTTGCCGTCTGCGTCTGGAGCCTGTGGCGGCAGTGGCCGCAGCGGCAGGCCGAGCCGTTGCCTTGGTTGGACGACTGGCAGCAGGCGCTGTTCGTCCCCTTGGCCGGCGGCGAGCTCGAGGTGCGGCGCCTGCGCGAGCGGGTGGCCGGTCGCCTGTGGCTGGCGCCGCGGGGTGAGGCGGGGCCGCGCCTGTTGTACCGCGCCGACTGGCGGGACGGAGCCGCGCGCTGGAGGTTGGAAGCCGAGCTGGCGCTTAGCGACCGCGAGCGCGCCAGCCTGCTCGATGCCTTGGGGGCCCGCGCCGAGGACGAACCGCAGGAACTCAGCGACGCGTTGCTCGACCAGCTGGGCGGACACCGCCTAGCCGGGCTGCTGCTCAAGCCCGAGCAGGAGGTCCGCGCCGAGCGCCTGAGCGCCAGCCTGGGCGCGCCGCGGGTGCGCTTCCGCCTGCCGGAAGGCGGCGAGGCCTGGTTCTACCCGCAGGCCGGGCTGACCCTGTTCTACACCGACGGCCGTCTCGACCTGCTCCAGGTGGCGCCGCTCCGGCCCTAGGGTAGCGCGGCCCGCAGCCAGGCCGGCCTGTTCGGGTCGAGGCGCGCCAAGTAGCCGCTGCCGCCGAGCTGGCGGACCTGCTGGCGGATCCACGCGGAGCGGCGCAGCACGTAGGAATCCGGGCGGCTGGCGCTCCAGCGGTGCGGGTTGGGCAGCACCGCGGCGAGCTGGCTGGCCTGCACGCTGGACAGGTAGGGCGCGCCGATGCCGAAGTGGTGGCGGGCGGCGGCCTCGGCGCCGAACACCCCGGCGCCCCACTCGACGCTGTTCAGGTACACCTCGAGGATCCGTTGCTTCGGCCAGAACAGCTCGATCAGCAGGGTGAACCAGGCCTCCAGGCCCTTGCGCGCCCAGCTGCGCCCGGACCACAGGAAGAGGTTCTTGGCCACCTGCTGGCTGAGGGTGCTGGCGCCGCGCAGCGAGCCGCCGCGCTCGTTGTGGGCGATGGCCTGGCGGATGGCGTCGACGTCGAAGCCCCAGTGGCTGGCGAACTTCTGGTCCTCGCCGGCGATCACCGCCATCTTCAGGCTGTCCGGCAGCTCGGCCCAGGGCCGCCAGCGGCGCTGCAGGTCGATCGGCCGGCCATCGATCCAGGAGGCGATCTTGCGCTCCACCATCAGCGCGCTGCCCGGCGGCGGCACCCAGCGCAGCACCAGAACCAGCGCGGCACTGGCGGCCATCGCCCAGAGCAGGAGCTTGAAGAAGCGGAACAGGAGTGCGCGCATGTGACGCCTTGGCCTGGAAGCGGGAGGCGGCCATTATAGCGGGCGCTTTTCGTCCGACCGGCATCTTCCCCGAGGAGAATCGAGCATGCTGCGTATCCTGATGTTGCTGGCCGCCTTCTTCGGCTTCACCGCGGTGGCCCTCGGCGCCTTCGCCGCCCATGGCCTGAAGGGCCAACTGAGCGCCGAGCTGCTGACGGTGTTCCAGACCGGGGTGCACTACCAGATGGTCCACGCCCTGGCGCTGCTCGCCGTGGTGCTGCTCGGCCTGCACGCGCCCGGCAGGGCGCTGCTGGCGGCCGGCGGGCTGTTCGTGCTGGGCATCCTGCTGTTCTCCGGTAGCCTCTACCTGCTGGCGCTGACCGGCACCCGGGCGCTTGGCGCCATCACCCCGTTCGGCGGCGTGTCCTTCCTGGGCGGCTGGCTGAGCCTGGGGATCGCCGGTTGGAATCTGCTGCGATAAGCTGACCCGTGCGTCAGCTGCCGCGCCCCGTGCCTTGGTCCGCCGGCGTCTATGGCGCTAGAATGCCGGCCCTTCCCTCCGGTGATCGCCAGCCATGCGTATTCAACTGAACGGTGAACCCTACGAGCTGCCCGAAGGCGACAGCCTGGCCGACCTGCTCGCGCGCCTGGACCTGACCGGCAAGCGCGTGGCGGTGGAGCTGAACCTGGACATCGTGCCGCGCAGCGAACATGCCCGCACCCTTCTGCGCGAGGGCGATCGGATCGAGATCGTCCACGCCATCGGCGGCGGCTGATGGGCGGGGTGCCTGCCCGCTCCGCACCACCTCCATCCGCTCTACCTGCCTAGCAAGAGGATTCCCGATGAGCCAAGTTCGCACCGACAAGCCCTTCACCCTGGCCGGCCGCACCTACCAGTCGCGCCTGCTGGTCGGCACCGGCAAGTACAAGGATCTCGACGAGACCCGCGCGGCCATCGAGGCCTCGGGGGCGGAGATCGTCACCGTCGCGGTGCGCCGCACCAACATCGGCCAGACCTCCGGCGAGCCGAACCTGCTGGACGTGATCTCCCCGGACCGATACACCATCCTGCCCAATACCGCCGGCTGCTACACCGCCGAGGACGCGGTGCGCACCTGCCGCCTGGCCCGCGAGCTGCTCGACGGCCACAAGCTGGTCAAGCTGGAGGTGCTGGCCGACCAGAAGACCCTGTTCCCCAACGTGGTCGAGACCCTTAAGGCCGCCGAAGTGCTGGTCAAGGAAGGCTTCGACGTGATGGTCTACACCAGCGACGACCCGGTGATCGCCCGCCGCCTGGCGGAGATCGGCTGCGTCGCGGTAATGCCGCTGGCCGGCCTGATCGGCACCGGCCTGGGTATCTGCAACCCCTACAACCTGCGCATCATCCTCGAGGAGGCCACGGTGCCGGTGCTGGTGGATGCCGGGGTGGGCACCGCCTCCGACGCCACCATCGCCATGGAGCTGGGCTGCGACGCGGTGCTGATGAACAGCGCCATCGCCCACGCCCAGGATCCGGTGCTGATGGCCCGGGCCATGAAGCACGCCATCGAGGCCGGGCGCCTCGCCTACCTGGCCGGGCGCATGCCGAAGAAGCTCTACGCCAGCGCCTCGTCGCCGCTGGAAGGCCTGATCCGCTGAGTTCCACATTCCCAGGCGGGGGTGGCGTGCGTCGCCCCCGCGCACCTTCCGCCCGAGTTGTCCCATGACCGAGACCCAGATCACTCCCGAACAGCAGCAACCCCGCCTGCGCACCATCAAGAGCTACGTGATGCGCGCCGGGCGCATCACCGAGGCCCAGCAGCGCGCCCTCGACGAGGGCTGGCCGCGCTTCGGGCTGGAGCTGGATGCCGGCCTGCAGGACTTCGACAGGGTGTTCGGCCGCCAGGCGCCGCGCACCCTGGAAATCGGCTTCGGCATGGGCCAGTCGCTGCTGGAGATGGCCGCGGCGGCGCCCGAGCAGGATTTCATCGGCGTCGAGGTGCACAAGCCGGGCGTCGGCGCGCTGATCAACGGCCTGCTCAAGCAGGGTCTCACCAACGTGCGCATCTACAGCTGCGACGCCATCGACGTTCTGCGCCAGTGCGTCCCCGACGCCAGCCTGGAGCGCGTCCTGCTGTTCTTCCCCGATCCCTGGCACAAGGCCCGTCACCACAAGCGGCGCATCGTTCAGCCGGCGTTCGCCGAACTGGTGCGCCAGAAGCTCCGCGTTGGCGGCGTGCTGCACATGGCCACCGACTGGGAGCCCTACGCCGAGCACATGCTCGAGGTGCTGAGTGCCGCCCCCGGCTACCGCAACCTGGCCGCCGACGGCCGCTACGTGCCGCGCCCGGCGGAGCGCCCGGTGACCAAGTTCGAGCGCCGCGGCGAGCGCCTCGGGCATGGCGTCTGGGACCTCAAGTTCCAACGCATCGACTGACCAACCGGTCGTCCGGAATCCTTCGCAATCCCTCCTCGCAGGCGAGACAGCGCCGGCACGCGGACCTAACATGCCCGCGCGCCGGATGCGCACGCCAACACAATCACAATGACCAACGAGGCTGGAGCGACGCCAGGGCGTCGCTGCGAAGGAGTATCCGTCTTGAAATCGCTCACCCTTCTGCTGCTGGCGCTGGCCATGCTGCCGGCGCATGCCAAGGTCGGCCCTGAACAGGCCGAGCGGCTCGGCCGCGATCTCACCCCGCTGGGCGCCGAGCGCGCCGGTAACGCCGCCGGCAGCATCCCGGCCTGGGAGGGCGGCCTGGACAGGCCGATCCCCGGCTACCGGCCGGGCATGCACCATCCCGACCCCTACGCCTCCGACCCCGTGCTCTACACGGTCGATCGCGACAACCTGGAACGCTACCGCGAGCTGCTGGCCCCCGGCCTGCAGCGCCTGCTCGAGCGCCAGCCGGACTACCGCCTGCGGGTGCTGCCGACCCGCCGCAGTGCGGCGGCGCCGCAGCGCATCTACGCGGCGACCCGCTACAACGCGGAGCATGCCGAGTTGATCGCCGGTGGCAACGGCGTGCAGGGCGCCGCGGCGGGGATTCCCTTCCCGCTGCCGCAGGACGGCCAGGAGGCAATCTGGAACCACGTGATGCGCTACCGCGGCGAGCAGATCCACATGCTCACCAACCAGGCCGCGGTGCTCGCCAACGGCAGCTACAACCTGCTCAAGCTGGACCGCCACATCTACTTCGTCTACGGTCGCGAGGGCATGACCCCGCAGGGTCTGGACAACACCCTGTTCTACTACAAGTACCGGGTGGTGGCGCCGGCCAGGGTGGCCGGCTCGGCGCTGGTGGTGCAGGAGACCCTCGACCAGGTGCTGGCGATCCGCAAGGCCTGGCGCTTCAACCGTGGCGAACGGCGGGTGCGCCGCCTGCCGATGCTCGCCTACGACAGCCCGCAGCCGGACACCAACGGCATGGCCTTCGCCGACCAGGTGGACACCTACAACGGCGCCCCGGACCGCTACCAGTGGCAGTTGCTCGGCAAGCGCGAGATGCTGGTGCCCTACAACAGCTACGCGGTGCACCGCCAGGGCCTGCCCTATGCGGAGATCCTCCAGCCCAGGCACGTCAATCCCGAACTGCTGCGCTACGAGCTGCACCGCGTCTGGGTGGTGGAGGCGCAGCTGCGCACCGGCTTCAGCCACCCCTACGCGAAGCGCCGCTTCTACCTCGACGAGGACAGCTGGCAGATCCTCCTCGTCGACCTCTACGACAGGCGCGGCGAGCTGGTCGGTCTGCAGGAGAGCCATCCGATCAGCTACTACGAGGTGCCCATGTTCGGTAGCACCCTGGAGACCATCTACGACTTCGTCGGCGGTCGCTACTTCGTCGATGGCCTGGACAACAACGAGCCGATGTACGACTTCCAGGTGGCCCTCAGCCCGCGCGACTTCACCCCGCAGGCGCTGCGCCGCGAGGGCAACTGAGCCGGCCTCAGCCGCGCGACCAGCGCATCGTCAGTTCGGGCTGGCCGGTGTGCGGGTCGCATGTCTCGTTGACCGTCACGAAGCCGCCGGCCCGGTAGAAGGCCAGCGCCCGGGCATTGGCGCGGTAGACGCTCAGTTCGAGGCTGGCGCGGCGGCGCTTGGCCGCATCCAGCAGCAGGCGGCCCAGGCCGCGAGCCTGCGCCTTCGGGCTGACGAACAGCGCGGCCAGGCGCTGCCCATGCAGCGACGCGAAACCGACCACGCGCCCGTTTTCCTCCAGCACCAGGGTCTCGGCCTGGGGCAGATAGTGTTCGCGCATGGCGGGCAATCGTTCGCGCCAGAAGCTCGCCGGCACGAAGTCGTGGGCCTGGATGGAGGCCTTCAGCCATATGTCCAGTACGGCGTCGCCGTCCGTGGGCAGGTAGGGACGAATCATGGTGCAGTCCTGGGCGCGGAGCTGGTCCTGGCGAGGCGCCGCCGCGGCCGGATCGGGCAGCGGCGCGCGCTAGTTGCGATCGGCGATCACTCCGATCAGGAAGAACACCAGCAGCAGCACCGGGGCCAGCGCGTAGTTGTTGAAGTAGTTGAGGCCCTTGGCCAGCCAGGGGGTGAGGAAGATGATCGCCAGCCCGTAGCCCACCGCGCAGAGGATCACGAACAGCAGGGTGCGGAACACGAAGTTCAGCCCGCCGATGCGCTGCTGCACCCAGGCGTTGATGCCCGGCCCGAACAGCACCAGCAGGGTGGCCATGATGGCCAGGGAGATGTCGTGGAGATGGCCGCGCGTCCAGCGGGACAGGGTGGCGATCAGGTCGAGTATCAGGTCCATGCGGTTCCTTGGCGCTAGTCGAAAGGGGCGAGTTTAAGGCCTCGGGACGCCCCTGCCGAGTCGCCGGGTGGCGCGAATGTGGTCGGCTCGACGAAACGCCCGGCCTCAGGCGAGGAACAGCTGCAGCAGATCGTTGAGGAACAGCTGACCGCGCGGGGTGGCCACCAGACGCTCCGGGTCGCTGTCCAGCAGGCCGCGGCGCTCGGCTTCGTGGCGTGCGGCGGCGAGCTGGCCGAGTGGCAGGCCGGTGCGCTCGGGGAACAGCGTGGCGGGTACCCCCTCGGTGAGGCGCAGGGCGTTCATCAGGAACTCGAAGGGCAGCTCGTCCGCCTCGAGCAGCCGCTCGCCGGCCTGGAAACGCTTGCCGGGGGCCAGGTAGTCCTTCGGCAGGCGGGTCTTCCAGGTGCGCCGGATGCGTCCGTCCGGAGCGCTCAGCTTGGCATGGGCGCCGGCGCCGATGCCGAGGAAGTCGCCGAAGGTCCAGTAGTTGAGGTTGTGCCGGGCGCGCCGGCCGGCGCGGGCGTAGGCGGAGATCTCGTACTGGGCGTAGCCCTGCTCGGCGAGCAGCGCCTGGCCGGCCTCCTGGATGTCCCAGAGCACGTCGTCCTCGGGCAGGGCCGGCGGCTGGTTCCAGAACACCGTGTTCGGCTCCAGGGTCAGCTGGTACCAGGAAAGATGGGTCGGGGTCTGGGCGATGGCGGTGCGCAGGTCGGCCAGGGCGTCTTCCACGCTTTGCCCGGGCAGGCCGTGCATGAGGTCGAGATTGAAGTTGTCGAAGCCGGCGGCCCGCGCCATGTCCGCCGCGCGGATTGCCTCGGCGCCGTCGTGGATGCGCCCGAGGGCCTTGAGCTGGGCCTCCTGGAAGCTCTGGATGCCGATCGACAAGCGGTTGATGCCGAGCTGTCGATAGTCGCGGAACTTGGCCTGCTCGAAGGTCCCGGGGTTGGCCTCCAGGGTGATCTCGATGTCCGCGGCGAAGGGTACGCGCCTTTCCACGCCCTCCAGCAGGCGGCCTAGGGCGCGGGCGGAGAACAGGCTGGGGGTGCCGCCGCCGAAGAAGATGGAGATCAGCTCACGACCGTGGACCTGCGCGAGATCCGCTTCCAAGTCGGCGAGCAGGGCGTCCACGTAGGCCTCTTCCGGCAGCTCGGCGCCGGCGGCGTGGGAGTTGAAGTCGCAGTACGGGCACTTGCGCACGCACCAGGGGATGTGGACGTAGAGGGCCAGGGGGGGCAGTTGGAAGGCCGTTTCCCTCTCCCCAACCCCTCGCCCGGCGGGCGAGGCGCTCGCCGCGTGCCCCCCACCCCCTGGGAGAGGGGGCGGGGCTGAGGGCCTGCGGCTCACGCCAGTCCCAAGCGCTGGCGCAGCTGCGCCATGGCGCGGGCGCGGTGGCTCAGGCGGTTTTTCTCGGCCGGCGGTAGTTCGGCGCTGGAGCAGTTGGCCTCCGGCACCCAGAACAGCGGGTCGTAGCCGAAGCCGTGCTCGCCCCGCGGGGCATGCAGGATGCGACCGTGCCAGAGGCCCTCGCAGAGGATCGGCAGAGGGTCCTCGGCGTGTCGCAGCAGGGCCAGGGCGCAGACGAACTGGGCGCCGCGCTCGGCGTCCGGGACGTCCTTGAGCGCCTCCAGCAGCTTGGCGTTGTTGGCGGCGTCGCCCCGGCCATCGGCGTAGCGCGCCGAATAGATGCCCGGGGCGCCGCCCAGGGCGTCCACCGCCAGGCCGGAGTCGTCGGCCAGCGCCGGCAGGCCGGAGACCCGCGCGGCATGGCGGGCCTTGAGGATGGCGTTCTCGATGAAGCTCAGTCCGGTCTCCTCCGGCTCGTGGCTGCTGAACTCGGCCACCGAGCGGACGCGCACGGCGTCGCCGAGCATGGCCTGGAGTTCCTTGAGCTTTCCGGGGTTGTGGCTGGCGAGGACGAGTTCGGGAAAGGGCATCATGGGTCGGGGAAGACTTCCTGGGTGAATTCGAAACTGTTCACGCTGCCTTCGCCTGCCTGCACCTGGATGGCGAAGCGCAGCACCTCCTGCTGGTCAATGGGGAACTGCGCCAGGTAGTAGATGGCGCCCCCTTCGTTGACCTCGCGGAAATCCAGGGGGCGGCTCTTGCCGATCAGGTCGGTGACCTGTCCGCTGACCTTGGCATGGCTCGCCTGGCCGGCCTTGAGCACGGCGACGTTGAGGATGCCCCGGGTCTTGCTGCGGGGCAGGCCCACGGCGTTGGCGATTTCCGGTTGCAGGAAACTGGAGTTGAAGGCGCTGTAGTGCACGTCCAGCTCGCCGAAGCTGATCTTGCGCTCGGCCAGCGCCGGCAGGGCCAGGCACAGGGCGCAGAGGAACGTCAGAAGGCGGCGCATGGTGTATCTCCTTGGCAGGTCAGACGGCGATGCGGTGATCCTGGACGCCAGGTCCGCTGACGCGGTAGATCCCGATCTCTCCCAACAGATTAGGCCAAAGGCGGCTGGCCAGACCGTCGCGGTGCTGCTGGTCGACGGCCAGGCGGTCGAGCACCCGGACCTGACGCTCGCGGCACAGCGCCTCGAAGTCCTTGAAGGTGCAGAAGTGGATGTTCGGGGTGTTGTACCAAGTGTAGGGCAGGAACTCCGACACCGGCATGCGCCCCTTGGTGGCCAGGTACCAGCGGCAGCGCCAGTGGCCGAAGTTGGGGAAGGTGATGATGCAGGTGCGACCGACCCGGAGCATCTCGTCGAGCACCAGGTGCGGGTAGTGCAGGGCCTGCAGCGACTGGGTCATGACCACCACGTCGAAGCTGTTGCTGGCGAAGTTGCCGAGCCCCTCGTCGAGGTTCTGCTCGATGACGTTGACGCCGCGCTCCACGCACTGGGCGATCTTCTCGGGGTCGATCTCCAGGCCGTAGCCGCTGACCCGCTTGTGGTCGCGCAGCCAGGCGAGGAACTCGCCGTTGCCGCAGCCCAGGTCGAGCACCCGGCTGCCGTCGGGAATCCATTCCTGGATGATCTCCAGATCCGCTCGCATGTGGTTACACCTCGATCCGGTTCATGTAGCTGCGAAACGCCTGCAGGTAGCGCGGGATCGGCATCAGGAAGGCGTCGTGGCCCTGCGGCGCGTCGATTTCCAGGTAGCTGACGTTCTTCCGCGCGGCGATCAGCGCGTCGACGATCTCCCGCGAGCGCGCCGGGGAGAAGCGCCAGTCGGTGGTGAAGGACATCACGCAGAAGTCGGCCTGGGCCACCGCCAGGGTCTTGGCCAGGTCGCCGCCGTGGGCCGCCGCCGGGTCGAAGTAGTCGAGCGCCTTGGTCATCAGCAGGTAGGTGTTGGCGTCGAAGCGTCCGGAGAACTCCTCGCCCTGGTAGCGCAGGTAGCTCTCCACCTGGAATTCCACGCTGTGGAAGTCGTAGTTGAGCTTGTCGGTCTTCAGCTCGCGGCCGAATTTCTGGCCCATGGCGTCGTCCGACAGGTAGGTGATGTGGCCGACCATGCGCGCCAGCATCAGGCCGCGCTTGGGAATCACCCCGTGCTCGTGGAAGTGCCCGCCGTGGAAGTCCGAGTCGGTGAGGATCGCCTGGCGGGCCACCTCGTTGAAGGCGATGTTCTGCGCCGACAGCTTGGGCGCCGAGGCGATCGCCAGGCAGTGGCGCAGGCGTTCCGGGTAGGAAATGCTCCACTGCAGGGCCTGCATGCCGCCCAGGCTGCCGCCGACCACCGCCGCCCACTGGCGGATGCCGAGCAGGTCGGCGAGGCGCGCCTGGCTGTGCACCCAGTCCTCCACGGTCATTACCGGGAAGTCGGAACCGTAGGGTACCCCGGTGGCCGGGTTGAGGCTCGACGGCCCGGTGGAACCGTTGCAGCCGCCCAGGTTGTTGAGGCTGACCACGAAGAACTTGCGGGTGTCGATCGGCTTGCCGGGACCGATGCAGCTGTCCCACCAGCCGGGCTTGCGGTCCTCGGGGCTGTGGTAGCCGGCGGCGTGGTGGTGGCCGGACAGTGCGTGGCAGATCAGCACCGCGTTGCTGCGCGCGGCGTTCAGCTCGCCATAGGTTTCGTAGACCAGCTGGTAGTCGCCCAGGCTGCGGCCGCAGGCCAGCGCCAGGGGTTCACTGAAATGAGCGACCTGGGGTGTGACCAGGCCAACGGAATCTTCGGGAAAGACGGCGGGCATCACCCTGCTCTCGGATGGGGAATCGGGGAAAGGACGCCAGTCTAAAGAGCGTCACCCCGGGCGGCAAGCGAGCCGGACCGGGCGAGGGCAGGGGGAAGGCGGGCGCGGCAGAGCGGGGGGAATCACTCCGCGCCCTGCTGGCGGTTGGCGGTGGGCAGGGTGACCACCTTGCCCTGGCGGTGGATCGGCGCCGGGCGGCGCAGCGCGCGGAGGATCTCGCCGGCCTGCTGCAGCTGCTGCTCCAGCTCCTGGGCGTAGCGCTGCAGGCGCTCGCCGCGCAGGCGCGCCTGCTGGGTGTCCTGCGCCAGGGCCTTGAGGCGCAGCATGTGGCTTTCCAGGAGCTGCTTGTGTTCCAGGGTGTGCTGCATCAGCGGCATCAGTGCATCGTGCGCCCACTGCGCGGCCTCCTGGCGCAGGCGCTGGTGCAGGGCCACCACCTCCTGGACCAGGGTGGCGAAGAAGCGTCGGGTCAGCACGCGCTGCTCGGTGAGCAGGGTCTTCAGGTGCAGGCGGAACTGGTCCCCCTTCTCGCGCAGCTGGCGCAGCTCGCGCTGGTAGGGAGCGAGGTTGAACAGCGGTGCGTCTATGCCGTGCAGCGGGTTCTCCTCGTTGTGGCGCTGGTAGATGGCGGCGACCATCCGGTTGGCGGTCTCGGCCTCCAGGCCGAGGTGGTGCATGTCCTGCTCTACCGCGCTGAAGAAGCTGAGGATCGCCTGGTGGATGCCGAAGGTGGTCCAGCTGCCGCTGAGGTTGCTGCGCAGGCGTTCCAGGTGCTCCTCCAGGCGCTGGCTGCGCACCGCCGAGCAGAGCAGCTCGCCCTGGCGCTGTAGGAGGCGCTGGTTGGTCTTCAGGTTGAGCAGGCGCTTGTGGTGTTCGCTGTGGTCGTGCTTGGTCTTGGCGGTCAGCTCGAAGAGCAGCTGGCCGTTGTCCTGTTGCTGGTTGGCCAGTTGGCCCTGCTGTTCGCGGACCTTCTCCAGGCGCAGGTTGAGCACGTGCTGGCTGTTCTGCAGCAGGGCCAGCACCTGGTTGACCACCTGGCGCTCGAGGAGGCGCTCCTTCTGCGCCACGATGCGCTCGCAGAGCAACTCCTCCAGGGCCTCCAGCTGGCTGCGCTGGAGCAGCGGGCGGTCGTTGCGCACCTTGGCGAGCAGCGCCTGCTTGGCCGACAGCGGCAGCACGTCGGCACTGGCGATGCCCAACTGGCGGGCGGTGGCGTCGCGCACCTGGGCGATGGCGTTCTGCACGAAGCTCTCGCCGGCCAGGTCGTCCCAGAGCACGTCGATCTTGTTGAGCACGGCGAACAGGCTGGTCTGGCGGTCCTCGGCGAGCTGGCGGATGTGGTTCTGCCAGATGTGCATGTCGCTGGCGGTGACCCCGGCGTCCGCGGCGAGCAGGAAGATGATCGCCTGACTGCTGGGCAGCATCGACAGGGTCAGCTCCGGCTCGCTGCCCAGGGCGTTTAGGCCGGGGGTGTCGAGGATGCGCAGGCCCTGGCGCAGCAGCGGGTGGTCGAAGTGGATCAGCGCGTGGCGCCAGGCTGGCACCTGCACCAGGCCGGGCTTGCCGGCGGACTCCAGCATGTCCGGGTGGAAGCCGAGCTGGATCGCCTGCTCCACCGGCATCGGCTTGGTCTTCGCCACTTGGGTGAAGGCCTCGATCATGTTGGCCGGGTCGTCCGGGTCCAGGGGGATGTTCACCCAGCGCCCGGGGACGCGCTTGAACTGGGCGATGCTCGCCTCGGCGAGGCGCGTCTCGATGGGCAGCAGGCGGATGTAGGGGCGTTCCGAGCGCGGGTCGAAGAACAGCTCGGTGGGGCACATGGTGGTGCGCCCTGCGTGCGAGGGCAGCATGCGCTGGCCGTAGGACGAGAAGAACAGGCTGTTGATCAGCTCGGTCTTGCCGCGGGAAAACTCGCCGACGAAGGCCAGGGTGATGTGGTCGCTGCGCAGCAGGCGCAGGGCGGCGTCCAGGCGCGCCTCGATGGATTCGCCGGTCAGCCGGTTCTGCACCAGCCAGCTGCGGTAGCGGGTGATCTGGCGCATCAGCTCGCGCTTCCAGGCCACGTAGGCTTCGACCTGCTGACTGAGACGCTCCATGCTCATCCGGGCTCTCTCCTTCTGTGCGACAGCGCATCCTGCGCGCATGCGGGTACGGGCGACGTATCGGCGCATTATGGGACAGCGGCGCGGAGCGTCAAATGGCCGCGTCGCCCGGAGGCCCGTACGGCCGGATCAGCGGGGCGAGGCGATGCCCAGTTCCGCCGGCAGGTGCTTCGGCGCCTGGATGCGCACCCGCTTCTGGCGGTTCAGTTCGCCGCTTTCCAGGCGCACCTGGCTCTTCGCCACGCCGAAGGCCTCGGCGAGGAACTTCAGCAGGTGGGCATTGGCCTTGCCCTCCACCGGCGGGGCGGTGAGGCGGATCTTCAGGCGCTCGCCGTGCAGCCCGGCGAACTCGTCGCGGCTCGCCTTGGGCTGCAGGTGGCAGTCGAGGAGCAGATCCTCGCCGTCCCAGCGGTAGAAGCTCATCGCCTTACAGGAAAGGCAGCAGCATCGGCGGCAGCCCGGTGGCCGCAGCCAGGTTGCCGATCACGAAGCGGTCCACCAGGTTGATGGCGATGAATGCGAAGATCGGCGAAATGTCCAGGCCGCCGAGGTTCGGCAGCAGGCGGCGAAAGGGCGCCAGGAGCGGCTCGCAGATCTGGTTGACCAGCTGCGCGGCCGGGTTGTAGCTGCCCGGGGCCACCCAGGAGAGGATCACGCTGATGATCAGGGCGAAGAAGAACACCTTGAGGAACAGCGAGGTGACGCCGATCACCGACCAGACCAAGAGTTGCAGCAGGTAGCCCACCGGGTTGAAGCCGGCCAGCAGCAGGGTGGCCACCATCAGCAACAGCTGCACCAGCACGGCCAGCACCAGGGAGGCGAAATCCAGCCCGGCGAAGCCAGGGATCAGCCGGCGCAGCGGCTTGAGCAGCGGCTGGGTGGCGCGCACCACGAACTGGCTGAGCGGGTTGTAGAAGTCGGCCCGCACCAGTTGCAGGATGAAGCGCAGCAGGACGATGAGCAGGTAGAAGCTGCCCAGCGCCTGGATGATGTAGTTGAGGGCCTCGGCGAATCCGGACATGGGAACTCCTTTCCTTTATTGACCCAGCTGCTCGGCCAGCTCCGCCGAGCGCTTGGCGGCGGCGTCCAGGGCCTGTTCGACCAGCGCCTCGAAACCACCGGCCTGGAAGGTCTTGATGGCCGCCTCGGTGGTGCCGGCCGGGGAGGTCACCCGGCGGCGCAGCTCGGCGGCGTCGACGTCGCTGGACACCGCCATGCGCGCGGCGCCGAGGGCGGTCTGCAGGGTCAGGCGGGCGGCGGTGTCGCGGGGCAGGCCGAGCCTCTCGCCGGCAGCGGTCATCGCCTCGATGAGCAGAAAGAAGTACGCCGGGCCGCTGCCGGAGACGGCGGTGACCGCGTCGATCAGCCTTTCCTCTTCCAGCCACAGGGCCAGGCCCACGGCGGACAGCAACTGCTCGGCCTGGGCCTTCTGCGCGGCGCTCACCCGGGCGTTGGCGTACAGGCCGCTGACCCCTTCGCGCAGCAGCGCCGGGGTGTTGGGCATGCAGCGCACCAGCGGGCGCGGGCCCAGCCAGTTTTCCAGGCTGGCGCAGGTGATGCCGGCGGCGATGGAGACGATCAGCTGGCCATCGGACAGGCTCGGCGCCAGGGCCTGGCAGACTCCCTTCATGACCTGCGGCTTGACTGCCAGAACCACCACCTCGGCGCCCTGCACGGCCTCGGCATTGTTCTCGAAGACCTGGATGCCGTGCTCGGCGGCCACCCTGGCGCGCTGCTCGGCGCCAGGATCGCTGGCGCGGATGGCGTCGGCCGGTAGGCCCTGGGCGCGCAGGCCGCCGATCAGGCTGGAGGCCATGTTGCCGGCGCCGATGAAGGCGATTCGCGGTTGTGTCATGTGACTTTCCTTATGCAGTGGGCGCCGCCGGGTAGTCGCGGGCGCCGAACAGGGCGGTGCCGATCCGCACCCAGGTGGCGCCTTCGGCGATGGCGGCCTCCAGGTCGTGGCTCATGCCCATGGAGAGGGTGTCGAGGGCGAGCTGTCGGCTGGCGTTCAGTGCTTCGGCCAGGCTGCGCAGGCGGGCGAAGGTCGCGCGCTGTTGCTCTGGATCGTCGCAGGGTTCGGGAATGGCCATCAGGCCGCGCAGCTTGAGGCGCGGCAGGGCAGCGACGGCCGCGGCCAGTTCGCCGGCCTCCTCCGGGGCGCAGCCGGACTTGCTGGCCTCGCCGCTGATGTTGACCTGCAGGCAGACGTTCAATGGCGGCAGCCGTTCCGGGCGCAGTTCGGAGAGGCGCCGGGCGACCTTCAGGCGGTCCACCGAATGGACCCAGGCGAAGTGCTCGGCGATCGCCTTGCACTTGTTGGACTGGATGGGCCCGATGAAATGCCACACCAGCGGCAGGTCGGCGAGTTCCGCCTGCTTGGCCAGGGCCTCCTGCAGGTAGTTCTCGCCGAAGTCGCACACCCCGGCGGCGTAGGCCTCGCGGATGGCCGACGCCGGCTTGGTCTTGCTCACCGCCAGCAGACCGACGGTCGAAACCGGGCGTTGCGCGGCTTGCGCCGCCTCACGGATACGATCACGGACCTTTGCAATATTCTCTACTATCGTGGACATTAGCTGCGCCAGCCGCTCGGAGACAGCGGCATTCTACCTGCTTGCTCGTATTTGGGGAGTTCCATGGACATCACTGAGCTGCTTGCCTTCAGTGCCAAGCAAGGCGCTTCCGACTTGCACCTCTCGGCCGGTCTGCCGCCGATGATCCGCATCGACGGCGACGTGCGGCGCATCAACCTGCCGCCGCTGGACCACAAGCAGGTGCACGCGCTGATCTACGACATCATGAACGACAAGCAGCGCAAGGATTACGAGGAATTCCTCGAAACCGACTTCTCCTTCGAGGTGCCGGGCGTGGCGCGCTTCCGTGTCAACGCCTTCAACCAGAACCGCGGCGCCGGCGCGGTGTTCCGTACCATTCCCTCCAAGGTGCTGACCATGGAGGAGCTGGGCATGGGCGAGGTGTTCCGCAAGATCGCCGACGTGCCGCGCGGCCTGGTGCTGGTCACCGGCCCCACCGGTTCGGGCAAGTCGACCACCCTGGCGGCCATGCTCGACTACCTGAACAACACCAAGTACCACCACATCCTCACCATCGAGGACCCCATCGAGTTCGTCCACGAGTCGAAGAAGTGCCTGGTCAACCAGCGTGAGGTGCACCGCGACACCCACGGCTTCTCCGAGGCCCTGCGCTCGGCGCTGCGTGAGGACCCGGACATCATCCTGGTCGGCGAGATGCGCGACCTGGAGACCATCCGCCTGGCGCTCACCGCCGCGGAAACCGGTCACCTGGTGTTCGGCACCCTGCACACCACCAGCGCGGCCAAGACCATCGACCGCGTGGTGGACGTGTTCCCCGCCGAGGAAAAGTCCATGGTCCGCTCCATGCTCTCCGAGTCGCTGCAGGCGGTGATTTCCCAGACCCTGCTGAAGAAGATCGGCGGCGGTCGGGTGGCGGCCCACGAGATCATGATCGGCACGCCGGCGATCCGTAACCTGATCCGCGAGGACAAGGTGGCGCAGATGTATTCGGCGATCCAGACCGGCGGCTCGCTGGGCATGCAGACCCTCGACATGTGTCTGAAGAACCTGGTGGCCAAGGGTCTGGTGGCCCGCGACGTGGCCCGCGAGAAGGCCAAGAACCCGGAATCCTTCTAAGGGCACCCGCCTGGACAATCGAGAGACGACAGCATGGACTTCGAGAAGCTCCTCCGCCTGATGGTGGAGAAAGGCGGTTCCGACCTGTTCATCACCGCCGGCGTGCCGCCGTCGATGAAGATCAACGGCAAGATCATGCCGATCACCAAGACCCCGATGTCGCCGGAGCAGACCCGCGAGACGGTGTTCGGGGTGATGAACGAGCAGCAGCGCCAGGACTTCGCCAAGTACCACGAGTGCAACTTCGCGATCAGCGCCCGTGGCATCGGCCGCTTCCGCGTCAGCGCCTTCTACCAGCGTAACCTGGTGGGCATGGTGCTGCGCCGCATCGAGACCAACATCCCGACCATCGAAGAGCTCAAGCTGCCGGAGATCATCAAGAAGCTGGCGATGACCAAGCGTGGCCTGGTGCTGTTCGTCGGCGCGACTGGTACCGGCAAATCCACCTCGCTGGCGGCGATGATCGGCTACCGCAACAAGCACAGCAGTGGCCACATCATCTCCATCGAGGACCCGATCGAGTACATCCACCAGCACTAGAACTGCATCGTCACCCAGCGCGAGGTGGGCCTGGACACCGAGTCCTTCGAGGTGGCGCTGAAGAACACCCTGCGCCAGGC
Source organism: Pseudomonas thermotolerans DSM 14292 (assembly GCF_000364625.1). Taxonomy (GTDB): domain Bacteria; phylum Pseudomonadota; class Gammaproteobacteria; order Pseudomonadales; family Pseudomonadaceae; genus Aquipseudomonas; species Aquipseudomonas thermotolerans. The sequence continues at coordinate 89,030 of NZ_KB822607.1, forward strand.
GCCGGACGTGATCCTCATCGGCGAGATCCGTACCCGCGAGACCATGGACTACGCGGTGGCCTTCGCCGAGACCGGCCACCTGTGTCTGGCCACCCTGCACGCCAACAACGCCAACCAGGCGCTGGATCGCATCATCAACTTCTTCCCGCCGGACCGGCACAACCAGGTGTGGATGGACCTGTCGCTGAACCTCAAGGCCATCGTCGCCCAGCAGCTGGTGCCGACGCCGGACGGCAAGGGCCGTCGCGCAGTGGTCGAGGTGCTGATCAACACCCCGCTGGCCGCCGACCTGATCCGCAAGGGTGAGGTGCACGAGCTGAAGGGCCTGATGAAGCGCTCCACCGAGCATGGCATGCAGACCTTCGACCAGGCCCTGTACAACCTCTACATCCAGGGCGAGATCACTTACGAGGACGCGCTGCTCTACGCCGACTCGGCCAACGACCTGCGCCTGATGATCAAGCTGGGCTCGGAGACCGACGGCGATCACCTGAAGAGCATGGCCGAAGGCCTCAGCCTGGAGGTCAGCGACGACGATCCCGGTCGCCGCTTCCGCTGAAGGAAACGGCGCCCGGGGGCGCCGTTTTCGTTCGCAGGCGGCGTAGCCTCAGCGCCGCGCCAGGTGCTCCGGCAGCACTCGCTTGGCCAGCGCGTAATGGCGCTTCCAGTAGGGCTTCTCCAGGCTGTCGATGGTCACCCGCTTGCCGCGGCGTGGCGCATGGATGAAGCGGTCGTTGCCCAGGTAGATGGCGACGTGGTTGATGCGCCGGCTGTGGATGTTGAAGAACAGCAGGTCGCCTGGCTGCAGCTCACTGCGGCGGATGCGCTTGCCGCCGGCGCGGGCCATGGCGCTGGAGGTGCGCGGCAGCTCGACCATGTCGAGATCGCGGAAGGCGTAGCGCACCAGGCCGCTGCAGTCGAAGCCGCGCGGTGTGGTGCCACCCCAGCGGTAGGGAGTGCCGAGCACGTTCACCGCACGGCTGAGCACCTGGCTGCTGTACACCGCGGAAGGTGCGCGCAGCCCCGGGGCGCGGCTGGACGCCGCGGACTTGGCGGTGAAGCCGGTGGCGCCGGCCGGCAGCGGCTGGTAGCGGTTGCTCGCCTGCGCGGCGAGGGGCAGCGAAAGGCAGATGGCCAGCCATGTCAGGCAGATGAGTCGCATCTCGGCAGGGCTCGTCGGTCAGAAAGCGTGCAACTTTATAACAATTTCTCTGGTTGTTTTTTGACCATCTGTCGGTTTCTTGGCCGTCCTTGTGACTTTCCCGCCGCAAGGCAGCAGGTGCTCGGCCGGGTTGATCCGGCTCCGTCGCGCCCTTGCCGGGCGGGCTGACGACGCGCATCATGCCCCGGTCGGTGGTGTCTGCACCGCCCCCGGCAATCCTTCATCCCCTTGCCAAGGAGGCGCGCATGGACATGCGTCAGGACACCCACAGCAAGACCATCGGCTATCTGCTGTGGATATTCGGGTTCCTCGGTTCGCATCGCTTCTACTACGGCAAGCCGGTGACCGGCACCCTCTGGTTCTTCACCCTCGGCCTGCTGTTCATCGGCTGGATCGTCGACCTGTTCCTGATCCCGGCCATGGACCGCGAGGCGGATCTGCGCTTCACCGCCGGGCCCACCGACTACAACGTCGCCTGGATCCTGCTGACCTTCCTCGGCGTCTTCGGCGTGCACCGCATGTACCAGGGCAAGTGGCTCTCCGGGATCCTTTACCTGCTCACCGGCGGCTTCTTCTTCCTCGGCGTGCTCTACGACTTCTGGACCCTCAACGAGCAGGTCTCGGCGCTCAACGCCAGGGCCCGGCAGGGCTGAGCGTCCGGCCAGACGGGCGGGGTGGCGAGCGGTGGACCTAGCCTAGGGGCAGTGGTTCCGTTCGCAGCCCCGTGCCTGTGGACCTCCCGCCGGGAGGTGGCCCCATGCCCACTGACGTTCGCCCTGCCGTCCTCGAACCGATCGGCAACACCCCGCCGGTGCGGGTCACCCGCTTCGATACCGGGCCCTTCGACGCCTTCCTCACCCTGCGCGGGGTGAAGACCCTGTGCGCATGCAGAGCGGCACTGCGAGAACGCCCTGGAGCTGACCCGCTGGCCGGCGCCCGGCGCTTCCTGGAGGCGGTGGAGCGGTTCGCCCTGGCCGAGAGCCTGGGCGGGGTGGAGAGCCTGATCGAGCACCCGGCGCCGGCCTGGTGTGTCTGTCGGCGGGGATTGAAGCGGTGGAGGCCCTGCGTGGCGACCTGGCTCAGGCACTGGCATGGATCTGAAGCCCGGCGGCGTGGCGGGCGAGGCAGTCCCCGCCCGCCGGCTGCCGTGGCGTCAGGCGGCTTGGTAGACGATGTGCCCGTCCACCAGGGTGTAGCGCACCGCGCCGGGCAGGCAGTGACCGATGAAGGGGCTGTTGGCGCCCTTGGAGAACCAGGTTTCGCCGGCCAGGGTGGTGGCCTGCGGGTCGAACAGCAGCAGGTCGGCCGGGACTCCAGGGGTCAGGCGGCCAGCGGGCAGGCGCAGGGCTTCGGCCGGACCTTGGGTGAGGCGGGCGAGCAGGGTCGGCAGGTCGAGCAGACCGTCCTGAACCAGGGTCATGGCCAGCGGCAGGAGCAGCTCGACGCCGCTGATGCCCGGCTCGGTGGCGCCGAACGGGGCGTCCTTGGCATCCGCCTCGTGGGGCTGGTGGTGGCTGGCGATGGCGCCGATCACCCCGGCCTTGACTGCCTGGCGCAGGCCCTCGCGGTCGGCGGCGCTGCGCAGCGGCGGCTGCACGTGGTAGAGGCTGGAGAAGCCCTCCAGGGCCTCGTCGGTGAGGATCAACTGGTACATGGCCACGTCGGCGGTCACCGGAAGGCCGCGGGCCTGGGCTGCGGCGATCATCTCCGCACCGCGGGCGCTGGTCAGCTGGCTGAAGTGGGCGCGCACCCCGGTCTGCTCCACCAGCAGCAGGTCGCGGGCCAGGGCCACGGTCTCGGCGCTTTCCGGAATCCCGGCCAGGCCGAGCAGGCTGGCGGTAGGGCCCTCGTGGGCCAGGCCGCCTTCGGCCAGGTCGCGGTCCTGGGGATGGAACACCACGGTGAGGTCGAAGGTGGCCGCGTATTCCAGGGCGCGGCGCAGCACCCGGTTGTTGTGGAAGCCGCCCAGGCCGTTGCCGAAGGCCACGCAGCCGGCGTCGCGCAGGGCCACCAGCTCGGCCAGTTGCTCGCCGGCCAGGCCCTTGCTCAGCGCGCCGATGGGGAACACCTTGGCGTGGCCGGCCTCGCGGGCACGGTCGAGGATCAGCTCGGCCACCGCCGGGGTGTCCAGCACTGGGCGGGTCTGCGGCGGGCAGCACAGGCTGGTGACGCCGCCGGCGACCGCTGCCAGGGTCTCGCTGGCGATGTTGCCCTTGCGGCTGTAGCCCGGCTCGCGCAGGGCCACCGAGAGGTCCACCAGGCCGGGGGCGGCGACCAGGCCCTGGGCATCGATCTGCCGCTCGGCGACGAAGCCGGCGGGGGGCGTGCCGATGGCGGCGATCTTGGCATCCTGCAGGTAGAGGTCGGTGACCTGGTCGAGACCGCTGGCCGGGTCGATGACCCGGGCGCCGAGGATGTGGGTACGCATCAGTTCAGCTCCTCGGATTCCTGATTCGGTTGACGGCGGGCGGCCTGGCCGCTCATCGCCATGGACAGCACCGCCATGCGCACGGCGATGCCGTAGGTGACCTGGTTGAGGATCACCGACTGCGGGCCGTCGGCCACCGCCGACTCGATTTCCACGCCGCGGTTGATCGGCCCCGGGTGCATCACCAGGGCATCCGGCTTGGCCAGCTGGAGGCGCTGCTCGGTGAGGCCGTAGAGGCGGAAGAACTCGCCCTCGCTGGGCAGCAGACCACCCTGCATGCGCTCGCGCTGCAAGCGCAGCATGATCACCACGTCGACATCCCGGAGGCCTTCATTGATGTCGGTGAAGACCCGCACGCCGTACTGCTCGACGCCCACTGGCAGCAGGGTCTTGGGCGCGATCACGCGGATGTCCCGGCAGCCCAGGGTGCGCAGCGCCAGCATGTCGGAGCGGGCCACCCGGGAGTGCAGGATGTCGCCGACGATGGCCACCGAGAGTTGCTCGAAGCCGCCCTTGTGGCGGCGGATGGTGAGCATGTCCAGCATGCCTTGGGTGGGGTGCGCGTGGCGCCCGTCACCGCCGTTGATCACCGCCACGTTGGGGCACACGTGTTCGGCGATGAAATGCGCGGCGCCGGAGTCGGCGTGGCGCACCACGAACATGTCGGCGGCCATCGCCTCGAGGTTGCGCAGGGTGTCGGTGAGGGTCTCGCCCTTGCTGGTCGAGGAGGTGGAGACGTTGAGGGTGATCACGTCGGCGGACAGCCGCTTGGCGGCCAGTTCGAAGGTGGTGCGGGTGCGCGTGGAGTTCTCGAAGAACACGTTGCAGACGGTCTTGCCGCGCAGCAGCGGGACCTTCTTCACGGCCCGGGCGCCGACCTCGAGGAAGGAGTCGGCGGTGTCGAGCAGCTCGGTGAGCAGTTCGCGGGGCAGGCCGTCGAGACTGAGGAAATGGCAAAGCTGGCCCTGTTCGTTGAGTTGCAGCGGGCGCTTGGCGGCGTTCGGCGTCATCGCGGGGATTCTCAATTGGCGGCGGAGGCGAGGGTCTGGCGCTCAAGGCGCAGTGGCGCGGGGCCGAGCAATTTTACCCGCTCGTCGGGGGCCAGTGACAGGGTGGCGCCGACCACGTCGGGGCGGATCGGCAGCTCGCGGGCATCCAGATCGAGCAGGCAGACCAGGGTCACGCTGGCCGGCCGGCCGTAGTCGAACAGCTCGTTGAGGGCGGCGCGTACGGTGCGTCCGCTCATCAGCACGTCGTCGATCAGCACCAGGTGCTGGTCCTCCACCTCGAAGGGCAGGGCGGAGGGGCGGACCTGCGGGTGCAGGCCGGTGCGAGTGAAGTCGTCACGGTAGAAGGACACGTCGAGCAGGCCCAGCTCGTCGTCGCGGCCGAGGGCCTCGAGCAGCGCCCGGGCGACCCACACGCCGCCGGTGTGGATGCCGATGAAGCGCGGCTGGTCGATGTGGTGGCGGGCGAGATGGGCTTGCAGGTCGGCAGCCATCCGCGGCAGCAGGTCGGCAGGATTGGGCAGGTTCATGGACACTCCTTGGGCACAGGGCTCGGATCTGGGGCGAGGCTGGCCATGGTCATGGGTCAGGATTGCAGGTGGCGTTCCAGCCAGCCCTGCAGCAACAGGGCGGCGGCCAGGGCATCGACCGGGCGTTCGCGGTAGCCGCCGCGCTGCCCCTGGGCGAGTCGCTGACCCTTGGCCTCGAAGGTGGTCAGGCGCTCGTCGTGGGTGTGTACCGGCAGGTTGAAGCGGCCATGCAGGCGCCGGGCGAACTTCTCCGCGCGGGCGCTCATCTCGCTGGGCGTGCCGTCCATGTTCAGCGGCAGGCCGACCACCAGAGCATCTGGCTGCCACTCGCGGATCAGCGCCTCGACCCGCTGCCAGTCAGGCACCCCGTTCTGCGCCTTGAGCACGCATAGTTCGCGGGCCTGGCCGGTGACCACCTGGCCGACCGCGACGCCGATCTGCTTGCTGCCGTAGTCGAAGCCCAGCAGCAGGCGTAGCGGACGCTCGCCCATCAGGCGTGTCCGGCCTGCGAGGTGAGCAGGCCGAGGTTGATGCCGAGGCGTGCGGCGGCGGCAGTCAGGCGCTGCTCCACAGGAACCTCGAAGAGGATCCGCGGATCCGCCGGGCAGGTCAGCCAGGCGTTGTCTACCAGCTCGGCCTCCAACTGCCCGGCTTCCCAGCCGGCGTAGCCGAGGGCGATCAGGAGGTGCTCCGGACCGCGGCCGTCGGCGATGGCGAAGAGCACGTCCTGGGAGGTGGACAGGGCCAGCTCGCCGAGGTCCAGGGTGGCCTGGTACTGCAGGCCGGGGCTGTGCAGGACGAAGCCACGATCGGTCTGCACCGGGCCGCCGGCGAAGATCGGCAGGGCGCGGCAGGCCGCCGGCGGTTCGTCGTCGGGGCGCAGCTGCTCGAGCACGTCGGCCAGGGTCAGGCCGTTCGGGCGATTGATCACCAGCCCCATGGCACCCTGTTCGTTGTGCTCGATGATGTAGGTGACGGTCTGTGCGAAGTTCGGATCGGCCATGTGCGGCATGGCGATCAGGAAATGGTGCTTGAGGTAGCTGGGGGCTGCGTTCTTCATGGCGCTAGTTTGGGGGCACGGGGGGCCGGCGACAAGCTCCGGGTAAGGGCGCGTCCGGCCGGTGCTAGTTGCTGGATAGCCGGTCGCCGCGCTCGAAGCGCCAGGTGCGGATGATCTCCAGGCGGTCGATGTCCGACAGGTCGCCGGTGAAGGGGGCGAAGGGCGCTGCGAGGTGGACGATGCGCCGCGCCGCCTCGTCGAGCACCGGCTGGCCGGAGGACTCCAGCACCTGCACTTCGTAGAGGCTGCCGTCGCGGTTGATCGACACCAGCATGCGCAGGCTGCCGTAGATGCGCTGGCGGCGCGCCTCGTCCGGGTAGTTGAGGTTGCCGATGCGCTCCACCTTCTTGCGCCACTCGTCCTTGTACCAGGCGCCCTTGTCGCGCATGGTCGAGGCGGCGTTCAGGCGGTGGATGCGCGGCCGCTTGGCATAGGCCTGGCGCTCCTGGGCCAGCTCCGCCTCGAGGCTGGAGATCTGCGCGGAGAGCTCGGCGCTGTCGAAGTGCGGGGTGGCCTGCGGGCGCGGCTCCGGGGTCATCTGCTCGCGCTTGACCGAGGTCTTCTGCGGCTGCGGCTGGCGGGTCGCCACGGCGGCCTGCGGGGTCTCCCGGGGGGCGCTCTGCCTGGGGGTGGCCGGCGGGGTCACCTTGCGGATCTCGCTGTCCTGAAACGGCGCCTGCTCGGTGGTCTTGGGTGCCGCCTTGTGTTCCAGGGTGCCGCTGCCCTGCTGGTTGGCCTGGGCGAGGAAGTCGGCGTCCTTGGGCTGCTCCTGGCTGGCGAAGGTGGCCAGGGTGATCTCCAGGCTTCTGCTGATCTCCGGCATCTCCGGCAGCGAGAAGCTGACGCCGAGGATCAACGCCAGGTGCAGCAGCGTGGCGACGAACAGGGCAAAGCCCAGCCGGTCCGCCGGGCGCACGGGCACGGCGGAAAGGCTGGGCATGTCGACGGCTGCATTCATCTCGGGATGGCTGGCTCGCTTCGGATAGCCGCGCAGTCTGCGATGCAATGCGGCAGGCTGCAAGCCGGAAGCGCCAAGCTGCAACCTGCGTCAAACTTGCGCGATGCGCCCGGACTCCTGCAGCTTGCGGGCGATCACTTCCATCAGCCGTTCGCCGATGCGGGTGTCGTAGGCGGCGTCGATTTCGCGGATGCAGGTCGGGCTGGTCACGTTGATCTCGGTGAGGTAGTCGCCGATCACGTCCAGGCCGACGAACAGCAGGCCCTTCTCGCGCAGAGTCGGGCCGACCTGGGCAGCGATCCAGCGGTCGCGCTCGCTGAGCGGCCGCGCCTCGCCACGGCCGCCGGCGGCCAGGTTGCCGCGGCTCTCGCCCTCCGCGGGGATGCGCGCCAGGCAGTAGGGCACCGGCTCGCCGTCGATCATCAGGATGCGCTTGTCGCCGTCCTTGATCGCCGGCAGGTAGGCCTGGGCCATGATCTGCTGAGTGCCGTGGGCGGTCAGGGTTTCGAGGATCACCGACAGGTTGGGATCGTTCTCGCGGTGCCGGAAGATCGACGAGCCGCCCATGCCGTCCAGGGGTTTGAGAATGATGTCACGCTGCTGTTTGGCAAACTCGCGCAGAATGTCGGGCCTGCGGCTGACCAGGGTTGGCGGCATGCAGTGCGGAAAGCGGGTGGCGAACAGCTTCTCGTTGCAGTCGCGCAGGCTCTGCGGGCGGTTGACCACCAGCACGCCGGCCTGTTCGGCCTGTTCCAGCAGGTAGGTGGAATAGATGAATTCCAGGTCGAACGGCGGATCCTTGCGCATCAGGATCACGTCTAGCTCGGTCAGGGCGATGTCGCGTTCCTCGCCCAGCTCGAACCAGCGCTGCGGGTCGGCGAACACCTCGAGCGGGCGGACTCGCGCGCGGGCTTCGCCACCGGGCGCCTGGTACAGGTCTTGCTGTTCCATGTAGAACAGCGGCCAGTTGCGCGACTGGGCGGCGAGCAGCATGGCCAGGGAACTGTCCTTCTTGTAGGAGATGCGCGCGATGGGGTCCATGACTATGCCAAGGCGAACGCTCATGGGGTGAATCCTCCACTACGGAAATAGACGGCGGCGCAGGTCGGCCGGGCGGGCAGGAAAGGGCGCCAGAGTGGCGCCGACTCTGCTCTGGGTCAAGGACAATGAGGGCTCCGGTGGCTTATAGATTGCGTCTGGAGACTGTGTTAAAAAGGCCCGACGATTGGGTTGCAGCTCGTCGGTGACAGGGCCTGAAGCGCACTGGTATAACTCGAAAATCAAGATTCACCGAGGCGATGGTAGGGCAGACATGGAACAGCATTCCGATGGTTTGAGGGTGATGGTGATCGACGACTCCAAGACGATTCGTCGCACCGCGGAAACGCTTCTCAAGAAAGTGGGCTGTGACGTCATCACGGCGGTTGACGGCTTCGATGCCCTGGCCAAGATCGCCGACACCCATCCCAGCATCATCTTCGTCGACATCATGATGCCGCGACTCGACGGCTATCAGACCTGCGCGCTGATCAAGAACAACAGCGCCTTCAAGTCCACGCCGGTGATCATGCTGTCCTCCAAGGACGGCCTGTTCGACAAGGCCAAGGGGCGCATCGTCGGCTCGGACCAATACCTCACCAAGCCTTTCAGCAAGGAAGAACTGCTCGGAGCGATCAAGGCCCACGTGCCGGATTTCGCCCCGGTTGAGCACGCTTCCTGATGGGCGGTCGGCCGTGCCCGGCCGCCGATACTTTTTTGTCGTATGGGGATGACCATGGCTCGAATTCTGATCGTTGATGATTCGCCGACCGAGATGTACAAGCTGACCGAGATGCTCGAGAAGCACGGTCATCAGGTACTCAAGGCCGAGAACGGCGCCGACGGCGTGGCCCTGGCGAGGCAGGAGAAGCCCGACGTGGTGCTGATGGACATCGTCATGCCCGGGCTGAACGGCTTCCAGGCCACCCGGCAGCTGACCAAGGACACCGAGACCGGCCACATCCCGGTGATCATCGTCACCACCAAGGACCAGGAAACCGACAAGGTCTGGGGCAAGCGCCAGGGGGCGCGCGACTACCTGACCAAGCCGGTGGACGAGGCCACGCTACTGAAGACCCTGAACGCGGTGCTGGCCGGCTGAATGCCGGTCGCAACGCCACACTCCTCCTCTAGGCAGTAGCGGGATCCGGCATGACGGATGTACAGAGCCCCTTTCAGCTCCTCGTCGAGATCGAGCAGCGCTGTCGCCAGCTGGCGGCCGGTTTGCCCTCGCAGCAGGAGGTGGTGCAGACCTGGAGCGGCATCGGTTTCCGGATGGGGGAGCGCCTGTTCGTGGCGCCCATGGGGGAAGTCGGCGAAGTGCTGCACGAGCCACGCTACACCCAGCTGCCCGGTGTGAAGAGCTGGGTCAAGGGGGTCGCCAACGTGCGCGGCCGGCTGTTGCCGGTGATGGACCTGTGCGGCTTCTTCGGCCACGAGCTGTCTCCCCTGCGCAAGCAGCGGCGGGTGCTGGTGGTCGAGCACCAGGACGTATTCGCCGGGCTGACGGTGGACGAGGTGTTCGGCATGCAGCACTTCCTGGTGGACAGCTTCTCCGAGCAGTTGCCGCCCTTGGAGGCCGCGATCGCGCCGTTCATCTACGGCGTCTTCCAGCGCGAGAAGCCCTGGCTGGCGTTCAGTCCGCATGCGCTGGCGAAGTACCCGGGCTTTCTGGACGTGGCGGTTTAGCCGCGGATTTTTTGGTGGGGCCGGCACGTTACCGGCCTTTTGGCATTAGATGGGACTGAATGCTGTAGGTCCAGGCGGGGGCCAGAGAATGAAGAAACTCAATGCAGGCAATCTATTGGCAGGTGTGCGCAGCAGCACGCTGATCGGGGTACTGTTCGTCGTCCTGATCGTCTCCATCGTGCTGTTGTTCGCCAACTTCGCCTACCTCAACACCCAGTCGAACTACGACAAGGAATACCTGGGCCACGCCGGCGAGCTGCGCGTGCTCTCCCAGCGTATCGCCAAGAACGCTACCGAGGCGGCGGCCGGTAAGGCCGAGGCCTTCCCCCTACTCAAGGACGTGCGCAACGACTTCGAGACGCGCTGGAACATTCTGGTCAACGGCGATGCCTCGAGCGGCCTGCCGGCCGCACCGGAGGCGCTGCGCGCGGAAATGGACGCGGTGCAGCAGGACTGGGATGCCCTGCGCAAGAACGCCGACGCCATCCTGGCCAGCGAGCAGACCGTGCTGTCCCTGCACCAGGTGGCTGCGACCCTCGCCGAAACCATCCCGCAGCTGCAGGTGGAGTACGAGGAAGTGGTCGACATCCTGCTGCAGAGCGGTGCGCCGGCCGGCCAGGTGTCCGTGGCCCAGCGCCAGTCGCTGCTCGCTGAGCGTATTCTCGGCTCGGTGAACAAGGTGCTTGCCGGTGACGAGGACTCGGTGCAGGCCGCCGACATGTTCGGCCGTGACGCCAACCTGTTCGGTCGCGTGCTCAAGGCGATGATCGAGGGCAACGCGGCGATGAACATCACCAAGGTGACCGATGCCGAAGCCCTCGAGCGCCTCGGCGAGATCTCCGAGCTGTTCGAGTTCGTTTCCGGTTCGGTGGACGAGATCCTCGAGACCTCGCCGGAACTCTTCCAGGTGCGTGAATCGGCCAACGCCATCTTCAACGTGTCGCAGAGCGAGCTGGAGAAGACCTCGGCACTGGCTGCCAGCTTCGAGAGCCTGGCCGGCAGCCGCCACCTGAATACCCTGGCCGGCTACCTGTTCGGCGCCCTGGCCCTGGGCGCGATCATCCTCATCGCCCTGGTCATGGTGCAGGCCACCCGTCGTCGTCTGGCCGAGACCGCCGAGAAGAACGAGCGCAACCAGGCCGCGATTCTGCGGCTGCTCGACGAGATCGCCGACCTCGCCGACGGTGACCTCACCGTGACCGCCACCGTGACCGAGGACTTCACCGGCGCCATCGCCGACTCCATCAACTACTCCATCGACCAGTTGCGCGAACTGGTGGCGACCATCAACCAGACCGCCGTGCAGGTGGCCGCGGCGGCCCAGGAAACCCAGGCCACGGCGATGCACCTGGCCGAGGCGTCCGAGCACCAGGCCCAGGAAATCGCCGGGGCTTCGGCGGCGATCAACGAGATGGCCGTGTCCATCGACCAGGTGTCGGCCAACGCCGCGGAATCCTCCGCAGTGGCGGAGCGCTCGGTGGCCATCGCCAACAAGGGCAACGAGGTGGTGCACAACACCATCACCGGCATGGACAACATCCGCGAGCAGATCCAGGACACCGCGAAGCGCATCAAGCGTCTCGGTGAGTCCTCGCAGGAGATCGGCGACATCGTGAGCCTGATCAACGACATCGCCGACCAGACCAACATCCTCGCGCTCAACGCGGCGATCCAGGCGTCCATGGCCGGCGACGCGGGCCGCGGCTTCGCGGTGGTGGCCGACGAGGTGCAGCGTCTCGCCGAACGTTCCTCGGCGGCGACCAAGCAGATCGAGGCCCTGGTGAAGACCATTCAGACCGACACCAACGAGGCGGTGATCTCCATGGAGCAGACCACCGCCGAGGTGGTGCGCGGTGCCCGCCTGGCCCAGGACGCCGGTGTGGCCCTGGAGGAGATCGAGAAGGTATCCAAGACCCTCGCGGCGCTGATCCAGAACATCTCCAACGCCGCGCGGCAGCAGGCTTCCTCGGCCGGCCACATCTCCAACACCATGAACGTGATTCAGGAGATCACCTCGCAGACTTCCGCCGGTACCACCGCCACCGCGAAGAGCATCGGCAACCTGGCCAAGTTGGCCAGCGAAATGCGTCGCTCGGTGTCCGGCTTCACCCTGCCCAGCACGGAACAGGCCTGAGCATAGGAGTGCGGCGGCCCGCTGGGGCGCCGCGGGGCAGCCATGAGCGGAGGCGAGGGGCAGGGCATGCAGGCAGTCTGGGCCTTGAAGCCATTGGCCGACATGTCGGATACGGAGTTCCACGACTGGCGCGTGCTGCTCGAGGACCGTATCGGCATGGTGATCGGCGAACAGCGCAGGTCCTTCCTGCAGGCCAACCTGAGCGCGCGGATGCGCGAGCTGGGCGTGGCGGACTACGCCAGCTACTACCGGCAGGTCACCGACGGGCCGCGTGGTGCGGTGGAGTGGTCGACCCTACTGGACCGGCTGACCGTGCAGGAAACCTGTTTCTTCCGTCACCGGCCCTCCTTCGAGCTGCTGGCCCGCTACCTGCCCGAGCGCCTGGCGCAGCTCGGCGAGCGGCCGCTGGCGCTGTGGAGCGTCGGCTGCTCCAGCGGCGAAGAGGCCTACTCCTTGGCGATCTGCGCGGCCGAGGCGCTGCGCGCGACGGACGGCCAGGTACCCTTCGGGGTGACCGCCACCGACATCAGCCAGAGCGCGCTGAACAAGGCGCGCGCCGGCGTCTACCCGGCGCGGCGCCTGAAGAACGTGGCGCCGGAGCTGCGTCGGCGCTATTTCGAGGTACAGGCTGACGAGCACTACAGGGTGGTGCCGGGCCTGGCGGCGCGGCTCTGTTACGCCCGCCTCAACGTGCTGGATCTGGCCAGGGCGCCGCTGTCCGGCATGGACGTCATCTTTTGCCAGAACCTGCTGATCTACTTCCGCCGCTGGCGCCGCCGCGAGATCCTCAACCGCCTGGCCGAGCGCCTGGCGCCGGGCGGCCTGCTGGTGATCGGCGTGGGGGAAGTGGTCGGTTGGCAGCATCCGGAGCTGGAACCGGTGGCCGACGAGCAGGTCCTGGCTTTTACCCGGAAGGGGTAACACAAGGTTATGAGCGGAGTGGCTATGGGTGATCGGCACGATTATGTCGCCCTCGAGTGGGTCAAAGGCGAGATCGCGGAAACGCTGAAGCAGGCGCGGCAGGCTCTCGAGGCGTTCGTCGAGAACCCTCAAGATTCGACGCGCATGCGCTTCTGCCTGACCTACGTGCACCAGGTCCACGGTACTCTGCAGATGGTGGAGTTCTACGGCGCGGCCCTGCTCGCCGAGGAAATGGAACGCCTGGCCCAGGCCCTTCTGGACGGCAAGGTCAGCAACCAGAGCGAGGCCCTGGAAGTGCTGATGCAGGCCATCCTGCAGATGCCCGCCTACCTGGAGCGGGTGCAGAGCGCGCGCCGCGACCTGCCGCTGGTGGTGCTGCCGCTGCTCAACGACCTGCGTGCCGCGCGCGGCGACAAGCTGCTCTCGGAAACCAGCCTGTTCACCCCGGACATGTCCGCGCCGCCACCAGCGCAGCTGTCCCTCGACGCCCTGAACCGCCTGCGCACCGCCGAGCTGCCGGTACTGCTGCGCAAGCTGCGGCAGATGCTGCAGATGGCCCTGGTCGGGGTGATCCGCAACCAGGACCTGGCCACCAACCTGGGGTACATGGCACGGGTCTTCGCCCGCCTCGAGCTGCTCTGCCAGGAGGCCCCGCTGGGGCCGCTGTGGCGTATCGCCTCGGGCATCGTCGAAGGCCTGGCCAACGGCAGCGTGGTCAACGGCACCTCGGTGCGCACCTTGCTGCGGCAGATCGATAAGGAGCTCAAGCGTCTGGTCGAGCAGGGGGCCGAGGGCATCAACCAGCCGGCCCCGGACGAACTGATCAAGAACCTGCTGTTCTACATCGCCAAGGCCTCGGCACAGTCGCCGCGCATCCGCGCCCTCAAGGAGCAGTATCGCCTCGACGAGGCGCTGCCCTCCAGCGAGGTGGTGGACGAGGAGCGCGCCCGCCTGGCCGGCCCGGACCGCGACGCAATGCGCTCGGTGGTCACCGCGCTGTGCGAGGAACTGGTGCGAATCAAGGACAGCCTCGACCTCTTCGTGCGCAGCGACCGCCGCCACGTCGCCGAGCTGGACGGCCTGCTGGCGCCGCTCAAGCAGATCGCCGACACCCTGGCGGTGCTCGGCTTCGGCCAGCCGCGCAAGGTGATCCTCGACCAGATCGACGCGGTGCACGGCCTGTCCCTCGGTCAGCGCGACCCGAGCGACGCCGCCCTGATGGACATCGCCGGCGCATTGCTCTACGTCGAGGCGACCCTGGCCGGCATGGTCGGCCCTGGCGAAGACAGTGGCAGAGAGGAAAGCCGCCTGCCGACCACCGACGTGGCGCAGATCCACCAGTTGGTCATCAAGGAGGCGCGCACCGGCCTGGAACAGGCCAAGGACGCCATCATCGAGTTCATCGCCTCGCAGTGGAATCACGAGCACCTGGCACGCGTGCCGGAGCTGCTCACCCAGGTGCGGGGCGGTCTGGCCATGATTCCCCTGGAGCGCGCCGCGGCGCTGCTCAATGCCTGCAACCGCTACATCCAGGAACAGCTGCTGGCCCGCAAGGCCATTCCCAACTGGCAGAGCCTGGACACCCTGGCCGATGCCATCACCAGCGTCGAGTACTACCTCGAGCGCCTCGCCGAGGACCCGGCCAGCCAGGGCGACCTGATCCTCGACGTGGCCGAGGAGAGCTTGGCCAGTCTCGGCTATCCGCTGCAGGAGCCGCCCTCGATCCTCGATCGCCCGGCAGAGCCGGAAGCCGCGGCGACGCAGACCGAGAACAGGCCGCAGGACGCCGGCGAGGCGCTCGAAGTCGAGCCGGCTCTGGACGCCGCCACTCTCGAGTCGCCGCCCGAAGCGCCCGAGGAGGACTCCCTGGGGACCTTCGAGCTGCCGGCCGAAGAGCCGCTGGCGGGCGACTTCGCCAGCATCGAATCCGGCCTGACGCTGGACGAACTGCCGGCGCTGGAGGGTGAGTCCCTGCCGGCGGATGACCTCCTACCCCAGGTGGAAGCCCTGGAGGACGGCTGGCAGCCGGTGGCCGGCGATAGCCTGGAGGGTCTGAACAGCGGCGAGCAGGCCGGGGACGCCCCCTGGGAGCTGCCCGCCGAGCCGTCGGACGAGCCGAGCCCGACCGCCTTCGAGAGCCTCGAGCCCCTCGAAGAGCTGCAGCCGGAGGTGCTGTCGGCCGAACCCGCGCGGGACGAGTCAGCGTTCGACCTGGACTGGGAGCTGGGCGATACAGCCGCGCCATCGGCCGGCGAGGCGGCGACCTTCGACGACCTGGAGCCGCTCGACGTCGGCCTCGAGGCGATGAACGCCGACGCCGCGATGGACTGGGCCGCGGTGGACGTCGAGTCCCTGGAGCTGCCTGAAGTGGAGCTGCCCAGCGCGCCAGCCGAGCCCGAGCCGGAACCCGCGGCGGAAGAGGCCAAGCCGCTGACCATAGCCGAGGTGATGGCCAAGCCGGTGCAGGCGATCAACCCGCCGGCCCAGGACGTGCCGCTCAGCCTGCTGCCGCCACCGGCCGACGAGGAGCCGGTGGACGAGGAGTTGGTGGAGGTGTTCATCGAGGAGGTCGGTGAGGTGCTCGACACCCTAGGTGAATACCTGCCGCGCTGGCAGGCCCAGCGCGACGACCGCGAGGCGCTCACCGAGGTGCGCCGAGCCTTTCATACCCTGAAGGGCAGCGGGCGCATGGTCCGTGCGCTGATCATCGGCGAGCTGGCCTGGGCGGTGGAGAACCTGCTCAACCGCGTGCTGGACAACAGCATCCCCGGCAGCGACGCGGTGGTCGAGCTGGTCGGTGAAGTGGTCTCCCTGATGCCCAAGCTGCGCGACGAGTTCGCCGCCGGGGTGCAGCGCCAGCGCGACGACGTCGACCAACTGGCCGTCAGCGCCTATGCCCTGGCTAGGGGCGAGGCGCGCCCCAGACCGGAAACCCTGGCCGCCGAGTCGGTGACCAGTGCCCCGACAGAAGCGCCGGTCGCCGCGGACGACGACCGTCAGGACGAGGAGCTCGACCCGCAACTGCTGGAGATCTTCCGCAACGAGGCGGAAACCCATCTGAACACCCTGGGCGCGTTCCTCGCCGAGTGTGCGAAGGAGCTGCCGCAGCCGGTCAGCGACGAGCTGCAGCGTGCCCTGCATACCCTCAAGGGCAGCGCCTACATGGCCGGCATCCTGCCGATCGCCGAGATCGCCGCGCCGCTGGAACGGATGGTAAAAGAATTCAAGGCCAATCTGCTGCAGGTCGATCTTGCCGAGGCAGAGTTGCTCGGCGAGGCCGAACGCCAGTTCCGCTGCGGCCTGGGGCAATTGGAAAGCCAGCCGCTAGCGCCGATTGCCGGTGCCGTGGAGCTGCTCGAACGCATCCAGCGCCTGCACCAGGAGCGCCTGGAACTGGCCGGGGAGCGGAACCAGGAAGCCCAGCATGGCGGTCGCGACCCGCAACTGATCGGCATCTTCCTCGCCGAGGGCATGGACATTCTGCTGGAGGCCGAGGACCTGTTGCGTCGCTGGCGCGAGCATCCGAGCGAGCGCCAGGAGCTGAGCGACCTGCTTGAGGAGCTGACCACCCTCGGGCGTGGCGCGGCCATGGCCGAGCTGCCGCAGATCGACGAGCTCTGCGAGGCCCTGCTGGACCTCTACGGGGCGGTCGAGGAGGGCCGCCTGCCGGTCAGCGAGCGCTTCTTCGCCGAGGCCGAGCAGGCCCACGAGGCGCTGATCGGAATGATGGACCAGGTGGCCGCCGGCCTGCAGGTCGACGCCCAGCCGGCGCGGGTCGCCGCCCTGCGCGCGCTGCTCGACGAGGCTCTCGACTCGAACGCCCTGGCGCTGCTCAGCCAGGCCGCCGACGGCGGCCTGGAGGTCCGTGAGCTGGACGCCGCACTCGCCGAAGCTCGGCAGCCGCAGGGCGAGGTCGACCACGAAGCGCTGCCCGCGGCGGACGACTCGACCGATGCGCGCCTGGACGATGGTCTGGACCAGGAAATGGTCGAGATCTTCCTCGAGGAGGCGGTGGACATCCTGGAAAGCGCCGGCCAGGCCCTGGAGCGTTGGCTGAACGAGCCGGACAACCACTCGGCGCTGTCCGCCCTGCAGCGTGATCTGCACACCCTCAAGGGCGGTGCGCGCATGGCCCGGATCGGCGCCATCGGCGACCTCGCCCACGAGCTGGAATCCCTCTACGAAGGCCTGCTGGACCGCCGCTACAGCCATTCTCCGGCGCTGGTCGGCCTGCTCCAGCAGTGCCATGACCGCCTGGCGCTGTTCCTCGAGCAGCTGCAGAACGGCAGGGCGCTGACGGCAGCGGAGGACCTGCTGGCGACCATCCGCGCCTTCCGCCAGAACGGTTCGCTGGAGTTGCCGGCCGCGGACACCCCCGCGCATCCTGAAGCCGAAGCCGAAGCCGAAGCCGAAGCCGAAGCCGAAGCCGAAGCCGAAGCCGAAGCCGAAGCCGAGGGGGTGGAGGCTGCCGAACGGCCGGACGAGGCGCCAGTGGCCGAGGAACTTGCCGAGCCGGACGCGACGGAACAGTCTGCCGTTGAGTCTGAGCCTGGGGTGGAGGCTGAAAGCGAGGTGGTAGCGGTCGAAGCACTGCCTGACGCGGAACCGCTGGTCGAGGCGCCGGCCGCGATCGCGGCTCTTGAGGAAGCCCCGGTCGAGGTACCGGGCGGCGCTGCCGAGGCGGCGGACGACCGCGATCCCGAGCTGGTCGCCATCTTCCTTGAGGAAGGCTTCGACATCCTCGACAGCGCCGGCGTCGCCCTGCAGCGCTGGATGGCCGACAGCGACAACACCCTGGAGGTCGAGGCCCTGCAGCGCGACCTGCACACCCTCAAGGGCGGCGCGCGTATGGCCGAGATCCGTGAGATCGGCGACCTCGCCCACGAACTGGAATTCCTCTACGAAGACCTCGGCAACGGCCGCCTGCGCGCCAGCCCGGGGCTCTTCGACCTGCTGCAGGCCTGCCACGACCGCCTGGCGGAGATGCTCGAGGCCCTGCGCGACCAGCGCGCACTGCCGGACGGCGACCCCCTGATCGCCGCCATCCGCCGCTTCCGCGCCAACCCGGACGAGCAGCTCAGCGTGCCTGCCAGCGTGAGCCTCAAGGCTGCCGAGCCGGTGGCCGAGGAGGCCGACGCCGACATCCTCGACATCTTCCTCGAGGAGGCCGACGACCTGTTGGAGGAGATGGAGAGCGCTATCGCCCGCTGGGAACAGCAGCCTGACAGCGCCGAGCCCGTCGAAGACATGCTGCGCATCCTGCACACCCTGAAGGGCGGGGCACGGCTGGCCGGCCAGAGACGCCTAGGCGACCTGACCCACGACCTCGAGCAGCACCTGAGCGAGGCCCACCAGCAGGGCGCGCCCTGGCCGGAAAGCCTGCTGCTCGACGTGCAGTCCGGCTTCGAGGGGCTGCACAAGAGCCTCGCCGAGCTGCGCCAGCGCCTGCAGGACAACCTCGGCGAAGACACGCCGGCCGCCCCGCTGCCGGAAGCTCCGGTCGAGCCGCAGGCGCTGCCCAGCCTGCAGACGCCCATAGTCGCCGCGCCCAGCAGCGCGCCGCAGGCGGTCGCCGAGCCCCGGGTGCTGCCCTTCGTGCGTCGTGCCCAGGAGGCTGCCCAGGAGGCCGCCGGCCGGCGCGCCCCGCAGGAGATGGTCAAGGTGCCGGCGGACCTGCTCGAGGGGCTGGTCAACCTGGCCGGCGAGACCTCGATCTTCCGCGGTCGCGTCGAACAGCAGGTGAGCGACTTCGCTTTCACCCTCAGCGAGATGGAAGCCACCATCGACCGCGTGCGCGATCAGCTGCGCCGCCTCGACACCGAGACCCAGGCGCAGATCCTCAGCCGCTACCAGTCCGAAGCGGAACGCGCCGGCTACGAGGACTTCGACCCGCTGGAGATGGACCGCTACTCGCAGCTGCAGCAGCTGTCCCGCGCGCTCTTCGAGTCGGCCTCCGACCTGCTCGACCTCAAGGAAACCCTGGCGGCGCGCAACCGCGACGCCGAGACCCTGTTGCTGCAGCAGGCGCGGGTCAACACCGAGCTGCAGGAAGGCCTGATGCGCACCCGCATGGTGCCCTTCGACCGTCTGGTGCCGCGCCTGCGCCGCATCGTCCGCCAGGTGGCCGGTGAGCTCGGCAAGCAGGTGGAGTTCCAGGTCGGCAACGCCGACGGCGAGATGGACCGCACCGTGCTGGAGCGCATCGTCGCGCCCCTCGAGCACATGCTGCGCAACGCCGTGGACCACGGCATCGAGCCGGCCGAGGTACGCCGCGCCAGCGGCAAGCCGGAGCAGGGTACCATCCGTCTCGATCTGGGCCGCGAGGGGGGCGACATCGTCCTGACCCTGAGCGACGACGGCGCCGGCGTCAACCTCGAGGCGGTGCGTCGCAAGGCCGTCGAGCGTGGTCTGATGAGCGCCGACAGCGAGCTCAGTGACCATGAGGTGCTGCAGTTCATCCTCGAGGCCGGCTTCTCCACCGCCGAGAAGGTCACCCAGATCTCCGGGCGCGGCGTCGGCATGGACGTGGTGCACTCCGAGGTCAAGCAGCTCGGCGGCTCGATGAGCATCGACTCGCAGCCTGGCGTCGGCACCCGCTTCACCATCCGCCTGCCGTTCACCGTGTCGGTCAACCGCGCGCTCATGGTGCTCTCCGGCGAGGACCTCTATGCCATCCCGCTGAACACCATCGAGGGCATCGTGCGGGTCTCGCCCTACGAGCTGGAAGCCTACTACCAGCCGGGCGCGCCGCGCTTCGAGTACGCCGGACAGAGCTACGAGCTGCGCTACCTGGGCGATCTCCTGAACAACGGCCAGCAGCCCAAGCTGGTCGGCCAGAGCCTGCCGCTGCCGGTGATCCTGGTGCGTTCCAGCGAGCACGCGGTGGCGGTGCAGGTGGATGCCCTGGCCGGCTCTCGCGAGATCGTGGTGAAGAGCCTCGGCCCGCAGTTCGCCGGGGTGCAGGGGATTTCCGGCGCGACCATCCTCGGCGACGGCCGCGTGGTGGTGATTCTCGATCTGCTGGCTACCATCCGCGCCCGCCATGCCCAGCAGATCCTCGCCCAGCCGCGCCGCACCCACTTGCTGGAGCAGTCTGCGGAGGGCCAGGAGCTGGAACGCCCGCCGCTGGTCATGGTGGTCGACGACTCGGTGACCGTGCGCAAGGTCACCAGCCGTCTGCTGGAGCGCAACGGCATGAACGTGCTGACCGCCAAGGACGGCGTGGATGCCATCGCCCAGCTGCAGGAGCAGAAGCCCGATGTCATGCTGCTGGACATCGAGATGCCGCGCATGGACGGCTTCGAGGTGGCCACTCTGGTACGCCACGACGAGCGGCTCAAGGACCTGCCGATCATCATGATCACCTCGCGTACCGGCGAGAAACACCGCGAGCGGGCCATGAACATCGGCGTCAACCAGTACCTGGGCAAGCCGTACCAGGAGTCGGTGCTGCTGGAAACCATCGCCCGGCTGGCCGGGCGTGCTGCGGATAGCCGGTCATGACTGCCAAGACCGGACGCATCGCGGTCCTCGCCGACACCTCGCTGCAGCGCCACGTGCTGCAGCAGGCACTGCTCGGCAACGGCTACGAGGTGGTCCTCAACAGCGACCCGGCGCGCCTCGACGACGCGGCGCTGGACGCCTGCGCGGCCGATCTCTGGCTGGTGGACCTGGCGCAGTCGGAGGACTCGCCGCTGGTCGAGCGGCTCCTGGAGCGGGTCGACACCCCGGTGCTGTTCGGCGAGGGACATGCCCCGGAGCGGCATTCCGAGCACTACCCGCGCTGGGAGCGCAGCCTGGTGGCCAAGCTCAAGCGCCTGGTCGGCGACCCCTCGCAGGCGGTCGGGCCGAGCCTCGAGGCGCTGCTGGTGGAGGGCCAGCGCCCGTCGCGTCTGGAGCTGCCCCAGGCGCTGGCCGCGACGCCGCTGCAGGCTGGCGAGCCGGCGCGCCAGGTCTGGCTGCTGGCCGCTTCCCTGGGCGGCCCGGCGGCGGTCAAGGCGTTCCTCGACGCCCTGCCCGGCGGCCTGCCGATCGGCTTCCTCTACGCCCAGCACATCGATGCCAGTTTCGAGGCCGCGCTGCCCCAGGCGGTCGGCCGGCACAGCCAGTGGCACGTCAATCTGGTGCGCCCGGGAGACCCGGTGCGCTGCGGCGAGGTAGTGGTGGTGCCCATTCAGCGCGAGCTGACGTTCGCCGCCGACGGCAGCATGCGCCTCGCCGAGCGCGGCTGGCCGGAGCCCTACAGCCCGTCCATCGACCAGATGATGCTCAACCTGGCCCAGCAGTTCGGCGCCCAGTGCGGGGTCATCGTGTTCAGTGGCATGGGCAGCGACGGCAGCGCGGCGGCGGCCTACGTGCGTCGCCAGGGCGCGCCGATCTGGACCCAGAGCGCCGACAGCTGCGCCTGCCCGAGCATGCCGGACAGCCTGCGCGAGGGCGGCTACAGCGCCTTCAGCGGTGACCCGCGGGCGCTCGCCGAGGCGCTGGTCCGCCAGCTGGCCGAGCAGTACACCTGAAGATCATCGCAAGCGGAGTTTCCATGAGCCAAGCCGTCGCCACCCCGAACAGCGTCACCAGCCTCACCGGGCTGCTTCTGCAACTGGCCGACCGCACCCTGCTGCTGCCCAACGTGGTGGTGGCCGAGATGATCGCCTACCGTGCGCCGCAGGTGACTCCGGGGATGCCGGCCTGGTTTCTCGGGCAGATCGCCTGGCGCGACCTGAGCCTGCCGCTGCTGTCCTTCGAGGCGGCCTCGGACGGCGCACCGCAGGTGTGCTCCGGCGCCCGGGTGGCGGTGCTCAACGCCCTGGGCGGCCGCCCGCAGGTGAAGTTCCTCGCCCTGCTGGTGCAGAGCATTCCGCGCTCGCTGAAGGTGGACGAGCAGTTGCCGCGCGCCGAGGCGCCGTTGGCGCCCCTGGAGCTGGCGGCGGTGCGCCTCGGCGACACTCTGGCGAAGATCCCCGACCTGGTCGGTCTGGAACAGAAGCTCGCCGACGCCGGGCTGATCTGACCGCCGGGCGGTGCGCACCGCTCAGAAATCGCCCCAGAGCTGCTGCGCCACGCTGAGCGCCACCACCGGCGCGGTCTCGGTACGCAGCACTCGCGGGCCGAGGCGCGCAGCCTGGAAGCCTCGGCCTTTGGCCTGTTCTACCTCGGCGTCGGCAAGGCCGCCCTCGGGGCCGATCAGGAAGGCCAGGCTCGCCGGCCGGGCATGGCGTTCCAGTGGTTCGGCCACCGGGTGCAGGACCAGCTTCAGCTCGGCCTCGACCCTCTCCAGCCAGTCCTCGAGCAGCAGTGGTGGGTGGATCAGCGGCAGCACCGAGCGGCCGCACTGCTCGCAGGCGCTGACTGCCACCTGGCGCCAGTGGGCCAGGCGCTTGTCGGCGCGCTCGTCCTTCAGGCGGACCTCGCAGCGCTCGCTGACGATCGGGGTGATCTCGGCCACGCCCAGTTCGGTGGCCTTCTGGATCGCCCAGTCCATGCGCTCGCCGCGCGACAGGCCCTGGCCGAGGTGGATGCGCAGCGGTGATTCGGCGAGGCCGGCGAACTGCTCGCGCAGCTCGACGCGCACGCTCTTCTTGCCCACCTCGAGCAGCTCGCCGCGGAATTCCTGGCCGGTGCCGTCGAACAGCTGCACGGCGGCACCGGCGGCGAGGCGCAGTACCCGGCCGATGTAGTGGGCCTGGGCTTCCGGCAGTTCATGCTGGCCGAGGGACAGGGACGAGTCGACGAAGAAACGGGAAAGACGCATGACGGCTACGGGCGGCAACGGAAAGCGGCAAGCTTAAAGCACGGACGCGCGCAGGGGCAGCCCGCTGGCGCGCCTGGCCGTGAAGATTCCATAGGATCATCCGGCAGTTCTTGGCTGGAGTGGGCATCCCCTCTGCCGTTTCCGGGCGAGGGTTATGGAGAGGGGAGGACGGCACCGAGGTTTCCCGTGTCCCGGCCCTTCACCCCTAGCCCGGATCGCGGTGCTCGGGGTAGGGCCCGGACACCGGCACGCTGAGCGCCTCGCGGGTGGCCAGGTCGATGCCCTCGCTGGCCACCTCGGCGAGGAAGTCGATCTGCTCTGGGGTGATCACGTAGGGCGGCAGGAAGTACACCACGTTGCCCAGCGGGCGCAGCAGGGCTCCGCGCTCGAGGGCATGCTGGTAGACCCGCAGGCCGCGGCGTTCCTGCCAGGGGTAGGGGGTGCGGCTGGCCTTGTCGGCGACCATCTCGATGGCCAGGGCCATGCCGGTCTGGCGCACCTCGGCGACGTGCGGGTGCGCCTTGAGGTGTTCGGTGGCGCGGGCCATGTGCGCGGCCAGGGCGCGGTTGGCCTCGATGACCTGGTCCTCTTCGAAGATGTCTAGGGTCGCCAGAGCGGCGGCGCAGGCCAGCGGGTTGCCGGTGTAGGTGTGCGAGTGGAGAAAGGCGCGCAGGGTCGCGTAGTCGTCGTAGAAGGCGGCGTAGACGTCTTCGGTGGTGAGCACGGCGGCCATTGGCAGGTAGCCGCCGGTGAGCGCTTTGGAGAGCACCAGGAAGTCCGGGGTGATGCCGGCCTGCTCGCAGGCGAACATGGTCCCGGTGCGGCCGAAACCGACGGCGATCTCGTCGTGGATCAGGTGCACTCCATGGCGGTCGCAGGCCTCGCGCAGCAGCTTCAGATAGACCGGGTGGTACATGCGCATGCCGCCGGCACCCTGGATCAGCGGCTCGACGATCACCGCCGCCACCTCGTGGGCATGCTGTTCCAGGGTGCGCTCCATGTGGGCGAACATGGCCCGTGAGTGCTCCTCCCAGCTGGCTCCGTCCGGGCGCAGGTAGCAGTCCGGGCTGGGCACCTTGAGGCTGTCCAGCAGCAGCGCCTTGTAGGTGTCGGTGAACAGCGCCACGTCGCCCACCGACATGGCCGCCACCGTCTCGCCGTGGTAGCTGTTGGTCAGGGTGACGAAGCGCTTCTTGCCGGGCTGGCCGCTGTTGATCCAGTAGTGGTGGCTCATCTTCAGGGCCACCTCGATGCCCGAGGAGCCATTGTCGGCGTAGAACACCTTGGACAATCCGTCCGGGGTAATGGCCACCAGGCGCTCGGACAGCTCGATCACCGGCGGATGGGTGAAGCCGGCGAGCATCACGTGCTCCAGCTGGTCCAGTTGGG
This sequence comes from Pseudomonas thermotolerans DSM 14292, assembly GCF_000364625.1. GTDB lineage: Bacteria > Pseudomonadota > Gammaproteobacteria > Pseudomonadales > Pseudomonadaceae > Aquipseudomonas > Aquipseudomonas thermotolerans. The sequence continues at coordinate 113,097 of NZ_KB822607.1, forward strand.
CCTTGACCCGTGCGCCGATGCGCGGGTTGGCGTGGCCGAAGACGTTGACCCACCAGGAGCTCACCGCGTCCAGGTAGCGCTTGCCCTCGAAGTCCTCCAGCCAGACCCCGGAGGCCGCGCGGATCGGCACCAGCGGCAGGCGCTCGTGGTCCTTCATCTGCGTGCAGGGATGCCAGAGCACGGCGAGGTCGCGTTGCATCCACTGGTCGTTCAGGCCCATGACGGTTCTCCTCAAGGTGTCGCCTGGGTGGGAAGGGCAAGCCTATGCAATGCGCGTGGGCAGGACAACCGCTGGGTAAGACGCTATAAATATCGTTTTTCTCGATATTTCGAAGCAGGATTTTCCGCTTCAAACCGATGAATTTGCCGCTAGTCTATCCGTTCGTTTCCAAGGAGCCAGGAACCCATGCAATGGCATAACTCACCGGCGCGCTACGGTCTGGTCAGCATCCTGCTGCACTGGGGCGTGGCGCTGACGGTCTTCGGCCTCTTCGGCCTCGGTCTGTGGATGGTCGGCCTGGACTACTACAGCAGCTGGTACCGTAGCGCCCCGGCGTTGCACAAGGCGATCGGCCTGTGCCTGTTCGCGGCGATGCTGCTGCGCCTGGTCTGGCGCTTCCTCAGTCCGCCGCCGCCGCTGCTGGACAGTTACGGCCCGCTGACCCGCCTGGGTGCCAGGCTCGGCCATGGCCTGCTGTACCTCGGGCTGTTCGCGGTGATCATCAGCGGCTATCTGATCTCCACCGCCGACGGCCGCGGCATTGAGGTATTCGGGCTGTTCGAGGTGCCGGCGCTGGTCTCCGGCCTGCCCAACCAGGAGGACGTCGCCGGCCTGGTTCACGAGTACCTGGCCTGGGGCCTGGTGAGCCTCTCCGTGCTGCATGCCCTGGCGGCCCTCAAGCACCATTTCATCGACCGCGATGTGACCCTGAAGCGTATGCTCGGGTGCAGTCGCTGAACCTCCACTCCCACCGCGACAAGGAAGGAAAGACCCACCATGCTGAAGAAAACCCTCGCCACCCTGGCTCTCGCCGGCAGCCTGCTGGGCGCCGGCCAGACCCTGGCCGCCGACTACGTGATCGACAAGGAAGGCCAGCACGCCTTCATCAACTTCAAGATCAGCCACCTGGGCTACAGCTGGCTGTACGGCACCTTCAAGGATTTCGACGGCAGCTTCAGCTTCGATGCCGCCAAGCCGGAGGAGAGCAAGGTCAAGGTGACCGTCAACACCGCCAGCGTCGATTCCAACCACGCCGAGCGTGACAAGCACCTGCGCAGCGCCGACTTCCTCAACGTCGGCAAGCATCCGACCGCCACCTTCGAGTCCACCGCGGTGAAGTCCACCGGCGAGGGCACTGCCGAGATCACCGGCAACCTGACCCTCAACGGGGTGACCAAGCCGGTGGTGATCGCCGCCAAGTTCATCGGCGAGGGCCAGGATCCCTGGGGTGGCTACCGTGCCGGCTTCGAGGGCAGCACCAAGCTCCGGTTGAAGGACTTCGACATCCAGAAGGATCTCGGCCCGGCTTCCCAGGAAGTGGAGCTGATCCTCTCCGTGGAAGGCGTGCGCCAGTAAGCGCGGTTTTTTCGCGGACAAGAAAACGCCGGCAATTGCCGGCGTTTTTCGTGGACGAGCGCGGCAGGGCTTATTCGCCCTCGGCGTGGTTGCGGGTCAGCAGAGCGGGCTTCTCGCCGCTGTTGCGCTTGCGGCTTTCCAGCTGCTCGAGCAGTTCGGCGGTCAGCGCGCGGTCGCGGCGCGAGTCCTTATGCAGGATGATCGGCTGGCGGGTCGGCTTGTTGATCACGCTGCCTTCCGGCCGCAGCGGCGCGTCGCTCATCAGGCTCTTGTATTCGGAACGGCGGCCGCCGCCGCGCTTGCCGTTGCCGCGGGCCTGGGCATTACCCTGGCCCGGGCGGCGGTTCTTGGCGGCGCCGCGCTTGCCCTGGCCGCCGCGGTTGCCGGGCTGCTTGCCGTTCTGCTGGTAGGGGCTGACGTAGTCGGCGCGGTTGCCGAAGTTGTCGATCTCGTCGTCGAGGAACTCCTCGGGATCACGGTCCGGCGGCAGCGGCGGGAAGCCAATCGGAGTCGCCTGGGCCTGTTCGGCGGACTTGCCGCGGCGGCGCTTGCGACTCTTCTCCTTGCCTTTGTCCTTGCCCTTGTCCTTGCGGCCGCCGGGATGCTCCTCGGCCTTCTCCGCCTTGGCGTCCCTGGCTTCGGCCTTGTCCTTCTTGGCCGGCTGCTGCTTCTGCTGCTTGGCCTTGGGTGAGTTGCGCGGCGGGCGCGGCTCGCGGACCTCCGGCTTTTCCGCTTCCAGGGCGCTGGCGTCGAAGCCCATCAGGTCGCCGTCGGGGATCTTCTGCTTGGTCAGCTTCTCGATGCTGCGCAGCAGCTTCTCCTCGTCCGGGGCGACCAGCGAGATGGCCTCGCCGCTGCGGCCGGCACGGCCGGTGCGACCGATGCGGTGGACGTAGTCCTCCTCGACGTTGGGCAGCTCGAAGTTGACTACGTGGGGCAACTGGTCGATGTCCAGGCCGCGGGCGGCGATATCGGTGGCCACCAGCACGCGCACGGCGTTCGCCTTGAAGTCGGCGAGCGCCTTGGTGCGCGCGTTCTGGCTCTTGTTGCCGTGGATTGCCAGGGCCGGCAGGCCGTGCTTGCTGAGGTACTCGGCGAGGCGGTTGGCGCCGTGCTTGGTGCGGGTGAAGACCAGCACCTGTTCCCAGGCGCCCATGGTGATCAGGTGGGCGAGCAGGGCGCGCTTGTGCCCGGCGGGGATACGGTAGACGCGCTGCTCGATGCGTTCCACCGTGGTGTTCGGCGGGGTGACCTCGATGCGCTCGGGGTCGTGCAGCAGCTTGCTGGCCAGCTCGACGATGTCCTTGGAGAAGGTCGCCGAGAACAGCAGGTTCTGACGCTTCGCCGGGAGCAGGGCGAGGACCTTCTTGACGTCGTGGATGAAGCCCATGTCGAGCATGCGGTCGGCTTCGTCGAGGACCAGGGTCTGCACGTGGGAAAGATCCACGGCGCCCTGGCCGGCCAGGTCGAGCAGGCGGCCGGGGCAGGCCACCAGCAGGTCGAGGCCCTTGGCCAGGGCCTGGATCTGCGGGTTCATGCCGACTCCGCCGAAGATGCAGGCGCTGCTCAGCGGCAGGTCGCGGGCATAGATCCTGAAGCTGTCGTGGACCTGGGCGGCCAGCTCGCGGGTCGGGGCGAGGACCAGTACGCGCACCTGGCGCGGGCCGGGGCGCTGGGCCTTGTCCGGGTGGCCGTTGGGGAACAGCCGCTCGAGAACGGGCAGGGCGAAGCCTGCGGTTTTACCAGTACCCGTCTGGGCGGCGACCATCAGGTCGCGGCCTTGCAACACGGCGGGAATGGCCCGCTGTTGCACCGGAGTGGGTTCGGCATAGCCGGCCGCCGCAACGGCGGTGGCCAAAGCCTCGGAGAGACCGAGGGAGGCAAAGGACATGGGCAATCCTGTCTGCTGGGGGCTGCTGCCCGCTAATGAAAAATACGAGGAACGTCGCTGGGCATGAATCGCTCGTGGCTCGAGCGATCCCGTCTGGTCGTGCTGGCGATGGGGGGCCGGCATCCGGACGCGGGCCTGGCGGGAGCCCCGAGTATAACAGAGCCAGAGGCCAGTCCGACAATCGCTTGTCCGCCAGCGGTCGGACGGCCGTGATCCAGGTCGCACCCGGCACGTGCAAAAGCGACCCCGGGTGCGCCGCCCGGCGTCAGCCCACCAGCCGGTAGCAGGGCACGTAGGCGCTGCCGCCGGGCAGCTTCATGCGGTGCTGCTCGACGAAGGCGTGGAGCAGGCGGTCCAGCGGCTCGAGGATGGCCTTGTCGCCGGTGATCTCGTAGGGGCCGTGCTGCTCGATCAGGCGGATGCCGTTCTCCTTGACGTTGCCGGCGACGATCCCGGAGAAGGCCCGGCGCAGGTTGGCGGCCCGCTCGTGGAGCGGCAGGTCGCGGCTCAGGCGCAGGCTGGCCATGTTGGCGTGGGTCGGCTCGAAGGGGTGCTGGAAGCTCTCGTCGATCTTCAGCAGCCAGTTGAAGTGGAAGGCGTCGTTGCGCTCGCGGCGGAACTGGGTGACCGCCTTGAGCCCCCTGGCCATCTGCCGGGCGACCTCCGCCGGATCGTCGAGCACCAGACTGTAGCGCTGCTGGGCGGCCTCGCCGAGGGTGGCGCCGATGAAGGTGTGCAGCTGCTGCAGGTAGGGCTCGGCGCTCTTTGGCCCGGTGAGGATCACCGGGAAGGGCAGCTCGCGGTTGTCCGGGTGGGTGAGGATGCCCAGCAGGTAGAGGAATTCCTCGGCGGTGCCGACCCCGCCGGGAAAGATGATCACCCCGTGGCCGAGGCGCACGAAGGCCTCCAGGCGCTTCTCGATGTCGGGAAGGATCACCAGCTCGTTGACGATCGGGTTGGGCGCCTCGGCGGCGATGATCCCCGGCTCGGTGAGGCCCAGGTAGCGGCCGTGGTGGATGCGCTGCTTGGCGTGGGCGATGGCCGCGCCCTTCATCGGTCCCTTCATCACTCCCGGGCCGCAGCCGGTGCAGATGTCCAGGCCGCGCAGCCCCAGCTCGTGGCCGACCCGCTTGCTGTACTGGTACTCGTCGCGGCTGATCGAGTGGCCGCCCCAGCAGACCACCAGGCGCGGCTCCAGGCCGCTGCGCAGGGCGCGGGCGTTGCGCAGCAGGTGGAACACGTAGTCGGTGATGCCTTCCGAGCTTTCCAGGTCGATGCGCTGGCGCTCCAGCTCGCTCTGGGTGTAGACGATGTCGCGCAGGGCGCTGAACAGCATCTCGCGGGTGCTGGCGATCATCTCGCCGTCGACGAAGGCGTCCGCCGGGGCGTTCAGCAGCTCCAGGCGGATGCCGCGGTCCTGCTGGTGGATGCGCACCTCGAAGTCCGGGTAGGCCTCGAGGATGGTCTTGGCGTTGTCGCTGTGCGAGCCGGTGTTGAGGATCGCCAGGGCGCACTGGCGGAACAGTCGGTAGACGCGCCCGGAGCCGGTCTCGCGCAACTGCTGCACTTCGCGCTGGGAGAGGGTTTCCAGGCTGCCCTTGGGGCTGACGGAGGCGTTGATGGTGGCACGTTTCGGCATGTAGTCGGGTCCTGTGGCGCGCCGCCGGGCGGCGCGGAGCGATTCGATCGGGTTCCTGAAGCCGGGGTGGCGCTCGTTGGCTGATTATGGCTGGCGGCCGGTCGGGGCGTGCTGGCGGGAGCCGTCCGGGTTCTGCAGAAATACCACATAGCCGCGGAACCAGGGGCTGTTTTCCAGCTCGGCCGACGCCTGCCAGTCGCCATCCTGGATCAGCCCGATGCGAAACGGCAGGCGCAGCCGCGCCAGGGCCGGCAGGTACTGCCGGTAGCCGGGGATGCTGCGGCGCCCCTGGTAGGTCTGCATCACCACCTCGTCGACCACTCCGGCGAGGCGGTTGAGCGCTGCCGGGTCGGCATTGCCGGCCCAGTCGAGCAGGCCGGTGATGCTCAGCCGGTAGCGGTCCGGCAGGCGTCGGCGCAGGTCCTCGAGAAAGACGGCGTAGTGCTCCAGGTGGCGGGTGCGGGCGTCGAAGTCGACCTGCACGCCGCCGACCCGGTTGCCGGCGCGCTGCCAGCGCTGCAACTGCGCAAGCAGCAGGGCGTGGACGTCCTCGCCCCAGTCCAGGGTATGGGCGCGGTACACCACCCAGAGCTCGAGCTCGTTGGACAGTCGCGGCACGGCCGGGTTCTGCGCGGTCATCCGTGCTGGCGGATCGCCGGGCCGTCGCGGGCCGTCGATCTGCCCCTGCAGCACATAGAGGGTGCGCGCCTGGGCCAGCAGCGGCTGCGGGCGCACCCCGCTCCACAGCCAGAAGGCCTGGTAGTCGGCGGCCTTCACCGGCGCCGCCGCGGCTGGCCGGATGGCGCCGAGCAGCAGGGCTACCAATAGTACTTGAGCCGCTGCGCCCAGGGGGTGTCGGCGTACTGCCGCTTGAGGGTCTGGAACCACTGGCGGCGCTGCTCCTTGTCGATGTCCTGGTCGTCGCAGCCGTTGATGGCGCTGGGCGCGTAGCAGTTGATCGCGCGGAACAGCGCGTAGGCGCGCTCCTCGCGGCTGCTCTGCGGGTTGTCCAGCAGCTGCTGGTAGCCCATCAGGCGCGAACGGGGCGTGCCCGGGAACTGGCTGGGCGCGCTGCCCAGTTCGCCGGCCTCCGGCGGCTGGTCGAGCCAGTGCTGGTCGAGGCGCTTGGTCCGGAGGAAGTCGCCCAGGCAGAGCAGCCCTTGGGCGTCCTCCGGATCGGCGACGAGGCGCCGGGCGACCTCGGCCAGGGCCGGGCAGGCATAGCCGGCGTCGTTGCCGCCGGCCCAGACGAACAGCTGAGGGTCGGGGGCCTTGGCGGGTGCCGCCGGCTGCTCGGCGAGCAGCTCGAGATCGGCGAGGAACTCGGCGTAGCGGCCGCGGCTCAGCTCGCGGTAGAGCAGGGTATAGAGCGCGGTGGCCCGCTCGCCGGGCGCGGCCTGGCGGTCGCTGGCTTGGCGGCGCAGCAGCTCGGGACCGGCGCCATAGGCGAGCAGGCGCTCGCGGATCGGCGCGCTGCGGATCGGCGAGTCGGCGGCGAACACCGTGGCTAGCTGGCCGCGGCGTTCCAGGTTGAGGGCCAGGGCCAGCTGCAGCTGGGCCTGTTGCAGAGGATCCTGGGTGCGCGCCAGCAGCGCCCGCCAGTGCTCTTCCGCCTGCTCCCCGCGGCCTAGGGCCTCGAGGGCCAGGCCACGCAGGGTTTCCTGACTGAAGGCGATGAAGTCCAGAGCCCCCGCGCTGGGCGCCGGCAGGGCATCCAGGGCCGCCTGGGGCGCGTTGCCGCGGTAGAAGTGCCAGGCGGCGACCAGGTAGGCATGCAGCCCGGGATGGCTGGCGAAGCGCGGCTGCTGAGCCTGTAGCTCGGCCAGCTCGAGGGGCGCCTGGCTCTGCCCTTGTGGATCGCGCAGGCGGATCAGGTCGAGCATGGCCAACAGGCGTGGGTCCTGGAGTTCATCGCTGGCGAGGTTGGGCAGCAGCTTGGCGTCCAGCTCGTCGATCAGCGCCAGCAGCCCGGCCTGATCCGCGTCGCTGGCGAAGGCTTCGGCAAAGGCCGCGGCCAGACGCCGGCCGTCGCCGCCCAGCCAGTAGAGGCGGCGCAGCAGGCCGCGCGCCGAGGCGGCGTAGCGGCCCTGGGGATAATCCGCCAGGTAGGCGGCGAAGGCCTGCTCGCTGGCCGCCAGGCTGGTCCGGTCGACCTTGTCCAGGGCGAAGAAGCCGTACTCGTCGAAGGCTTCCGCCTGGGCCTGGTTGAGCGCCACCCGGCCGCTCAGGTAGCGGGCGGTTTCCCGCAGCCAGGGCTGCTGGCTGTCGGCGAGGCTGACGAAGGCGCCCTGGGCGCTGGCGAAGTCGCCGCGGTAGAAGGCCTCGGCGCCTTCCAGGTAGCGGGCGAAATCCCGGGCCTGGGGGCTGTGCAACTGTTCGGCGGCGAGCAACTGGGCGGGCGCCTCGTCCGGCCCGCAGCGGCCCAGCAGGTTCAGGCGCGCCTCGGCCAGCACCCGGCGCTCCTCCGGGGGCAGCTCCTTGCTGGCGGCCAGGGCGGCGACGAACAGCCGGGCGCTGGGCAGGTCGTTGCTACGGCAGCGGCTGCCTTCTCCTTCGGCCAGCTGCAATCCGCGGGTGGGCGGCGGCGTATCGATGCCCAGCTGTTTCAGGTCGGCCTGCAGGGCGGCGGTTGCCGGATCGGTGGCCGTGGTGGCGGCGTCCTCGGTGTCCACCCGGTGGCGCGGGTCGAGCATGCGCAGGGTGAAGGGCACCAGGCCGTAGCCCTCCTCGTAGTCGCCCTCGGCCTGTGGTGCGCGGTTCATGCGCAGCCTGCCGTCGGCGTCGAGCAGCAGCTGCAGGTTGACCCGGCTGTCGTTGCCGGGGCTGAGAAAGGCCAGGTTGTCGCACATCCAGAGCTGGTCGGAGACCAGCTTCCAGCTCGGCGAGCAGAGCAGGTCGGAGCTGGCCAGGGCGGCGGGAACGTGTACGCCGGTGAGCAGGGCCAGCGGCAGGAGGCGCTTGAAGATCATGGGCTCGTCCTTGAGCGGGAGCCGCGCCGCGGCTCCCTGCCGGTTTTAGCGTTTGAGGTTGAGGTTCTTCCAGATCGCCAGGCTGGGGGCGGCCTGGTTCAGGGTATAGAAGTGCAGGCCGGGGGCGCCGCCGGCCAGCAGGCGTTCGCACATCTCGGTGACCACCTGCTCGCCGAACGCCTGGATGCTCTCCACGTCGTCGCCGTAGGCCTCCAGCTGCTTGCGGATCCAGCGCGGGATTTCCGCGCCGCAGGCGTCGGAGAAGCGCGCCAGCTTGCTGTAGTTGGTGATCGGCATGATCCCCGGCACCACCGGGACGTCCACGCCCAGCTTGCGCACCCGGTCGACGAAGTAGAAGTAGCTGTCGGCGTTGAAGAAGTACTGGGTGATGGCGCTGTCGGCGCCGGCCCGGACCTTGCGCACGAAGTTGGCCAGGTCTGCCTCGAAGTTGCGTGCCTGGGGGTGCATTTCCGGATAGGCGGCCACCTCGATGTGGAAGCGGTCGCCGGTCTCGGCGCGGATGAACTCCACCAGGTCGCTGGCGTGGCGCAGCTCGCCGCTGGCCATGCCCATGCCGGACGGCAGGTCGCCGCGCAGGGCGACGATGCGGCGGATGCCGGCGTTCTGGTACTGCTCGAGCAGGGCGCGCAGTTCGGCCTTGCTGTCGCCGACGCAGGACAGGTGCGGCGCGGTGGGCACCTGCACCTCGCTGTCCAGCTGCAGCACGGTGCTCAGGGTGCGGTCGCGGGTCGAACCGCCGGCGCCGTAGGTGCAGGAGAAGAAATCGGGGTGGTAGGCGGCCAGCTCACGGGCGGTGGCCAGCAGCTTTTCGTGGCCGGCCTCGGTCTTCGCCGGGAAGAACTCGAAGCTGTAGCGGCGTTCTTGACTCATGAAGGTTCCCTTCGACGGCGGGGCAGCGGGCCGGGCCGGCGCATCGCGCAGGCCGCGGCCGCCGCCCGGGCTCTTAGTAACGGTAGCTGTCCGGCTTGAACGGACCTTCCACGGTCACGCCGATGTACTCGGCCTGCTTCGGGGTCAGGCGGGTGACCACGCCGCCGAAACCCTTGACCATCTCCAGGGCGACTTCCTCGTCCAGTTTCTTCGGCAGCACCTCGACGCTGATGTGCCGGGCTTTCTCCGCGGCCGGCAGGTCGGCGAACTTGCGCTGGAACAGGTGGATCTGCGCCAGCACCTGGTTGGCGAAGGAGCCGTCCATGACCCGCGACGGGTGGCCGGTGGCGTTGCCCAGGTTCACCAGGCGGCCCTCGGCGAGGAGGATCAGGTAGTCGTCGTTGTGCGGATCGAAGCCGTCCTTGCCGGTGCGGTGCACCTTGTGGACCTGCGGCTTGACCTCCTCCCAGGCCCAGTTGGCGCGCATGAAGGCGGTGTCGATCTCGTTGTCGAAGTGGCCGATGTTGCAGACCACCGCGCGCTTCTTCAGCGCCTTGAGCATGCCGGCATCGCACACGTTGGTGTTGCCGGTGGTGGTGACGATCAGGTCGATCTTGCCGAGCAGCTCGCGGTTGATGCAGGCGTCGCTGCCGTCGTTGATGCCGTCGAGGTATGGCGAGACCACCTCGAAGCCGTCCATGCAGGCCTGCATGGCGCAGATCGGGTCGATCTCCGAGACCTTGACGATCATGCCTTCCTGACGCAGCGACTGGGCGGAGCCCTTGCCTACGTCGCCGTAGCCGATCACCAGAGCCTGCTTGCCGGCCAGCAGGTGGTCGGTGGCGCGCTTGATGGCGTCGTTCAGGCTGTGGCGGCAGCCGTACTTGTTGTCGTTCTTGCTCTTGGTCACCGAGTCGTTGACGTTGATCGCCGGGACTTTCAGGGTGCCGGCCTTGAGCATGTCGAGCAGGCGGTGCACGCCGGTGGTGGTTTCCTCGGTGATGCCGTGGATGCGCTCGAGCATCTGCGGGTACTTCTGGTGCAGGATGGCGGTCAGGTCGCCGCCGTCGTCCAGCACCATGTTGGCGTCCCAGGGCTGGCCGTCCTTGAGGATGGTCTGCTCGATGCACCACTCGTATTCCTCCTCAGTCTCGCCCTTCCAGGCGAACACCGGGATGCCGGCGGCGGCGATGGCGGCGGCGGCGTGGTCCTGGGTGGAGAAGATGTTGCAGGAGGACCAGCGCACCTCGGCGCCCAGGGCGACCAGGGTCTCGATGAGCACCGCGGTCTGGATGGTCATGTGGATGCAGCCGAGAATCTTCGCGCCTTTCAGCGGCTGGCTGGGCGCGTACTTGCGGCGCAGCCCCATCAGGGCCGGCATCTCCGACTCGGCGATGATGATCTCGCGGCGGCCCCAGGCGGCCAGGGAAATGTCGGCGACCTTGTAGTCGGTGAAACCGGCAGGCGTCATGACAGCGCTCATGAAATGAGTCTCCATTCGTTCAGTGCGAATGGGCGCCGTTGATGCGTTCGGGACAACGCCCCATCCGAGCCTGACAGGCGCCGGCCGGATTTCGCGCCGATCTGTGCCGGTGCGAAACAGCCAGCGGCTGCTGCAGCGCCCCTCGGATGGGTGGCGGGCACGCCCGGGCGGTGCCGGGCGAGTGAAACCACGGGATTATAGCCGGCCACGCCGCCCAGCCCAAGTCCGTTAGGAGGCTATCGGACCCATTGAGAGAGTTGTCGGGACAATCCCGCGCCAGGCGCGGAGAATGGCGGAACCTGACCAGACAGACAGGAGTCGTCATGAATTTCCACACCCGCAAGTGGGTCAAGCCCGAAGACCTGAATGCCAACGGCACGCTTTTTGGGGGCAGCCTGCTGAGGTGGGTGGACGAGGAGGCGGCCATCTACGCCATCGTCCAGCTCGGCAACCAGAAGGTGGTGACCAAGTTCATCTCGGAGATCAACTTCGTCAGTTCGGCGCGCCAGGGCGACATCATCGAGCTGGGCATCACCGCCACCGAGTTCGGCCGTACTTCCATCACTCTGACCTGCGAGGTGCGCAACAAGATCACCCGCAAGAGCATCCTGACCATCGACAAGCTGGTGTTCGTCAACCTCGGCGAAGACGGTCAGCCCAAGCCCCACGGCAAGACCGAGATCACCTACATCAAGGACCAGTTCAACGACTGATCCGCTCGGCAGCGGCGAGTGGCGTTTGGGCCAAGGCGCGGCCGCGGGTTTCCCGGCAGGCTGGGGACTTTCCTGGCCGACGAGGAGTTGCCCATGACCATCGCCTACTGGTGCGTGCTGATCGTCTTCCTGCTGCCCTACGCCTGCATCTCCGTTGCCAAGTTCAGCGGCGGCGACTACGGCGCCCAGGCCAACCGGGCGCCGCGAGAGTTTCTCGCCCGCCTGCAGGGTTGGCGCCAGCGTGCCCACCATGCCCAACTCAACGGCTTCGAGATCGCCCCGCTGTTCGCCGCCGCGGTGATCATCGCCCACCTCTGCGGCGGAGCCAGCCAGGCGCTGATTGACGCCCTGGCGGCGGCCTTCGTGATCAGCCGGGTCCTCTACTGCCTCTGCTATATCGCCGACTGGGCGACCCTGCGCTCGCTGGTCTGGTTCGTCGGCCTGGGGCTGATCCTCGCCCTGTTCGTCACCTCGGCCTGAACCGCGCGGCGCCTCAGTCGTCGCCCTCGTCGTCGTCGCCGCCGGCCACCTTCATGCCCAACTCCTTGATCTTGCGGGTCAGGGTGTTGCGGCCCCAGCCGAGCAGCACCGCGGCGTCGCGGCGGCGCCCGGCGGTGTGCTTGAGGGCGGTCTCGATCATGATCCGCTCGAAGGCCGGCACCGCCTGGTCGAGCAGGTTGCTCTGGCCGCGGGTCAGGGCCTGGTCGGCCCACTGGCGCAGGGCCTGCTCCCAGTTGGTCACCGGCGCGGCGTCCTGCTGCTGGGTGAGCAGTTCCGGCGGCAGGTCGTCGATGTGCACTTCGCGGCCGGAGGCCATCACGGTGATCCACCGGCAGGTGTTCTCCAGCTGGCGCACGTTGCCCGGCCAGGGCAGGTTGCGCATGTATTCCTCGGTTTCCGGCTTGAGCAGCTTGGGCTCCACGGCCAGTTCCTGGGCGGCGCGGGCCAGGAAGTGGCGGGCCAGGGCGGGGATGTCCTCGCGGCGGTCGGCCAGGCGCGGGATGTGGATGCGGATCACGTTGAGGCGGTGGAACAGGTCCTCGCGGAACTTGCCGGCCTGTACCAGGGCCTCGAGGTTCTGGTGGGTGGCGGCGATGATGCGCACGTCCACCTTGACCGGGGTGTGTCCCCCGACCCGGTAGAATTCGCCGTCGGCCAGCACGCGCAGCAGACGGGTCTGGGTATCCGCCGGCATGTCGCCGATCTCGTCGAGGAACAGGGTGCCGCCGTCGGCCTGTTCGAAGCGCCCGCGGCGCTGGTTGGCGGCGCCGGTGAAGGCGCCCTTCTCGTGGCCGAACAGCTCAGACTCCATCAGGTCCTTGGGAATCGCCGCCATGTTCAGAGCGATGAACGGCGCGTTGGCGCGCGGGCTGTGACGGTGCAGGGCGTGGGCCACCAGCTCCTTGCCGGTGCCGGACTCGCCGTTGATCAGCACGGTGATGTTGGAGTGGGACAGGCGGCCGATGGCGCGGAACACCTCCTGCATGGCCGGTGCCTCGCCGATGATCTCCGGGGTGCGCGCCTGGCTGGCCGGCGCCTCCAGGCTCTGCTGTTCCTGGGCGTGCTGGAAGGCGCGCTTGACCAGGGACACCGCTTCGTCCACGTCGAAGGGCTTGGGCAGGTACTCGAAGGCGCCGCCCTGGTAGGAGGCCACCGCGCTGTCCAGGTCGGAGTGGGCGGTCATGATGATCACCGGCAGGCGCGGATACAGCTCGCGGATGCGCGCCAGCAGGTCGAGGCCGCTGGCCCCCGGCATGCGGATGTCGGAGATGATCACGTCCGGCTGCTGGCGGCCGAGGCGGGCGAGCAGGCTGTCGGCGTTGTCGAAGGTGGTGGTCTGCATCCCTTCCTGCTGGAAGGCCTTCTCCAGTACCCAGCGGATGGAACGGTCGTCGTCGACGATCCAGATGGACTCACTGCGGCTCATGAGGGGCTGACTCCTTGTTCCAGCGGCAGGAAGATCGAGAAGACGGTGTGGCCGGGGTGGCTTTCACACTCGATCAACCCCTGATGCTGACTGATGATGTTCTGGGTGATGGCCAGGCCCAGCCCGGTACCGTCCGGACGGCCGCTGACCATGGGATAGAAGATGGTGTCCTTGAGCTCGGCCGGGATGCCCGGACCGTTGTCGATGATCTCCACCTTCACCACTAGGCGGTGGCGGGTGTAGCCGATGGTGAACTGGCGCAGGGTGCGGCTGCGTAGGGTGATGCGGCCGAGCTGCAGGTCGTTGCAGGAGGCCAGCGCCTGCATGGCGTTGCGCACGATGTTGAGCACCGCCTGGATCATCTGCTCGCGGTCGATGAGCACCTCGGGGATGCTTGGGTCGTAGTCGCGCACCAGGGTGATGCTGCCCTGGCTTTCCGCCTCGATGAGGCTGGCGACCCGCTCCAGCACCTCGTGGATGTTGGCCCTGGCCAGGTTCGGCAGCTTGTTGGAGCCGAGCATGCGGTCGACCAGATTGCGCAGGCGGTCGGCCTCCTCGATGATCACGTTGGTGTAGTCGCGCAGGTGCTCCTCGGGCAGTTCGCGGGCCAGCAGCTGCGCGGCGCCGCGGATGCCGCCCAGGGGGTTCTTGATCTCGTGGGCCAGGCCGCGGACCAGCTGCTTGGTGGTCTCCTGCTTGGTCAGCTGGGCTTCCTCGCGGGTGATGCGCAGCAGGCGGTCGCGCGGCAGCACCTCGAGCAACAACAGGGTCTCGCCTTCGTTGAGGATCGGCGTTACCGAGTAGTCCACGGTGAGGGTCTGTCCGGTCAGCGCGGTGAGCACCGCCTCGCGCTTGTTGAACGGGTGCGCCTGCTCCACCGCCTGGCGCAGGGCGGCCAGGGCTTCCGGCGACTCGGTGAACAGCTCGCTGATGAATTGCCCGTGGCTGCGCTGGCCGCTGACCGCCAGCAGCATCTCGGCCGCCGGATTCATGTACTCGAGGCGCAGTTCGGCGTTGAGCAGCAGGGTCGCGGTGGTCAGGTTGTCCAGCAGCAGGCGATGCAGTGCGTCGTTGATGGTCATAGGCAGCTTCCGCAGTTGATCCGGGAAAATGCAAAAAACAAACCAAGGCCCCGAAAAGGCGCGTAGCTGGAGGGGCTGGCGGCGATCCGCGCTGTGTGTCGGGGCAGATCAGCGCCAGCGGTGAACCAAAATGGGGAGGATCCGGCTCTGTGGTCGCCGCAATGCACTATTCTGGTGCATTTATCTGCGGGCCGCGACCTCGATGGTGTGGATCGGCGGGCGATTCGCCGGCGGATGCTGGGTCAGAGGAACGGCAGGATGCTCACCTTGTCGTCCTTGGGCTTGTCCTTCAGCGGGCATTCCGGACGCACGCCGTAATCGCCCTTCTTGCAGGGATTGATCCGGCGCTTCTGGGCCAGCGACAGGCGCAGGATGTGCACCGGCTGGCTGGGGGTGCGCTCCAGGGTACGGCCCTCGGCATCGAGGATCTCCACGGCAATCTGGTGGGTGCCGCGGTCGATGTTGGTGACGTGGAACACCGGGCTGCGGCTTGGCGCGCCGGCCGGCTCGCCGTCCAGCAGCAGGCGGTAGAAGTGCCCGGGCAGCAGCGCCGGCTCGCTGGTGGCGGTGACGATCAGGTCGCCGGAGGTGCCGTTCTGCACCGCGGCGTCCGGCTCCGGGAGAAGGATGCGTAGCAGCTGATAGCTGGGCGTCGGCTGCGGGGTGGCAGCCGGTTCCGGCATGGGGCGCGGCGTGCCTGCTTTTGGTGCAGGCATGCTGTTGGTCGGTGCCAGGTTCAGACGCTGGGCGTTCTGGCTCTGCGGTCGATCGGTGAACACCCGGTTCCCTTCGGCGTCGATGTAGGTGTACACCTGGGCGGCGGCGGGCAGGCTGAGCAGGGCGAGGCAGAGCAGGACGAGACGCATGGATCGGACGGTGACTCAAGTTCAGGGACGCGAACGCAGGGCCGGGCTACCGGTGTGGACCCGCTGCACGGTGAAGGTGTGGACTTCGCTCTGCTGCACAGGCCGGTCGCCGCTCAGCACCTCCACCGCCAGGCGGTGCTCGCCGCGGTCGGCGTTCACCACCTGCAGGCGCGGCACTGTGCTGGGTTCGCCGTAGGGCTTGCCGTCGAGGATCAGGCGCAGGCGGTGGCCGCTGCGCAGCGCCGGCTGCAGCTCCACGTCGACGCTGAAACTGCCGTTGTTGGCGCGCAGGGCTTCCTCGCTGGGCAGGTTGATCAGCCGCAGCACCCGGTAGGGCGCCGCGGACTGGGCGGACGTTGCGCTGCCGTCGGCCTGCGGCTTGGCGGCGGGCGGCGGGGCCTGCATTTGCACCGTGTTGGCCGGCGGCAGGTCGAGCGACTCGCTGGCCACGCCCTGCGGCGGCTGGTCGGTGAATACGGTGTTGCCCTTGGCGTCGGTGTACTTGTAGATCTGCGCGCCGGCCGGCAGGGCCAGGGCGAGCAGCAGGCAGGCGGCGAACAGGCGCATGCACGATCTCCGGAGATGGTCGCGGCTAGCCTTGCACCGCCGCGCCCGCCTGGCAAGGGGTGCGACGCGCCGCCGGCCCGCTTTGCGGAATGGTCGGCATCACGCGGGGGAACGCCCGCCGCGCGGTGCTGTCCCTGCTGTCCGGGCGCAGCGTCCGGAGCCGGCTTGGTCGCTCTGCCGGCTTTGTTATGCTGCAACCCGGATCTTCGCCGCTTCAGGGATGTTTCAGCCGTGTCCATCGCCTCGCTTGCCACCGTGCGTCGCCATTGCCTGCTTGCGCTGCTCTTGGCGCTGTTTGCCGTGTTCCTGCCGCGTCCTGGTCAGGCCGCGCTGCCCAGCCTGCTGGGCGGTGCCGCGGCCAGCGAGGAGCAGGTCGACCCGGCGGAGCTGGAGCGCTCGCTGAACCAGGTGATCCAGACCCTGGAGAACGACAGGCAGCGCGCCGACCTGCTGAAGCGGCTCAAGCAGCTGCGCGACGGCACGCGGCAGAGCCGGCAGGGCGAGGAGGGCGTGCTGTCGCTGATCGGCGATACCTTGGGCGCCCTGGAGGCGCGCTTCCAGGGCGACAACAGTCCGCTGCGCCGCTGGGAGCGGCGTTTCGCCGAGGCCTACGTGGAGCTGCGCGAGCGGCTGCCGGGATGGCGCGCGCTGCCTGCGGTGGTCTTCGATTTCTCGGTGGTGATCCTGCTCTGGGCCTGCCTGGCCAGCGGCCTGCTCTGGGTCGGCCGGCGCATGCGCGAGCGCTTCGGCCTGGCCGACGAGCTGCCGCAGCACCCCAAGACCCGCGACCTGGCGCTGTTCGCCCTGCGCAAGCTGGGGCCCTGGCTGATCGCTTTCCTGATCACCCTGTATCTGTCGGTGGTACTGCCGGCCTCGCCGAGCAAGACCCTGGCCATGCTGATGGCCTACGTGCTGGTTTGCGGGACCCTGTTCTCGGCGCTCTGTGTGATCTCCCTGTCGCTGTTCAGCGGCCCGCACAGCACCCGTGCGCTGAACATCCTCCGGCGCCGCGCCTTCCGTCCCCTGTGGCTGATCGGCAGCCTGGCTGCACTCGGAGGGGCGGCCAACGATCCACGCCTGGTCGCCGCCCTGGGCGAGCACGTGTGCATCAGCCTGGGTTCCCTGGCCAACGCCTGCGCGGCGCTGCTCACCGCGGTGTTCGTGCTGCGCTTCCGCCGACCGATCGCTCACCTGATCCGCAACCGCCCGCTGGAGCGGCGTCTCAAGCAGCGCAGCCTGCACGACCTGGTGCGCCTGATGGGCAACCTCTGGTACGTGCCGGTGCTGCTGCTGGTGGTCACCTCCCTAGTGGCCACCTTCTTGTCCGCCGGGGACAGCAGCGCGGCGCTGCGCCGGGCGCTGATCTGCGCGCTGCTGGCCCTGCTGGCCATGACCCTGCTCGGCCTGATCCGCCGCCGCGCGCGGCGCCTCGACGAACGGCCGCGGCGCAGCGCCAGCTACCTGGAGCAGTTGCAGGGCTTCTGCTTCACCCTGCTGCACATCGGCGTGCTGCTGGTCTTCGTGGAGATCGGTCTGCGGGTCTGGGACCTGTCGCTGATCCGCTACGCGGAGGGCGAGGGCGCCGCGGTGAGCGCCAAGGTGTTTAGCTTCGGCGCCACCCTGCTGGTCGCCCGCCTGGTCTGGCTGCTCATCGACACTGCCCTGCAGCACAGCTTCGGCGCTGGCGGCAAGGGGCGCACCAACGCCCGGGCGCTGACCATGCTGCCGCTGATCCGCAACGTGCTCCTGGTGACCATTGCAGTGATCGCCCTGATCGTCGCCCTGGCCAACATGGGGGTGAACGTCACACCGCTGCTCGCCGGTGCCGGGGTGATCGGCCTGGCTATCGGCTTCGGCGCCCAGTCGCTGGTGGCCGACCTGATCACCGGGCTGTTCATCATCATCGAGGACTCGCTGTCCATCGACGACTATGTGGATGTTGGCGGCCACCTGGGCACGGTGGAGGCGCTGACCCTGCGCACCGTGCGCCTGCGCGACCTGGACGGGGTGGTGCACACGGTACCGTTCAGCGAGATCAAGACCATCAAGAACTACTCGCGGCAGTTCGGCTACGCCATGTTCCGCTGGCCGGTGCCGGCCAGCATGCCCATCGACCAGGCCCAGGCGCTGGTTCGCGAGGTGGCCGAGGAGCTGCGCCGCGACCGCCAGGTCAGCCGCAACATCTGGTCGCCGCTGGAGATGCAGGGTATCGAGGGCTTCGACGCCGGCCAGGCGATCCTGCGCTTCCGCTTCAAGACCGCGCCGATCAAGCAGTGGGAGGTGCAGCGCGCCTTCAACCTGCTGCTGCGCCAGAAGCTGGACGCCTGCGGCCTGGAGCTGGCGATGCCGCGCCTCAACGTGCAGCTGAGCCGGCCGAAGACCCCGGCGGCGCCGGCGCGATCCGTGGCGGTACCGCCGTGCGACGAGGGCACCCGCGAGTTGCTGTGACGGGTCTTCGTGGCAGCCTGCATCGGAGGATAGGTTCCCGGGCTCGACGCGGCGGTGGCCCTCGGGGCTGTCGGGCAATGCCTGCCCCGATGAGTGGAGCGGCCCAGTGTGCGGAGGGTGAGCCGAGGCGCCGCCAGGCCAGGCTGGCCGACCGGTCGCCGCCGTTCGCCTTGCCGCCGATCCAGAAAAAAACAAGGGCCACCCGAAGGTGGCCCTTGGCGTTGCACGCAGGCGAGTGCGGGAATCAGACGCTGTAGTACAGGTCGTATTCCAGCGGGTGCACGAAGGTGCGCACCTTGATTTCTTCTTCGCTCTTCAGCTCGATGTAGGCATCGATGAAGTCGTCGGAGAACACGCCGCCCTTGGTCAGGAAGGCGCGGTCGGCGTCCAGGGCTTCCAGAGCCTCCTTCAGGCTGCCGCAAACCTGCGGGATTTCCTTGGCCTCTTCCGGCGGCAGGTCGTACAGGTTCTTGTCGGCGGCATCGCCGGGGTGGATCTTGTTCTGGATGCCGTCCAGGCCGGCCATCAGCAGAGCCGCGAAGGCCAGGTAGGGGTTGGCCGACGGGTCCGGGAAGCGCGCTTCGATGCGGCGGGCTTTCGGGCTGTTGACGTACGGAATGCGGATCGAGGCGGAACGGTTGCGGGCCGAGTAGGCCAGCATCACCGGCGCTTCGAAGCCCGGCACCAGACGCTTGTAGGAGTTGGTGGACGGGTTGGTGAAGCCGTTCAGGGCCTTGCCGTGCTTGATGATGCCGCCGATGAAGTACAGGGCGGTCTCGGACAGGCCGGCATAGCCTTCACCGGCGAAGGTGTTCTTGCCGTCCTTGGCGATGGACATGTGCACGTGCATGCCCGAGCCGTTGTCGCCGTACAGCGGCTTCGGCATGAAGGTAGCGGTCTTGCCGTAGGCGTCGGCGACGTTGTGCACCACGTACTTCAGGGTCTGCACTTCGTCGGCCTTCTTCACCAGGGTGTTGAAGCTGACGCCGATCTCGTTCTGGCCAGCGGTGGCCACCTCGTGGTGGTGCACTTCAACCTTGAGGCCGAACTCTTCCAGAGCGTTGCACATGGCGGTGCGGATTTCGTGGTCGTGGTCGACCGGCGGAACCGGGAAGTAACCGCCCTTGACGCCCGGGCGGTGGCCCTTGTTGCCGCTCTCGAAGGAGGCGTCGGTGTTCCAGGCAGCCTGTTCGGAGTAGATCTTGAACATGGAGCCGGAGATGTCGGACTTGAACTTCACTTCGTCGAAGATGAAGAACTCCGGTTCCGGACCGAAGAAGGCGGTGTCGCCGATGCCGGTGGACTTCAGGTATTCCTCGGCGCGACGGGCGATGGCGCGCGGGTCACGGTCGTAGCCCTGCATGGTGGAGGGCTCGATGATGTCGCAGACCAGGATCAGGGTCGGCTCTTCGGTGAAGGGGTCCAGCACGGCGGTGCTGTCGTCCGGCATGAGGATCATGTCGGAGGCTTCGATGCCTTTCCAGCCGGCGATGGAGGAGCCGTCGAACATCTTGCCGTGCTCGAAGAAATCTTCGTCCAGCGCTTCACGGGCAGGGATGGTCACGTGCTGCTGCTTGCCTTTGGTATCGGTGAAGCGCAGGTCTACCCACTTCACGTCGTGTTCTTTGATCAGTTGAATCGACTTCGACATGCTGTCCTCCAGAAGGTGAGGGCTTAGTCGGAGGCCCTCGGGGTAATTCGGTGAAGCCGCGGCGGATGGTCCGCCAAGGCAACCTGCCTCACAAGGGAGCAATTTGCGTGCCAGTGCTCCAGGATGGACGAACGCCCTGAAATGCAGGGCTGGCGGGGGCTGTAACGGTGCACGCTCTTCCACTTTTGCACGCCTTTGGTGCCTTTTGTGGTGCATCCGCATCATTTTGGTGCAATGCGGGGAATCTGCACGATTCTGATTAAACCTTGAGCAATTTCCGGTATAATCCGCGCCCCTGTTTTTTGGCCCTGCCCCCGCCCTCCTGTTTTCATGAAGCTGATCGTCAAAGTCTTTCCGGAAATCACCATCAAGAGCCGGCCGGTACGCAAGCACTTCATCCGCCAGCTGGCGCGGAACATCCGCACGGTGCTGCGCGACCTGGACCCTCGGCTGGAGGTGACCGGCGCCTGGGACAATCTGGAGGTGCAGACCGAGCAGAGCGATCCCAAACTGCTGCGCGAGATGATCGATCGCCTGCGCTGCACCCCGGGCATCGGCCAGTTCCTGGAAGTCCACGAATATCCCCTGGGCGACTTCGACGACATAGTCGAGAAGTGCAAGCGCCACTACGCCGATCAGCTGCCCGGCAAGGTCTTCGCGGTGCGTTGCAAGCGCGCCGGCAAGCACGAATTCACCTCCATGGACGTGGAGCGCTACGTGGGCAGCCAGCTGCGCCAGCAGTGCGGCGCCGCCGGGGTCTCGCTGAAGCACCCGGAGGTCGAGGTGCGCATGGAGATCCGCGACCAGCGGCTGTTCGTGGTGGACCGCCAGCACGACTGCATCGGCGGCTACCCGCTGGGTACCGTGGAGCAATGCCTGGTGCTGATGTCCGGTGGCTTCGATTCCACGGTGGCGGCCTACCAGATGATGCGCCGCGGCCTGGTCAGCCACTTCGTGTTCTTCAACCTCGGCGGCCGTGCCCACGAGCTGGGGGTGATGGAAGTCGCCCACTACCTGTGGAGCCGCTATGGCCGCTCGCACCGGGTGCTGTTCGTCAGCGTGCCCTTCGAGGAAGTGGTCGCCGAGATCCTCGGCAAGGTAGACGACAGCCACATGGGCGTGGTCCTCAAGCGCATGATGCTGCGCGCCGCCAGCGGCATCGCCGAGCGCTTGCAGATCGACGCCCTGGTCACGGGCGAGTCGATCTCCCAGGTGTCCAGCCAGACCCTGACCAACCTGGCGGTGATCGACTCGGCCACCGAGCGCCTGGTGGTGCGCCCGCTGATCGCCAGCCACAAGCAGGACATCATCGACACCGCCTACGCGATCGGCACCGCCGAGTTCGCCAAGCACATGCCGGAGTACTGCGGGGTCATTTCGGTGAACCCCACCACCAAGGCCAAGCGCGAGCGGGTCGAGTACGAGGAGCGCCAGTTCGACATGGCGGTACTGGAGCGCGCCCTGGAGCGCGCCCGTCTGGTGGCCATCGACCGGGTGATCGACGAACTGGGCCAGGATCTGCAGGTCGAGGAGGTCAGCGAAGCGCTGCCCGGGCACATCGTCCTCGACATCCGCCACCCGGACGCGGTGGAGGAGCAGCCCTTGGAGCTGCCCGGCATCGAGGTGCAGGCTCTGCCGTTCTTCGCCCTGAACAGCAAGTTCAAGCACCTCGACGATACCCGCCAGTACCTGCTGTACTGCGACAAGGGAGTGATGAGCCGACTGCATGCCCATCACCTGCTCTCCGAAGGGCATCAGAACGTGCGGGTCTACCGGCCCGCCGGCCACAAGTCGCCAGAGGGGCGCTGATGGGCGTCTGTCGAATCCGCCGCAGCGCGCGGCGCCGCCGGCATCCCCCCGACGGGCGGCGCCCAGCCTTGCCTACGCCCTTGTCTGCAGCCTGCGGCCTGACGTCCGCCGCCCTCTTTTAGGAAAACACCGTGATCGAGAATCTCCGCAACATCGCCATCATCGCCCACGTCGACCATGGCAAGACCACCCTCGTCGACAAGCTGCTCAAGCTGTCCGGCACCCTGGACCGCAAGGAAGCCGAAGGCGAGCGGGTGATGGACTCCAATGACCAGGAACGGGAACGCGGCATCACCATCCTGGCCAAGAACACCGCCATCAAGTGGGGTGACTACCGCATCAACATCGTCGACACCCCCGGCCACGCCGACTTCGGCGGCGAGGTGGAGCGGGTGATGTCCATGGTCGACTCCGTGCTGCTGGTGGTGGACGCTCAGGACGGCCCCATGCCGCAGACCCGCTTCGTCACCCAGAAGGCCTTCAAGGCCGGCCTGCGTCCGATCGTCGTGGTGAACAAGATCGACCGTCCCGGCGCGCGTCCGGACTGGGTCATCGACCAGATCTTCGACCTCTTCGACAACCTCGGCGCCACCGACGAACAGCTGGACTTCCCGATCGTCTACGCCAGTGCCCTGAACGGCATCGCCGGCCTCGACCACGAGAACATGGACGACAACATGGACGCCCTGTTCCAGGCCATCATCGACCATGTGCCGGCGCCCAAGGTGGACCTCGACGGCCCCTTCCAGATGCAGATCTCCCAGCTGGACTACAACAGCTTCCTCGGCGTGATCGGCATCGGCCGCATCACCCGCGGGCGCATCAAGGCCAACTCCCCGGTGGTGGCCATCGATGCCGAGGGCAACAAGCGCCAGGGGCGTATCCTCAAGATCATGGGTCACCACGGCCTGCAGCGCGTGGACGTGCCGGAAGCCGAGGCGGGCGACATCGTCTGCGTCTCGGGCATGGAAGAGCTGTTCATCTCCGATACCCTGTGCGATCCGCAGTGCGTCGAGGCGCTGCCGCCGCTGACCGTGGACCAGCCCACCGTGAGCATGACCTTCCAGGTCAACGACTCGCCGTTCGCCGGGCGCGAAGGCAAGTTCGTCACCAGCCGCAACATCAAGGAGCGCCTGGAGAAGGAGCTGCTGCACAACGTGGCGCTGCGCGTCGAGCAGGGTGACTCCGCCGAGAAGTTCAAGGTCTCCGGGCGCGGCGAGCTGCACCTCTCGGTGCTGATCGAGACCATGCGCCGCGAGGGCTTCGAGCTGGCCGTGGGGCGGCCCGAGGTGGTGATCATCGAGAAGGACGGCGTCAAGCAGGAGCCCTACGAGAACGTCACCATCGACATCGAGGAACAGCACCAGGGGCCGGTGATGGAGCAGATGGGCCTGCGCAAGGGCGATCTGACCAACATGATCCCCGACGGCAAGGGCCGCATCCGCCTCGAGTACATCATCCCGGCGCGCGGCCTGATCGGCTTCCGCAACGCCTTCCTGACCATGACCTCGGGCACCGGCATTCTCACCAGCACCTTCGACCACTACGGCCCGATCAAGAGCGGCGAAGTGGCCCACCGCCAGAACGGCGTGCTGGTCTCCATGGCTAGCGGTACCGCCCTGAGCTACTCCCTGGAGACCTTGCAGGACCGCGGCAAGCTGTTCCTCTCTCCGGGCGACGAGGTCTACGAAGGCCAGTTGGTGGGCATCCACAGCCGCGACAACGATCTGGTGGTCAACCCCACCAAGGCCAAGAAGCTCGACAACATGCGCGCCTCCGGCAAGGACGAGACCATCCAGCTGACCCCGGCGCTGAAGTTCACCCTGGAACAGGCCCTGGAGTTCATCGACGAGGACGAGCTGGTGGAAGTGACGCCCAAGTCCATCCGCCTGCGCAAGAAGCTGCTCAACGAGAACGACCGCAAGCGCTACGAGCGCAGCAAGGTCTGATCGCGAGCCAGCCCAAAAGAAGCCCCGCCGGAGCGCTCCGCGCGGGGCTTCTTTTTGGTGGTGCTGTCGGGGCGGCTGCAGATGCGTGTGCGCAGGCGGTCGATCTGCCGCGGCCTGGCTGCCAGGAGGAGAGTCCGGTCATCCGCTCCTCCTGGGGATGGAGGCGGATGTCCCCGCGGATCGGCTCGCCGCCACCCGAGGTGAAGGTACGGCGGCCGGCGACGAAGTGGCAGAACTCCTGCTGGGCGATTTGCCGGCGCCAGCGTCACGGGGTGTCCCACTCCGGAGGCGGCGCATCAGGGATTCCATGCGGTCCGCCAGGGCGGGGCCAGCCCGCGGGCCAGCTTGGCCGGCTGGATGATGGCGCAGTGCGGGGCGTAGATCGCCCCGGTAGGCGCTGCAGCAGCTTGGCCACCTCGCCGGGGATGGCATGGATCAGCTGCCTGCCATGCAGGGGCGCGCCATCAGCCGCGCGGCGACTTGGGCACGAAGGCGCAGTAGCCGGGGCGCGGGCCGATCCGCGGATGGTTGCGGCAGGTGTCCGGACGCCTCTCGTAGATGGTGCAGAGGCGGGTCTTGCGGTCCAGATACAGGCAATCGTTGTTGCTCAGGCGCACCAGGGTGTAGAGGCCGGTCTTCTGGTTGAAGCGCTCCACCACGCCTTCGCGGATCAGCCGTCTGG
Source organism: Pseudomonas thermotolerans DSM 14292 (assembly GCF_000364625.1). Classification (GTDB taxonomy): domain Bacteria; phylum Pseudomonadota; class Gammaproteobacteria; order Pseudomonadales; family Pseudomonadaceae; genus Aquipseudomonas; species Aquipseudomonas thermotolerans. Next base: position 137,240 of record NZ_KB822607.1, read on the forward strand.
CGACGTTGCGCGGCGGCTCGTCGCGCTCAACTCGTCCACCACGCCGATGCGCAGCAGGTCGGCGAAGCGTGCCTCGACCGGCATGGTGCAGCAGCTGGCTCGGCAGCTGGCGCAGAGGTGCTTCTCGTATTTGATCCAGGTTTCGGTGCGCTCCAGATCGGCACCGACGATCAGCTTGCTCATGGATAGGGAGGGGGAGGCACTGCAGGGGACGGCATGATAGCCGGGCGTCCGGGGGATGCCCAGACGCAGGGTGGGGCATTCGGGGCGTGCATGGCGCTGGCGCTTGCGCCCCGCTAGGCTAAAGTGGAAGGCACGTCCGACTACCAATAACAATCAAGGACCCAAAGCGATGAGTACGAGGTTGTACCGGCTTGCCCCGGTCTGTCTGCTTTCCCTGCTCTCTGCCAGCCCCCTTCTCGCCGCCCCGGCGCCCTACAGCGCGCTGGTGGTGTTCGGCGACAGTCTCAGCGACGCCGGCCAGGCCCCGGATCCCAATGGTCCGGCGAATGCCACCACCCGCTTCACCAACCGGGTCGGCCCCACCTACCAGCACGGTAGCGGCGAGGAATTCGGCTATCCGTCAACGGTGCTGCTCGGCGAGATGCTGGGCGTCGCGAATAACGGCCCCTCGACCTCCCCGGTGCATGCCGCCGCGGGCTTGCCGGACGGCAACAACTGGGCGGTCGGCGGCTACCGCACCGACCAGATCCTCGCCTCCATCACCCAGCCCGGCGGCTCGGTGGTCGGCTCGCGGAGCCGCGACGGCTACCTGGTGGACCTCGCCAGCCGAGGCCTGAGCCTGGACCCCAACACCCTGTTCTACGTCAACGGCGGCGGCAACGATTTCCTCCAGGGTCGCGTGCTCAACGAGGCCCAGGCCCAGGAGGCCGCGGTGCGCCTGGCCGACAGCGTGCGCGCCCTGCAGGCCGCCGGGGCGCGTTACATCATGGTCTCGCTGCTGCCCAACGTCGGTCGCACCCCGGCGCTGTCCGGCACGTCGCTGGCCGACACCTTCGGCACCCTGGGCACGGCGCTGAATACCGAGCTGCTCGCCCAGCTGCGTGGCATCGATGCGGAGATCATTCCTCTCAACGTGCCGCTGCTGTTCGAGGAGGTGATCCGCGATGCGGCGCGCTTCGGCTTCGATGCCAGCCAGGACCTGGTCGGCACCTGCTTCGACGGCTGCGCCAGCCAGAACCCCACCTGGGGGATCGGCAGCGCTACCCCGGACCCGAACCGGCTGGTCTTCAACGACAGCGTGCACCCGACCACCGCGGTGCACCGCATCTTCGCCGACTACGCCTACTCGCTGCTGGCCGCGCCCTGGGAGCTGACCCTGCTGCCGGAGATGGCCCACGGCACCCTGCGGGCCCACCAGGATCGCCTGCGGGCGCAATGGCAGAGCGACTGGCAGGCCTGGCAGCCGGTCGGTCAGTGGCGTGGCTTCGTCGATGCCGGCGGTCAGCACCTGGACTTCGACGATCAGGCCAGCGCCAGCAGCGGCGACGGCTTCGGCTACAACCTGAACCTCGGCGCCAGCTACCGGCTCACCGAGGACTGGCGGATCGGCCTGGCCGCCGGCTTCTACAGCCAGGAGCTGGAGGTCGGTGCGGCGGACTCCGACTACGACCTGCGCAGCTACCTGGCCACCGCCTTCGCCCAGTACCAGCACGAACGCTGGTGGGGCGAGGCGGCGCTGAGCGGCGGCCATCTGGACTACCACGACCTCAGGCGTCGGTTCGACATGGGCGTCACCACCCGCAGCGAGAAGGGCGACACCGACGGCCGGCTGTGGGCGTTCGGCGCGCGCTTCGGCTACGACATCGCCGAAGCGGGCAGCGACTGGCACCTGAGCCCCTTCGTCAGCGCCGACTACGCGCGGGTCGAGGTGGACGGTTACGCCGAGCGCGGCGACTCCTCCAGCGCGCTGCGCTACGACGACCAGAAGCGCACCTCCAAGCGCCTCGGCGTCGGCCTGCAGGGCCGCCTGCAGCTGTCGCCGGCCACCGCGCTGTTCGCCGAGCTGGCCCAGGAGCGCGAGTACGAGGACGACACCCGCGAGCTGCGCATGTCGCTGACCAGCCTGCCGGACATCGACTTCCAGCTCCGCGGCTACACTCCGGACGACCGCCTGCTTCGTGCCGGCTTCGGCTTCAGCCAGCAGCTCTCGCCGGGGCTGGTGCTGCGCGGCAGCTATACCTACCGCAAGGCCGACGACCTCGAGCAGCAGGGGCTCGGCCTGGCCCTCAGCCTGGACTTCTGAGGCCGACATACGCGCGGGAACCCGGAACAGGTGTCGGACCGGCGAGGCATCGGCTCCTGTTCCGCGGTAAACTTCGCAGGTTTTCCTTTCTTCTGGAGCTTTCCATGTCCCGCGTCACCCTGAGTCGCTATCTGATCGAGCAGACCCGCTGCCACAACACCCCGGCCGATCTGCGTTTCCTCATCGAAGTGGTGGCGCGAGCCTGCAAGGAGATCAGCCATGCGGTGTCCAAGGGCGCGCTGGGCGGCGTGCTGGGCAGCATGGGCACCGAGAACGTGCAGGGCGAGGTGCAGAAGAAGCTCGACGTGCTGTCCAACGAGATCCTCCTGGAAGCCAACGAGTGGGGCGGCCACCTGGCCGGCATGGCCTCCGAGGAGATGGCGCACGCCTACCAGATTCCCGGCAAGTACCCGAAGGGCGCCTACCTGCTGGTCTTCGACCCCCTGGACGGCTCCTCCAACATCGACGTCAACGTCTCGGTGGGCACCATCTTCTCGGTGCTGCGCTGTCCGGGCGAATACATGTCGCAGAACGACATCCTCAACGAGAAGGCCTTCCTGCAGCCGGGCACCCGGCAGGTGGCCGCCGGCTACGCCATCTACGGCCCGCAGACCATGCTGATGCTGACCCTGGGCGACGGCGTCAAGGGCTTCACCCTGGATCGCGAGCTGGGCTCCTTCGTGCTCACCCACGACAACATCCGCGTGCCGGAGAGCACCGCCGAGTTCGCCATCAACATGTCCAACCAGCGCCACTGGGAGCCGCCGGTCAAGCGCTACGTCAGCGAACTGCTGGCCGGCACCGAGGGCCCGCTGGGCAAGAACTACAACATGCGCTGGATCGCCTCCATGGTCGCCGACGTGCACCGCATCCTGACCCGCGGCGGCATCTTCATGTACCCGCGCGACGCCCGCGAGCCGGAGAAGCCCGGCAAGCTGCGCCTGATGTACGAGGCCAACCCCATGTCTTTCATCATCGAGCAGGCTGGCGGCGCGGCCACCAACGGCCACCAGCGGATCCTCGAGATCCAGCCGGAATCCCTGCACCAGCGCGTGGCGGTGTTCCTCGGCTCGAAGGAAGAGGTGGAGCGCGCCACCCGCTATCACCGCGAGCAGGCCTGAGCCATGCCGGCGCCCTGGCAGCCGCTGCACGACTGGTGGTTCGGCCCCGGGCGCACGGCCGCCGAGGTGGTCGGGCAGCGCCACTCGCTGTGGTTCGGCAAGCGCGGCAGCCAGGACGCTGAGGCGCGTGAGCGCTTCGGCGCCTGGGTCGAGCAGGCCTTGGAGGGTGGTCTCGGCGACTGGGCGGCAAGCCCCGACGGCTGGCTGGCGCTGATCCTGCTGCTCGACCAGCTGCCGCGCATGGTCCACCGCGACGGCCCGCGCGCCTTCGCCGGCGACGCCCGCGCCCAGGCGCTGGTGGACGACGGCCTGGAACGCGGCTTCGCAGAGCGGCTGCCGGCGATCCGCCAGGTGTTCGTCTACCTGGTCCTCGAGCATGCCGAGGACCCCGTGCGCCAGGAGCGCAGCGTGGCGGCCTTCCGGACCCTGCTGGACGGCGCCGGGCCTGCCGAGCGCGAGCTGTTCGCCAACTTCCTCGACTATGCCGAGCGCCATCGCGCGGTGATCGCCCGCTTCGGCCGCTTCTCGCACCGCAACGCCATCCTCGGCCGCGCCTCCACGGCAGAGGAGCTGGCCTACCTGCAGGAACCCGGCGCCGGTTTCTGAATCCAACGGCGGCTACCGGCTGGCCTATGCTCAGTCGACGAATCTCAGCCCAAGGAGAAGTCCATGTCCGTACGTCGTTTCGCCCTGCTGGCGATCTGCGTGGCCCTGACCGCGTGCGACAAGATCAATCAGAAGAACTATTCCCAGCTCAAGGCCGGCATGGCCAAGGGCGAGGTGGAGCAGCTGCTCGGCGATCCCAGCGAGTGCGCCGGCGCGGCGGGCTTCACCAGCTGTACCTGGGGTGACCAGGAACGTTTCATCAGCGTGCAGTTCGCCGGCGACAAGGTGGTGATGTTCTCCGGCAAGGGGTTGAAGTGATGAACAAGGCTTGTTTCCTGGCCCTGGCCGCCGCGCTGCTGCTGGCCGGCTGCGCCAATTCCGGAACCGGCCCGGTGCCGCCGAAGACCGCGGGCGATGTGGACCTGCAGCGCTACCAGGGCACCTGGTACGAGCTGGCCCGCCTGCCGATGTTCGTGCAGCGCGCCTGCGTGCAGGCCGAGGCCCACTACAGCCTGCGTGCCGACGGCGGACTGGACGTGCGCAACCGCTGCCGTACCGCGGAGGGCGAATGGCGCGAGGTCCACGGCCAGGCCGCGCCGGTGCATCCGAAGCACACCGACAAGCTCTGGGTGCGCTTCGACACCTGGGCCTCCAGCCTGCTGCCGGGGCTGACCAAGGGTGACTATTGGGTTCTTTACCTGGACGACGACTACCGCACCGCGCTGGTCGGCACCCCGGACCGCGACTACCTGTGGCTGCTGGCCCGCACCCCCGAGGTGGACCCGGCGACCCGCGAGCGGTTGCTGGAAGAAGCCCGACGCCGCGACTTCAAGGTCGACAAGCTGATCTGGCGCGCCGCGGACGACACCATCCCGGCGCGTTGAGGTGCGCCTGTGGCGGCCGGGCCGGGCGCTCCGGAGCGCCCGCCGGTCAGCCGCGGCAGTGCCGCGCGTTTGGCATTTTCCGGGCGGACGGGAATACTGTCGCCCGCCGTTTCAACCCGAATCCCGATGCCATGACCGTGAAAAGCCTCGTTATGCTCCTGACCGCCGGCCTGCTGTTGGCCGGCTGCGACCGGATCGATCCGAATTCCCCCCTGGGCCAGCGCAAGGCGCTGTTCAAGCAGATGCTGCGCACCAGCGAAGATTTGAGCGGTATGCTGCGCGGCCGGTTGGCCTTCGACGAAAAGCGCTTCGCCGAGGGCGCGGCCAGGCTCGATGCGCTGTCGCGTCAGCCCTGGCAGCACTTCCCGCAGGCCGAGCGGGACGACCGGAGCAGTGCCCGGGATGAGATCTGGCAGCGCCAGGAACGCTTCCAGGAGCTGGTCCGCGAGATGGAGGACAGCACCGCCGCGCTGCTAGCGGCGACCACCGCCACGCCGCTGGCGCCGGCACGGCTCAAGGCGCCCATGCAGCGCGTGGAGGACGCCTGCGAGGCGTGCCACCAGGAGTTCCGCGCCTACTGAGCCCGGGCCTTCTTGCGGGCAAACGAAAACGCCGCCGGCGGAAGGCCAGGCGGCGTTTTTCGTTTGGGGGCGGGCTCAGAGGCCGGCGGCGTCGCGCAGCGCGGCGGCCTTGTCGGTGCGCTCCCAGGTGAAGGTCGAGAAGGTCTCGCCGTTCACCGTGACCTCCTGCGGGGTGCGGCCGAAGTGGCCGTAGGCCGCGGTGGCGCGGTACATCGGGTGGAGCAGGTCGAGCATGCGGGTGATCGCGTAGGGGCGCAGGTCGAAGTGCTCGCGGACCAGCTGGATGATCTTCTCGTCGGCGATCCTGCCGGTGCCGAAGGTGTTCAGCGAGATGGAGGTGGGCTGGGCCACGCCGATGGCGTAGGACACCTGGATCTCGCAGCGCTCGGCGAGGCCGGCGGCGACGATGTTCTTGGCTACGTAGCGGCCGGCGTAGGCGGCCGAGCGGTCCACCTTGGACGGGTCCTTGCCGGAGAAGGCGCCGCCGCCGTGGCGGGCCATGCCACCGTAGGAGTCGACGATGATCTTGCGCCCGGTCAGGCCGCAGTCGCCCACCGGGCCGCCGATGATGAACTGGCCGGTCGGGTTGATGTGGAACTGGGTGTCCTTGTGCAGCAGTTCGGCAGGGATCACGTGCTTGACGATCAGTTCCATCACCGCCTCGCGCAGGTCGGCGTACTTGACGTCCGGGTTGTGCTGGGTGGAGAGCACCACGGCGTCGATGCCGACCACCTTGCCGTTCTCGTAGCGGCAGGTGACCTGGCTCTTGGCGTCCGGGCGCAGCCAGGGCAGCAGGCCGGACTTGCGCGCCTCGGCCTGGCGTTCCACCAGGCGGTGGGACAGGCAGATCGGCGCCGGCATCAGTACGTCGGTCTCGTTGCTGGCGTAGCCGAACATCAGGCCCTGGTCGCCGGCGCCCTGATCCTCGGGCTTGGCGCGGTCGACGCCCTGGGCGATGTCCACCGACTGCTTGCCGATGATGTTGATCACCCCGCAGGTGGCGCCGTCGAAACCGACGTCGGAGCTGGTGTAGCCGATGTCGCAGATCACGTCGCGGACGATCTGTTCCAGGTCGACCCAGGCGCTGGTGGTGACTTCCCCGGCGACGATGGCCACGCCGGTCTTCACCAGGGTCTCCACGGCCACCCGGGCGTGCTTGTCCTGGGTGATGATGGCGTCGAGCACCGCATCGGAAATCTGGTCGGCGATCTTGTCCGGATGACCTTCGGACACGGACTCGGAGGTAAACAGGGAGTAGTCGCTCATCTATCGGTTCCTATCTTGCCGGCCCTCGGGCCCGTTGTATGGGGGTTTGGCGAAGTGCCGCACCTGAATCTGAAATCCGTTCTTCAAGCCGATGTACAGGCTTTCGCCGGGGACCAGTCCGGCCGCTTCGGCCCAGCGGGCCAGGTCGTCCTGCTCGAAGCCCAGCCACAGGTCGCCGCAGGCGTCGCGCGCCCAGCCCTGGTCGTGGCTGCACAGCTCGGTGACCAGCAGGCTGCCAGCGGCCTTCACCAGCCGGGCCAGGCGGACCAGGGCCGCGGCCGGGTCGGCGAAGTGGTGCAGGACCATGTTCAGCACCACGCAGTCCGCCGCTTCCTGGTCGTCGGCCAGGGCGTCGGCGAGCTTCAGCTCGACGTTGCCGAGTCGCTCGGCGGCGCAGCGGGCACGGGCCAGCTCGAGCATCTCCGGACTGATGTCAAGGGCCGTGACCCGCGCGAAGCGCCGCGCCAGCTCGGGGAGGAAGGCGCCGTCGCCGGGGCCGACCTCCAGCGCCGTGGCGGCGGGGGCGAAGTCCAGGGCGTCGAGCAGGGCCAGCACGCTGTCGCGGTACTGCGGCAGGCCGGCGATCAGGTCCTGCTGGGCCTGCAGCCGCTCCGCCGCGCGGGCGAAGAAGTCGCGGCTCGCCGCGGCGCGCCGGGCATGCACCACGGCGATGCGCTGGCGCACCTCGGCGGGCAGCTCCAGGCCGTCCACCTCCTCGAGCAACGCGGCGTGCAAGCGGCCTCCCAGGCTGTCGCCCTGCGCCAGGGCGCGGCGGTAAAAGATCGCGTTGCCCTCGCGGCGGGTGGCCACCAGTCCGGCCTGGGCCAGCACCTTGAGGTGATGGCTCATCCCCGACTGGCCGATGGCGAAGATCTGCGCCAGCTCCAGCACCCCGAACGAGTCGTTGGCCAGGGCGCGCAGCACCCTGAGGCGCAGCGGATCACCGCCGGCCTTGCAGAGGGCGGCCAGCTCGTCGCAGGGCTCGCAGGGGAGGTGGGAAAGGCGCAGGCTCATATGGGGAACGCAGTCTAGTCGGTCAATTTTCATACAGCAACGGCTGTATCAAATTTTTTTGATATTGACTCTCCGGCCTGGGCCTCGTCGCGGCGTCATTGCCCCAATGCCGCGGCTGGGCGAAAATACCCGCCCTTTCGCGCAAGATGCCCGGCCGCCCCCGTAGCGCCGGCCTTGCCAGCCGTGATTACAGTCCGCAGGAGATTCGAGTAATGCCCAGCCGTCGTGAGCGTGCCAACGCCATCCGCGCCCTCAGCATGGATGCCGTGCAGAAAGCCAACAGCGGCCACCCAGGCGCCCCGATGGGCATGGCCGACATCGCCGAAGTGCTATGGCGCGACTACCTGCGACACAACCCGGGCAACCCGAACTGGGCCGATCGCGACCGCTTCGTGCTGTCCAACGGCCACGGCTCCATGCTGATCTACTCGCTGCTGCACCTGACCGGCTACGACCTCAGCATCGACGACCTGAAGAACTTCCGCCAACTGCACAGCAAGACCCCGGGTCACCCGGAATACGGCTATACCCCGGGGGTGGAGACCACCACCGGCCCGCTCGGCCAGGGGATCGCCAACGCCGTGGGCTTCGCCATCGCCGAGAAGACCCTGGCCGCCCAGTTCAACCGTGACGGCCACCGGATCGTCGACCACTACACCTACGTGTTCCTCGGCGACGGCTGCATGATGGAAGGCATCTCCCACGAAGCCTGCGCTCTGGCCGGCACCCTCGGCCTCGGCAAGCTGATCGCCTTCTACGACGACAACGGCATCTCCATCGACGGCGAGGTGGAAGGCTGGTTCACCGACGATACCCCGAAGCGCTTCGAGGCTTATGGCTGGCAGGTGATCCGCAACGTCGACGGGCATGACGCCGAGGAGATCAAGACCGCCATCGAGACCGCGCGCAAGACTGGCGACCAGCCGACCCTGATCTGCTGCAAGACCACCATCGGCTTCGGCTCGCCGAACAAGGCCGGCAAGGAGGAGTGCCACGGTGCCCCCCTGGGCGCCGAGGAGATCGCCCTGACCCGCGCCGCGCTGGGCTGGAACCACGGCCCCTTCGAGATCCCTGCGGAGATCTACGCCGAGTGGGACGCCCGCGAGGCCGGCGCGGCCCGCGAGGCCGAGTGGAACCAGCGCTTCGCCGCCTACCAGGCCGCCTATCCGGAACTGGCCGCCGAGTTCCTGCGCCGCCTGCAGGGCGAGCTGCCCGCCGACTTCTCCGCCAAGGCCGCCGCCTACATCCAGGAAGTCGCCGCCAAGGGCGAGACCATCGCCAGCCGCAAGGCCAGCCAGAACGCCCTGAACGCCTTCGGCCCGCTGCTGCCGGAATTCCTCGGCGGCTCCGCCGACCTGGCCGGCTCCAACCTGACCCTGTGGAAGGGCTGCAAGGCCATCTCCGCCGAGGACGCTGCCGGCAACTACCTGCACTACGGCGTGCGCGAGTTCGGCATGAGCGCGATCATGAACGGCATCGCCCTGCACGGTGGCTTCATTCCCTACGGAGCCACCTTCCTGGTGTTCATGGAATACGCCTGTAACGCCGTGCGCATGGCCGCGCTGATGAAGCAGCGCGTGCTGTTCGTCTACACCCACGACTCCATCGGCCTCGGCGAGGACGGCCCGACCCACCAGCCGGTGGAACAGCTGACCAGCCTGCGCTGCACCCCCAACCTCAACACCTGGCGACCCTGCGACGCGGTGGAATCCGCAGTGGCCTGGAAGTGCGCCATCGAGCGTCGCGACGGTCCCAGCGCGCTGATCTTCAGCCGCCAGAACCTGCCGCACCAGCCTCGCGATGCCGCGCAGATAGAGGCCATCGCCCGCGGCGGCTACGTGCTCAGGGACTGCGCCGGCGAGCCCGAGCTGATCCTCATCGCCACCGGCTCGGAGGTCGCCCTGGCGGTGGCCGCCGCCGACCAGCTCAGCCAGCGCGGCCGCCGCGTGCGCGTGGTGTCCATGCCCTCGACCAGCGTGTTCGACCAGCAGGACGCCGCCTACAAGCAGAGCGTGCTGCCCGTGGAAGTGGGCGCGCGCATCGCCATCGAGGCCGCCCACACCGACTTCTGGTACAAGTACGTCGGCCTCGAGGGCCGGGTGATCGGCATGAGCAGCTTCGGCGAGTCCGCCCCGGCGTCGGCCCTGTTCGAACACTTCGGCTTCACCGTCGAGAACGTGCTGGAAGTCGCCGAGGAGCTCCTGGAGGACTGACGGCGCCCAGGCCGCGGCGGCCCTGCGCCGCGGCCGGCCGCCTTTCCCCGTCTCCAGGTCGACGAGCAGACAGCCCCCCATGTTCCGGACCCCGTCCTATCGTGTCGCCCTCAACGGCTACGGCCGCATCGGCCGCTGCGTGCTGCGCGCCCTCTACGAGCGCGGCGCCCAGGCCGGCTTCCGGGTGGTGGCGCTCAACGACCTGGCCGACTTGGCCAGCCTCGAATACCTGACCCGTTTCGACTCCACCCACGGCCGTTTCCCTGGCGAGGTGCGGGTCGACGGCGGCGACCTGCTGATCGACGGCGAGCGCCTGCAGGTGCTTCGTGCAGAGACCCCGGAGGCCGTCGACTGGGCCGCCCTGGACGTGGATCTGGTGCTGGAATGCTCCGGCGTCTACCACACCCGCGCCGACGGCGAGCGCTTCCTGGCCGCCGGGGCGCCTCGGGTGCTGTTCTCTCAGCCGATGGCCAGCGAGGCAGACGTCGATGCCACCATCGTCTACGGGGTCAACCAGGACCGCCTGAGCGGCCGCGAGCGGCTGGTCTCCAACGCCTCCTGCACCACCAACTGCGGGGTGCCGCTGCTCAAGCTGCTCAACGAGGCCGTCGGCCTGGAGTACGTGTCCATCACTACCATCCACTCGGCGATGAACGACCAGCCGGTGATCGATGCCTACCACCACGAGGATCTGCGCCGCACCCGCTCGGCCTTCCAGTCGGTGATCCCGGTGTCCACCGGCCTCGGCCGCGGCATCGAGCGCCTGCTGCCGGAGCTGGCCGGGCGCATTCAGGCCAAGGCCATCCGGGTGCCGACGGTCAACGTCTCGGCCCTGGACATCACCCTGCAGACCGCCCGGCCGACCAGCGCCGCGGAGATCAACCGGGTACTCCGCGAGGCCGCCGAGCAGGGCCCGCTGGCCGGCCTGCTGGCCTATACCGAGCTGCCTCACGCCAGCTGCGATTTCAACCACGACCCGCATTCGGCGATCGTCGACGGCAGTCAGACCCGTGTTTCCGGCCCCCGGCTGGTCAACCTGCTGGCCTGGTTCGACAACGAATGGGGGTTCGCCAACCGCATGCTCGACGTCGCCGACCACTACCTGCGCGTCGCGGCCCCACTCCACCGTTCCACCAGCCCCGTGAAGGACTGATGCCATGACCGTTCTGAAGATGACCGATCTCGACCTCCAGGGTAAGCGCGTGCTGATCCGCGAAGACCTCAACGTGCCGGTGAAGGACGGCCAGGTGAAGAGCGACGCGCGCATCGTCGCCTCGCTGCCGACCATCAAGCTGGCCCTGGAGAAGGGCGCGGCGGTGATGGTCTGCTCGCACCTGGGCCGTCCCACCGAGGGCGAGTACAGCGAGGAGAACAGCCTCAAGCCGGTCGCCGAGTACCTGTCCCGGGCCCTCGGTCGCGAGGTGCCGCTGGTCACCGACTACCTGGACGGCGTCGAGATCCAGCCGGGCGAGATCGTGCTGTTCGAGAACGTGCGCTTCAACAAGGGCGAGAAGAAGAACGCCGATGAGCTGGCCCAGAAGTACGCCGCGCTCTGCGACGTGTTCGTGATGGACGCCTTCGGTACCGCCCACCGCGCCGAGGGCTCCACTCACGGCGTGGCCAAGTTCGCCAAGGTCGCCTGCGCCGGCCCGCTGCTGGCCGCCGAGCTGGAGGCCCTGGGCAAGGCCCTGGACAAGCCGGCGCGGCCGATGGTCGCGATCGTCGCCGGCTCCAAGGTGTCCACCAAGCTGGACGTGCTGAACTCCCTGAGCCAGATCTGCGACTCGCTGATCGTCGGCGGCGGCATCGCCAACACCTTCCTCGCCGCGGCCGGTTACAAGGTCGGCAAGTCCCTGTACGAGGCCGACCTGGTGGACACCGCCAAGGCCATCGCCGCCAAGGTCTCCGTGCCGCTGCCGATGGACGTGGTGGTCGCCAAGGAGTTCGCCGAGAGCGCCGAGGCCACCGTCAAGGAAATCACCGAGGTGGCCGATGACGACATGATCCTGGACATCGGCCCGAAGACCGCCGCGATGTTCGCCGAGATGCTCAAGGCCTCGCAGACCATCCTGTGGAACGGCCCGGTCGGGGTGTTCGAATTCGACCAGTTCGGCAACGGCACCAAGGCCCTGGCCCAGGCCATCGCCCAGAGCCCGGCGTTCTCCATCGCCGGTGGTGGCGACACCCTGGCGGCCATCGACAAGTACGGCGTGGCCGAACAGATTTCCTACATCTCCACCGGCGGCGGCGCCTTCCTCGAATTCGTCGAGGGCAAGGTCCTGCCGGCCGTGGAGGTGCTGGAACAGCGCGCCCGGTCCTGACCGGCGCGCCCCGTGGACCGGCAGCCTATCCGTACGGGAGATGCCATGAAGACATGGATTGCCTTGCTGCCCGCCCTGCCGCTGCTCGGCGCCTGCTCCACCAGCGGCGAGCTGCCGCCGGCGGAGCGTGAGGGCGGCTGGACCCGCTGGGTCTGCGACACTCAGGCGGAGGTGCTCTGGCGCTTCGCCGATGACAGCCGGGACGTGGTCGACCTGCGCATCGGCGGTGACGACCGGGTGTACCGCCTGCACCAGGCGCCGGCTGGCTCGGGCGCTTTCTACAGCGACAACGTCATCGCCTTCCACACCAAGGGTGAGGAAGGCCTGGTCTACTGGGTGAGCGACGACGACCTGATCGGTCGCGGCTGCCAGGCGCCCTGACCAGTGGCGGGCCGTCCCGGCGGGCGGCGCGGGCATGGATCCGCGCCGCTTCCGGCGAGGCGGGCCGCCCAGTTTTATGCTTGAACACCGCCTGCCCCTGGGGCAGGCTTGGCACGAACAACGACCCCAAACCGGGAGACAGGAAAACATGGCACTCATCAGCATGCGCCAGTTGCTGGATCACGCCGCCGAACACGGCTACGGCGTGCCGGCCTTCAACGTCAACAACCTGGAACAGATGCGCGCCATCATGGAAGCGGCCGACAAGACCGACTCCCCGGTGATCGTCCAGGCCTCCGCCGGCGCCCGCAAGTACGCCGGTGCGCCTTTCCTGCGTCACCTGATCCTGGCCGCCATCGAAGAATTTCCGCACATCCCGGTGTGCATGCACCAGGACCACGGCACCAGCCCGGCGGTCTGCCAGCGCTCCATCCAGCTGGGCTTCTCCTCGGTGATGATGGACGGCTCGCTGGGCGAGGACGGCAAGACCCCGACCGACTACGAGTACAACGTGCGGGTGACCCGCCAGGTGGTGGAAATGGCCCACGCCTGCGGCGTCTCCGTGGAAGGCGAGCTGGGCTGCCTGGGCAGCCTGGAAACCGGCCAGGCCGGCGAGGAAGACGGCATCGGCGCCGAGGGCACCCTGGACCACAGCCAGATGCTCACCGATCCGGAAGAAGCGGCGCAGTTCGTCAAGGAAACCCAGGTCGACGCCCTGGCCATCGCCATCGGCACCAGCCACGGCGCCTACAAATTCACCCGTCCGCCAACCGGCGACATCCTGGCCATCGAGCGCATCAAGGAGATCCACAAGCGCATCCCCAACACCCACCTGGTGATGCACGGCTCCTCCTCGGTGCCGCAGGACTGGCTGGCGATCATCAACGAGTTCGGCGGCGAGATCCCCGAGACCTACGGCGTGCCGGTCGAGGAGATCGTCGAGGGCATCAAGCACGGCGTGCGCAAGGTGAACATCGACACCGACCTGCGCCTGGCCTCCACCGGCGCCATCCGCCGCTTCCTGGCGCAGAACAAGAGCGAGTTCGACCCGCGCAAGTACCTGGCCAAGTCCATCGAGGCCATGCGCGACATCTGCATCGCCCGCTACGAAGCCTTCGGCACTGCCGGCCATGCCTCCAAGATCAAGCCGATCTCCCTGGAGAACATGTACAAGCGCTACGCCAGCGGCGAACTGGCGGCCAAGATCAACTGATCCTGGTGCTCCCGACGAAAGGCCCGCAGATGCGGGCCTTTTGCTTTTCCGGCGCGGCTCGTCCAGCGCGGACGGTCCGGCGCACTGCACCGACTTCTCCATGGAAGGGTTCCGGCAGGGCGGCTGCGCCCGACGCTGGCCGATGTTCGCCCGTTTTCCCGTCCGCGCCGCCGACAGGTCGGATTCAGGCAGCTGGCTGTCGCTCTCGACCATTCGTCGCTTGCCCGGATCCGTAAGCTCGCACATGTCCCTCCGTGGGTGTCCGGGCCCGTCCGGTCCGGCCGATTACAACACTCCCGCCCCGTTCAGGAGGCAAGGGAGGGCCCGACGATCTGTTCCACTGCCGCCAACAGATGTCCCACACATACGGAGAAGAAGAACATGCCATTCAGCAGAATCCGCCTATTGGCCCTGGCGGTTGCCGCCGCAGCGGGCAGCCCCCTGGCCGTGGCCAACCAAGCGGACAGCAAGGGCTTCATCGAGGACGGTCACCTCAACTTCCTGACCCGCAACATCTTCTGGGATCACAACAGCAAGACCCCCTCGGGCGATCCGGTGAATCGTTCCGACAGGCGCGAATGGGGCCAGGGCTTCCAGCTCGACTACACCTCCGGCTACACCCAGGGCACCGTGGGCTTTGGCGTCGACCTGAGTGCCTACGCGGCGATCAAGCTGGACGGCGGGCGCGGCTACTCGGGCTCCGCCAACGTGCTGGTGCCGGACGGTGACGGCACCCGCGGCGAGGCCACCTCGGCCGGCGGCGCGGTGAAGCTGCGCGTCTCCGACACCGAGCTGAAGTACGGCAACAACCTGCGCCCCTACAACCCGGTATTCGCCGCCGCCGACGCGCGCCTGGTGCCGGGCACCGCCACCGGTTTGTGGCTGACCAGCAGCGAGCTGGAGGGGCTGGATCTGGAAGCGGCCCACCTGACCGCTGCCAAGGACTTCAACAGCACCAATGGCGATGACGACTTCTACGCCGCCTACGCCGGTGTGAGCACCGACACCGTGGACTTCATCGGCGGCAGTTACGGCTTCAACGACCAGTTCAGCGTCAGCCTCTACGGCTCCGAGTACAAGGACATCTGGCGCCAGTACTACGCCAACGTCAACTACAACCTGCCGCTGAGCGACACCCAGGGTCTGAACTTCGACTTCAACATCTACCAGACCGACGACGACGGCAAGAAACTGGCCGGGGACATCGACGTCACCGCCTGGTCGCTGGCCATCGCCTACACCCTCGGCGCGCACACCTTCACCCTGACCCACCAGGAGATCGACGGTGACCAGCCGTTCGACTACCTCGGTCTGGGCCCGGGCACCTACCACGACTCCATCTACCTGGCGAACTCCTCGCAGCTGGTCGACTTCAACGGCCCGAACGAGAAGTCCTGGGGGCTGCTCTACAACCTCGACATGGCCGCCTACGGGGTGCCGGGGCTGAGCTTTGGCGCCCGTTACATCCGCGGCACCGACGTGGACGGCAGCAAGATGGATCCGTCCAGCCCCTACGCCTACTACGCGGACAGCGAGACCCACTGGGAGCGTGACATCGACGTCAAGTACGTGGTCCAGGAAGGCCCGGCCAAGGACCTGTCCTTCCGCCTGCGCCACGCCAGCCACCGCATCGGCAACGACAAGTCCGACGTCTCCGCGGACCAGATCCGTCTGATCATCGAGTATCCCTACGAGATCTTCTGAGGCGACGGCGCCGGCCGGGGTCTTCCGGCCGGCGCCTGGAGTGGAAGTTGTCGAAGTTCCTCCGGTATTGGCTTCCTAGCTAAAGGCTGGGGCGAACCGAAGGTCTTTTTCAGGCGGAGGAGTTTCCTGCCAGAGCCTCCTGACTTCCGCCCAGTTCTTCCTTGCAGTACTCCACGAACAGCCGTGCCGGCTTGGTCAGCTGGCTGCGCTTCAGCCAGGCGGCGACCAGCCCGGAGCCGGTGACCTGCTCGGCGAGTTCCACGCAGACCACCCGCTGGCCGTCGTAGGTGCGGTCGGTATGCGGGCGGGTGACCAGCAGGGAGAAGCCGAAGCCCTGGCCGACCATGCCGCGGACCATCTCGATGGACGGCGAGCCGAACACGATGTTCGGCTGCAGGCCCAGCTCCTCGAAGATGCTCACAAAGTAGGTACGGCTGGGCAGCACGTCGAGGAGGATCATCGGCTCCAGCACCAGGTCGCGCAGCGACACCTTCTCCTGAGCTGCGAAACGGTGGTTCTCCGGGAGCAGGGCGTAGGGCTGCTGCGCTGGCATCAGCGGCTCGGTCTCGATGGTGCTGTCCAGGTCGTGCTCGTAGAAGAGGGTCAGGTCGAAGCGCCCGCTGGTCAGGCCCTGCACCAGTTCCTGCTGCTCGCCGTCGCGCAGGCGGATCTCCACGCCGGGGTACTTCCGGTTGAAGCCGGCGATCAGTCGCGGCAGGTAGAGCGGAGCGACGGTTTCGAAGCAGCCGATGTCGATCTGCCCGGCCACTACGTCGTTGTCGGCCAGGGCGTTCTGCTCGAACTCCTTGGCCATGCGCAGCAGCTCCAGGGCCTTGCGGTAGAAGCGCGCGCCGCCGGGCGTGAGAGAGACGCCCTGGGCATGGTGGCGGATGAACAGTTGCAGGCCGAAGTTCTCCTCCAGCCCTTTGATGGCCGTGGAGATGGACGGCTGGGCAATGTACAGCTTGCGCGAGGCCTCGGCCACGCTGCCGCACTCCACGGTGGTCACGAAGTACTTGAGTTGTCGCAAGGTATAGAACGCCATGGGGCGGTTCCTCTTTGGTGCGGCATGCCTCGGGCCGGGGCGCGCACCTGCTGTTCTAGTCGGGGGCGGAGATCAAGCAAGAGTCCTGCCTAACCGCCGCAAATCCAGGCCCCGCGCGGCGAAGTGAGGTGCGGGGCCGGCCCTGCGTGAACCATAACAAGGCAAGCGCTCTTTGTTGGTGCGTCTCTGGACAGCTTTTTCATATGGCCCAAGCACATTTTTAATATTTTTCCTGGCTTCGACCTTGCGCCACCATCGCGACCATTCCGACAACGAGCAACCGACGAGGCTATGGCGGTGTTCGAACGTGACGACTGGTGGCACAAGGCATCCTGGCCGCGGATAGCCCCCTCCACACGGGGCGACGGCCGTCACCCTTGCCGCATGGCGCCACGCTGGCTTCGAGCGTGTTCCCTGCGTGGCACGAAAGCTGAATACCGGCACCGCCCCGGTGAACACCGGGGACGAGTTCGTTCCCTGTATTTCCTTCGCAGGCGCGAGGCAGTCCGGCTACGGCCGTGGCCGGTCGCCGCACGCCTTCGATCGGTACGCGCAACCGACTGCTTGGTTCCGGTTGCGGTGAGAGCCGCTAGCAACGGCAGTCCCGAAACTACAACAAGAGGGAGTACCCGCGCGGGATTTGCGCCCTGGCCAGCCTGCCGGCCACGACTGCCCCAACCCTTTGTCTGTCAACCATAACCACGAAAGCGTGGGTGAGGGAGTTCCAATGAAAAAGTCCTTGCAGTGCATGCGCACCGGGTTCGTCCTGGCACTTCTGGCTGGTGCCGCCAGCGCGGCCGAGCCGGAATCGCTGACGGTGATTTCCTTCGGCGGCGCCACCAAGGCCGCACAGGAAGCTGCCTATTTCAAACCCTTCGAAGCCAGCGGTGCCGCCAAGGTGGTGGCCGGCGAGTACAACGGCGAGCTGTCGCGCATCAAGGCGATGGTCGACGTCGGCCAGGTCAACTGGGACGTGGTGGAGGTGGAGAGCCCGGAGCTGCTGCGCGGCTGCGAGGAAGGCCTGTTCGAGACCATGAATCCCGATCTGCTGGGCAATGCCGAGCAGTACCTGCCCAATGTGATCACGGAGTGCGGCGTGGCCACCTACGTATGGTCCATGGTGCTGGCCTACGACGCCAAGCGTCTGGCAGAAGCGCCGAGTTCCTGGGCGGATTTCTGGGACGTGAAGAAATTCCCCGGCAAGCGCGGCCTGCGCAAGAGCGCCAAGTACACCTTGGAGGCCGCCCTGCTGGCCGACGGTGTGGCCCGTAAGGATCTCTACAAGGTGCTCGGCACCGCCGAGGGGGTGTCCCGCGCCTTCGCCAAGCTGGACGAGATCAAGCCCTACATCCAGTGGTGGGAAGCCGGTGCCCAGCCGCCGCAGTGGCTGGTGGCCGGTGACGTGGTCATGTCCGCCGCCTACAACGGCCGGGTGGCCGTGGCCCAGCGCGAGGGCGCCAGCCTGAGCATCGTTTGGGACGGCAGCCTGTATGACCCGGAATACTGGGCGATCGTCCGCGGCAGTAAGAACAAGGCGCTGGCCGAGCGCTTCATCGCCTTCGCCAGCCAGCCGGAGGCGCAGAAGACCTTCTCCGAGCACATCCCCTACGGCCCGGTGAACCTCGCGGCCCTCGCGGCGCTGCCCGAGCAGACCCGCCAGCAGCTGCCCACCGCGGCGGAGAACCTGATCAACGCACAGCTGGTCAACGCCGAGTTCTGGGTCGATCACGGCGAGGAGCTGGAGCAGCGCTTCAACGCTTGGGCGGCCCGCTGAGGGGCGCCGCGGAGCCGGGTGGCCGGCTCCGCCTGTACGGAACAAACGCCGGCTGCCGGTACCCCTCACAGGAGCGGCCGGCAGCCGGCTTTTTCGTGGCGGAATCGGCCGGGCGCCTCAGTCCAGCTTGAGCACCTTGGCGAGGACGATCTTCGGTCCCTTCATCTTTTTGATGATGATGCGCAGGCCCGCCACCTCGATGACCTCCTCCTCCTCGGGAACCCGCTTGAGGGTCTCGTAGACCAGCCCGGCGAGGGTCTCCGCCTCGATGTGGTCGAGGTCCAGGCCGAGCAGGCGCTCCAGCTTGAACAGCGGGGTGTCGCCGCGCACCAGCAGCTTGCCGGGCTGGTAGGCGAGTACGCCGCGCTCGGCCTTGCGGTGCTCGTCCTGGATGTCGCCAACCAGCACTTCCAGCACATCCTCCATGGTCAGGTAGCCGATCACCTTGCCGTCGGCCTCCTCGACCAGGGCGAAGTGCGAACCGCCCTTGCGGAACTCCTCGAGCAGGTCGTACAGCGGCATGTTGCGCGACACGTGCTCGATGGGGTGAATCAGCTCCTCCAGCTTGAGGGCGTTGGGCAGCATCTCCAGCAGGGACAGCTGCAGCAGCAGGTCCTTGATGTGCAGCAGGCCGATGAACTCGCCGGCCTTCTCGTCGTACACCGGATAGCGGCTGTACTTGTGGCGGCGGAAGATGCTGAAGATCTCGTGCAGCGGCATGTTGCGCTCGATGTACACCAGGTCCTCGCGGGAGTTGGCCCAGTCCACCACTTCCAGCTCGCCGAGCTCCACCGCCGAGGCCAGTACGCGCATGTCCTGGTCGCCCGGGTCATGGGCACGGCTGGAGTGGAGGATCAGCTTGAGCTCCTCGCGGCTGTAGTGGTGCTCGTGATGGTCCCCCGGCCCGCCCTGGCCGGCGATGCGCAGGATGGCGTTGGCGCTGGCGTTGAGCAGGAAGATCGCCGGGTACATCACCCAGTAGAACAGGTACAGCGGCACCGCGGTCCACAGCGAGAGCAGCTCCGGCTGGCGGATCGCCCAGGACTTGGGCGCCAGCTCGCCGACCACGATGTGCAGGTAGGAAATGATCGAGAAGGCGGCGAAGAAGGCGATGCCGTGCACCACGTTCGGCGACTCCACGCCGATGGCGTGCAGCAGCGGGGTCAGCAATTCGGCGAAGGCCGGCTCGCCGACCCAGCCGAGGCCCAGCGAGGCCAGGGTGATGCCCAGCTGGCAGGCCGACAGGTAGGCGTCCATCTGCTTGTGCACGGTGCGCAGGATATGCCCGCGCCAGCCGTGGGCTTCGGCCAGGGCTTCCACCTTGGTGGCGCGGAGGCGGACGATGGCGAACTCGGCGGCGACGAAGAAACCGTTGAGCAGAACCAGGAAGAGGGCGAAGAGAACGAGGCCGAAATCGGCGAAGTAGGTGAGCAGGTTGGGGCTACTGGAAGGGTCCATTGCGGGCAGGCGTGGTTGATGGCTGACTAAGGGTGAAGGCAGACGAGGCGCTTTGCAAGTATCCGCCCGGCTCAGGCCTGTTCCTGATGGCGGAGCAGTTGGCTGGCCGGGAAATGGCAGGTGAAGGTGCTGCCCTGGCCAACCCGGCTGACGATCTCCAGGCGCCCGCGATGGCGCGCCAGCACGTGCTTGACGATCGCCAGGCCGAGCCCGGTGCCGCCGGTGCGACTGGCGCGCCCGGCGTCGACCCGGTAGAAGCGCTCGGTGAGACGCGGCAGGTGACGCTCCTCGATACCGATGCCGTCGTCTTCCACCGCCAGGTGCGCGCCCTCGGCGTCGGCCCGCCAGCGGATGCGGATCTGCCCGCCGTCCTGGGTGTACTTGACCGCGTTGAACACCAGGTTGGCGAAGGCACTGTGCAGTTCCAGCTCGCTGCCCTTGAGGTGCAGCTGCGGATCGGCTTCCAGCTCGATGCGGTGCCCGCGGGCGCCGGACAGTGCCTCGGCGTCTGCCTGGATGCGGCGCAGCAGCGCGGCCACCGGCACCGGCTGGTTGTCCGCCGGGTAGTCGCTGGCCTCCAGGCGGGCGAGCAGCAGCAGGTCGTCGAGCAGCGCCTGCATGCGCCGGGCCTGCTGCTGCATCCGCTCCAGGGCGCGGCGCCGGCGCGGGTTGGCGTCGTCGGGCGCGTCCAGCAGGGTTTCCAGGTAGCCGCCGATCACCGTCAGCGGGGTGCGCAGTTCGTGGGAGACGTTGGCCACGAAGTCCTTGCGCATCTGCTCCAGCTGGTGCATGCGGGTCACGTCGCGGGCCAGCAGCAGACGCTGGCCGTGGCCGTAGTGGGTGATGTGCAGCTGCAGGCGGCAGTGATCGTCGAGCGGTGAGGGCAGCTCCAGCGGCTCGGGGTGGCTGGACTGCTCGAAGTATTCCTTGAAGCGCGGGTGGCGGACCAGGTTGGTCACCGGCTGGCCGCGGTCCTGCGGGCTCTTCAGGCCTAACAGGCGCTCCGCCGCGGGGTTCCACCATTCCAGGTTGCCGTCGGCGTCGAGCATCACCACCGCGTCGCGCAGCGCGGTGGTGGACTCCTGGATGCGCTCGATCACCGCCTGCAGGCGCTCGCGGGCACGCTGCTGGCGGCGCTGCAGGTGGTAGAGGCTGTCGAACACCTCCCCCCACAAGCCGCGGCTGTAGGGTGGTGGTTCGTCAGGGCGGTTGCTCAGCCAGTCCTGCAGGCGCAGCAGTTGCCAGAGCGTCCAGCCCAGCCAGGCGCCCAGGCCGATGGCCAGCGCCCAGGCGTACTGGCCGCTGAGCAGGCCGACCAGCAGGCAGCCGGCAAGCAGTAGCAGCAGCTGACGGATCAGCGTGCCGCGCCAGTCCTGGTTCACCTGTCCGTTCCTTGCACCGGGTTCCCCGGCTCAGCCCTTGGTGGAGAAACGATAGCCGGTGCCGCGTACGGTCTGCACCAGGTTCTCGTGGCGTGTGCCGAGCGCCTTGCGCAGGCGGCGGATGTGCACGTCCACGGTGCGCTCCTCGACGTAGACGTTGCCACCCCACACTTGGTCGAGCAGCTGGCCGCGGGTGTAGGCGCGCTCCTGGTGGGTCATGAAGAACTGCAGCAGGCGGTATTCGGTGGGGCCCATTTCCGTCGGCCGGCCGTCGATGGTCACCCGGTGGCCGAGCGGGTCGAGGACCAGGCCGTTCACCTCGATGGGGCCGTCGCCGCCGCCCGGCGTGGTGCGGCGCAGCACCGCCTTGAGGCGAGCGACCAGCTCGCGCGGCGAGAAGGGCTTGGTGATGTAGTCGTCGGCCCCCACCTCCAGACCCAGGATCTTGTTGTCCTCCTCGCCCTTGGCGGTGAGCATGATGAGCGGGAGGGCGCGGGTCAGCTCGTCGCGCTTCAGGCGCCTGGCCAGCTCGATGCCCGAGGTGCCGGGCAGCATCCAGTCGAGGAGCACCAGGTCCGGCCGGCGGTCGACGATCAGCGCATGGGCATCCTGGGCGTTCTCCGCCTCCAGGCAGTCGTAGTCGGCCATCTCGAGGGCGATGGCGATCATTTCGCGGATCGGCGCTTCGTCGTCGACGATGAGAATGAGCTTGCCTGCCATGGAAATGCCTCGGTCGGTTCCAGTGCGTCAGGCCCGCCGGGCGAAGTCCGCCGCCCTGGCAGGCTCCAGGCATTAGGTTCTGTACGAAAAGTACTGCCGTAGGCACCGCAGCGTGCAAGCCAGCGTGACCATTGCGGCAAAACTTCTTGCCAACTTGTCGTAGCGAGTGCCGATCCTGCGGCTCTCCTTCAGCCAGCCGAACATCCGCTCGATAATGTTGCGCTGTCGGTATTTGGGGCGGTCAAACAGCCTTGGCAGGCCGGGCTTGGGCTTGCGTTTCATGGTTCGCAGCGGAATCACAGGCTGCATCCGGTAACGGTCGCAGTACTGGCGCAAGTGCTCGGCATCGTAGCCCTTGTCTGCCAG
>NZ_KB822608.1 GCF_000364625.1 Pseudomonas thermotolerans DSM 14292
GCTACGGGGTACGCGTAGCGGCTAAAAACCCTACATAAGACGACGATCTGAGCGCTTTTTGATCGATGGATCGCTTCAAAAAACAGCGAGGTCTGTAGTCGGCCAGAAATACGTGGCTACTTCAGACCATCCTTAGGGATGCCCCATAAACTGTATCCGTGTGCCGTGACACGGAACGCCCATTCGGTATCTACGTGGTCAATGAACAGTGACTCGTCGAGGCCGCCCAATTGCTCGAACAGGGCAATGGGAACAAGCGTTCCGCTGCCATTGAGGTTGGCGCATGGAACGGGTAATGGAGAGTCTGTTGCGGGGTAGGCCCGTGTCCATCTCCATCGGGTGCTTTGGTGAAAACCGTGGGTCAGCCCGGTATCAGGGTCTTCAAGCAATGGCCCGACGCAGCCCACTCTGTAGCCCTTTGCTTTAAGACTCCGAAAGGCCTCAAGCAGGGCGGTAATGCTGCCTGGTTTCGGTTCGCTGTCCTGATCTAGCAAAAGTACGAACTCTGGCGTAGGAGTCAGTGTCGCTAACCACTGAACACCCTGGTTTATGGCTGCCGCCAAGCCAAGGTTGGTATCGCATCGTATCAGATGCACATTCTGAAATTGGCTGACGAGAGCTTCGACCTCTATCCAGCACTCCGTTTGGGATGCGTTGTCCACGATGACTTTGGGGCTGGAGGAGGGCAATGCCCGAAGTTGTGCCTCTAGTTCAGCCAAGGCTGGATTGTAGGTCACAGTAACAGTGGCCAGAGTCGTGGACATCTTGATGTTTTGGGATACGGTCATTGAGGATCGACCAGCAATGCGGCCCCAATGCGTTGGCCGAAATTCTGCCAGGAGAACTGTCGGGAGAAAGCGGCGGCCTTTGGCTGCCATTCTGTTCTGGGAACTTCGAGAGTTTTTATCACCGCCTGAGTCAAAGCAGCGTAGTCACCGGCGGGAACCAGATGTCCGGATTGTCCTTCAGAGACAGCATCAGATATGCCTCCGGTGGCAAAGGCCACGGTCGGTACGCCGTGTGCGGCGGCTTCGGTGGCAACCATGCCGAAGCCTTCAGGGTCATCGGGAATGTGGCGGACCGGAAAGACGTGCACATCGGCTGCTTCGTAAGCTGTTGCTAATAGGTTGCTGTTGGTGACGACGCCCAAGAACTTGATATGTCCGCCCACACCTGATTTCAGGGCCTGCGCCTGGATGCTTTCCACGCTTTGGATGTCTGCCCCAAGGGAGTTCTTGGGAGCCTCGCCAATGACAACCAGCATGGCTGACGGGATGGCTTGTACGATGTCGGGCAGGGCATGCTCCACGAACTCCCTGAGCCCTTTACGGGTGGTCAGCCGGCCTACGGAGAGCAGAATTTTTTTGCCGTTCAGGTCGTGCCGCTCTTTGAAGGCTGCAATGTTCTCTGCCGGCTGTGGCGTTTCCGGGAGCCGGACTCCGGGATGAATGATGCTGATGGTATTTGGATTGACACCAGCGGCAAGAGCCAGTTGCTGGCTGGACGTGCTGTTGACGATAACCCGGTCCAGCTTCCTGAATGTTGGTCGCCAGAGCTTGCGGTACAGGGTGTGATTGACAGTGATATCCAGGCCATGCAGATAAGCTGCCGTGCGAGCTCCGCATAGTTTGCCCAGCAGCCAGGCTATAGGCGCAGTTAGGCCGCTGCCGGCTAAAACCACATTTGGTTTCCAGCGCAAGGCAAGCCAGAACCCCTTGAGTGCGGATGTCAGGAGAAACAGCGGTAGCGGCTTGAGCGGGGCTCCGATCAAGGTGACGGATCGAGGTTTCAGTACTGCGGATGCGCTGGGACCAATCACTCGGACCTCGGCCCATTTGGCCAGCTCGTCAGCCATATGCCAATTCAGTCGCTCCATGCCGCCGACCAGCGGCGGTAGATTGCGTGTGATGAGGAGAATGCGCGGGCGTTTTTCCGTCATTGAACATCTCGCTTGCCTCAATTAGGCGCAGCTTTGTCTGTGGCTATTGTTGAGTCGGATTCGGGCAGAAGCTGTCAGGCACTGACAATTCGGGTATTTCTGGGCAGCCTGCCTCGAGTATCCACAATCAGGCGAGCATGCCTCTGTAGCAGTTCGTAATCGAAGCGATCATGGTCAGTGGCCAGCACTGCGCAGTCGTAGCTCGCGAGGGTTTCGGCGTTCAGTGGTACGGATTGCAAGTCGAAGTGGTAGTGGCGCTTGCGAGGGAAGACCGGGACGTGCGGGTCGCTGTAGGCGACTTCGGCCCCTTTGGCCTGTAGCAGGTCGAGGATTTCCACTGCCGGGGATTCCCGGGTGTCGTCGATGTTCTTCTTGTAGGCCAGGCCCAGGATGAGGATGCGGCTGCCCTTGATGGCCTTGCCTTGATCATTGAGTGCGTCCGCGATCTTCTGGACCACCCAGTGGGGCATGTAGTGGTTGATCTCCCCGGCCAGTTCGATGAAACGGGTGTTGATGCCGTATTCCTTGGCCTTCCAGGTGAGATAGAAGGGGTCGATGGGGATGCAGTGGCCGCCCAGTCCTGGGCCGGGCTTGTAGGGAACGAACCCGAAGGGCTTGGTGGCGGCGGCGTCGATGACCTCGTGGATGTCGATGCCCATCTTGTCGGCGACGATCTTCATTTCGTTGACCAGGCCGATGTTGACGCTGCGGTGGATGTTCTCCAGCAGTTTGGTCATTTCCGCGGCCCGGGTGCTGCTGACCGGGACCATGCGGGTAATGGCCTTTTCGTAGAGGGCTTTGCCTAGCTCCAGGCAGGTAGGGGTAATGCCGCCGATGACCTTGGGAATATCGCGAGTGGAAAAGTGCGGGTTGCCCGGGTCTTCGCGCTCCGGGGAGAAGACAAGGGCAAAGTCCTCGCCGACCTTCAGTCCTTGCTCCTGAACGCGCGGTAGCAGCACTTCCTCGGTGGTACCCGGCCAAGTGGTGCTTTCCAGACTCATCAATTGCCCACTGCGCAGATGGGGCAGCATGGCCTCGAGCGTCGAAGTGATGAAGCTCAGGTCCGGCTGGCGGTGAGTATCCAGCGGAGTGGGTACGCAGATGATCAGTGCGTCGGCCTCGCGGGAGCGGGCGAAGTCCGTGGTGGCCTCGAACCCCTGGTGGACGGCGGTCTGGATCAGGTCGGGAGTGAGTCGTTCGATATAGCTCTGTCCGTTGTTGAGCTTGTCCACCTTGACCGGGTCGATGTCGAAGCCGATCACCTTCAGCCCCACTTCGGCGAAGCGCAGCGCCAGAGGCAGCCCGACGTAGCCCAGGCCGTAGATGCCGATGATCGCCTCGTCGGTAGCGATGCGCTCTCTGAGTGTGTCCAGTCCGCTCATGCTGGTGATATCCCGATATGGTGAAGTGGCGGGATCATGCCAGAGAGCGGAGATGTATTGCAGTGCGCTCGGTCAATGTCTACTGGGGCGTATCGACGGCTCGGACTGGCGCGATCAGCCAAGGACTCGAGAAGGTCTTCGGTGCGGGTGGCCTTACAGGGCCAGCCGCATCGACAGATCCACCGCCTTCACGTCCTTGGTCAGAGTCCCCAGCGAGATGTAGTCCACTCCGGTCTCGGCGATGGTGCGCAGGGTGCTTTCGTTGATGCCGCCCGAGGCTTCCAGCTTGGCGCGACCGGCGGTGAGGGTTACGGCACGGCGCATGTCGTCGAGGCTGAGTTCGTCGAGCATGATGATGTCGGCGCCGGCATCCAGGGCTTCCTGCAGTTCTTCCAGGCTTTCCACTTCCACTTCCACCGGCTTGCCGGGAGCGATCCGCCGGGCGTTGGCGATGGCCTGGGCGATACCGCCGCAGGCGGCGATGTGGTTCTCCTTGATCAGGAAGGCGTCGTAGAGACCGATGCGGTGGTTGTGGCAGCCGCCGCAGGTGACCGCGTATTTCTGTGCCAGGCGCAGGCCCGGGAGAGTCTTGCGGGTGTCGAGCAGCTTGACCCGGGTGCCGCTGACCAGGTCGGCGTAGTGGCGGCACTTGGTCGCCACGCCGGAGAGGGTCTGCAGGAAGTTCAGGGCGCTGCGCTCGCCGCTCAGCAGGGCGCGCGCCGGGCCTTCGAGGGTGAAGAGCACCTGGTTCGGCTGCACCCGGTCGCCATCCTGCACCTGCCAGTGCACGGCTACGCGCGGGTCGAGCTGGTGGAACACCGCATCCACCCAGGCGGTGCCGCAGATCACGGCGGCTTCGCGGGTGATGACGCTGGCATGGGCCAGGCGTTCACTGGGGATTAGTTGGGCGGTGATGTCGCCGCTGCCGATGTCCTCGGCCAGGGCGCGGCGGACATTCGCTTCGATCTCGGCGCTCAGGTCGGCAAGGGTCAGGTTGGGCATGGCGAACTCCGCGTGCTCAGTGGCCGGAAACAGGGGAAGGATGACGCAGCCCGCCCGAGGAAGGCAAAGGCGCTCGTCGAGGAGGCGGGATTATAGAGGCAGCTGCGCTAAGGTGCAGATGTTGGAGTCGTTTCCGCTGGGGAAGGTGCGGAAAATCCCGGCTGTCATCACTGTGACCTGGTTCATGTCTGGATGAAAAGATTACTGGGCTTGCGCATTGATCCTTATAATGGCTTTACCTCCAACTATTGACGCCATACCTTTGACGTTAGGGACGACACTCCGCCGACCGTTGTGCGGCCCGTCATACTGGATGATGGGTTTGCAGGAGACACGCAATGACCGACGCGAAAGTGGTGCACCTCTCCAAGGTTGCCCCTGAGCATTCGCCTAACTCGCCGGTAGGAAAACTGCCCGTGGCGTTGATCCCTGTCCGCGACAAGGCTGCGCAGCAGCTCAAGCAGGCTTTGCAGGCGTTGTTCGACAATGCGGACGATACCCTGTTCGAGATGGCCGACCGGGCTACCAGCAATGCCGAGCAGAATACCTTCTTCGAGGCCATGCGCGACCTGCGCCTGAAGCGCAAGAACATCGAGCGCGGCTTCCTGCACAAGCTCTTCGAGTCGTTTGCTTCCCTGACCCAGTACGAGATCGGCAAGGCGCCGCAGCTGGACGCGATGTCGTTCGACAGCCTGTCGCTGGTCCAGAACGACGAGCTGGAGGAGCGCGTCGCCGTCGATTCGATGGTCGCCAAGGTCATGAGCCGCGACGCCCTGGCGCTGGGGCACCTGACCACCCGGCTGAATTCGCTGGTGCCGCGCAAGCTCGACGACAAGAGCAACCCGCTCGGCCCGGAGGCGCTGTGCCACGCCTTCATCGAGTCCTGCAGCGACCTTGGCGTGGACATCAAGGTCAAGCTGATCATCCTCAAGCTGTTCGAGAAGTACGTGCTGAGCGGCCTGGGCGAGCTGTACGACGAGGCCAACCAGGCGCTGATCAGCGCCGGCGTGCTGCCCGAGCTGAAATCTCTGCCGCAGGCTCGCCGCCGCGCACCGAACCAGCCGGCGGCGAGCCGGGCCGCGCAGGTGGCGGCCGGCGAGGGGCATGCCGAGGGTGGCGAGGTTCAGGAAGTCTTCCAGGTTCTCCAGGACCTGCTTGCCCAGGTGCGTGGCGTGGCCGTGCCGCGCCGCGAGCTGCCGGCCGATGCCCTGCCGATCACCAGCCGTGACCTGACCCGGCTGCTTTCCCATCTGCAGCAGCGGATGCCCGTGGAGGCGATGAGCGAGCTCGACGTACGCGACCAGTTGGAAGCGCTGCTCGGCCGCGTCAGCGCCAAGAGCGGCAAGGTCCGCGTGGTCGGCGAGGTGGACGAGGACGTCATCAATCTGGTGTCCATGCTCTTCGAGTTCATCCTCGACGATCGCAACCTGCCGGATTCCCTCAAGGCGCTGATCGGCCGCCTGCAGATTCCCATGCTCAAGGTCGCGGTGCTGGACAAGACCTTCTTCGGTCGCGGCAGCCACCCGGCGCGGCGCCTGCTCAACGAGATCGCTTCGGCGGCGCTGGGCTGGGCCGACCAGGGCGACGTGCAGCGCGACAGCCTGTACCAGAAGATCGAGCAGATCGTGCAGCGCCTGCTCAACGACTTCGTTGACGATCCGGCGATCTTCTCCGAGCTGCTGGCCGACTTCCTGGCCTTCATCGGCGACGAGCGCCGGCGCAGCGAATTGCTCGAGCAGCGTACCCGCGATGCCGAGGAGGGCAGCGCCAAGGCCGAGCTGGCCCGCCGCCAGGTGGAGCAGGCGCTGAACGAGCGGCTGCTGGGCAAGACCCTGCCCGAAGTGGTGGTGCGTCTGCTCAAGGAGGCCTGGAGCAAGGTGCTGATGCTCACCTGCCTGAAGCACGGCGTGGAATCCGCGGAATGGCAGGCGGCCCTGGCGACCATGGACGACCTGATCTGGAGCGTCGAGCCCCACGACGAGCCCGAGGCGCGTCAGCGCCTGCTGGAGCTGGTGCCGGGCTTGCTCAAGTCGCTGCGCGAAGGGCTGGCCAGCGCGGCCTTCGATCCTTTCTCCACCGGGGAGTTCTTCAGCCAGCTGGAGGCCCTGCACGTGCAGGGGCTGCAGCGCTTCAAGCGCCCGCTGCCGGAGGCCGAGTCGGCGGCCGAGGGCGTGGCCGTCGAGCCGCAGGACCGCCCGCTGCTGGACCTCGCGGCGGTGGACGAGGAAGCCCCGGCAGAGCCGCCGATGGTGGCGGTGGTCGAGGAGATCGTCCTCGCCGCGCCGGAGGAAACCCGCACCCTGGAGCCGGAGGAGATCCTTCCGGAGGACGATGAGTCGCTGCAGCAGGTGGACAACCTGCGCGTCGGCAGCTGGGTGGAGTTCCAGGAGGACGAGGAGCACAAGCTGCGCTGCAAGCTGGCCGCGGTGATCAAGGCCACCGGTAAGTACGTGTTCGTCAACCGCACCGGCATGAAGGTGTTGGAAAAGACCCGCATGGGCCTGGCCGTGGAGTTCCGACGCGGCACCATCCGCCTGCTGGATGACGCGCTGCTGTTCGACCGCGCGCTGGAATCGGTGATCGGCAACCTGCGCCGGTTGAAGAACGCCTGATCCTGCCCTGCGCAGCCACGACGCCCGGCCCGTTCCGGGCGTCGTCGTTTTCCGGGCCCGGCCGCCCCGCGCTCCTGTAGACTCCTGGCTCCAGAGAGGTTCATCGAAGGAGTTCGCGCATGCGTCTGGATCCCCGCACCGGCTGGTGCCTGGGCGTTCGTCACTGCCCGTCGGCCAACTTCAACGCGCGCCCGGACGGGGAGATCTCCCTGCTGGTGATCCACAACATCAGCCTGCCGCCCGGGCAGTTCGGCACCGGAAAGGTGCAGGAGTTCTTCCAGAACCGTCTGGTGGTGGACGAGCATCCCTATTTCGCGGGCATCGCCGAGATGCGCGTCTCCGCGCACTTCCTGATCGAGCGCGACGGCGCAGTCACTCAGTTCGTCTCCTGCCAGGATCGTGCCTGGCACGCCGGGGTGTCCTGCTTTGCCGGGCGGGAGAACTGCAACGACTTCTCCATCGGCATCGAGCTGGAGGGCACCGATGAGCTGCCCTTCAGCGATGCGCAGTACCGCGTGCTGGTGGAGCTGACTCGCCAGCTGCAGGCCGCCTACCCGGCGATCGGGCTTGATCGGATCTGCGGGCACAGCGATATTGCCCCGGGCCGCAAGACCGATCCGGGCCCCTGTTTCGACTGGGCGCGTTATCGCGCGGCGTTGCTGGACAAGGAGTGAACCATGAGTTTTCTGGTACTGCTGCTGGTGCTGTGGATCGAGAAATTCTCTGGCTGGCGTCGACGAATCCAGCAGGACGGCCTCTGGCTGAACCTGCTGGGCAGGGTGGAAGACGGCAGCGCCACGGCACCCTGGTCTCGTCTGCTGGTGCTGGTTCTGCTGCCGGTGGCGCTGCTCGGCGTGCTGCTCTGGCTGCTTGAACCCATCGCCCACGGCTGGCTGGCCCTGCCGGTGCATCTGGTGGTGCTGATCTACAGTCTCGGGCGCGGCGACCTGCTGGCCGCTCTTGGACCGTTCCGCGATGCCTGGCGGCGCGGCGACAGCCAGGGGGCCTACCACGTCGCCGAGCGCGATCTGGGGCTGGTGGCCGACGAGGGCGGCCAGCTGCTGCACCGGGTGCAGGGCTACCTGCTCTGGCAGGGCTTCCAGGGTTTCTTCGCGGTGATCTTCTGGTACGCCCTGCTCGGCCCGCTGGCGGCGCTGGCCTACCGGCTGCTGGCGCTGACCTGCGAGCATGCCCGGCAACCCGCCCTGCGCGAGCGCGCGGTGCAGGTGCGCCACGGCCTGGACTGGCTGCCGGCGCGGGTGTTGGCATTGAGCTTCGCGCTGGTCGGCAACTTCTCGGCGGTGATCCGCACGGTGCTCCACGAGCTGCTCAACTGGGACATCCCGGCGGCGCGCCTGGTGACCCAGGCCGGCCAGGCGGCGGACGACCTGCCGGAGCCGCAGCCGGGCGAGGTCGGGGTGGCCAGTCTGGACCAGCTCTGGCAGCTGCAGATCCGTGCGGCGGTGCTCTGGTATGCGGGCCTTGCGGTGTGGATCCTGTTGCTCTGAATAGGGTGACGGTTACGGAGGTTTTCTCCCGTTTCCTTGCGGGGGCGGGCAGGCTGAAGGGAAAACCTCCGACCCCCGATCTAGACGCTTTCCTTGTCCTTTCTTGAGGTTCCGGCCGCTGGCCAGCCCGGAAAATCCGACGCCTTAACCTTAATTTACAGATCCACCCGCCGATATCGGGTATACAGGGCTCTCGTTCTGCTGCCCGGAGCCGTGACCGCGCACATGCGTGGACCGGCGCACCTCGATCCGGCGGGCGCGCTGTGGGCCGAACGGTCGGGCAGGTAGGGGCTGCCAGGGCTACCGGATGCCGGAAGATAACAATAAAAGCGCTCAGGAGACGTCTAGTGAAGACCGTGTTGTATCCGGCCATTGCGCTGATGAACCGCCTCAGCTTCGGCATGAAGTTCAGCCTGATCAGCGTGCTGTTCTTCCTGCCGATGCTGGTCACCAACTTCTACCTCGTCCGTGATTCCTACGCCCAGTTCGTCGCCACCCGCGTGGAGCTGGAGAGCATCGGGCTGCTCGGCGACAGCCTGAAGCTGCGCCGCCAGCTGGAGGACCTCGGCGACCTGACGGAGATCAACGGACTGATCGGCCAGTCCGCCGAGGCGGCGCAGATCGAGCCGCGCATCAAGGCTCTGGAGGAGCAGACCCTCGCCCTGCTACGGGGCATGCAGCCGGTGGTCAGCGGCGCCGAGCAGGTGGCGGCCTTCACCGCCAAGCGCGACGAGCTGCTCGCCGAGCTCGAGGCCATTCGCGCGGAAAGCTCGCTGCAGAGCAAGGTGGGCCGGCTGGAGAAGATCGCCGGCAATGCCCAGGTGTTCGTCCAATTGATCGTCGCCCAGGCCGGCTTCCCGCAGGACAGCGAGGCCGAGGTGCGCCAGCTGTCCGCCCTGGTAGGCGACATGACTGCCCGGGTCACCGCTGCCCTGAGCCTCGGTCGCTCCATTGGCAGCGGCGCGCTGGGGCAGGGGTTCCTCAATTCCTCATCCAGTAGCCGGCTGGACGACCTGCTGCTAGGCCTCGAGAAGCTCCACGGCGAGTACGGCCTCGGCCTGCAGAGCCTGCTCACCGGACGCGCCGCGGCAACCCTGAGGCCGATGGCGGAGGCCAGTCAGGCGTCGCTCCGGGACGGCGCGGCGCTGATCGAGGAGCAGGTGGTGGAGGCCGAGACCCTGGATACCCCCTGGGAGCGCTTCTTCGATCAGCTCAGCGCCCAGTTGGAGCGGACCTACCGGCTCAACGACGCGGTGCTCGCCGCTCTGGACGGCCAGCTGCAGGAACGCCTGGCGCAGAAGCGCCTGCAGATGATCCTGCTGGTCGCCGCGCTGGTGGTGGTGTTTCTGCTGATCGGCTACCTCTACGCGGCTTTCTATGTGTCCACCCGCACCTCCCTGAAGCACCTCGGCGGGGTCATGGAGCGGGTGGCCGCCGGCGACATGACCGTCCGCTTCCAGACCCGCAGCCGTGACGAACTGGGCGAGCTGGGCGCGGTGTTCAACGGCACGGTGGCGAGGATTCGCGAGCTGATCGAGCGGGTCGGGCGTACCGTGGGCGAGGTGGAGGGCCAGGCCAGCCGGGTCGAGACGGTGTCCGGGGAGAGCAACCAGGCGGTAGCGGGGCAGCGCGACCAGATCGAGCAGGTGGCCACGGCGATGAATGAGATGGCCGCCACCGCCCAGGAAGTGGCGCGTAGCGCCGCCGCCGCGGTGGATAGTGCGCAGAGCGTCAACCAGGAGACGGAGTCCGGCCGGGCCCTGCTGGAGGCCCAGGTGGCCAGCATCCGGCGGCTGGCCGGGGAGATCGAGCAGTCGGTGGCGGTGATCAACCAGTTGGCCGCCGACAGCGCGACGATCAGTCAGGTGCTGGTGGTGATCAAGGGCATCGCTGAGCAGACCAACCTGCTGGCGCTGAACGCCGCCATCGAGGCGGCGCGCGCCGGCGAGGCGGGCCGCGGCTTCGCGGTGGTGGCCGATGAGGTGCGCAACCTGGCCCTGCGCACCCAGCAGTCCACCGAGGAGATCGAGAGCATGATCGACCGCCTGCAGAGCGGAGTGGGGGCCGCGGTGAAGGCCATGAACGTCAGTCACGCGATGGCCGACGGCACGGTCAACGAGTCGGCCAAGGTGCAGCAGGCGCTGGAGAACGTCCTGGGCGCGGTGAGCATGATCGTCGATCAGAACCGCCAGATCGCCGCCGCCGCCGAGCAGCAGACCGCGGTGGCCCACGATATCGACCAGAACATCGTGGCGATCAACCGGGCCAGTGAGCGCACCGCCGAGGGCGCCAACCAGACCGAGCAGTCCAGCCGCGAACTGAGCCAACTGGTCGGCCAGCTCAAGGCCCTGATCGGCGCCTTCCGCGTCTAGGACGGAGCCTCGGGAAAAGGCGGGCGGCGGCCCGCTTTTTCATTGCTCTGGCCGCGGACGAAGATCAGGACCAGCCGAACAGCGCGCAGGCGTTGGCAGTGCTGGCCGCGGCCAGCTCCTCGGGGCTCACGCCGCGCAACTCGGCGAGCACGGCGCAGATCTCCGGCAGGTATTCGGGGCTGTTGCGCGCGCCGGGGTGCATGGCCGGGGCCATGTCCGGCGAGTCGGTTTCCAGCACCATGGCTTCGAGAGGCAGCTTGGCCACCACCTTGCGCAGGCGGTGGGCCTGCGGCCAGGTGGCGGCGCCGCCGAGGCCTAGACGAAAGCCCAGCCTGAGGTACTCGCGGGCCTCCTCGTAGCTGCCGGCGAAGGCGTGGACGATGCCGCCGCGCTTGACGCGGATGCGTTTGAGGGCGGCGATGGTCGGCGCATGGGCGCGGCGCACGTGGAGCAGGGCCGGCAGCTCGAACTCGGCGGCAAGGCGCAGTTGGGCCTCGAACAGGGCCTGCTGGGCGTCGCGGTCGAGGTCGGCGAGGTAGTAGTCGAGGCCGAATTCGCCGAGGGCGCAGAGCCTGGGATGGCCGGCCAGGCGTTCCAGCCAGGCGCGCAACTCGGCCAGGTGCTCGGGGCGGTGGCCATCCAGGTACACCGGGTGCAGACCGAAGGCGGCGTACAGGCCCTCTTCCCGCTCCACCAGATCCCAGAGGCGCTGCCAGTTGGCCTGGTAGACGCCCAGCACCACCAGACGCTCGACGCCCAGAGCGCGGGCGCGGGCCAGGAGTTCGGCGCGGTCGGCGTCGAAGTCTGGGAAATCCAGGTGGGTATGGGTATCGATCAGCTGCATGGCCTTGAGGATAGCGCCGGGGGGCTGACGAGGGCCAAGGGAAGAGCCGCCCCCGCGCGCGGACGGGGGCGGAGAGGGGTCAGTGGTGCTCGCGGGTGGCGCGGAACTTCACGTCCGGCCAGCGCTCCTCCATCAGGCTCAGGTTGACGCGGGTCGGGGCCAGGTAGGTGAGGTGGCCGCCGCCGTCGATGGCGATGTTCTCGAAGGCCTTGGTCTTGAATTCTTCCAGCTTCTTCTTGTCCTCGCACTCGATCCAGCGCGCCGACCAGACGTTGACCGTCTCGTAGGCGCACTCCACCTTGTATTCCTCCTTGAGGCGGCTGGCCACCACGTCGAATTGCAGCACGCCCACCGCGCCGAGGATGATGTCGTTGCTGCGCTCGGGGAAGAACACCTGGGTGGCGCCTTCCTCGGCCAGCTCCTGCAGGCCCTGGCGCAGCTGCTTGGACTTCAGCGGGTCTTTGAGGCGCACGCGGCGGAACAGTTCCGGCGCGAAGTGCGGGATGCCGGTGAAGCCCAGCACCTCGCCCTCGCTGAAGGTGTCGCCGATCTGGATGGTGCCGTGGTTGTGCAGGCCGATGATGTCGCCGGCGTAGGCCTCCTCCAACTGCTCGCGCTCACTGGAGAAGAAGGTCAGGGCGTCGGCGATCTTCAGGTCCTTGCCGATGCGCACGTGGCGCATCTTCATGCCCTTCTCGTACTTGCCGGAGCAGATGCGCATGAAGGCGATGCGGTCGCGGTGCTTCGGGTCCATGTTCGCCTGGATCTTGAACACGAAGCCGGTGAGTTTCTCTTCGGTGGGCTCCACGACGCGCTCGTGGGCGGCGCGTGGCAGGGGCATGGGCGCCCAGTCGACGATGGCGTCGAGCACCTGGTCGACGCCGAAGTTGCCCAGCGCGGTACCGAAGAACACCGGGGTCATCTCGCCCTTGAGGAAGGCGTCCTTGTCGAAGGTGTGGCAGGCGCCCTGGACCAGTTCCAGCTGTTCGACGAAGTCGTCGTACAGGTCGCCCAGGTGAGCGCGGGCCTCGGCGGAGTCCAGGCCCTGGATGATGATCTGCTCGATGCGCTCGTGGCCGTGGCCCGGCTGGTAGACGATGATCTTGTCCTCGGCCAGGTGGTAGACGCCCTTGAAGTCCTTGTAACAGCCGATCGGCCAGGTGATGGGGGCGGCCTTGATCTTCAGCACCGCCTCGATTTCATCGAGCAGTTCGATGGGGTCGCGGATGTCGCGGTCCAGCTTGTTGATGAAGCTGACGATGGGCGTGTCGCGCAGACGGCAGACTTCCATCAGGGCGATGGTGCGCGGTTCCACGCCCTTGCCGCCGTCGAGGACCATCAGCGCCGAGTCCACCGCGGTCAGGGTGCGGTAGGTGTCCTCGGAGAAGTCCTCGTGGCCGGGGGTGTCGAGCAGGTTGATGATGTGCTCGCGGTAGGGGAACTGCATCACCGAGGTGGTGATGGAGATGCCGCGCTGCTTCTCCATCTCCATCCAGTCGGAGGTGGCGTGGCGGTCGGACTTGCGCGACTTCACCGTACCGGCCACCTCGATGGCGCGGCCCATCAGCAGCAGCTTCTCGGTGATGGTGGTCTTACCGGCGTCGGGGTGGGAGATGATCGCGAAGGTACGGCGCTTGGCGACTTCGGCGGCCTGGTTGGTCATGGTCTGTGCCTGCGGAAACGGTGGCGGGCGCGGCGCGCCCGGAAAAGCGCGGGATTATAGCGGAAGCGGCCGGCCGCGGCAGGCCGGGTGTCGCGGGTGCGAAAGCGGCGAATGCCGGGGCAGCCCGCCCCGGCGCGCTCAGTGTTCTTCGGACTGCAGGCTGCGCGGCTGGCCGCGGTAGATCCAGCGCACCAGCGGGCCGATGCTCAGGCCCTGAACCAGGATCGACACCAGCACCACGATGTAGGTCAGGGCCAGCAGCAGGTCGCGCTCGGGCCCCAGCGGCAGGGACAGCGCCAGGGCCACCGAGACGCCGCCGCGCAGGCCGCCCCAGGCGAGGATGCGAATGGTGCCCAGCGGCGCCTGGTGGCCGAACTGGCGCAACAGCAGGATCGGCGGCGCCACCGTGGCCAGGCGCGAGACCAGCACGGCGGCGCCGAGCAGGCAGGCGGCGCCCGCGTGCAGCCAGCTGAACGGCAGGAGCAGCAGCTCCATGCCGATCAGGGCGAACAGCAGGGTGTTGAGGATCTCGTCGATCAGCTCCCAGAACTTGTCGATATAGCGGCGGGTCTCGTCGGACATGATGTGCAGGCGCCCGTAGTTGCCGACGATCAGCCCGGCCACCACCATGGCGATCGGCCCGGAGACGTGCAGCGCGCGGGACAGCGCCGCGCCGCCGAACACCAGCGCGATGGTCAGCATCACCTCCACCTGGTACTGGTCGATGCCGCGCATCATCAGGATGGTCACCCCGCCGAGCAGCAGGCCGACCAGCATGCCGCCGACGGCCTCCTTGGCGAACATCCAGCCCACCTCGCCGAAGGTCGGCGTGGCACCACTGAGCAGGATGCTCAGCAGGATGCTGAACACCACCACGGCGGTGCCGTCGTTGAACAGCGACTCGCCGACGATGGTGGTGGACAGCGGCTTGGGCGCGCCGGCGGACTTGAGGATGCCCATCACCGCGATGGGGTCGGTGGGCGAGATCAGCGCGCCGAACAGCAGGCAGTAGAGCAGCGGCACCTGCCAGCCGAGCAGGTCGAAGATCAGCCAGGCCAGGCCGCCAATGATCACGGTGGCGAGCAGCACGCCGAAGGTGGCGAGCAGGCCGATCGGCCACTTGTAGCTGCGCAGGTCGTCGAGGTTGACGTGCAGCGCGCCGGCGAACAGCAGCGCCGGCAGGAACCAGGTCATCAGGATTTCGGAGAAGTCGATGTCGCGGATCAGCCGCTGCATCTCCAGCTCCAGCACCGGGAAGCCGGCCAGGCTGGCCAGCTGCAGCAGGGCCGAGAAGATCAGCGCGGTGGCCATCACGCCGATGGTCGGCGGCAGGCGGATGAACCGGTAGTTCACGTAGGTGAGCAGGGTGGTGAGGCTGATGAAGGCGGCGACCAGATTGAGCATCGACGACGGGCTCCTGATGGGCGATGGGCGGGCATGATGGCGTTCCGGTTGGGGCTGGACAAGTCCTTGGCGGATCGGCGCCATGGCCCGGGCGTTCTTTCAGGTCGTGGAGGCGGATTCGTGCAGCATTTCTGACGTTGCGTTGCGGATCGAAAACGGCCGCGCGGCCAGGCGCCATGCGGGTTGTGCACGTTCGGCAATTTTGGGTTGATCTGGGCGGGGCATGGTCCTAAAGTGCGCGCCCGAACGTCCATGCTGGAAACGATCCATCCGGCTCAAGTACTGACGACGAGAGGTTGCCGGTCCCTGCCCGGTACCGGTGATGCTCGGCGACATGCCTTGGGAAGTAGGCGAACCAAAGTGGGGAAACTGATCAGACGTTCGCGGTTCCAAGACCTGGAACCACTCCACCATTCCGTAATTTCGTTCAGCCATCTGGAGTCCCTGCGCATGTCGATCAAGGTCGAGGACTATTTCGCACCCGCCACTTTCCAACGCATGAAGGCGTTCGCCGATCAGCATGAAACCCCCTTCGTGGTGATCGACCTGAAGACCATCGCCGACGCCTACGACCAGCTCGTCACCTGTTTCCCCTACGCCAAGACCTACTACGCGGTGAAGGCCAACCCGGCCGTGGAGATCATCGAGCTGCTGCGTGACAAGGGCTCCAGCTTCGACATCGCCTCCATCTACGAGCTGGACAAGGTGCTGAAGGCCGGGGTGAGCGCCGACCGTATCAGCTACGGCAACACCATCAAGAAGTCCCGCGACATCCGCTACTTCTACGATA
The DNA here is from genome assembly GCF_000364625.1 of Pseudomonas thermotolerans DSM 14292. Classification (GTDB taxonomy): domain Bacteria; phylum Pseudomonadota; class Gammaproteobacteria; order Pseudomonadales; family Pseudomonadaceae; genus Aquipseudomonas; species Aquipseudomonas thermotolerans. The sequence goes on from NZ_KB822608.1 coordinate 15,517, forward strand.
AGGGCGTGCGCCTGTTCGCCACCGACTCCGAGGCCGACCTGCGCAACATCGCCAAGGCCGCGCCGGGCTCCAAGGTCTACGTGCGCATCCTCACCGAAGGCTCCGCCTCGGCGGACTGGCCGCTGTCGCGCAAGTTCGGCTGCAACCCGGACATGGCCCTGGACCTCCTGATCCTCGCCAAGCAGCTCGGCCTGGTGCCCTACGGTGTGTCCTTCCACGTCGGCAGCCAGCAGCGCGACATCGACGTCTGGGATGCGGCCATCGCCAAGGTCAAGGTGATCTTCGAGCGCCTCAGGAACGAGGACGGGATCACCCTGCAGATGATCAACATGGGCGGCGGCTTCCCGGCCAACTACATCCAGCGCACCAACGACCTGGAGACCTACGCCGAGGAGATCACCCGCTTCCTCAGGGAAGACTTCGGCGAGGAGCTGCCGGAGATCATCCTCGAGCCGGGCCGCTCGCTGATCGCCAACGCCGGCATCCTGGTCAGCGAGGTGGTGCTGGTCGCGCGCAAGTCGCGCACCGCCGTGGAGCGCTGGGTGTACACCGACGTCGGCAAGTTCTCTGGCCTGATCGAAACCATGGACGAGGCCATCAAGTTCCCGATCTGGACCGAGAAGAAGGGCGAGATGGAGGAAGTGATCATCGCCGGGCCGACCTGCGACAGCGCCGACATCATGTACGAGAACTACAAGTACGGCCTGCCGCTCAACCTGGCCAGCGGCGACCGCCTGTACTGGCTTTCCACCGGCGCCTACACCACCAGCTACAGCGCAGTGGAGTTCAACGGCTTCCCGCCTCTGAAGTCCTACTACATCTGAGGCTCCGCCTGGTACTTGCGAAGGCCCGCCACGTGCGGGCCTTCGTACGTCTATGGGGCGCGTCGAAAGGCACGGGATTGCTCTGGATCAAGCGCAGCGGAGTGCGTCGCTGTCATAGTTGCGCAGCAAGATTTAGAATCATTCGCGACTTTGCCGCGAGCCCTGCCAGGAGACCCACGACACATGATGCTGACCATCCCCGACGTGCTGACGGCCGACGAACTGCGGCAATGCCGGGCGGCGCTGGAGGAGGCGAACTGGCAGGACGGCCGGCTCACCGCCGGACACCTGGCGATCAACGCCAAGAGCAACCAGCAGCTGGCCCACGACGATCCGCTGGCCCGCCAGCTCGGCGACTTCATCCTCGACCGCCTGGTGCAGATCCCGCGCTTCATCGCCGCGGCCCTACCGCTCAAGGTGCTGCCGCCGCGTTTCAACCGCTACGCCAGGGGCGGCACTTACGGCAACCACATCGACAACGCCATCTTCAGCATTTCCGGCACCCCGCACCGGGTGCGCGGCGACCTGTCCGCCACCCTGTTCTTCAGCGACCCTGAGGAATACGACGGCGGCGAACTGGTGGTCGAGGACACCTACGGCAGCCACCGCGTCAAGCTGCCGGCCGGGCACATGGTGCTCTATACCGGTGGCAGCCTGCACCGCGTCGAGCCGGTGACCCGCGGTGCGCGGCTGGCGGCCTTCTTCTGGATCCAGAGTCTGGTACGCGAGGATCACCAGCGCACCCTGCTGCTGGAGCTGGACGACGCCATCCAGGGGCTGACCCGCCAGGTGCCGGAAAGCCCAGAGCTGATCCGCCTGACCGGTGTCTACCACAACCTGCTGCGCCAATGGTCGCAGACCTGAGCTTGCCATGAACCAGCTGCTGCCCAAGCTGCAACGGATTCCGCCGGAAATCGCCGCGGTCGTCGACTACGAGCCCTTCGCCCGCGAGCGCATGAGCGCCCAGGCCTGGGCCTACATCGCCGGCGGCGCGGCGGACGAACTCACCCTGCGCGACAACTGCGCCGCCTTCCAGCGCCTGCGCCTGCGCAGCCGGGTGCTGCGCGACCTGCGCGGCGGGCATACCCGTCTCGAGCTGTTCGGCCGCACCTTCGATCACCCGATCCTTCTCGCCCCGGTGGCCTACCAGAAGCTCGCCCATCCCGACGGCGAGCTGGCCAGCGCCCTGGCCGCCGGGACCCTGGGGGGCGGCATGGTGGTCAGCACCCAGGCCAGCATCGGCCTGGAGGAGATCGCCGCCCAGGCCCGGGGGCCGCTGTGGTTCCAGCTGTACGTCCAGCACGACCGCGAATTCACCGCCGAGCTGGTGCGCCGTGCCGAGGCGGCCGGCTACCAGGCCCTGGTGCTTACCGTGGATGCGCCGGTCAACGGCGTGCGCAACCGCGAGCAGCGTGCCGGCTTCGCCCTGCCGGAGGACGTGGAAGCGGTCAACCTGCGCGGTCTGCGCCCCCTCGAAGGCCCGGCGGACGGGCGCATCCTGCTCGGCACGCCGCTCCTGGAGACGGCGCCGACCTGGGAGGACCTGGCCTGGCTGCGTTCGCTGACCCGCCTGCCGCTGCTGGTCAAGGGCGTGCTGGACGCCGAGGACGCCCGGCAGGCGCTGGCCGCTGGGGTGGACGGCATCATCGTCTCCAACCACGGCGGTCGCACCCTGGATGGCCTACCGGCGACCATCGAGGTGCTGGAGGCGGTCGCCCAGGCGGTGCAGGGCCGCGTGCCGCTGCTCATGGACGGCGGCATCCGCCGCGGCAGCGACGTGTTCAAGGCTCTGGCGCTGGGCGCCGATGCGGTGCTGGTGGGGCGCCCCTACGTGTTCGGCCTGGCCACCGCCGGAGCGCTGGGTGTGGCCCACGTGCTGCAGCTGCTGCGCGCCGAGCTGGAAGTGAGCATGGCGCTGACCGGTTGCCGAACCCTCGCCGATATCCAGCCTGAGCTGATCCTGCGCTGATCTTCGGCGATCTGTCGAGCTTCCCGCCGTCCGTAGCGGGGAGTCAGCTTCTTCCGTCTTCCAGCAGGGCCTGATAGCGCGCCTGGTCGTCCCCGTCGCCCAGCTCAGCCGCGCGCCGGTGGTAGGCGAGGGCCAGGTCGCGCAGCGCATCGGCCTGCGGCAGCGCCAGCAGGCGGCCCCGGCTGGCGCGCAGAAAGTTCAGGTTGCCGCCCTCCAGGGCCCGTTCGAGCCAGCCGCGGGCCATGTCGAGCCGGCCCTGTTCCAGCAGGCGCAGGGCGTAGCTGAACTGCCCGCGAAAATCCCCGCCCTCGGCCGAGCGCCGGAACCACTCCAGGGCTTCCTGCGGCTCGGGCTCGCCCAGCACACCCTCGTGCAGGTAGCGGCCGACTAGGTTCATGGACTTCGCATGACCCATCTCCGCCGCGCGCCGGTAGAGGGCGTATGCCTGCGCGTAGTCCTGGGCCACGCCGCGCCCGGTGGCGAGTAGGTTGGCCAGGTTGTACAGCCCCCAGTCCAGTCCCTGATCCGCCGCCAGCCGGTAGCAGCGGGCCGCCGCCGGCAGGTCCACCGGACAGCCCCAGCCGTGTTCGTGGCAGCGACCGAGCATGTTCCGCGCCATGGCATGGCCCTGACGAGCGGCGATACCGAACCAGGTGAAGGCCAGTGCCTCGTCTCGGGTGATGCCCCGGCCGTCGAGGAGGATCTGGCCGAGCAGCGCCTGGGCCTCCACGTCGCCCTGTTCGGCGGCGCTCAGGATGGCCTGGGCGAGGGCGTGCTCCTCCGCGTTGTCGCAGGCGCTCATGGGCACACCTCCCCGGCGGCGGTGGAATGGCGGCTGATGGGCGAGGAAACGACTGGCTGATCGGGCATGGGTTCTCGTCGAAAACGGGTTTGCTTACGGTTTTTTACAGGCGTAAAGATTTTTTATTGAAATTGATAATGAAATGCAAATAGGATTGCGCAGCTTTTCGAAGGAAGGGGGACCAATCCATGAGCAAGAAGAATCGAGTACCTGCAAGCTTTGCCCAGAAGCATCTGCTGTCTTCGGCCATCGGCCTGGCCGTGGCCACCCAGGGCGGCCTGGCGCTGGCCGCCGAGGCCGCCAATGGCCAGCTGGAGCTGGGCAACATCACGGTGAAGGGCGAGGCCGACAGCGGCTCGAAGACCGAGCGCTCGGCTTCCGCCAAGTACCAGGCGCCGCTGCTCGACGTGCCGCAGACCATCACCGTGGTGCCGCCCAAGGTGATTCAGGAGCAGCAGGCCCTGAGCCTGCGTCAGGTGCTGTCCAACGTCTCCGGCATCACCTTCAACGCCGGTGAGGCCGGCGGCGGCTCCGGCGACAGCATCAACATCCGCGGCTTCTCGGCGAACTCCAACATCCAGATCGACGGCCTGCGCGACAGCGCGCAGACCAGCCGTACCGATACCTTCAACGTCGAGCAGGTGGAGGTCATCAAGGGGCCCAACTCGGTGTTCGGCGGTGCCGGCACCACCGGCGGCAGCATCAACATCATCAACAAGCAGCCGAAGAGCGAAGCCTTCACCCGCCTGGGCGGCAGCCTGGGCACCGACAACTACCATCGCCTGACCCTGGACACCAACCAGCCGCTGGAGGGCGTCGGCACGGACAGCGCCTTCCGCCTCAACCTGATGGCCCACGAGAACGACGTGCCCGGCCGCGACGAGATCGAGCGCGAGCGCTGGGGCATCGCGCCCTCCCTGCGCCTGGGCTTCAGCGAGTCCACCCGCCTGACCCTGAGCGTCTTCCACCAGACCGACGACAACCTGCCCGACTACGGCGTACCGGCCCGCGACGGCAAGAAGATCGCCGGCGTGGACCGCGACGCCTACTTCGGCTGGAAGAACCTGGACAAGGAAGAGATCGAGCAGAACGCCTTCACTGCCAACTTCGAGCACGACTTCAACGACAACCTGCGCCTGCAGAACCTGACTCGCTACAGCCGCATCGACCGCGACACCACCATCTCCGCCTCGCACGTCAACGTCCAGGGCGTGCCGCCCGGCCGTTACCGTCCGGCCGGTCCGCAGGGCTACGGGCGTGACACGACCACCGAGATGTGGATCAACCAGACCAACCTGATCAGCAACTTCGACCTTGCCGGGATGCGCCACGATCTGGTGGTGGGCGCGGAAATCTCCCGCGAGACCCTGGACCTGAAGACCTACAACCACGGTCTGGGCAATGCCCTGTATCCGGCCGACGGCTACGACCTGGGCAACCCGCCCGGCCGCTGGAACGGTCCGATCAGCAAGACCACCGCCGGCTACACCGAGACCGAGCTGAAGGACACCGCGCTGTACGTGTTCGACACCATCGCCCTGCACGAGCAGTGGGACCTGAACCTGGGCCTGCGCTACGACAAGTTCAAGGGCGAAGCCGAGGGCTTCTCGGGCGACAAGGTGCAGACCTCCGACCTGTCGTCCACCGACGAGAAGCTCAGCGGCCGCGTCGGCCTGGTCTACAAGCCGGCGGAGAACGGGCGCATCTACCTGGCCTGGGGCAACTCCTTCAACCCCTCGGCGGAGAATCTGGCGTCCACCGGTGGCGGCTTGAACGAATCGAACGCCGGCGTCGATCCGGAGAAGAACGAAACCTGGGAGCTGGGCACCAAGTGGGAGCTGTTCGACCGCCGCCTGGAGCTGGATGCCGCGCTGTTCCGCGTCGAGAAGACCGATGCCCGCGAAACCATGGCCGACGGCTCCACCCAACTGGCCGGCAAGCAGCGCGTGCAGGGCGTCGAGCTGGGCGTGACCGGCCACATCACCGAGCAGTGGGACGTGTTCGCCAACTACACCTTCCTCGACAGCGAGACCCTGAAGTCGGTGGCCGATCCCGGGCGTGAGGGCCAGGCGCTGGGCAACACCCCGCCGCGCTCCTTCAACCTGTGGACCACCTACGAGCTGCCGGCCGGCTGGACTCTGGGCTACGGCGCCCGCTACGTCAGCGAGCGCAACGTGAGCTCCACCTCCCACGCCAAGCTGGACGACTACTGGCTGCACAACGCGATGATCGGCTACCGGGTCAACGAGAACCTCGACCTGCAGCTGAACATCAACAACCTGTTCGATGAGGACTATGTCGAGCGGGTGCGCCAGCAGCCGGGTACCGACGCCCGTTCCTCGGCCATCGAGTACGGCGACGGCCGTGCGGCGATCCTCTCCGCCAACTACAGCTTCTAAGCCGCCGCAGTGCCCGGAAAGCCCCGCCCCGTGCGGGGCTTTTCGTTATGTCCGGCCGTGGTTCAGGCGCTCAGCGCATCCAGGGCCTGACGGTCGCTGGAGTCGCCCAGCTCGGCGGCGCGGCGGTGGTAGGCGAGTACCAGCCCGGCCAGCCGGGCGTCCGGCACCTGGCGCAGGGACTGCCGTGCGCTGCGCAGGAAGTTCAGGTTACCGTGCTCCAGGGCGCGCTCCAGCCAGGTGAGCGCCTCGTCGAAGCGCCCCTGGGCGAGCAGCACGCCGGCCGCCTGAACCTGATGAAGCACGATGCCCACGTGGCTGGCCGCGACGCCGTGAGCGTCAGCCGCTGGGGCGTGGCGCCGACCATCACCTTCGGCTTCGCTACCCCCGACTCGCGCCACCCTGTCCTACTACCACCTGGAAACGGATGACATGCCCGATTACGGCATTCCGCTGATGACCGCGGGCATGGCCGGCGACGGCAAGCGTAAGCCGGTTTCCGTCGATCGTGACAGCTTCTACGGCCTGCAGTCGCGCGACTACCGCAAGAGCACCACCGACAGCGGCACCTTCGCCTTCGAGCACGACCTCAACGAGAGCCTGACTCTGTCCAACACCACCCGGGTGACCCGTACCACCCTGGACTACATCGCCACCAACCCGGATGACAGCGCCGGCAACGTGGCCAACGGCAATGTGTTCCGCTCTTCCAAGAGTCGCAACTCCACCTCGGAAGGCTGGGTCAACCAGACCAACCTGCAGGCCAACTTCACCACCGGCAGCATCGAGCACAGCCTGATCACCGGGGTGGAAATCAGCCGCCTGGGCGTGCACAACCGCTCCTACTACATCACCTCCGGCCCGGGCGCCGCTACCCGTCCGTGTAACGCGGCGGCGTTCGCCAGCGGCGACTGCACCAGCCTGCGGAATCCCACCTACAAGGATCGCTGGCAGGGCAGCGTGGTCGACAGCAACGCCTTCACCGACACCGACACCGATACCCTGTCCGGCTTCGTGTTCGACACCCTGAAGTTCAACGACCAGTGGTCGCTGAACCTGGGGGTGCGCTACGACGACTACGAAACCACCTCCCAGGGCCCGACCGTTCCCCGTGGTTCCAACGAGGTCACCGGTTACAACGATCTGGAGTCCAAGACCCACTTCTGGAACTACCAGGCCGGTCTGGTCTACAACCCGCTGCCCAACGGCAGCGTCTATCTGGCCTGGTCGACCTCCAGCAACCCGTCCGGCGAAACCGGGGGCGATGGTGGCGACAACCTGTCGGCCACCAACGCGATCCTGGATCCGGAACGCAACCGCAACGTCGAGCTGGGCACCAAGTGGGACTTCTTCGACGAGCGTCTGGGCCTGCAGGCCGCGCTGTTCAAGACCACCAAGAAGAATGCCCGGGTCAACGACATCAATGGCATCCCGGAGAACATCGGCGAAACCGAGATCAAGGGCTTCGAGATCGGCGTCAATGGTCAGCTGACTGCGAACTGGAACATGTTTGCCAGCTACACCTACCTCGACAGCGAGCTCGTCAAGGGCGCGCAGGACGCCAACCCCAGCAACGACGGGAACCGGGTGCAGAGCACTCCGGAAAACTCCTTCAGCTTCTGGACCACTTACAACCTGACCGATGCCCTGACCGTCGGTGCCGGCGCCAACTACGTCGACTCGCGCTTCGGCGATGCGGCCAACACCATCGAGGTGCCGTCCTACTGGCGCTACGACGCGATGGCCAAGTATGTGGTCAACAAGAACCTGGACTTCCAGCTGAACGTCCAGAACCTGACCGACAAGCGCTACTTCGACCAGGTCTACTCGGCCCACATGGCCCACGTGGCCCCGGGCCGTACCGCCCTGCTGAGCACCAACTTCCACTTCTGATGGCGGCATGATGCGCCAACCCCGCCCGGGCGACCGGGCGGGGTTTTTCATTTCACGGAGTGGCGAAAGGTAAGGAATGGGTAAAACCGGCTGCATGCGAGCGTTTCCCATTTACAATACGCCGCCTCCGAATATGTGCGGGACTTCAGCGTGTTCAAGAAAATCATCTTTCAGTTGCACTGGTTCTTCGGCATCAGCGCCGGGCTGGTGCTGGCGATCATGGGCGTCAGCGGGGCGCTGTACAGCTTCCAGGCGGAGATCTTGCAGGCCCTGAATCCCGAGGTGCTGCGGGTCGAGCCGGCCGGGCAGGCACGCCTGAGCCTCGACCAGCTGATCGAGCGGATCGAGGCGGCCAAGGGCTCGCAGGTGGCCGGCCTGAGTCTCAGCGAGGCGCCCAACGAGCCGGCACGGGCCAACATGCTGCCGGCGCCCGGGCAGCGCCGCGGCGAGATGGTGCTGGTCGATCCCTATAGCGGCGAGCTGCTCGGCGAGCCGAAGGGCACCGGTTTCTTCATGCTGATGTTCCAGCTGCACCGCTGGCTGGCCATGGGCGACTTCGGCAAGCAGCTGACCGGGGCCAGCACCATCGCGCTGCTCTTCTTCTGCCTCTCCGGTCTGTACCTGCGCTGGCCGCGCCAGGCGCTGAACTGGCGAGCCTGGCTGACTCTCAACTGGGCCAAGAAGGGCCGCTCCTTCAACTGGGACCTGCACGCGGTGACCGGCACCTGGGTGTTGCTGGTCTACCTGCTGGCCGCGCTGACCGGCCTGTACTTCTCCTACGACTGGTACCGTGCCGGTGCCACCCGTCTGCTCTCCGACGGGGCGGCCATGCAGGGCCCTGGCGGCGAGCGCCGCGCTCAGCCGGGGCGTGGCGAGCGGGGCGGCCGCCCGGCACCGCAGGTGAGCGTGGCGCGCCTTGCCGCCGACGACTACCAGCGCATCGAGGCGGCGCTGCGCGAGGCCGCCGGCGAGCGCCTGGCCAGTTGGAACCTGCGCCTGCCGGCGGCGGCCGGCCAGCCGGTGCAGGTCAACTACCTGCTTGACGATGCTCCCCATGAACGCGCCGGCAACATGCTGAGCATCGACCCGGTCACGGGGGCGGTGAAGGGCCATCGGCGCTATGCCGACAAGCCGGCCGGCGAGCAACTGCTGCAGAGCGTCTACCCGCTGCACACCGGCGAATACTTCGGCCTGCCTGGTCGGCTGATCATGGCCGTCGCCAGCCTGATCATGCCGCTGTTCTTCATCACCGGCTGGCTGCTCTACCTCGACCGCCGCCGCAAGAAGCGCGCCGTCAAGGCGCTGCGCGGCACGCCGGGCGCGGACTCCGGCGAGGATGCCTGGCTGATCGGTTTCGCCAGCCAGAGCGGTTTCGCCGAGCAACTGGCCTGGCAGACTGCCGGGCAGTTGCAGTCTGCCGGCCTGGCAGCGCGCGTGGAACCGCTGGGGCGTCTGGACGAGGAAGGCCTGCGCACCGCCCGCAATGCGCTGTTCGTGGTCAGCACCTTCGGCGACGGCGAGGCGCCGGACAGCGCGCGTGGCTTCGAGCGCAAGCTGCTCGGTCGCACCCTCGGCCTGGAGCAGCTCAGCTACGCAGTGCTCGCCCTGGGCGACCGCCAGTACCAACAGTTCTGCGGCTTTGCCCGGCGTCTCAACGACTGGCTCGGCCGCCAGGGCGCGCGCAGCCTGTTCGCTCCGGTGGAGGTGGACGGCGGCGACGCCCAGGCCCTGAAGCGCTGGCAGCGCCAGCTGGCCGAGCTGACCGGCGCCCAGCCGCTGGCCCAGGACGAGGCCGCGTTCGAGGGCTGGACGCTGAGCCGCCGCGAGCTACTCAATCCGGGCAGCCAGGGGGCACCCACCTTCCTGCTCGGCCTGGTCCCGCAGCAGCCGCGTAGCTGGGAGGCCGGCGATATCCTCGAGGTGCTGCCGCGCCACGCCGAGGCGCGGGTGCGCGCCTGGCTGGAACCCCTTGGCCTGGATGGCGAGCAGCCGGTGAGCGTGGCCGACCTGCGCCTGCCGCTGCGCGAAGCCCTGGCCGGCCGCCAATTGCCGGAGTCCACCGCACACCTGGTGGGCTTGCACGCTCAGGCGCTGGTGGACGCCCTGGTGCCGCTGGAGTCGCGCGAGTACTCCATCGCCTCGCTGCCCAGCGACGGCGTGCTGGAGCTGATCGTCCGCCAAGAACGGCGTGCCGACGGCAGCCTCGGCCTGGGTTCCGGCTGGCTCACCGAGCATGCGCCGCTGGGCACCACAGTGCTGGCTCGGCTGCGCCGCAACAGTGGCTTCCACGTCCCGGAGGACGACCGCCCGCTGATCCTGATCGGCAACGGCACCGGCCTGGCCGGCCTGCGCGCGCTGCTCAAGGCGCGCATGGTCGCCGGCCACTCGCGCAACTGGCTGCTGTTCGGCGAGCGCAACCGGGCGCACGACTTCTACTGCCGTGCCGAGCTGGAGGCCGCCCTGCAGAAGGGTGATCTGCAGCGTCTGGACCTGGCCTTCTCCCGCGACCAGGCGGAGAAGCTCTACGTCCAGGACCGCCTGCGCGAGCAGGGCGAGGAGTTGCGCCGCTGGATCGCCGAGGGCGCGGCCCTGTACGTCTGCGGCAGCCTGGAAGGCATGGCCGGCGGCGTCGATGCGGTGCTCCGCGAGCTGCTCGGCGACGCCGCGGTGGAGGGGCTGAGCGAGACAGGCCGCTACCGCCGCGACGTCTACTGAGCGGGCCGGGTGGCAGCGGCGCTTGGAGCCGGCCGCCCGGCGCTTTAAGCTCTGTCCCATGAGCAAACGCATCCTTCTCAACTGCGACATGGGGGAGAGCTTCGGCGCCTGGCGGATGGGCGACGATGCGCTCGCCATGCCGCTGGTCGACCAGGCCAACCTGGCCTGTGGCTTCCACGCCGGCGATCCGCTCACCATGCAGCGCACCGTCGCCCTGGCGGTGCAGCACGGGGTGAGCATCGGCGCCCATCCTGCCTATCCCGACTTGTCCGGCTTCGGCCGCCGCCACCTGGCCTGTTCTCCGGCCGAGGTGGAGGCCCTGGTGCTCTACCAGCTCGGCGCCCTGGACGCCTTCTGCCGCGCCGCCGGCACCCAGGTGGCCTACGTCAAGCCGCACGGCGCCCTGTACAACGACCTCGTGCGCGACGACGCCCTGCTCGAGGCGGTGCTGCGCGCCTGCGCAGCCTATCGCCCGGGGTTGCCGCTGATGGTCCTGGCTCTGGCCGACAACGGCCGTGAGCGGCGCTTGGCCGAGGCCGCCGGGGTGCCGCTGTTGTTCGAGGCCTTCGCCGACCGTGCCTATCTCTCCGACGGCCAGTTGGCGCCGCGACGCCTGGCCGGGGCGGTGCACCGGGAGCCGCAACGCATCCTCGACCAGGCCTTGGCCATCGCCCGCGGCGAGCCCTTCCCGGACATCGACGGCAAGCCGCTGCGCCTGGTGGCCGACAGCCTCTGCGTGCACGGCGACAACCCCGAGTCGCTGGCCGTGCTGCGCCGTCTGCGGGGCCTGCTGGACGCCTCGTGATCGAGCTGCGTCCCGCCGGGCCCGAGGCCCTGCTGCTGGTGCTCGCCGAGCGTCCCGAGCCGGGGCTGCCGTTGCGCATCGCCCGCCTGGCGGAGATGCTGCGCGCCCAGCTGGGCGCCGAGCTGACCGACCTGGTGCCGGGCTGGAACAGCCTGTTGCTGCACTACGACCTGCTGCGCACCGACCACCGCCGGCTCGCCGAGCGTTTGCGTCCGCTGCTCGACGCCTGGCAGGCGCGGCCGGGGGAAGAAGGTGGCGGACGCCTGCACGAAATCCCCATCTGGTATGCCGGCGAGGATTTGCCCGAGGTGGCAGCGGGCTGCGGGCTGTCCGTGACGGAGGTGATTGCCCTGCACAGCGGGCGCACCTACCAGGTCGGGGTGATCGGCTTCGCCCCGGGCTTCGCTTACCTGAGCGAGCTGGACGAACGCCTCGCCCTGCCGCGCCGGGCCACCCCGCGTACCCGGGTGCCGGCCGGCAGCCTGGCCATTGCCGAGCGGCAGACTGCCGTCTATCCCCAGGCCTCGCCGGGCGGCTGGCACCTGATCGGGCGCTGCCCCTGGCGGCTGTTCGACGCCCGCCGCGAGCCGCCCTGTCCGCTGGCAGTGGGTGACCGGGTGCGCTTCGTGGCCATCGACGAGGCCGCCTTCCGCCGCGAGGGCGGTCGGCCATGAGCCGCTTCCGGGTTCTGCGTCCGGGGCCGCTCAGCCTGCTGCAGGACGGCGGTCGGCACGGCTGGCAGCACCTCGGCGTGTCGCCGGCCGGGCCGCTGGACCCGCACGCCGCGGCCTGGGCCAACCGGCTGCTCGGCAACCGCCGCGGCGCCGCGTTGCTGGAGATCGCCCTGGGCGGCCTGCAGCTGGAATGCTTGGACGATGGCTGGCTGGCGCTGTGCGGGGCGGACGTGCCGATCCGCCTGGACGGCGTGCCCAGGCCGAACTGGTCGCGCTTCGCGGTGCGCGCCGGCCAGCGCCTCGAACTGGGCTTCGCGCGCAGCGGCCAGCGTGTCTACCTGGCGGTGCCGGGCGGCTTCCGCGGCGAGCCGGTGCTGGGCAGCCTGGCCTGCCAGGCGCGCGAGGGGCTCGGCGGTCTGCACGGCGACGGCAGTCCGCTGCGTGAGGGGGATCTGCTGGCCGGCGGCCTGGGCGACTTCCCCGGAGCGGCCAGCGTGCCCTGGCCCTTCGTGCCCGATTACCGCGCGTCGCGGCCGCTGCGGGTGGTGCCGGCGGCGGGGCAGGAGGAGGTCCTGCAAGGCTTCGTCGCCCGGTCCTGGCGACTCAGTCCGCAGTCCGACCGCATGGGCGCGCGGCTGAGCGGCGAAGCCCTGCGGCTGCCGCCCTGCGAGTGGTCGCAGGGCATGGTGCGCGGCGCCATCCAGGTGCCGCCGGACGGCCAGCCGATCATCCTCCAGGCCGACCGCCAGACGGTGGGCGGCTATCCGGTCCTCGGCTACCTGCACCCGCTGGACTGCGGCCGCCTGGCGCAGTGCCCGGCCCATGCCGAACTGCGCTTCGTGGCGACCGATCTGGAGACCGTGCAGCAGGAGTGGCGGGCCTTCCTGCGCTTCTTCGCCTGCTGAAGCGTCCTAACCGAGCAGCTCCGCGTGATGGCAGGCCACCTGGCGGCCGTCAAGCTCGCGCAGCTCCGGACGTTCAGCGCGGCAGCGCTCGGTGGCGTAGGGGCAGCGGGTGTGGAAGGCGCAGCCGGCGGGCGGGTTCAGCGGGTCGGGCAGTTCGCCAACCAGGGGGATGCGCTGGCGCTGCGGGGCCGGGTGCAGGCTCGGGGTGGCGGCCAGCAGCGCCCGGGTGTAGGGGTGCAGCGGGCGGGCGTAGAGGCGCTCGGTGGGGCCGCTCTCCACCGCACGGCCCAGGTACATCACCAGCACCTCATGGGCCAGGTGGCGGACCACCGCCAGGTTGTGGGAGATGAACACGTAGGCGGTGGCGTACTCGGCCTGCAGGTCCTGGAACAGATTGAGCACCTGGGCCTGGATGGACACGTCGAGCGCCGAGGTCGGTTCGTCGGCGACCAGCACCCTAGGACTCGGCATCATCGCCCGGGCGATGGCGATGCGCTGGCGTTGGCCGCCGGAGAACATGTGCGGGTAGCGCCAGGCGTGTTCAGGGCGCAGGCCGACCCGCTCGAGCATGGCCAGCACCCGCTCGCGGCGTTCGGCGCGGCTGAAGCCGGTGAAGTTGCGCAGCGGCTCGGCCAGCTGGTCGAGGATCTTCTGCCGCGGGTTCAGTGAGGCATAGGGGTTCTGGAACACCATCTGCACGTCGCGGCGCAGCTCGCGGCCGTGGACCAGGGCGTCGCGTCCGGCGATCTCCAGGCTGCCGGCGTCGGGCTTCTCGATCAGGGTCAGGGCGCGGGCCAGGGTCGACTTGCCGCAGCCGGACTCGCCGACCACCGCCAGGGTGCGCCCGGCTGCCAGGTCGAAGGACACCCCGTTGAGCGCGCGGACCAGCGCCGGCCTGTGCAGCAGGCCGCGGGACACCGGGTAGTGGCGGGTCAGCTCGCGGGCCCGGAGGACGATGCTCATGGTGCCTCCTGGTTGAGCGGGAAGAAGCAGCGCACCATGCCCAGGCGGCTCGGCGCCAGCGCCGGGCGCTCGGCGCAGCGCGGCTGCGCGTAGGGGCAGCGTGGCGCCAGCAGGCAGCCGGCGGGCCGGTCGAAGCGTCCGGGGACCATCCCCGGCAGGCTGTGCAGGCGCGTCTGCCCGGGCTGCGGGATGGCCGCCAGCAGCGCCTCGCTGTAGGGATGGGCGGGAGCCTCGAAGAGCGCCGGCAGCGTGCCCAGCTCCACCGCCTGGCCGGCGTACATCACGCAGACCCGACGGGCGCTCTCGGCGACCACCGCCAGGTCGTGGCTGATCAGCAGCAGGGCCATGTCCTGCTCGCGCTGCAGGTCGAGCAGCAGGGCCATGATCTGCGCCTGGATGGTCACGTCCAGGGCAGTGGTCGGCTCGTCGGCGATCAGCAGGCGCGGTTCGCCGGCGATGGCCATGGCGATCGCCACGCGCTGCGCCATGCCGCCGGACAGCTGGTGCGGGTAGGCGTCCAGGCGTCGCGCGGCGGCGGGGATCTCCACCCGTTCGAGCAGCTCGGTGGCGCGCCGGCGCGCGGCCTTGCCCCGCAGGCCGAGGTGCTGGCGGAGCACTTCCTCGATCTGGAAGCCCACGGTGTAGCTGGGATTGAGGGCGCTGGACGGGTCCTGGAATACCATGGCGATGTCCTTGCCGACGATCCGGCGCCGGGCGCGTGGCGTCAGGGCCAGCAGGTCCTGCCCAGCGAAGCGCAGGGCGTCGGCGCTGACCCGCCCGGGCGGGTCGATCAGGCCCATCAGCGCCAGCATGCTCACCGACTTGCCGGAGCCGGACTCGCCGACCACCGCCAGCACCTCGCCGGCCTCCAGGGACAGGTCGAGGCCGTCCACCACCGGCGGGCCGCCGAAGCTGACGCTGAGGTTGCGGATCTCCAGCAGGCTCATCGTGGCAGGGCTCCTGGCCGGGCGAGGGTGAAATTCCGGTGCTTCATCTGCCCACCTCAGAGCCCGTTCTTCAGCTTTGGGTCCAGCGCGTCGCGCAGGCCGTCGCCGATCAGGTTGATGGCCAGCACGCT
Source organism: Pseudomonas thermotolerans DSM 14292 (assembly GCF_000364625.1). GTDB lineage: Bacteria > Pseudomonadota > Gammaproteobacteria > Pseudomonadales > Pseudomonadaceae > Aquipseudomonas > Aquipseudomonas thermotolerans. The sequence continues at coordinate 30,541 of NZ_KB822608.1, forward strand.
GAGCAGGATGGTCAGGCCGGGCAGGGTGACCACCCACCAGGCGCGTTCGATGTAGTCGCGCGCCGAGGCCAGCATGCTGCCCCATTCCGGAGTCGGCGGCTGCACGCCGAGGCCGAGGAAGCCCAGCGCCGCGGCATCGAGGATGGCCGCCGAGAAGCTCAGACTGGCCTGGATGATCAGCGGCGCCAGGCAGTTGGGCAGCACGCTGACGAACATCAGCCGCGGCAGGCGCGCGCCGGCCAGCCGCGCGGCGGTGACGTAGTCGCGCTCCAGCTCGCCGAGCACCGCGGCGCGGGTCAGGCGCACGTAGGCGGGGAGCGAGACGATGGCGATGGCGATCACCGTGTTGGCCAGCCCGGGGCCGAGGATGGCGACGATCGCCACGGCCAGCAGCAGCGCCGGCAGTGCCAGCATCACGTCCATGGCGCGCATGATCGGCGGTCCCAGGTGGCGTGGCGAGAAGCCGGCGATCAGACCCAGCAGCACCCCGGGGAGCAGAGCGAGGAGCACCGAGGCCAGGCCGATCAGCAGGGACAGGCGGGCGCCGTGGATCAGCCGGGAGAGCAGGTCGCGGCCCAGTTCGTCGGTGCCCAGCGGGAAGCGCCACTGGCCGCCGTCCAGCCAGGCCGGCGGGCTGAGCAGGGCGTCGCGGAACTGCTGGCTGGGGTCGTGGGGCGCCAGCCAGGGGGCGCAGAGCGCGCAGACCAGCACCAGCAGCATGAACGCCAGGCCGCCAAGGGCGCCTTTGTTGCGCCGGAAGGTCTGCCAGAATTCGCCCAGCGGCGAGGGGGAGGACGCGTTCATCATCGGGCGTGCCTGATGCGCGGGTTGACCAGCCCGTAGAGCAGGTCGACGGTGAAGTTGACCAGGATCACCAGTGCGGCGATCAATAGGATGCCGTTCTGCACCACCGGGTAGTCGCGGGCGGCGATGGATTCGATCAGCCACTTGCCGATCCCCGGCCAGGAGAAGATGGTCTCGGTGAGCACCGCGCCGGAGAGCAGGGTGCCGACCTGCAGGCCGAATACCGTGAGCACCGGGATCAGCGCGTTGCGCAGGCCGTGGACGAACACCACCCGGGCCGGTGACAGGCCCTTGGCTCGGGCGGTGCGGATGTAGTCCTCGCGCAGCACTTCGAGCATCGCCGAGCGGGTCATGCGGGCGATCACCGCCAGGGGGATGGTGCCCAGCACTATGGCCGGCAGGATCAGGTGGCGCAGGGCGTCGAGGAAGGCGCCGTCCTCCTCGGAGAGCAGGCTGTCGACAAGCATGAAGCCGGTGTGCGGCTCGATGTCGTAGAGCAGGTCGATGCGCCCGGACACCGGGGTCCAGCCGAGACCCACGGAGACCAGGATCTGCAGCATCAGCCCCCACCAGAAGATCGGCATCGAGTAGCCGGTGAGCGACAGGCCCATGAGCACGCGGTCGAACCAGGAGTCGCGCTTCAGCGCGGCGATCACCCCGGCCAGCACGCCGAGGACGCCGGCCAGCAGCAGGGCGGCGCAGGCCAGCTCCAGGGTGGCGGGGAACAGGGTGGTGAACTCGGCCCAGACGCTCTCCCCGGAACGGAACGACTGGCCGAGGTCGCCGCGCATCAGCTGGCCGAGGTAGGCCAGGTATTGGCGGTGCAGCGGCTGGTCGAGGCCGAGGCGCTGCATGGCCTCGGCATGGGCCTGGGGATCCAGATGCCGTTCGCCCATCATCACCTCCACCGGGTCGCCGGGGATCAGGCGGATCAGCGCGAAGGTCAGCAGGGTGACGCCGAAGAAGGTCGGCAGCAGCAGGCCGAGGCGGCGGAGGAGGAAGGCCAGCATGGGATCAGTCCAGCTCCACGCGGGCGAAGTTGTTGGAACCCAGCGGGCTGAGCTGGAAGCCGCGGACGTTGCTGCGGGTCAGGCCGAACTGCTTGGGATAGGCCAGCGGGATCCACGGCGCCTGGGCGTGGAAGATCGCCAGCGCCTCGCGGTACAGCGCGGCGCGCCGCTCCGGCTCGCTGATCCGGCGGGCCTCGCGGATCAGCTGGTCGAACCTCTCGTGGCACCAGCCGGCCAGGTTCTCTCCGGAGGCCGCCGCGGCGCAGGACAGGTTGGGGGTGAGGAAGTTGTCCGGATCGCCGTTGTCGCCGGCCCAGCCCATGAACACCAGGTCGTGCTCGCCGGCCTTGGCGCGCTTGATCAGTTCGCCCCATTCGTAGACGCGGATCTCCGCGTCGATGCCCACCGCCCGGAGGTCGGCCTGCAGCATCTGCGCGCCGATGCCCGGGTTAGGGTTGGTCGGCCCGCCGCCGGGGCGGGTCCAGATGCTCAGCTTCTGGCCTTCTGGCACGCCGGCCTTGCGCAGCAGGGCGCGGGCGCGCTGGGGATCGTGCGGCCAGGCCTTCAGCTCCGGGTTCTGGCCCCAGAGGGTCGGCGGATAGGGCGCCAGCGCCGGTCTGGCGTTGCCCTCGCCGTACTGGGCGCGCAGGTAGGAGGCCTTGTCGAAGGCTAGGTTGAGCGCCTGGCGCACCCGCACGTCATCGAGCGGCGGATGCCGGGTGTTGATGGCGAGATAGGCGACCAGCAGGGAATCCAGCTCCAGCACCCGGAGGTTCGGATCCTCGCGCAGCCGGGAGATGTCGGTGGGCCGCGGGTAGACGGCGATCTGGCAGTCGCCGGCCTTGATCTTCTGCACCCGAACGTTGGGGTCGGGGGTGATGCTGAAGATCAGCCGCCTGAGCCTGGGTGCGCCGGCCCAGTAGTCGGGGTTGGCGACGAAGCGCACTTGGGCGTCCTTGGCGTAGCGCTGGAACACGAAGGGCCCGGTGCCCACCGGCAGGCTGTTGAGCTGTGCCGGCTTGCCGGCGGCGAGCAGTTGGGCGGCGTACTCGGCGGAGTAGATGGAGGCGAAGCCCATCGCCAGGTTGGCCAGGAAGGGCGCCTCGGGGTGGCGCAGCACGAAGCGCACGCGGTGCTCGTCGAGCCGGTCGATGCGCTCGATCAGCTCGGCCATGCCCATCGCCTCGGCATAGGGGAAGCCGCGCGGCGACAGCCTATGCCAGGGATGCTCGGGGTCGAGCTGGCGCTGGAAGCTCCACAGTACGTCGTCGGCGTTGAACTCACGGCTCAGGGTGAAGCCGGGCACCTGGTGGAAGCGTACCCCGCGGCGCAGGTTGAAGGTGTAGCTGCGGCCATCGGCGCTGATCTCCCAACTCTCCGCCAGGGCCGGAACGATCCGCGTGCTGCCCGGCGCGAACTGCACCAGGCGCTCGTAGACCGTCTCGGCGGTGGCGTCGGCGGTGGTCGCCGCGGTGTACTGGACCAGGTCGAAGCCTTCCGGACTGGCCTCGGTGCAGACCACCAGACTGTCCCGGGCGGCGAGTGCCTGACCGCCGAGCAGCAGGGCAGGGAGCAGGGCGAGCAGGGGCAGGGGGTGCAGCATGGGGTTCCATCCGGAGGTCTCGGGTGACCCATCCTAGGCGGCGAGGGGGTGGTTGGGCAATGCGCCGGATCGCTTGCGGGCCTCTGCGCAGGGCCTTGCGCAGAGGTCGCCCCGGGCCGCCGTGCAGCCCGGGGCGGGTGGTTCAGGCCGGCTGTACCTCGGCCTGCGGCTGCGGCGCCTTCTGGTCCGGACGGGCCAGCAGGGTATAGACGCAGGGCAGCACGAACAGGGTGAACAGGGTGCCGACGCTCATTCCGGTGGCGATCACCAGGCCGATGTCGAAGCGGCTCACCGCGCCGGCGCCGGTGGCGAGGAGCAGCGGCACCATGCCGAACACCATGGCTGCGGTGGTCATCAGCACCGGGCGCAGGCGGATCGCCGCGGCTTCCTCGATGGCCTCGCGCAGCGGGCGACCCTGGCGGCGCAGCTGATTGGCGAACTCGACGATTAGGATGCCGTGCTTGCTGATCAGGCCGATCAGGGTCACCAGACCCACCTGGGTGTAGATGTTCATGCTGGACACGCCGAGGAACAGCGGCACCAGGGCGCCGCACACCGACAGCGGCACGGTGATCAGGATCACCAGCGGATCGCGGAAGCTCTCGAACTGCGCGGCGAGGACCAGGAAGATGATCGCCAGGGCCAGGCCGAAGGTGACGTACAGCGCGCTGCCTTCCTGCACGTACTGGCGCGAGGCGCCGGCGTAGTCGAAGGCGAAGCCGCGCGGCGCTTCCTCGTGGGCGATCCGGGTGACGGTGTCGATGGCCTCGCCCATGCTGACCACCGGGAAGCCCTCGATGATCGCCGAGTTGAGCTGCTGGAACTGCTTGAGGCGGGTCGGCCGGGCGCGGTCGCGGACGCTGATCAGGGTGGCCAGCGGCACCATCTGGCCGCTTTCGCTCTTCACGTAGTAGCTGTTCAGCCAGCCCGGATTGTCGCGGTAGGGCCGCTCCACCTGGGCGATCACCTTGTAGCTGCGGCCGTCGATGGTGAAGCGGTTGATCTCCCCCTCGCCGAGCAGGATCGCCAGGGTCGAGCCCAGGTCCTGCATGGACACGCCCATCTGTGCGGCCTTCTCGCGGTCGATGTCGACCACCACCTCGGGTTTGTCGAAGGCCAGGTCGATGTTCAGGAAGGCGAACTTGCCGGACGCCTCGGCGCGTGCCTTGATGCGTTCGGCCACCTGCAGCAGCGACTCGTAGTCGTTAGGGGTGTTGATCACGAACTGGAACGGCAGGCCCTCGCCGGTACCCGGCAGGGACGGCAGGTTGAAGCCGAAGATCTGCAGGCCGGGGATCTTCCGGTCGAGCTGCGCCTGCACCTCGGGAAGGATCTCCATCTGGCTGCGCTCGCGCTCGCTCCAGGGCTTGAGCAGGAAACCGCCGATGCCCGTCTGCACGCCATCGAAGCCGTTGATCTGGAACGACGAGTAGTATTCGGGGAAGCTCCTGAAGATCTCCAGAAACTGGTTGGTGTAGGCGTTCAGGTAGTCCAGGTTGGTGGGCTGCGGGGCGTTGGCGAAGAGGAACACCACGCCCTGGTCCTCCTCGGGGGCCAGTTCGCTCTGGGTGAAGCTGAGCAGCGCCGGGATCAGCAGGAGGACGATGGCGGCGAAGGTCAGCACCACCGGGCGGGTTTCCAGGGTACCGTGCAGGGCCCGCTGGTAGCGGCGCTTGAGGGCTTCGAAGAGCAGGTCGAGGCGATGCGCCAGGCCCGAGGGGTTCTCCTCGTGGCGCAGCAGCCGCGAGCACATCATCGGCGATAGGGTCAGGGCGACGACGCCGGAGATGATCACCGCGCCGGCCAGGGTCAGGGCGAACTCCTTGAACAGCGCCCCGGTCAGCCCCTCGAGGAAGCCGATGGGGGCATAGACCGCAGCGAGGGTGATGGTCATGGAGATCACCGGTACGGCGATCTCCCGGGCGCCTTCGATGGCTGCGTCGAACGGCGTCTTTCCTTCTTCGATATGGCGGTGGATGTTCTCCACCACCACGATGGCGTCGTCCACCACCAGGCCGATGGCCAGCACCATGGCCAGCAGGGTCAGCAGGTTGATGGAGTAGCCCATCACCTGCATGAAGAACAGCACACCGATCATCGACAGCGGGATGGTCACCACCGGGATCAGCACCGAGCGCAGTGCGCCGAGGAACAGGAAGACCACCACGATGACGATCAGCACCGCCTCGCCGAGGGTCTTGATCACCTCGTCGATGGATTCCTGGATGAACTCGGTGGCGTCGTAGGCGATGGCCACCTTGAGGTTGGGCGGCAGCTGCTGCTCCAGCTCCGGCAGGATGGCGCGCACCTCCTTGATGACGTCCAGCGGGTTGGCGGTCGGCGTGGCCTTGATGGCGATGTACACCGAGGGGATGCCGTCGAAGGAGTCGATGGAGTTGTAGCTTTCCGCCCCCATCTCCACCCGGGCGATGTCGCGCATCAGCACGCGGCGGTCGCCGGCGGTCTTCACCGGGATGGCGCCGAAGGCTTCCGGGGTCTTCAGGTCGGTGCTGGCGTTGATGCTGGTCACCACGTACTGGCCCTTCACCTCGCCGGCGGCGGAGAGGAAGTTGTACTTGCGCACCGCCTCGGCCACGTCGCTGGCGGTCACCCCGTAGGCGGCCATGCGCACCGGGTCCAGCCACAGGCGCATGGCGAACACCTGGTTGCCGAGGATCTGCGCCTCGGCCATCCCCGGCAGGGTGGCCAGCTTGGGCTGGATGACCCGTGCCAGGTAGTCGGTGATCTGCGGGTTGGACAGCTCGTCGCTGTAGAAGCTGATGTACATCAGCGCCGAGGCGTCGGCCGCCTCCTTGGACAGCACAGGATCCTCGGCGTCCTGAGGCAGTTGGTTCTTCACCTCGTTGGCCTTGGCCAGCAGCTCGGTGAACAGCCGGTCGGTGTTGGCGCCGATGCGCGCGTAGATCTGGATCACCGAGACGTTCTGCTGGCTCGACGAGGTCATGTAGTCGATACCCTCGGCGCTGGCCAGGCTCTGTTGCAGCGGCTGGGTGATGTAGCCCTGGATGGTCTCGGCGTTGGCCCCGGGGTAGCTGGTGGTCACCGTGATCAGGGCGTTTTCCATCTGCGGGTACTGGCGGATCACCAGTTTGTTGAAGGCCTGCATGCCGAGCAGCACGATCAGCAGGCTGACCACGGTCGCCAGCACCGGGCGACGGATGAAGGGATCGGTGAAAGCCATGGCGGTTTCCTTGGCGGTCTCTCAGCAATGGCGCGGCCGCTGAGCGGGCGCGCGCCGAGCGGCCGGGGTTAGTTGCCTGCGGGTTGCCTGTCCGGCTCGAGCTTCAGCGTGCGGTCCTCGACGATGGCCACTCGGGCGCCGTTGTCCAGCTTCAACTGGCCGGAAGTGACCACCTGCTCGCCGGGTGCCAGCCCCTTGAGGATCACCACCCAGCCGCCGCGCCGCGGACCGGTCTCGACGAAACGGCGCTGCACCTGCAACTGCGGCTCGTCCTGGTCGTCTTTCTGCACCTCGCCACTGTCGTCCTTGACCGGCTCGATCACGTACACCGAGTTGCCGTACAGGGTGTAGGTGATGGCGGTTTCCGGCACCACCACGCGCCGCGGCGCCTCGGGCAGCAGCACCTCGAGGTTGGCGAACATGCCCGGCAACAGCTTGTCGTCGGGGTTCGGCAGCATGGCGCGGACCTGCACGTTGCGGGTCGCCTCGTCCACCTTCGGGTTGATCGCGCCGATGCGGCCCTCGAACACCTCGCCCGGGTAGGCGGCGACGCTGACCGCCACCTTCTGGCCGACCGACAGCCTGGGTACCGCCTGCTCGGGCAGATGGAAGTCGACGTAGAGGGTCGACAGGTCCTGCAGGGTGGCGATCACCGTGCCGGAGGCCAAGTAGTCACCGACGTCCACCTGGCGGATGCCGATGGTCCCGGAGAAGGGCGCGAGGATGCGCTTCTTGTCCAGCATGGCCTTGAGCTGGGCGACGGTGCCGGTGTTCTTCTGCAGCTGGGCGGCCAGGCGGTCGAAGTCGCTCTTGGAGATCATCTGCCTGCTGACCAGGCTGCGGCCGCGCTCGAACTCCACGCGGGACAGGCTGAGGTCGGCCTCGGCGGCCTCCAGGCTGGCCTGCTCCACCGAACCGTCCATCTGGATCAGCGGCTGGCCCTGGGTGACCTTCTGGCCGGACTGGAACAGCACGTCGCGCACGGTACCGGCGACCTCGACGGTCAGATCGATGCCCTGGGAGGCGGTAAGGGTACCGATGGCCGGCAGGCGTTCTTCCCAGGGGCGTTCCTCGGCGACGGCGGCGGACACGCTGATGGCCGGGCGTGGCGCGGAGAACTGCTGGATCTGCCGGTAGATCGAGAAGCCCTTGTAGCCTGCGAGGATCAGTACCACGAGGAGCACGACCCCCAGCATGACGAGCATGCGGCGAAGCAACATATTCCGGTTCCTTGGCGAGTGATGAGCCTGGGAATAGGCGAAACGGGAACCTTAGTACCAGCTGGGAGGCAAGTCAAAGGCAAAACGGGAGAAAAATCGAACGGCATATTTCCGCGGAAGCCGCGTCGCACGGACCTTCCGGGATGGGAAAACGGTCCTCCGCGAGTGGGGCGACAGGGCTGGGCCGGGGCAGAAAAAACGCCGCTCGGTGCGTGCACCGGCGGCGTTTGGGAGCGGGCAGGGGGCCGTCCTGGGAGCGGCCTTACAGGCGCAGGCCGCCGTCCAGCTCCAGGACGCGGCCGGTGAAGTAGTCGTTCTCCAGAATGTAGGCCACCGAGTGGGCGATCTCCTGCGGCTTGCCGAGGCGGCGCAGCGGGATGCCGGCGGTCATCTTCTCCAGGGCTTCCGGTTTCATGGCGGCGAGTATCTCGGTCTCGATGAAGCCGGGGGCCACGCAGCCGACGCGGATGCCGTAGCGTGCCAGCTCCTTGGCCCAGACCACGGTGTCGGCGGCGACACCGGCCTTGGCCGCGGAGTAGTTGGCCTGGCCCATGTTGCCGGCGCGGGAGATGGAGGAGATGTTGACGATCGCGCCCTGGGTCTTCTGCTCGATCATCTTCGCCGCCACCTCGCGGGTGCAGAGGAACACGCCGGTCAGGTTGACGTCGATCACGGCCTGCCACTGGGCCAGGCTCATCTTGCTCAGCTCGCCGTCCTTGACCTTGATGGTCAGGCCGTCGCGGATGATCCCGGCGTTGTTGACCAGGCCGTGGATGGCGCCGAAGTCCTCGGCGATCTGCGCCACGGTGGCAACCACCTGCTCCTCGTTGGCGACGTTGCAGATGTAGGCACGGGCTTCGCTGCCGGCGGCCTGGCAGAGGCCGACGGTCTCGTCGAGGCGCTCCTGGTTGAGGTCCACCAGGGCCAGTTTGGCGCCCTTGGCGGCCAGGTGCTCGGCCATGGCGCGGCCCAGGCCCTGGCCGCCGCCGGTGATGATGATGACTTTGTCTTGCAGTTGCATGCGCGTGCTCCTCGAAGGGTGGTGATTGCCCCCGCCGGCGCCCGAAATGGGTATGCTGGACGCATGTTCGTTGCTGTCGTCCTGGCCGGCTGTCCGACCGGTCAGGGCTCCGTCGAATTCTCAGCGAGGAGTCATATTGTGAGCGTGAAGGCCGGCAAGCATGCCCGAGAATTGCTGCTCAAGGAATACCATGGCGTGCTCTCCACCCATTCCAAGGCCATGGCGGGCTTTCCCTTCGGCTCCGTGGTGCCCTACTGCCTGGATGCCCGGGGCTGGCCGCTGATCCTCATCAGCCGCATCGCCCAGCACACCCACAACCTGCAACGGGACCCGAAATGCTCGCTGCTGATCGGCGAGCGCGGCGCCGAGGACGTGCAGGCCGCCGGGCGCCTGACCCTGCTCGCCGAGGCCCGCCAGCTCAGCGACGCCGGGGAGATCGCCGCGGCCGCCGAGCGCTACTACCGCTACTTCCCCCAGGCCAGCGACTACCACCGCACCCACGACTTCGACTTCTGGTGCTTGGAGCCGGTGCGCGCCCGCTTCATCGGCGGCTTCGGCGAGATCCACTGGCTGTCGGTCGGCGACCTGCTGCTCGACAATCCCTTCGCCGGCGACACCGAGCGCGGGATGGTCGAGCACATGAACGGTGATCACGCCGAGGCCATCGCCCACTACGCCGCACTGCGCGGCCTGCCCGGGGAGCCGGCGGCGCAGATGGTCGGCATCGACAGCGAGGGCTTCCACCTGCGCATCGGTCGGGTGCTGCACTGGCTCCCTTTCCCAACACCCTGTAACAATCCCGGTGCGGTGCGCCAGGCCCTGGTTTCCCTGGCCCGCGCCTCGGTCTGGCCCGAGGCGGAGGCGCGCGGGGCTTGAATTAATCCCGCCGCGGCGCCACATCTGCCACCGATGGCGGACGTTCCGCCGCAAGGAATCCTTTCATGCGCGTGTTCTTCTTTCTCTTCGTCCTCTTCCCGCTGCTCGAGCTGGCGGTGCTGATCAAGGTCGGCAGCGCCATCGGCGTGCTGCCCACGCTGCTGTTGATCATCGCCACCGCCGTGCTCGGCGGCCTGCTGCTGCGTGTCGCCGGGGTGGCTACCGCCTGGCGGGCCCAGGAGCGCCTGGCGCGCGGCGAGCTGCCGGAACAGGAGATGCTCGAGGGCCTGCTGATCGCCGTGGGCGGCGGCCTGCTGCTGTTGCCGGGCTTCGTCAGCGACCTCATCGGCCTGATCTGCCTGCTGCCGCCGAGTCGCCGCCTGCTGGCCGGCTTGCTGCGCCGCCGCGCTGAGGAGCAGGCATTGCGCCGGCGCGCCTTCGCCGACGACCTGCAGGCGCGTTCCGGGCAGAGCCGGCCGAACCTGATCGAGGGCGAGTACCAGCGTCACGACCGCTGAAGGCCGCTTCCGGCGGTCTCCTCGCTGCCCATGCAGGAAATGCGCAAAGTTTTTTCAGGGCGGCCCTTGAAATTCTTTTTCCTGTCCCAATCTAGGCAGTCACCGCAAGGTCGACGTCAGTCTTCTGCGGCCCGAACCTCCAGCGGGTCGCACCCGGCAGTGCCGGAAAACACTAAAACCGCCGGTGATAAGGTGCCGGTCGTTAAACCACTCATTTGTTAGGAGAGATCGACAATGAAGCTTCGTCCTCTGCATGACCGCGTTGTCATCCGTCGCAGCGAGGAAGAAACCAAGACCGCAGGCGGCATCGTCCTGCCGGGCTCCGCTGCCGAGAAGCCGAATCGTGGCGAAGTGGTCGCCGTCGGCACCGGTCGCGTGCTGGACAACGGCGAAGTGCGTCCGCTGACCGTCAAGGTCGGCGACAAGGTGGTGTTCGGTCCCTACTCGGGCAGCAACACCGTCAAGGTCGACGGCGAAGAACTGCTGGTGATGGGCGAGAACGAAATCCTCGCCGTCATCGAAGAGTGATCAACGCGAATCTCCGTTACTACCCAGAATTGAGGAACAATCGACATGGCTGCTAAAGACGTCAAATTCGGCGATTCCGCTCGCAAGAAAATGCTGGTCGGCGTGAACGTGCTGGCCGACGCGGTCAAAGCAACCCTCGGCCCGAAAGGCCGCAACGTGGTTCTGGACAAGAGCTTCGGCGCCCCGACCATCACCAAGGATGGCGTGTCCGTGGCCAAGGAAATCGAACTGAAGGACAAGTTCGAGAACATGGGTGCCCAACTGGTCAAGGATGTGGCCTCCAAGGCCAACGACGCCGCCGGTGATGGTACCACCACCGCTACCGTGCTGGCCCAGGCCATCGTCAACGAAGGCCTGAAGGCGGTTGCCGCCGGCATGAACCCGATGGATCTGAAGCGCGGCATCGACAAGGCCACCAGCGCCATCGTCGCCCAGCTGAAGGAACTGGCCAAGCCCTGCGCCGACTCCAAGGCCATCGCTCAGGTCGGCACCATCTCCGCCAACGCTGACGAGTCCATCGGCAACATCATCGCCGAGGCCATGGAGAAGGTCGGCAAGGAAGGTGTGATCACCGTCGAGGAAGGTTCCGGCCTGGAGAACGAACTGTCTGTCGTGGAAGGCATGCAGTTCGACCGCGGCTACCTGTCCCCCTACTTCATCAACAAGCCGGACACCATGGTCGCCGAGCTGGAGAACCCGTCGATCCTGCTGGTCGACAAGAAGATCTCCAACATCCGCGAGCTGCTGCCGGTGCTGGAAGCCGTCGCCAAGGCCGGCCGTCCGCTGCTGATCGTCGCCGAGGACGTGGAAGGCGAAGCCCTGGCCACCCTGGTGGTCAACAACATGCGCGGCATCGTCAAGGTCGCTGCCGTCAAGGCTCCGGGCTTCGGCGACCGTCGCAAGGCCATGCTGCAGGACATCGCCATCCTCACCGGCGGTACCGTGATCTCCGAAGAAGTCGGCCTGAACCTGGAAGGTGCCACCCTGGAGCATCTGGGTAACGCCAAGCGCGTGGTGCTGAGCAAGGAAAACACCACCATCATCGACGGCGCCGGCGCCCAGGCCGACATCGAGGCCCGCGTCAAGCAGATCCGTGCGCAGATCGAGGAAACCACCTCCGACTACGACCGCGAGAAGCTGCAGGAACGTCTGGCCAAGCTGGCCGGCGGCGTGGCCGTGATCAAGGTCGGTGCGGCTACCGAAGTGGAGATGAAGGAGAAGAAGGCCCGCGTCGAAGACGCCCTGCACGCCACCCGTGCGGCTGTCGAGGAAGGCGTGGTGCCCGGCGGTGGTGTGGCCCTGGTTCGCGCGCTGCAGGCCATCGCCGACCTGAAGGGCGACAACGAAGACCAGAACGTCGGTATCGCCCTGCTGCGTCGTGCCGTCGAAGCTCCGCTGCGTCAGATCGTGGCCAACGCCGGTGACGAGCCGAGCGTGGTGCTCGACAAGGTCAAGCAGGGTTCCGGCAACTTCGGTTACAACGCTGCGACCGGCGAGTACGGCGACATGATCGAAATGGGTATCCTGGACCCGGCCAAGGTCACCCGTTCCGCCCTGCAGGCCGCGGCTTCCATCGGTGGTCTGATGATCACCACCGAAGCCATGGTGGCCGACGCTCCGGAAGACAAGCCCGCTGCTCCGGCCATGCCGGACATGGGCGGCATGGGCGGCATGATGTAAGCCGACCGGCTTCCCGCGCCGTACCGAAAAGCCCCGCCTCGTGCGGGGCTTTTTCTTTGTCCGTGGGAAACCCGGAGGTGAATAATTCGTCAAAGCCCGGCGGTCGGCCACCGGCATCGGTTATCGTCTGGCAGATCGGGTTCACGCCCACGAGGTGACTTGGCAATGCGCATCCTGCTGGTTGAAGACAACCGCGACATCCTGGCCAACATGGCCGACTACCTGGAGATCAAGGGCTACAGCGTCGACTGCGCCCAGGACGGCCTGGCCGGCCTGCGCCTGGCGAGCAGCGAGCACTACGACCTGATCGTGCTGGACATCATGCTCCCCGGCCTGGACGGCTACACCCTGTGCAGACGCCTGCGCGAGGAGGTACGGCGCGACACCCCGGTGATCATGCTCACCGCCCGCGACCAGTTGGACGACCGCCTGGAGGGCTTCCGCTCCGGCGCCGACGACTACCTGATCAAGCCCTTCGCCCTCTCCGAGCTGGCCGCGCGCATCGAGGCAGTGCTGCGGCGCAGCCAGGGCGGCGGGCGCCGGCGCCTGCAGGTGGCGGACCTCGACTACGACCTGGACACCCTGGAGGTGACCCGCGCCGGCAGGCCGCTCAAGCTCAACCCTGTGGGTCTCAAGCTGCTTGCCGTGCTGATGCAGAAGAGTCCTCACGTGCTGCGTCGCGAGGTGCTCGAGGAGGCGCTGTGGGGCGACGACTGCCCGGACAGCGACAGCCTGCGCAGCCACATCCACCAACTGCGCCAGGTGATCGACAAGCCCTTCGACAAGCCGCTGCTGCACACCGTGCACGGCGTCGGCTACCGCCTTGCGGAGTGACGGCGGATGGAGTTTCGCCAGAACCTTTCGCAGCGTATCGTCATCGCCTTCGTGCTGATGAGCACCCTGGTGGCCGGCACCTTCGCCATGGGCATCGTCAAGACCGTGCACTTCGTCGAGGAGCGCCTGCTCTCCGCCGAGCTGGGCGGCGACCTCGACCGTCTGCTGAAGATGGAGAGCATGGACGACTGGCGCCTGCGCCCGGAGCCGGAGCAGCTCTTTCACTTCTCCGGCGGCTACGGCGACTTCGCCCTGCCGGACGACCTCAAGGACCTGGAGCCAGGCTTCCACGAGGTGTTCCGTGACGACCAGGCTTTTCACGCGTTTGTGCGCATCGTCGACGGCCGTCGCTACGTGTTGCTGCAGGACCAGAACGAATACGAGAAGCGCGAGCAGATTCTCTTCGCGGTGGTTTGGGGCGGTTTCCTGTTCAGCATCGCCCTGGCCCTGCTGCTCGGCCGGCTGCTCGCCCGCAAGGTGATCGAGCCGGTGGTGCGTCTGTCTCGCCAGGTACGCCACCCGGACCAACTGCTGCCCCTGGCGCCGCCGCTGGCGCCGGACTACGCCGCCGACGAGGTAGGCCAGCTGGCGGCGGCCTTCGACGCCACCCTCGGCCTGCTGCGCCAGGCCCTGAACCGCGAGCGGATGTTCACCAGCGACGTCAGCCACGAGTTGCGCACTCCGCTGATGGTGCTGGCCAGCTCCAGCGAGCTGCTCCTCGAGAACCCCCTGCTGGAGCCTCGGGCGCGCAAGCAGGTGCTGCGCATCGCCCGTGCCACCCAGGAGATGCGCGAGCTGGTGCAGACCTTCCTGACCCTGGCGCGCGCCGAGCAGGGCCAGGGCGTGCAGCCGGAGGTGGAGGTTCGCAGTATCGCCGACGAACTGGTCGAGCAGTGGCGCGAACCCATCGAGAGCAAGGGGCTGATCCTGGAATACCGACCCGAGGCGCAGCTGTGTGGGCCCTTCAATCCGACCCTGCTACGCACCGTGATGGGCAACCTGCTGCGCAACGCCTGGCACTATACCGAGCAGGGCCACGTGCGCCTGCTGCTGCAGGAGGACGGTTTCGTGGTCGAGGACAGCGGGGTGGGGATCCCCGAGCATGAGCGCGAGGCGATGTTCCAGCCCTTCGTGCGCGGCGGCAAGCAGCGTGGCGACGGCCTGGGGCTCGGCCTGTCGCTGGTACAGCGGATCTGCGCGGCGCAAGGCTGGATGGTGCAGCTCTCCGCGGTCGAGCCGAGCGGCTGCCGCTTCCGCGTCGTGTTGCGTCCGGGCGCAGCCGGCTGAGCCGGCCGCTCGTCGCAAAAGCCTCCGGAAGGCTCGGGCTGAACTAGTTTGGCCTCATGCCCTCTTGCGGCCTCATCAATGAGTTATGGCATGAGGCTAGAAATCGCCCGAGGTTTGTTCCTCGTCGGAGCGTTGGGTATCGCCTCCCTGGCAGCGGACATCTGGCACGAGCCCGGCCACAGCGCTGACTCGTTGTAAACCGCCAGGGACGGCCCTCAGGGCATCTGCACCTCGATGATCCCGTCGGCATTCACCGTGACCTCGCTGCTGCCGCCCTCGATCTGCAGGGCCTCGCCCTTGGCCATCGACATGCCCACCGGCGCGGCGTCCATGCGCTGTACGGGCAGGGGCTGGAAGCCGCCGCTGTTGAGGCTCAGGCTGACCAGTCTGTAGCCGGTGCCGCCGAGGGCCTCGGTGGCCAGCTGGGCACGTTCGCGGAAGGCGGCTACGGCGTCCTTGAGCAGGCGGTCTTCGCTCTGCTTGCGGGTGGGATTGGAGATGGAGAAGTTCATGCCGCCCATCTTCAGCTCGCCGAGCAGGTCGGCGGTGAGCTGGGAGAGCGCGGCGAAGTCCTGGCTCTCCAGGCGCAGTTCGGCGCGCTCGCGCCAGGCGGTGATCTGCTGGCCGTCCTTGTCGTACACCGGGTAGCTGTGTCGGCTGCCGAGCTGCACGGTGACCTTCTGTACCTGGCGGGCCTTCTTCAGGGCGGCATTCAGCGCGGCGGTGGTCTGTGCCGCGAGCTGTGCCGGGTCGCTTTGCTGGGCCTCGTGGTAGAGGGTGACGTGCATCAGGTCGTGGGCCACGTCCTGGCTGACTTCGGCACGCAGGGCCACCTGGTTGTAGCGGGGCGCCTCATCGGCGTGCAGCGGCAGACTGGCGAAGCTGGCGGTACAGAGGGCGAGGGCGGCGGCGATGCGGTTGCGCAGGTGCATGGAAAACTCCTTTTCTGGCGGGATTGCCCGAGCTTAGACGAAGCCATGTGACTCTTCGGGTCAACCGATGTTCCCCGTTCGTCCGCCGCACCCGGTGCGCGGAGTAGACGATTTCGGGAATTTTGCCTGCGGTGCTTTGCCGCAGCGGGGCGGTTCCTGGACGGACGGTTGGTTATACTCGGGCGAACCTAGGAGACCCTATGCTCGAACCTGCGCAACTGTTGTCCGCCAGCAACCAGAACCTCTGGCGGTTGACGCTGATCCGCATTCTGGTCCTCGCCGCCCAGGCCGGCTCGGTGGGTTTCGCCTACCTGTCCGGGCTGCTGCCGCTGCCCTGGCTGCCGCTATCCATCACCCTGGCGGTGTCGGCGATCCTCTGCGTGCTTACCGCCCTGCGCCTGCGCGGGCCGTGGCCGGTCACCGAGCTGGAGTACGCATCCCAGCTGGCCTGCGACCTGATCATCCACAGCGTGCTGCTGTACTACTCGGGCGGCTCCACCAACCCCTTCGTGTCCTACTACCTGGTGCCGCTGACCATCGCCGCGGCGACCCTGCCCGGGGTCTACACCCTGCTGCTCGCCGGCCTGGCGCTGGCTGCCTACACCCTGCTGCTGGCCTGGTACCATCCCTTCGAGTTGATGCTCATCGAGCGCGAGAAGCTGCTGATCTACGGCATGTGGCTGAGCTTCGCCCTGGCCGCCGGGCTGATCACCTTCTTCGTCGCGCGCATGGCAGAGGAACTGCGCCGCCAGGAGGAGGCCCGGGCGCGGCGCCGTGAGGAGGACCTGCGCGACCAACAACTGCTCGCCGTAGCCACCCAGGCCGCCGGTGCCGCCCACGAGCTGGGCACCCCGCTGGCGACCATGAGCGTGCTGATCAAGGAGCTGCGCCGCGAGCACGCCGATCCGCTGCTGCAGGAGGACCTGGCGCTGCTCCAGGAGCAGGTGCAGCTGTGCAAGGACAGTCTGCAGCAGCTGGTGCGCGCCGCCGAGGCCGACCGCCTGCAGGCGACGGTGGAGCAGAGCGCGGTGAGCTGGCTGGAAAGCACCCTGAACCGCTGGCACCTGATGCGCCCCGAGGCCACCTACCGCTACCAGTGCCTGGGCAGTGGCGCGGTGCCGCGCCTGGCCACTCCGGCGGACCTCACCCAGGCATTGCTCAACCTGCTCAACAACGCCGCCGATGCCTGCCCGGACAACCTCGACATCCGGCTCGACTGGGATGATCAGGCGCTGCTGTTGCGCATCCGCGACCACGGCGTCGGCGTGCCCCTGGCGATCGCCGAGCAGCTCGGCAAGCCGTTCATCACCACCAAGGGCGGCAAGGGCTTCGGCCTCGGCCTGTTCCTCAGCCAGGCCAGCGTGACGCGGGCCGGCGGGTCGGTGAAGTTGTACAACCACGAAGAGGGTGGCACGCTCACCGAGCTGCGTCTGCCCCGTCTGCCTTGAGGAAATACGCATGAGCGACGAAAGCAACCTGCACGAAGGCGAAGAGCAGCCCCATCTGCTGCTGGTCGACGACGACCCTACCTTCACCCGGGTGATGGCGCGGGCGATGACCAGCCGCGGCCTGCGCGTGTCGATCGCCAGTTCCGCCGAGGAGGGGCTGGCGCTCGCCGAGCAGGACGTGCCCGACTACGCGGTGCTCGACCTGAAGATGGAGGGCGACTCCGGCCTGGTCCTGCTGCCCAAGCTGCTGGCCCTGGACCCGGAGATGCGCGTGGTGATCCTCACCGGCTACTCGAGCATTGCCACCGCCGTGGAAGCCATCAAGCGCGGCGCCGCCAACTACCTGTGCAAGCCTGCCGACGCCGATGACGTGCTGACCGCTCTGGTCTCCGAGCACGTGGACATCGAGAAGCTGGTGCCGGAAAACCCCATGTCGGTGGATCGCCTGCAGTGGGAGCACATCCAGCGCGTGCTCGCCGAGCACAACGGCAACATCTCCGCCACCGCACGGGCTCTGGGCATGCACAGGCGTACCCTGCAGCGCAAGCTGCAGAAGCGTCCGGTGCGCCGCTGAGCTTCCAGCCCGGACTCCCCGGGCGATCCCCGCTGAACCGCCGGGCGTGCCGTCCCGGCGGCGCCAGCCTCCGCTCTTGAGCGGCCGTGACGCTGCGGGCTCGGGCCGGCCTGCTATCATCGGCGGCTTCCATCCTCGTAGTGCCCAGCCATGCTTGCCCTCATTTCCGAGATCCTCGCCATCACCGCGCCGGTGTTCGCCATGCTGTGCCTCGGCATGCTGCTGCGTCATCTGAGGCAGATCGACGCCGCCTTCATAGGCACCGCCTCGGCCCTGGTGTTCAACGTCAGCATGCCGGTGATGCTGTTCCTCGCCATCCTCCATGCCGACCTGCGCACCTCCCTGCAGCCGGCGCTGCTCGGCTACTTCGTGCTGGCCACGCTGGCCGGCTTCCTGCTCGCCTGGGGCTGGGCGATCCTCCGCGTGCCGCGCGCCGACCGCGGGGTTTACGTGCAGGGCGCGTTCCGTGGCAACAACGGGATCATCGGCCTGGCCCTGGCGGCCAGTCTGTACGGCGACTACGGCCTGTCCCTGGGCGGGGTGCTGGGCGGGGTGATGATCGTCACCTACAACAGCCTGGCGGTGCTGATCCTCGAGTACTACAACCCGGCCGGCAGGGTGGGGCTCTGGAGCCTGCTCGGGGGCATCCTGCGCAACCCGCTGATCCTTGGCGTGCTGGCGGCCTTTCCGTTCGCCTACTGGCAGATCTGCCTGCCGGCCTGGCTGACCACCTCGGGCGAGTACCTGGCGCAACTGACCCTGCCGCTGGCGCTGATCTGCATCGGCGGCAGCCTGTCGCTAGCCTCGCTGCGCGCCAGCAGCGGCCTGACGCTCAGCGCCAGCCTGATGAAACTGGTCTGGCTGCCGCTGCTCGGCACCCTCGGCGCCTTCGCCTGCGGCTTCCGCGGCGCCGAGCTGGGCATCCTGTTCCTCTATTTCGCCAGCCCCACCGCGGCGGCCAGCTTCGTGATGGCCAGGGCGGCCGGCGCCAATGCCGAGCTGGCGGCGGCGATCATCGTGCTGACCACCCTGGGCGCGGCGCTGACCACCAACCTTGGCCTCTTCGTCCTGCAGTGGGGCGGCTGGATCTAGCCCGTGCGGCAAAGTGTCCCGGCGAGGTGCGAATCGTCGGAAAGGGGTTCGATGGCGCGCGCTCAGCCAGTAGACTCCGCGCCGGCGCCGGGCGGGACCGCCTCGGCAAGGCTCAAGCACGCCGTTTTGCGGCCTGGGCCGCAGTCTGGGGAAAAAGTTCGCGGGATGTCCGCGACTGGTCACTGGCCCGCAGAACTGTCGCGCGGGGCGTGGCAGAGTCCACCTCCGCTGAACAGGTCAGGCAACAGACCCAAGGGTATCGAGTATGAAGTTGTTCCCTCCCTCCAGTCGGGCTCTGATCCGTGGAGCTAACCGGGTGGTGGACCTGCGGCGGGTGCTGGGGCCCGTGCTGGTCCTCTCCCTGGCGCTGAATCTTCTCGCTTTCGCCGGTGGCTACTGGCTCGGGCGCGGGGCCGAGCGGGGCGCGGAACCGCTGGCGGCGGAGTCACACGGCGCGCCGTCCAGCGCGGAAAGCAGCTTCACCGTCGCCCGCCTTGGCGAGCTGGCCGGCCGGGTCAAGTCTCTGGAGGCCGATGCCCTGGCCCTGCAGCGCATGCTGGAGGAGCACAAGACCCTGAGCGAGCAGGTTTCCCGGGTCGATCCCGGCCTGCTGCCGACGCCGGCGAATGTCGCCGCGGACGATGACGCCGGCAAGGGCGGCGTGCTGCTGGCTCCGCGCGGCTGCACCGAGGAGGTTTGGCCGGACCATGCCGATGCCCTGGACGAGCTGCGCCGCAGCGAGGCCGCGGTGCGCTGCGTACGCGCCCGCTTCGACGACCTGCTGGAGCGTGTGACGACCCGCAACGCCGCGCTGCTGGCGATCCCCTCGTGGCGCCCGGTTGAGCAGGGGCGGATCGGCTCCACCTTCGGCAACCGCGTCGACCCCTTCAATCGTCGCTTGGCCTTCCATTCCGGGGTGGACTTCGCACTGCCCAGCGGCTCGCCGGTGCGTGCTTCCGCCGGCGGCAAGGTGCGCGCCGCCGGCCGTTGGGGCGGCTACGGCAAGCGCGTGGAGATCGACCACGGCAATGGCCTGGTGACCCGCTACGCGCACCTCTCGAGCATCCAGGTGCGGGTCGGCCAGGTGGTCACTCCCGGCCAGCAGATCGGCAAGGTCGGTTCCACCGGCCGCTCCACCGGCCCGCACCTGCATTTCGAGGTCATGAAGAACGGACGTTTCGTCGATCCGCAGCGCTTCCTGGCCTTGGACAGCCTGGAGAGCCACGGCGGTGCCGTTGCGCTCGATTAGGCGGCGTTCGACCCGCCATCTGGTGCGCGGCGATCACCGTCTGCTGATGGTCGGCCAGGGGCGTCGGCGACTGTGGCTGCTGGCCCTTGGCCTGCCGCTGCTGGTCGGTGCCCTGTGGTTCGCCGAGCGCCGTGAGCAGGCCGCGGAGCTGGCCGCGCTGCGCGAGGAAAACCGCCAGCTGAAGGCCAGCCTGGAGGAGAGCCGGCTGCTGCACCGTGAGGCGCAGGCCGCCGAGCGCCAGCTGGTGCGCCGCAACGCCGAGCTGTCCGCCCGGGTGAAGCGGCTGAGCACCGAGCTGGCGTTTTTCCGCAAGCAGAAAGACAACCCCTAGCTTTACCGGAGTACAGGAAAGGATGTTTCGTTCCAAGAAGGCGGCCCCGCGCCCGGCCATCGACAGTTTTTCCAGCCTGGTTTCTGACAACCTCACGCTGGTCGGTGACGTGGAGTTCACCGAGGGGCTCAAGGTCAGCGGGCGGATCCGTGGCAACGTGCGCCACAAGGAGGGCAGCACCAGTCTGCTGGCGCTGACCGCGGGTGGTCAGATCGAGGGCGAGGTGTGCTGCTACGACGCGCTGATCGACGGCACCATCGTTGGCGACCTGTGCGTCGAGCACCTCCTGGAGCTGCATTCCAACGCCCGGGTGTGCGGCAACATCCGCTACCGTCAGCTGAGCATGGAGAACGGCGCAGTGGTGGAGGGCACCCTGATGCGTCTGGACGACGAGCGCCCGGTGCTGGAGCTGCCGCAACCGGAACCGGCCGCGGAGACGGCGGCCGACTGACGCTGCGGGATCGCGCCCCCGGGTTCTCAGGCGCCGGGCTGTAGCTCGGCCAGCACTTCCTGGGCGGCGCGGAAGGCGTCGATGGCGGCCGGCACCCCGGCATAGACCGCGCAGTGCAGCAGCGCCTCGCGGATCTCCTCCACCGTGCAGCCGTTGTTCAGTGCGCCGCGCACGTGGCCCTTGAGCTCCTGCGGGCACTTCAGGGCAGTCAGCGCGGCGAGGGTGATCAGGCTACGGGTCCGCCGGTCCAGCCCCTCTCGGGTCCAGACCCCACCCCAGGCGTGCTCGTTGACGAATTCCTGCAGCGGCCGGCTGAACTCGGTGGCGTTGTGCAGCGCGCGGTCGACGAAGGCATCGCCCATCACTGCCCGACGTACCTGTTCGCCGGCGCTCTTCTGTTCGCTCATGCTGATCTCCCAAAGGTCTATCTGAGGCTCTGTACGCGCACCGGGGCAACGCCGCTGCCGAGCATGCCTAGGCGTTCGGCGGCCTTGCGCGAGACGTCGATGATCCGGCCGCGGACGTGGGGGCCGCGGTCGTTGATGCGGACCACGACGGAGCGGTCGTTGTTGAGGTTGGTGACCCGAACCCGGGTGCCGAAGGGCAGGGTGCGGTGGGCGGCGGTCAGCGCGTGCTGGTCGAAGCGCTCGCCGCTGGCGGTCTTCTTGCCGTGGTGCTTGGCGCCGTACCAGGAGGCCTTGCCGGTCTCGTCGTAGTGACCGCCGGGGCCGAGGCTGGCGCAGCCGGCCAGGCAGAGGGCGAAGCTGAGAAGCAGGAGTGTTCTGAACATGCGGTGTCCCATCGGTCTGGTGAGATCGTTGGGGCCGAGAGGCCGGCGGGTCGCCACGGCCGGCCTCGCGTTCAGCCCTAGCCTTCGAGCTTCTTCTTCAGCAGTTCGTTCACTTGGCCGGGGTTGGCCTTGCCCTTGGAGGCCTTCATGGCCTGGCCGACGAAGAAGCCGAACATCTTGGCGCGCTTGGCCTCGTCGCTGGCGCGGTACTGCTCGACCTGGGCGGCGTTGGCGGCCAGCACCTCGTCGAGCAGCTTGTCGATGGCACCGGCGTCGGTGACCTGTTTGAGGCCCTTCTGCTCGATGATCTCGTCTGCGCTGGCGCCTTCACCGTTGGCCAGGGCCTCGAAGACCATCTTGGCGATCTTGCCGCTGATGGTGTTGTCCTTGATGCGCAGGATCAGGCCGCCGAGCTGCTCGGCGGAGACCGGCGACTGGTCGATCTCCAGGCCTTCCTTGTTGAGCAGGCTGGCCAGCTCGACCATCACCCAGTTGGCGGCCAGCTTGGCGTCGCCGCAGACCTGCTGTACCGCTTCGAAGTAGTCGGCCATCTCGCGGCTGGCGGAGAGCACGCTGGCGTCGTAGGCGGACAGGCCGAACTGGCTCTGGAAACGCTCGCGCTTCTGGGTGGGCAGCTCCGGCAGCTGGGCGCGCACCTCCTCGAGGAAGCTGCGCTCGATGACCACCGGCAGCAGGTCGGGGCAGGGGAAGTAGCGGTAATCGTTGGCTTCCTCCTTGCCGCGCATCGAGCGGGTCTCGTCCTTGTTCGGGTCGTACAGGCGGGTTTCCTGGATGACCTTGCCACCGTCCTCGATCAGCTCGATCTGTCGCTGGATCTCGTAGTTGATGGCCTTCTCGATGAAGCGGAAGGAGTTGACGTTCTTGATCTCGGCGCGAGTGCCGAATTCGGCCTGGCCCTTGGGGCGTACGGAGACGTTGCAGTCGCAGCGCAGCGAGCCCTCGGCCATGTTGCCGTCGCAGATGCCCAGGTAACGGACCAGCGCGTGGATGGCCTTGACGTAGGCCACCGCCTCCTTGGCGGAGCGGATGTCCGGCTCGGAGACGATCTCCAGCAGGGGGGTGCCGGCACGGTTCAGGTCGATCCCGGTCATGCCGTGGAAGTCCTCGTGCAGGCTCTTGCCGGCGTCCTCCTCGAGGTGCGCGCGGGTGATGCCGATGCGCTTGACCGTGCCGTCCTCCAGGGTGATGTCCAGGTAGCCCTTGCCGACGATCGGGTGCTCGTACTGGCTGGTCTGGTAGCCCTTGGGCAGGTCCGGGTAGAAGTAGTTCTTGCGGGCGAAGACGTTGCGTTCGGCGATCTCGGCGTTAATCGCCAGGCCGAACTTGACGGCCATGCGCACCGCTTCCGCGTTGAGCACCGGCAGGGTGCCGGGCATGCCCAGGTCGATCAGGCTGGCCTGGGTGTTGGGCTCGGCGCCGAAGGTGGTGGCGCTGCCCGAGAAGATCTTCGAGCGGGTGCTGAGCTGGGCGTGGATCTCAAGCCCAATCACGGATTCCCATTGCATCTGCGTATTCCTCAATCCTGTGTGGCCTGCGGCGCGCCTCTCCCGCTACCCACGAGCGGGAGGGCCGCCGGGCGGCGCCATGCCTCAAAAGCCGGCCGGGGCGCGTTGGTGCCAGTCGCTGACCTGCTGGTACTGGTGCGCCACGTTGAGCAGACGGCCCTCCTGGAAGTAGGGAGCGAGCAGCTGCACGCCGACCGGCAGGCCGTCGACGAAGCCGGCAGGCATCGACAGGGCCGGGATGCCGGCGAGGTTGGCGGTGATGGTGTAGATGTCCTCCAAGTAGGCGGAGACCGGGTCGTTGGCCTTCTCGCCGAGCTTCCAGGCCGGGTTCGGAGTGGTCGGCCCGAGGATCAGGTCGACTTCCTCGAAAGCAGCGACGAAGTCGTTCTTGATCAGCCGGCGGATCTGCTGCGCCTTCAGGTAGTAGGCATCGTAGTAGCCGGCCGACAGCGCGTAGGTGCCGACCATGATGCGCCGCTTGACCTCGGCACCGAAGCCCTCGCCGCGCGAGCGCTTGTAGAGGTCCTCGAGGTTCTGCGGGTTCTCGCAGCGGTAGCCGAAGCGCACGCCGTCGAAGCGCGATAGGTTGGAGCTGGCTTCCGCCGGGGCGATCACGTAGTAGGCGGGAATCGCGTGCTTGAGGTTCGGCAGGGAGATGTCCTTGACCGTGGCGCCGAGCTTCTTCAGCTCCTCGACCACCGCCAGCACGGCGGCGCCGATGCGGCTGTCCAGGCCCTCGCCGAAGTATTCCCTGGGCAGGCCGATGCGCAGGCCGGCGAGCGGCTGGTTGAGCGCCGCCAGGTAGTCGTCCACCGGCTGGTCCAGGCAGGTGGAATCCTTGGGATCGAAGCCGGCCATGGCGCCGAGGAGCAGGGCGCAGTCTTCGGCGGTGCGGGCGATCGGGCCGCCCTGGTCGAGGCTCGAGGCGTAGGCAATCATCCCCCAACGGGACACGCGGCCGTAGGTGGGTTTGATGCCGGTGAGGTTGGTCAGCGCCGCCGGCTGGCGGATCGAGCCGCCAGTGTCGGTGCCGGTGGCCGCCGGCAGCAGACGCGCGGCCACCGCCGCGGCCGAGCCGCCAGAGGAGCCGCCGGGTACGCGTTCCAGGTCCCAGGGGTTCTTCACTGGGCCGTAATGGCTGGATTCATTGGCTGAGCCCATGGCGAACTCGTCCATGTTCAGCTTGCCGAGGGTCACGGTGCCGGCGGCAGCCAGCTTCTCGACCACGGTGGCGTCGTAGGGGGCCTTGAAGCCGGTGAGGATCTTCGAGGCGCAGCTGGTCAGTACGCCCTTGGTGCAGAACAGGTCCTTGTGGCCGATCGGCGCGCCGAGCAGGGCGCCGTTCTCGCCGGCGGCGCGGCGGGCGTCGGCGGCCTTCGCCTGGCACTCGGCGAGCTCCTCGGTGACGGTGATGAAGCTGTTGAGCTGCGGGTCGAGCTGGCGGATGCGCGCCAGCAGCGCCTGGCTCAGCTCGACGGCGGAAAATTCTTTGGCGGCCAGCGCGCGGCTGATCTCGGCCAGGGTCAGGTGATGCATGGGAACCCTTTCCTTCATTCGATGACTTTCGGCACCAGGTAGAGGCCGTTCTCCACGGCCGGGGCGATGGCCTGGTAGGCCTCGCGGTGGTCCGTTTCGGTGACCTCGTCGGGGCGCAGCCGCTGGGTGGCTTCCAGCGGATGGGCCAGCGGCTCGATGCCGTCGGTGTCGACGGCCTGCATCTGGTCGATCAGGCCGAGGATGTTGTTGAGGGTTTCGGTGGTGCGCGGAATGTCCGCCTCGTCCAGGCCCAGTCGGGCCAGATGGGCGATCTTTTCCACCTCGGAGCGTTCTAGCGCCATGGGAAATCTCCAGAACAAGCGGGCGGAGGGACAGCGGGCGGGGAACGGAACCCCGCATGCGTGGTCATAGGCCGCGAAATCGTGCCGTAAGGCCCGGAAAAGACGGCAATTTAGCACACCGCTCGGGTTGCCCAAAAGGCCCGTGGTTGTTAGAGTTTGCCGCACTTTTTTACCTGCGCATTTTTATCCACGCGTTCCCTAGGGTTATCCCATGCTCAAAAAACTGCGTGGCATGTTTTCCAGTGATCTGTCCATCGATCTGGGAACGGCCAATACCCTGATTTACGTGCGCGATCGCGGCATCGTCCTCGACGAGCCGTCGGTCGTCGCCATCCGTACCCATGGCAACCAGAAGAGCGTCGTCGCCGTGGGTACCGAGGCTAAGCGCATGCTCGGCCGTACGCCGGGCAACATCGCCGCCATCCGTCCGATGAAGGATGGGGTGATCGCCGATTTCAGCGTCTGCGAGAAGATGCTCCAGTACTTCATCAACAAGGTGCACGAGAACAGCTTCCTGCAGCCCAGCCCGCGGGTGCTGATCTGCGTGCCCTGCAAGTCCACCCAGGTGGAGCGCCGCGCCATCCGTGAATCCGCCCTGGGCGCCGGGGCCCGTGAGGTGTTCCTGATCGAGGAGCCGATGGCCGCGGCCATCGGTGCCGGACTGCCGGTCGAGGAAGCCCGTGGCTCGATGGTCGTCGACATCGGCGGCGGCACCACCGAGATCGCCCTGATCTCCCTGAACGGAGTGGTCTACGCCGAGTCCGTGCGGGTCGGCGGCGACCGCTTCGACGAGGCCATCGTCACCTACGTGCGCCGCAACTACGGCAGCCTGATCGGCGAATCCACCGCCGAGCGCATCAAGCAGGAAATCGGCACCGCCTTCCCGGGCGGCGAGATCCGCGAAGTCGACGTGCGCGGCCGCAACCTGGCCGAGGGCGTGCCGCGCAGCTTCACCCTCAACTCCAACGAAGTGCTGGAAGCCCTGCAGGAGTCCTTGGCGACCATCGTTCAGGCGGTCAAGAGCGCCCTGGAACAGTCCCCGCCGGAACTCGCCTCGGACATCGCCGAGCGCGGCCTGGTGCTGACCGGCGGCGGCGCGCTGCTGCGCGATCTGGACAAGCTGCTGGCCCAGGAAACCGGCCTGCCGGTGATCGTCGCCGAGGACCCGCTGACTTGCGTGGCCCGTGGCGGCGGCAAGGCGCTGGAAATGATGGACCGCCACAGCATGGACCTGCTGTCTTCGGAATAAGCGGCAGGCGCGGATCCACGAGCTGCTGAAAGTCGCGAGCGGTAGGCGGGTAGCGTGCAGGATGACAGGGGGAGGGCGGCCGTTGCCGAATGGCTGCCCGCCGTCCGTGGATCCGCAGACGGCCTGGCCGTCTCTTGACCGTATCTCCGGTGCTTCGCAGGATCGTGGCGATGTTCGGCATTGGGGCACGAGCCGCAAGCTGTAGCCGGAACACCCCCGCCAGCTTGCCGCTCCCGGTTGTAAACCTGCGGCTGCGAGGTACTCGCCATCAAACCGCTATTCACCAAGGGACCTTCGCTCGGCATGCGCCTGCTGGTGCTGGCCGTGCTTTCCGTCGCGCTGATGGTGGTCGACGCGCGTCTGGAGGTGCTCAAGCCGGTGCGTAGCCAGATGGGCCTGGTGGTCGCCCCCTTCTACTGGGTGGCCGGCCTGCCGGTGCGCCTGTGGGATGCCGTCACCGAACAGTTCAACAGCCGCAGCGAACTTCTGGCCGAGAACGAGAAGCTCAAGGCCGAGGCTCTGCTGATGCAGCGCCGCCTGCAGAAGCTGGCCGCCCTCACCGAGCAGAACGTGCGCTTGCGCGAGCTGCTCAACTCGGCGGCGCTGGTCGATGAGAAGGTGCTGGTCAGCGAGCTGATCGGCGTCGACCCTAACCCCTTCACCCACCGCATCATCATCGACAAGGGCAGCCGTGACGGGGTGTTCCTCGGCCAGCCGGTGCTCGACGCCCGTGGCCTGATGGGCCAGGTGGTGGAGGTGATGCCCTACAGCTCGCGGGTACTGCTGCTCACCGACACCACCCACAGCATTCCCGTGCAGGTCAACCGCAACGGCCTGCGCGCCATCGCCAGCGGCACCGGCAACCCGGAGCGCCTGGAGCTGCGCCATGTGGCCGATACCGCCGACATCAAGGAAGGCGACCTGCTGGTCAGCTCGGGCCTCGACCAGCGCTTTCCGGCCGGTTACCCGGTGGCCACCGTCAAGGAAGTGATCCACGACTCCGGGCAGCCGTTCGCCATCGTCCGTGCGGTGCCCACTGCGGCGCTCAACCGTAGCCGCTACATGCTCCTGGTGTTTTCCGACCAGCGCACCCCGGAGCAGCGCGCCAGCGACTCCGCCGAGGCCGAGGCGCGCGCCGAGCAGGACCAGCAGCGCGCCGGCCAGGCCGCGGAAACCGAGCCCGGCGAGGCGCCGACCGCCGGCGACGCTGTCCAGGCGGGCGAAGCGCCGCAGCAGGCCCCGGCGCAGCCGCAGGCGCCCTCGACATCGTCCAACCAGCCGGGAGGTGCCCAGTGAGCGTGCAACGGCCGCGTAACGGCTGGGTGATTTGGCTGAGCCTGGTGCTCGCACTGCTGCTCGGCGTCGCCCCGCTGCCCACTTTCATGGAGATCGGCCGACCGCTGTGGGTCGCGCTCTTTCTGTCCTACTGGGTTCTCTATCTGCCGCACCGGGTGGGCATGACCACCGCCTGGGTGCTGGGTTTGCTGCAGGACGTGCTCTACGGCTCGCTGCTCGGCCAGAACGCGCTGATCCTCACCCTGATCATCTTTCTGGTGCTCAGCCTGCACCAGCGCCTGCGCATGTTCCCGCTCTGGCAGCAGAGCCTGGTGCTCCTGGTGGTCTACGGCATCGCCCAGCTGGTGCAGCTGTGGCTCAACGCGCTGACCGGCAACCGCCCGCCGACCCTGGCGTTCATCCTGCCGGCGCTGGTCAGTGCGCTGCTCTGGCCCTGGGTCGCAGCCATCCTGCGCGGCCTCCAGCAGCGCCTCGGTATCCACTGAAGCGGCGCCACCGGCGCATCGACCAACAGGGAGAGGGTCCATGCTCTACCTCGCATCCGGCTCGCCACGCCGCCGCGAACTGCTCGCGCAGATCGGCGTGCCCTTCCGCGTCCTCAAGCTGGAAATCGACGAAAGTGCCCTGCCTGGCGAAGCGCCCGAGGCCTACGTGGAGCGTCTGGCGCGCGCCAAGGCCCAGGCCGGCCTGGTCCAATTGGACGATCCCGAGGCCGTGGTGCTCGGTGCCGACACCGCAGTGGTGCTGGATGGCCGCATCCTCGGCAAGCCTGCCGACCGCGCCGCCGCCCTGGCTACCCTGCAGGCCCTGTCCGGCCGCGAGCACCTGGTGCTCACTGCGGTGGCGCTGGCCGCATCGGGACGCTGCAAGGCCCGGGTGGTGGCCAGCCGAGTGGAGTTCCGCCCCCTGAGCGACGCCGAGATCGCCGCCTACTGGGAGACCGGCGAGCCCCGCGACAAGGCCGGCAGCTACGGCATCCAGGGACTCGCCGCGGTGTTCGTCCGCGCCCTGCACGGCAGCTATTCGGCGGTGGTCGGCCTGCCGTTGTGCGAAACTGCGGAACTACTGGCTGAGTTTGGCGTTCCATGCTGGCAGAAAGGGACCCCGCATGAGTGAAGAAATCCTGATCAACATCACGCCGATGGAGTCGCGCGTGGCCGTGGTGGAGAACGGCGTCCTGCAGGAAGTGCACGTCGAGCGTACCCAGCGCCGCGGGATCGTCGGCAACATCTACAAGGGCCGGGTGGTACGGGTGCTGCCAGGCATGCAGGCGGCCTTCGTGGACATCGGCCTGGAGCGCGCCGCCTTCATCCATGCTTCGGAAATCTCCAGCCGCGAGGGCAACGCGGTGGAGCCGATCAGCGCCCTGATCCACGAGGGCCAGAGCCTGGTGGTGCAGGTCACCAAGGACCCCATCGGCAGCAAGGGTGCGCGGCTCACGACCCACCTGTCGATCCCCTCCCGCTACCTGGTATACATGCCGCGCAGCAGCCACGTGGGCATCTCCCTGCGCATCGAGGACGAGGCCGAGCGGGAGCGCCTGAAGAAGGTGGTGGCCGACTGCGTCGCCGCCGAGGGTATCGAGGGCAGCGGTGGCTTCATCCTGCGCACCGCGGCGGACGGCGCCGGGGCCGACGAGATCCTCGCCGACATCCGCTACCTGCGCCGCCTGTGGGAGCAGATCTCAGCGCAGATGAAGAGCGCGGCGACGCCCTCGGTGATCTACGAGGACCTGTCCCTGGCCCTGCGCGCCCTGCGCGACCTGGTCACTCCGCGCACCGAGAAGCTGCGCATCGACTCCCGGGAGACCTTCCAGAAGGTCAGCCAGTTCGTCGCCGAGCTGATGCCCGAGGTGGCTGACCGTCTCGAGCACTACCCGGGCGAGCGGCCGATCTTCGACCTCTACGGGGTCGAGGACGAGATCCAGCGCGCCTTGGAGCGCAAGGTGCCGCTGAAGTCCGGTGGCTATCTGGTGATCGATCCGGCCGAGGCGATGACCACCATCGACGTCAATACCGGCGCCTTCGTCGGCCATCGCACCCTTGAGGAGACCATCTTCAAGACCAACCTCGAGGCGGCCACCGCCATCGCCCGCCAGCTGCGTCTGCGCAACCTGGGTGGGATCATCATCATCGACTTCATCGACATGGAGGACGAGGACCACCAGCGCCAGGTCCTGCGCACCCTGGAGAAGCAGCTGGAGCGCGACCATGCCAAGACCAACATCATCGGCATCACCGAGCTGGGCCTGGTGCAGATGACCCGCAAGCGCACCCGCGAGAGCCTCGAGCAGATCCTCTGCGAGCCCTGTCCGAGCTGCCAGGGGCGCGGCAAGCTGAAGACCGCCGAGACCGTCTGCTACGAGATCTTCCGCGAGATCCTCCGCGAGGCGCGCGCCTACCAGGCCGAGGGCTACCGGGTGCTGGCCAACCAGAAGGTGGTCGACCGCCTGCTGGACGAGGAGTCGGGCAACGTCGCCGACCTGGAAGCCTTCATCGGCAAGACCATCAAGTTCCAGGTGGAAACCATGTATTCCCAGGAGCAATACGATGTCGTGCTGCTCTGAGCCCCTGAGCACGATCTGACATGGCGCGGCTGGGCGATTGGCTGGTCACGCTGCAGCGCTGGGCCTTCGGCCTGTGTGCCCTGTTGCTGGTGCTGGCCGCACTCTACGTCAGTCTCGGCCGCGAACTGGTGCCCTGGGTGGCCGACTACCGCGCCGCGCTGGAGGAGCACGCCCGCCAGGCGTTGGGTCTGCCGCTGCGCATCGGCAATCTGGAGGGACGTTGGGAACGCTTCTCGCCGCTGATCTACGCCCACGATGTGGAGATCGGTGAGGGGGACGAACGGGTACGCCTGGAGCGCATCCTGGTAGTCCCGGACATCTGGGGCAGCCTGCTGGAGCGCCAGCCGCGCCTTGCATCGCTGACCCTGCAGGGGCTGAGCCTTACTCTGCATCAGGACGGTGACGGCGCCTGGCGCCTGGAGGGCATTCCAAAGCTCGGGCAGGGCGAGCGGCCGCTCGACCCCAATCGCGCCCTGGCCCAGCTCGGGCGCATCGCCCGGCTGTCGCTGCTGGACAGCCGACTGAGCATCGAGCTGCCGGATACCGAGCCGTTCAGCCTCACCGGAATCAACCTCAGCCTGCAGAGTGGTAGCCGGCAGCGCCTGGACGGCCGCTTCAGCCTGCCGGACGGCCAGCCGCTGGCCTTCAGCCTGCGCACCCGCCTGGATGGCGAGGACTGGCGCCGTTCCGCCGTCGAGCTCTACGCCAGCCTGCCGCAGAGCGATTGGGCGGCCTGGCTGCCGGCCGGGCTGACCCGTGACTGGCACCTCCGCGAGCTGCGCGCCGGCGGCGAGCTGTGGCTCAGGCTCGAGCGGGCGCGCCTGCAGCACGGCGTGCTGCGCCTGCACGCGCCGCGCATCGCTGGCGCCTATGCCGGACGGCCCGAGGTGGCGCTGGCTGACCTGTCGCTGACTGCCTACCTCGACGAGGGGCGCGACGGCCTGCGCGCGCTGGTCGACTCCCTGGCGGTGAGCCTGGGCGAGACGCGCTGGGGCGAGGTGCGCCTGAGCCTGCGCGAGCAGCGCGACGCCGAGTCCGGCTCGCGCTGGCGGCTGAGCGCCGACCGCCTGCACCTGACCCCGTTGCTGCCGGTGGTGCGCGCCCTCCTGCCATTGCCGGAGCAGCTCGACGCCTACCTGGCCGGCCTGGCGCCGCGCGGCACCCTGCGCAACCTGAGCCTCGACTACCTGCCCGCCGCCGCCCCTCTGGAGCGGCTGCGCTTCGCCGCCAACCTGGACCGCGTGGCTTTCTCCCCCTACCAGGCGATTCCCGGCGCCGAGAACGTCAGCGGCAGCATCGCTGGCAGCGCAGCGGGCGGCGAGTTGCTCCTGAACGGGGACGATTTCGTCCTGCATCTGCACCGCCTGTTCCCCGAGCCATGGCGCTACCGCAAGGCCGCCGGGACCTTGCGCTGGGCGCTGGACGACCAGGCCTTCACCCTGGTGCTGCCCTATGCGCAGGTCGACGGCGAAGAGGGCCAGTTGGTCGCCGACATGCTGCTGCGCCTGCGCCGCGATCCGGCGGAGGAGGACTATCTGGACCTGCGGGTCGGCATGCGCAACGGCGACGCCCGCTTCACCGAGCGCTACCTGCCGACCCTGGCGCCGGGCTTCAATCCGGTGCTGGCCGAATGGCTGAAGACCGCGATCCGCAGCGGTGCGGTCAACGCCGGCTACTTCGAGTTCCAGGGCTCGGTGAACCAGGGCGCCGAGCCGGCGGCGCGAGCCATGAGCCTGTTCTTCGACGTCCGCGACGCGGTGCTGGCCTTCCAGCCCGGCTGGCCGGAGCTGACCGGCGCGCGCGGCCAGGTGATCGTCGAGGACCAGGGCGTGCGGATCCGTCTGGCCGAAGGGCGCATCCTCGACAGCCGGGTCGGCGAGGTGTTCGCCGAGGTGCCCATCGTCCCCGGGCGGGTGGCCCACCTGCAGCTGGACGGCGCGGTGCACGGCAGCGTGGAGGATGCTCTGAAGATCCTCAAGGAAGCGCCCATCGGCACCGAGAAGATCTTCACCGACTGGTCGGGCAGTGGCGCGGTGAACGGCCGCCTGAAGCTGGACATTCCGCTGCGCAAGGGCGAGCAGTCGCGAGTGGCGGTGGACTTCACGGTGGACGGCGCGCAGCTGACCCTCGGCAAGCCGGCCCTGGCGCTCAGCCAGATCCGGGGCGACTTCAGCTACGACACCGCCCTCGGCCTCAGCGCCCCGGAGATCCGCGCCCAGGCCTTCGGTCGCGCGGTGCGCGGCAAGGCGCTGGTGGAGCGCCGCGACGGCCGGCCGCGTACGCGCATCGAGGCGAGCGGCCAGGTCAGCCTGAAGAGCCTGACCGACTGGCTGGAGCTGAAGACCCGGCTGCCGGCTTCCGGCAATCTGCCCTACAGCCTGGCGGTGATCCTCGACGGCGCCGGCAGCGAGCTGCGCATCGACTCCAGTCTCAAGGGCCTGGCCATCGATCTGCCGCCGCCCTTCGCCAAGGCCGCCAACGAGGAACGCGCCACCCGCCTGCGCATGAGCCTGAGCGGCCCGGAGCGGCGCTATCGGGTCAATCACGGCGGTTTCGCCAAGCTGGACGCGGTCATGCCTGCGGGCCAGCCGGAGAGGCTGCGCGGCGAGCTGCTGTTCGGCAGCGGCCTGCCCACCCTGCCTAAGGCACCCGGTCTGCAGGTCCGCGGCCGCCTGGCGGAGGTGAATGCCAGTGCCTGGCAGGAGGTCGCCAGGCGGCAGGCGCTCTCCGAGGTGAACGTCGCCCCGAACCTGCTGCGCGGCGTGGATCTGCGCATCGACCGCTTCCAGGGCTTCGGCACCAGCCTGGAGGATCTGGCGGTGCGTCTCGGCCGATTCGACGACAGCTGGTCGCTGAGCCTCGACAACCCGAAGATCAAGGGGCGGGCGCTGAAACCGGACGATCAGGGCGCGCCCATCGCCATCAACCTGGAATACCTGCGCCTGCCACCAGCCGAGCCGCCGCGGGAGGGGGACGAGGACCGTCCTGACCCACTGGCCGCGGTAGATCCGCGGCAGATCCCGGCGGTGGATCTGCGCATCGCCCAGCTGTTCCGTGGCGACGACCTGCTCGGTACCTTCGCCCTCAAGCTGCGGCCGACCGGGGAGGGGGTGCGCTTCGCGGACCTCGACCTCGACCTCAAGGGGCTCAAGGTCGGTGGCAATGCCTGGTGGGAGGGCACGGCAGGACAGACTCGCACGCGCTATCAGGGCCGCCTGCAGGGCGGGAACCTGGCCGACGTGCTCAAGGCCTGGAACTTCGCCCCCAACGTCACCAGCGAACGCTTCCGCCTGGACGTCGATGGCCGCTGGCCGGGCTCGCCGGCCTGGGTGGCGCTGAAGCGTTTCAGCGGCAGCCTGGAACCGAGCCTGCGCCGTGGCCAGTTCGTCGAGGTGGAGGGCGGCGCCCAGGCCCTGCGGGTGTTCGGCCTGCTCAACTTCGATGCCATCGGCCGCCGACTGCGCCTGGACTTCTCCGATCTGCTCGGCCGCGGCCTCAGCTACGACCGCGTCAAGGGCCGCCTGCAGGCCAGCGACGGCGTTTACCACACCGAGCAGCCGCTGCTCCTCGAGGGGCCGTCCAGCAACCTGGAACTGGACGGCCGCCTGGACCTGGTCAGCGATCAGATGGACGCGCGGCTGCTGGTCAACCTGCCGCTGACCAGCAACCTGCCGCTGGCCGCGCTGATCGTCGGGGCGCCGGCCGTCGGCGGGGCTCTGTTCGTGGTCGACAAGCTGCTCGGCGACCGGGTGTCGCGTTTCGCCGCCGTGCAGTACAACGTCCGCGGACCGGTCCGAGCCCCCCAGATCACCCTGGCCAGGCCGCTCGATAAACCCCGCTGAAGGCTTGCGGAACGCCCGGCGGCGGGCTGCCAGGGCGGCGCAACTGGGGTATACTCGCTGGCTTTTCACATGTTCCAACGTGAGTGCCGACAGCCATGGAAATCAATCCGATCCTCAATAGCATCAAGGACCTGTCCGAGCGCACCCAGATCATTCGGGGGTATCTTTGACTACGATCAGAAGCATGACCGTCTGATCGAAGTCAATCGCGAACTCGAAGACCCGAACGTCTGGAACAATCCCGAGTACGCGCAGAATCTCGGTCGCGAGCGCGCCCAGCTGGCCCAGGTGGTGGAAACCCTGGACGAGCTGAGCAGTGGTCTGGCCGACTCCCGCGACCTGCTGGACATGGCCGTGGAGGAGAACGACGAGTCCGCGGTGAACGACGTCGCCGTGGAGGTCGAGCGCCTCCGCGAGATCCTCGAGAAGCTGGAATTCCGCCGCATGTTCAGTGGCGAGATGGACCCCAACAACTGCTACCTGGACATCCAGGCCGGCTCCGGCGGCACCGAGGCTCAGGACTGGGCCAACATGCTGCTGCGCATGTATCTGCGCTGGGCCGACAAGCACGGCTTCGACACCGAGATCGTCGAGCTCTCCGAGGGCGAGGTCGCCGGCATCAAGAGCGCCACCGTGCATATCAAGGGCGAGTACGCCTTCGGCTGGTTGCGCACCGAGATCGGCGTGCACCGACTGGTGCGCAAGAGCCCGTTCGACTCCGGCAACCGTCGCCACACCTCGTTCACCGCGGTGTTCGTGTCGCCGGAAATCGACGACAACATCGAGATCGAGATCAACCCGGCCGACCTGCGCATCGACACCTATCGCTCCTCGGGTGCCGGCGGTCAGCACGTGAACACCACCGACTCGGCGGTGCGCATCACCCACGTGCCGACCAACACCGTGGTGAGCTGCCAGAACGAGCGCTCCCAGCACGCCAACAAGGACCGCGCCATGAAGATGCTGCGCGCCAAGCTGTACGAGCTGGAGATGCAGAAGCGCAACGCCGCCGCCCAGGCCCTGGAGGACTCCAAGTCGGACATCGGCTGGGGCCACCAGATCCGCTCCTACGTGCTCGACCAGTCGCGCATCAAGGACCTGCGCACCGGCGTGGAGCGCAGCGATTGTGACAAGGTGCTCGACGGCGATCTGGACGAATACCTCGAGGCCAGCCTCAAGCAGGGCCTCTGATGCCAGAAGCCCGTGCAGGAGCGACCGTCGGACGGCGGCGCGCTCCTGCCCACCACTCACTTTGAAGATACGCCAAGCAGACAGACGACATGAGCGACCAACCTCTCGACCAGCACGAACTGCAACAGGAAGAAAACCGGCTTATTGCCCTGCGCAAGGAAAAGCTGGCTGCCATCCGCAAGCAGGGCAACGCCTTCCCCAACGACTTCCGGCGCGACAGCTACTGTGGCGAGCTGCAGAAGCAGTACGCCGACAAGAGCAAGGAAGAGCTGGAAGCGCTGGCCGTGCCGGTCAAGGTCGCCGGGCGTATCATGCTCAACCGCGGCGCTTTCATGGTCATCCAGGACATGAGCGGCCGACTGCAGGTCTACGTCAACCGCAAGGAGCTGCCGGCCGAGACCCTGGAAGCCATCAAGACCTGGGACCTGGGCGACATCATCGCCGCCGAGGGCATCCTGGCCCGCTCCGGCAAGGGCGACCTGTACGTGGACATGCGCAACGTGCGCCTGCTGACCAAGTCGCTGCGCCCGCTGCCGGACAAGCACCACGGCCTGACCGACACCGAGCAGCGCTACCGCCAGCGCTACGTCGACCTGATCGTCAACGAGGAAACCCGCCATACCTTCCGCGTGCGTTCCCAGGTGATCGCCCACATCCGCCGCTTCCTCGGCGAGCGCGGCTTCCTCGAAGTGGAAACCCCGATGCTGCAGACCATCCCCGGTGGCGCCGCGGCCAAGCCCTTCGAGACCTACCACAACGCGCTGGACATGCCCATGTACCTGCGCATCGCCCCGGAGCTGTACCTCAAGCGCCTGGTGGTCGGCGGCTTCGAGAAGGTCTTCGAGATCAACCGCAACTTCCGCAACGAGGGCGTGTCGACCCGACACAACCCCGAGTTCACCATGCTCGAGTTCTACCAGGCCTATGCCGACTACGAGGACAACATGGACCTCACCGAGGCCCTGTTCCGCGAGCTGGCCCTGGCCGTGCTGGGCACCACCGACGTGCCCTACCAGGGCAAGGTGTTCCACTTCGGCGAGCCCTTCGCCCGTCTGTCGGTGTTCGAGTCGATCCTCAAGTACAACCCGGAGATCAGCGCCGCCGACCTCCAGGACATCGATAAATGCCGGGCCATCGCCAAGCAGGCCGGCGCCGACGTCAAGGGCTTCGAGGGCCTGGGCAAGCTGCAGACGATGATTTTCGAGGAGCTGGTGGAGCACAAGCTGGAGCAGCCGACCTTCATCACCCGCTATCCGTTCGAAGTGTCGCCGCTGGCCCGCCGTTCCGACGACGATCCGAGCGTCACCGACCGCTTCGAGCTGTTCATCGGCGGCCGCGAGATCGCCAACGCCTACTCCGAGCTGAACGACGCCGAGGACCAGGCCGAACGCTTCATGCAGCAGGTCAAGGACAAGGATGCCGGTGACGACGAGGCCATGCATTACGACGCCGACTTCGTGCGCGCCCTGGAGTACGGCATGCCGCCGACCGCCGGCGAGGGCATTGGCATCGACCGCCTGGTGATGCTGCTCACCGATTCGCCGTCGATCCGCGACGTCATCCTCTTCCCGCACATGCGCCCGCAGGCCTGACGGGAAACTGCCAAAGCCGCCTTCGGGCGGCTTTGGCGTCCTTGCGGGGCCCGCATTGCTTCCGGACCACTCTCCGCCACAATGAACGGAGAGCCCCCTCCGATCGAGGTGAACAGCACAGTGTCGCAATCCTCCAGCCCAGACCGCGCGGCCAGGGTGGCCAGCAGCGTTGCCGAAAGCGTTCGGTACCAGGGGCGCAAGACCAGCCGGCAGGGAAGCGAACAGCGCCGCCAGGCGATTCTCGACGCCGCCATGCGCATCATCGTTCGCGACGGGGTGCGCGCGGTGCGCCACCGGGCGGTGGCCGCCGAGGCCGGGGTGCCGCTGTCGGCGACCACCTACTACTTCAAGGACATCAACGACCTGATCACCGACACCTTCGCCCAGTTCGTCGAGCGCAGCGCGGCGGACATGGCGAAGTTCTGGGGCTCCACCGAGGGCCTGCTGCAGGAGAAGGTCGGCCAGATGGACGGCAGCCCGGAGTCGCGCCGGCGCCTGGCCGACGACATCGCCGTCCTGGCGGTGGCCTACGTGCGCCAGCAACTGCTCAGCCGCCGCGACCAGCTGCTCGCCGACCGTGCCTTCCAGCAGGAGGCGCTGCTCAATCCGCGCCTCCACGAGCTGTTGCGTGCCCACCGGCGCATTCTCCTGCAAGGCGTCAACCATTTCTTCGAGGTGCTCGGTTCGCGGCAGCCGGAGCAGGATGCCAAGGTGTTGACGGCCATCATCGAGGAGATGGAATATCAGGGCCTCATCGATGGGGTGGACCACCTGGACAACGTGGACATGCTGGCCATCCTCAAGCGCTACATGTATCTGGTGCTGGGGCTCTAGGCCCGTCTTCCGGCCCCCGTGGTAGCGGGGGCCGTCGCATTCAGGGACCGAAACCTGACCCTTTTCGGAGCGAGTCGCGGGGCAACCTTTGCTAGGGTTAATAACCAAGGGTACCGAGGCCGGTCCGAGCCATCACAAGGAGTGCGCAATGAAAGCCTGGCGTCTGCTGTTCGCCATGTCCTTCCTGCTGTTGAGCGGTTGCCTGGTGACCCTCCGGGAGCCGATCCCCGCCAACGAGGCGGCGCCCATTCCGCTGCTCGGCGAGTGGACGCGGCGCAACGAGTGGGGAGAGCAGCAGTACCTGGAGATCAGCCGGGCCGGCTCCAACGTCTACAAGGCGATCACCTACGTGAACAGTCCGGACGACCTGGAGAGCCTCAAGGAATACGGCTTCACCGTCGCCCACCACGGCGACCGCTGGTACATCTCGGTGGGTCTGCCGCAGAGTCTCGGGGCCAACTTCGCCATCGCCGGCTTCGAGCTGACCCGCGACAACGAGCTGGTGCTCTACAGCCTGGACGTCGATCGCATCCAGCAGGAGCTGCAGAGCGGCACCCTGCAGGGGCTCAGCTTCGACACCCCGGAGGGCGACGGGGCGCTGCTGACCAGCCCGCTCGCCGAGGTGCTCGCCTATCTGGACGATCCGGCCAACGCCGACGTGTTCGTCGAGGCGGCGCGCTTTCAGCGCGTCGGTCAGTGACGGGGCGGTCTGCATGGGGATGAACGATCACGTCGTGTTTGACGAGTACCAGCTGACCATCCGCGCGCTCTCCGACCGCCTGGTGGAGGCCCAGGCGCCGATCCGCGTGCTGGATGCCATCAAGTGGGACGACGCCATCCGCCAGGATTTCTACACCCACCAGGGCAAGCAACCGCCCAGGGTGGACCGCGACTACTACCTCAAGTGCCGGCCGCTGGCCTTCGACCCGGAGGCCAAGAAGCGCGAGTTCCAGAACATCGAGCGGGACATCACCCGTCTGCTCGGCCAGTTCAACCCGGTGGGGCAGATCATGCGCCGCATGTGCCGCGAGTACCGCATGGTGATCCGCATGCTCGAGGCACGCGGCACCCAGGACTTCGGGCTGATCTCCCAGGAGCTCTACGGTGCCGCCTCGGACGCCTTCCACGCCGGCGACCCGACCCTCGCCGACCTGGGTCTGATGCTCTCCGACTACCTGAACAACATCGCCGAGCGCGGCGACCTGGAGGACGAGCCCAAGACCCTCACCGCCAAGGACGCCGTGGAGATCCTGCAGAGCCGCCTGAGCGCGGTGTTCGGCGACGACGCCATTCGTGTCCTGGAGTCCGACGGCATAGTCGCCGACGCGGCGGCCGGCGCCGACTACATCAAGGTGCGCAGCGACGCCATGTTCAACGAGCGCGACGTGCGCGCCCTGGAGGTCCACGAAGGGCTGGTCCACGTCGGCACCACCCTGAACGGCCTCAACCAGCCGATCTGTACCTTCCTGGCCAAGGGCCCGCCGTCGTCCACGGTGACTCAGGAAGGGCTGGCCATCCTCATGGAGGTGATCGCCTTCGCCTCCTATCCGGTGCGCCTGCGCAAGCTGACCAACCGCACCCGGGCCATCCACATGGCCGAGGAGGGCGCGGACTTCATGGAGGTCTACCGCTTCTACCGCGACCAGGGCTACGGCATGGAGGAAAGCTACGGCAGCGCCAGCCGGGTGTTCCGTGGCTCGACCCCGGATGGACTGCCGTTCACCAAGGATCTGTCCTACCTGAAGGGCTTCATCCTCATCTACAACTACATCCAGCTGGCGGTACGCAAGGGGCGTCTGGAGCAGATCCCTCTGCTGTTCTGCGGCAAGACCACCCTGGAGGACATGCGCACCCTGCGCCAGCTGGTGGATGAAGGTCTGGTGATCCCGCCGCTCTATTTGCCGCCGCAGTTCCGCGATCTCAACGCCTTGTCGGCCTGGATGTGCTTCTCCAACTTCCTCAACCATCTGAGCCTGGAGCGCATTGAGGCGGACTACGCGAACATCCTCTGAGCCGTTGCCGCTCGCAGTGCCCCAAGGGAAGCCCATGTACAGCCAGCCAGGGAAGATATTCGGGACGTTCGCGCCGCTGCTGCTCGGCCTGCTGCTCGGCCTGGGCGGCTGCAGCCGGCTGCTGTTCTATCCCCAGCCGGGGCTGCCCTTCACCCCGCAGCGCGCCGGCCTGGAGTACCGCGATCTGGAGCTGCGCGCCGCCGATGGCACCCGCCTGCACGCCTGGTGGCTGCCGGCCAGGGCCGGTGTGGCGGTCAACGGCACGGTGCTGCACCTGCACGGCAACGGCGGCAACCTGGCCAGTCACCTGGGCGGCAGCTGGTGGCTGCCGGAGCAGGGCTACCAGGTGCTGATGCTCGACTACCGCGGCTACGGACTGTCCGCCGGCGACCCGGCGCTGCCCGAGCTGTACCAGGACATAGACGCGGCCTTCGCCTGGCTGGAGCAGGCGCCGGAGGTGCAGGGCAAGCCGCTGATCCTGCTCGGACAGAGCATCGGCGGTGCCCTGGCGGTGCACTACCTGGCCGGGCACCCGCAGCGCTACGAAAGGCTGAGCGCCCTGGTGCTCGACGGCGTGCCGGCCAGCTACCGCGAGGTGGCCCGCTACGCGCTGGGCAACGCCTGGCTCACCTGGCCGCTGCAGGTGCCGCTGAGCTGGCTGGTGCCGGACGGCGACAGCGCCATCCGCTCGATCCGCCAGCTAAAGGGCGTGCCGCTGCTGATCTATCACAGCCTCGACGACCAGGTGGTGCCCCTTTCCAACGGCGTGCGCTTGTATCAAGCTGCGCCCCCGCCACGGGCATTCCAGCCGACCCGCGGTGGTCACGTGCAGACCTTCGCCGAGCCGGTGTGGCGCGAGGTGATGCTGCGCTTCCTCGAGGATCCGCAGGGCTTCGCCGGCCTGCGGCGGCTGGCCGAGCTCCCCAACCCCGAGAACCCGCAATGAGTGAAGAACGCAATCTCATTCCCTGTATCCTCACCGCCGTGGCCAGTGTGATCGTCACGGTCGGCTCGCTCTGGTACTACGGCTACCTGCACTTCGCCAAGCCCGAGGATGCCCGCCTGCTCGCCGAGTTCACCATGCTCAAGACCATTCCGGGCGAGGACGTGAAGCTGGCCTTGGAGCCGGCGCGCCAGGTGGCGATGTGCATCGACGGTGTGCTGGTGCTGTTCGACAGCCAGCAGAAGGGCCTCTCCGGCGTGCTGGTGGACGAGCGCAAGAGGGCCGTGCGCTGCGCCGGCCAGGAAACGCCCCAGGAAATCCGCTGAAACTCCCCGGCCGCGGGTTGCGCTTCAGTGGTTGGTGCTGTCCCGCTGCTGGCTGAGCTCCTGCAGGTACTTGCGCGACAGGGCGAGGAAGCGCGGTGTCGGGCCGATGTCCTCGTAGAGGGGGTCGCCCATCTCGTCGAAGGCCACCACCTGGCTGCCCTTCACGTAGGGCAGGCTGGCCTCCAGCTCGTCCAGCGCGGCGCAAACCAGCTCGCTGAGCAGTTCCTCGACGTTGCGCCGCGGATACATCTCGGCCAGCGCCGCGAGCCGGGCGGCCGACTCCAGATCAAGGTGCACCGCATAGGTGGTGTGCGTCATGCGGCCCTTGGCGCTCTGTTCCCAGTGGCGAATCAGTTCGCGGATCTTCATGGCTACCTCTGTTGCGCCCGCAGGCGCTGATTCCGTGCGTGCCTTCCGAACCCCGGCGGCTCCCTGTTCCATCCCGCCTGTCTTCAGCCTAGACCGCCGTGCCGCGCGCGCCGCCCGCTCTGTCGCGCGCTTGTAAGAACTGGGCGCGCTGGGCCACTCTTGATCGAGGCGGCAGTGGAGGGTGGTCATGACGGAAATCGACGTACGTCTGCGCGAAGAGGTTCACCTGCTCGGCGAACTGCTGGGCGACTGCATCCGTGCCCAGCACGGTGCCGCACTGTTCGACAGGATCGAGCGCATCCGCCAGGGCGCCAAGCGTGCCCGCCAGGGCTCCGCCGCCGGCGCCGAGCAGCTGGCCGACGAGCTGGATGGTCTGGCCGAGGACGAGCTGCTGCCGGTGGCGCGCGCCTTCAACCAGTTCCTCAACCTGGCCAACATAGCCGAGCAGTATCACCGGGTGCGCCGCCTGCGTCCCGACGAGCCGGAGCCTTTCGAGGCGCGGGTGCTCCCCGATCTGCTCGCCCGTCTGCTCGCTGACGGCCACGCTCCCGAGGCCTTGGCCCGCCAGCTCGCCGCACTGGACATCGAGCTGGTGCTCACCGCCCACCCCACCGAAGTCGCCCGCCGCACCTTGATCCAGAAGTACGACGCCATCGCCGCCCAGCTGGCCGCCCTGGATCACAGCGACCTCAGCCCCCGCGAGCGGCAGCGCATCCGCGAGCGCCTGCGCCGGCTGATCGCCGAGGCCTGGCACACCGAGGAAATCCGGCGTAGCCGGCCGACTCCGGTGGACGAGGCGAAATGGGGCTTCGCGGTGATCGAGCATTCACTCTGGGAGGCGGTGCCGGCCTTCCTGCGCGGGGTCGACGAGGCCCTGCAGGCCGCCACCGGCCAGCGCCTACCACTGCACGCCGCGCCGTTGCGCTTCGCTTCCTGGATGGGCGGCGATCGCGATGGCAACCCCAACGTCACCGCCGCGGTGACCCGCGAAGTGCTGCTGCTGGCGCGCTGGATGGCCGCCGACCTCTACCTGCGCGACGTCGATGCCCTGGCCGCGGCACTGTCCATGCAGCAGGCCAGCGAGGAGCTTCGCTTGCGCGTCGGCGTGCATCCGGAACCCTACCGGGCTCTGCTCAAGCAACTGCGCGAGCGCCTGCGCGCCACCCGCGCCTGGGCCGAGGCGGCGCTGGAGCAGGAGCTGCCGCCGGGCCCTGAGGTGCTCCACGACAACCGCGAGCTGCAGGAACCGCTGGAGCTCTGCTATCACTCCCTGCACGCCTGCGGCATGGGGGTGATCGCCGATGGCGCGCTGCTCGACTGCCTGCGCCGCGCCGCCACCTTCGGGCTGTTTCTGGTGCGCCTGGACATCCGCCAGGACGCCGTCCGGCACACCGCGGCGCTGGAGGAGATAACCGCCTACCTGGGCCTCGGCCACTACGCCGCCTGGGACGAGGAAACCCGCATCGCCTTTCTGCTCCGCGAGCTGGACAGCCGCCGGCCGCTCCTGCCGGCCCATTACCGGCCCTCGCCAGACACCGCCGAGGTGCTCGCCACCTGCCGAGTGGTGGCGGCCGCGCCGGCTGCGTCCCTGGGTTCGTACGTGATCTCCATGGCCGGTGCGCCCTCCGATGTGCTGGCGGTGCAGTTGCTGCTCAAGGAGGCTGGGCTGCAGCGACCGTTGCGTGTGGTGCCGCTGTTCGAGACCCTGGAGGATCTGGAACGGGCTGGCCCGGTGGTCGACCAACTGCTCGCCCTGCCGGGCTACCGCGAGCGCCTGCACGGTCCGCAGGAGGTGATGATCGGCTACTCCGACTCGGCCAAGGACGCCGGCACCTGCGCGGCGGCCTGGGCCCAGTACCGTGCTCAGGAGGATCTGGTGGAGGTCTGCCGGCGGCAGGGTGTCGAGCTCCTGCTGTTCCACGGTCGTGGCGGTACCGTGGGACGTGGCGGCGGGCCGGCCCACGCGGCCATCCTCTCCCAGCCGCCGGGCTCGGTGGTCGGGCGCTTCCGCACCACCGAGCAGGGCGAGATGATCCGTTTCAAGTTCGGTCTGCCGGCCATCGCCGAGCAGAACCTCAACCTCTACCTGGCCGCCGTTCTGGAGGCCACCCTGTCGCCGCCGCCG
Source organism: Pseudomonas thermotolerans DSM 14292 (assembly GCF_000364625.1). Taxonomy (GTDB): domain Bacteria; phylum Pseudomonadota; class Gammaproteobacteria; order Pseudomonadales; family Pseudomonadaceae; genus Aquipseudomonas; species Aquipseudomonas thermotolerans. The sequence continues at coordinate 73,700 of NZ_KB822608.1, forward strand.
GCACCGAAGGCGCAGTGGCGCGCGCTGATGGAGCGCCTGGCCGCCGACGGACTGAGCGCCTATCGTGAGGTGGTGCGCGAGCACCCGCAGTTCGTCGCCTACTTCCGCCAGGCGACCCCGGAGCTGGAGCTCGGTCGCCTGCCCCTGGGCAGCCGGCCGGCGCGGCGCCGGGAGGGCGGCGTGGAAAGCCTGCGGGCGATCCCCTGGATCTTCGCCTGGACCCAGATGCGCCTGATGCTGCCGGCCTGGCTGGGCTGGGAGCGGGCTCTGGGCAGGGCTTTGGAGCGCGGCGAGCAGGCGCTGCTGGCGGAAATGCGCGCGCACTGGCCGTTCTTCCGCGCACGCATCGACATGCTGGAGATGGTCCTGGCCAAGGCCGACCCGCAAATCGCCGAGCTCTACGACCGGCGTTTGGTCGCGGAGGAACTGCGACCGCTGGGGCGTCATTTGCGCGACCTATTGTCGCAGGTCTTTAGTGCGGTATTGGCTCTGACCGGTCAGTCGCAGCTGCTCGAGCAGAGTCCGCTGACCCGTCAGTCGATCGCTGTCCGCAATGCCTACCTGGACCCGCTGCACCTGCTCCAGGTGGAGCTTCTGGCGCGGTCCAGACGGTCAGAAAGTCGTCCGGGAGAGCCCCTGGAGCAGGCCCTCCTGGTGAGCGTCGCGGGCATTGCCGCGGGGCTGCGCAACACCGGTTAGGGGCCTGTCCGTTCCGACTTTCGGCTGCTTGTGCAGGCTGGGGGTGCTGTGTATCTTGAGCAGCCCTTCTGGCACCCCGGCACAACCGGAGGCCTATTGAGATGAGCCCCACGAGGCGAGTCCGACGACCGAATAATTACTCTTGAGGAGCACATCAATGCGCGTGATTCTGCTAGGGGCGCCCGGAGCCGGCAAAGGCACTCAGGCTGGCTTCATCACCAAGAAGTTCGGCATTCCGCAAATTTCCACTGGCGACATGCTGCGCGCCGCGGTCAAGGCCGGCACCGAGCTGGGCCTGAAGGCCAAGAGCGTGATGGAAAGCGGCGGCCTGGTCTCCGACGACCTGATCATCAATCTGGTCAAGGAGCGCATCGCCCAGCCCGACTGCGCCAACGGTTTCCTGTTCGACGGTTTCCCGCGCACCATCCCGCAGGCCGAGGCCCTGCGCGAGGCTGGGGTGACCATCGATCACGTGGTGGAGATCGCCGTGGACGACGAGGAGATCGTCAAGCGCATCGCCGGTCGCCGCGTGCATCCCGCTTCCGGTCGCGTCTACCACGTCGAGCACAATCCGCCGAAGGTGGCCGGCAAGGACGACGAAACCGGCGAGGACCTGATCCAGCGCGACGACGACAAGGAAGAGACCGTGCGTCACCGTCTGTCGGTCTACCACTCGCAGACCAAGCCGCTGGTCGACTTCTACCAGAAGCTCGCCGCCAGCGAAGGCACCCCGAAGTACAGCTCGATCTCCGGCATCGGCAGCGTCGAGGAAATCACTGCCCGGGTGCTGGCCGCGCTGAGCTGAGTCCGGCTGCGTCCCGCCTGTCGACGGCCCGCTCTGGCGGGCCGTCGTCGTTTCCGGGACAGGGAAATCCGGTCAGGCGGTGGGCCGGGGAGGGCGGCGCGGCTGGCAAAAAGCGCTGCAAACCGTTTTAATGCCCGCCCCATCCCGCTTGTCCGAACGAATCGCATGACCACCCTGCTGGCCCTGGATACCGCCACCGAAGCCTGTTCCGTCGCGCTCCTGCACGAGGGGCGGGTACTCAGCCACTACGAGGTGATTCCGCGCCTACACGCCCAGCGCCTGCTACCGATGGTCAAGGCCCTGCTGGCCGAGGCCGGCGTCGGTCTGAGCGCCCTGGACGCCATCGCCTTCGGCCGCGGTCCGGGGGCCTTCACCGGGGTGCGCATCGCCATCGGCGTGGTGCAGGGCCTAGCCTTCGGTCTGGAGCGCCCGGTACTGCCGGTCTCCAACCTCGCCGCGCTGGCCCAGCGGGCGCTGCGCGAGCGCGGCGTGCAGCAGGTGGCGGCGGCCATCGACGCGCGGATGGACGAGGTCTACTGGGGCTGCTATCAGGCCGAGGCCGGCGAGATGCGCCTGCTCGGTGCCGAGGCGGTGCTGCCGCCGGAGCGGGCCGCATTGCCGCGCGGCGCGGCGGGTGACTGGTTCGGCGCCGGCACCGGCTGGGGCAGCTATGCCGCGCGTCTGGCGGTGCCGGTGACCGGCCAGGACGGCAGCCTGCTGCCCCACGCCGAGGACGTGCTGGCACTGGCCGGTTTCGCCTGGGCGCGCGGCGAGGCGGTGAGCGCCGAGCAGGCCCAGCCGGTCTATCTGCGCGACCAGGTGGCCACGCCCAAGGGCAGCTGAGCCGCAGCGGAAATGCTCGCCGGCGATTGCCTGCGCCTGGCCCCTTGGCTAGATTGACCAGTCATCCATACCTGACAGTTTCCGCTTCCGGATTGCCCGATGCGCATCAACGGTTTCCCGTCCACCACCTACTCGCTGGATCGCGCCGTCCGCCCAGGATCGGAGGTCCCCCCATATCGCGAGATGGTAGGGAGCGGCGCCGCGCCCCGCGAGGCGAACCCTGCCAGCCAGCCGTCCCGCGTCGCCCCGCCCGGCAGCGCGCGGCCCGGCTCCCTGGCCGAGCTGACCACCCCCTACCGACCGGCGCTCAACAGCTACGCGGCCCAGGCCCTGGCCAGCTACGCCAGTACCGCCAGCCTGGCTGCGGACCCCGATGCCCTGGAGGTGCTGGGGCTGGATCTCTACGCCTGAGTCCGGTGCTGCCCTACTACCTCGGCTGTCCGTCCTGGAACGAACCGGCCTGGCGCGGCGGCTTCTATCCCGTCGACGTCCGTCCGGCGGAAACCCTCGAGCACTATGTGCGGGTGTTCAACTGCGTGGAGGGCAATACCACCTTCTACGCCCGCCCGTCGCCGGCCACGGTGCAGCGTTGGGCGCAGACCATGCCGGCCGGCTTCCGCTTCTGCGCCAAGCTGCCGCGGGACATCAGCCATGGCGGCGACCTGCGCGATCAGCTGGAGGCCAGCCAGGCCTTCCTCGATCTGCTGGCGCCTCTGGGCGAGCGGCTGGCGCCACTCTGGTTGCAGCTGCCGGCCAGCTTCGGGCCGCCGCGCCTCGCCGAACTGACCGCCTGGCTGGAGGCCTTCTCCGAGCGGCGGATCGCCGTGGAAGTGCGCCATCCGGCGTTCTTCGCCAGGGGCGAGGAGGAACGGGCGCTCAATCGTCTGCTGCATGCCCGCGGCGTCGAGCGCATCTGCCTGGATGCCCGGGCGCTGTTCGCCTGCCGCGCGAGCGATCCGGCGGTGCTCCATGCCCAGGCCAAGAAGCCGCGGGTGCCGGTGCGCCCGGCGGCGTTCACTTCCTCTCCGCAGGTGCGCTTCATCGGCGGCCCGGACCTGGATGCCAACGCCGCCTACCTTGCCCCTTGGCTGGACAAGGTCGCGGCCTGGATCGAAGCCGGGCGCACGCCCTACGTGTTCCTGCACACCCCGGACAATCACCTGGCCGCCGAGCAGGCGCTGCGTTTCCACGCCCTGCTGCGCGAACGTCTGCCCGGCCTGCCGGCACTGGAAACCTTGCGCCCGGCCCGCGAGCAGTTGGGCCTGCTCTAGTGCGGATTGCTCCCGCGGCCTGGCGGCGGCGGGTTAGAATCGCGGCTTTGCCAAATCCGCCACGCCCATGATCGCTTCCGCACCGCGTATCCTCGTCCAGCCCCTCGCTCCCGTCTACCGTGCCGCCGCCGAGCAGTGGGCCGCGCGTCTCGGTCTGCCGCTGGACGGCGAGGCAGAGTTCGCCCTGCAGCTCGGTGACGAGGGCCTGCAGCTGGTGGAACTGGGGCCCCAGGCGCCCGGGCCGGTGCGCGTGGACTTCGTCGGCGGCGCGGTGGCGCACCGCCGTAGGTTCGGTGGCGGCAGTGGGCAGATGATCGCCAAGGCGGTAGGCGTGCAGTCGGGGGTGCGCCCGCGGGTGCTGGACGCTACCGCCGGCCTGGGCCGCGACGCCTTCGTGCTGGCCAGCCTGGGCTGCGAGCTGACCCTGATCGAGCGTCAGCCGATCATCGCTGCGCTCCTCGAGGACGGTCTGGCCCGCGCCGCCAGTGATGCGGAGGTGGGCCCCATAGTGGCGCGCATGCGCCTGCTCTCCGGCGACGCCATCCGGCTCATGCAGGCCTGGGCAGGGGAGGCGCCACAGGTGATCTACCTCGATCCCATGTTCCCGCACCGCGACAAGAGCGCCCTGGTGAAGAAGGAGATGCGTCTGTTCCGCCCGCTGGTGGGTGACGATCTGGACGCCCCGGCGCTGCTCGAGGCCGCCCTGGCCCTGGCCAGCCACCGGGTGGTGGTCAAGCGCTCGCGCAAGGCGCCGGCCATCGCGGGGGCGAAGCCGGGATACAGTCTGGATGGCAAGTCCAGCCGCTACGACATCTATCCGCTGCGCAAGCTGCAGGCCTGAGGCGCCGTTCCTGCGCTCAGGGCCGGTAGGCGCGGATGAACAGCTCCACTACCTCGCGCACGTGGGCTTCGGCGTCGTCCGGGCTCATCGGCTCGGCGCAGCCGCACAGCAGACGGAAGTTGTGGCCGCCCTTGATCAGACAGAAGAAGTGCTCGGCGGCGTGGCGCGGCTCGTCGATGGCTAGCAGGCCGCGGCGACGCACCTGATCGAGCAGGTCGCTCATCTCGTCGAGCAGCTGCTGCGGGCCGGAGTGATAGAAGATGTTGGCCAGCTTGGCGTCCTGTGCCGCCAGGGACATCATCAGGCGGTGCAAGGCGATGGACTCGCGGCTGCAGATCAGGGTGTGGAAGGCGCGGCCGATGTTCAGCAGCACCGTCTCCACCGGCACCTCGTCGCCCAGCTCGAACAGCAGCTCCGGCATCAGCTCCTCGCACTTGGCCTTGACCGCCGCGGCGAATAGCGTCTCCTTGTCGGTGAAATGGCTGTACACGGTGAGCTTGGAGACTCCCGCCTCGGCGGCGATGGCGTCCATGCTGCTGCCTTCGTAGCCGTTGCGCAGGAACAGGGACTTGGCCGCCTCAAGAATGGCGCGGCGCTTGGCGGGATCCTTCGGGCGACCGGGACCGTTGGCTTGCAATGACGGGTCAGACATTTGGGTACCGCTTGCCCTCGATAATACTGGACTGGTCAGTTCTCTATTTTTACTATACCCGCCAGTATAAATATTCAGGCTTCACCGGCGAAAGGTCAGCCATCATGTCGCGTCATGCTTTGCCTCGCACCCTGCCACTAGCCCTTGCCCTGCTCCTCGCCGCCTGCGGCAACGGCGATCAGATCCAGAAATCCGTGCGTCCGGTCATGGTCGTCCAGCCGGAGCCCGCCGTGGAGTCGGTCGAGGCGTTCCCAGGCGAGGTGCGTGCGCGCCTCGAGTCGGAGCTGGCCTTCCGCATCGGCGGCAAGATCGTCAAGCGCCTGGTGGACAGCGGGGCGCGGGTGAAGCAGGACCAGCCGCTGGCCGAGCTGGACCCGGAGGACGTGCGTCTGCAGCTGGAGGCGGCGCGCGCCCAGGTGGCGGCCGCCGAGGCCAACCTGCGTCTGGTGCGCGCCGAGCGTGAACGCTACCAGGCCCTGCTGGAGCGCCACCTGATCAGCCGCTCGCAGTTCGACAACGTGGAGAACCAGTACCGCGCCGGTGAAGCGCGCCTCAAGCAGGCCCGCGCCGAGTTCGACGTGGCCAGCAACCAGGCCGGTTACGCGGTGCTGCGTGCCCCTGCCAGCGGGGTGATCGTCTCGCGGTACGCCGAGGTGGGGCAGGTGGTGGCTGCCGGTCAGCGGGTCTTCACCCTGGCCGCCGACGGCGAGCGCGAGGTGCTGATCAGCCTGCCGGAGCATTCCATCGAGCGCTTCCGCATCGGCCAGGAGGTCTCCGTGGAGCTCTGGTCGCAGCCCGGCAAGCGCTTCCCCGGCCGCATCCGCGAGCTGTCGCCGGCCGCCGATCCGCAGTCGCGCACCTATGCCGCACGGGTCTCCTTCGCGGACGCCGAGGTGCCCGCCGAGCTGGGGCAGAGCGCCCGGGTATTCGTCCAGGTGAACGGCGCGGCGCCGCTGTCAGTGCCGCTCTCCGCGCTGACCGCCGAAGCCGGCGTGCCCTTCGTGTGGGTGCTGGACCCGCACACCTCCACGATCAGACGTACCCCGGTGCGCATCGGTCCCTACGGCGAGGAGCGGGTGCCGGTGCTGGAGGGGCTGAAACCCGAGGACTGGGTGGTCGCCGCCGGCGTGCAGGTGCTGCGCGACGGTCAGGAGGTGCGTCCGGTGGACCGCGCCAACCGAGTGGTCAAGGTGCTGGCCAAGGCCAAGGAGTGACGTGCGGTGAACTTCAATCTCTCCGCCTGGGCGCTGAAGAACCGCCAGATCGTCCTCTACCTGATGCTGCTGCTTGGCATCGTCGGGGCCATTTCCTACACCAAGCTGGGGCAGAGCGAGGACCCACCGTTCACCTTCAAGGCCATGGTGGTGCAGACCAACTGGCCGGGGGCGAGCGCCGAGGAGGTGTCCCGCCAGGTCACCGAGCGCATCGAGAAGAAGCTGATGGAGACCGGCGAGTACGACCGTATCGTGTCCTTCTCGCGGCCCGGCGTCTCCCAGGTGACCTTCATTGCCCGCGACTCCATGCGCTCGGCGGAGATTCCCGAGCTCTGGTACCAGGTGCGCAAGAAGATTGGCGACATCCGCCACACCCTGCCGCCGGGCATCCAGGGGCCGTTCTTCAACGACGAGTTCGGTACCACCTTCGGCAACATCTACGCGCTGACCGGCGAGGGCTTCGACTACGCGGTGCTCAAGGACTACGCCGACCGCATCCAGCTGCAGCTGCAGCGGGTCAAGGACGTCGGCAAGGTGGAGCTGATCGGGTTGCAGGAAGAGAAGGTGTGGATCGAGCTGTCCAACACCAAGCTGGCCACCCTCGGTCTGCCCCTGGCGGCCGTGCAGCAGGCTCTCGAGGAACAGAACGCGGTGGCCTCCGCCGGCTTCTTCGAGACCGCCAGCGACCGCGTGCAGCTGCGGGTCAGCGGCAAGTTCGACTCGGTGAAGGAGATCCGCGACTTCCCGATCCGTGTCGGCGACCGCACCTTCCGCATCGGTGACGTGGCCGAGGTGTACCGCGGTTTCAACGACCCGCCGGCGCCGCGCATGCGCTTCATGGGCGAGGACGCCCTGGGCATCGCGGTGTCCATGAAGCAGGGCGGCGACATCCTGGTGCTCGGCAAGGCCCTGGAGCAGGAGTTCGCCCGCCTGCAGGAAACCCTGCCGGCCGGCATGCAACTGCGCAAGGTGTCCGACCAGCCGGCGGCGGTGAAGATGGGCGTCGGCGAGTTCGTTCGGGTGCTCGCCGAGGCGCTGGTGATCGTCCTGCTGGTGAGCTTCTTCTCCCTCGGCCTGCGCACCGGCCTGGTGGTGGCGCTGTCGATCCCCCTGGTGCTGGCGATGACCTTCGCCGCCATGCACTACTTCGGCATCGGCCTGCACAAGATCTCCCTCGGCGCCCTGGTGCTCGCCCTCGGTCTGCTGGTGGACGACGCCATCATCGCCGTGGAGATGATGGCCATCAAGATGGAGCAGGGCTTCGACCGCTTCCGCGCAGCCAGCTTCGCCTGGACCAGCACCGCCTTCCCGATGCTTACCGGCACCCTGATCACCGCCGCCGGCTTCCTGCCGATCGCCACCGCGCAGTCGGGCACCGGCGAATACACCCGCTCGATCTTCCAAGTAGTGACCATCGCCCTGCTGCTGTCGTGGATCGCCGCGGTGGTCTTCGTGCCCTACCTGGGCGACCGACTGCTGCCCGACCTGGCCAAGCAGCATGCCGGCAAGCACGGCGCCGGGCAGGCTCACGATCCCTACGCGACGCCCTTCTACCAGCGCTTCCGCGGTCTGGTGGAGTGGTGCGTGCGGCGCCGCAAGACGGTGATTCTCCTGACCCTCCTGGCCTTCGTCGCCTCGCTGCTGCTGTTCCGGCTGGTGCCGCAGCAGTTCTTTCCGCCGTCAGGACGCCTGGAGCTCATGGTCGACCTCAAGCTCGGCGAAGGCGCCTCGCTGCGCAATACCGAGGCTGAGGTCAGGCGCCTGGAGCAGATGCTCAAGGACCATCCGGGCATCGACAACTACGTGGCTTACGTGGGCACCGGCTCGCCGCGTTTCTACCTGCCGCTCGATCAGCAGCTGCCGGCGGCGAGTTTCGCCCAGTTCGTGGTGCTGGCCAAGAGCGTCGAGGAGCGCGAACAGCTCCGTAGCTGGCTGATCCGCCTGATGGAGGAGGAGTTCCCCACCGTGCGCTCGCGCATCTCGCGGCTGGAGAACGGCCCACCGGTCGGCTACCCGGTGCAGTTCCGCGTCTCCGGCGAGCACATCGATGAGGTACGCGCCCTGGCCCGCAAGGTGGCCGACAAGGTGCGCGAGAACCCCCACGTGGTGAACGTCCACCTCGACTGGGAGGAGCCCAGCAAGGTGGTGCGCCTGATCGTCGACCAGGAGCGCGCTCGCGCTCTCGGGGTGAGCACCGCCGATGTGTCGCGCTTCCTGCAGAGCTCGCTGACCGGCATCCCGGTCAGCCAGTATCGCGAAGACAACGAGCTGATCGACATCGTTCTGCGCGGCACCGAGCAGGAGCGCACCGAGCTGGGCCTGCTGCCGAGCCTGGCGATGCAGACCGGCAGCGGCAAGAGCGTGTCGCTGGCGCAGATCGCCACCCTGGAGTACGGCTTCGAGGAGGGCATCATCTGGCACCGCAACCGCCTGCCCACCGTCACCGTTCGCGCCGACATCTACGGCGATCAGTTGCCGGCCACAGTGGTCGGACAGATCGACCCGACCCTCGACGAGATCCGCGCCGCGCTGCCTTCCGGCTACCTGTTGGAGATCGGCGGCACCGTGGAGGATTCGGCGCGCGGCCAGCGCTCGGTGAACGCCGGCCTGCCGCTGTTCGTGGTGGTGGTGCTGAGCCTGCTGATGCTGCAGCTGAAGAGCTTCTCGCGCTCGGCCATGGTGTTCCTCACCGCGCCTCTCGGGCTGATCGGCGTGACCCTGTTCCTCTTGGCGTTCCAGAAGCCCTTCGGCTTCGTCGCCATGCTCGGCACCATCGCCCTGGCGGGGATGATCATGCGCAATTCGGTGATCCTGGTGGACCAGATCGAGCAGGACATCGCCGCCGGTTTGGAGTGTCGCCAGGCGATCATCGAGGCCACGGTGCGACGCTTCCGGCCCATTGTGCTGACCGCCCTGGCCGCGGTGCTGGCGATGATCCCGCTGTCGCGCAGCATCTTCTTCGGGCCCATGGCGGTAGCCATTATGGGCGGCCTGATCGTCGCCACCGCGCTCACCCTGCTGTTCCTTCCGGCGCTCTATGCGGCCTGGTTCCGGGTCCCGGCCGAGCGCTGAGGGCGCATCGCGATGGACAGGGCGGGATGCCGGTCCACCGCGATCAGCACGGGGTGATGTCGCTTCGTTGACCCTCTGGTCAGAAAACTGCCGCATGGCGCTATCCAAGCCAGTCAGGGCCGGCTAGAATGGCGCGCCGCCGGTTCCGGCCGGCATGGGTTCCCTCACCCCATCGATCAAAAAGGTCCGCCCATGAGCCTGCAACTCACCCCCCGTCAGCGCCTGGCCCTGGCCGCGCTGATCGCCTTCCACATCCTGATCATCATCGCCAGCAACTATCTGGTGCAGCTGCCCATCACCCTGTTCGGCTGGCACACCACTTGGGGGGCGTTCAGCTTTCCGTTCATCTTCCTGGCCACCGACCTGACCGTGCGCTTGCTTGGCAAGGGCCCGGCGCGCCAGGTGATCGCCCGGGTGATGGTGCCGGCGCTGCTGGCATCCTACGTGGTCTCGGTGCTGTTCCAGGAGGGCGCCTTCCGCGGCTGGGCGGCCCTCGGCCAGTTCAACGACTTCGTCCTGCGTATCTCCCTGGCCAGCTTCCTCGCCTACGTCTGCGGACAGTTGCTCGACATCCAGGTGTTCGATCGCCTGCGCAGGCTGCCGCAGTGGTGGATAGCGCCGAGCGCGGCCATCACCCTGGGCAACCTGCTGGACACCTTCGTGTTCTTCTCGGTGGCCTTCTGGCACAGCAGCAACCCCTTCATGGCCGAGCACTGGGTGGAGATCGCCAGCGTCGACTACGGGGTCAAGCTGGCGATCAGCCTGATGCTCTTCGTGCCGCTCTACGGCATGCTGCTCAACCTGCTGCTGCGTCTGCTGGCCGGGCGCGCGGTGTTGCCGGCGGCGTCCTGACGCCGGCGAGCGCTGCGGTGGTTCTGCCTGGCCTGAGTCGGTTTTCGTATCAATAAAATTGCATCAATACTGCATTATTATTAGTTATTCATCGTCGGCATTGCCCGGCAGAATTTCCGCCCATTGATCACGGCCCGCTGGCCGCGCCCCGAGGCGCTGCCGTCAGACGACGGGCGCGTTGTTTTGCGTGACGGAAATTACCCATGCCTGCCAGTACCGCTGTCCACACTTCCACTGCTCACCGCAGCTGCCTGCGCACCGGGCGGTCCGCAGGGGCCGTCGCTTCCGGCAGCGCCTTTCCGCAGACCTGACACAGCCCGATTCCGAACCCAAGGAAGGGGATCCCGCGCCTGCCTCTGGCGTGTTTCGGGGCTCGCCGGCCGAGCCTCGCTTTCTCGACGCATCCCTGCTTGCCGACACCATGACGCAACCTCGTTCCGCCTTTCTCGACTGGCTGCACGCCTTCGTTCCACAGGCCATCACCACCCGTCCGCGCGAATGGCTGCGGGCGGGTCTGGGCGCGAGCCTGGCCATGCTGCTCTGCACCTGGCTGGGCCAGCAGCTGTTCGGCCCGGCGGTGACCGGCCATCTGTTCGGCCCCCTGGCCGCCTCGGCAGTGCTGGTCTTCGCGGTGTCCTCCGGGGCCCTGGCGCAGCCTTGGCCGCTGCTCGGCAGCTACCTGGTGGCAACCCTGGTGGGCGCGCTGCTGCTGCACTTTCAGGGTGGCTCGCTGCCGGTCGCCGGCCTGGCGGTGGGGCTGGCGCTGCTGCTGATGTGTCCGTTGCGCTGCCTGCATCCGCCGGCCGGCGGGCTGGCCTTCTGCGTGACCAGCGGCGGCCCCGAACTGGCCATGCTGGGCCCCTGGGTGCTGCTCCCTGTGCTGTTCAACGTGCTCTGCCTGCTAGGCTGCGCGCTGCTCTACAACAACCTGACGCGGATGCGCTATCCCAGGCTGGCGGCTCCGCCGGTCGCGCTGCACAACACCGGGGATCCGGCGCCGGTGGCGCGGGTCGGCATCCAGCCGGTGGATCTGGCGCAGGCCCTGGACGAGCTGGGCGGGTTCGTCGACCTCACCTGCGAGGAGCTGGAGCGCATCGTGCGGGTTACCGAGAAGCACGCCCTGCAGCGCTCCATGGGGGGCATCACGGCCGGGCAGATCATGGCCCGCGACCTACGCTGGGTCGGTCCCGAGACCAGCGTCGAGGAGGCCCTGCAGCTGTTCGAGTACCATCACCTGAAGGCCCTGCCGGTCCTCGACGGCGAGCGCCGTCTGGTGGGCATCCTCAGCCTCATCGACCTCATCGGCCATGCCCGCCAGGCGCGTCGCGGCTACCTGTTCGGGCGCCGCGTCCGGCGCCGTCAGGTACCGGTCGCCCAGTTGATGACCCAGCCGGTGGTCTGGGTGGACAGTGCTGCCCACGTGGTCGAACTGATCCCCCTGCTGGCCGACCAGGGGCTGCACTGCCTGCCGGTGATGGAGCGGGGGGCGCTGGTTGGGGTGATCACCCAGACCGACGTTATCGCCGCGCTGCAGCGCGAGCTGGTCGCCCGTCTGGCCTAGATCATCGGATCCCAGCGCTGTGACCAGTCGCTGTCGCGGCGGCTCACCTCGCGGACCAGCTGCAGGGCCTGTTGTAGCGCCTCGGAGTCGCGTTCGCGGGAATAGACCAGGTAGGTGGGGTAGCTGAACTCCGGGGCCTTGGGCACCCGTTCGAGGATGCCGCGGTCCAGGTAGCTGTGTACCACCCGGCTGCGGAAGTAGCCGGAGCCACCCTGGTCGAGGATGTACTGCAGGGCCAGCGGGCCGAGGTTGAAGCCCAGCGCCGCCTTGGCCTTGTCTGGCAGGGCGGCGTCGTGCTGGCGGCGGAAGTCCTCGCCCCAGTCGATGTAGACGTAGGGCTCGGGGCGCACCGGATCGCGGATCTGGATGAGCTTCTCCTCGAGCAGCTGTTCCACCTGCAGGCCCGGCCAATAGACCGGCCGGTAGACCAGCGCGGCATCCAGCACGCCGATCTCCAGGCGATGCAGCAGCTGCTCGGCCTCGCCCACCTCGGCGCGGATCGCCTGGCCGGGGATGCGCTCGCGCAGTTCCCGAACCCAGTCGAGCATCAACGGGTTGCACAGGCTCACCTCGCCACCGACGTGGAGCACGTTGCGGTAGCCGGCGAGCAGCGGCAGGTCGCGCTGCGCCGCGTCCCAGGTCTGCACCAGCTGGTTGGCGTAGACCACGAAAGCCTCGCCGTCGGCGGTCAGGCGTGCGCCGGCACGGTTGCGCACGAACAGCCGGCAGCCGAGCCGGCTTTCCAGGTTCTGCACCCGGGCGGTGATGGCGGTCTGGGTGACGTGCAGGCGCTCGGCGGCGGCGATGAAGCTGCCGCTGCGGACGATGGCCAGGAAGGTACGGGCGAGCTCGATGTCCATGGGCTACCCCGGAGGCATGGGGCAGCCATTGTAGCCGGGAAGACGCAGTCCGGTCCGTCGCCGGACCGCGTTGCCGGCGGCTCAGGCCGCCGGGGCGGCCGGCTCCTCGCTGCGGTCCAGGGCGACCTGGCGGATCGACAGGCGCAGCTCGGCCGGCAGCACACGCTTGGCGACTCCCTCGACCACCTCGGCGAGGGCCGGATGGTGGCTGAGCTTGCCGGCTTCGTCGCGGCGCAGCACACCCTCGTCCAGCAGGGTCTGGATGAAGTTGCGGAACAGCGTCTTGTCGAAGAACTCCGGGGCGTTCAAACCATGCAGCACCGACAGGCGCTGGGCCATCACCGTGGACAGGTTCTCCAGCTCCTCGGCGCTCAGGGCGTTCTGCCCGGCGTTCAGCAGCAGGGCGATGGCCATGTAGAAGCGCTGCAGGGTCGGCACTATGGCTCGCGACAACAGGGTGAGGAATACGAACTGCCTCGAGCTGGGTGCCGGGCGGATGTAGACGTCCGCCTCGACCTTGAGCAGGCCCTGGCCGACCAGTGCCTCCAGCCACTGGTTCACCACTGCGTCCAGCTCGTCGCGCTTCCAGCGGATGAACAACTCGGCCTGCAGGTAGGGGTAGAGGGCGTGCACGTAGCGCAGGATCTGCTCGCGGCTGATTCGCGCGCTGCTCTGGAAGAAGCTGGCGAGCAGCGCCGGCAGGGCGAAGATGTGCAGCACGTTGTTGCGGTAGTAGGTCATCAGCACCGCGTTCTGCTCGTCCAGGTAGCAGATGTTGCCCAGGGCGTCCTTCTGCTCGTCGATCAGCCGCATGCCCTTGACGAACTCCAGCAGCGCCTTGCCGTCGCCGTCGGGCAGGGTCACGCAGGGCGAGTAGGGCACCTGGCGAAGCAGCGCGAGGTAGAGGTCGAGGATGCGCACCAGGGCGTTCTCGTCCAGGGCCTGGCGGTGGGTGGAAAGGATCGCCAGGGCCACCAAGTTGACCGGGTTGACCGCCGCCGCCTCGTTGAGGTGCTGGGCGACCCGCACGGCCAGGCGGTTGGTGGTCTCGGTGAGCCATTCCGGGCGGTACTGCGGGCCGAGCTCCTGGTCACGCCAGCCGGGCTGCTGCTGGTCGAGGAACTCGGCCAGCTCGATCGGCTCGCCGAAGTTCACCCAGACCTGGCCGAAGCGCTGCTTGAGCGCGCCTAGCACCTTGAACAGGTCGAAGATGGATTCCTTCTTCTTAGCCGCGCCGCGCAGTTCGCCCAGGTAGGTGCGGCCCTCCAAGACGCGCTCGTAGCCGATGTACACCGGCACGAAGACGATCGGCAGGCGGCTGGAGCGCAGGAAGCTGCGCAGGGTGATGGCCAGCATCCCGGTCTTCGGCTGCAGCATGCGTCCGGTGCGCGAGCGGCCGCCCTCGACGAAGTACTCCACCGGGAAGCCCTTGGTGTACAGGGTGTGCAGGTATTCGTTGAACACCGCGGTGTACAGCGGGTTGCCGCGGAAGGTGCGGCGCATGAAGAAGGCTCCGCCGCGGCGCAGCAGGCCACCGATCAGCGGCATGTTGAGGTTGATCCCGGCGGCGATGTGCGGCGGGGTCAGGCCGTTGCGGAACAGGATGTAGGAGAGCAGCAGGTAGTCGATGTGGCTGCGGTGGCAGGGCACGTAGATCACCTCATGGCCCTGGGCGATCTCCTGCACGCTGTCGATGCGGTTGACGCGGATGCCGTCGTAGATCTTGTTCCAGAACCAGGACAGCACCACCTCGAGGAAGCGCACCGCGGTGTAGGTGTAGTCCGAGGCGATCTCGTTGCCGTAGCGCAGCGCGGTGGCCTCGGCCTTGGCCAGGGTGACCTTCTCGCGCTCGGCCTCCTCGGCGATGGCCTGGCGTACCAGCGGGGCGTGGATCAGACCCTTGACCAGGTTGCGGCGGTGCGAGAGGTCCGGGCCGATCACCGCGGTCTTCTGGTTGCGAAAGTGCACCCGAAGGATGCGTTGGACCATGCGCAGGGTGCGTTCCTGGCCCTTGCCCTGGTCGATCAGCTCGCGCAGGTGGATGGGCGCGGAGAACTGCACGCGGGTCTTGCGGCCGAGGATGAGAATGTTGATCAGCCGGCGCAGCCGCCCGGTGACTGCCCAGGTATCCGCGAACAGCAGCTTCCAGGGGCTGGTCTCGCGATCCGGCGACTGGCCCCAGAACACGCTGACCGGAATGATCTGCGCGTCCTCCACGGCGTGCTGGCCGATGGCGTTGACCAGGCGCAGCAGGGTCGGCGAGTTGCCGCGCGGGTCGCGGCGGCCGAACCAGGCGTGCTCGCGGTTCAGGTAGAAGAACCCGGCCGGTTCCGTCTGGCCGCCGAGTGCCACCGGCAGCACCGGGCGCGGCAGGCCGGCCTTGCTGCATTCCGTGTCGAGAACCGCCAGGTCGCTCAGCGACGGCTGCTGCAGCACGTAGAAGATCGGTCTGCTGCGGTCCAGCTTGAGGCTGAACGCGGACTGGTTGATGGTCTCGGAACGTACCCAGAGGTAGAGCAGGCGACGCAGGATGCCGAAGGCCAGGCGGCGGAACGGAGAATGGGTCATACCAAATCTGCTGTGGGATCTGAAACGAGCAATTGCTCGGGGCGCCTAGTGTGCCGGATTCGCCGGGCAGCGGCAAAAGCCGGGGCGGGGCGCGTCTGGGCGCGCAGGGGAAAGGCGCGGATCAGAGCACCGCCCGGCGCCGCTCAGTGGCTGAGCTTGAGGCCCACCAGCCCGGTGACGATCAGCGCCACGCTGGCCAGGCGCAGCAGGGCCACGGATTCGCCGAACAGCAGGATGCCGGCGATCACCGTACCCACCGCGCCGACCCCGGTCCATACCGCATAGGCGGTGCCCAGCGGCAGCTGCTTCATGGCCAGGCCGAGCAGGCCGAGGCTGACCAGCATGGCGGCGACGGTGAGCAGGGTGGGAAGCGGGCGGGTGAAGCCCTCGGTGTATTTCAGGCCGACGGCCCAAGCGACCTCGAACAGGCCGGCGAAGAACAGGATGATCCAGGACATGCTGACCTCCAGCACGCGTGCCGGGGTCGTCCCCAACATTATTCGAACGGAGGCCGGGGTCGTCCCCGGCCGCGGCATTCTGGCAAAACCTGACCTCCGGGGCAATCCCGTGCGCCGCGGCGGTCCGGATTATGGCCGGGGTCAGATGCCCTGGGGGATTTCCTCGCCGCCGAGCGCCTCGAACAGGGCCGGGAGAAACTCGCTGAAGGTCAGCATCATCAGAGTGAAGCTGGCGTCCTGCTGGGCCAGGGCATCGTCGCCGCCGTCCTGCTCGGCCTGCTCGGTCAGCAGATCCTCGAAGCGCAGCCGCTTGATGACCAGCTTGTCGTCCAGCACGAAGGACAGCTTGTCCTGCCAGGCCAGGGCCAGCTGGGTGACCTGCTTGCCGGTGGACAGGTGCAGCTGGATCTCGTCGCTGGTCAGGTCCTGGCGCTTGCAGCGCACCACGCCGCCGTCCTCGTGGGTGTCACGCAGCTCGCACTCGTCGAGCACGGTGAAGTCCGGCGCGGCCTGCTGGGCCTTCACCCAGTCGGTCAGGGTGGCGCTGGGCGCGACTTTCACCGACAGCGGCCGCACCGGCAGCGAGCCCAGGGCTTCGCGCAGGGTCGACAGCAGGTCCTCGGCACGCCGCGTGCTGGCGCTGTTGACCAGGATCAGGCCGAGTTTCGGGGCGATGGCGGCGAAGGTCTGCGAGCGGCGGATGAAGGCGCGCGGCAGGAAGGCCTGAATGATCTCGTCCTTCAGCTGTTCGCGTTCCTTCTTGTAGACCTTGCGCATCTGCGCGGTCTCGATTTCCTCCACCTTCTCCTTGAGAGCGTCCTTGACCACGCTGCTGGGCAGGAGGCGTTCCTCCTTGCGTGCGGCGATCAGCAGGAAGTCCTGGCTGGCGTGCACCAGAGGCGCGTCCTCGCCTTTGCCGAAGGGCGCGACGAAGCCGTAGGTGGTCAGCTCCTGGCTGGCGCAGGGGCGGGCGGGCTTGCCGGCCAGCGCGGCTTCCAAACGTTCGGCATCGAAGGAAATGTCCTGGGTGAGGCGATAGACGAGCAGGTTGCGGAACCACATGGTGGAAGAATCTCCTGGCGGTGCACACGAAGGGGCGCATTATTCTCTGCATGGTCGATGAGGCCAACCCTGAGCTAACTCTTTGCTGCACCGAAAGAAATTTCTTCAAAAAGAGCTTGCCAGGGGGGAGGGTGCTCCGTAGAATGCGCGCCACACCGAGACGATGGGTGGTTAGCTCAGCTGGGAGAGCATCTGCCTTACAAGCAGAGGGTCGGCGGTTCGATCCCGTCACCACCCACCAATCTTGGGGTAACGCGCAGCGGTAGTTCAGTCGGTTAGAATACCGGCCTGTCACGCCGGGGGTCGCGGGTTCGAGTCCCGTCCGCTGCGCCATTTTTCCCATCCTGCAGTCCCCCTTCTTCCCCTCTCTCCTTCGCTTTCCAGATCCCTGAACCTATTCGGGTTTTGCTGTTCATATCCTCGTAGCCAGTGATCACGCAGGCCTGATAAGCTCGCATCTTCACTCGACAGCCCCACTGCGTGGGTACGGACCAAGGAAACAGCATGAGACAGCATCGTTTGGCGGCCGCAGTAGCGTTGGTCGGCCTGGTTCTCGCCGGTTGCGACCAGCAAGCCGCCGTGGAGTTGAAAACTCCGGCACAGAAAGCTTCCTACGGAATTGGCCTGAACATGGGCCGCAGCCTGGCCCAGGAAGGCATGGATGATCTGGATTCCAAGGCCGTCGCCCAGGGCATCGAGGACGCGCTGGCCAAACGCGAGCAGCGCCTGAAGGACGAGGAGCTGATGGAAGCCTTCGCTTTCCTGCAGCAACGCTCCGAGGAGCGCATGGCCAAGCTCAACGAGGAAACCGCCGCGGCCGGCAAGAAGTTCCTCGAGGAGAACGGCAAGCGCGAAGGGGTGACCACCACCCAGTCCGGCTTGCAGTACGAAGTGCTCAAGAAGGCCGAGGGCGCCCAGCCGAAACCCACCGACGTGGTCACCGTGCACTACGAGGGCCGCCTCACCGACGGCCAGGTGTTCGACAGCTCCATCGAGCGCGGCAGCCCCATCGACCTGCCCGTCAGCGGCGTGATCCCCGGCTGGGTGGAAGGCCTACAGCTGATGCACGTGGGCGAGAAGTACAAGTTCTACATCCCCAGCGAGCTGGCCTATGGCGAGCAGAGCCCGAGCCCTGCGATCCCCGCCAACTCGGTGCTGGTGTTCGACGTCGAGTTGCTCGGCATCAAGCCGGTGGACGGCGACGAAGAGCAGCAGTAAGTCCCCCGATGGTTGGTCAGCAACGCCCCGTCTCTGCGGGGCGTTGTCGTTTCTGGGGGACATATTGCGTGAACCGGTGGTCAGAACAGGAGCGATAGATTCTTCAGTGTTACGGTTATGCACATTGTGAGAGCCGTTCTCAGCCGGGCCTCGTGGAACCATCTTGTAACCTAGGTTCTTGTATAACCAATTGATTTATTTTGAATTTTTCCTGGTGGGCAAAATTTGCCCGATTTGTCGGAAAGCTGCATGGCATGCGGCTTTGCGGCGCTCATTCAGGTTTTTTCGACAGAGTTGTCCACAGCTTTGGTGGATAACCCGCGCAGGCCCTTTAGGGCGGGGAATTGCCGGGAGGTGGCGATGAAGACTCCGTGGAACCTCAAGCGTTACCTGACCCAGGCGCAGCGTTTCCTGCGTAGTGGCCGCCTGCCATTGCTGCTTGCCGCGGTGAGTCGCAAGAGCATCCGGCAGAGCTGGCGACTGGCCGGGGTCAGGGAAGAGTTGCGGCTGCTGCAGGCGCTCTGCGTGGCCTGGTGGCGCGGCGAGTACCGGGCCGTCAGCCCGCAGGCGCTGGTCGCCGTGGTCGCCGCACTGCTGTACTTTCTCTCGCCGCTGGACGCCATCCCCGATCTTTTGTTGGGGCTGGGGCTGATCGACGACTTCGCCGTCCTGGCTTGGGTGTTCGCCACTTGGAGGCAGGAGCTGGAGGCGTTCCGCGCCTGGCGGGACGCCCAGCCCGTGGACAAGCAGCAGGCGCTGCTAACCCCGCCCGAGCTCGGGCAAGAGGCGGGTGGACGACGCTGAGGCCCTGTTAAGATGGCTTGTTTCACCGAGAGCAAGGATCCCACCATGAACGTGCAAGTGATCATGCGCGATGGCGAGCCGGAATACGCCGTGCTGCCCTGGGCCGAGTATCAGACTCTGCTGCACGCCGCCGGTCGTCCGGCACCTGCGGCAGCGACCGAGGCTGCCAGTAGTGCCCCTGCCGTGCCCGGGCGACCGACCCTGGCCTGTCTCGCCGAGCTGCGCGAGGGCAAGGGGCTGACCCAGGAACAATTGGCGCGAGCGGTCGGCATCAGTCCGCACTATTTGGCTATGATCGAAAAAGGAGAGCGGCAACCGGACTCGGCAATCCGGCGCGCCCTGGCGTGGAATCTCGGAGTGGATGGCTGGGGAGATGACATGTGAGCATACGTATTAGCCGCCAACAGTGGGAGGCGTTGTTGCATGAGCTCGCCGAAGCCCGCCGGCAACGCCACCTGCTGACCTACCGCGCGCTCATCGAGCGCCTCGAACTACCCACACCCGCCATGCAAACCCTCACGGCAGCCCTGGAACACCTGGCCGCACTGGACGCCCGGGCCGACCGTCCACTGCGTAGCGCCCTGGTGATCAGCCAGGGTGCCAGCCGCCTGCCGCGTACCGGTTTCTTCGAGAGCGTGGAGCGCCTAGGGCGCTTCTCCGGACCGTCTGACGGTGTGGCAGCGGCTTCCTGGCACGCCGCCGAGGTGGCCCGAGTGTTCGAATACGACTATCCCGAGGGCGTCTGAATGTGGCACTGGAAACTGCGTGCCCGGTTGGGCTACAGGGTGGCGCGCTCCCTGCTGCGCTGGCGTTGGGTAGTGGCCAGGCCGCGTGCCTGGCAATGGATGCAGGGTCAGTACGCACGCATGGCGGCGCTGGGGGATACGGCCGCGCAGAGCTTCTACGGCCATCTGCTGCTGTTCCGCGGCCAGGGCTTCGGCGCCCGCGAGGAGGGCGTCCGTCTGCTGCGCCTGGCCGCCAACGCGGGTGATGCCAAGGCCGCCTACCAGTTGGGCGTGTTGAGTCTGGCCGGGGATGCCCGCCAGGCGCCGGATGGTCTGGAGGCGGCGCGCTGGTTGGGTATGGCCGCGGCTGCTGGGCATCCCCTGGCGGCTCGCCGCCTGGCTGAGCTGTACCGCGACGGTGGCCACGGTCTGGCACCGGACCCCGTCGAGGCCGAGCGCTACGCGGCGCGGGCCGCGGAGCTGGGGTTGTAGTCGCAGCTGCAGGCTGCGCCGAGCTTTTCGGCGGGAAGTGAAAAAGGCGGTCCCAGTCCCGGACCGCCTTTTCCTTGAAGAGGCTCAGTGTTTGGCGAGCGCCGAGCTGAGGCCTAGGTAGTCGAGCATGATCTGCCCGGTCTCCACCAGATAGGCGTCCTCTTCCGGCTTGAGCTTCTCGTCCCTGGCCGGCAGAGCGTCCTCGTCCTCCTTCTTCAGCTCCTTGAGCGGCTCCTCGCCCTTGGCTTTGCGCTTGGCGTTCTCCATGGCCAACTGGCGGGCCTCGATCTCCGCCTGCTGGGCGCGGCGCTTGGCCTCGTTGAGGCTCACCGTGGTCTCGCGCATCAGCTCCTGGCTAAGGGCCAGGCGGTTGCGGGTGAACACGAAGTCCGGGTTCTGCGCGACGCGGGCGTCGTGACGGGCCTTGAGCTCGGCCAGGAACGGCTTGAAGGGGTTGTTGTCGGGCTTGATCACCGGGCGGATGCTGTCCCAGGGCATGGCCTCGGGCAGGGCGCTCTCGCCGATCTCCTTAGTGTCCACCACCGAGGGGTACTCGATATCGGGGATCACCCCCTGGTGCTGGGTGCTCTGCCCGGAGACCCGGTAGAACTTCGCTAGGGTCAGCTTCAGCTCGCCGTGGTTGAGCGGCTGGATGGTCTGCACCGTGCCCTTGCCGAAGGTTTGGCCGCCGAGGATCAGGGCGCGGTGGTAGTCCTGCATGGCGCCGGCGAAGATCTCCGAGGCGGAGGCCGACAGGCGGTTGACCAGCACCGCCAACGGGCCGGTGTAGTAGGGGCTCTTGCTCTCGTCGGCAAGCACGTCGACCCGGCCGTCGCTGTTGCGCACCAGCACGGTGGGACCCTGGCCGATGAACAGTCCGGTCAGCTCGGCGGCCTCCTGTAGGGAACCGCCGCCGTTGTTGCGCAGGTCGATGACGATGCCGTCGACCTTGTCCTTCTGCAGCTCGTCGATCAGCCGTTTGACGTCGCGGGTGGTGCTCCGGTAGTTGGGATCGCCGGCCCGGTAGGCCTTGAAGTCCAGGTAGAAGGCGGGGATCTCGATCACCCCGAGGGTGAACTGCTTGCCCTCATGCTCGAGCTTGAGGACCGACTTCTTGGCTGCCTGCTCTTCCAGCTTGACCGCCTCGCGGGTGATGGCCACCACCTTGCTGGTTTCGTCGTTGGGCGCGTTGCTGGCCGGGATCACCTCCAGGCGAACCACCGATCCCTTGGGGCCGCGGATCAGCTTGACCACCTCGTCGAGGCGCCAGCCCACCACGTCGACCATCTCGCCGTCACCCTGGGCCACGCCGATGATCTTGTCGGCCGGGGCCAGTTGCTTGCTCTTCTCGGCCGGGCCGGCAGGCACCAGGCGGACGATCTTCACGTAGTCGTTGTCGCTCTGCAGCACTGCGCCTATGCCTTCCAGCGACAGGCTCATGTTGATGTCGAAATTCTCCGCGCTCTCCGGCGACAGGTAGTTGGTGTGGGGGTCATAGGACTGCGCGAAGGCGTTGATGTAGGTCTGGAAGATGTCCTCGCTGCGGGTCTGGCTTAGGCGCAGCAGCTGGTTCTTGTAGCGCTTGGTCAGCTGTTCCTGGATTGCCTTGTCGTCCTTGCCGGCGATCTTCAGGCGCAGTACCTCGTCTTTCAGGCGCTTGCGCCAGAGCTCATCGAGCTCCGCGGAGTCCTTGGCCCAGGGGGCGTTCTCGCGATCGGTCTCGAGGGTCTCGTCGAGGGTGAAGTCGATCTTGTCGATGCCCTTGTCCAGCTCGGCCAGGACGAACTCCAGGCGTTCCTTGAGACGGTCCAGGTGGCGCTTGTAGATGCTGAAGCCGGGCCCCAGGTCGCCGCTCTTCAGCAGGTCGTCGAACTTGGTCTTCCAGCGCTCGAACTCGGCGATGTCCGCTGCGGTGAAGTAGCTGCGCGCCGGGTCGAGCATCTTCAGGTAGCCTTCGTAGATCAGTACCGAGCGGGCGTCGTTCAGCGGCGGCTTGCTGTAGTGGTGGCGTTTGAGCAGTTCCACCACGTTGAGACTGGCGATCACCTGCTCGCGGTCGGGCTGCAGGCTGTCCCACGGGTTGCCGGCCTTGCTGCTGGCGAAAACCGGCAGCGCGCTGAGACCGAGGACGAGGGCAAGGGCGGTGCGGGGAAGGAAGCGCTTCATGCTGCGGGTTCGACGTGTGACAGTTGATCAAGCATATTAGGCCGTCTTTGCGGGCGACGGTTCAATGGGGCCGTCGCGTAATGAAAAAGAAAGCCCAGCCGCGGGCTGGGCTCATGGCATCACTATGGAGGCACTGTGAAGGCATTGCAAGGCATTGAAGGACGCCTGGAATGGGTGGAACGACCGACTCCGGCCTGCGATGCTGGCCAGGTGCGCATCCGGGTGGCGGCCGCCGGGCTGAACCGTGCGGACCTGCTGCAGCGGGCCGGGCTCTATCCGCCGCCGCCGGGGGCCAGCGACATCCTCGGCCTGGAGTGCGCCGGGGTGGTCAGCGAGGTGGGCACCGGCAGTTCCTGGCAGGTCGGCGACCGGGTCTGCGCCCTGCTGGCCGGCGGTGGCATGGCCGAGGAAGTCGTAGTCGACGCCCGCCATGTGCTGCCGGTGCCGGAAGGCCTGGATCTGCGTGAGGCGGCGGCGCTGCCGGAAGTCTATGCCACCGCCTGGCTCAACCTGTTCTGGCTGGCCGCCCTCAAGCCCGGCGAGAAGGTACTGCTGCACGCCGGAGCCAGCGGCGTGGGGTCGGCGGCTATCCAGCTATGCAAGGCGTTCGGCAATCCCTGCTGGGTCAGCGTCGGCTCCGCCGAGCGGCTGGCCTATTGCGAATCCCTTGGTGCCCAGGGCGGGGTGATCCGCGGCAGCGGCCTGGAGGGGCTGCGCGATTTCGGGCCCTTCGACGTGATCCTCGATCCGGTGGGCGGCAGCTATGCGGCGCTCAATCTGGCTCTGCTAGCCCACGACGGGCGTTGGGTGAACATCGGCCTGATGGGCGGGCGCAAGGCGGAGCTGGATCTGGCCCTGCTGCTCGGCAAGCGGGTGCAACTGATCGGCTCTACCTTGCGTAACCGCGATGCCGAGTTTAAGGCGCGGCTGATCGGCGATCTGCGCGAGCAGGTCTGGCCGCTGTTCGCCGAGGGCCGGCTTTCGCCGCGCCTGGAACGCAGCCTCCCGGCCAGGGACGCGGAGGCCGCCTTCGCCACGCTGGCCAGCAACCAGGTGGCCGGCAAGCTGGTGCTGCTGATCGACGAGCGCCTGGGCTGAGGCTGGTCAGTCGCAGGCATAGGGCTGTCTGCCGTGGCGTGGATTGGCTTCGCTGGTCCAGGCCAGGCTGTCCCAGTTGTGTCCCAGTTGTGCGGCATGGGTGCAGTACCAGGGCTGGGTCACCCCGCCTGGGCATGCGTTACCCGGCGCAGCTGTGGCCAATCGTTGCGCGAGATGACGGCATAGATGGGGCGCTTCCCAGGGGGCGCCTGCGGTCTGCAGCGGGCTTCCAGGCGCATTGCCTTTCATGGCACATCGACGGGCGCCCGTCGCTCCCTGTGGGGCACTACCCCAAGCGGCCCGGCTTTTCCGGTATCTGCGTGTCGGGGCCGGGGCGAGGAAGAGGGACATCTGGTTTCCCCTCTCCCTCCGGGGACGGGCTCAGGGTAGTTCAGGGCTGGCGTAGAAGGCGGTCAGCACCTTGACCAGATGGGCCAGGTCCTGGCTGCCGGCCAGTTCGCGGATCGAGTGCATGGCGAAGGTCGGCAGGCCGATGTCCACGGTGCGCACGCCCAGCTGGCTGGCGGTGATCGGTCCGATGGTCGAGCCGCAGCCCATGTCGCTGCGCACCACGAAGCTCTGCACGGGCACCTCGTTCTCCAGACAGAGATGGCGGAAGAAGCCGGCGGTCTCGCTGTTGGTAGCGTAGCGCTGGTTGGAGTTGATCTTGATCACCGGGCCGGCGTTGAGCTTGGGGCCGTGGTTGCCGTCGTGCCTGTCGGCATAGTTGGGGTGCACGCCGTGGGCGTTGTCGGCGGAGACCAGCAGGGACTTCTGGATGGTCCGCGCGAAGCCGGACTGGTCCTCCCCCAGCAGGCGGCGCAGCACCTGCTCGAGGAAGGGGCCGTCGGCGCCGCAGGCCGAGCAGGAGCCCACTTCCTCGTGGTCGGTACAGACCAGCACGCAGGCTTCCTCGCCCTTGGCGGCGAGCAGTGCCTGCAGGCCGGCGTAGCAGGACAGCAGGTTGTCCAGCCGGGCCCCGGCGATGAAGTCGCCGTCCAGCCCCACCAGGGCCGCCGGCTGGGTGTCGTAGAAGCTCAGCTCGTAGTCGAGTACCGCGTCGGCGTTGATGCCGTGCTCGCGGGTCAGCTGCTCGGCGAGCAGGGCGCGGAAGTCGTAGGGCTCGTGGCCCGGTACCTGGGCGAGGATCGGCGGCAGTTCGTTCTGGGCGTTGATCGGCCAGCCCTGGTTGGCCTCGCGGTTGAGATGGATGGCCAGGTTGGGGATCACCGCGATGGGCGCGCGGAAGTCGATCAGTTGGCTCTGCACCTTGCCGCTCTCGCGGAAGGTGACCCGGCCCGCCAGGGACAGGTCGCGGTCGAACCAGGGCGCCAGCAGGGCGCCGCCGTAGACCTCCACGCCCAGCTGCAGGAAGCCCTGACGCAGTAGCTCGGGGTTCGGCTTGACCCGCAGGCAGGGGCTGTCGGTGTGCGCGCCGACCAGGCGCAGGCCGCTCTCCAGTGCGGAGCGCTTGCCGAGGCGCACGGCGATCAGCGAGGAGTCGTTGCGGGTGACGTAGTAGCGGCCGCCGGGCTCGGGGTGCCAGGCGTCGCGTTCGTCGAGGCGCTGGTAGCCGGCCGCCTCGAGGTGCTTGGCCAGGCTGGCGGTGGCGTGGAAGGGCGTGGGCGAGGCCTTCAGGAAGTCGATGAGGCCTTGATTCAGATCGACGGGCATACGGGACTCCAACTGCAATGCCCGGAGTTTACCGAGATCGCGCGGAAAAGCCGATAAAGGCGCCGCGATGGCCTAGAAGGGCGCCGGGCAGTGGAAGCGCAGGCGCTCACCGGTCCGTGGATGGGTGAAGGCCAGCATGCTAGCGTGCAGGCACAGCCGCTGGTGGGCGGCGAGGGCCTCGGGGTGGGCGTAGAGTCGGTCGCCAAGCAGTGGATGGCCGATAGCCAGCATGTGCACCCGCAGCTGATGGGAGCGGCCGGTGATCGGGGTCAGCTCGACTCGGCTGTAGTGGCCGCAGCGCTCCAGTACGCGCCAGAAGGTCAGGGCATGGCGGCCGTGCTCGAAGCAGACCACGTGGCGCGGCTTGGTCGGCGGGTCGTAGCGTAGCGGCAGCTCGATGCGTCCGCTGTCCAGTTCCGGCTCGCCCCAGCACAGGGCGGTGTAGGCCTTCTCGGTCTCGCGGTCGTGGAACTGCCGGGACAGCTCGCGGTGGCTGTCGGCGTCGCGGGCCAGGAGGAGCAGCCCGGAGGTCTCCCAGTCCAGTCGGTGGACGATGCGCGCCTCGGGGTAGCCGTTCTCCTGCAGGCGGGTGATCAGGCAGTCGCGGTTGTCCTCGGCGCGACCGGGCACCGAGAGCAGCAGGGTCGGCTTGTTGACCACCAGGATGGCGGGGTCGGCATGGAGGATTTCGATGTTGGCAAGCGGCATGGGGTTCACGAACGAAAACGGCGGCCGTGGCCGCCGTTTCCATCCACTCCGGGATCAGCGATCCGGCAGGGTGACGTTGAGCTCGAGGATCGAGCAGTTCCCCTGGTTCTCCAGGGCGACCTGAACCTGGTCGATGTCGATGTTGACGTACTTGCGGATCACTTCCACCAGTTCTTTCTGCAGGTCGGGCAGATAGTCCGGCTTGCTGCGCTGTCCGCGCTCGTGAGCGACGATGATCTGGAGACGCTCTTTCGCGACCGCGGCAGAGGACTGCTTCTTGCGCTCACGAAAGAAGTCAAAAATATTCATTCCCTACCTCCGAACAGGCGCTGCAGAAGCCCTTTCTTCTGCACGTCAAGGAAGCGGTGCGGCAGCTCCTTGCCGAGCAGGCGGTCGACGGCGTCGCTGTACGCCTGGCCGGCGTCGCTCTGCTCGTCGAGAATCACCGGAACGCCTTGGTTAGAGGCCTTGAGAACTGCCTGGGACTCCGGAATGACGCCAAGCAGACGGATGGCGAGGATTTCCTCGACGTCCTCGACACCGAGCATTTCGCCCTTGCTGACGCGCTCGGGGTTGTAGCGGGTCAGCAGCAGGTGTTCCTTGATCGGCTCTTCGCCCTGTTCGGCGCGCCGCGACTTGCTGGCCAGCAGGCCGAGCATGCGGTCGGAGTCGCGCACCGAGGAGACTTCAGGGTTGGTGACCACGATGGCCTCGTCGGCGAAGTACATGGCCAGGTGGGCACCCTTCTCGATGCCGGCCGGGGAGTCGCAGACGATGTATTCGAAGCTTTCGCGCAGCTCGTCCATCACCTTGCCGACGCCTTCCAGGGTCAGGGCGTCCTTGTCGCGGGTCTGGCTGGCGGCCAGGACGTAGAGATTCTCCAGGCGCTTGTCCTTGATCAGGGCCTGGGTGAGGGTGGCCTCGCCATTGATGACGTTGACGAAGTCATACACCACGCGCCGCTCGCAGCCCATGATCAGGTCAAGGTTGCGCAGACCGACGTCGAAGTCGACGATGACGGTTTTGTGCCCACGCAGGGCGAGGCCGGTGCCGATTGCAGCGCTGGTGGTGGTTTTGCCCACGCCACCCTTGCCGGAAGTGACTACGAGGATCTTGGCCAAGGTGATTCACCCCTAATGAAAGGATTTCAGGTCCTTGAAAATGTGCGGCAGTATCCGTTAAAGCCGGGTGATCTTCAACACATCTCCCGACAGGCTGACGTGCACTGCATCGCCCCAGGCCGGGTCGCGGCGCAGGTCCTCGGCGACCTTGTACTTGCCGGCGATGGAGAGCAGTTCGGCACCCAGGCGCTGGCAGAAGATCCGGGCCTTGGCATTGCCCTTGACCCCCGCCAGAGCACGACCGCGCATCGGTCCGTACACATGGATGTTGCCGTCGGCGAGAAGTTCCGCGCCGGCACTGACCGAGGCCAGCACCACCAGGTCGCCGCCCTCGGCGTAGACCTGCATGCCGCCGCGCACCGGGGTGGTGACCACCTTGGTCGGACGCACCTCCGGCTCCCTGGGCTTCTCCGCCTTGCGTCGCGCCTCGGCGCTTTCCGCCGGCTCGATCAGCCGTTCCCGCGCCCCGGACGGCGGCAGCACTGCCAGGTCCAGCTCGCGGGCGCGGGCGATGTGCTCCTCGCGTTCGGTGCGGATGGCCATGATGCACAGGCCGTGGCGCTTGCAGACGGCCTGCAGCTCGGCCAGGTCGAGCTCGCCGCAGTCCTCCGGCAGCTTGTCGAGGGCCAGCACCAGGGGAATGTTGCTGAAGAAGTTGGGGGCTTCGGCCACTTTCGCCAGCAACTGGGCGTCTAGGCGGGCGAGGTCGTTGTGGGTGAGCTCCAGCACGGTGATGGCAAGCATGCTGCCCTTGAGCTGGAACACGGGGGCTTGGTCGAGGAGGTCGGCTTGGCTCATTGTGCCTGCAGGGCCTGTGGCTGTGTGCGGAAAGTAGCGGGGACTTATAGCGAGAACCGTCATGCGGCCGCAAGCCGCGCGTGCCGTGTAGAATGCCCGGCCATGTCCCCTGTCCGGAATCTTCCATGGATCGTCCGCGTTTTCGAGCCTATTTCCTGCATCCGCGCTTTTGGCCGCTGTGGCTGGGTATCGGTCTGCTCTGGCTGGTCGCCCAACTGCCCTATCCGGCGCTGCTGCGGCTGGGCCGGCTGCTCGGCGCCCTGATGTACGCCCTGGCCGGATCGCGCCGGCACATCGCCGCGCGCAACCTGGAGCTGTGCTTCCCCGAACTTGCCGATGCGGAGCGCCAGCGGTTGCTTCGGGAGAACTTCGCGTCCATGGGCATCGCCTTCTTCGAGATGGCCATCAGCTGGTGGTGGCCGAAGAAGCGCCTGCGCAAGCTGGCCCACATCGAGGGCCTGGAGCTCCTGAAGAAGGCACAGGCCGAAGGCCGGGGGGTGATCCTCATGGCCGCCCACTTCACCACCTTGGAGATCGGCGCGGCGCTGCTCGGCCAGCAGCACACCATCGACGGCATGTACCGCGAACACAAGAATCCGGTGTTCGACTACCTGCAGCGCATGGGGCGCGAACGCCACAACCTGGACTCCACCGCTGTGGAGCGCGAGGACGTGCGCGGCATGCTCAAGCTGCTGCGCGCCGGACGGGCGATCTGGTACGCGCCGGATCAGGACTACGGCCGCAAGCAGAGCCTGTTCGTGCCGCTGTTCGGCATCCAGGCGGCGACCGTCACCGCCACCAGCAAGTTCGCCCGCTTGGGCCGCGCCCTGGTGATGCCCTTCACCCAGGTGCGCCTAGCGGACGGTTCGGGCTACCGGCTCATCGTGCATCCGCCGCTGGAGGACTTCCCCGGGGAGAGCGAGGAAGCCGATTGCCTGCGCATCAACCAGTGGGTGGAAGGCGTCATCCGCCAGTGCCCCGAGCAGTACCTGTGGGCGCACCGACGCTTCAAGACCCGGCCCGAAGGGGAGCCCAAGCTGTACCGCAAGCGCCGCGGCAGCTGATCGACAGGGAGGAGCGAGATGCCGGAGCAGAGTCCTTCGCCGTCGCCGGTGACCGGACTGATCCTGTCCGGCGGCGGCGCTCGTGCCGCCTACCAGGTGGGGGTGCTCTCGGCCATTGCCGAGCTGCTGCCGGAGACCGGCCAGAATCCCTTTCCGGTGATCGTCGGCACCTCGGCCGGGGCGGTGAACGCCGTCGGTCTGGCCTGCGGGGCGCTGCAGTTCGGCACGGCGATCCAGCGCCTGACCGCGGTGTGGCGCGGCTTCCACACCGGGCACATCTACCGCAGCGACTGGTCCGGAGTGGTGCGCCAGGCCGGCCGCTTCGTCGCCCGCCACCTGCTGGGCTTCGCCGGCGACCGGCCGGTGGCGCTGCTGGACAACGCTCCCCTGGGTGAACTCCTGGCCCGCGAGCTGGACTTTTCCGGCATCGCCGCGGCGGTGCGGCAACGCCGCCTGCGCGCGGTGGCGGTCACCGCCTTCGGCTACGAGACCGGCCAGGCGGTGACCTTCTACCAGGGCCGGGCCACCATCGATCCCTGGTTCCGCCATCGCCGGGTCGGGGTGCCGACCCGCCTGAACGTCGAGCACTTGCTGGCCAGTGCCGCCATCCCCATGCTGTTTCCGCCGGTCAAGGTGCACCGCGAGTACTTCGGCGACGGTGCTCTGCGCCAGTTCGCGCCGATCAGCCCGGCGCTGCACCTGGGGGCCAACCGGGTGCTGGTGATCGGCGTCAGCGGCCCCCGGCGCAACGGCGACGCCAATGCCGAGGTGCCGCGCCCGACCGGTGGGCGGCCGCCCAGCCTGGCGCAGATCGGCGGCCACATGCTCAACAGCACCTTCGTGGACAGCCTGGAAAGCGACCTGGAGACCCTGCAGCGCATCAACCTGCTCAGCGGCCTGCTCTCCGACACCGCACGCACGCGCCTCGGCGTGCGTCCCGTGGAGGTGCTGACCATCGCCCCCAGCCAGCCGCTGGAGCAGCTCGCCGCCCACTACCGCGCCGAGCTGCCTCGCGCCCTGCGGCCCTTTTTCTACGGACCTGGGGCGACCCGCAGCGGCGGCGCGGTGCTGCTCAGCTACCTGCTGTTCGAGCCGGGCTACTGCAACGCACTGATCGAGCTGGGCTACCGGGACGCCATGGCCCAGCGCGAGGTGCTGGGGCGCTTCCTGGCGGTGGAAGCGTCCCTGCCGAGCTCTCAGGCGGTCAGCCGGCCGTCACGATAGTCGCGCAGGGCCTGCTCGATCTCCTCGCGGCTGTTCATCACGAAGGGCCCGTACTGCACGATGGGCTCGCCCAGCGGCCGGCCGGCGATCAGCAGGACCCGGGCGCCCGAGGTGCTGGCCAGCTCGAGCGAGCCCTGCTCGGAAAGGCGTACCAGGCGGCTGCGGCCGACCCGGGTGCCGTTGACCTGAACTTCCCCCTCGTAGACGTAGAGCAGCACCCGGTGGCCGTCCAACAGGCGCGGACGCAGCGTGCTGCCGGCCGGCAGCTGCAGGTCGAACAGCTGAGGCTCGGTGTGCGGTCGCTGTACGGCGCCGTCGAGCTGCTCGTGGCCGTCGTCGAAGCGCCCGGCGATGACCACCACCTCGACGCCCACGGCGGTGCGCAGGCGCGGGATCTCCTCGGGGGCGAAGTCGCGGTAGCCGGGATCGCCCAGCTTGTCCCTGGCCGGCAGGTTGAGCCAGAGCTGGAAGCCGCGCATCACGCCTTCCTCTTGCTCGGGCATCTCGCTGTGGATCACGCCGCGGGCGGCGGTCATCCACTGCACGCCGCCGCTCTTCAGCCGGCCGACGTTGCCCATGTGGTCCTCGTGACGCATGTGCCCTTCGAGCATGTAGGTGATGGTCTCGAAGCCGCGGTGCGGGTGCGGCGGGAAGCCGGCGATGTAGTCGTCGGGATTCTCCGAGCCGAACTCATCGAGCATCAGGTAGGGATCGAAGCGCTCCAGGTCGGGGCCGCCGATGACCCGGGTCAGGCGCACGCCGGCGCCGTCAGAGGCCGCCTGACCGGTATGGATGGAGAGAATGGATCGCAGCTGGGTCATGGGACACCTCCTGAATGGGAATGTCGCCATGTTAGTGCGGAAAACTCGATTGATGTATGGAAGATGAGTGTAACTAATATCTAGTATTTCGATTTGTTCAGGGGGCTCCCCTTCCGTGCTCGGAAGGGGAGCGGGGAGGGCGGCTAGCCGCCCAGGTAGGCGTCGCGGACCTTGGGATCGTTCAGCAGGGTGTCGCCGCTGCCCTGCATGACGATGTGGCCGTTCTCCAGCACATAGGCTCGGTCGGCCAGCTTGAGCGCCTGGTTGGCGTTCTGTTCGACCAGAAAGATGGTCACCCCGTCCTGGCGCAGTTGCTCGATGATCGCGAAGATCTGCTGGATGATGATCGGCGCCAGGCCCAGGGACGGCTCGTCGAGCAGCAGCAGCTTGGGCTTGCTCATCAGCGCGCGGCCGATGGCGAGCATCTGCTGCTCGCCGCCGGACATGGTGCCGGCGCGCTGGGCGAAGCGCTCCTTGAGACGCGGGAAGAGCTCCAGCACCTTGTCCAGCTGCTCCTGCCGCTCCTGCTTGCTGCTGAAGAAGCCGCCCATCGCCAGGTTCTCTTCGACGGTCAGGCGCGAGAACACACGGCGGCCTTCCGGCACTATGGCGATGCTCTTGCGCATGATGTCGCAGGTCTCCTGGCCGACCAGTTCCTCGCCCAGGTAGCGGATGCTGCCGCTGGTCGCCCGCGGCGAGCCGCAGAGGGTCATCAGCAGGGTGGACTTGCCAGCGCCGTTGGCGCCGATCAGGGTGACGATCTCGCCCTGGTTGACCTCCAGGCTCACCTCGTGGAGCGCCTGGATCTTGCCGTAGAAGGTGGAAACCTTGTCGAACCTCAGCATCAGGCTTCTCCCAGGTAGGCCTTGATCACGTCCGGGTTGCTGCGGACCTGCTCCGGCGTGCCGGATGCCAGGGGCGTACCCTGGTTGATCACGTAGATGTAGTCGGAAATGCTCATCACCAGCTTCATGTCGTGCTCGATCAGCAGCACGGTGACGTCGTGCTCGTCGCGCAGCACGCTGATCAGCGCCTTGAGGTCCTCGGTCTCGCGCGGGTTGAGGCCGGCGGCGGGCTCGTCGAGCATCAGCAGGCGCGGCCGGGTCATCATGCAGCGGGCGATCTCCAGGCGGCGCTGCTGGCCGTAGGCCAGGGTGCCGGCCGGACGGTTGGCGAGGTCCAGCAGGTTGACCCGCTCCAGCCAGTGCGCGGCGAACTCCATGGCCTGGCGCTCGCTGCGCCGGTAGGCCGGGGTTTTGAACAGGCCGGACAGGTAGTTGGTGTTGAGGTGGCGGTGCTGGGCGATCAGCAGGTTCTCCACCACGGTCATGTCCTTGAACAGGCGGACGTTCTGGAAGGTGCGCACCACCCCCTTGCGGGCAATCTTGTGGCCGGGCAGGCCGTGGATCGGCTCGCCGTCGAGGAGGATGCTGCCCGAGGTCGGCTGGTAGAAGCCGGTCAGGCAGTTGAACACGGTGGTCTTGCCGGCGCCGTTGGGGCCGATCATCGAGACCACCTGTTTGGGATTGACGGTCAGGTTCACGCCGTTGACCGCCAGCAGGCCGCCGAAGCGCATGGTCAGGCCGCTGGCTTCCAGGATCGGTCGACTCATTGCTTCAGCTCCAGATGGGGACGTTGCATGGGCAGGAGACCTTGCGGGCGCCAGATCATCATCAGCACCATCAGGGCGCCGAAGATCAGCATTCGGTAGTCGGCGAACTCGCGGGTCAGCTCGGGCAGCAGGGTCAGCACGACTGCAGCTAGGATCACTCCGAGCTGCGAGCCCATGCCGCCGGCCACCACGATGGCGAGGATGATCGCCGACTCGATGAAGGTGAACGACTCGGGGGTGATCAGGCCCTGGCGGGCGGCGAAGAAGCTGCCGGCGAAACCGGCGAAGCTGGCGCCGATGGTGAACGCCGAGAGCTTGATTACCGTGGGGTTGAGGCCTAGGGCGCGGCAGGCGATCTCGTCCTCGCGCAGGGCTTCCCAGGCACGGCCGATGGGCATGCGGATCAGCCGGTTGATCACGAACAGGGCGAACAGCACCAGCAGCAGGGCGATCAGGTAGAGGAAGATCACCTTGTTGATCGACTGGTAAGAGAGGCCGAAGAACTCGTGGAAGGTCTGCATGCCCTCGGGCGCCACGCGGTCGAAGCTCAGGCCGAACAGGCTCGGCTTGTCGATGTTGCTGATGCCGTTGGGGCCGCCGGTGAGCTCGGTCATGTTGCGCAGCAGGATACGGATGATCTCGCCGAAGCCGAGGGTGACGATGGCCAGGTAGTCACCGCGCAGGCGCAGTACCGGGAAGCCGAGGACGAAGCCGAACAGCGCGGCCATCAGCCCGGCGATCGGCAGGCAGGTCCAGAAGCCCAGGCCGTAGTAGTGGGAGAGCAGCGCGTAGCTGTAGGCGCCTACCGCATAGAAGCCCACGTAGCCGAGGTCGAGCAGGCCGGCCAGACCGACCACGATGTTCAGTCCGAGGCCGAGCAGTACGTAGATCAGAACCAGGGTGGCGATGTCCACCGCGCCGCGCGAGCCGAAGAACGGCCAGGCCAGGGCGATGACTATCAGCACCATGATCACCCTGCGCTGGGTGGAGGGCAGGGTCAGGGTGTTGCTGACCCGCGCGGGGATCTTCGGTAGCCGCGGCGCGCTCTGCCAGGCGCGGGCCAGGCGGTCGCGGAACAGCTGCCAGAAGAACATCGCCACGGCGCAGGCGGCGATGGCCCACAGGGTCGCCGGGCTGGCACCGTGGACTTGCAGCTTGATGCCCACGGTGGTCAGTTTCAGGCCGAGCACCGGGTAGGCCACCGCGAGCACCAGCAGGGCGCTGAAGAACGCGGTCTTGAGCGGGGAATGGGTGGTCTGGCTCATACCTTTTCAACCTCCGGACGGCCGAGGATGCCGGTCGGGCGGAACAGCAGCAGAAGCACCAGGAGGGTGAAGGCCACCACGTCCTTGTACTGGTCGCCGAATACGTCGGCGCCGAAGGCCTCGGCCACGCCGAGGACCAGGCCGCCGAGCATGGCGCCGGGGATGCTGCCGATGCCACCGAGTACCGCGGCGGTGAACGCCTTGATGCCGGCGAGGAAGCCCAGGTTGGGGTTGATGAAGCCGTAGCGCATGCTGATCAGCACCGCGGCGACGGCGGCCAGGGCGGCGCCGATGACGAAGGTCAGGGCGATGATGTTGTTGGTGTTGATGCCCAGTAGGTTGGCCATCTTCAGGTCCTCGGCGGTGGCACGGCAGGCGCGACCGAGGCGCGAACGGGCGATGAACAGGGTCAGCCCGATCATCGCCACGAAGGTGATGACGAAGATGAACACCTGCATGTAGGAGATGGACACCGCGCCGCCAGCGACCAGGTCGAACTTGCCCGGCAGCGGGTCGGGAATCGACTTGCCGCGGGAGTCCTGGGCCAGCAGCACCATGTTCTGCAGGACGATGGACATGCCGATCGCCGAGATCAGCGGGATCAGCCGGTTGCCGCCGCGTAGCGGGCGGTAGGCCACGCGTTCGATGCTGTAGCCGTAAGCACTGGTGACGATCATGCTGGCAACGAAGGCGGCGATGGTCAGCAGCGCCACGCTGTCGATGCCCAGCATGGCCAGGCCGGCGATGGCGATGAAGGCGATGTACGAGCCGATCATGTAAACCTCGCCGTGGGCGAAGTTGATCATGCCGATGATGCCGTAGACCATGGTGTAGCCGATGGCGATCAGGGCATAAGTGCTTCCCACCGACAGGCCGTCGATCAACAGCTGAAGGTAGTGATTGAGTTCAGGCATTGCCTACTCCTCGGGCCTTGGCGATCGAGGCGCTTGTGGCGCAACGCGGACCCGTAAAGCGCGGATAGACAAAACCCGCTGCCGGATCGGGAAGTGCGGAAGGCTCCGCCAGGTTCGTGGTGTGCCGCTAGTCGGCGCACGGCCGGCTGGCTGGCGCGGACCGGGTTCGCGGCATCCCTGCCAGATACCCCCGCCGGAAGGCTGCACCAGAGGCCCTCAGGGTTTCGGGCCGCGGTTCCGAATGGGGGATGAACTTCAGGTATCGCGCTGGCACTGGTCCGTCCCTCGGGACGCCCGGCAACTGGCCCGGACCGGCGCCAGCTGCCGCGACGACCCACTTCAACGATTCCCGGACAGTGGGTTTCGGTTCATTGCGACGGATTACTCCGCGAGGGTTTTGGTCGCGTCCTCGTGCCACTCGTAGACCACGAAGGAGAAGTCCTTCAGGTCACCCTTCTCGTCGAAGGCGAGGGTGCCGGTCGGCGTGTCGAAGGTGTTGGAGCGCAGCGCAGCGGCCACCTTGGCGGTGTCGGAGTCGTCGCCGACCTTGGCGATGCTTTCCGCGATCACCTGGACGGCGGCATAGGCCGGGAACACGAACGGGCCGCTCGGGTCCTCGTTCTTGGCCTTGAAGGCCTCGACCAGCGCCTGGTTCTTCGGATCCTGGTCGAAGGACTTCGGCAGGGTCACCAGCAGGCCTTCGGAAGCCGGGCCGGCGATGGCCGAGAGCTCCTTGTTACCCACGCCCTCCGGGCCCATGAACTTGACGTCCAGGCCCTTCTCGCGCGCCTGGCGCAGCAGCAGGCCGAGTTCCGGGTGGTAGCCGCCGTAGTAGACGAAGTCCACGTTGGCCTGCTTGAGCTTGGCGATCAGCGCGGAGAAGTCCTTGTCGCCGGCGTTGATACCTTCGAACACGCCGACCTGGATGCCCTTGCTCTCCAGGGTCTCCTTCACGGCGGTGGCGATGCCTTCGCCGTACTGCTGCTTGTCGTGGATCACTGCGACGTTGGAGGGCTTGATGCGCTCGGCGATGTAGTTGCCGGCGGCCGGCCCCTGCATGCTGTCCAGACCGATGGTGCGGAACACCAGCTTGTAGCCGCGGCTAGTGATGTCCGGGCTGGTGGAGGCGGCGGTGATCATCAGGATGCCGTCGTCCTCGTAGATATCGGAGGCCGGCTGGGTGGAGCTGGAGCAGAGGTGACCGACCACGTACTTGATCTTGTCGTTGACGATCTTGTTGGCGACGGCCACGGCCTGCTTGGGATCACAGGCGTCGTCGTAGACTACGGCTTCGAGCTGCTTGCCGATCACCCCCCCGGCTTTGTTGATCTGCTCGACGGCCATCTTGGCGCCGATGATCTGCATTTCGCCGTACTGAGCAACCGCTCCGGTGGTCGGCCCGGCCAGGGCGATCTTGATGGTGTCGGACTGCTCCGAGCAGCCGCTCAGGCCGAAGAAGGCGGCAATGGCGGTACACAGCAGTGTGCGGCGGATGGTGTTATTCATATTTTGCTCCACTCAAACCCTTTGTAATTGTTGTCGCGGCCTAGGCCTGACAAGTCCTTGGGATGTGCCCGATCCGGGTCCCCCGAACTGTACCGGTACAGTGTAGGGCTCGCCCCTGGGCCTTGGAAGTCGGGGCGGCCGGCCGGATCGGACGTGTGTCGCCAAATCGCAATAAATGTATAGAAAAACGGCGATTCATCACGTTTGGCGACGCTATCATGGCGACCCTTCGCAACCGACTAGTCCGATCGAGGTCTCCATGACAGAGAAACCTAGCACCCTCTATGCCAAGCTGCTCGGCGAGACCGCACGAATCGGCTGGCAGGAGCTGCAACCCTTCTTCGCCCGTGGCTCCCTGCTCTGGGTCGGCGCGGATCTCGACCTGGTGGCGGTGGCCGTGGCCTTTGCCGAGAACGACAAGGCCAGCGTCTCGGCCTGGCTGGCCGGCGGCCAGCTGGGCAAGCTGGAGGCGTCGCGTGCCGAGGACCTCCTGGTCCGCGACCCGGAGCTCTGGGCAGTGGTGGTGGCGCCCTGGGTTCTGGTACAGGAGCGCGGCACTGCGCCGCTGCGGCACTGAAATGCCCTTGCGCTAGACTGGGTGGGTCGTCCGGGCCTGGGAACGGGCCCTATCCAGGGATGGGCACATCCCTCCACCATCAGGAGCAATGCCATGTTCGAACCGGGTCATCTGCATCTCGTGAACCTGCCGGGGCTGGGGACGCAGGGGCTGGACATCCACCTTTATTACGAGGTCCGGAGCGATTCCGAGAAGGGGCCGTTGGTGCATTTCCGCATGACCGGCGAGATCGAGGGCAGGAATTTCGAGGAGGAGTTCGAACTGCGCCGCGATACCGCCTTCAATTTCGCCAGCGTGGCGACCCGTCTGGCCGCCAAGCACGGCCTGCATCCGCAGCTCGGTCCGGTGGTGCGCAACCACCGCGACTACGACGCCATGTTCGAGGATATCCGCGAAAAGCTCAGCGCCCACCCCGGCGAGCCGGTGGATCTGGATCGCCTGTTGCGCGGCGACTGATGGAATCGCGCATCCATGCCTGGCCTGCCCGGGGGCGCAGTGCGCGTCCCGCGGCGTTTTGTCGAATCCCGTCCCGGCGCGCGGCCCGGCCGCGTTACCGGGGACCGGTCTTTCCCTGGAGTATCCCGTGAGTACTAGCCTTCCGTCCCTCGCTTTCGCCGGTATCGGCCTGATGGGCCTGCCGATGTGCCGCCGCCTGCTCGCCGCCGGCTATCCCTTGACCGTATGGAACCGCACCCCCGAGAAATGTGCGCCCCTGGTGGCCGCCGGGGCCCGCCAGGTGGCGACGCCCGCCGAGTTGTGCCAGGCCGCCGACGTGGTGATGCTCTGCCTGGCCGACACCGCGGTGGTGCGCGAGGTGGTGTTTGGCGCCAATGGCGTGGTCGAAGCCGCCCGCGCCGGCCAGCTGCTGGTGGACTTCTCCAGCCTGGAGCCGGCCGCCACCCGTGAGATGGCCGCCGAGTTGGAGGGGCGCACCGGGATGCGCTGGCTGGATACCCCGGTGTCCGGCGGCACTCCGGGCGCTGAGGCCGGGACCTTGGCGATCATGGCCGGTGGCCGCGCCGAGGACCTGGCGCGCGTGCGCCCGATCCTGGCGCATCTGGGCCAGCGCGTGACCCATATGGGCGCAGTGGGCGCCGGCCAGGTTACCAAGGTGTGCAACCAGATGATCGTCGCCTGCAATGCTCTGGTGATCGCCGAGGTGGTGGCCCTGGCCGAGCAGGCCGGGGTGGATGCCACGCTGATCGCCGAGGCGCTGGCCGGCGGTTTCGCCGACTCCAAGCCGCTGCAGATTCTCGCCCCGCAGATGGCCGAGAGCCGCTTCGAGCCGATCAAGTGGCACGTGCGCACCCTGCTCAAGGATCTCGACACCGCGGTCAAGCTGGCCCGCGAGCAGGGCAGGGCGACGCCGATGAGCGGTCTGGCCGCCCAACTGATGCGCCTGCATGGCAGCAAGGGCAACCTGGAGCGCGACCCGGCGACCCTGGTGGAGCTCTACCGGGAGAATGCGCAATGAGGATCGCCGCCAACCTGTCCCTGCTGTTCACCGAGCGGCCGCTGGTCGAGCGGGTGGTGGCCGCGGCCGCGGCCGGCTTCGACGGCGTGGAGATCCAGTTTCCCTACGAGGTGCCGGCGCTGCGCCTGAAGGAGGCACTGGAGGCGGCGGGGATGCCGCTGGTGCTGATCAACGTGCCGGCCGGCGATCTGATGGACGGCGGTCCGGGCCTGGCGGGGGTACCGGCACGCCGCGAGGAATTCGCCGCGGCGCTGCGCGAGGCGCTGACCTACGCGGCCATGGTCCGTCCGGCCTGTGTCAACGTGCTGCCGGGGCGCCTGGCCGAGGGTGTGGCGCGTGGGCAGGCGCTCGCCACCCTGGCCGACAACCTGCGCCTGGCCGCCGAGGAGTTCCAGGTGCTCGGTATCCGTGTGCTGGTGGAGGCGATCAACCCCCTGGACATGCCCGGCTTCCTGATCAACACCCCCGAGCACCTGGTCGAGCTGCTGGAGACGGTCGATCACCCCAACCTGGCCGCCCAACTGGACTTCTACCACATGGCCCGCCAAGGCCTGGACCTGCCGGCGAGCATCGCAAGGCTCGCCGGGCGCATCGGCCACGTGCAGTTCGCCGACTGCCCCGGGCGTGGCGCCCCGGGCAGCGGCTGCCTGGACTTCTCCAGCGCGCTGCAGGCGTTGCGCAAAGCCGGCTACCAGGGCTGGCTGGCCGCCGAGTACAAGCCGGACGCGCAGGGCGCCCAGGCCGGTCTCGGCTGGCTGGCGGAGTGGCGTCAGGCTTGACCCCTTCCGGGGGCTGCACGCCACTCCCTGTTCGGGTCCACTGCCGGCAGGGAGAGGGTGGTGGCTTCGGTGTCGCCCCGGTCTGTAGCGGCTCGGATTGCCTTGCGGCGTGGACGCCTGGGAGCGCTGGCGCCTTACGAGAACTCTCAGGCTGCGCCGTCCGGCTGGCACAGGACTGGCTATCCGCCCTCAGTGCATGGGCCGCTACGCCTCCCGGCTGGTAGCGGTCCTGCCGGAACTTTTCAGCGACCGGGAGTACTGGATGTGCAGCCGCCGAGAGCTGCGTCGTTCGGTACGCCTGCGTCTGGTCTGGGACTTCCTGCTCGAACTGTGCCGGCGCGAGCAGGGGGTATTGATGGGGACGGGGGGACTAGGCCTGGCCAGAACACCGCTCGGATTTAGGCAGGGCAGAGGCTGTTTCTCCCTCGCCTTAGCCCTCTCCGCTCGGGGAGAGGGCGGAGCACCGAGGATACTTAACCGGCCACCATGACGCGGATGGCTTCCAGGCGCAGGGCGGCCTTGTCGAGCATTTCCAGGCCTTGTTCGCGCTGCTGACGCAGGGCTTCCAGCTCGCTGTCGCGCACGCTGGGATTGACCGCCTGCAGGGCGGACAGGCGTGCCAGTTCCTCGTCTAGGTCGGCGGCCAGGCGGCGTTTGGCCTCCGCGACCCGTTCGGCATGGCGCGGCGCGGCCTTGCTCTCGGCGACGTCGATCAGCCTGGCTAGCTGGTCGCGCTGGGCCTGCACGAACTTGTTGGCGCTGGCGCGCGGCACCGCCTCGAGCTGGTCGTTGAGCTTGTCGAAGGACACCTTATTGGCCAGGTCGTTGCCGTTGACGTCCAGCAGGCAGCGCAGTGCAGCCGGAGGCAGGTGGCGTTCCAGCTGCAGCTGGCGGGGGGCGATGACCTCGCTGACGAACAGCACCTCGAGGAGCAGGGTGCCGGGCTTGAGCGCCTTGTTGTTGATCAGCGCTACTGCGGTGTTGCCCATGGAGCCGGACAGCACCAGGTCCATGCCGCCCTGCACCATGGGATGCTCCCAGGTGATGAACTGCATGTCCTCGCGGGACAGCGCCTGCTCGCGGTCGTAGGTGATGGTCACCGCCTCGTCGTCGCCGAGCGGGAAGCTGGCGTCCAGCATCTTCTCGCTGGGGCGCAGGATCAGGGCGTTCTCCGAGTGATCCTCGCTGTCGATGCCGAAGGCGTCGAACAGCGCCTCCATGTAGATCGGCAGGGCGAACTGGTCGTCCTGCTCGGCGATGGCCGCGGCCAGTTCCTCGCCCTCGCCGGCGCCGCTGGAATTGAGCTCCAGCAGGCGGTCGCGGCCATCGTGCAGCTCGCCTTCCAGACGTTCGCGCTCGGCGCGGGCCTCGGCCAGCAGAGTTTCCCAGGCCTTGTCGTCGCCGCCGGCTAGCAGCGGCAGCAGGCGCGGGCCGAACTGCTGCTGCAGGGCGTTGCCGGTCGGGCAGGTGGTCTGGAAGGCGTTCAGCGCCAGGTGGTACCAGTGGAACAGGCGCTCCTGCGGGCTGCCTTCCAGATAGGGTACGTGCAGCTGGATGGTGTGCTTCTGGCCGATGCGGTCGAGACGGCCGATGCGCTGTTCGAGCAGGTCCGGGTGGGTCGGCAGGTCGAACAGCACCAGATGGTGGGCGAACTGGAAGTTGCGGCCTTCCGAGCCGATTTCCGAGCAGATCAGCACCTGGGCACCGAACTCCTCGTCAGCGAAGTAGGCGGCGGCGCGGTCGCGCTCGAGGATGCTCATGCCCTCGTGGAACACCGTGGCCGGGATGCCGGAGCGCACCCGCAGGGCGTCTTCCAGGTCCATGGCGGTCTCGGCGTGGGCGCAGATCACCAGCACCTTGAACTTCTTGAGCATCTTCAGGGTGTCGATCAGCCAGTCGACGCGCGGGTCGAAGCGCCACCAGCGGTTTTCCTCGGCATCCTCGGCCTGGGCCTGGTACTGCGCTTCGGGGTACAGCTCGGCGCGCTCGCTGGGCTCCAGATCAAGGTATTCCGTGGGAATGGGCAGCGGGTAGGGGTGCACCTGGCGTTCCGGGAAACCGCGCACCGCGGCGCGGGTGTTGCGGAACAGCAGGCGGCCGGTGCCGTGGCGGTCGATTAGTTCGCGGATCAGGCGCGCACTGGCCTGGGTGTCGCCGTCGCTGACCGCGGCGAGCAGTGCTTCGCCCTCGGCGCCGAGGAACTTGGCGATGGTGGCATGGGCCTCGGTGGAGAGCCGGCCGTGGTCGAGCAGCTCTTGCACCGCTTCGGCCACCGGCTTGTAGTTGGCGCTTTCCGCGCGGAAGGCTTCCAGGTCATGGAAACGGTGCGGATCAAGCAGGCGTAGGCGGGCGAAGTGGCTTTCCTGGCCGAGCTGCTCGGGAGTGGCGGTGAGCAGCAGTACGCCGGGGATCGCTGCGGCCAGTTGCTCGACCAGCCGGTATTCGGGGCTGGCCTGCTCGGGGTGCCAGACCAGGTGGTGCGCCTCGTCGACCACCAGCAGGTCCCAGCCGGCGGCGAACAGGGCCTCCTGGGCGCGCTCGTCGCCGATCAGCCACTCCAGGGCGACCAGCGCCAGCTGGCTGTCCTCGAAGGGGTTGCTGGCATCGCTTTCGGCGAAGCGCTCGGCGTCGAACAGCGTCACCTGCAGGTTGAAGCGCCGGCGCATCTCCACCAGCCACTGGTGCTGGAGGTTCTCTGGCACCAGGATCAGCACCCGGCTGGAGCGCCCGCTGAGCAGCCGCCGATGGATCACCAGGCCGGCCTCGATGGTCTTGCCGAGGCCCACCTCGTCGGCCAGCAGCACCCGCGGGGCGACCCGGTCGGCCACTTCGCGGGCGATGTGCAGCTGGTGGGGGATCGGCTGGGCGCGGGCGCCGCATAGGCCCCACAGCGGCGACTGCAGCAGCCGGCTGGTGTGCTCCAGGGTGCGGTAGCGCAGGGTGAACCAGGGCAGCGGGTCGATCTGCCCGGCGAACAGACGGTCGCTGGCCAGGCGGAACTGGATGAAGTTGGACAGCTCGGTTTCCGGCAGGCTGGCCGGACGGTTCTGCTCGTCGAGGCCGTGGTAGGTGAGCAGGCCGTCGTTGTCCTCCACCTCGCGGACGATCAGCTTCCAGCCCTCGAAGTGGGTCACTTCGTCGCCCGGGGCGAAGCGCACGCGGGTCAGCGGTGCGTTGCGCAGGGCGTAGAGGCGCGTTTCCCCGGTGGCCGGATAGAGCATGGTGAGCATGCGCCCATCCTGGGTGAGGACGGTGCCCAAGCCCAACTCAGCTTCGCTGTCGCTGATCCAGCGTTGCCCCGGTACGTACTGCGCCATGCCTGTCTCCCCGATGAAAAGCCGCGTATGGTAACGGATCACCAGGCCCAGGCCAAAGCCAGCGCAGCCGGGCCGGCGAGTCTTGTCCGATCAGTGTAGCGAGCGCATCCTCAAGTCGACGAGCGCCCTGCCGACAGTCTGACCAAAGGATGCCACCCCGGAGGGCCTGCCCAGCCATGCTGCCCCCTATTCCCCAGAGCCTGGTGCCGGTCACCAGCCAGCAGGACGTGCCCAAACCGCGTCCCGAGGTGCAGCCGGTGACCCCGCCTCAGGCGGACTCCGGCAGCGCCGGGGTGGGCCTGCGTCAGCGCGATCCCCAGGAGGAAGTCGAGCGCCAGCGCGACCGTCAGCGCCGGCGCCAGGTCTATACGGCCGAGCAGTTGGCCGCCGGCGAGGTGGCCGAGGCGGACCGCGACCTCTTGGAGGAGCTGCCGCGTCAGGGACTGTGGGTGGATGTAGAGGTCTGAGCGATGAGCCTGTTCGCCGAGTGTCCGCTGGACTTGCCCGACGCCGAGCTGCGCCTGCTACCCGGCTGGGTGACGGCGGAGGAGGCCGATCGCTGGCTGGCGCAACTGCTGGCGGAAACGCCCTGGGAGCAGCCGCAGGTGGTGCTCCACGGCCGTGCTTATGCGGTGCCGCGGCTGGTCGCCTGGTACGGCGATCCCGGCGCCCGCTACCGCTATTCCGGGCTGTGCCACGAGCCGCGACCCTGGACGCCGCTGCTCGCCGGGATCCGCCGGCGTGTAGAGGCCGAGTGTGGCCAGCCGTTCAACGGCGTGCTGCTCAACTACTACCGCGGCGGCCAGGATTCCATGGGCTGGCACAGTGACGACGAGCCCGAGCTGGGCTTGCGGCCGCTGGTGGCGTCGCTGAGCCTGGGCGGCACCCGGCGCTTCGACCTGCGCCGCAAGGGTGCCACGCGCATAGAGCATTCCCTGCTGCTGGAGCACGGTTCGCTGCTGGTCATGGCCGGCGCGACGCAGCATCATTGGCAGCACCAAGTGGCGAAGACGCGCCAAGCCTGCGCGTCGCGCCTGAACCTGACCTTCCGCCTGATCCGGTCGCCCGCATGAGTTCCGATGACAAGCTGATCGACTTCAGCGCCGAGCGCGGCAAGCGCATCCATGACCTGCACGAGAAGCGCCTCAACGAGATGCGCCAGGCCTTCGAGCGCGCCCTGCCCATGCCCAAGGGACGGAAAAAGGCCGCCAAGGGCAAGCCGAAGAAGAAGCGCTGAGCGCTTTTCCATTCCCCGGTTCCTGCTGGCAGCGCAAGGCCTCGGGCGAGCGTCCCGGGGACTTTGCTGGAGGATTCGTTCCGTTCGTGCGACGTCCGGTCGCAGTTTGCCGGTAAACCGTTCTAGGCCGCGGTTTTGGGGCAGTGTGGCGGGTTTTTTCGGAGGCTTCGACCGGCGCCAGGAAAGGAGTCAATCGGGCCATTGATCCAGATCAATTTTGCGCCAACCCATCGCGAGTACCTTGATCCCATCGAACGGTGGGACGCAGCGAGGTACACGAGATGTTCATGGATACGGCGGTAATTGCTGGAATTGGCACGGTTCTCCTGATGATCGCCTTCTGTGGCGGCGTCGGATACTTCATTTGGAGTGACTCCCACAAGCGCAAACGTGGTTGAGCCTCCAACACTAGGCACGCAAGGCAATTCGGGCGACTTCGGTCGCCCTCTTTTTTTTAACGGCTTTCTTTTATATCCGAAAACGGGAGACCTGTGCAGGGTCCCCCGTTTTTTCCGTGCTCAGCCGATGGTGACCGGCGGCAGTTCCGGGGTGGTGACCGTCTGCTTGCTGCGCGGAGCGAGGATCTCGGCGACGCCGTCGACCACCAGGTCGTCGTTCTGGTTGAACACCCGGGTGGCGATCTTCACCCGGAACTTCGGCAGCTTCTCGAGAATTTCCAGGCGCACGGTCAGGGTGTCGCCGAACTTCACAGG
The DNA here is from genome assembly GCF_000364625.1 of Pseudomonas thermotolerans DSM 14292. Classification (GTDB taxonomy): domain Bacteria; phylum Pseudomonadota; class Gammaproteobacteria; order Pseudomonadales; family Pseudomonadaceae; genus Aquipseudomonas; species Aquipseudomonas thermotolerans. The sequence continues at coordinate 117,765 of NZ_KB822608.1, forward strand.
ACGGGTGAAGCTCATGGTCTGGCCGATGTAGATGGTGCCCGGGCCTGGCAGAGTGCAGGCCACCGCGGCGCTGATCAGCGCGCCGCTGAACATGCCGTGGGCGATGCGCTCCTTGAACATGGTGCCGGCGGCGTACTCGGCGTCCAGGTGCACCGGGTTGTGGTCGCCGGACAGCGCGGCGAACAGCAGGATGTCGCGCTCCTCGACGGTCTTGCTGTAGCTGGCGGTTTGACCGACTTCGAGTTCGTCGTAGGGAGTGTTGGTGAGCTGCGGCATGGGCGCGGACCTTCTACGGGATGGGAGGGAAGGGCTCCGGCAGCGTCCGGGGACGGCCGCCTCGAGCCGGGAAAACGAGAGGGGTCTTTTACCACATCGTCAGACAGTTTGGCTGCCGGAGCCCGCCTGCCGGGGCACGTTGCGCTCCAGCCAGGCGAGCAGGTCGGCTGTCACCTGGTCGCGGTTGGTCTCGTTGAACAACTCGTGGCGGGCGTCGGCGTAGAGCTTCAGCTCGACCCGCTGGAGCCCCGCCTGGCGCAGTGCGGCGGCCAGGTCCTCAAGGCGGTGGCCCTGGCTGACCGGGTCGCGGGCGCCGCCGATCACCAGCAGCGGTAGGGTTGGGGCGATCTTCGCCAGGTTGGCGACCGGGGTGATCTGCTGCAGCCCCTCGAGCAGGTCGAGCCACAGCTGGTTGGTGCAGCGGAAGCCGCACAGGGGATCGGCGATGTAGCTGTCCACCTCGGCCGGATCGCGGCTCAGCCAGTCGAAGGCGGTGCGGTTGGGCTTGAACGCCTTGTTGAAGGAGCCGAAGGAGAGGAACTCGATCAGCGCGCTGCGCCCGGTCGGGCCCTGGCGCCAGCGCTCGAAGCGGGCGATCAGTGCTGCCGCACGGTAGAGGCTGACCGGCTGGTAGTTGGAGCCGGAGAGGATCGCCGCCTGTACCTCGGCGCTGTGCTGGATCAGGTAGGCCTGGCTGATGTAGCTGCCCATGCTGTGGCCGATCAGCACCAGCGGGGTGTCCGGGTGCTGCTGGCGGATATGCTGGTTGAGCTCGGCGAGGTCGTCGACCACCCGCTGCCAGCCGTCGCGGTCGGCGTAGTGGCCGAGCACGCCGTGCTCGGCGGTCCGGCCATGGCCGCGCTGGTCGTGGGCGTAGAGGGCGTAGCCGGCATCCACCAGGGTCGCGGCGAAGCGTGCATAGCGGGCGGCATGCTCGGCCATGCCGTGGGCGAGTATCAGCACCGCGCGCGGCGGCTGCGCGCCGTACCAGCGGTTGACGAACAGGGGCGTGGCGTCGCTGGCGGTGAGCCAGAAGGCTTGGTGCTGCATGGCGATTCCTTGGGCCGGATGGTCGAAAGGGCAAGGGGTCTATATAGCGGACTGGCCGGCATTGTTCACTCCCTCAGAACTCCTTTCCCAGTTCGCCTGCGTGGCGGGGCATGCCCATGGGATGCGACGAAGCAGGCGGCGGATGAGCGCGGCACGGACCGGGCGATTCACGGCATCGATCGGGTGGGGTGGCGATTTGCGCTTCCGGGTATTGCTGATAACTTCCGATGAATCCCGCATGCGCGGGCCAGAAATGCTTTCAGGGAATGGAGATAACAACAAATGCAGCCTGAATTCTGGAACGACAAGCGCCCGGCGGGCGTCGCCAACGAGATCGACCTGGGGGCCTACAAGTCGGTCATCGAGGTGTTCGAGCGGTCGTGCAAGAAGTTTGCCGACCGTCCGGCCTTCAGTAACTTGGGGGTGACCCTCAGCTATGCCGAGCTGGACCGGCTGTCCGCCGCCTTCGCCGCCTACCTGCAGAAGCATACCGACCTCAAGCCCGGCGATCGCATCGCGGTGCAGCTGCCCAACGTCCTGCAGTATCCCATCGCCGTGTTCGGTGCCCTGCGTGCCGGGCTCATCGTGGTCAATACCAACCCGCTGTACACCGCCCGGGAGATGCGCCACCAGTTCAGCGATGCCGGCGCGCGCGCGCTGGTCTATCTGAACATGTTCGGTCACCTGGTTCAGGAGGTGTTGCCGGACACCGAGATCGAGTACCTGATCGAGGCGCGCATGGGCGACCTGCAGCCGGGGCTCAAGGGGCCGCTGCTCAACGCCGCGGTCAAGTACCTGAAGAAGCTGGTGCCGGCCTTCCACCTGCCCCAGGCGGTGCCTTTCAAGAGTGCCCTGGCCCAGGGACAGGGCCATGCCCTCAAGCCGGTCAAGGTCAGCCTCGACGACATCGCCGTGCTGCAGTACACCGGCGGCACCACCGGAGTGGCCAAGGGCGCCATGCTCACCCACCGCAACCTGGTGGCCAACATGCTTCAGGTGGATGCCTGTCTGGGGCAGCTCGGCGACGACGGACGACCGCTGATGCAGGCGGGCCACGAGGTGCTGATCGCGCCGCTGCCGCTGTACCACATCTATGCCTTCACCGTGCACTGCATGTGCATGATGATCAACGGCAACCACAACGTGCTGATCACCAACCCGCGGGACATCCCGGGCTTCGTCAAGGAGCTGGCGAAGTGGCGCTTCACCGGGATCTGCGGCCTCAACACCCTGTTCGTGGCGCTGATGAACCACCCGGACTTCCGCAAGCTGGACTTCTCCGCCCTCAAGCTGACCAACTCAGGCGGCACCGCGCTGGTGCGCGCCACTGCCGAGCAGTGGCAGCAGATCACCGGCTGCGCCATTACCGAGGGCTACGGCCTCACCGAAACCTCCCCGGTGGTCAGCACCAACCCGCGGGGCCGGCTGGCGCGCTTGGGTACCGTGGGCCTGCCGGTGCCGGGCACCGCGCTCAAGGTGATCGACGAACAGGGCAACGAACTGCCCCTGGGCGAGCCCGGAGAACTGTGCGTGAAGGGGCCGCAGGTGATGAAGGGCTACTGGCAGCGCCCGGAGGCCACCGCCGAGGTGCTGGACGCCGAGGGCTGGCTGAAGACCGGCGACATCGCGGTGATCGACCCGGACGGCTACCTGCGCATCGTCGACCGCAAGAAGGACATGATCATCGTCTCCGGCTTCAACGTGTACCCCAACGAGATCGAGGAGGTGGTCATGGCCCATCCCAAGGTGGCCAGCTGCGCGGCCATCGGCGTGCCCGACGAGAAGAGCGGCGAGGCGGTCAAGCTGTTCGTGGTGCCGCGCGAGCCGGGGCTGTCCGTCGAGGAGCTGAAGGCCTACTGCCGTGAGCAGCTCACCGGCTACAAGGTGCCCAAGTACATCGTCCTGCGCGACGCCCTGCCGATGTCCCCGGTGGGCAAGATCCTGCGTCGCGAACTGCGCGAGACCGCCTGAGGAGCCCCCGGCTGCGTCATCCACCCCCTCTCTCTGGAGAGGGGGCCGGCGCGGCGCAATACCGCGTGCTTGACGGGTTCGCGGCATTTCTTGTCCGACAATCCTGCCGATTTGACTTAAAAATGACCGGAAGGCCGGAATTTGGTTTCCTTTATGACCGTGATAGACAATTCTGGTGCTGTTCCCACCTTCGCAAAGCTGCTACTCTCGGCGCGCTTTTTCCGCCTGAAAGGGCCGGAATGACCGAAAAAGACAATAACCAGCCGCCTCGCGGCGAGAATAGATGTTGCTTAGGAGTGGGCTTCCATGACCGAGAACTTCTGGAAGGACAAATACCCTGCTGGGGTCCCTGCCGAGATCGACCCCGACCAGTTCGCGAACGTCCAGGCCGTCCTGAAACTGTCCTGCGAACGTTTCGCCGACAAGCCCGCCTTCAGCAACCTGGGGAAAACCATCACCTACGGCGAGCTGTACGAGCTGTCCGGCCAATTCGCCGCCTACCTGCAGAAGTACACCGACCTCAAGCCCGGCGACCGCATCGCCGTGCAGATGCCCAACGTGTTGCAGTACCCGGTTGTGGTGTTCGGCGCCCTGCGTGCCGGACTGATCGTGGTCAACACCAACCCGCTGTACACCGCGCGGGAAATGGAGCACCAGTTCAACGACTCCGGCGCCAAGGCGCTGGTCTGCCTGGCCAACATGGCCCACCTGGCCGAACAGGTGCTGCCGAAGACCGGCATCAAGCACGTGGTGGTCACCGAGGTGGGCGACCTGCTGCCGACCTTCAAGCGCCTGCTGGTCAACGCCGTGGTCAAGCACGTGAAGAAGATGGTGCCGTCTTACCACCTGCCGCAGGCGGTGAAGTTCACCGAGGCCCTGGCCAAGGGCCGCGGCCAGCGTGTCGTGGAAGCCAGCCCGCAGTCCGGCGATGTCGCCGTGCTGCAGTACACCGGCGGCACCACCGGGGTGGCTAAGGGCGCCATGCTCACCCACCGCAACCTGGTGGCCAACATGCTGCAATGCAAGGCGCTGATGGGCACCAACTTCAACGAAGGCTGCGAGGTGCTCATCACCCCGCTGCCGCTGTACCACATCTACGCCTTCACCTTTCATTGCATGGCGATGATGCTGATCGGCGGCCACAACATCCTGATCACCAACCCGCGCGACCTGCCGGCGATGGTCAAGGAGCTGGCCAAGTGGCGCTTCACCGGCTTCGTCGGCCTCAACACCCTGTTCGTTGCCCTGTGCAACAACGAGGACTTCCGCAAGCTGGACTTCTCCTCGCTGAAAGCCACCTTCTCCGGCGGCATGGCGCTGCAGCTGGCCACCGCCGAGCGCTGGCGCGAGGTCACCGGCTGCGGCATCTGCGAAGGCTACGGGATGACAGAGACCAGCCCGGTGGTGTCGGTGAACCCCTTCCAGAACATCCAGGTCGGCACCATCGGCATCCCGGTGCCCTCGACCCTCTGCAAGGTGGTCGACGAGGAGGGCAACGACCTGCCGCAGGGCTCGATCGGCGAGCTGTGCGTCAAGGGCCCGCAAGTGATGAAGGGCTACTGGCAGCGTCCGGAGGCCACCGCTGAGGTGCTCGATGCCGACGGCTGGCTGAAGACTGGCGACATCGCGGTGATCCAGGACGACGGCTATCTGCGCATCGTCGACCGCAAGAAGGACATGATCCTGGTGTCCGGCTTCAACGTCTATCCGAACGAGCTGGAAGACGTGCTGGCCACCCTGCCGGGCGTGCTGCAGTGTGCGGCAATCGGCGTGCCGGACGAAAAGTCCGGCGAGGCCATCAAGGTCTTCGTGGTGGTCAAGCCGGGCGCCAGCCTGACCAAGGAACAGGTGCTGCAGCACATGCACGACAACGTCACCGGCTACAAGCGACCCAAGTACGTGGAGTTCCGCGACTCGCTGCCGACCACCAACGTCGGCAAGATCCTCCGTCGCGAGCTGCGCGACGAGGAACTGCGCAGGCTCGGCAAGAAGTAAGGCTCAACTGCCCGGCGACAGAACCCCGCTTCGGCGGGGTTCTGTCGTTTCGGGGTCAGGCATGGCTGGTCCGACCAGTTTTTTGTGACGCGGGCCTCAAGCTCGCCGGTGAGGCGGTCGATCTACAGAGCAGACAAGGCCAACGACAAGGCCCATCCCCCTTTTTCTTTTCGAGGAACTGCCGAAATGTTTCGCGCCCTTCGTCTGCGCGCCAAGCTGCTGCTGCTCGCCTTGGTGCCGATTTGCCTGCTGACCCTGCTGATCTGTTCGATCTTCGTCGTGCTGCTGCAGAAGCTGGCCGACGAGCAGGAAGCCCATACCCGTTCCGATCTGATGGCCGACCGCCGCGAGGAGATCCAGAACATCGTGGAGCTGGCCCTAGGGGTCATCGGGCCGCTCTACGAGCGTTCCGCCCCCGGCGACCTGAGCGCGCGGGCCGAGGCCGTGGACATCCTGAAGCGGCTCAAGTATGGCGCCGGCGGCTACTTCTGGGGCTACGACGGCAACGTGGTGCGCCTGTTCCAGGGCGATACCGGCGACAAGATCGGCCAGAGCTTCGCCGACTTCCGCGACCCTGAGGGCCGCTACGCGATCCGCCAGCTGGTGGCCGCCGGCAAGGACGGCAGCCACTACGTGGATTACAGCTTCGTGGTCGGCGCGGGCAGCGAGATCGTGCCCAAGGTCGGCTACTCCCACTACCTGCCGAAGTGGGACATGGTGTTCGGCACCTCGATCAACCTGGACGACGTGGAGCGCGAGCTGCAGGCAAGCCGCGCCGAGTTCCAGCGCCACATCGACCGCCTGCTCGGCGTGATGCTCGGCACCGCCGTGGTGCTGCTGATCGTGGTCGGCGTGCTGGCCGGGGTGCTGAGCAATTCCATGCTGCGCCCGCTGCTGCAGCTGAAGGCCAGCCTCGACGACATGGCCGCCGGCGACGGTGATCTGACCCATCGCCTGCCGCTGACCAGCCGCGACGAGCTGGGCGACCTGGCGGCATCCTTCAACCGCTTCGTGGAGAAGATCCACGTGCTGGTCCGGCAGGTGGCCGACACCACCGCGCAGTTGTCCGGTCTGGTCGGCGCGGTGAGCAGCCAGGCGCAGCGCTCGGAGCAGGCCATGGAAGGGCAGCGCCAGGAGACCGACCAGGTGGCCACGGCGATCAACGAGATGTCCGCCGCCGCCCAGGAGGTGGCCGCCAGCGCCCAACGTGCCGCCGAGGCCGCCCAGGAAACCGATCAGGAGAGCCAGAATGCCCGGCGCGTGGTGGAGCGCAGCATCGAACGCATCCACCAGCTGGTGGGCGAGGTGCGCAACAGCGGCGAGTCGCTGGACGGCCTGCGCCAGGACGTCCAGGGCATCGTCAGCGTGCTCGAGGTGATCCGCGCCATCGCCGACCAGACCAACCTGCTGGCCCTGAACGCAGCCATCGAGGCAGCCCGCGCCGGTGAGGCCGGGCGCGGCTTCGCGGTGGTCGCCGACGAGGTGCGCGCGCTGGCCAGCCGCACGCAGCAGAGCACTGGCGAGATCCAGGCGATGATCGACCGTCTGCAGAACGCCACCCGCGAGGCGGTGGAGGCCATGCAGCGGGCCCGCGAGATGGGCGAGGACACCACCGAGCACGCCAACCGTACCGGCGACTCGCTGGACAGCATCACCCGGCTGATCGGCACCATCAATTCGATGAACGCGCAGATCGCCAGCGCCGCCGAGGAGCAGACCGCGGTGGCCGAGGAGATCAACCGTAGCGTGCACCAGATCGCCGTGGCGGTGGAGGCCGTCGCCAACGATGCCACCGAGGGCGCGCAGACCGCCCGTGAGCTGGATGCCCTGGGCGGCCGCCTGCAGCAGCTGGTCGGCCAGTTCCGGATCTGATCCTTGCGAGGACGCCGCCATTCCCGGGCGCGGCGGCGTCCCGAGGTCGACCTGCGGAGCCCGGCTGCCTACCATAGGCCGGTTTCCCCACAGGCCCGTCCATCATGACCGACAGTTCCCTCGACCGCGCCGAGGCGCTGACCCGCTACCTGCACGACAACATCCCGCTGACCCGCGCCATGGCCCTGCGCGTGCTGCCCACGGAGCCCGGCCGCCTGCGCCTGGCCGCCCCCCACGAGCCGAACCGCAACCCACACGGCACGGTGTTCGGCGGCAGCCTGGCGACCCTGGCCATCGCCGCCGGCTGGACGCTGCTGTTCGATGCGCTGCGTGCCGAAGGGCTCGCCTTCGGACTGGTGATCCAGCACTACCAGTGCGACTATCGGGCGCCGGCGGCGGCCGAATTCGTCGCCGAGGCAGAGCTGCCGGCGGATTGGCCGGCCTTCCTCGAGCGCCTGCGGGCGCGCGGTCGGGCACGGCTGACGCTGCCGCTGCGGCTGTACTGCGAAGGGCGGGAGGTGCTTGGCGCCGAGGCGGTCTACGTGGCGTGGCTGGAGGGCTGAAGCGGGGAGGTGAAGATGACAGGCCCCGGTTGCGCGGGGCCTGTTCAGGCGGGATCAGGCGGCCAGCAGGCTGCGCAGCATCCACGCGGTCTTCTCGTGGACCTGCAGGCGCTGGGTCAGCAGGTCGGCGGTGGGCTCGTCGCTGACCTTGTCGACCAGCGGGAACAGGGCGCGGGCGGTGCGCGCCACGGCTTCCTGGCCCTCGACCAGCTGCTTGATCATCTCGGTGGCCGGCGGCACGCCTTCCTCCTCCTTGATTGAGGACAGGCGGGCGTAGGCGGCGTAGGTGCCCGGCGCCGGGAAGCCCAGGGCACGGATACGCTCGGCGATGGCGTCCACCGCCAGGGCCAGCTCGTTGTACTGCTGCTCGAACATCAGGTGCAGGGTGTTGAACATCGGCCCGGTGACGTTCCAGTGGAAGTTGTGGGTCTTCAGGTACAGGGTGTAGGTGTCCGCCAGCAGGCGGGACAGACCTTCGGCGATGGCCGCACGGTCCTGTTCGGCAATTCCGATATTGATTTCCATCAGCTTTCTCCTCGGTCGGTATGCAGGGGGGAGGGCTCCTCCCTTCCGGATGGACACAGCCTATCACGGCGTGGTGCGAAATGCCTGGCTTGCGTCAATGGGCGCGATGATCGCCCGCTATCGTGCCGGCGCAGGGCCGGGGCGCGGGCTGCACGTAACCGACGAACCATATATAATCCCACCCTTTGCCGCGCCCCTCCGGGGAGGCGGCGTGCTAGAACGATGACCGGAGTGACAGACGATGCCCATCTATGAGTATCAATGTGCGTCCTGTGGCCATCAGCTGGAAGCCATTCAGAAGTTCAGCGATGCGCCGCTGGTCGATTGTCCCGCCTGCCAGGCTCCCGAATTGACGAAAATGCTCTCGCTGCCCGGATTCCGTCTCAAGGGTGGCGGCTGGTACGAGACCGACTTCAAGACCGGCGCCAAGAAGAACCTCGCCTCCGGTGACAGCGCGCCCGCCTGTGCGGGCGGCGGTTGCGGTTCAGGAGCCTGTGCTGCCGCCGACTGAGCGGCTTCCCCCGATTCACCGACATTCCATCTCTAGAGAAGAATTCCCATCATGATGCGCAGCCACTATTGCGGCCAGTTGAACGAGAGCCTGGATGGCCAGGAAGTCACCCTTTGCGGCTGGGTCCACCGCCGCCGTGACCACGGCGGGGTGATCTTCCTCGACATCCGTGACCGGGAAGGACTGGCCCAGGTGGTGTTCGACCCGGATCGCGCCGATGCCTTCGCCATCGCCGACCGCGTGCGCAGCGAGTACGTGGTGAAGATCCACGGCCGTGTGCGTATGCGGCCGGAAGGCGCCCGCAACCCGAACATGGCGAGTGGCGCCATCGAGGTGCTGGGCTACGCGATCGAGGTGCTCAACCAGGCCGAGACCCCGCCGTTCCCGCTGGACGAATACTCCGACGTCGGCGAGGAAACCCGCCTGCGCTACCGCTTCATCGACCTGCGCCGTCCGGAAATGGCGGCCAAGTTGAAGCTGCGTTCGCGGATCACCAGCAGCATCCGTCGCTACCTGGACGAGAACGGCTTCCTCGACGTGGAAACGCCTATCCTGACCCGCGCCACCCCGGAAGGCGCCCGCGACTACTTGGTGCCGAGCCGCACCCATCCTGGCCACTTCTTCGCTCTGCCGCAGTCCCCGCAGTTGTTCAAGCAGCTGCTGATGGTGGCCGGCTTCGATCGCTACTACCAGATCGCCAAGTGCTTCCGCGACGAGGATCTGCGCGCCGACCGTCAGCCGGAATTCACCCAGATCGACATCGAGACCAGCTTCCTCGACGAAAGCGACATCATGGGCATCACCGAGCGCATGATCCGTCAGCTGTTCAAGGAAGTGCTGGACGTCGAGTTCGACGAATTCCCGCACATGCCCTACGAGGAGGCCATGCGCCGCTACGGCTCGGACAAGCCGGACCTGCGCATCCCGCTGGAGCTGGTGGACGTCGCTGACCAGCTGAAGGACGTGGAGTTCAAGGTGTTCAGTGGCCCGGCCAACGATCCCAAGGGCCGCGTCGCCGCCCTGCGCGTGCCGGGCGCCGCCTCCATGCCGCGCAGCCAGATCGACGAGTACACCAAGTACGTCGGCGTGTTCGGCGCCAAGGGCCTGGCCTACATCAAGGTCAACGAGCGCGCCAAGGGCGTCGAGGGCCTGCAGTCGCCGATCGTCAAGTTCATCCCCGAGGCCAACCTCAACGTGATCCTCGACCGCGTCGGCGCGGTGGACGGCGACATCGTGTTCTTCGGCGCGGACAAGGCGAAGATCGTCAGCGACGCCCTGGGCGCGCTGCGCATCCGCCTCGGCCACGACCTCAAGCTGCTCACCAAGGAGTGGGCTCCGCTGTGGGTGGTGGACTTCCCGATGTTCGAGGAAAACGACGACGGCAGCCTGAGTGCGCTGCACCACCCCTTCACCTCGCCGAAGTGCACCCCGGAAGAGCTGGAGGCCAACCCGGCCGCGGCCCTGTCGCGCGCCTACGACATGGTGCTCAACGGCACCGAGCTGGGCGGCGGTTCCATCCGTATCCACGACAAGGCCATGCAGCAGGCGGTGTTCCGCGTGCTGGGCATCGACGAGGCGGAGCAGCAGGAGAAGTTCGGTTTCCTGCTCGACGCCCTCAAGTACGGTGCCCCGCCGCACGGTGGCCTGGCCTTCGGCCTGGACCGTCTGGTCATGCTGATGACCGGTGCCGCCTCGATTCGTGAAGTGATCGCCTTCCCGAAAACCCAGAGTGCGGCCTGCGTGATGACTCAGGCGCCCGGCGAGGTGGATGCCAAGGCCCTGCGCGAGCTGAACATCCGTCTGCGCGAGCAGCCGAAGGTGGAATAAGCAACTACAACCCAAGGGGCGGCACGCCCGATGTGCTGCCGGACCGAGAAAGCATGGAGTGAGTTATGGCTGGTCATTCCAAATGGGCCAACATCAAGCACCGCAAGGGCCGTCAGGACGCCAAGCGCGGCAAGATCTTCACCAAGATCATCCGTGAGCTGACCGTAGCCGCGAAGAGCGGCGCCAACCCGGCAGACAACCCGCGCCTGCGCCTCGCGGTGGACAAGGCGCTGACCGCCAACATGTCCCGCGACACCATCGAACGGGCCATCGCCCGCGGTGCCGGCACCAACGAAGCCGACAACATGGTGGAGCTGACCTACGAGGGTTATGCTCCCAGCGGTGTGGCGCTCATCATCGAGGCGATGACCGACAACCGTAACCGCACCGCCGCCGAAGTGCGCCATGCCTTCAGCAAGTGCGGCGGCAACCTGGGTACCGACGGTTCGGTGGCCTACATGTTCGACCGCAAGGGGCAGCTCGCCTTCGCTCCCGGCGTGGACGAGGACGCCCTGATGGAGGCCGCCCTGGAAGCCGGCGCCGACGACGTGGTCAGTGAGGAAGACGGCTCCGTAGTGGTCTACACCAGCTTCAGCGACTTCCACGCGGTGAACGAGGCGCTGTCCGCCGCTGGCTTCAAGGCCGAGGAAGCGCAGATCGCCATGATCCCCTCGATCACCGCACCGGTCGCCGACTTGGAGACCGCCCAGAAGGTGATGAAGCTGATCGATGCCCTGGAGGACCTGGACGACGTGCAGAACGTCTACCACAACGCCGAGATCCCCGACGAGATCATGGACCAGTTGGACTGATCCGCGCGCCGGTCGCCAAGCCGGAAGCTGCCTGCCAGGCGCTTCCGGCTTTTTTGTGGGCAGCCGCTCGCCCGGGCGAGTGACGGCGCCGGACGGCCCCCGTATACTCGTGGACTGGATAAATAGACAGTTGGCGACATGACCCTGATCCTTGGCATCGACCCCGGCTCGCGGATCACCGGCTACGGTGTGGTGCGCGCCGGTGCGCGCGGCGCCTGCGAGTACGTCGCCTCGGGCTGCATTCGCACCGGCAGCGGTACATTGCCCGAGCGCCTGCAGGCGGTGTACCGCGGCATCCGCGAGGTGATCGACACCTACGGCCCGGTGACCGCCGGGATCGAGCAGGTGTTCATGGCCCGCAATGCCGACTCGGCTCTCAAGCTCGGCCAGGCCCGCGGGGTGGCCATGGTTGCCGCCGCCGAGGCCGGGCTGGAGATCGCCGAATACACCGCCAGCCAGGTCAAGCAGGCGGTGGTGGGCAGCGGCGGCGCCGACAAGCAGCAGGTGCAGATGATGGTCATGCGCCTGCTCGGCCTGCTGGAGAAGCCGCAGATCGACGCCTCCGACGCTCTGGCCATCGCCCTCTGTCATGCGCACACCCGCGCCAGTCTCATTCCCCACGGGCTGTCCGCCGCGAGAAGGCGCGGCGGTCGCCTGCGCCTCTGAACGAATTAAGGAAGAAGCCCCGTGATCGGACGCCTGCGTGGCACCCTGGCGGAGAAGCAGCCGCCGTATTTGCTTCTGGATGTGAATGGCGTCGGCTACGAGCTGGAAGTGCCGATGACCACCCTTTATCGTCTGCCCGGTGTGGGTGAGGCGGTGACCCTGCATACCCATCTGGTAGTGCGCGAGGATGCCCAGCTGCTCTACGGTTTCGCCGAGAAGCGCGAGCGCGAGCTGTTCCGCGAGCTGATCCGTCTCAACGGGGTCGGCCCCAAGCTGGCCCTGGCGCTGATGTCCGGCCTCGAGGTGGACGAGCTGGTGCGCTGCGTGCAGGCCCAGGACACCTCGGCCCTGGTCAAGGTGCCGGGGGTCGGCAAGAAGACCGCCGAGCGCCTGCTGGTGGAGCTCAAGGACCGTTTCAAGGCCTGGGAAAGCATGCCGGTCATCGCCCCGCTGGTGATTGAACCCCGTGGCCTGCCGGCAGTCTCAAGCGCGGAGAATGACGCGGTGAGCGCCTTGGTGGCCCTGGGCTTCAAGCCCCAAGAGGCGAGCCGTGCGGTGAGCGCCGTGCAGGAGGAAGGCTTGAGCAGTGAAGAATTGATCCGGCGCGCCCTCAAGGGCATGGCCTGAACCCCGAGGGTGACCCTGGATGATCGAAGCCGACCGCCTGATAAGCGCCGCCGGGCGTGACCGTGAAGAACAGCTGGACCGGGCCATCCGCCCGCTGCGCCTGGCCGAGTACATCGGCCAGCCGGCCGTGCGCGAGCAGATGGATCTGTTCATCCGCGCCGCCAAGGGCCGCGGCGAGGCCCTCGACCACACCCTGATCTTCGGACCGCCGGGTCTGGGCAAGACCACCCTGGCGAACATCATCGCCCAGGAGATGGGGGTGTCCATCAAGAGCACCTCCGGCCCGGTGCTGGAGCGCCCCGGCGATCTCGCCGCGATGCTCACCAACCTGGAGCCCGGCGACGTGCTGTTCATCGACGAGATCCACCGCCTCTCGCCGGTGGTCGAGGAAGTGCTCTACCCGGCCATGGAGGACTTCCAGCTGGACATCATGATCGGCGAAGGCCCGGCGGCGCGCTCCATCAAGCTCGACCTGCCGCCCTTCACCCTGATCGGCGCCACCACCCGCGCCGGCATGCTGACCAACCCGCTGCGCGACCGTTTCGGCATCGTCCAGCGTCTGGAGTTCTACAGCAACGAGGACCTGGCCACCATCGTGCGCCGCTCGGCGGGGATCCTCGGCCTGACCCTGGAGCCCGAGGGCGCCCTGGAGATCGCCCGTCGCGCCCGCGGCACACCACGCATCGCCAACCGCCTGCTGCGTCGCGTGCGGGATTTCGCCGAGGTGCGTACCCAGGGGGTGATCACTCGCGCCACCGCCGACCAGGCGCTCAACCTGCTGGACATCGACGAGCGCGGCTTCGACCACCAGGACCGCCGCCTGCTGCTGACCATGATCGAGAAGTTCGACGGCGGCCCGGTGGGCATTGACAGCTTGGCCGCGGCGATCAGCGAGGAGCGTCACACCATTGAGGACGTGCTCGAGCCCTATCTGATCCAGCAGGGCTACATCATGCGCACGCCGCGGGGCAGGGTGGTGACCCGCCACGCCTACCTGCACTTCGGCCTGGAGACGCCACGGCGGCTCGGTGAGATATCCACCCCGGATCTCTTCGCCCCGGGGGACGAATGAGCGGAAAATTGTTCTTTGGCCGGATTGGCAAGTCGGGGGGGGCGCACTAGAGTATGCGCGCACAAAGCAGAGTCCAGCCGTTCGTCCATCGCTGTCGGGTCTACTATGAGGACACCGATGCCGGCGGCATCGTCTACTACGTCAATTACCTCAAATTCATGGAACGGGCTCGCACCGAACGGTTGCGCGACCTGGGTTATGCCCAGTCAGCACTGGCCGGTGAGGGTCTGCTGTTCGTTGTGCATTCCGCCGAGGCGCGCTACCACGCCCCGGCGCGCCTGGACGACGAGCTGCTGGTAAGCGCCGATGTGGTCGAGTTGAACCGTGCCAGCCTGCGCTTTCGTCAACAGGTCAGGCGGGCCGCGGATGACGTGCTGCTCTGCGAGGGGCAGTTCCTGGTCGCCTGTGTGGGCGCCGACAATTTGAAACCCCGGGCCATCCCGCCGGCGCTGCGCGAGGCCTTCACCGAGTCCCGGCGGTCCGGGTCATTTGAAGCAGGAGAGTAAGCGTGGAAGCCAACGCCGTTGACCATATGTCGATGTGGAGCCTGATCAGCAACGCCAGCTTCGTGGTGCAGCTGGTGATGCTCACCCTGGTGAGCGCCTCGGTGGTGTCCTGGGTGCTGATCTTCCAGCGCAGCAACGCGCTGCGCGCGGCCAAGCGAGCCCTAGACAACTTCGAGGACCGTTTCTGGTCCGGTATCGACCTGTCCAAGCTGTACCGCCAGGTGGGCAGCAACCCCGACCCGGACTCCGGCCTGGAGCAGATCTTCCGCGCCGGCTTCAAGGAGTTCTCCCGCCTGCGCCAGCAGCCCGGGGTCGACCCGGATGCGGTGATGGACGGCGTGGCCCGCGCCATGCGAGTGGCCATCTCCCGTGAGGAGGAGAAGCTGGAGACCGCCCTGCCGTTCCTTGCCACCGTCGGTTCCACCAGTCCCTACGTCGGCCTCTTCGGTACCGTCTGGGGTATCATGAACTCCTTCCGCGGCCTGGCGCAGGTCCAGCAGGCCACCCTGGCTACGGTGGCGCCGGGCATCGCCGAGGCGCTGATCGCCACCGCCATCGGCCTGTTCGCCGCGATTCCGGCGGTGATCGCCTACAACCGCTTCTCCGCCCGCGGCGAGCTGCTGATCGGCCGCTACTACACCTTCGCCGACGAGTTCCAGGCGATCCTCCACCGCAAGGTGCACACCTCGGACGAATAAGCGGACAGGTTCCAAGCCATGGCGAGAATTCGCAACAGACGCAAGCCGGTCGCCGAGATGAACGTGGTGCCCTACATCGACGTGATGTTGGTGCTGCTGGTCATCTTCATGGTCACCGCGCCGATGCTCAACCAGGGGGTCAAGGTGGACCTGCCCAAGGTCAGCAGCGACGTGCTGCCGCAGGACAACAACGCCCAGGTGCTGACCATCTCCATCAAGGCCGACAAGACCTACTACTGGAACATGGGCAGCGAGGTGGATATCGACACCGAGCAGGAGCGTGCCTCCACCCTGGAGCAGATGACCCAGGCGGTGACCGCAATCATCGCCGAGAACCGTCGCCAGGGTAAGCAGGTGCAGGTCTTCGTGCGTGGCGACAAGGCGGTGGACTATGGCACCGTGATGGCTGCCATGGGCGGTCTGCAGCAAGCCGATGTCGGCAATGTCGGGCTGATCACCGAGGCGCCCTGATGCACCAACCAGAGCGTTCGCCGTCGGAGAGCTACTTCTGGCCCGTGGTCTGGGCCGTGGGGCTGCATGCCCTGATGTTCGCCATGCTGTTCATCAGCTTCGCCTTCGCGCCGGAACTGCCGCCGGCCCGTCCGGTGGTGCAGGCGACCCTTTACCAGCTCAAGTCGCAGAGCCAGGCCACCACTCAGACCACCGAGAAGGTCGCCGGCGAGGCCAAGAGGAGTGCCGCGCCGCAGTACGAGACCGAGCGTCTGGAGCAGAAGAAGGCCGAGGAACAGCGGATGGCCGCCGCCAAGGCCGCGGAACAAAAACGCGCCGAGGAGGCTCGAAAGGCCGAGGAGGCTGCCAGGGCGGCCAAGGCCAAGGCCGAAGCCGAGGCGGCAGCCAAGAAGGCCGAGGCCGAGCGCAAGGCCGCTGAGCAGAAGCGCCAGGCGGAAATCGCCAAGAAGAAGGCCGAGGAAGAGGCGAAGAAGAAGGCCGCTGCCGAAGCAGCGAAGAAGAAGGCGGAGGAAGAGGCCAAGAAGAAGGCGGCCGCCGAAGCAGCGAAGAAGAAGGCCGCCGAGGAGGCCAGGAAGAAAGCGGCTGCCGAGGCTGCGAAGAAGAAGGCGGCCGAGGAAGCCAAGCGCAAGGCCGCCGAGGATCAGAAGGCCGCGGCCCTGGCCGAGCTGCTGTCGGACAGCGTCGAGCGTCAGCAGGCCCTGGCCGAGACCCATGGCGACCAGGTGGCAGGCAACCTCGACGACCTGATCGTCAAGCTGATCACTGAAAACTGGCAGCGGCCGCTGTCGGCCCGTCGGGGTATGAGCGTCGAGCTGCTGATCCAGATGCTGCCGGACGGCACCATCACCAACGCCAGCGTGTCCCGCTCCAGTGGTGACGGTCCCTTCGACGCTTCCGCGGTGGCCGCGGTACGCAACGTCGGCCGCATTCCCGAAATGCAACAATTGGACCGCGCTACCTTCGACCGCATGTACAGGCAGCGCCGCGTGATCTTCAAACCGGAGGATTGATCTCTGTGAACACCCTGATTCGAATAGTCCTGCTCGGCCTGATCATGCTGGCCGGCAGCGTGCAGGCCGCCGATCCGCTGGTGATTTCCCACGGCGCCGACCGTGCCACCCCCATCGCCGTGGTGCCTTTCGGTTGGCAGGGCGGCACCGTGCTGCCCGAAGACATGGCCACCATCGTCGGCAACGACCTGCGCAACTCCGGCTTCTTCGAGCCGATCCCACGGCAGAACATGATCAGCCTGCCGACCCAGGCCAGCGAGGTCATCTACCGTGACTGGAAGGCCCTCGGTGCCCAGTACCTGCTGATCGGCAACATAGTGCCAGCCGGCGGTCGCCTACAGGTACAGTTTGCTCTGTTCAACGTGGCCACCGAGCAGCAGGTGATGACCGGCAGCGTCAGCGGCGGCACCGACCAACTGCGCGACATGGCCCACTACGTGTCCGACCAGGCGTTCCAGAAGCTCACCGGCATCCAGGGCGCCTTCTCGACCCGCCTGCTGTACGTGACCGCCGAGCGCTTCTCGGTGAACAACACCCGCTACACCCTGCAGCGTGCCGACTACGACGGCGCCCGCGCGGTGACCCTGCTGCAGTCCCGCGAGCCGATCCTCTCGCCGCGCTATGCGCCGGATGGCCGCCGCATTGCCTACGTGTCGTTCGAGCAGAAGCGTCCGCGCATCTTCATCCAGCACATTGATACCGGCCGCCGCGAGCAGATCACCAACTTCGAGGGCCTCAACGGCGCTCCGGCCTTCTCGCCGGACGGCAATCGCCTGGCCTTTGTGCTGTCCAAGGACGGCAACCCGGAAATCTATGTGATGGACCTGAACAGCAAGCAGCTGCAGCGCGTCACCAACCACTTCTCGATCGACACCGAGCCGTTCTGGGGGGCCGACGGGCAGACCCTGTACTTCACCTCGGACCGTGCCGGCCGCCCGCAGATCTATAAGACCCGGATCGGTGGCGGTGAGCCGCAGCGCGTAACCTTCGTCGGCAACTACAACGCCAACCCGAAGCTCTCCGCCGACGAAAAGACCCTGGTGATGATCCACCGTCAGGATGGCTATACCAACTTCAAGGTCGCCGCTCAGGACCTGCAGCGTGGCAACCTGCGGATCCTTTCCGAGACCAGCCTGGACGACTCTCCCACTGTCGCGCCCAACGGCACCATGCTAATCTACGCCACCCGCCAGCAGGGCCGGGGAGTCTTGATGCTCGTGTCCACCAACGGACGCGTGAGGCTCCCGATTCCAACCGCTCAAGGCGACGTCCGAGAGCCTTCCTGGTCCCCCTACCTGAACTGACGCGGTCTTTCTCTCTGAAATTGCTTTACCACACATGGGGTTCATTAGGAGTTTGATGATGGAAATGCTCAAATTCGGTAAGTTCGCTGCTCTGAGCCTGGCTCTTGCCGTTGCTGTCGGTTGTTCCTCCAAAGGCGGCGACGCTGCTGGCGAAGGTGCTGTCGACCCGAACGCCGGTTACAACGGTTCCGCTAGCGGCATCGATGGCAGCCTGAGCGAAGAAGCCGCTCTGCGCGCTATCACTACCTTCTACTTCGAGTACGACAGCTCCGACCTGAAGCCGGAAGCCATGCGCGCTCTGGACGTTCACGCCAAGGACCTGCGTGCCAACGGCGCTCGCGTCGTCCTGGAAGGCCACACCGACGAGCGCGGCACCCGCGAGTACAACATGGCGCTGGGCGAGCGTCGCGCCAAGGCCGTGCAGCGCTACCTGGTCCTGCAGGGCGTCTCCCCGGCTCAGCTGGAAATCGTTTCCTACGGCGAAGAGCGTCCGGTTGCCACCGGCAGCGACGAGCAGTCCTGGGCTCAGAACCGTCGCGTCGAACTGCGTAAGTAATTCGCCATGCGTATCCGCCGTGCTCTAACCGTTCTCGCGCTCGGTCTGCCCGTGGCGGCCTGGGCGGAAGTTCCCGTGGTCGATGGCAGCACCGGTTATGCCGGCAGCACCTATCCGGCGGTCGGTTACAGCAGCGGTGGCGCCTATGCCGGGGGCGGGGTGGTCACCCCGACCTCGGCACAGGGCGAGCTGTTCATGCAGCTGCAACAGTTGCAGGAAGAGGTTTCCCGCCTGCGCGGCATGCTCGAGGAGCAGCAGAACGAGATTCAGCGTCTCAAGCAGGAAAGCCTCGAACGCTATCAGGACATCGACAGCCGACTGTCGAGCGGTGCCGCCGCCGGCGCTGCCGCCCAGCAGAATTTCCCCGCTGGCGCGATCAACGCCAACCAGATTCCCACACCGCCGGCCGGCCAACAGGCCGCCAGCGCTGAGCCGGCCGATCCGGCGAAGGAAAAGCTCTACTACGACGCCGCCTTCGACCTGATCAAGGCCCGCGACTTCGACAAGGCCAGCCAGGCCTTCAATGCCTTCCTGCGCAAGTACCCGAACAGCCAGTACGCCGGCAACGCCCAGTACTGGCTGGGCGAGGTGAGCCTGGCGCAGGGCGATCTGCAGGCCGCCGGGCAGGCCTTCGCCAAGGTCAGCCAGCTCTATCCGCAGCACGCCAAGGTGCCGGACTCCCTGTACAAGCTGGCCGACGTGGAGCAGCGCCTAGGCAATACCGAGAAGGCCAAGGGCATTCTCCAGCAGGTCATCGCCCAGTATCCCGGCAGCTCTGCCGCTCAGCTGGCGCAGCGCGACCTGCAGCGTCTCTGAGGCGCCGCACCGGCACCAGAAACCCGCGCTCGGCGCGGGTTTTTTCGTTTAGAATCCCCGGCTCCTTTCCTGCAACGGAGGCGGATGGCCTGTTTCGCTGTCGCGCCCGTGGCTGATATGCACAAGACCCTGCGAATTACCGAGATCTTCTACTCGCTGCAGGGGGAGACGCGCACCTCGGGATTGCCGACGGTGTTCGTGCGCCTGACCGGCTGTCCCCTGCGCTGTCAGTACTGCGATACCGCCTACGCCTTCAGTGGCGGACAGCTGATGAGCCTCGAGGCCATCCTCGACCGCGTGGCGAGCTACCGGCCGCGCTACGTCTGCGTCACCGGTGGCGAACCGCTCGCCCAGCCCAATTGTCTTCCCCTGCTCGCCCGGCTCTGCGACGCCGGCTACCAGGTGTCCCTGGAGACCAGCGGCGCGCTGGATATTGCCCCGGTGGATCGCCGGGTCAGTCGGGTGGTCGATCTCAAGACTCCGGGCTCGGGGGAAGTGGCACGCAACCGCTACGCAAACCTCGCCGAGCTGACGCCCAATGACCAGGTGAAGTTCGTCATCTGCTCCCGCGAAGACTACGACTGGGCGGTGAGCCAGCTCCTCCAGTACCGGCTGGCCGAGCGAGCCGGCGAAGTGCTGTTCTCGCCCAGTCACGGCCAAATCGATGCGCGCGCGCTGGCCGAATGGATCATCGGGGACAACCTGCCGGTGCGCTTGCAGCTGCAATTGCACAAGATTCTCTGGAACGACGAACCGGGACACTGAAGATGGTTGAGAAGAAGAGAGCGGTGATTCTGTTGTCCGGTGGCCTGGATTCGGCCACCGTGCTGGCGCTGGCCAAAGCCCAGGGCTATGCCTGCTACACCATGAGCTTCGACTACGGGCAGCGGCATCGCGCCGAGCTACAGGCCGCCGAGCGGGTGGCGCAGCAGCTGGGCGCGGTGGAGCACAAGGTGATCGGCCTGAACCTCGACGGCATGGGTGGCTCGGCCCTGACCGACGCCTCTATCGCCGTGCCGGAAAGCCCGACCCAGGGCATCCCGGTGACCTACGTGCCGGCGCGTAACACCGTGTTCCTGGCCCTGGCCCTTGGCTGGGCGGAAGTGCTCGGCGCACGGGACATCTTCATCGGAGTCAACGCGGTGGACTACTCGGGTTACCCGGACTGCCGCCCGGAATTCGTCGCCGCCTTCGAGCGCATGGCCAACCTGGCCACCAAGGCTGGCGTGGAGGGCGACCATTTCCGCATTCAGGCGCCGCTGCAGCACCTCAGCAAGGCCCAGATCATTCAGGCCGGGGTACGCCACGGCGTGGACTACGGGCTGACCGTGTCCTGCTACCAGGCGGACGACGACGGCCGGGCCTGTGGCAGGTGCGATAGCTGCCGGCTGCGCGCTGCCGGGTTCGCCGCGGCCGGGGTGACCGACCCGACCCGCTACCGCTGAAATTTTTTCTGCATGCTATTGAAATTCCGAAATAAATCAGTATCATGCACAGCCGTCGGGTCGTTAGCTCAGTGGTAGAGCAGTTGGCTTTTAACCAATTGGTCGTAGGTTCGACCCCTACACGACCCACCATCATTCGATGCTATGCCGCCTGCGGCAGGCAGACCTGAAAAGCCCGCAACCTGGAGGTGGCGGGCTTTTTCGTTTGCGCCGCTGCACGCTGCCGGCAGCGTTGGGGTCCGGCCGCAGCGGCGTATAATCGTGGAACTGAACCCATTCAGAGCCTGATGACATGACCCAGATCCCCGAACGCCTGCTGGTCCAGGCCCATCTCGAGGCCAAGCGGCCGGTGCCGCTGACCCCCGAGCAGGAGGCCTTCTATCGCCGTGAGATCGCCGCGGAGCTGAAGAAGCAGGATGCCGTCTTGGTAGCGCACTACTACTGCGATCCGGTGCTGCAGGCGCTCGCCGAGGAAACCGGCGGCTGCGTTTCCGACTCCCTGGAGATGGCCCGCTTCGGCAACCAGCATCCGGCCAGGACCGTGGTGGTGGCCGGGGTCAGGTTCATGGGCGAGACCGCAAAGATCCTCAACCCCGAGAAGCGCGTGCTGATGCCGACCCTGGAGGCGACCTGCTCGCTCGACCTGGGCTGCCCGATCGAGGAGTTCTCGGCCTTCTGCGACCAGCATCCGGAGCGCACCGTGGTGGTCTACGCGAACACCTCGGCGGCGGTGAAGGCGCGTGCCGACTGGGTGGTGACCTCCAGCTGCGCCCTGGAGATCGTCGAGAGCCTGATGGACAACGGCGAGAAGATCATCTGGGCGCCGGACCGCCACCTGGGGCGCTACATCCAGCGCGAGACCGGTGCCGACATGCTGCTTTGGGACGGTGCCTGCATCGTCCACGAGGAGTTCAAGGCCAAGCAGCTCGAGGATCTCAAGGCCCTCTATCCGGACGCCGCGGTGCTGGTCCACCCGGAGTCGCCGGAGACGGTAATCGAGCTGGCCGACGCGGTGGGTTCCACCAGTCAACTGATCAAGGCCGCGCAGACCCTGCCGAATTCGACCTTCATCGTCGCCACCGATCGCGGCATCTTCTACAAGATGCAGCAGCTGTGCCCGGACAAGACCTTCATCGAGGCGCCAACCGCCGGTAACGGTGCAACCTGCCGCAGCTGCGCGCACTGTCCGTGGATGGCCATGAATACCCTGGAGCGCACCCTGCAGTGCCTGCGTGAGGGTAGCAACGAGATCTTCGTCGACCCGGCGCTCATCCCCAGGGCGATGAAGCCGCTGCGCCGCATGCTTGACTTCACCCATGCCGCGCGTCTGAGGCTGGCCGGCAACGCCTGATCCGTCCGCGGCCACAGAAAAGGCCTGGTCCCATGAGGGGCCAGGCCTTTGACGTTTCTGCGCCGCTTGTTCAGCGCATCATTTCCTTGACCATCTTCTGCCGCTCGCGCATTTCCCGCTGGCGTGCGTCGATCCGCGCGGCCAGCTGGAAGTTGCCGTTGCTGCGGCGCTTGGCGAAGTCCAGCTGCTCGATGGCCTGGTCGTAGTCGCCCACCAGGGCGAAGTATTCGGCGCGGGCCTGGTGTAGGCCGACGATGTTGCCGGACTGGCCGCGGGTTTCCGCCGCCTGGTACCAGATGTCCGGATCGCCGGGACGGCTGCGCAGAATGTCGTCGAGGGCCTTTTCCGCCTCGGCGTAGCGCCCCTGCTTGAGCAGCAATTCGACCCGTGCCTGCTTGAGCGGATAGTTGTCGGGGAACTGGCTGAGCAGGCGCTGCAGACGGCTCTCGGCCGCGTCCAGGCGGTTGCCGACCATGTCCAGTTCGATCTGGGCGAGGTTGTAGGGAATGCTGTTCGGCTCCTTGTCGAGCAGCGGCTTCAGGGTCTCCTGCGCCTCGCTGACCCGACCGCCCTTGCCGAGGGCTAGCACCAGGCCGTAGCGCGCCGCGGGGTTCTGCGGGACCTCGTCGAGCATGGCGCGGAAGCGCTTGGCCGAGACTCCCGGAGTCTCCTCGTAGTGGAGCATCATGCGGGCGCGCAGCAGTTCGTAGCTCAGGCTGTTTTCGCGGCCCCTGCCGGGGAACTGCTCGGCGCGGTTGCGGGTGTCGGCGATACGCGACTCGGTGACCGGGTGGGTGAGCAGGAATTCCGGCGGCTTGGCGTCGTAGCGGTACTGGCGCATCAGGCGCTCGAACATGCGCGGCATGGCACGCGGATCGTAGCCGGCCTTCTCCAGGTTGAGGAGGCCGATGCGGTCGGCTTCCTGCTCGTTCTGCCGGGAGAAGCGCCGCTGTTCCTGGATGGCCGCCGCCTGGGTGGAGGCGATGGCGGCGATGCCGGCATCTCCGGCACCGGCAGCGGCGGCGACGATACCGGCGAGCATGGCGGCCATCACCGGGATCTGCATGCGCTGCTGGGCTTCCAGACCTCGGGCGAAGTGGCGTTGCGAGAGGTGCGCCAGTTCGTGTGCCATCACCGAGGCGTACTCGGCCTCGCTCTGCGCGTAGAGGAAGATGCCGCCGTTGACCCCGATGATGCCGCCCGGTGCGGCGAAGGCGTTGAGCTGCGGGCTGTTGATGTAGACGAACTCCAGGCGCCGGTCCTGCAGTTGGCTGGTCTCCACCAGGCGATAGACACTGGTCTCCACGTAGTCCTTCAGCTGCGGATCACGCAGCTGGCTGACTTGGCCGCGCAGCAGGCTGAGCCAGGCTCGACCGAGCTGGTGTTCCTGTTCCGGGGAAACGATGGCGGAGCTGGCATCGCCGAGCGCCGGTAGGTCGCTGGCCGGAAGGGGAGACGCGAGTAGGCAGGCGAGCGTCAGGAGGGAAGGGCGCAGTAGCTTCATGCACGGGGCTCGTAGCGGGAAAATGCCTTACTGTAGCCGCCCCCTTGGCCAACTGGCCAGGGTTGTGCGCTATCCTAGCCACCCGGCCTGGAGAGAACGATGACCAACGCACAGCAACCGATAGCCTGCGATGCCGAGCTGGACGCCAGCGGCCTGAAATGTCCGCTGCCGCTGCTCAAGGCCAAGCTGGAACTGAACCGCCTGCCCAGCGGCGCGGTGCTCAAGGTGACCGCCACCGATGCCGGCTCGCAGCGTGACTTCCGCGCCTTCGCCAGTCTGGCGGGGCACCGCCTGCTGCTCGAGGAGAGCGAGGACGGGGTGTTCCGCTACTGGCTGCGCAAGGCCTGAGTGATCAGCCTACAAATGACGAAGGCCGCATCTGCGGCCTTCGTTGCGTCTGCGCTCATGCTCAGCCGCGGTTCAGCGCCTGTGCGGCAGCTAGCACTTCGGCGACGTGTCCGGGCACCTTGACCCCGCGCCATTCGCGACGCAGCACGCCATCCCTGTCGATCAGGAAGGTGCTGCGCTCGATGCCCATGTACTCCTTGCCGTAGAGCTTCTTCAGCTTGATCACGTCGAACAGTCTGCAGAGCGTCTCGTCGGGGTCGGAGATCAGCTCGAAGGGGAATTCCTGCTTGCACTTGAAGTTCTCGTGGGACTTCAGGCTGTCGCGGGACACGCCGAACACCTGGGTGTTGGCGGTCAGGAACTCGGCGTGGTGGCGGCTGAAGTCCAAGCCCTCGCTGGTGCAGCCGGGGGTGTTGTCCTTCGGGTAGAAGTACAGCACCACCTGCTGGCCCCTGAGGTCGGCCAGGGAGAACTGCCGGCCACTGGTGGCCTGGGCCTGGAAGTCCGGGACGGCGGCATCGAGGGTGACGGCCATGGTCGATCTCCTTGTGCGGGTCAGGCGGGCGACTGCGGGCGCCAGGGTTCGATCAGCGCGTCCAGGTTCAGGGCATCGGCGAAATCGAGGAACTGGTCGCGCAGCCAGCTGATCTGCGTGCCCGGCGGCAGGGTCACGGTCAGGGTGGCGTTGAGCATGGTGCCGCCGGTCTGCGGGGCCTGGTAGGTATCGCAGGTGAGGTTCTCCAGCTCGACGTTGTGGTCGATGAAGAACTGGCACAGCTCGCTGAGGATGTCCGGGCGGTAGGCAGCGCTGACGTAGGCCACGTAGGGCAGGGCGTTGGGGCGGACGTCCGCGGCCGACCCGCGCACCATGTTGTACTGGAAGGCATGGCGCTTGGCGAGGACCGGGAGGTTGGATTCCAGACGGGCTAGCGCGTCCCAGTTGCCCGAAACCTGCAGGACCAGCGCGCTCAGTTCGCCGTGCCGGGTCAGGCGGGTACTGGTCACCGCGCAGCGGCTCTCGAGGCAGGCACGAGACAGTACGTTGGTCAGCACCATGGGCTTGGCACCGAGCACGCTGATGACGAGGAATTGTTCACGGACGGGGGGGGTGGACATGCAGCATTCCTAAAGCGATGGGGTCGGCGGACGGGCCGTCGATCAAAGCGGGAAGGGTAGCGAAAACTGCCGCCCAGGGGAATGCCTGAGGGCCTGCGCCTCGCTTGTGCAAGGCAGGTGGCACCAGTACCATTACGGCTCTCTTTTTTCCGGCAGGAGTGGTTGCATGATCGCGGGCAGCATCGTGGCGCTGGTAACGCCTATGGACGCACAGGGACGGCTGGACTGGGACGCCCTGAGCAAGCTGGTGGACTTCCACCTCCAAGAGGGCACCAATGCCATCGTTGCGGTCGGCACCACCGGTGAGTCGGCGACCCTCGACGTAGCCGAGCACATCGAGGTGATCCGCCGAGTAGTCGACCAGGTGAACGGGCGCATTCCGGTGATCGCTGGTACCGGTGCCAACTCCACCCGCGAGGCGGTGGAGCTCACCGAGAACGCCAAGGCCGCCGGCGCCGACGCCTGTCTGCTGGTGACGCCCTATTACAACAAGCCGACCCAGGAAGGCCTCTACCAGCACTTCCGCCACATCGCCGAAGCCGTGGCGATCCCACAGATCCTCTACAACGTGCCGTCGCGCACCGCCTGCGACATGCTGCCGGAGACCGTCGAGCGCCTGTCGAAGATCGACAACATCATCGGCATCAAGGAAGCCACCGGCGACCTGCAGCGTGCCCAGGAGATCCTCGACCGCGTGAGCAAGGACTTCCTGGTTTACTCCGGCGACGACCCGACCGCCGTGGAACTGATCCTGCTCGGCGGCAAGGGCAACATCTCGGTGACCGCCAACGTCGCCCCCCGCGCCGTCAGCGAGATGTGCGCCGCAGCGCTGGCCGGCGATGCCGCCAAGTCCCGGGCGATCAACGACCGCCTGATGCCGCTGCACAAGAACCTGTTCATCGAATCCAACCCGATTCCGGTGAAGTGGGCGCTGGTGGAAATGGGCCTGATGCAGGAAGGCATCCGCCTGCCGCTCACCTGGCTCAGCCCGCGCTGCCACGAACCGCTGCGTCAGGCCATGCGCCAGACCGGCGTGCTGGCCTAATTCTTCGAGGAAACACAACGCATGAAGCGACTGGTCGGACTTTCCGCACTGGCCCTGGCCATCTCCAGCACCAGCGGCTGCGGCTGGCTGTGGGGCGACGAGGGCTACTTCCGCGACCGTGGCAGCGACTACTTGAATGACCGGCAGACCGCGCCCATGCAACTGCCGCCGAGCGCCGACCGGCCCAAGCAGCTCGACCCGCTGCTGCCGATCCCGCGCCACGTGGCCGACACCACCGCTTCCGGCAAGTATGAGGTGCCGCGTCCGCAGCCGCTGTCGGTGCGCGGCGAGACCAGCGAATTCAGCCTGCAGAAGAGCGGCGACTCGCGCTGGCTGGTGGCCCAGCGCACCCCGGCCGAGGTTTGGCCGATGGCCCGCCAGTTCTTCGAGGACAACGGCTTCCGCATCTCCGATGAGCGCCCGCAGACCGGCGAGTTCAGCACCGCCTGGCAGCGCTTCGACGAGCTCTCGGCAACCATGGCACGGCGCCTGGGCAGCCGCGTCAGCGGCGTCGATCCACGCGCCGAGACCCGCGTGCGGGTACGCATCGAGCCGGGCGTGCAGCGCAACACCAGCGAGATATTCGTGGTCAGCGCCGAACGCCCTGCCGGCAGCAGCGCCGATGTGGTCTTCCCGGCCCAGTCCACCAATCCCAGCCTAGATGGCGCGCTGCTCGACGAGCTGCTCGCCAACCTGGCACGCCGCGTCGAGCAGGGCGGCTCGGTGTCCCTGCTCGCCGCCCGCGACTTCGACGCGCCGAGCCGCGTGAGCCTCAGCGAGGACGGCAGCGGCAACCCGGTGCTGACCCTGGACACCGACTTCGACCGTGCCTGGTCGAGTGTCGGCCGCTCCCTGGACAGTGGCAACGTGCGGATCGACGACCTCAACCGCTCCCTCGGCCTGTACTACATCAACCTGGCCGAAGGCGCGAAACAGGACGACGAGGAGTCCGGCTTCTGGTCGCGTCTGTTCGGCAGCAAGCCCAGCGACGAAGAGCGCGAGGCCCGCGCCGAACGCTACCAGGTGCGCCTGACCCCCATCGGCAACAGCGTCCAGGTCACCGTCGAGAAGGACCTCAACACCGTGGCCCCGGCCGACGTGGCGCGCCGCGTGCTCTCCCTCATCCAGGAGCACCTCGGCTAGCCAGGCCAGGGCGGTACCGAAGCACGATGGGCGAAACCTTCCGGGTTTCGCCCGTTTCCTTTTTCCACAGGCGGAAAATCCGACATGACCACTCCCAGCACCCTGAGCCTGAAGAAGATCTACTCGGGCAAAGTTCGCGACCTCTACGAAATCGACGCCAAGCGCATGCTGATGGTGGCCAGTGACCGCCTGTCGGCGTTCGACGTCATCCTCGATGACCCCATCCCGGAGAAGGGCAAGATCCTCACCGCCATCTCCAACTTCTGGTTCGACAAGCTGGCCGGCATCGTCCCCAACCACTTCACCGGCGACAAGGTGGAAGACGTGGTGCCGGCCGCCGAGCTGCCCTTGGTGGAGGGCCGAGCGGTGGTCGCCAAGCGCCTCAAGCCGCTGCCGGTGGAAGCCATCGTGCGCGGCTACCTGGCCGGCTCGGGCTGGAAGGAATACCAGAAGCAGGGCACCGTCTGTGGCATCCCGCTGCCGGCCGGCCTGCAGGAGGCCTCCAGGCTGCCGGCGCCGATCTTCACCCCCTCGACCAAGGCCGCCGTCGGCGACCATGACGAGAACATCACCTTCGAACGCTGCGAGGAGATCATCGGCAAGGAGCTGGCTGCCAAGGTCCGCGACACCGCCATCGCCCTGTACAGCGCGGCCGCCGAGTACGCCGCCACCCGCGGCATCATCATCGCCGACACCAAGTTCGAGTTCGGCCTCGACGAGGACGGCACCCTGACCCTGATGGACGAGGTGCTGACCCCCGACTCCAGCCGTTTCTGGCCGGCCGACAGCTACCAGGAAGGGAGCAACCCGCCGAGCTTCGATAAGCAGTACGTGCGCGACTGGCTGGAATCCACCGGCTGGAACAAGCAGCCGCCGGCCCCCAGGGTGCCCGCCGAGGTGGCCGAGAAGACCGCCGACAAGTACCGCGAGGCCCTGACCCGCCTCACCCGGTAAGCGCAAACGCCTGATAGCAGACAAAAAATCTGCGCCGAGGCTTCGCCAAAGCGCTCCGAGCTGCTATCATGCGCGCCGCCTCGGGAAGATGCCGGAGTGGTCGAACGGGACGGATTCGAAATCCGTTGTATCCGCAAGGGTACCTAGGGTTCAAATCCCTATCTTCCCGCCATACTGTTAGCCTAAGCCCCTGAAATTCTTAGAGTTTCAGGGGCTTTTGCTTTTGGGCATGTCTGTTATCGAAGGAATTATGGCAACCGAAAAGCCAGTAGCTAAGTGCCATTGCGCCCGAAAGCACAGGAGTTTCAAGGATGAAGGCTGACAGGCCCGACGCCCCGGAATGGATCACTCGGCGTGCCCGCAAGGGCGGCAATCCGGGACTCGCAGTTGGCGTGATGATTGGTGTCTTGGCCAGCATGGTGGCGCTGAACATGGCGGGACAGGCTTTCAAGCAGTCCAGCACCAGGCCTCTGGCCCAAAGCAGGCACCAGCCGCAAGCGGCTCCCGTTGCCCAGATCAGCCGTGCTCGGCCGGAGGCCGCTCCCTGGAGTGATAGGGGCAGGAGCGTAGAGCAGGTCCGGCGAGAGGCTGTGTCCCTGGTTTGGCAGTCTGACCAGCCAGCTGTTTCAGCTGCGCCAACGACCAGGCAAACCGTTTTCAACGATCAGAACTACCTCCCCAGAGGGGCCGACAATGTGGTCAGCCTGCGGGAAGGCTACAAGCCAGTGGAGACGGAGAAGCCGGCCGGCAAGGTTCGGGTCACCATTGTCGAGCAGACGCCCAGCATGAAGGTCCGGGCATGTTGGCCGCTCAAGGAGGGCAGCATCGAACGGCGCAACTGCCGGTTCCGTGTCGGACTCCAGTATCGCGACTGACGCGATCTCAAATCTCCGGGCCCTATGAGAGGTCCGGAGAGTTCTCGGCCTTGCCTGCAGCATTCTCCCTGGCATTCGGTATCTAGCGCGAAAACCGCTTCCGATAGTCCCGCGGCGAAATGGCCAGATGGCGCTGGAAGGTGGCGCGCATGCGTTCTTCCTCGCCGAAGCCGCATTGCCTAGCGATCTGGTCGATGTTGTAGGTGGAGTCTTCCAGCAGGCGGCGGGCGGCTTCGAGGCGGAAGATTTCCACGGCCTTGGCGGGGGAGCGGCCGGTCTTCTGCTTGTAGAGGCGGGAGAAGTGCCGGGGGCTCATGTGACAGCGTTCGGCCAGGGCTTCCACGCCGAGGTTGGGCAGGTCGAGGTTGTTGGCGAGCCAGCGGTGCAGCTCGTCGAACACCGGCGTGTCGTGGCTCTGGGCGCGCAGCAGTTCGCTGAACTGCGTCTGTCCGCCCGGGCGCTTGAGGAACACCACCAGCTCCCGCGCTACCTGCATGGCCACCTCCCGGCCGCAGTCGGCCTCCACCAGCGCCAGGGCGAGGTCGATGCCGGCGCTGACTCCGGCCGAGGTCCAGACGCTTTCGTGTTGGACGAAGATCGCGTCATTGTCCACCTCGATGGAGGGAAAGCGCCGCTCCAGGCGGTCGCACATGGCCCAGTGGGTGGCCGCACGCCGGCCTTCCAGCAGGCCGGCCTCGGCGAGCAGGAAGGTGCCGCTGCACACCGAGGCGACGCGTCGCACCCGCCGGGCGTTGTCGGCGATCCAGTGGATCAGTTCGGCGGATGTCTCCACCACCTGCTCGATGTCCGGCGAGCCCGGCACTATCAGGGTGTCGACGGCATCCATCGCCAGGTCCGACAGTGCCCGGGTCTCCACCGCCAGGCCTTCCACCGTCGCTACCGGGCCGCCCCGCAGGCTGCCCGTCAGCCGCTCGTAGCCGGGCCTGTTGCGCTCGCGCATGGCCTTGGTGGCGGCCCAGAACACGGTCTGGGCGCCGGTCAGGTCCAGCAGCCCCACCTGCGGGTAGGCGATGAACAGCACGGTCCGTGGCGTGGCTGGCCGTAATTCAGGGGTATCTGTCATAGGTGGAGCCTTTCTTCCGGCCCTAGCATGACTCTCTCAACCGAAGCGGGCAGACATGCCGGGAGCCATCAATGGAAAAGAACATTCTGATCATCGGGTCCGGTTTCGCCGGGCTGTGGAGCGCCCTGAGCGCGGTGCGCCTGCTGGATCAGCACGCACGCGCCGACGTGCAGGTGACGCTGCTGGCGCCCCAGGCCGAGTTGCACATTCGCCCGCGTTTCTACGAGCCCGACGTACACAATATGCGCGCCCCGCTGCTGGATTTGTTCGAGGCGACCGGCGTGCGTTTCGTGCAGGGCCTGGCGCTGAGCATCGATACCGAGGGGCGGCAGGTGGTCTACCGCAAGGCCGAGGGCGGCGAGGGCCGGCTGCGCTATGACCGCCTGGTGCTCGCCTCTGGCAGCCAGCTGTTCCGGCCGCCGGTTCCGGGGCTGGCCGAGCACGCCTTCGACGTGGACCGCATCGAGCAGGCCGCGCTGCTCGAACGGCACCTGCACGGGCTGGGCGGGCAGCCGGAGTCCGTCGCGCGCAATACCGTGGTGGTGGCCGGCGGCGGCTTCACCGGGATCGAGACCGCTACCGAGATGCCCGCCCGGCTGCGGGCGATCCTCGGCGATGGCGCCAGGGTCCGGGTGGTGGTGGTCGACCGCGGCGCGCAGGTCGGTGCGGCGCTGGGC
This sequence comes from Pseudomonas thermotolerans DSM 14292, assembly GCF_000364625.1. Taxonomy (GTDB): domain Bacteria; phylum Pseudomonadota; class Gammaproteobacteria; order Pseudomonadales; family Pseudomonadaceae; genus Aquipseudomonas; species Aquipseudomonas thermotolerans. The sequence continues at coordinate 148,435 of NZ_KB822608.1, forward strand.
GAGGGGATTCGTCCGGCGATTCTCGAGGCCTCGCGCGAGCTGGGCGTCGAGTGGCGGCCGGGGCGCACGGTGGCGGCGGTGGACGCCCGGGGCGTGGTGCTGGATGACGGCCAGCGCATCGACGCCGGCACGGTGATCTGGACCGTCGGCTTCCGGGCCAGCGGCCTCACCGAACAGATTCCCGCGCCGCGGGACGCTACCGGGCGCTTGCAGGTGGACAACCATCTGCGCGTCGCCGGCCTGGCCGACGTTTATGCCGCCGGCGATACCGCCCGTGCCGCCACCGACGAGCTGGGCAACTTCAGCGTGATGTCCTGTCAGCACGCCATTCCGTTGGGCCGGCATGCCGGCAACAACGCCGCCGCCGACCTGATCGGCGTGGCGCCACGAGCCTACAGCCAGCCGAAGTACGTCACCTGCCTGGACCTGGGCGCCTGGGGCGCGGTGTACACCGAGGGCTGGGATCGCCAGCAGAAGCTGGTGGGTGCCGAGGCCAAGGCGCTGAAGAGCCAGATCAACACCCAGTGGATCTACCCGCCGGCCGCGGACCGGGCCGTGGCGCTGGCTGCCGCCGATCCGGCCATCCCGGTGGCCTGAGGCGGTGCCGGAGCCCGGGATGGCTCCGGCGGCCTGTCCTCAGTCCCGGACCAGACCGGGGTGGCCGGCGGGCCGTCGCGGCGGCGCTCGGGGTGATCGCGCTCGCGGAAGCGGGTCCAGGCCTCGAGCAGTTCCCGGTGGGTGGCGGGGCCGATGCGGTTGCGCATCTTCGGGCGGTTGCAGCGGATGATGCGGAGCGGGCCGTCCGCTTCGGAGTCGATCTGGGTGGAGCTCATGGGGCGACTTCTGCTTGTTATTGCTCTGCTCGGGCGTCGCCGACCGCTCAGCTGCCGGCGGTGCCGGAGTGCGGCTGGCGCGTGGCCGCCTCGGCGTGGCGGGCGAGCCAGTCGAGGATTTCGTCCCAGAGCGCCGTGGCCGAGGGGCGGAAGTAGCCCATGTGGCCGATCGGCTCGTCCTTGCCGGCGGACAGCTCGCGGGTTTCCACCGTGGCGTTGCGGTAGCCCCGGATGAAGGCGTCCCGCGAGGCCGGCGGCGCCCAGAGGTCGTCGACGGCGTTGGCGAACAGGCAGGGCAGGCGCACCTCGGCGTAGCGGCAGGCGAGCTCCGGCATCTGCGGGTCGTCGAAGAAGTAGTGGGGGTAGGAGCACCAGCGCCGCCAGTCCCGGTAGACCCCCAGCGGCAGCACGCAGGACCATATCAGGCGCACCTTGAGGGCTTCCCGCCAGGGCATCCAGCCGGCCCAGCCGGCGCCGGTGCCCAGGCAGCAGGCGGCGGTGAGCTTGTGGTGGTTGGGCAGCAGGCCGATGGCCTGGCCGCCGAAGGAGTGGCCGACCCACAGCAGCGGGGCTCTGCCGTCGGCCATGAAGTCCACCGCGGCGGCCAGGTCCAGCCGCGCCCAGTCGGCGAAGCGCATCTCGAAGCCTTTTAGGCTGGGTGGCGCGGAGGCGCCGAGGCCGCGATAGTCCAGGGTCAGCACATTGAAGCCGCGGCGGCTGGCGTGCTCGGCGAAGCGCCGGTAGAAGCGCTGCCGTACGCCGGTGGCGGCGGCCACGATCAGGTTGCCCACCAAGTGTCCCTGGGCGGCGTAGCGGGTGGCCGCCAGGACGTAGCCGTCACTGGCCGGCAGGGAGACGGACTCGATCATCGCGAGCGGGGCTTTGGTCACGGGACATGCTCCGGTTGCTGGGGCCTGCTCAGGATAGCCTGCATATCTCGCCGGCAGAGCAGCATAGTCAGCTGCCGCGTCCCCCGTCGTTGACCCGAATGCCATGGGCAACGGTGCTGCCGGCCTGCTATGTTCAGCGCCATGACGCTGCCATTTCCGATCCGCAGCCCCTGTCCGCCCGGTGCCTGCGATTGCCAGCGCGATCGCCTGCTGGAAACGCCGGGGGCGGACCTGCGCGTGCTACGCCTGACCCGCCAGGAGGAGCGGCGCCTGCTCGACCGTCTGGAGAACATCCGCAGCCTGGAGGACTTGCAGCACATGCAGGAGCGTATGTACGAACTGCTCGGCCTGCGTGTGGAAATCGCCCCCGGCCACAACGAGGTGCGCAGCATGCGCGGCATCGCCATCCAGGTGCTGGAACAGCCCGGGCTGTGCCGCAAGCTCCGTCAGTCGATCCCCGCCGCCATCCGCCGCGGCCTGGAGAAGCACCCGGAAATCGCCTACCGCCTGCTCGACTCCCACGACCTGCTGCGCGACGCCTGGTGAGGCTCGCTGGACACGGCTGCCGGCGACTCCGCAGTCGTCGGCAGCCTGTTTCAGGCCAGGGACTTCGCCCTTGGCAGTGTCCGGAACGGGCCTCGTGCCCGGTTGGCGAAAGCCAGTGCCGGGACGCCTTGCAGCTCCGCCTCTTCCCGTCCAGGACGACGACTTCCACCGCCGCTCCTTGCCTACTACCAAATGACGAGGCCATCTGTGCCATGGGCGCATACCCGCGTGGCAGAGCGGCTGCAAATATGCGGCCATACCTGCCCACGACCCGGGCGGGATCCTACAAGAGAGGCCATCGCCATGATCTACGCGCAACCCGGTACGCCCGGCTCCATCGTTTCCTTCAAGCCCCGCTACGGCAACTACATCGGCGGTGAGTTCGTCCCGCCGGTGAATGGCCAGTACTTCACCAACACCTCGCCGGTGAACGGCGAAGTGATCGCCGAGTTCCCCCGTTCCGACGCCGCCGACATCGAGCGCGCCCTGGACGCCGCCCACGCCGCGGCCGATGCCTGGGGGCGCACCTCGGTGCAGGAACGTTCCAACATCCTGCTGAAGATCGCCGACCGCATCGAGCAGAACCTGGAACTGCTGGCCGTCACCGAGACCTGGGACAACGGCAAGGCGGTCCGCGAGACCCTGAATGCCGACGTGCCGCTGGCCGCCGACCACTTCCGCTACTTCGCCGGCTGCATCCGCGCCCAGGAAGG
>NZ_KB822609.1 GCF_000364625.1 Pseudomonas thermotolerans DSM 14292
CGAGTTCGGCCTGGGCGCTGGGGTGTGGACCCGCGACATCAACCGTGCCTACCGCATGGGCCGCGGCATCAAGGCCGGCCGCGTGTGGACCAACTGCTACCACCTGTACCCGGCCCACGCGGCCTTCGGCGGCTACAAGAAATCCGGGGTGGGCCGCGAGACCCACAAGATGATGCTCGACCACTACCAGCAGACCAAGAACCTGCTGGTCAGCTACGACATCAACCCGCTGGGCTTCTTCTGATCCCCGGTGGACTGGCGCCCGCCCTCCAGGTCTGGAGGGGGAGGGCTGGGTCGCCAGACCGTGCCCGGTTCGATCCTCGTGCTCGGTACGCCGCCTGCGCGTGCCGGTGAATTTTGCCGACGCACTTCGGTGCGCTCTGCCTGCGGGCTGCAACCCCTACTCCATTGCTTGGGCAGAGCCATGTCGCGACGCGGTCCTCGGACCGCGTTTTTTGTTTGTGCGGCCGCCTGCGCGGAGCTCCGGCGGCGCCGGACGCTGTCCTACCAATGCCAGCCGGAATTCCTCCCAAAGTACCATTCTGCCGCTCTGGTCCTCGGCGCCTAATGGAGCTCCCGGAACGTTCCGGTATTCCAACAACAAGAGGACGCCATCATGTGGACCAAACCTTCCTACACCGACCTGCGCATTGGCTTTGAAGTCACCCTGTACTTCGCCAACCGCTGAAACCGCATGCCCCGGCGCGTCCGGGGCATCCCCACCGGAACGCCGTCATGCTCATCCAGATCCTCGGTTCCGCCGCCGGCGGCGGTTTCCCGCAGTGGAACTGCAACTGCCGCAATTGCGCCGGCGTGCGCAGCGGCCGCCTCAACGCCAGGCCGCGCAGCCAGTCGTCCATCGCCCTCAGCGACGGCAGCGGCAACTGGATACTCTGCAACGCCTCGCCGGACATCCGTAGCCAGATCGAGGCCTTCCCGGCACTTCAGCCTGCCCGCCGACTGCGCGACACGGCCATCGCCGGGATCATCCTGCTGGACAGCCAGATCGACCACACCACTGGCCTGCTGACCCTGCGCGAGGGTTGTCCCCATGAGGTGTGGTGCACCGAGATGGTCCACCAGGATCTGACCAGCGGCTTCCCGCTATTCCACATGCTCGAGCACTGGAACGGTGGCCTGCGCTGGAACCCCATCGGCCTCGACGGCGAGGCCTTCGCCATCCCGGCCTGCCCGGAGCTGCGCATCACTGCCATTCCTCTCTTGAGCAGCGCGCCGCCCTATTCGCCGCATCGTGGCAACCCGCACCCGGGGGACAACATCGGTCTGTTCGTCGAGGACCTGCGCAGCGGCGGCAGGCTTTTCTACGCCCCCGGCCTCGGCCAGGTGGACGACGCCCTGCGCGCCTGGATGCGCCGCGCCGACTGCCTGCTGGTGGACGGCACCCTGTGGCGCGACGACGAGCTGCTGGTCTGTGGTGTGGGCGACAAGCTCGGCAGCGAAATGGGTCACCTGCCGCAGAGTGGTCCCGGCGGCATGCTCGAAGAGCTCGCCGACCTGCCGGCCGCGCGCAAGGTGCTCATCCACATCAACAACACCAACCCGATCCTTGACGAGGACTCGCCGCAGCGCGCCGAACTCACCGCGCGCGGCATCGAGGTCGCCTGGGACGGGATGGCCATCGAACTCTAGGAGGTACCGCCCGTGACCGCTCCCATGTCGCTCGCCGAGTTCGAGCAGGCCCTGTGCGCCAAGGGCGCCTACTACCACATCCACCACCCGTTCCACGTCGCCATGTACGAGGGCCGGGCGACCCGCGAACAGATCCAGGGCTGGGTGGCCAACCGCTTCTACTACCAGGTCAACATCCCCATGAAGGACGCGGCGATCCTCGCCAACTGTCCGGACCGCGAGACCCGCCGGCTGTGGATCCAGCGCATCCTCGACCACGACGGCGCGCCCGGCGAGGACGGCGGCATCGAGGCCTGGCTGCGCCTCGCCGAGGCGGTTGGTCTGGACCGCGAGCAGGTGCTCTCCGAAGAGTTGGTGTTGCCCGGGGTGCGTTTCGCGGTGGACGCCTACGTCAACTTCGCCCGCCGTGCCAGCTGGCAGGAAGCGGCCAGCAGCTCGCTGACCGAACTGTTCGCGCCGACCATCCACCAGTCGCGGCTGGACAGCTGGCCGAAGCATTACCCCTGGATCGACCAGGCCGGCTACGACTACTTCCGCATGCGCCTCGGCCAGGCCCGCCGCGACGTGGAGCACGGCTTGCGCATCACGCTCCAGCACTACCGCACCCGCGAGGCCCAGGAGCGCATGCTGGAAATCCTGCAATTCAAGCTGGACGTGCTCTGGAGCATGCTCGACGCCATGAGCATGGCCTACGAGCTGGACCGCCCGCCGTACCACACCGTGACCCGCGAGCGGGTCTGGCACAAGGGGATCGCGCTATGAGCCCGTCCGCCGCCCAGCCCGTCAGCACGGTGACCCCCGACAAGACCCCGCGTCTGCGCCGCGGCTTTCGCCTGCAGTGGGAGCCGGCGCAGAACGGCCACGTGCTGCTCTACCCGGAAGGCATGATCAAGCTCAACGACAGCGCTGCGGAGATTCTCCAGCGCGTCGATGGCCAGCGCAGCGTAGCCGCGATCGTCGCCGATCTGAGCGAGCGCTTCCCCGGCGTGCCGGGCATCGACGAAGACATCCTCGCCTTCCTAGAGGTGGCACATGCACAGTTCTGGATCGAGCTTCAGTAAACCGGGCCACGAGCCAGGTCCGCCGCTCTGGCTGCTCGCCGAGCTGACCTACCGCTGCCCGCTGCAGTGTCCGTACTGCTCCAACCCCCTGGACTTCGCCGCCCAGGGCGAGGAGCTGTCCACCGCCGAATGGATCGAGGTGTTCCGCCAGGCCCGCGAACTGGGCGCCGCGCAGCTGGGCTTCTCCGGCGGCGAGCCGCTGGTTCGTCAGGACCTCGCCGAGCTGATCGCCGCGGCGCGCGGCCTCGGCTACTACACCAACCTGATCACCTCGGGGATCGGCCTGACCGAGCGGCGCATCGCCGAGTTCGCCGAGGCCGGCCTGGACCATATCCAGATCAGCTTCCAGGCCGCCGACGAGGCGGTGAACAACCTGCTGGCCGGCTCGCACAAGGCCTTCGCCCAGAAGCAGGCCATGGCCCGCGCGGTGAAGGCCCATGGTTATCCCATGGTGCTCAACTTCGTCACCCACCGGCACAACATCGACGACATCGACAGGATCATCGAGCTGTGCATCGAGCTGGAGGCTGATTACGTCGAGCTCGCCACCTGCCAGTTCTACGGCTGGGCGCACCTGAACCGCGCCGGCCTGCTGCCGACCCGCGCCCAGCTGGAGCGCGCCGAGCGGATCACCAACGAGTACCGCCGGAAGCTGGCCGCCGCCGGTCACCCGTGCAAGCTGATCTTCGTCACCCCGGACTACTACGAGGAGCGCCCCAAGGCCTGCATGAACGGTTGGGGCAACCTGTTCCTCGACATCACCCCGGACGGCACCGCGTTGCCCTGCCACAGCGCGCGGCAGCTGCCGGTGCGCTTCCCCAACGTGCGCGAGCACGACCTGGAATACATCTGGAAGCACTCCTTCGGCTTCAACCGCTTCCGCGGCGACGACTGGATGCCCGAGCCCTGCCGCTCCTGCGACGAGAAGGGCCGCGACTTCGGCGGCTGTCGCTGCCAGGCCTTCATGCTCACCGGGGATGCCGCCAATGCCGACCCTGTGTGTGCCAAGTCCGCCCACCACGGGATGATCCTCGCCGCACGCGAGGAGGCCGAGCAGGTGCCTCTCGGCCTGGACGCCCTGCAGTTCCGCAACGAGCGGGCCTCGCGGCTGATCTGCAAGGCCTGAGATGGCAGGCGCCGCCATGTCCCGGCAGGCGGGGCGGCGTCCTTCCGGCCGGCCGCGCTCAGCGCGCCGGGAGGATCAGCCCTCGGCACTCGCCGAAGCCGATGGAGGGATAGCCCTCGCGCTGGCAGCGGGCGCGGAGGATCACCTCGTCGCCGTCCTCCAGGAAGCTGCGTTGTTCGCCGGAGGGCAAGTCGATCGGCTGCCGGCCGCCGAAGGTGGTCTCCAGCAGGCTACCGAAGCTGTCCGGCTCGGGACCGGAAAGGGTGCCGGTGCCGAACAGGTCGCCGGGCTGCAGCCGGCAGCCGCCGACGCTGTGGTGGGCGACCAACTGGGCCACCGTCCAGTACATGTACAGACTGTTGCTCAGGGTCAGGCGCACCGGCGCCAGGCCCTGCTCGCGCATGGCGGCGCTCTGCAGCAGCACCTCCAGCTGGATGTCGAGGGCCCCGCGGGCCTGATCGGCGGGATCCAGCAGGTAGGGCAGCGGCTGCGGATCGCCGGCCGGGCGCGGCGGCTGCGGACTGCGGAAGGGTTCCAGAGCCTCGGCGGTGACCACCCAGGGCGACACGCTGGTGGCGAAGTTCTTCGCCAGGAAGGGGCCGAGCGGCTGGTACTCCCAGGCCTGGATGTCGCGCGCCGACCAGTCGTTGAGCAGGCAGTAGCCGGCCACGTGGCGTTCCGCCTCGGCGATGGGGATGGGCTCGCCGAGGGGGTTGCCGGGGCCGATCCAGATGCCCAGCTCCAGTTCGTAGTCGAGCCGCCGGCTAGGGCCGAACTGCGGCGCTTCGGCTCCCGGCGGCAGGGTCTGTCCGCAGGGCCGGCGCACCGGGGTGCCGGAGACCACCACGGTGGAGGCGCGGCCGTGGTAGCCGATGGGTACGTGTTTGTAGTTGGGCAGCAGCGGATTGTCCGGGCGGAACAGGCGGCCGACGTTGCAGGCGTGGTGGATGCCTACGTAGAAGTCGGTGTAGTCGCCGACCCGTGCCGGGAGGTGCAGTACGCAGCTGCTCATGGTCGGCAGCAGGGCCTGGCCCATGGCCTGCAGGCGCTCCCGCGCCGGGCTGTCCTCGGCGAGCAGGGCCTGCAGCTGCTCGCGCAGGGCACGGCGCGGGCCGGCGCCGAGGGCGAACAGCTCGTTGAGCTGGCTCGTGCAGGCGGCCAGCGCGGCGTCCGCGGCGGCACCGACGAACAGCCCGGCGTCGCAGGCCACCTTGAGGTCGAAGATGTGCTCGCCGATGGCCACCCCGCCGCGCGGTGTGCCGTCCGGTGGGCTGAACACGCCGAACGGCAGGTTCTGCAGGGGAAAGTCGGGATGGCCGTTGGCGGAGGAGATCCAGCTGCGGCGCAGGTCGGTGTGGGTCATGTCAGTTCCTGCCCTGGTCGAAGGTTTTTCGCAGGCCGGCCCAGCAGGCGTCGTAGTCGCTCTGCAGCTGCGGACAGTCCAGCGCGTAGCGGGTCGGCCGCAGCACGGCGCCGGTCTCGAACATGAAGGCCATGGTGTTCTCCAGCTTGTGCGGCTTCAGCTCGGCGGCGACCGCCTGCGCGGTGGTGGCCTGGTCCGGGCCGTGGGCGCTCATGCAGTTGTGCAGCGAGGCGCCGCCGGGCGCGAAGCCTTCCGCCTTGGCATCGTAGACCCCCTGGATGAGGCCCATGAACTCGTTCATCAGGTTGCGGTGGAACCACGGCGGGCGGAAGCTGTGTTCGGCGACCATCCAGCGCGGCGGGAAGATCACGAAGTCGACGTTGGCCTGGCCGGGCACGGTGCTCGGCGAGGTGAGGACGGTGAAGATCGACGGGTCGGGGTGATCGAAGCTCACCGTGCCGAGGACGTTGAAGCGGCGCAGGTCGTACTTGTAGGGCACGTGGTTGCCGTGCCAGGCCACCACGTCCAGCGGCGAGTGATCGAGCTCGCAGGCCCACAGCTCGCCGAGGAACTTCTGCACCAGCTGCACCGGCGCCTCGACGTCCTCGTAGTGGGCTACCGGGGCGAGGAAGTCGCGTGGGTTGGCCAGGCCGTTGCTGCCGATCGGCCCCAGGTCGGGCAGGCGCAGGACGGCGCCGTGATTCTCGCAGACGTAGCCGCGCGCGCCGGCGTCCAGCAGCTCGACGCGGAACCGGATACCGCGCGGGATCACCGCGATCTCCAGCGGTTCCACCTCCAGCAGGCCCAGCTCGGTGGCCAGGCGCAGGCGGCCCTGTTGCGGGACGATCAGCCATTCGCCGTCGGCGTTGAAGAACACCCGCTGCATGGAGCGGTTGGCGCAATACAGGTAGAGGCTTACCCCGCTGGCCTGCTGTGGCTCGGCGGTGGCCGCCAGGGCCAGCAATCCGTCGAGGAAGTCGGTGGGTTCGGCGGGGATCTCCAGGGGATTCCAGCGCAGCCGGTTGGGATTCACCGGGCCTAGGCCGCCGCCGGTGATCTGCCGCTCCAGACGCGCGAAGCGCGGATGCAGGGCCGAGGGGCGGATGCGGTACAGCCAGGTGCGCCGGGCCTCGGCGCGTGGCACGGTGAAGGCGGTACCGGAGATCTGCTCGGCGTACAGGCCGTAGGGCACCTGCTGGGGCGAGTTCTGACCGATCGGCAGGGCGCCGGGCAGGGCCTCGCTGCTGAACTGGTTGTTGAAACCGGACTGGTAACGGAGGGCAGACATGGCGCACCTCGATATTTTTGTAATTGAGTTACGGTTAACGTAATTTGAGCGCCGGGAGAGGTCAAGCTATAACAGCGCCTCCATTGCAGCCGGACCGACCGATGAGCAACCACGCAGAGACGCCGAAACGCCAGAAGGTGCAGGCCGCCGAGGTGGGCACGGAGATCCTCCGGGGGCTGGCCGACCTGGCGCCAGCCACCTCGCTGTCGCGCCTCGCCGCGCACCTCGGCATGCCCGCGGCCAAGGTACACCGCTACCTGCAGGCGCTGATCGCCAGCGGCTTCGCCGAGCAGGACCCCGCCACCAACCACTACGGCCTAGGCCGCGAGGCGCTCTACGTGGGCCTTGCCGCCATCGGCGGACTGGACGTGGTGCGTGCCGCCATGCCGTCCCTTGCCGAGCTGCGCGACGCCCTCAACGAGACCTGCTTCCTCGCCGTGTGGGGCAACCGCGGGCCGACCGTGGTGCACGTCGAGCAGCCCCTGCGGGCGGTGACCCTGGTCACCCGGGTGGGGTCCGTGCTGCCGCTGCTGGGTTCCTCCACCGGACTGGTGTTCAACGCCTTTCTGCCGGAAGCCGAGACCGCGCCGCTGCGCGCGGCCGAGCAGGGCCTGCCGGGTGCGCCGGGTGCGGCGGAGCTGGAGAGCTGGATGGCGGCGATCCGCCGGCGCGGCCTGCAGTCGGTGCACGGTCTGCTGGTGCCGGGGGTGAACGCGCTGTCGGCGCCCCTCTTCTCGGTGGGCGAGCAGCTCGCCGGGGTGCTCACCGTGGTCGGCCCGGGCAGCGTGTTCGCCGCGGACACCGAAGGCGAGGCGGCTGAGCGGCTGCTGGCCGCGGCGCGGGCGATCAGCGCGAAGCTGGCCGGGGGCTGGCCGCTGCCCGCGGGCGACGAGGCATAGGGGGAAGGCCCCGGAGCGGAGGGCGCTCCGGGGCGAGGCGTCAGCGCCGGGTGATCACTACTTCCAGGTATTCGCTGGGCACCACCAGGGAATCCGGCCCGGCGTGGTTGAGGCTTTCCAGCAGTTCGGCCATGTCCTGCTCCAGCGCCGGCGCCCATTCCGCGGGCAGCGCGGCGAACGCCTTGTGCACCGGCCCGTACCAGGTGCGGAACACCTCGATGAAGTGCGCCGCCGAGCGGTAGCGGAAGTTGAAGTGCCGGCGGGTCACCTCGATGCGCGCGGCGCTGTCGGCGAACAGCTCGTGGAGGTGCGACTCCACCCCCCAGAGCACCGGCGGCTGTACCCCGGGCGGTGGCGGCAGGTGACGGCCGAGGGTCTTGAACAGCTGGCCGATGAAGCCCTCCGGCGTCCAGTTGGCCAGGCCGATGCGTCCGCCCGGCCGGCAGACCCGCGCCAGCTCGGCGGCAGCCTGGTCCTGGTTGGGGGTGAACATCACCCCGAAGGTGGACAGCACCGCATCGAAGCTGGCTTCGGCGAAGGGCAGGGCCTCGGCGTCCGCGGTGCGGAAGCTGACCGGCAGGCGCTCCGCCCGGGCGCGCTCCTCGCCGCGCTCGAGCAGGGTGCTCACGTAGTCGGTGGAGGTCACCCGGCAGCCGCGACGGGCGGCGGCCAGGGTGGCGTTGCCGTTGCCGGCGGCCACGTCGAGGACTGTCTCATCGCAGCGCAGATCGCACGCCTCGGCCAGCTGTTCTCCGACGATCTGCAGGGTGGTGCCGATCACGGCGTAGTCCCCGCTCGCCCAGGTGGCCATCTGGCGGCTTTTCAGTGCGGTGAAGTCGACGGCAGTGTTCATGTTCAGGCTCCGTGTACCGGCCGTGGCCGGCAGGTTGAGGGCGCCTCGCTGCACGGAATGCCGGCCTGGAAGCCCCGCACTCGGCGCCGTGGTTTCTTGTTGCCCGCCCCGGCCGGAGTGGCCGGGCACAGGTGGGCGGATTGTCGGAGCCGGCCGCTGGCGGCGTCCTGCCTGAGCGTCGGCCATTCTTGCCCGAGCGTCCGGATCTGCCCATTCATCGCCTGGCCGGCCGGGCCGCCCGCGCGTGACCACACTCAGGAGACAGGTTCCGGCGTGGAGAACGGCCATGACGAACCAGGACATCGCCACCGCGCTGCGGCGGCTGGAGACGGTGCTGGCGCGCCGTCCCGAGATGGGGATGCACCCGGACGTGCCGGCGCTGGCCCGCTGGCAGGGCGGCACCCGGGTGGAGGTTTGCCATGAAAGCGGAGCCCGGCTGCATACCGACCTGCCGGTGGAGTTGGGGGGCAGCGGCGAGCAGGTCACCCCCGGCTGGCTGCTGCGCGCGGGGCTGGCCGCCTGTGCGGTGACCCGCCTGGCGATGAGCGCCGCCGGCGCCGGCATCGAGCTGGCCGCCCTGGAGGTGGAGGTCGCCAGCCAGTCCGACCTGCGCGGCCTGCTGGGCCTGGCTGATGGCGCCGGCAAGCCGCCGTCCGCCGGGCCGCAGCAGCTGACCCTGGTGCTGCGCCTGTCGGCGCCCGGGGTGCCGGCCGAACGTCTACGCGCCCTTGCCGAAGACAGCCAGCGCCTGTCGCCGGTGAGCTGCGCCCTGCAGGAGCCGGTGCCCATCGACCTGCGCATCGAGGTGCTCGGCGGCTGATGGACGCGCTGTCGGAAGCCCTGCGGGTGGTGCGCCTGGTCGGCGCCATCTTCATCAGTGCGCGCTTCAGTGCGCCCTGGTGCTACCAGTCGCCGCGTGCCGATTCGGTGGCGCCGCTGCTGGAGTCGGGCGCCGAGCGGGTGGTGATCTTTCATCTGATCACTGACGGCGAGTGCTACGTGGAACTGGGCAGCGAGGCGCCGGTGCATCTGGTGGCCGGCGACGCCATCGTATTTCCCCAGGGCGATGCCCACCGCATGACCTCAGAGCCGGGGCTGGCGCCGGCCAAGGGCGCGCGCCTGGACGCGGTGCTGGCACGCCGGCCGCGGTTGCTCGCCTATGGCGGCGGCGGGGCGGTGACCCGCCTGATCTGCGGCTACCTGGCCTGCGATGCGCGCTTCGCCGGGCTGCTGCTGGCCGGGCTGCCGCCGCTGGTGCGGGTCAACGTACGCGGCTCCAGCGCTGGCGACTGGCTGGAGTCCTCGGTGCGCTACGCGCTGGCCGAGGCGCGCTCGCCGCGGCCGGGCGGCGCCGGGGTGCTGGCCAAGCTGGCCGAGGTGCTGTTCATCGAGGTGCTGCGCCTGTACATGCACGAGCAGGGCGAGGGGCGCACCGGCTGGCTGGCCGGCCTCAACGACCGCATCGTCGGCGCCGCGCTCAACGCCCTGCACCGCAAGCCGGCGCATGCCTGGACCCTCGACGAGCTGGCGCGTACCGCCGGCACCTCGCGTTCGGTGCTGGTCGAGCGCTTCCAGCTGCTGGTCGGCAACGCGCCCATGCAGTACCTGACCCAGTGGCGCATGCTGCTGGCCGCCAACCTGCTGCGCCACAGCACCACGCCCTTGCTGCGCATCGCCGAGGAGGTCGGCTACCAGACCGACAGCGCCTTCAGCCGCGCCTTCCGCCGTGAGTACGGCCTGCCCCCGGCGGCCTGGCGGCGCGCCCAGAGCGCGGCAAGCGGGGCCTCGGCGTTCGGCCGTTAGCTGGGAAGATTCGACTGGGCGCGGGTGATCCGGCAGCGGCGCTCGGGGCCTGCGGCTTGCCATCCGCTGGCGAAGCCGTTAACACTCCCCCCGGCAGCCCTTCCAATGATTCCAATCAGGATGCACCCCGCCCATGCCCACTACTGCCGAAGTCGCCGAATTCATCCGCCGCGAGTTTCCCCAGGCCCGGGTCGTCATCGACGCCGTGGGCGACCGTTCCGCCACCGTGTCCCAGCAGGTCGAGGAAGCCGACCTGCGCCCCGGCGGCACCGTCTCCGGGCCGACCCTGATGGCCCTGGCCGATGTCGCCCTGTATGCCGCGGTGCTGGGGGAGATCGGCATAGTACCGCTGGCGGTGACCACCAGCCTGACCATCAACTTCCTGCGCCGCCCGGATGCCGATCGCCGGGTGATCGCCGTGTGCCGGCTGATGAAGGTCGGCAAGAGCCTCGCCATGGGCGAGGTGTCGCTCTATTCGGAAGGCCTCGAGGAGCCGGTGGCCCACGCGGTGGGCACCTACGCGATTCCGCCCCAGCACCTGCGCTGAGCGGTTCGGCAGCGGACGGGGGTTGCCCGTCCGCCTAGGGAGCGGCTCAGAACCACTGGTCGTTGCGCTTGCGCCGCACGCGCAGCAGGGTCGGCAGGATCAGCCCGGCGAACAGCCCGGCGCCGGCGATGCTGCCGCCGTAGACCATGTAGCGCATCAGCACTTGCTGCTGTTCCTCGCCTAGCTGGGCCTGCACCTCGCGCAGCTCGGCGCGTGCCTCGCTGAGCTCGGTATCCAGCGCCGAGCGCGCCGCCTGCAGCTCCTCGATCAGTGCCTTGCGGGCGTCCAGGGTTTCCTGCATGCCCTGCACGCGGGTCTTCCAGGTGTCGTTGATGTTGGCCAGCTCGGCGCTCAGGCGCTCCAGGCGGCGTTCTAGCTGCGGCAGGCGCTCGGCCTGGCCGGGCACTTCCTGCAGGTCGCGGCTGGGAATCCATACGGCCTTGCCGTTTTCGGGGCGCACCTGGCTGTAGTCGCCCTGGATGCGTAGCAGCTCCACCTTCTGCCCGGAGGTCAGGGTGCCGACGATCCGGTAGCCGTCGGTGGGACCGCTGCGCACATAGGTGCTCAGCTTGTCGCTGACCCAGCGCGCGTTGCTGGCGCCTTCCTCGCCGGAAGCCTCCTCGGCTTGCGCCGGGGCGTGGGCCAGCAGGCTGCCCAGCAGGCAGGCGGCGAGGGCACAGGAGCGGAGCGGGAAAGCACGGACGGGGAAATGACGGGATAGGGTCATGGGCAATCTTCACATGGCGATCGAAAAGGGAGCGGCGCAGCCGGCCAGATGAATGGTGTTATGTCGGACGGAGTCGGCATGGCGAAGGGCCATGTCGTCCGCCCGGGCGGCCGACGGAGGACAGACCGCAGGTGGCCGGGGGAGTTCACTGGCGGTGGGCGGCGGGGGATGAGCGGTCGTTTCGGGAGGAAAGGCGCCGATCGATGCCGGGGCAGGGCGCCGGGAGACCGGCGCCCGGGCGGGTCAGATCACGAAGAAGCCGTGGGTGCCGTCGCGGCCGAGCTGCTCGATCAGGCCGAACTCCCAGTCGAGGTAGCCCTGCATGGCTTCGCGCGGGTTGTCGGTACCCTCGTAGGGGCGGCGGTAGCGGTCGGTGCGCGGCACCGCCAGGCGGGCCTCGCCGCTTTCCGTGGGCAGGCCGGCGGCCACCCAGGCCGTGGTGCCGCCTTCCAGCAGGTACACCGGCTTGCCGGTCAGGATCTTCAGTTCATCCACCACGAAGCGCGCCAGTAGGCTGCTGCCGCAGGTGAGCACGTAGCGGCCGGCCACTGGCAGGCGCTCCAGGGCCTGGGGCAGCTGCGAGCGCAGCGCCCACCAAGCGCCGGGGATGTGTCGAGCGACGTGGTTGGCGCTGGCGGTGAAGTCCAGCACCAGGGTGTCGCCCTCGGCCAGCCAGGCGCTGAGGGTCTGCGGGTCGATCGCCGCGGGCTGCGGCAGCGGCGGCAGCGGGGCCTTCCAGGCGCCCTGCTCGGTGAAGTCGGCGGCGCTCAGGTCGTCCAGCACGAACACTTCCCAGCCCATCTGCGCCAGCCAGGAGGCGCTCATGTTGGCGCGCACGCCGTCGTCGTCGGCCAGCACCACCCGGGCACCGCGCACGCTGGCGTAGTGGTCGGTCTCCTGGACCAACTGGCCGCCGGGGGTGGAACGCGCGCCGGGCAGGTGGCCGGCCTCGTATTCCTCCGGGGTGCGCACGTCGAACAGGTAGGTGGTGCGCCCGGCTTCCGCCTGCCAGCGCTTGAGGTCGGCCAGCCTGGCGCGGCCGACGCCGGCCTGGTCGGCCACCGCGCGGGCAGACTGGGCGGCCAACTGGCGGTTGGCCTCGCTGACTTCGCCGAAGCGCCGCGACTGGCCGTGCTCCAGCTGCTGGCCGGCCAGGGTCCAGCCGATGGTGCCGTTGCGCAGCGCCGCCACCGGGTTGGGCAGGCCGGCGTTGATCAGCGACTGGGTACCGATGATGCTGCGGGTGCGTCCGGCGCAGTTGACGATCACCCGGGTCTGGGGATTCGGTGCCAGCTCGCGGACGCGCAGCACCAGCTCGGCGCCCGGCACGCTGATCCCGGTGGGGATGCTCATGGTCTGGTATTCGTCGAAGCGGCGGGCGTCGAGGACCACCACGTCGGCCTTGGCATCGAGTAGGGCCTTGACCTCCTCGGCGGACAGCGAGGGGGTGTGGCGGCGGCTTTCCACCAGCTCGCCGAACGCCTTGCTGGGCACGTTGACGTCGCGGAACAGCTCGCCACCGGCATCGCGCCAGCCGGCCAGGCCGCCGTCGAGCAGGGCCACGTCGCTGTAGCCGAGGCCCAGCAGGCGTTCTGCGGCCACCTGGGCCAGCCCCTCGCCGTCGTCATAGACAGTGATCGGCGTATCGCGGCGCGGCACCCGGGCGTAGATCTCCAGCTCCAGCTTGGACAGCGGGATGTTGGCGGCAAACAGCGGATGGGCTTCGGCGAAAGGTGCCTCTTCGCGCACGTCGAGCAGGGCCACTTCACGGCGGTCGAGCAGGGCCTGGCGGATGTCGTGGAAGCTGCGGGTGGTGATTCGGCTCATGCAAGGTTCTCTTTGGAAAGGTCCCAGATATTGGGCAGATAGATGTTGGAATAGCCGGAGATGAACGGTTTCTCGCTGCCGTCCTCGAGGAACACCGCACGGCGTACCGCGCCGATGTTGGCGCCATAGACGTGGATGCTGATGGAGGCGCGGTCGGCGAAGGCGTTGCTGACCTTATGGATGTCGCCGATGCGCGGCGACACCGCTTCCACCTGGCCGGGCTCCAGGCGCACCGCCTCGCCCTGGGCGACCAGGCGGCCGTCAGTGCCGATGGCGTAGTTCTGCGAGTATTCGGCGCCACGCAGCATGCCGATCAGCCCCCAGACCCGGTGATCGTGCACCGGGGTGCTCTGCCCCGGGCCCCAGACGAAGCTGACGATGGAGAAGCGCTGCCGCGAGTCGGCGTGCAGCAGGTACTGGCGGTAGCGTTCGGGGTCCGGCTGGGCGAATTCCGCGGGCAGCCAGTCGTCGTGGCTGACCAGCTGGCGCAGCAGGTCGCCGCCGCGCGCCAGGATGGTCGGCTCGTCGGGCTTGGCGTCGAGCAGTGTGGCGAGCTCGGCGATGAAGGTGCGCAGGCGCTTGAGGTTGGGTTGGGCGTTCATGACGGGGTTCCAGTGACGGTCGGCGCTAAGGTAGCAATCCGGCTATAATTACAAAAATGCAATTTATTCATAAGCTAATATGCGAATAAAGAATGAAGATCGATGACATGGCCGCCTTCGCCGCGGTCGTCCGCCTGCAGTCGCTGAGCCAGGCCGCGGAAGCCCTGCAGCTCACTCAGTCGGCGGTCACCCGGCGTCTGCAGAACTTCGAGGAGGCTCTGGGCGTCGAGCTGCTGGACCGCCACACCAAGCCGCTCAAGCCGACGCCCATCGGCCTGCGGGTCTACGAGCAGTGCCGCGTGGTGCTGCGCGAGATAGACGCGCTGCGCGAGTTGGTGGCGAGCGACGCCGTGCCCTCCGGCGCCCTGCGTCTCGGCGTGCCGCAAACGGTGGGCGACACCCTGCTGCTGGAGGCCCTGCAGCGCCTGCAGGAAACCTACCCGGAGCTGCACGTGCAGGTCTCCAGCGGCTGGGGCAGCGGCTTGCTCAAGCGCCTGGAGAGCGGCGAGCTGGATGCCGTGGCGGCGCTGTTCCCGGCCGGCAAGGTGTTCCCCGAGGGGCTGGTCGGCCAGTCCCTGGCGCGCATGAATCTGGTGGTGGTGGCGCCGCGCGGCTTCGCCAGCAGGAAGCACTACCGCCTCGCCGAGTGCCAGCAGCATGGCTGGATCCTCAATCCGGACGGTTGCGGCTTCCGCGCCGGCCTGCAACGTGCCCTCGCCGAGCAGGGCCTGAACCTGGCGGTGAACCTGGAGATCTTCGGCACCGACCTGCAGCTCGGCCTGGTGGCCAACGGCATGGGCCTCGGCCTGGTCCCGCTGCCGCTGCTGGGGGGTAGCCGTCACCGCGAGCGCCTGGAGGTGCTCAACGTCACCGACTTCAAACCGGTGATCGACCTCTGGCTGGTGCGCGCCGCCTTCGTCGGCAACCTGCAGGGCGCCGTGGATCTGGTCGGCGAGGTGATCACCCGGCGCCTGGGCGGCACCCCGCCGACCGTGCCGGCGGCCTGAGCCACTCCGCCCGGGCGCGGGGCGGCGCTGCGTCCGGGGCATGTCCAGCTTTCCTGAATATGCGTATTGCGCAATATGGAGAATTTCATTGATGCGTATTATGCATATTAGCTTATGCCTAAATTGAATTTCCATCCTGTGAAACTTGTCGATAGCCTTATAAGTATTCGTTAGGCACGTAGCGCTTTCTTATAATCAAAAAGCAATCTGCTGCGTGCCTCCGGTATAACCGACAGAGGATCGCAGGACATGAGCCTGGAAATCTTGGGCATGATCACGGCCACGCCGAGCGCCGAGGTGGACCAGCCGCTGGGCGAGGCCGTGGACGCCGAGTTCGTCCGCGAGTTCGCCCAGGCACACGAGCAGGCTGGCTTCGACCGTGCGCTGGTGGGCTACTTCTCCAATGGCGCCGAGGGCGCGGTGGTCAGTTCCTTCATCGCCGCGGCGACCAGTCGCCTGGGCATCCTGCTCGCCTACCGCCCCGGAGTGATCGCCCCGCCGTTGGCCGCCCGCCAGCTGGCCACCCTCGACCAGTTCAGCGACGGCCGCCTGGCCCTCAACGTGATCAGCGGCGGCAGCGACATCGACCAGCAGCGCGACGGCGACTTCCTCGACCATGACCAGCGCTACGCGCGCACCGACGAGTACCTGAGCATCCTGAAGTCGATCTGGACCGCCGAGCGGCCGGTGGACCACGAGGGACGCTTCTACCGCTTCAAGGGCGCGTTGCCCAACGTGCGCCCCCGCCAGAAGCCGCACATCCCCATCTACTTCAGCGGTTCCTCGCCGGCGGCCATCCAGGTGGCGGCGCGGCATGCCGACACCTACATGCTCTGGGGCGAGCCGCTGGCCGACTTCGCCGAGCAGGTGCAGCGCGTGCGCCGGGCCGCCGCGGCTCTGGGGCGCAGACCGCGGATCTCGGTGTCCTTCCGGCCGATCGTCGCCGACACCGAGGAGGCGGCCTGGAAGCGCGCCGCGGAGATCCTCGAACGGGTCCGCGAGAACCGTCTGCGCCTCGGCCTGCCGATCAGCGATCACGCCCCGGCCAACGCCGGCTCGCAGCGCCTGCTGGCCGCCGCCCGGCGCGGCGAGGTGCTGGACGAGCGGCTGTGGACCGGCGTAGCCCGGCTGACCGGCGCGCAATGGAACTCAACCGCCCTGGTGGGCACCCCCGAGCAGGTAGCCGAGGCCCTCGGCCGCTACTGGCAGCAGGGTGCCGATACCTTCCTGATCCGCGGCTTCGACCCGCTGGACGACGCCCGACTCTACGGCCGGGGCCTGATCCCGGCGATCCGTGAACACATTGCCGCCCTGCAACGCCGCAAGGCCGGCTGAGCCTCTGGAGACCATCGATGAACCTGCTTCGCCTGTTCCGCCGCAGCCTCGCGGCCCTCGCCATCGCCGCACCGCTCAGCCAGGCCGCCGACTCCCTGGTGCTGCGCATCGGCGACCAGAACTACTACAACGTGCGCGCCTCGGTGGAAGCCTCCGGGGTGCTGGAAGGCGCGCCCTACCAGGTGGAGTGGAAGCACTTCCAGTCCGCCGCGCCGGTGGCCGAGGGCCTCGAGGTGGGCGCCCTGGACCTGGGCTTCCTGGGCGACTCCGGCTTCCTGTTCCTGGCCGCCAAGGGCGCGCCGGTGAAGCTGATCGGCGTGTCCCGGCAGAACCCGGACACCATCGCCTTGCTGGTGCCCAAGGACTCCCCGGCGAAGAGCATCAAGGACCTCAAGGGCAAGAAGGTCGCCTACTGGCCGGGTGCCTGGAGCCAGCAGCTGACCCTGCGCGCCCTGGAGAAGGCGGGCCTGCCCAGCGACTACGTGGAGTTCGTCAAGCTGATGCCGATCGACGCCGCCGCCGCCTTCCCACGCGGCAGCATCGACGCCTTCCCGGTATGGGAGCCGTACATCTCCCAGCAGGTGGTGTTCTCCGGCGCCAGGCCGATCATCACCGCCCGCGATCTGATGCCGGGGCTCTCCAGCATCGCCGCCAACGCCCAGGCCATCGAGCCGAAGCGTGCAGCCATCGCCGACTTCCTCGGCCGCCTGAAGAAGGCCCGTGCCTGGGTGGAGGCCAACAAGGAAACCTACGCCGACCTCTGGGCGAAGAAGGCCAATCTCGACCAGGCGGTGTCCCGCCACTGGATCGGCCAGGCCAACATGACCATCGGCCCGGTGGACGAGCAGGCCGCCCGCGACTACCAGGAGACCGCCGACTTCCTGGTCGAGACCGGCGCCCTGGCCGAGCGCTTCGACACCAGCCAGATCATCGACACCTCCTTCGCGCCGGCCTACGCCGACTGACCACGGCCGGGGCCTTGACCCAGTCGTCATCCCCAACAAGAAGCAGGGAATTCGCAACCATGAGCATTCAATTCATCGGCATGATCGGCCATCGCCTCGGTTCGGAAATCATCGCTCCGACGGCACCGGTGTTCGACAAGGACTACATCGTGCGCAGCGCCCAGGCCCACGAGGCCGCCGGCTTCGACCGCATCCTGGTCGGCTACTGGTCGGATCAGCCGGACGGCTTCCTGGTCACCGCACTGGCCGGGTTGTCCACCTCGCGGATCAACTTCCTGCTCGCCCACCGCCCCGGCTTCGTCGCCCCGACCCTGGCCGCGCGCAAGCTGGCGACCCTGGAGAACCTGCTCGACGGTCGTCTCGCCGTGCACATCATCAGCGGCGGCAGCGACGCCGAGCAGCGCAAGGACGGTGACTACCTCGATCACGACCAGCGCTACGCGCGCACCGAGGAGTTCCTCGACGTGGTCAAGCAGGTCTGGACCTCGGCCCGGCCGTTCGACCACCAGGGCGAGTTCTTCCGTGCCGAGGCGGCCTTCTCGGCGCTCAAGCCGGTGCAGCAGCCGCACCTGCCGGTGTACTTCGGCGGTTCCTCGCCGGCGGCGATCCGCGTCGCCGGCCGGCACGCCGACGTCTTCGCCCTGTGGGGCGAATCCCTGGCGCAGACCCGCGAGACCATCGAGAAGGTCCGTGCCGAGGCCGCCCGGCATGGCCGGCAGATCGGCTTCAGCGTGTCCTTCCGGCCGATCATCGCCGAAACCGAGGAGAAGGCCTGGGCCAAGGCCGAGGCCATCCTGGAGCAGGCCCGCCAGCGCATGGCGGAAAGCGGCTGGGTGTTCACGGCCAAGCCGGATAGCGTCGGCGCCCAGCGCCTGCGCGAGCTGGCCGAGCAGGGCGAGCGGGTGGATACCCGGCTGTGGACCGGAATCAGCAAGCTGGTCGGCGGCGCCTACAACTCCACCGCGCTGGTCGGTACCCCGGAGCAGGTCGCCGATGCTCTGCTCGACTACTACGACCTGGGGGTGCGCAACTTCCTGATCCGCGGCTTCGACCCGCTGAACGACGCCATCGACTACGGCCGCGAGCTGTTGCCGCTCACCCGAGCCAAGGTGGCCGAACGCGAGGCGCGCGCCGCATGACCGCCATCAGCCTGGCCGTGCCGGACGCCACGCCGGTGCTCGACGAGGCCTTTCTCGCAGAGCTGACCCGCAGCCTCGCCGCGGACGCGGAGCGCTACGACCGAGACGGCGCCTTCCCGCACGCCAACCTGGCCTTGCTGCACCGCCACGGCCTGCTCGGCCTGGCCTGCGAGCGCAAGGCCGGTGGCGGTGGCGCCGACCTGGGGGAGCTGCGCCGGGTGATCGGCGCGGTGGCCAAGGGCGAGCCGTCCACCGCACTGGTGCTGTGCATGCAGTATCTCTACCACCGGCGCCTGGCCGCCAATCCCAACTGGCCGGAGGCTCTGAAGCGCCGGGTGATCCGTGAGGCGGTGGAGGAGGGCGCGCTGATCAACAGCCTGCGCGTGGAGCCGGAGCTCGGCTCGCCGGCCCGCGGCGGCCTGCCGCAAACCGTCGCCAGGCGCCAGGCCGACGGCTGGCTGCTCGACGGCCACAAGCTGTACACCACCGGCATTCCGGGGCTGACCTGGCTGGCGGTATGGGCGCGCAGCGACGATCCGGTACCGTTGGTCGGCACCTGGCTGGTGCATCGCGACGCCCCCGGCATCCGCGTCGTCGAGAGCTGGAACCACCTGGGCATGCGCGCCACCGGCAGCCACGAGGTGATCTTCGAGAACGTGCGCCTGCCCCGGGAGCATGCCGTGGACGTCTACCCGGCGGACCGTCCGCCGCCGCTCAACGCCCCGGCGCAGGCCGACTTCAACCGTTCCACCGCGGTGCTGCTTGGCGCCCTCTACGACGGCGTGGCCCAGGCTGCCCGCGACTGGCTGGTGCAGTGGCTGGCCGAGCGCATCCCGGGCAGTCTGGGCGCGCCGCTGTCCAGCCTGCCCAGGGTGCAGGAGGCGGTCGGGCAGATCGAGGGCTGGTTGCTGGCCAACCGCCTGCAGCTGGACGTGCTCGCCAGCCAGCCGCTGAGCAGCCAGGAAGCCGGACTGATCAAGGTCGCGGTCACCGAGAACGCGGTGGCCGTGGTGGAGAAGGCCCTGGAGCTGACCGGCAACCACGGCCTGTCCCTGGACCACCCGCTGCAGCGCCACTACCGCAACGTGCTCTGCGGCCGGGTGCATACCCCGCAGCGTGACAGCGCGCTGGTACTGGCCGGCCGGCTGGCCTTCGAGACGCTGCAGGACTGAACCTGCGGCGCCCTCACCCCCGGGCCCTCTTCCGCGAGGCGGGAGAGGGGAGCGAAGTGGCGCTGCCGGGATGATTTTTCCCCGCTCTCCTCCGGGGAGCGGTCAGGGAGCGGGGCATTGCCCGCTTCTCTCCCCCCCTGCCGGCGAGCAGGCGAGGGGTGAACGACGAATCGGTCTGCGACCGCACCGGCGGAGCAGGTTTCACGACTGTGACAACCGGCTCCGCTTCGGGGCCTCGGAGACGAGCATGTCAGCCGTTGCAACTTCCCGGACCGCCCGCGGCGGTCTGCAGATCCGCGAGCCGCGCGACGCCCTCGCCGGCGCCCTGTTCATCGCCTTCGCCCTGGCCGCGGGCGCCATTTCCGCCACCTACCCGCTGGGCAGCGCCATGCGCATGGGCAGCGGCTACTTCCCGCTGCTGGTCAGCACGCTGCTGGGGCTGCTTGGCGCTGTGGTGCTGCTGCGCAGCCTGTCGTTCGGACGTGTCGAACGCCGCGCCGAGGGGCCGGCCTTCGCCCTGCGCCCGGCACTCTGCGTGGCCGCCGGAGTGGTGGCCTTCGCCCTGCTGGTGTCCGACCTGGGCCTGCTGCTGGCGACCCTGGTGCTGACCCTGCTCTGCGGCCTGGCCCACCGTCAGGTGCGCTTCGCCGAGCTGGCCGGCCTGGGTGTGGTCCTGGCCTGCTTCGGGGGGCTGGTGTTCGCCTGGGGACTGGGCCTGCAGCTGCCCGTGCTGCCGGGTTGAGGACGTCGCCATGGACCTGTGGGCCAATCTCGCCGTCGGCTTCGAGGCCGCGCTGACCTGGAGCAACCTGCTGTACTGCCTGATCGGCGTGACTCTCGGCACCCTGGTTGGCGTGCTGCCAGGGCTGGGGCCGGTGGCGACCATTGCCATGCTGCTGCCGATCACTTACGGACTGTCCCCCGCGGAAGCGCTGATCATGCTCGCCGGCATCTACTACGGCGCCCAGTACGGCGGCTCGACCACCGCCATCCTGGTCAACCTGCCGGGGGAGTCCTCCTCGGTGGTGACCTGCCTGGACGGCCACGCCATGGCCCGCCAGGGCCGCGCCGGAGTGGCCTTGGGGATCGCCGCGATCGGCTCCTTCGTGGCTGGCAGCCTGGCCATCCTGCTGGTGGCCGCGGCCTCCACGCCACTGGCCGAGTTCGCCCTGAGCTTCGGCCCGGCGGACTACTTCTCGCTGATGCTGCTTGGCCTGGTGGCCGCCGTGGTGCTGGCCCAGGGCGATCTGCTCAAGGCCCTGGCCATGGCGCTGCTCGGCCTGCTGCTGGGACTGGTGGGGGTGGACGTCAACTCCGGCGAGGAGCGCTTCACCTTCGGCCTGCCGCAGCTGGCCGACGGCATCAGCTTCGTGGTCATTTCCATGGGCATCTTCGGCATCGGCGAGATCATCGCCAACCTGGAGCGCGACGAGTCGCGCTCGCCGCTGTCCCGCCAGCTGGGACGCCTGCTGCCGACCCGCGACGACTACAGGCGCGCCTGGAAGCCGGTACTGCGCGGCGCCGGCCTGGGCTCGCTGCTCGGCATCCTGCCCGGCGGCGGAGCGATGCTCAGCTCCTTCGCCTCCTACCTGGTGGAGAAGCGCCTGGCCAGGGACCCGGAGCGCTTCGGCCAGGGCGCCATCGAAGGAGTGGCCGGGCCCGAGGCGGCCAACAACGCCGGGGCGCAGACCTCCTTCATCCCGCTGCTGGTCATGGGCCTGCCGTCCAACGCGGTGATGGCGCTGATGGTCGGCGCCATGATGATCCACGGCATCGTCCCCGGCCCGCAGGTGATGGGCGAGCGGCCCGAGCTGTTCTGGGGGCTGATCGTCAGCATGTGGGTGGGCAACGTGCTGTTGCTGTTGCTCAACCTGCCGCTGGTGGGGATCTGGGTGAGGCTGCTGGCGGTGCCCTACCGGCTGCTCTACCCGGCGATCCTGCTGTTCTGCTGCATCGGCGTGTACAGCGTCAACAATAGCCTGTTCGACGTGCTGCTGACGGTCCTCTTCGGCCTGCTCGGCTACCTGCTGATCAAGCTGCGCTGCGAACCGGCGCCGCTGCTGCTCGGCTTCATCCTCGGCCCGCTGATGGAGGAGCACCTGCGCCGCGCCATGCTGCTGTCACGCGGCGACCCCAGCGTGTTCGTCACCCGGCCGCTGAGTCTGACGCTGCTGCTGACCCTCGGCCTGGTCCTGATCCTCTGTCTGCCGCGCCTGCGCGCCACCCGGCAGGCGGCGTTCAGCGAGGACTGAACGCTACGGCCGCCTTCATCGACCTGGACGTTCGTCGACCACGGCGCCGCCAACGGCTCCGCTCACGACTGTCAGGGTTCTTCTCTGCCCTCGTGAACCACAAGGAAGCCAACCATGACAACAACGAAAACCGCCTTGCGACGCCTGCTCGGGCTGACCGCCCTGTGCGCCTCGCTGCTCGCCGGCGCTGCCGAATGGCCCAGCCAGCCGGTGAAGATAGTCGTGCCCTATCCGCCGGGCGGCGCTGCCGACACCGTGGCGCGCATCTATGCCGACGCGCTAAGCGGAGCCCTCGGCCAGAGCGTGCTGGTGGACAACCGGCCGGGCGCCGGCACCGCCATTGCCGCCGAGTACGTGGCCGCCGCCCCGGCCGACGGCCACACCCTGGCATTGGTCCCCACCGGCCAGCTCACCGTGCTGCCGCATATCGTCCAGCGGCTCAAGTTCGACCCGGAGAAGAGCTTCGCGCCGATCTCCCTGCTGGCCTACACCAGCGTGGTGTTCGCCGCCAACCGACAGGTGCCGGCGCAGAGCCTGACGGAACTGGTCGAGCTGGCCAGGAGCAGGCCGGGCGAGCTGTCCTACTCCTCCAGCGGCAGCGGCACCATCATCCATCTGGCCGGCGAGTACTTCCGCCTGACATCCGGTGCCGACCTGCTGCACGTGCCCTTCAAGGGCAGCGCCCCGGCCGTCACGGCGGTGCTCGGTGGCAGCGTGGACGTGGCGGTGGACTCCCTGACCATCCTCGCCCCGCAGATCCAGGCCGGAAAGCTCAAGGGCCTGGCCATCGCCTCCCGCCAACGCTCGCCGCTGCTGCCTGATGTGCCCACCGTGGCCGAGCTTGGCTACCCGGGCTTCGAGGTCACCTCCTGGTTCGGCCTGAGCGCTCCGGCGGCCACCCCGCAGGCGATCATCGAGCGGCTCAATGTCGAGATCGCCAAGGCCGCCGCTTCGCCGGCGGTGCAGGAAAAGCTGGCCGCCCAGGGCCTGGTGGCCTGGCCGTCCACGCCCGAAGCCTTCGCCGAACAGGTGCGCAGCGACTCGGCCAAGTACGCCGAAGTCGTCGCCAAGTCCCACATCACTTTCGACTGATTCCGGGAGACCGAACATGCGCATTTCCCTTCGCATCCTGTTGCGCCGCCTGAGCCTCGGCGCTCTGCTGCTGGCCTCTGGCGCGGTCTGGGCGGCCGAGTGGCCGAGCAAGCCCCTGACCCTGATCGTGCCCTTCCCGCCGGGTGGCGGGGCCGACACCGTCGGCCGCTACTACGCCGACCAGTTGTCCAAGGCCCTCGGCCAGCCGGTGGTGGTGGACAACAGGCCGGGCGCCGGTACCGCCATCGCCGCCGAGGCCGCCGCCAAGGCTGCCCCTGACGGCTATACGCTGTCCCTGGCCACCGCCGGGCAGCTCACCGTGCTGCCCAACCTGGCCGACAACCTGCGCTACGACCCGCAGACGTCCTTCGCCCCGGTTTCGGTGGTGGCCTCGATTCCCAACGTGATTGCGGTGAACGGCAACCTCGAGGCGACCAGCCTGGAGGAGCTGGTCGCCGACGCCAGGGCGCGTCCCGGAGCGATCAGCTATTCCTCCTGCGGCAATGGCACCCTCTGCCACCTGAGCGGCGAGCTGTTCAAGCGTCTGGCCGGCATCGACCTTCTGCACGTACCCTACAAGGGCAGCGCACCGGCGATCACCGCGCTGCTCGGTGGCGAGGTGGACGTGGCGGTGGATACCCTGACCATCCTCGCCCCGCAGATCCAGGCCGGAAAGGTGCGCGGGCTGGCGCTGACCAGCGCGCAGCGCTCGCCGCTGCTGCCGGAGGTGCCGACCGCCGCCGAGGTGGGCCTGCCTGAGCTGGAGAACGCCGGCTGGTTCGGCATCGTGGTGCCGGCCCGGACGCCCAGGGCCATCGTCGAGCGGTTGAACGCGGAGATCGGTCGAATCGCCAAGGACGCGCAGACCGCCGAGCGCTTCGGACAGAGCGGAATTACCCCGGAGTACGGCACGCCCGAGGCGTTCGCCGAGCTGATCCGTGCCGACCTGAAGCGCTGGGGCGAGGTGGCCCGGGCTGCCGACGTACGGATCGACTGAAGCAGGAGGCCTGCCTCAGCCCCGGCCGAAGAGCCGGGGCGACAGGGTCAGCCACAGGCCCAGGGGATAGAGCAGGTAGTGCAGGAAGAACAGCGCGGTGCCCATGGCGCCGGGGGCATCCTGCAGGTACATCATCCCCAGCAGGCCCAGATAGAGCAGCCCCAGGCCGGCGCCATACAGGGCGGTCAGCCGCCAGCGCTCGGCGGCCGACGGCGGGCGCCCCTCCCGCCAGCGGAAGGCCAGTGCCAGGGCTGCCGCGACCAGCAGGGCGACGAGCAGGGTGGCGAAGATCCCGCCGACCCGCACGAAGCCGCGCAGCAGCAGGTTGAGCAGCACCACGCCGGCGATCCCGGCCAGAGCGTAGTAGCGGATCATTCCCGGGCCTCCGGGGTGGTGCGGCGCAGCGGGCGCTCCCAGGGCTCGACGGGCCCCGGGCGCAGTTCGAACAGCGGATGCAGGTGGGGCTCGCCGGTAGCCTGCCACTTGGCGTGGAGCGCCGGGCTGCGCCGCGCCAGCTTGGCCATCAGGTGCTGCCATTCGTAGGCGATCTGACCGCTGGAAACCGGCAGCACTACTGCCGGTCCGGGCGTGGCGATCTTCGCTCCGTCGAAGCGGTAGCCGCGGCTTACCGCCTCAGCGTGCACGGCGAGCAGGTAGTGGGCGATGGCGGAGAGCGCCTGAGGATGCTGGCGGAAGCGCTCCAGCTGCGGATGGTTGCGATAGCCTCGGGTTTCCCCGCGCAGCACGGCCTGGGCGAGCAACGCCTCGCGCCACAGGGCGACCAGGCCCGGCGGATCGAGGTAGGCGGGGTGCAGGGACCAGAGGCGCATGGCGATTCCTTCAGAGGCGGCGGTCGAGGCCGAAGCGCCTGATCAGCACCCGCTCCAGCAGGGCCTTGGGCAGCAGGCTGGCGAGCAGCGGCAGGCTGTGGCTGCCGTTGCCGAGGCGCAGCAGGCGCGGCGGATTGGGCTTGCGTGCTGCGGCGAGCAGGCCGTGGGCGAACTCCTCGGCCGGGGTGGGCCTGTCCTGGGAGGCCCGGGCGCGGGCCAGGATGCCGTCGCGGAACGGCCACCAGGGCGAGTCCTCGCGCAGCAGTTGTTCGGCCTCGCGACTGGCGTGGCTGCCGAAGTGGGAGGCGATGGCTCCCGGCTGCACTTCCATGACGCGGATGCCGAATGGTGCCAGCTCCAGGCGCAGGGCGTCGGAGAGGGCGTGCACCGCCGCCTTGGAGGCACAGTAGGCACCGGCGAAGGGGGTGACCAGCACGCCGGAGACGCTGCCGATGTTGACCACCAGGCCGCGCCTGCGGCGCAGCGCCGGGAAGAGCGCGCGGGTGACCTCCAGCACGGCGAACAGGTTGGTTTCGAATTGCCGGCGCAAGGCCTCGCTGCCGCCGTCCAGCAGGGGGCCCATGGCGCCATAGCCGGCGTTGTTGACCAGCACGTCGAGACCCTCGGTTTCCCGTGCCAGGCGCTCGCCCAGGGCGGCGACCGCCGCGCCGTCGGTGACGTCCAGCTGCACGCCGACGAAGCCGGCGGCTTCCAGGGCGGCGACGTCCGCCGCCTTGCGGGCGGTGGCCCAGACCCGGTAGCCGGTGGCCTGGAATGCCTCGGCCAGGGCGCGGCCGATGCCGCTGGAGCAGCCGGTGATCAGGACGCTGGCTTGGCTCATGGTGTGACTCCTTGTCGATCGTTCTGTACTGGGGCGACGGAGAGGTTCAGTCCGCGAAACGGCCCTGCAGGCGTTCGGCGCGGAATTCCAGGGTGGCGGCGCGATAGCCGGGGCGCAGCGCCGGCAGCGGCAGGCAGTCGCGCCAGCTGTCGCCCGGCAGCAGCTCGCCGGGGCCGCGGTAGCGCGGGGCGTCGTAGAGATTCTGCACCAGGTTGACGGTGTCCCCCGGGCGGTAGGCGGCAATCTCGAAGCGCAGCTCGACCAGCGGCAGCTGGCTACCGTTCTTCAGCTCCATGGCCAGCGGGCGGTCCGCTGGGCAGCTGTCGGGGGCGTGGCTCAGGCGCAGTTCCAGGCGGGCCAGGTTGCGCTGCTCGCGCAGGTCGTCCCAGTAGGTCCAGGCGCCGACCAGCAGCAGGCCGAGCAGCGCCGCCGCCGACACCGGCAGGGCCTTGGTAGGGTAGCGGATCAGCAGCACCAGCCAGGTGAGTACGAGCAGGATGCCGATCAGCATGCCGGGCGACCTGCGAGGGATGGGGAATGCAACATGGGAAGGGCCTCCTGCCAGGGGAGGGCTCATCCTAGTGGGGGAGGGCGGTGGAAAGGAAGTGGGAGCCCTCACCCTTGCCTCTCCCTGTGGGAGAGGCAAGCGCGTCGCTCCTGATCCTTGTTACAGATCCGCCAGCGGGTGCGGGCCACTCCAGGTGGGCTGGAAGTGCGCCTCGATCACCGCCTCGGGGAGGCTCTCCACGTCTGGCCAGTGCCAGCGAGGAGCATTGTCCTTGTCGATCAGCCGGGCGCGCACGCCCTCCGGGAATTCCGGGTGGCGGCAGCAGTTCAGGCTCATGGTGTATTCCATGCGGAACACCTCGGCGAGGGACAGGTAGCGGGCGCGGCGCAGCTGCTCCCAAACCAGGTGGGCGGTGAGCGGGCAGCCGTTGGCCAGGGTTTCGCCGGCCTTGACCAGGAAGGGATCGGGATCCTCGCGCAGGCTGGTGATCGCCCGCCAGGCGCCGGGCAGGTCGGCCACGTCGAGCAGGTGGTCGAGGTACTCGCGGCGCGGCAGCAGCTGGGAGTCCGGGCGCTCCGGCACGGCCTGGCGCTCCAGGGCCTGGAGCAGGCTGTTCAGCTGCCGGGCCGGCTGTTCCTGCCAGTTGAGGCGCTGCAGGCCGTGGATCAGCTCCTCCTGGTGGTCGCCGAGCAGGAAACGGTCGGCGAGGCCCAGCTCCAGGGCGTCGCGGGCGTTGATCTGGGTGGCGGTCAGGCTGAGGAACAGGCCGAGCCTGCCGGGCAGGCGGTTGAGGAACCAACTGCCGCCGACGTCCGGGTACAGGCCGATGCTGATTTCCGGCATGGCCAGGCGGGTGTTGCTGGTGACGATGCGGATCGCCGCGCCCTGCATCAGGCCCATGCCGCCGCCCATCACGTAGCCGTGGGCCCAGCAGATCAGCGGCTTGGGGTAACGGTGGATGAGGTAGTCGAGGCGGTACTCGTCGGCGAAGAAGCGCGCCGCCAGCGGCGGTACCTCACCGGGGTGGGCGCGGCAGGCCTCGACCAGCCTGACAACGTCGCCGCCGGCGCAGAACGCCTTGGGCCCGTTGCCGCGCAGCAGCACGCAGGCGATCGCCGGATCGTCCTGCCAGGCGCGCAGTTGGTGGCTCAGTGCCTCGATCATCGGCAGCGACAGAGCATTCAGGCTGCGCTCGGCATCCAAGGTGGCGATGCCGATGCGTGCGCCGTGCAGACCGGGCAGTTCTTGGAAAATCACGTTCATGGAAACAGCAGCCTCCAGCTTCCGGTGCCGGGCGGCAGGTCGGCCCTGCGCACCCGGGGCCTGGGTTCACTTGTTGCGCCAACGGGGCTCGCGTTTTTCCAGGAAGGCGTTAACCCCCTCGCGGGTATCCTCGGCGTCGAACAGGTCGACGAAGCGCTCGCGCTCCTCGGGCAGCCAGCTGTTCGGGCCGCGCTCGCGGGCGCCCTGGATCAGCGGCTTGATGGTGCGTACCGCCACCGGGCTCTGGCGGCCCACCCTGGCCGCTAGCAGTAGGGCGTGGTCGCGAGCCTCGCCGCTGTCCACCACCTGCTCGACCAGGCCGATGCGCAGCGCGGTGTCGGCATCCACCCGCTCGCCGCAGAGGATCATGCGCTTGGCCCAGCCTTCGCCGACCAGCCAGGGCAGCGCCTGGGTGCCGCCGGCGCAGGGCAGCAGGCCCACCGCGGCTTCCGGCAGGGCCATCTGCGCGTGGCGCTCGGCGATGCGGATGTCGCAGGCCAAGGCGCACTCCAGGCCGCCGCCCATGGCGTAGCCGTTGATCGCGGCGATGGACACGCCGCGGAAGTCGCGCAGGGTCTCGAAGGCCTCGCCGAAGCGCCGCGCCAGCTCGCGGGCACGGGCCTTGTCGCCGTCGGCGAAGAGGTTGAGATCGGCGCCGGCGCTGAAGAACTTGCTGCCTTGGCCGGTGATCACCAGGGCGTAGATATCGTCGTCGCGGTTGAGGTGCTCGACCACCAGCTTGAGACCGATCAGCGAGTCGCGGTCCCAGGTGTTGGCGGGCGGGTGGTTGATGGTCAGCAGGGCGGTGTGGCCATGCTTCTCCACGGTCAGCTTGTGGGTGACGTCGAGCAGGCCGGGTTTGTAGGGTTCGACGGCGTGACTCATGCCGGGCTCCATTTCTTGCTGTTGTTGTCTGGCTACAGATTTACAACAGTTGGCGCCGGAAGTCCCGCGCGGATGTCTAGGACGCGTCTCAGCCTCCGGCGGACAGCTCGCCCATGCGCTGCAGCACGGCGTTCAGGCCGTTGCTGCGCGACGGGGAAAGATGCCGGGCCAGGCCCAGGCGGGCGAACCAATCGGCCAGGTCGATGCGCTGCAGTTCGCCGGGCTCCAGGCCGTCGACCCGGGCCAGCAGCACCGCCAGCAGCCCGCGCAGCAGGCGCGCCTCGCTGCTGGCACGGAAGTGCCGGCGGCCGTCGCGGGTTTCCGCGACCAGCCAGACCCGGCTCTCGCAGCCGTGCACCAGGTTGGCCGCGCAGCGCTCCGCCTCGTCCAGCGGCTCCAGGCGCTCGCCCCACTGAATCAGCAGGCGCACGCGCTGTTCCCAGCCGGGGCATTGGGCGAAGGCCGCCAAGGCCTCGCAGGCGCGGGGCGGCAGGTGCGGCGTCTGGTCGTTCATCGCAGCAGCTCCAGGGCGCGGTCCAGGGCGGCGAAGAAGCGCTCCAGGTCCGCGCCGTCGTTGTACAGGCCGAGGGACACCCGCACTGCGCCGCCGAGGCCTAGGGAGGCGTACAGCGGCATGGCGCAGTGGTGGCCGGCGCGCACCGCGATGCCCTGCTCGCCGAGCAGCTGGGCGAGGTCGGCGTTGTGCACACCCTCGACCACGAAGCTGGCCAGAGCCACCTCGGGCGCGCCGAGCACGCGCAGGCCGTCGCGCTGGCGCAGGCCTTCCAGCAGCCGGGCATGTAGCGCCGCCTCGTGGCGGGCCACGGCCTCGGCATCCAGACCCAGCAGGTAATCGAGCGTGCTGCCCAGGGCGATCACCGCGCCGATCGCCGGGGTGCCGGCCTCGAAGCCCAGGGGCGGCGGGCGGAAGGTGGCGCTGCGGTAGTCGGCCACCTGCACCATCTCGCCGCCGAACTGCCAGTGCTCGAGGCGCTGCAGGGCTTCCGCGCGGCCATAGAGCACGCCGACCCCTTCCGGGCCGTACAGCTTGTGCGCGGAGAAGGCGTAGAAGTCGCAGTCCAGGGCCTGCACGTCGGGGCGCGCATGGACCGCGCCCTGGGCGCCGTCGACCACGGTCAGGGCGCCGCGGGCGCGGGCCAGAGCGAGCAGCTCGGCCAGCGGCTGCCAGCGGCCGAGAACGTTGGACAGTTGGCCGATGGCCAGCAGCCGGCACTGCGGGCCGATCAATCGGGCCGCCTCGGTGAGGTCGATGGCACCGTCCGCGTCCAGCGGCAGCACCACCAGTTCCAGGCCGCGACGCAGGGCCAGCTGCTGCCAGGGCAGCAGGTTGGCGTGGTGTTCGGCGGCACCGATCACCAACTGGTCGCCGGGGTGGAACTGCTCCTCCAGGGCATAGGCCAGCAGGTTGATGGCCTCGGTGCAGCCGCGGGTGAAGATGATCTGCCCCGGCGAGTCGGCGTTCAGCCAGTGCGCGACCTTCGCCCGGCTCGCTTCGAAGGCGCGGGTGGCGCGCTCGGCGGGCAGGTGCTGGGCGCGGTGCACGTTGGCCGTGCCGCGGGCGTAGTAGTCGGTGAGGGCGGCGGTCAGCGCCTGGGGTTTCTGGCTGGTGGCGGCGCTGTCCAGGTAGGTCTGGCCTTCCTTCTCGAGGGCCAGGATGCCGGGAAAGTCGCCGCGCCAGGGAGAGGACAGGGTCATGGGTACAAGCCTCGAGCTGCAAGACCAAGCGCCAGGGCTGGTGCCAGCAGCTTAGGGCTTGCAGCGCGTCTCTGCCGGATCAGTTGTGGGCGTGCAGGGCTTCGTTCAGTTCGATCGCGGTGCGGTTGGTCTTGCACTCCACTGCGCCAGTCTGCGAGTTGCGGCGGAACAGCAGGTCGGACTGGCCGGCCAGATCGCGGCCCTTGACCACCTTGACCAGGTTGTTCTGGTCGTCGAGCAGAGCCACCTTGGTGCCGGCGGTGACGTACAGGCCGGCTTCCACGGTACAGCGGTCGCCCAGCGGGATGCCGATGCCGGCGTTGGCGCCGATCAGGCAGCCTTCGCCCACGGAGATGACGATGTTGCCGCCGCCGGACAGGGTGCCCATGGTCGAGCAGCCGCCGCCCAGGTCGGAGCCCTTGCCGACGAACACGCCGGCGGAAACGCGGCCTTCGATCATGCCCGGGCCTTCGGTGCCGGCGTTGAAGTTGACGAAGCCCTCGTGCATCACGGTGGTGCCTTCGCCGATGTAGGCCCCCAGGCGCACCCGGGCGGTGTCGGCGATGCGTACGCCGCTCGGCACCACGTAGTCGGTCATCTTCGGGAACTTGTCCACCGAGATGACCTCCAGCAGCTCGCCCTTCAGGCGCGCTTCCAGCTGGCGCTCGGCCAGCTCGGCCAGGTCGATGGCGCCCTGGTTGGTCCAGGCCACGTTGGGCAGCAGAGGGAAGATGCCGGTCAGGTTGACGCCGTGCGGCTTGACCAAGCGGTGGGAGAGCAGGTGCAGCTTGAGGTAGGCCTCCGGGGTGGAGCTCAGCGCGGCGTCCTCGGCCAGCAGGGTGGCGACCAGCGGCCGGTGGCTCTCGGCCAGGCGGGTGAGCAGGGCGGACTGCGCGGCGTCCACGCCCTTCAGGGCGTCGGCCAGCTTGGCGGCCTGGTTGTTGCTGATGGCGATGGCCTGGTTGCCGCCGGTGTAGCCGAGGACTTCACTGACCTTGGCGACCAGTTCGGTGGAAGGGGCAAGCAGGGGCCGAGCATAGAAGACTTCCAGCCAGTTGCCCTGGCGGTTCTGAGTGCCGACGCCGAAGGCGATGCTGAACAGGGAGGTGGTCATGAGCGGGGTTCCTTGTAACGAATGGGGATGGTCAGGCCAGGGCGGCAGCGTAGAGTTCGGGCTTGAAGCCGACTAGGGTACGCTCGCCGAGGTCGAGCACCGGACGCTTGATCATCGACGGCTGGGCGAGCATCAGCTCGATGGCCTTGGCTTCGTCGAGATCGGCCTTCTGGGCCTCGTCCAGCTTGCGGAAGGTGGTACCGGCGCGGTTCAGGATGGTCTGCCAGCCATGCTCGGCACACCACCTGCGCAGACTGTCGCGGTCGATGCCGGCGCTCTTGTAGTCGTGGAAGCGGTACTCCACCTGATGCTCGTCGAGCCAGGCGCGGGCCTTCTTCATGGTGTCGCAGGCCTTGATGCCATAAAGGGTGTAGGTCATCGGTCTCCTCGAGAAAGGGGCAACCCTGAGTCTGGGCGGCGATTATGCCATGTCGTGCTGCTTCCCGGTCGCTCCTGCGTGCGCCCTCGTGGCGCACCTTTCCCGAGAGTCTCAGGGGGCGTCGTGCTCGCTTTCCCCGGGCAGCGCCGGCACCGGGACGGCCCAGCGGCGCCAGCTGGCACTGCTTGAGCCACCCGGTCAGCGGCAGCTCCATGAGCCGGTAGATGCCGATCGCTACCCGCAGAGAGCCAGGGGCAGGGGCGCCAGTCCTCCGTCGCGTCGGGCGGCGCCATGGGCGTAGAGGACGTAGCAGGCCATGTCGAAGACTAAGTCGGGATAAGTCGGGAAGGATGTCGTCGGTATAGAAATCCAGCACCACCGATTTGAAGTGC
Source organism: Pseudomonas thermotolerans DSM 14292 (assembly GCF_000364625.1). Classification (GTDB taxonomy): domain Bacteria; phylum Pseudomonadota; class Gammaproteobacteria; order Pseudomonadales; family Pseudomonadaceae; genus Aquipseudomonas; species Aquipseudomonas thermotolerans. Next base: position 31,634 of record NZ_KB822609.1, read on the forward strand.
AGCAGCGAGCCCAGCTTGACCCGCCCCACGAGCAGGGCCACGCTGCCCCCCGAAGGTACCCGGCCAGTGCAGCGGCACGATGCGAATGAGGCGCCGGATGAAGAATTGCCGGGGGAGCGCTCGGTGACCAAGGCCATGGATGAAGCCGCTGATCATGAAGAAGATGTCTACGCCCCAGGCGCCTTCGCGGAACAGCGGGATGTGCTGGACGACCACCGCCGGGTGGCGATCGCCAGCAGGACCTGGGCGCTGTCCGGCTTGTCGGCCGAAGTCGGAATGGCTGTCATCGGGAGGTCGCTTTTCGCGTGGAGCCGGCGGGCAGTACGATGCTTGAGTAAAGCCGCTGCGAATCGTTTTGCAGCTGGCGCGGAGCTGGACGCGTGGGCGGTGGGCACAACGAAGAGTGCCGCAGGACTTCCGGTAACCTCTCGTCCGGTGGGAGATGCACGGAGATGGAGCCTACCGGCGTCAAGGGTATCGCGGGACGAATCATATTCTTTAAACTCTGCCGGAACCCTTCGCAGAGCAGACGAAATCCTTCGGAGCCTTTCCTTGATTCCTTTTCTTCTGGTCTCGCTGTGGCGCTGTTTCGTCTGCCTCCTGCTTATTATCGGCATCGCTCTGCCGCTACGGGCCGAGGAGGCGCACCTGCCGCTGGACCAGCAGACCGCGGCGGTCAGCCAGGTGGTGCTGGGCATCCTCAGCTTCGCGCGCTGGCCGCAGCCCGTCGAGGTGCTGCAGCTCTGCGTGGTTGGTCCCACCGAATACGCTGACGGCCTCCTGCAGGGGGCGGTGCAGTCCGACGGCCTGCCTGTGCAGGCGCGTCGTCTGGCTCTCGACGATCCTCGCCTGGTCAGTGATTGCCAGGCGCTCTACCTGGGAGTGCTCAGCGAAGCGGAGCACCGCGGGCTGTTCACCCGGATCGCCGGCCAGGCGGTACTGTCGATCAGCGAGCACGACCCCGAGTGCAGCGTGGGCACCATGTTCTGCCTGAAGACCGGCGGCCCCCGGGTGGGCTTCGCTGTCAACCTCGACTCGGTGGCGCGCAGCGGCGTGCGCGTGCATCCCAACGTCCTCAAGCTGGGCCGACGGGGGAGCGCGCCATGAAGCCGCAGCCATCCGGTGCCCAGGTGCGGCGCCCCTCGTTGCGCCGAGTGTTCTACCGCGCCAACCTGCTGGTGGCGCTCGGCGCGGTGTGCATGGCTGGCCTGGCGGTGACCGTGGTCGGCCTGCTCACCCTGCGCGCATACGCCGAGCACAACCTACACCTGATCGCCCGCTCCATGACCTACACGGTGGAAGCCGCCGTGGTATTCGACGACCCGGTCGCTGCCGAGGAGGCCCTGCGCGCCATCGCGGTCGAAGAGGAGGTGGCCGAGGCCGCGGTGCACGACGCCCGAGGTCGGTTGCTGGCCGTCTACCAGCGTGCCGGAGGGCCTATGGTCGGTGTGGAGCGACGGCTGAGCGTCTGGCTACTCGGCGATGGGATCTCCCAGCCGATCCTCCGCGACGGACGGTACCTCGGCGAGGTGTGGGTGGCCGGCTATGGCGGCAACCTGCTGCTCTACCTGCTCGCCGCGCTCGCGGGTGTCTTCCTCGGCCTGGCGCTGTCCGCGCTGGGCGCGCTCTACCTGTCGCGGCACATGGTGGCCAGGGTGCTTGGTCCCCTCGACCGCCTGGCGAGCGTTGCCCATGCCATCCGTCGCGACCGCGACTTCGCCCAGCGGGTGCCGCCGGCCCATATCGTCGAGCTCAACGAGTTGAGCGAGGACTTCAACGCCCTGCTCGACGAGCTGAATGCCTGGCAGGTCCACCTGGAGCAGGAAAATGCCGTCCTGGCCCACCAGGCCAGCCACGACAGCCTGACCCGTCTGCCCAACCGCGCCTTCTTCGAGGGCCGCCTGAGCCGCGTGCTGCGCGATGCCGCGGCGCGTGGCGAGCAGGTGGCGCTGATGTTCATCGACAGCGACCGCTTCAAGGAAATCAACGACAAGCTCGGCCACGCGGCCGGCGACGCGGTGCTGGTCAACGTCGCCGCGCGCATTCGCGGCCAGCTGCGCGAGAGCGATCTGGTGGCGCGCCTGGGCGGCGACGAGTTCGCGGTGCTGCTGGCGCCGATCGGTTGCGCCGAGGATGCGGTGCGCATCGCCGAGGACATCATCGCCAGCATGGAGGTGGCGATTCCGCTGCCGGACGGCAGCCAGGTACATACCTCGCTGACCATCGGCATTGCCCTCTTTCCCGAGCATGGCGACGGTCCGGAAGCGCTGCTGCACAGCGCCGACCTGGCCATGTACCACGCCAAGCGCCAGCAGCGGGGGACCTGGCACTTGGCGCAGCCTAGCCTGTTGTCCGCCCCCACTCGAGATACGGGAGAAGTTTCATGAAACTGCCGAACCGCCTGCTTACCCTTGTCCTGTTGGCAGTGGCCCTGGTTGCCTGCCAGACGCAGCCGTCGTCCGGCTTGACCGCGGAGCAGATAGCCGTGCTCAAGCGCGAGGGCTTCCGGCTGACCGACGACGGCTGGGAGTTCGGCCTGTCCAGCAAGGTGCTGTTCGGCAACAACAAGGACGAGATATTTCCGGAGAGCCGGGCGACCATAGAGCGGCTCGGCCGCACCTTGCACGAGGTGGGCCTGGATCAACTGCGCCTGGAGGGGCATACCGATTCCTACGGTGATCCCGAGTACAACCGGCAGCTCTCGGTGCGCCGTGCCCAGGCGGTGGCCGACGTGCTGGTCGGCGTCGGCATGCGGGCGGAGCACCTGGAGGTGCGCGGCCTCGGCATGAGCAAGCCGGTGGCCGACAACAGCACCGCCGCCGGGCGCATGGAGAACCGCCGGGTGGCGATCATCGTGCCGGTGGAGTGAGTTCGCGGGGTGCCCACCGGCCGGGCGCCCCACCGGCCAGCCTCAGAGACTGGAGCAGAGCTCGCGGATGCGCTGGGCGGCTTCCACGCACTCGGCGAGCGGCGCGACCAGGGCCATGCGCACCCGGTTGGCGCCCGGGTTCTCGCCGTTCACCTCGCGGGACAGGTAGGAGCCCGGCACCACGGTGACGTGCTGGCGGGCGAACAGCTCGCGGGTGAAGGTCTGGTCGTCCACCGGGGTCTTCGGCCACAGGTAGAAGCCGCCGTCCGGGCGCTGCACGTCCAGCGCCCCGGCGAGGATGTCCAGCACCGCATCGAACTTCTCGCGGTAGAGGGCGCGGTTGGCACGCACGTGGACCTCGTCTTGCCAGGCGGCCACGCTGGCCAGCTGGGTCTGCACCGGCATGGCGCAGCCGTGGTAGGTGCGGTAGAGCAGGAAGGCCTTGAGGATGTCGGCGTCTCCGGCCACGAAGCCGGAGCGCAGCCCCGGCAGGTTGGAGCGCTTGGACAGGCTGTGGAACACCACGCAGCGCTTGAAGTCGCTGCGGCCCAGTTCGGCGCAGGCGGTCAGCAGGCCGGGCGGCGGGTTCTGCTCGTCGAAGTACAGCTCGCTGTAGCATTCGTCGGCGGCGATCACGAAGTCGTACTCGTCGGCCAGGGCGATCAGTTTCTTCAGGGTCTCCAGCGGCACCAGGGCGCCGGTGGGGTTGCCCGGCGAGCAGAGGAACAGCAGCTGGGTGCGCTGCCAGATCTCGGCGGGCACTGCGTCGAAGTCCGGGTTGAAGCCGTTCTCCGCCAGGCACGGCAGGTAGTGCGGGGTGGCCCCGGCGAGCAGGGCTGCGCCCTCGTAGATCTGGTAGAAGGGGTTGGGGCTGACCACCAGGCCGGCCTCGCTGCGGTTCACCACGGTCTGGGTGAAGGCGAACAATGCCTCGCGAGTGCCGTTGACCGGCAGCACGTGACGCGCGGCGTCCAGCCAGCCGGCCGGAACCCGGAAGCGTCGTTCGCACCAGCCGGCGATGGCCTCGCGCAGGGCCGGCAGCCCCAGGGTGGTCGGGTAGACTGCCAACTGGTCGAGATTGCTGCTCAGCGCCTCGGCGACGAAGCTCGGCGAGCGGTGCTTGGGCTCGCCGATGGACAGGGCGATGGCCCGCTTGTCGGCTGGCGGCTGCACGCCGGCGAGCAGGGCACGGAGTTTCTCGAAGGGGTAGGGCTGCAACTGGTTCAAGGCGTCGTTCATTTCGGTTTCCTGGCGCCCGGCGTGCCGGCGCTTGCTGCTTGTGGCTCGCAGCTGGCTGCTGCTTTTCTTCTAGATGCTGATCCGGGGGGCACGTTCGCCGTGTCGCGGGTCGGTGACAACTGCTCGATGATCGCCTGCTGCAGCCGGGCGCAGAGTTCCGGGTCGGACAGCGGCTGGTTGTTGGCGTCGGTGACGAAGAACACGTCCTCGACCCGTTCGCCCAGGGTGGCGATCTTGGCGTTCTGCACCGACAGGTCGAAGTCGAGGAAGATCCGCCCGATGCGCGCCAGCAGGCCCGGGCGGTCCGGGGCGGTGATTTCCAGCATGGTGACCTGGCGCTGGGCGTCGTTGGAGATGGTCACCTCCGGGGCGAAGGCGAAGTGCTTGAGCTGGCGCGGCACGCGGCGCTGGATGATCGCCGGGTAGTCGTCGGGGTTCTTCAGGGCGTCCACCAGCCCCTCGCGGATTTCCTTGATCCGCGCCGGATCGTTGCCGATCTGCCCGCCGTCGGCATCCAGCACTATGTAGGTGTCCAGGGTGAACTGGCTGGTGGAGGTGAGGATCCGCGCGTCGTGGATGTTCAGGTTGAGCTGGTCCATGGCCGCCACGGTCACCGCGAAGAAGTCGTGCTGGTCGGGGGCGTAGATGAAGATCTGGGTGCCGCCCTCGAACTCGCGCTGGGTGGTTTCCTTGATCAGCACCAGCGGGCCGCCGTCCTGCGGGTGCTGGAGGATCGCCTCGGTGTGCCAGGCCACGTCGCCGGCGGTGTGGCGCAGGAAGTAGTCGTCGCCGAGCTGGGCCCAGAGCTGCTCAGCGTCGTCCTGGTCGGTGCCGTTGCGCACCAGGATGTCCAGCGCAGCGCTCTGGGTACGGCGGATCTGCTCCTCGCGATCAAGCGGGTTCTCCAGGCCGCGGCGCAGGGCGCGCTTGGTCTCGGTGTAGAGCTGGCGCAGCAGGCTGGCTCGCCAGGAGTTCCACAGCGTCGGGTTGGTGGCGTTGATGTCCGCCACGGTTAGCACGTAGAGGTAGTCGAGGCGCGTCTGGTCACCGACGTGCTGGGCGAAGTCGTAGATCACCTGCGGGTCGGAGAGGTCCTTGCGCTGCGCGGTGGTGGACATCACCAGGTGGTTGCGCACCAGCCAGACTACCAGGCGGGTGTCCCAGGCAGGGAGGTGGTGGCGGACGCAGAAGGCCTCGGCGTCCACCGCGCCCAGCTCGGAGTGGTCGCCGCCGCGGCCCTTGCCGATGTCGTGGTAGAGTCCGGCGATGTAGATCAGCTCGGGCTTGGGCAGGCGGTCGATGAGCTTGCTGGCCAGCGGGAACTTCTCGGCCAGTTCCGGCCACTTCAGCTTGCGCAGGTGCTTGATCAGGTTGAGGGTGTGGGCGTCGACCGTGTAGATGTGGAACAGATCGTGCTGCATCTGCCCGACGATGTGCCCGAACTCCGGCAGGTAGCGGCCGAGGATCCCGTAGCGGTTCATCCGCCGCAGGTTGCGGTGGATGCCCTGACTGCACTTGAACAGCTCGATGAACAGACTGGTGTTGCGGATGTCCTTGCGGAAGTCGTCGTCGATCAGGTGGCGGCTGTCGCGCAGTAGGCGAATGGTGTCGGCGCGCACGCCCTTGATCTCCGGGTGCTGGGCCATCAGCACGAAGATCTCCATGATCGCGAAGGGGGTACGTCTGAAGACGTGTGGGTGGGTCACCTCGATGTAGTCGTCGCGCACCTGGAAGCGACTGTTCAGCGGGCGCACCTGGCCGCTGCCGCCGTCGCCGAGGATGGCCTCCTCGAAATGCAGCACCACCAGCTCGCTGAGCTCGGCGATGCTCATCACCGTACGGTAGTACTTCTGCATGAAGCGCTCGATGGCACGCTTCGGGTCGCTGTCCACGAAACCGAGCAGCTCGGCGATGTTTCGCTGGTAGTCGAACAGCAGGCGGTCCTCGGCCCGGCCGGCCAGCATATGTAGGGCGTAGCGCACCTTCCAGAGGAACTCCTGGGCCGAGGAGAGCAGAGCGTACTCACTCTCCAGCAGGAAGCCCTGGCCGACCATGGCGTGCAGGTTGAGGGTGCCGAAGTGGCGGCGGGCCACCCAGAGGATGGTCTGCACGTCGCGCAGACCGCCCGGGGAGCCCTTCACGTTGGGCTCCAGGTTGTACTCGGTGTCGTTGTACTTGGCGTGGCGGGCGCGCTGTTCCTTACGCTTGGCGAGGAAGAAGTGCCTGCTCGGCCACATCCGCTCCGGGCCGGTGACCTCGATCATGCGCTGGCGCAGCTGCTCGGGGCCGGCGATGGTGCGGCTCTCCATCAGGTTGGTGATCACCGTCAGGTCGGCGCGCGCCTCCTCGGCGCATTCTTCCACGCTGCGCACGCTCTGGCCGACTTCCAGACCGATGTCCCAGAGTAGGGTGAGGAAGCGTTCGATGGGTTCGCGGTAGCGCTCGTGGTCGGCGTCGCCGAGGAGGATCAGCAGGTCGATGTCGGAGAAGGGATGCAGCTCGCCGCGTCCGTAGCCGCCCACCGCCAGCAGGGCGATGTCGGCGTCCGTGCCCCAGTCGAGGCGGGCCCAGGCCTCGCGAAGGATCTGGTCGACGAACCAGGCGCGGGCCTCGACCAGGCGGCGTATGTCATGGCCCTGGCGGAAGCGCGCGTCGAGCACCTCGTTGGCGGTGCGGATGGCCTTCTTGAAAGCGGCGATGGGGCTCGCCTTGAGGGCCAGCTCGGCCTGGAACTGGCCGCGGTCGAACAGCTCGGAGTCAACCTGCGGCATGCTGCTTCCTTCTCTTGTGGCGGCGGATCAGTGGGACGAGGTGCGCGGGATGGTGTCGTCGCTGCGCAGGGTGAGGATCTCGTAGCCGTCGGCGGTGACCAGCACGGTGTGTTCCCACTGGGCGGACAGCTTGCGGTCCTTGGTGATCGCGGTCCAGCCGTCGCCGAGCAGGCGGGTTTCCGGGCGGCCCTGGTTGATCATCGGCTCGATGGTGAAGGTCATGCCTTCCTTCAGTTCCAGGCCGGTACCGGCGCGGCCGTAGTGCAGCACTTGGGGCTCCTCGTGGAACACCGCGCCGATGCCATGGCCGCAGTACTCGCGGACCACCGAGAAGCCATGCTTCTCGGCATGCTTCTGGATCACCTCGCCGATGTCGCCGAGACGGGCGCCCGGGCGGACCAGTTCGATGCCCTTGTACATGCACTCCTGGGTGATCCGGCTGAGGCGCTCGGCCCACTCCGGCACCTTGCCGACCAGGAACATCTTGCTGGTGTCGCCGTGATAGCCGTCCTTGATCACCGTGACGTCGATGTTGAGGATGTCGCCTTCCTTCAGCGGCTTCTCGTTGGGAATGCCGTGGCAGACCACGTGGTTGATCGAGGTGCAGATCGACTTGGGGAAGCCCTTGTAGTTGAGCGGCGCCGGGATGGCCTTCTGCACGTTGACGATGTAGTCGTGACAGATACGGTCCAGTTCCTCGGTGGTGACCCCGGGTTTGACGTACTCCCCGATCATCTCCAGCACTTCGGCGGCCAGGCGGCCGGCGACGCGCATTTTTTCGATTTCCTCGGGCGTCTTGATGGTGACGGTCATGGCGACTCTCAGGCGTGTTTCCGGAAACAAAGAGTGTAATCTTAACAGTTGGAGGGCCGAAGCATGAAGCTGAAAGGGCGTTCGGCCGGGCGGCACTCCGTGGCTTTGGCTTATAGCTTCGGGGCGCTTTTTGTGCTATAAAACGCGCCGCTTTGCGGGCAGGTGTCCGTAAAAGCCTTAACCCACACACGCATCGACACGGTTTCCTGGGTGCCCGCGAGGGTTGGAAATTGGGGTGCGTGGAGGCCTAACCCGACTACTGAGGAACGATCATGTCCCAAGTCACCATGCGCGATATGCTGAAGGCCGGTGTGCACTTCGGCCACCAGACCCGTTACTGGAACCCGAAAATGGGTAAGTACATTTTCGGCGCGCGTAACAAGATTCACATCATCAACCTCGAGCAGACCCTGCCGATGTTCAACGAAGCCCTGAGCTTCGTTGAGAAGCTGGCGGCCGGCAAGAACAAGATCCTGTTCGTCGGCACCAAGCGTTCGGCCAGCAAGATCGTCGCCGAGGAAGCTGCCCGTTGCGGCATGCCCTACGTCGACCACCGCTGGCTGGGCGGCATGCTGACCAACTACAAGACCATCCGCGCTTCCATCAAGCGTTTGCGCGAGCTGGAAACCCAGTCCCAGGACGGCACCTTCGACAAGCTGACCAAGAAGGAAGCCCTGATGCGCACCCGCGACCTGGAGAAGCTGGAGCGCAGCCTGGGTGGTATCAAGGACATGGGCGGTCTGCCGGACGCGCTGTTCGTGATCGACGTTGACCACGAGCGCATCGCCGTCTCCGAAGCCAACAAGCTGGGCATCCCGGTCATCGGCATCGTCGATACCAACAGCAGCCCGGAAGGCGTCGACTACGTGATCCCTGGCAACGATGATGCCATCCGCGCCATCCAGCTGTACATGGGGGCCATGGCCGATGCCGTGCTGCGTGGTCGCAGCAACGCCGTTGGTGGTGCCGAAGAGTTCGTCGAGGAAACTGCCGTCGAGGCCAGCGAAGGCTGATCGGGCGGGCGATAGACGTTTCCCGTTGCGCAGGAAGGGGGCTAGGCCCCCTTTTTGCCACTTTGGAATTAGAGCGCACCCGGGCGTTCCGGGTGAAATGGTCGAAACACCGTTTCTAGAGGATTTTGAACATGACAGAAATTACCGCAGCCCTGGTTAAAGAACTGCGTGAGCGCACCGGCCAAGGCATGATGGAATGCAAGAAGGCCCTGGTGGCTGCCAACGGCGACATCGAGAAGGCCATCGACGACATGCGCGCTTCCGGCGCCATCAAGGCCGCCAAGAAAGCCGGCAACATCGCCGCTGAAGGCTCCATCGCCGTGAAAGTGGCCGACGACCACAAGTCCGCGGTGATCATCGAAGTCAACTCGCAGACCGACTTCCTGGCCCTGCAGGACGACTTCAAGGCCTTCGTTGCCGAAAGCCTGAACGAAGCCTTCGAGCAGAAACTGACCGACGCCGCTCCGCTGATCGCTTCCCGCGAAGAAGCTCGCCAGGCACTGGTCGCCAAGTGCGGTGAGAACGTCAACATCCGTCGCCTGACCCGCGTCGAGGGTGATCTGGTCGGCGCCTATCTGCACGGCCACCGCATCGGCGTGGTGGTTGCACTGAAAGGCGGCAACCCCGAGCTGGCCAAGGACATCGCCATGCACGTGGCGGCCAGCAACCCGCAGTTCCTGAACCCCAGCGACGTTTCCGAAGAGGCCATCGCCAAGGAGAAGGAAATCTTCCTGGCTCTGAACGCCGACAAGATCGCCGGCAAGCCGGAAAACATCGTCGAGAACATGGTCAAGGGCCGCATCAACAAGTTCTTGGCCGAAAGCAGCCTGGTCGAGCAGCCGTTCGTCAAGAACCCCGACGTGAAGGTCGGCGAGCTGGCCAAGCAGGCCGGTGCCGAGATCGTCTCCTTCGTCCGCTACGAAGTGGGTGAGGGCATCGAGAAGGCCGAAGTGGACTTCGCTGCCGAGGTTGCCGCGCAGGTCGCCGCTTCCAAGCAGTAAGGCCTTTATACTGCTGTCCCGAAGAGGCTGCCCGCTCAAGCGCGCAGCCTCTTTTTCAAGGTGGGAGTGGACTTTCCCCGCCACGATGCAATGAATGTTCGCGGGCGCGGTCATAGCGTCCGACTGAAGCCGGAGTCCTAGCAGACAGACTCCGGTTCCCCCAACAGCGCCGCAGGAGAGATACGCATGGCTCAGCAGGTGAGTGGTCGACAACCTCGCTATAAACGCATTCTGCTCAAACTAAGCGGCGAGGCCCTGATGGGCTCGGAAGATTTCGGCATTGATCCCAAGGTGCTCGATCGCATGGCCCTGGAGGTCGGCCAACTGGTCGGCATCGGCGTGCAGGTCGGCTTGGTGATCGGCGGTGGCAACCTGTTCCGCGGCGCGGCACTGCATGCCGCCGGCATGGACCGGGTGACCGGCGACCATATGGGCATGCTGGCCACGGTGATGAACGCCCTGGCGATGCGCGATGCCTTGGAACGCTCCAACATTCCCGCTCTGGTCATGTCGGCGATCTCCATGGTCGGCGTCACCGACCATTACGACCGCCGCAAGGCCATGCGCCACCTGAGCAGCGGCGAGGTGGTGATTTTCGCCGCCGGTACCGGCAACCCCTTCTTCACTACCGACTCGGCCGCCTGCCTGCGGGCCATCGAGATCGATGCGGACGTGGTGCTGAAAGCCACCAAGGTCGATGGCGTATACACTGCCGATCCGTTCAAGGACCCGCACGCCGAGAAATTCGAGCGGCTGACCTACGACGAGGTGCTGGACCGCAAGCTGGGTGTGATGGACCTGACCGCCATCTGCCTGTGCCGCGACCATGCCATGCCGCTGCGGGTATTCAACATGAACAAGCCCGGCGCCCTGCTCAACGTGGTGGTGGGGGGAGCCGAAGGCACTCTGATCGAGGAGGATGCACAATGATCAACGAGATCAAGAAAGACGCGCAGGAGCGCATGAAGAAGTCCGTGGAAGCGCTGGAGCATGCCTTCGCCAAGATCCGTACCGGCCGCGCGCATCCCAGCATTCTGGACGGCATCATGGTCTCCTACTACGGCAGCGATACCCCGCTGCGGCAGATCGCCAACGTGGTGGCGGAGGACTCCCGCACCCTGGCTCTGACCGTGTTCGACAAGAGCATGATCCAGGCGGTCGAGAAGGCCATCATGACTTCCGATCTGGGCCTCAACCCGGCCACCGCCGGCACCACCATCCGCGTGCCCATGCCGCCGCTGACCGAGGAAACCCGCAAGGGCTACACCAAGCAGGCTCGTCAGGAGGCCGAGAATGCCCGCGTGGCGGTGCGCAACATCCGGCGCGATGCCCTGGCGCAGCTCAAGGACCTGGTCAAGGAGAAGGAAATCAGCGAGGACGAGGAGCGTCGTGCGGCCGACGAGGTGCAGAAGCTCACCGACAAGTTCGTGGCCGAGATCGACAAGGCGCTGGAAGCCAAAGAAGCCGACCTGATGGCTGTCTGACGGCCTGCGACCATGGATACGAAGGACAAGGCGGTACCGGCCAAAGTGCCCCGGCACGTGGCCATCATCATGGACGGCAACAACCGCTGGGCGAAGAAGCGCCTGATGCCGGGTGTCGCCGGGCACAAGGCAGGCGTTGATGCGGTGCGCGCGGTCATCGAGGTGTGCGCCGAGGCCGGGGTCGAGGTGCTGACCTTGTTCGCCTTCTCCAGCGAGAACTGGCAGCGCCCGGCCGATGAGGTCAGCGCCCTGATGGAGCTGTTCCTCAACGCCTTGCGCCGCGAAGTGCGGCGCCTCGACGAGAACGGTATCCGCCTGCGCATCATCGGCGATCGCTCGCGCTTCCATCCCGAGCTGCAGGCCGCGATGGACAAGGCCGAGGCGGCTACTGCCGGCAACTCGCGGTTCATCTTGCAGGTCGCGGCCAACTACGGCGGACAGTGGGACATCACCCAGGCCACCCAGCGCCTGGCCAAGCAGGTCAGCGAGGGCCGGCTGCGGCCTGAGGAGATCACCCCGGCGCTGCTGCAGTCCCAACTGGCCACCGGCGAGCTGCCGTTGCCGGACCTGTGCATCCGTACCGGCGGCGAGCATCGCATCAGCAACTTCCTGCTCTGGCAACTGGCGTACGCCGAGCTGTACTTCTCCGATCTGCTCTGGCCGGACTTCAAGCACGAGGCCATGCGCAACGCGCTGGCCAACTACGCAACCCGGCAGCGACGCTTCGGTAAGACCAGCGAGCAGGTGGAAGCCGAGGCCCGTCAATAATGCTGAAACAACGAGTCATCACCGCCCTGATCCTTCTGCCGATCGCTCTGGGTGGTTTCTTCCTGCTCGACGGTGCGGTCTTCGCCGCCTTCATCGGGCTGGTCGTGACCCTGGGCGCCTGGGAGTGGGCGCGTCTGGCCGGCATCGAGACGCAGCCCGGGCGGATCGCCTACGCCGCTCTGGTGGCGGCGCTGGTGCTGCTGCTGTACCTGGCTCGCGCCGGCCTGCCCTGGCTGGCCGGCGCCGTGCTGCTGCTGGCCATGCTCTGGTGGCTGGCGGCCATCGCCCTGGTGATTGGCTATCCGGCGAGCAGCCGCTGCTGGTCGGCCGTGCCGGTACGTCTGGCGATCGGTCTGCTGATCCTCCTGCCAGCCTGGCAGGGGCTGGTACTGTTCAAAGAATGGCCGCTGGCCAACTGGCTGATCGTCGCGGTGATGGTACTGGTCTGGGCCGCGGACATTGGCGCCTACTTCGCCGGGCGGACTTTCGGGCGCCGCAAGCTGGCGCCGCGGGTCAGCCCCGGCAAGAGCTGGGAGGGGCTATACGGCGGTCTGGCGTTCAGCCTGCTGATCGTGGTCGGCGTCGGTCTGTGCCGTGGCTGGGCGCCCGTCGACTTCGTTAAGGGGCTGCTCGGCGCCGCGCTGGTGGTGCTGCTCTCGGTGGTCGGTGACCTGGCCGAAAGCATGTTCAAGCGTCAGGCCGGGGTGAAGGACAGCAGTAACCTGCTGCCCGGCCACGGCGGCGTGCTCGACCGCATCGACAGCCTGACGGCGGCCATCCCGGTGTTCGCCGTGCTGCTCTGGAGTCAGGGCTGGGGGACGCTGTGAACAGGCCGCAACAGATTACCGTGCTGGGGGCGACCGGCTCGATCGGTGCCAGCACCCTGGACGTGCTGGCGCGCCATCCGGAGCGCTACCAGGTGTTCGCGCTGACCGGCTTCTCCCGGCTCGCCGAGCTCAGGACCCTCTGCCTGCGCCATAACCCGCGTTTCGCGGTGGTGCCCGACGAGCGTGCCGCGCGCAATCTGCAGGAGGCCCTGAGGGCCGCCGGGCTGAGCACCGAGGTGCTGCACGGCGAGGCCGGGCTCTGCACGGTGGCCGCGGCACCCGAGGTGGACGCGGTGATGGCCGCCATCGTTGGCGCCGCCGGTCTACGGCCGACCCTGGCGGCGGTGCAGGCAGGCAAGAAGGTGCTGCTCGCCAACAAGGAAGCTCTGGTGATGTCCGGCGCTCTGTTCATGCGCGCGGTGCAGGCCAGCGGCGCCATGCTGCTGCCGATCGACAGCGAGCACAACGCCATCTTCCAGTGCCTGCCGAGCAACTATGCTCGCGGCCTGGCGGCCAGCGGCGTGCGGCGCATCCTCCTCACCGCCTCCGGCGGGCCGTTCCGCGAGACGCCCCTGGCGGCCCTGGATCATGTGACCCCGGAGCAGGCCTGTGCCCACCCCAACTGGACCATGGGGCGGAAGATCTCGGTGGACTCGGCGAGCATGATGAACAAGGGGCTGGAGCTGATCGAGGCCTGCTGGCTGTTCGATGCCCGCCCGGCCCAGGTCGAGGTGCTCATCCATCCGCAGAGCGTGATCCACTCGCTGGTGGACTACGTGGATGGCTCGGTACTCGCCCAGTTGGGCAATCCGGACATGCGCACGCCCATCGCCCATGCCCTGGCCTGGCCGGAGCGCATCGACTCCGGGGTGGCGCCGCTGGACCTGTTCTCCGTGGCTCGCCTGGACTTCCAGGAGCCGGACGTCGAGCGCTTCCCCTGCCTGCGCCTGGCGCGTCAGGCCGCCGAGGCGGGCGGCACCGTGCCGGCCATGCTCAATGCGGCCAACGAGGTGGCGGTGGCGGCATTTCTCGAACGGCGCGTCCGCTTCACCGAGATCGCGAGTATCATCGACCACGTGTTGAATCACGAGGCTAGCGGCACCGCGGACAGTCTCGACTGCGTACTGGGCGCCGACGCGCGGGCGCGTGCTCAGGCCAGACGCTGGCTGGAGCGAGGAGGGCGGTAATGAACACCCTGTACATGGTTCTGGGCTTGCTGGTGGCACTGGGGGTGCTGGTCACCTTCCATGAGTTCGGCCATTTCTGGGTGGCACGTCGGTGTGGCGTCAAAGTGCTGCGCTTCTCCGTGGGTTTCGGTACCCCGCTGCTGCGCTGGCACGATCGGCACGGCACCGAGTTCGTGGTCGCCGCCGTTCCCTTGGGTGGCTACGTGAAGATGCTCGACGAGCGGGAAGGCGAAGTGCCCGCCGAACTGCTCGATCAGGCGTTCAACCGCAAGTCGGTTAAGCAGCGCTTCGCCATCGTTTCTGCCGGGCCGATCGCCAACTTCCTGCTCGCCCTGCTGTTCTTCTGGATCCTTGCCATGCTGGGCAGCCAGCAGGTGCGCCCGGTCATCGGCGCGGTGGAGGAGGGCAGTCTGGCCGCCCAGGCCGGTCTCGTGGCCGGTCAGGAAATCGTCGCGGTGGACGGCAAGCGCACCCCGGGCTGGGCCGCGGTAAGCCTGCAGCTGGTGCGCAGGCTGGGGGAAAGCGGTGAGCTGGCGCTGACCGTCCGGGAGTCGGACTCCAGCCTCGAGCGCGACTATCGGCTGAGCCTCAACGACTGGCTGCGTGGCGCTGACGATCCTGATCCCGTCGCCTCCCTGGGCATCCGCCCGTGGCGTCCGCAGACCCCCGCGGTGCTCGCTCAGTTGGCGCCGGACGGCCCGGCCCTGGCGGCCGGCCTGCAGGTGGGCGACCGCGTGCTGGCCATCGACGGTCTGGTCCTGGCCGACTGGCAGCAGCTGGTCGATGCGGTGCGCCAGCGCCCGGACGAGGCGGTCACCCTGCGCATCGAGCGCGGCGGCGAGGAGCGCGAGGTGCGTCTGACCCTGGCCTCGCGCGGCGAAGGCGAGGCCCGCATGGGCTATCTGGGCGCCGGGGTGGAAGGCGTCGAATGGCCGGCGGAAATGCTCCGCGAAGTCAGCTTCGGCCCGTTCGAGGCGGTGGCCGAGAGCCTGCGCCGGACCTGGTCGATGAGCGTGCTGACCCTCGACTCGCTGAGGAAAATGCTGTTCGGCGAGCTCTCGGTAAAAAACTTGAGCGGGCCGATAACCATTGCTAAAGTGGCGGGCGCTTCGGCCCAGTCCGGGGTGGGGGATTTCCTCAATTTCCTCGCCTATTTGAGCATCAGCCTGGGGGTTCTGAACCTCTTGCCGATCCCCGTGCTGGATGGGGGGCATCTGCTGTTCTACCTCATCGAGTGGGCGCGGGGGCGCCCGCTTTCGGAACGGGTGCAGGTTTGGGGAATGCAGATCGGTATCAGTGTGGTCGTAGGGGTCATGCTGCTGGCCTTGGTCAACGATTTGAGCCGGCTGTAACGACGTAACGAATGACAAATCTGCTGCCTTGGCGGCAGATTTTTTTATCGCCAGTTGGAAATAAAAAGGACTTCATGAAACGTCTGCTGCTACCTGTGGCGCTGGCCACATTGATGATTGCCGAAGTTCACGCCGAGTCCTTCACCATCTCCGACATCCGCGTCAACGGCTTGCAGCGGGTCTCCGCCGGCAGCGTTTTCGGGGCCCTGCCGCTCAACGTCGGTGATCAGGTCGACGACCGCGAACTGGTCGAGGCGACCCGTGCCCTGTTCAAGACCGGCTTCTTCCAGGACATCCAGCTCGGCCGTGATGGCGACGTGCTCGTCATCACCGTGGTCGAGCGTCCGTCCATCTCCAGCATCGAGATCGAGGGCAACAAGGCGATTTCCACCGAAGATCTGCTCAAGGGGCTGAGCCAGTCCGGCCTGGCCGAGGGCGAGATCTTCCAGCGCGCCACCCTGGAAGGCGTGCGCAATGAGCTGCAGCGCCAGTACGTGGCTCAGGGCCGCTACTCGGCGGAGATCGAGACCGAGGTGATTCCCCAGCCGCGCAACCGGGTGGCGCTGAAGATCACCATCAATGAAGGCACTGTGGCGTCCATCCAGCATATCAACGTGGTGGGCAACACCGTTTTCCCCGAAGAGGATCTGCTCGACCTCTTCGAGCTGAAGACCACCCACTGGCTGTCGTTCTTCAAGAACGATGACAAGTACGCCCGCGAGAAGCTTTCCGGTGACTTGGAGCGGCTGCGTTCCTACTATCTGGACCGCGGCTACATCAACATGGACATCACCTCCACCCAGGTGTCCATCACCCCGGACAAGAAGCACGTCTACATCACCGTGAACATCGACGAGGGCGAGAAGTACACGGTGCGTGAGGTCAAGCTGTCCGGCGACCTCAAGGTGCCGGAGGACGAGGTCCGCAAGCTGCTCCTGGTGCAGAAGGGTCAGGTGTTCTCCCGCAAGGTGATGACCACCACCTCCGAGCTGATCACCCGCCGCCTGGGCAACGAGGGCTACACCTTCGCCAACGTCAACGGCGTGCCGGAAGCCCACGACGAGGATAACACCGTCTCCATCACCTTCTTCGTCGACCCTGGCAAGCGCGCCTACGTCAACCGCATCAACTTCCGCGGCAACACCAAGACCGAGGACGAGGTGCTGCGTCGCGAGATGCGCCAGATGGAAGGCGGCTGGGCCTCCACCTACCTGATCGACCAGTCGAAGACCCGCCTGGAGCGCCTCGGCTACTTCAAGGAGGTGAACGTCGAGACCCCGCAGGTGCCGGGTACCGACGATCAGATCGACGTCAACTACACGGTCGAGGAGCAGCCTTCCGGTTCGATCACCGCCAGCGTCGGCTTCGCCCAGAACGCCGGTCTGATCCTCGGCGGCTCGATCAGTCAGAGCAACTTCCTGGGTACCGGCAACAAGGTCAGCATCGGTCTGACCCGCAGCGAGTACCAGGAGCGCTACAGCTTCGGTTTCGTCAATCCCTACTGGACCGTGGACGGCGTCAGCCTGGGCTGGAACGCCTTCTACCGCACCACCGACTACGACGACCTGGATGTCGACGTGTCCAGCTATGCAGTGGATAGCTACGGCCTGGGTGTCAACATCGGCTACCCGATCAGCGAGACCTCGCGCCTGAGCTTCGGCCTGACCGTCCAGCAGGACGACATCAACACCGGCGTCTACACCGTCGATGAGATCTTCGACTTCATCAAGCAGGAAGGCGACAGGTATCTGAACTTCAAGGGCTCCATCGGCTGGTCCGAGTCGACTCTGAACCGTGGCGTGCTGGCCACCCGCGGCCACTCGCAGAGCCTGGTGCTGGAAACCACCCTGCCGGGCAGTGACCTGTCGTTCTACAAACTCGACTACCGGGGTCAGATCTTCGCGCCGTTGACCCAGAACACCGCGCTGCGCTTCCATACCGAGCTGGGCTACGGCGACAGCTACGGCTCCACCGCCGAGCTGCCGTTCTACGAGCACTACTATGCGGGTGGCTTCAACTCGGTCCGCGGCTTCGAGGACAGCAGCCTCGGTCCGCGCAGTACCCCGAGCCGCGGCGCCAGCGTGACCGGCAACGAGGGCACCCTGGCCGACCCGGACACCGATCCGCTGCCGTTCGGTGGTAACGTGCTGATCCAGGGCGGTGTCGAGTACCTGTTCCCCTTGCCCTTCGTGAAGGATCAGCGTCAACTGCGCACCGTGCTGTTCTGGGACGTGGGTAACGTGTTCGACACCAACTGCAGTAGCGCGCAGAAGCACGGCGTGGCGGGCTTCCGCAGCAAGGACGAGGCGTGCGATATCGACTTCTCCAACCTGGCCAGCTCCGTGGGTGTCGGCCTGACCTGGATCACCGCGTTGGGCCCGCTGAGCTTCAGTCTGGGCATGCCGATCAAGAAGCCGGACGATGCGGATACCCAGGTCTTCCAGTTCTCGCTGGGCCAGACTTTCTAACCGTGACCTGATCCCGGCCACGACAACAGTGTTTCGCAGGAGTGCATCGTGCGTAAGTTGACTCAACTGGTTCTGCTGGCCGCGGTCTGCGCGGCTTCCCCGGCATTCGCGGAAATGAAGATCGCGGTGCTCAACTATCAAATGGCGCTGCTCGAGTCCGACGCTGCCAAGCGCTACGCCGTGGATGCCGAGAAGAAATTCGGCCCCCAGCTGAACAAGCTGAAGGCCCTGGAGAGCGATGCCAAGCGCATCCAGGACCGACTGATCAAGGACGGTTCGAAGATCGCCCAGGCCGAGCGCGAGCGCCTCGAGCTGGAATTCAAGCAGAAGGCCCGTGACTTCCAGTTCCAGTCCAAGGAGCTGAACGAGGCCAAGGCCCTGGCCGACCGCGAGATGCTGCAGAAGCTCAAGCCGAATCTGGACAAGGCCGTCGAGGAAGTGATCAAGAAGGGCGGTTATGACCTGGTGCTGGACCGCGCCGCAGTGGTGGATGTCAAACCCCAGTACGACATCACCCGTCAGGTCATCGAGCGCATGAACCAGCTGCGTTGATCATGTCTGCCCCGCTCTTCACCCTTGGCCAACTGGCCGAACGTCTCGGCGCCACTCTGCGTGGCGCCGCCGACAAGCCGATCAACGGTCTGGCCACCCTGCAGGAGGCCGGTCCGGATCAGCTGAGCTTCCTGGCCAACCCGCAGTACCGCAAGTTCCTGGCCGACACCAGGGCCGGCGCGGTGCTGCTGACCCCCGCGGATGCCGAGGGTTATGCCGGCGATGCGCTGCTGATCGACAACCCCTATCTGGCCTACGCACGGCTCTCCCACCTGTTCGACCGCAAGCCCCAAGCGGTGCCCGGACAGATCCACCCCAGCGCAGTGATCGCCGCGGATGCGCAGGTCGATCCCAGCGCCAGCATCGGTGCCTATGCGGTGATTGAGAGCGGTGCGCAGATCGGCCCCGGCGTCAGTATCGGCGCGCACTGCTTCATTGGCGCCCGCTCGGTGATCGGCGAGGGCGGCTGGCTGGCGCCGCGGGTGACCCTCTATCACGACGTGAAGATCGGCAAGCGGGTGGTGATCCAGTCCGGCGCGGTGATCGGCGGCGAGGGCTTCGGCTTCGCCAAGGAGCAGGGTGCCTGGCAGAAGATCGCGCAGATCGGCGGGGTGACCATCGGCGACGACGTCGAGATCGGTGCCAATACCACCATCGACCGCGGTGCGCTGTCCGACACCCTGATCGGCAACGGCGTCAAGCTGGACAACCAGATCATGATCGCCCACAACGTGCAGGTCGGCGATCACACCGCCATGGCCGCCTGTTGCGGGATCTCCGGCAGCGCCAAGATCGGCAAGCACTGCATGCTGGCCGGCGGCGTCGGCCTGGTCGGGCACATCGAGATCTGCGACGGGGTGTTCATCACCGGCATGACCATGGTCACCCGCTCGATCACCGAGCCGGGGGCCTATTCCTCGGGCACGGCCATGCAGCCGGCGGCGGAGTGGAAGAAGAGCGCCGCGCGCATCCGTCAGCTCGACGACATGGCGCGTCGTCTGCAACAACTGGAAAAGCGCCTGGCTGCCGTGACCTCGGCCGGGGATGCTTCATCTGATGTCTGATCATGCGCAAGGCGCGCATGCTTTTCTCTTGACTACAGGCTTCCCCACTATGATGGACATCAATGAAATCCGCGAATACCTGCCCCACCGCTATCCCTTCTTGCTGGTGGATCGGGTAGTCGAGCTGGATGTCACTGAAGGCAAGACCATTCGCGCCTACAAGAACGTCAGCGTCAATGAGCCGTTCTTCAATGGGCACTTCCCGGCCCACCCGATCATGCCGGGCGTGCTGATCATCGAGGCCATGGCCCAGGCGGCCGGCATCCTCGGCTTCAAGATGCTCGACGTGAAGCCGGCCGATGGCACTCTCTACTACTTCGTCGGCTCCGACAAGCTGCGCTTCCGTCAGCCGGTGCTGCCGGGCGACCAACTGGTCCTTGAGGCCCGTTTCCTGAGCAACAAGCGCAGCATCTGGAAATTCGAATGCCGGGCCAGCGTCGACGGCAAAGAGGTCTGTTCGGCGGAAATCACCTGTGCGGAACGCAAGCTATGAGTTTGATCGACCCTCGCGCCATCATTGATCCGTCGGCCAAGCTGGCGGACGACGTCGAAGTCGGCCCCTGGTCGATCATCGGGCCCAATGTGGAAATCGGCGAGGGTACGGTTGTAGGTCCGCACGTGATCATCAAGGGGCCTACACGGATCGGCAAATATAACCGCATCTTCCAGTTCTCCACGGTGGGCGAGGACACCCCCGACCTCAAGTACAAGGGTGAGCCCACCCGGCTGGTGATCGGCGATCACAACGTGATCCGCGAGGGGGTCACCATCCACCGCGGTACCATCCAGGACCGCTCGGAAACCACCATCGGCAATCACAACCTGATCATGGCCTATGCCCACATCGGCCATGACAGCGTGATCGGCAACCACTGCATCCTGGTCAACAACACCGCGCTGGCCGGCCACGTGCACGTCGACGACTGGGCGATCCTCTCCGGCTATACCTTGGTCCACCAGTTCTGTCGCATAGGCGCGCACAGTTTCTCCGGCATGGGCAGCGCCATCGGCAAGGACGTGCCAGCCTTCGTCACGGTGTTCGGCAACCCCGCCGAGGCGCGCAGCATGAACTTCGAAGGCATGCGCCGGCGCGGCTTCAGCGACGAGGTCATCCAGGCGCTGCGACGCGCCTACAAGGTGGTCTACCGCCAGGGGCTGACCGTCGACAAGGCGCTCGCCGAGCTGGCCGAGGCCGCCGCCCAGTACCCCGAGGTGGCGGTGTTCGTCGAGTCGATCCGCGCCTCCTCGCGGGGCATCACCCGCTGACCGGCATGAGCCGTAGGTTGCGAATCGCCCTGGTGGCCGGCGAAGCCTCGGGCGACATCCTCGGCGCCGGGCTGATGCGCGAGCTCAAGCGCCAGTATGGCGAGGTGGAATTCATCGGTGTCGGCGGCCCGCTGATGGCCGCCGAAGGGCTGAACTCCTACTTCCCAATGGAACGCCTGGCGGTAATGGGGCTGGTCGAGGTGCTCGGCCGCCTGCCCGAGCTGCTGGCGCGCCGCAAGCGGCTGATTCTCAGCCTGATCGAGGCGCGCCCGGATGCCTTCATCGGCATCGACGCGCCGGACTTCAACCTGGGCGTCGAGCTGCGCCTGCGTCGTGCGGGAATCCGCACCGTGCACTACGTCAGTCCCTCGGTGTGGGCCTGGCGCCAGAAGCGCGTGCTGAAGATCCGCGAAGCCTGCGACCTGATGCTCACCCTGTTTCCCTTCGAGGCGCAGTTCTACGTCGAGCACGGCGTGCCGGTGCGCTTCGTCGGCCATCCGCTGGCCGATACCATCCCCCTGGAGGCCGACCGACAGGCTGCCCGTGGCGAGCTGGAGCTGCCCCAAGATGCCCCGGTGGTAGCCCTGATGCCCGGCAGCCGCGGCGGCGAGGTGGCGCGCCTGGGCGGCCTGTTCCTGGACGCCGCTGAGCAGTTGCTGGCCGAGCGCCCGGAGCTGCGCTTCGTGCTGCCCTGTGCCTCGCCCGAGCGGCGCGCCCAGTTGGAAGCCCTGCTGGCCGGCCGCGACCTGCCGCTGATCCTGCTCGACGGCCGTTCCCACACGGCTCTGGCGGCCTGCGATGCGGTGCTGATCGCCTCGGGCACCGCCACCTTGGAGGCCCTGCTCTACAAACGGCCGATGGTGGTGGCCTATCGGCTGGCGCCGCTG
This sequence comes from Pseudomonas thermotolerans DSM 14292, assembly GCF_000364625.1. Taxonomy (GTDB): domain Bacteria; phylum Pseudomonadota; class Gammaproteobacteria; order Pseudomonadales; family Pseudomonadaceae; genus Aquipseudomonas; species Aquipseudomonas thermotolerans. Next base: position 53,195 of record NZ_KB822609.1, read on the forward strand.
ACCTATCGGATCCTCCGCCACCTGGTGAAGAGCCCCTACGTCTCCCTACCCAACCTGCTGGCCCAGCGTCTGCTAGTGCCCGAGCTACTGCAGGATGCGGCGACCCCCGCGGCGCTGGCCGCGACCCTGCTGCCGCTGCTGGACGACGGCGCCACCCAGACCGCGGGCTTCGACGCCATCCACCGTACCCTGCGCCAGGACGCCTCGTGCAGTGCCGCCACCGCGGTGCTGGAACTGGTGGGGGCGGCCTGATGCAGCTGGGCCTGGATTTCGCCCTGGTCGAGGAGCTGGTCGCCGGGGTCGACGAGGTGGGCCGTGGCCCGCTGTGTGGTGCGGTGGTCACCGCCGCGGTGATTCTCGACCCGCAACGGCCGATCCAGGGCCTCAACGACTCCAAGCAGCTCAGCGAGGCGCGCCGCGAGCATCTCTTCGACGAGATCCGCGAGAAGGCCTTGGCCTGGTGCATCGCCCGCGCCGAAGTGGAGGAGATCGACCGTCTGAACATCCTCCAGGCCACCATGTTGGCCATGCAGCGGGCTGTGGCGGGTCTATCCGTCACCCCGATGCTGGCGCTGATCGACGGCAACCGCTGTCCGAAGCTGCAGGTGCCGGCCGCTCCGGTGGTCAAGGGCGATAGCCGGGTGCCGGCGATAGCCGCTGCTTCCATTCTCGCCAAGGTCAGTCGCGACCGGGAGATGCTCGAGCTGGATCGCCAGTATCCCGGCTATGGCATCGCCGGGCACAAGGGCTATCCTACCCGCGAGCATCTCGAGGCTCTGCGCCGCCTAGGCCCGACCCCCATCCACCGGCGCTCCTTCGGTCCGGTGCGTGCTTTGCTGGAAGGCCGGCCCTGCTAGGCCGAACGCTCAGCCTGCCGCTGTGCTTCGGGCAGGCCGGACTGGTCCGGCCCCGTGCCTGGCGTATGTAGGCACGCACCTATACTCGAGCGGACCCTAGGTCTCTCCTGTGGTTTTCATTTCGTCCTGACAGGGAGTCTCCCATGCAAGAAATCGCCGATAACCTAGTCAACCTCCTCAACGGTCTGATCTGGGGCAAGATCCTTATCTGGCTGTTGGTTGGGGCAGGCATCTACTTCACCCTGCGTCTAGGACTGATCCAGCTGCGTCATTTCGGGCATACCTTCAGTGTCCTCAAGGGCAGCCGACAGAGCGACGAAGCGGGCATCTCCTCGTTCCAGGCGCTGTGTACCTCGTTGGCTGCCCGGGTCGGTACCGGCAACGTCGCCGGGGTGGCGGTGGCCATCACCCTGGGTGGCCCCGGGGCGATCTTCTGGATGTGGGTGATTGCCCTGGTGGGCATGGCCACCGGTTTCGTCGAGGCCACCCTGGCACAGCTGTTCAAGGTGCGCGACAAGAACGGCCAGTATCGCGGCGGACCGGCCTACTACATGGAGAAGGGGCTGGGAGCGCGCTGGATGGGCGTGCTGTTCTGCCTGTTCCTGATTCTCGCCTTCGGCTTCGTGTTCAACTCGGTGCAGGCCAACACTATCAGCGGTGCCTTGCAGGGCGCTTTCGGCATTCCCCTGTGGCTTTCCGGCAGCGCGGTGATGATCCTCACCGCACTGATCATCTTCGGCGGCCTGCGCTCCATCGCGCGCTTCGCCGAACTGGCTGTGCCCTTCATGGCGGTGGCCTACCTGCTGATGGCAATAGGGCTGATCGTGGTGAACATCGGCGAGATCCCCGGCATATTGGTGCAGATCGTCAAGAGCGCCTTCGGCTTCCAGGAGGCGGCGGCCGGCGGCATGGGCGCGGCGATCATGAACGGCTTCAAGCGCGGTCTGTTCTCCAACGAGGCGGGCATGGGCTCGGCGCCCAACGCCGCGGCTTCGGCCACTCCCTATCCGCCGCACCCGGCCTCCCAGGGCTATGTGCAGATGGCCGGGGTGTTCATCGACACCCTGCTGATCTGCTCCGCTTCGGCGGCGATCATCCTGCTCGCCGGGCCGCAGCCGGGCGAGGGCATCATGCTGGTGCAGAACGCCCTGACCAATCAGGTCGGCGACTGGGGCAAGTACTTCCTGGCGGTGATCATCCTGTTCTTCGCCTTCACGTCCATAGTCGCCAACTATTTCTACGCGGAGAACTGCCTGGTGTTCCTCGAACACAACAAGGCCAGCGGCCTGCTGGTGTTCCGCCTGCTGGTGCTGGGCATGGTGATGTTCGGCGCCCTGGCTTCGCTGCCGTTCGTCTGGAACCTCGCCGACCTGTTCATGGGGCTGATGGCGATCACCAACCTGATCGCCATCCTGCTGCTCTCCAACCTGGCCATCAAGCTGGCCCGCGACTACAACCAGCAGCGCAGGGCCGGCAAGCTGCCCACCTTCGACCCCAGCCAGTACCCGGAAATCCAGGCCCGGCTGGAGCCTGGCATCTGGGACGCTCCGCGCTGAGTGCTGAAACCGGGCCGGCGACGGGGCTTTTCGCCGGCCTCGCGCCGCCCGCTTGTTGCTACAATCGACGCTTTGTCGATTCAGCAGCAAGGCCCGTCCATGAGCGTATCCTTCGTCCACCTGCGTCTGCACACCGAATACTCCCTGGTCGATGGCCTGGTGCGCATCAAGCCGCTGATCAAGGCAGTGGCCGGGGCCGGGATGCCGGCAGTGGCGGTCACCGACCAGAGCAACATGTGCTCGCTGGTGAAGTTCTACAAGGCGGCCATGGCCGGCGGCATCAAGCCGATCTGCGGTGCGGACATCTGGCTGGCTGGCGTCGGCGAGGACGCGCCGCTGTCGCGCATGACCCTGCTGGTGATGAACGCCACCGGCTACCGCAAGCTCACCGAGCTGGTCTCCCGCGGCTGGACCGAAGGCCAGCGCAACGGCTTGGTGGTCATCGAGCGCGAGTGGGTGAAGGAGTCTGCCGAAGGGCTGATCGCTCTGTCCGGTGCCCGCGAAGGGGAGATCGGTCGCGCCCTGCTGGCCGGTGACGAGGCCACTGCCGAGGCCTTGTTGCGCGAATGGATGGCCGTCTTCCCCGACCGCTTCTATCTGGAGGTGCAGCGCACCAACCGCCCCGGCGACGAGGAGTACCTGCACGCGGCAGTGCCCCTGGCCGAGCGCTGCGGCGCGCCTCTGGTGGCCACCAACGACGTGCGCTTCATCAAGCAGGACGACTTCGAGGCCCACGAGACCCGCGTGTGCATCGGCGAGGGCCGCACCCTCGATGATCCGCGCCGGCCGCGCAACTATTCCGACCAGCAGTACCTGAAGACTCCCGAGGAGATGTGGGAGCTGTTCAGCGACCTGCCGGAGGCGCTGGAAAACACCGTGGAGATCGCCAAGCGCTGCAACATCGAGGTGCGCCTCGGCAAGTACTTCCTGCCGGACTTCCCGACCCCCAACGGCATGGGCATCGACGACTACCTGCGGTATGCCTCGTACGAGGGCCTTGAGGAGCGCCTCAAGGTGATCCTGCCCAAGGACACCCCGGACTATGAGGCCAAGCGACAGGTCTACATCGACCGCCTGGAGTTCGAGCTGGGCACCATCATCCAGATGGGCTTCCCCGGCTACTTCCTGATCGTGGCCGACTTCATCCAGTGGGCGAAGAACAACGGCGTGCCGGTGGGCCCGGGGCGTGGCTCGGGGGCTGGCTCCCTGGTGGCCTATGCGCTGAAGATCACCGACCTCGACCCGCTGGCCTACGACCTGCTGTTCGAACGCTTCCTCAACCCCGAGCGCATTTCCATGCCCGACTTCGACGTCGACTTCTGCATGGACGGCCGCGACCGGGTGATCGACTACGTGGCCGACAAGTACGGCCGTGACGCAGTGAGCCAGATCATCACCTTCGGCTCCATGGCCGCCAAGGCGGTGGTTCGCGACGTGGCGCGGGTACAGGGCAAGTCCTACGGGCTGGCCGACAAGCTGTCGAAGATGATCCCCTTCGAAGTGGGCATGACCCTGGAGAAGGCCTACGAGATGGAGGAATCGCTGCGCGAGTTCCTCAAGAGCGACGAGGAAGCCCAGGAAATCTGGGAGATGTCCCTCAAGCTGGAGGGCATCACCCGCGGCACCGGCAAGCACGCCGGCGGCGTGGTGATCGCCCCGACCAAGCTCACCGACTTCGCGCCCATTGCCTGCGACGAGGAGGGCGGCGGCCTGGTGACCCAGTACGACAAGGACGACGTCGAGCAGGCCGGCTTGGTCAAGTTCGACTTCCTCGGCCTGCGCACCCTGACCATCATCAAGTGGGCGATGGAGATGATCCATCGCGACCAGCGCCGCCGCGGCGAGGAGAACCTGGTCGACATCAACCACATCCCGCTGGACGACAAGAAGACCTACGAACTGCTGCAGAAGGCCGAGACCACTGCGGTTTTCCAGCTGGAATCGCGCGGCATGAAGGAGCTGATCAAGAAGCTCAAGCCGGACTGCCTAGAGGACCTCATCGCGCTGGTGGCCCTGTTCCGCCCCGGTCCGCTGCAGTCGGGCATGGTGGACGACTTCATCAACCGCAAGCACGGCCGAGCGGAAATCTCCTACCCGCACCCCGACTACCAGTACGAGGGTTTGAAGCCCGTGCTGGCACCCACCTACGGCATCATCCTCTACCAGGAACAGGTGATGCAGATCGCTCAGGTGATGGCCGGCTATACCCTGGGTGGCGCCGACATGCTGCGCCGCGCCATGGGTAAGAAGAAGCCCGAGGAAATGGCCAAGCAGCGCGGCGGATTCATCGAAGGCTGCGTGAAGAACGGTATCGATGCCGAACTGGCGGGTAACATTTTTGACCTGGTGGAGAAGTTCGCCGGCTACGGCTTCAACAAGTCGCACTCCGCCGCCTATGGCTTCGTTTCCTACCAGACCGCCTGGCTCAAGGCCCACTATCCGGCGCCCTTCATGGCCGCGGTGCTCACCGCGGACATGCACAACACCGACAAGGTGGTGACCCTGATCGAAGAATGCCGGCACATGAAGCTGCGCATCGTGGCGCCGGACGTGAACAACTCCGGGTTCCGCTTCACCGTCGACGACGACGGGCGCATCGTCTACGGTCTGGGCGCCATCAAGGGGGTAGGCGAGGGCCCGGTGGAGGCCATCGTCGAATGCCGCGCCGCCGGCGGGCCCTTCAAGGACCTGTTCGACTTCTGCGCCCGGGTCGACCTCAAGCGCATCAACAAGCGCACCCTGGAGGCGCTGATCCGCTCCGGCGCCCTGGATCGCCTGGGGCCCTACTACCACGACGAGCTGAAGGCCTACCAGGCCAGCGTCGACCGTAACCGCGCGGTGCTCCTGGCGGCCATGGAGGAGGCTGTGCAGGCCGCCGAGCAAACCGCGCGCAGCGAAGAAAGCGGGCACATGGACCTGTTCGGCGGGCTGTTCGCCGAGCCCGAGGCGGACGTCTATGCCAACTACCGCAAGGTCCGCGAGCTGTCCATCAAGGAGCGCCTGAAGGGCGAGAAGGACACCCTAGGCCTGTACCTCACCGGTCACCCGATCGACGAGTACGAAGGCGAGATCCGTCGCTTCGCCCGTCAGCGCATCGTCGAGCTCAAGCCCTCGCGGGACAACCAGACCATCGCCGGGATGATCGTCAACCTGCGGGTGATGAAGAACAAGAAGGGCGACAAGATGGGCTTCATCACCCTCGACGACCGTTCCGGGCGCATCGAGGCCTCGCTGTTCGCCGAGGCTTTCGCCAGCAACCAGGCGCTGCTGCAGAACGACGCTCTGGTGGTGGTCGAGGGCGAGGTGAGCAATGACGACTTCTCCGGCGGCCTGCGCCTGCGCGCCAAGCGAGTGATGAGCCTAGAGGAGGCGCGCACCGCCCTGGCCGACAGCCTGCGCCTGAAGGTCACCGCCGAGGATCTGAAGGGCGAGCGCCTGCGCTGGCTCGGCGAGCTGTGCAGCCGACATCGCGGCGCCTGCCCGCTGACCCTCGACTACACCGGCAGCGAGGCGCGCGCCGTGCTGCAGTTCGGCGACCAGTGGCGGATCGACCCGGCGGACACTTTGATCCAGGCACTGCGTGACCAGTTCGGGCGTGACAACGTCTTTCTCCACTACCGCTGATAACGCCTGCGTATCAGCTCCGATTTTCCGGCAGCCGGTGGCGAACCTCGCTGGCTGCCCGATTGAGTCTCGACCTGGATGCGCCCGTCCCTTAAGGTAGGGCGCAAAACGGAATCAGCCGCCCGGCCGCCCCGGCCGCCGACGCAAGACGGATGCCTATGAACCCGAACTTTCTCGATTTCGAACAGCCGATCGCCGACCTGCAAGCCAAGATCGAAGAGCTGCGTCTGGTCGGTAACGACAATGCCATCAACATCAGCGACGAGATTGCCCGTTTGCAGGAAAAGAGCCGGGCGCTCACTGAGAGCATCTTCGGCAATCTGAGCAGCTGGCAGATCGCCAAGCTGGCCCGCCATCCGCGCCGCCCCTACACCCTGGACTACGTGCAGCACATCTTCACCGAGTTCGAGGAGCTACACGGCGACCGCCACTTCGCCGACGACGCCGCCATCGTCGGCGGGGTAGCCCGCCTGGATGGCCAGCCGGTGATGGTCATCGGCCACCAGAAGGGCCGCGAGGTGCGCGAGAAGGTCCGTCGCAACTTCGGCATGCCGCGTCCCGAAGGCTATCGCAAGGCCTGCCGCCTGATGGAGATGGCTGAGCGCTTCAAGCTGCCGATCCTCACCTTCATCGACACCCCCGGCGCCTACCCGGGTATCGACGCCGAGGAGCGCGGGCAGAGCGAGGCGATCGCCTGGAACCTGCGGGTCATGGCCCGCCTGAAGACCCCGATCATCTCCACCGTGATCGGGGAGGGCGGCTCCGGCGGTGCCCTGGCCATCGGCGTCTGCGACCAGCTGAACATGCTGCAGTACTCCACCTACGCGGTGATCTCCCCGGAAGGCTGCGCCTCCATCCTTTGGCGCACCGCCGAGAAGGCCCCGGAAGCCGCCGAGGCCATGGGCATCACCGCCGAGCGTCTGAAGGAACTGGGCATCGTCGATCAGGTCATCCCGGAACCCTTGGGCGGCGCCCACGCCGACCCGGCTGCCGCCGCCAACACCATCCGCGAGGCGCTGCTTGAGCAACTGACCCGGCTGCGCAAGCTGGATACCGAGAAGCTGCTGGCCCGTCGCTACGAGCGCCTGATGAGCTACGGCGCGCCGTGATTCACCGGCACCCGGCCGCGGGCTGTGTAGTGGGGCCTTCCCCGCGCGCAGCCTGCGGCCAATAACCCCGTCATGTCCCTGCCGGCCCGCCTGCTTTCCGTCCTTTCCCCCTGGCGCTCTGCCTCGGCCTGGCGCGTCGCCCTCTCCGGGGGAGTGGATTCCACCGTCCTGCTCCACCTGCTCGCCAGCCTGGCGCGTACCGAGGCCCTGCCGCCGCTTTCCGCCATTCATGTCCAGCACGGCCTGCAGGCCGTGGCCGCCGCCTGGCCGGAGCATTGCCGTCGGCTCTGCGACGAGCTCGGCGTGCCCCTGCAGGTGCTTGAGGTGCGGGTCGATGCCGGTGCCAGCCTGGAGCGGGCTGCTCGCGAGGCGCGTTACGCGGCGCTGGCCGGCTGCCTGGAAGAGGGCGAGCTGCTGCTGCTCGCCCAGCACCGCGACGATCAGGCCGAGACCCTGCTGTTCCGTCTGCTGCGCGGCGCGGGCGTGCGTGGCCTCGCCGGCATTCCAGCGAGCCGCCCGCTGGGGCGAGGTACCCTGCTGCGCCCTCTGCTGGACTGCTCACGGGCCGAGCTGGAGGCCTATGCTCACGCTCATGGCCTGGACTGGGTGGAGGACCCCTCCAACGCCGATACCCGCCTCGACCGCAATTACCTGCGCCACTGTATCTTCCCGGCGCTGCACGCCCGCTGGCCTGACGCCGCGGCCAGCCTGGCGCGGGCTGCCGGCCATTTGCGCGAGGCTCAGGAGCTGCTCGACGAGCTGGCCGAGCAGGACCTCGAGGCCGCGCGCAGCGCCTCGCCCTGGCCCTGGCTGGCGCTGCCGTCTCTGACGCTGGAGCCCCTGGCGCGCCTGTCGCCGGCCCGCCAGCGCAATGCCCTGCGCCGCTGGCTGGCCGCGTACACGCGGATGCCGGACAGCGCTCACTGGGCCGGCTGGCAGGCACTGCGCGATGCCGCTGCCGATGCCTGCCCGGTCTGGCGCCTGGAAGGCGGTGAGCTGCACCGTGCTGTCGGGCGGCTCTGGTGGCTGAGTGGCGACTGGCTGGTGCAGCCGGTCGCGCCGGTTCCCTGGGCCGAGCCCGGGCAACCCCTGGTGCTGCCCGGCAATGGCGAGGTCTGGCTGCAGGGGCGGGCGCCGTCCGGTGGCCTGGAGATCCGCTACCGGCAGGGCGGGGAAGTGTTGCAGATTCCCGGGCGCGGCCATCGGGATCTCAAGCGCCTGCTCAACGAGGCCGGTCTGCCGGCCTTCCTGCGCGGCCGATTGCCGCTGCTCTACCAGGCGGATTCGCTGCTCGCAGTGGCCAATCTGCCGCTGCCGGCGCCGCCGGGCGGGGAGGTTCTGCGGCTGCATTGGCAGGCTCCGACGAGTGACCAAGGTTTGAGCTGAAAGCGCCTTTGACGTAGACTACGCTCCCGTCTAACAGAGACCCGCCGACTCCCTCGGAACCGGCGGTGCTTTGCATTTTCACAGGTAGTGGGCAGGCTGCGGCCTTCCTTCGCATCTCCGGCGGCGCCAACCGCCTAAACGCTGACTTCTAGGGTTTTTCATGACGCGCTACATCTTCGTCACGGGCGGTGTTGTTTCTTCATTGGGGAAAGGCATCGCCTCGGCTTCATTGGCAGCCATCCTGGAGGCGCGGGGCCTGAAGGTCACGATGCTCAAGCTTGACCCCTACATCAACGTGGACCCGGGCACCATGAGCCCGTTCCAGCATGGTGAGGTGTTCGTCACCCACGATGGCGCCGAGACCGACCTCGACCTGGGGCACTACGAGCGCTTCATCCGCACCACCATGACCCAGGACAACAACTTCACCACCGGCCGCGTCTACGCCGACGTGTTGCGCAAGGAGCGCCGGGGTGACTACCTGGGCGCCACCATCCAGGTGATCCCGCACATCACCGACGAGATCAAGCGCCGCGTCATCAAGGGCGCCGCCGGCTACGACGTGGCTCTGGTGGAGATCGGCGGCACCGTGGGCGACATCGAGTCGCAGCCGTTCCTCGAGGCGATCCGCCAGCTGCGCGTGGAGGTCGGCGCCAAGCGCGCCATGCTCATGCACCTGACCCTGGTGCCCTACATCGCCACCGCCGGCGAGACCAAGACCAAGCCGACCCAGCACTCGGTGAAGGAGCTGCGCTCCATCGGCCTGCAGCCGGACGTGCTGATCTGCCGTTCCGACCACCCGATCGACACCGCCTCGCGGCGCAAGATCGCGCTGTTCACCAACGTCGAAGAGCGCGCGGTGATCGCCTTGGAAGACGTCGACACCATCTACAAGATTCCCTCCGTGCTGCATGCCCAGGGTCTGGACGACATCGTCGTCGAGCGCTTCGGCCTGGAATGCGGCCCGGCCGACCTCTCCGAGTGGGAGCGCGTGGTGGATGCCAAGTTGCACCCGGAGAAGGAAGTCACCATCGCCATGGTCGGCAAGTACATGGAGCTGCTGGACGCCTACAAGTCGCTGATCGAGGCGATGAGCCATGCCGGCATCCAGACCCGCACCAAGGTCAACCTGCGTTACATCGACTCCGAGGACATCGAGAACCAGGGCACCGGCCTGCTGGATGGCGTGGACGCCATTCTGGTACCCGGCGGCTTCGGCTTGCGCGGCGTGGAAGGCAAGATCCGCACCGTGCAGTACGCCCGCGAGAACAAGATTCCTTACCTGGGCATCTGTCTGGGCATGCAGGTAGCGGTCATCGAGTTCGCCCGCCACGTGCTGGGCTGGAGCGATGCCAACTCCACCGAGTTCGACAAGGAGACCGAGCATCCGGTGATCGGCCTGATCACCGAGTGGCGCGACGCTACCGGCACCACCGAGGTGCGTTCGGAGTCCTCGGACCTCGGCGGCACCATGCGCTTAGGTGCGCAGGAATGCCGCCTGGAGGCCGGCTCCCAAGTCCACCAATGCTATGGCAAGGAGCTGATCGTCGAGCGTCATCGCCATCGCTACGAGGTGAACAACAACCTGCTGCCGGAGCTGGAAACCGCCGGCCTGAAGGTAACCGGCCGCTCCGGCGACGGCGCCCTGGTGGAAGTGGTGGAGGCCCCGGAACATCCCTGGTTCGTCGCCTGCCAGTTCCACCCCGAGTTCACTTCCACCCCGCGTGACGGCCACCCGTTGTTCACCGGCTTCGTCAACGCCGCCCTGGCGCACAAAGCAGAGAAGAAGGCCTAAGGCATGGCGCAGAAGATCATCCGCGTCCGCGACATCGAGATCGCCAACGACAAGCCGTTCGTCCTGTTCGGCGGCATGAACGTGCTGGAATCCCGTGACCTGGCCCTCCGGGTCTGTGAGGAATACGTACGGGTCACCGAGAAGCTCGGCATCCCCTATGTGTTCAAGGCGAGCTTCGACAAGGCCAACCGCTCCTCTATCACCTCCTTCCGTGGCCCCGGCTTGGAGGAGGGCATGAAGATCTTCGAGGCGGTGAAGCAGGCCTTCGGCGTGCCGGTGATCACCGACGTCCACGAGCCCTGGCAGGCCGCTCCGGTGGCCGAGGTGTGTGAGATCATCCAGCTGCCGGCGTTCCTTTCCCGGCAGACCGACCTGGTGGTGGCCATGGCTCGGACCGGCGCGGTGATCAACATCAAGAAGGCCCAGTTCCTGGCGCCCCAGGAGATGAAGCACATCCTCCGCAAGTGCGAGGAGGCCGGCAACGACCAGTTGATCCTCTGCGAGCGCGGCTCGTCCTTCGGCTACAACAACCTGGTGGTCGACATGCTTGGCTTCGGCATCATGAAGCAGTTCGAGTACCCGGTGTTCTTCGACGTCACCCACGCCCTGCAGATGCCCGGCGGGCGTGCCGATTCCGCCGGCGGCCGGCGCGCCCAGGTCACCGACCTGGCCAAGGCAGGGATGAGCCAGGGCCTGGCCGGGTTGTTCCTCGAGGCCCATCCGGATCCGGACCAGGCCAAGTGCGACGGCCCCTGTGCGCTGCGCCTGGACAAGCTGGAGCCCTTCCTGTCCCAGCTCAAGCAGCTGGACGACCTGGTGAAGAGTTTTCCGCCGATTGAGACTGCCTGATTCGGCAAATCTCCGGTAAAGTGCGCGGCGAACTCGGTCTGACTCGTCAGTCAGTTCTCGCGCCGCCCGTTGGCCGTGACCCCCGGCCGGCATCCTATCTCGTCAATATTGGAGTGCTATACGCGATGGCTAAGATCGTCGACATCAAGGGCCGCGAGGTTCTCGACTCCCGTGGCAACCCCACCGTAGAAGCCGACGTGATCCTCGAAAACGGCATCATCGGCAGCGCCTGCGCGCCGTCCGGTGCATCCACCGGTTCCCGCGAAGCGCTGGAACTGCGTGATGGCGACAAGAGCCGCTACCTGGGCAAGGGTGTGCTGAAGGCCGTGGCCAACGTCAACGGGCCGATCCGTGATCTGCTGCTGGGCAAGGACGCGACCGACCAGAAGGCCCTCGACCAGGCGATGATCGAGCTGGACGGCACCGAGAACAAATCCAAGCTGGGTGCCAACGCCATCCTCGCGGTGTCCCTGGCTGCCGCCAAGGCTGCCGCCAAGGCCAAGGGCGTACCGCTCTACGCGCACATCGCCGACCTCAACGGTACCCCCGGCGTCTACTCCATGCCGGTGCCGATGATGAACATCATCAACGGCGGCGAACACGCCGACAACAACGTCGACATCCAGGAGTTCATGATCCAGCCGGTCGGCGCCAAGACCTTCGCCGACGCGCTGCGCATGGGCGCCGAGATCTTCCATCACCTCAAGGCCGTGCTGAAGGCCCGTGGCCTGAACACCGCGGTGGGCGACGAAGGCGGCTTCGCTCCCAACCTGTCTTCCAACGAAGACGCCCTGGGCGCCATCGCCGAAGCCGTGGAAAAGGCCGGCTACAAGCTGGGCACTGACGTGACCCTGGCCCTGGACTGCGCCTCCTCCGAGTTCTACAAGGACGGCAAGTATGATCTGGCCGGCGAAGGCAAGATGTTCGACGCCGCCGGTTTCGCCGACTACCTGGCTGGCCTGACTCAGCGCTACCCGATCATCTCCATCGAGGACGGCATGGACGAGTCCGACTGGGCCGGCTGGAAGGGCCTGACCGAGAAGATCGGGGCCAAGGTGCAGCTGGTCGGCGACGATCTGTTCGTGACCAACACCAAGATCCTCAAGGAAGGCATCGAGAAGGGCATCGCCAACTCGATCCTGATCAAGTTCAACCAGATCGGTTCCCTGAGCGAGACCCTGGAGGCCATCCAGATGGCCAAGGCCGCCGGCTACACCGCGGTGATCTCGCACCGTTCCGGCGAGACCGAGGACAGCACCATCGCCGACCTGGCCGTGGGCACTGCCGCCGGCCAGATCAAGACCGGCTCCCTGTGCCGTTCCGATCGGGTGTCCAAGTACAACCAGCTGCTGCGCATCGAGGAGCAGCTCGGCGAAAAAGCCCCCTATCGCGGCCGTGCGGAGTTCCGCGGCTAAGCCGGGAAGTGGTAAAAGGGCAGCGCAAGCTGCCCTTTCTCTTGCCTGACCAGGACGGAACCACAGCCAGCCATGCGCCGAAGCCCCTATTGGTTGTTCGTCGTGCTCATCCTGCTCCTCGCCGGGCTGCAATACCGGCTGTGGGTGGGTGACGGCAGCCTCGCCCAGGTGAACAGCCTGCAGCAGCAGATCGCCGAGCAGCAGGGCGAGAACGAGCGCCTGCTCGAACGCAATCGTATCCTCGAGGCGGAAGTGATGGAGCTGAAGAAGGGCATGGAGACCGTGGAGGAGCGGGCCCGTCACGAGCTGGGCATGGTCAAGGAAGGCGAAACCCTATACCTGATTACCGAATGAGCCAGGTCGAACTTCCCGCATTCTGGGCGGTGATCCCTGCCGCCGGCATCGGCTCGCGGATGCGCGCCGACCGGCCCAAGCAGTATCTGGAACTGGCAGGACGGACCATCCTCGAACATACCCTCGACTGCTTCCTCGACCATCCGTGCCTCAAGGGCCTGGTGGTCAGCCTGGTCGCCGACGACCCCTGGTGGCCGAACCTGCCCTGCTCCCGCGACCCGCGCATCGTCTGTGCGCCGGGCGGCAAGGAGCGCGCCGACTCGGTGCTGAACGCCCTGACCCGCCTGGCCGAGCTGGGCGCCGGCGACCAGGACTGGGTGCTGGTACACGACGCGGCGCGCCCCAACCTGTCGGCCTTCGATCTGGAGCTGTTGCTCACCGAGCTGGCCGACGATCCGGTCGGCGGTCTGCTCGCTGTGCCGGCGCGGGATACCCTGAAGCGTGCCGGCCCCGATGGGCGGGTCCGCGAGACGGTGGACCGCAGCCTCATCTGGCAGGCCTACACGCCGCAGATGTTCCGTTTCGCCGCTCTCTACCGGGCGCTCGCCGACGCACTGGTGGCTGGCGTGCCGATCACTGACGAGTCCTCCGCCCTGGAGTGGGCCGGCCAGACACCGCGCCTGGTGGAAGGCCGTGCCGACAACCTGAAGATCACCCGCCCGGAAGACCTGGACTGGCTACGCCAGCGCTGGGCCGAGCGGCGCTGAGCCAGCCGCCTAGGCGCGGTATTCCGGTAGCTGCGCCAGCCCCGCCTTGAGCTCGTCCACCAGCTGTCTGACCTTCGGCGACAGGTGACGTTGCTGCGGATAGAGCGCCCAGACCGCGGTGTTCGGTGGCCGGTGCTGCTCCAGCAGGGAAACCAGGGCGCCGCTGCGCAGATGCTCCAGCACGTAGTAGTCCGGCAGCTGGCACAGGCCGAAGCCGCGCAGCGCCGCATCCAGCACCGCCTGGCCACTGTTGCAGCGCCAGTTGCCCTGCACGCGCAGCGACAGCTCGCGACCGTCCTGCTGGAAGGCCCAGTGGTCGGTGCTGCCGATCAGGCAGTTGTGGTGGGTCAGTTCGGACAGCGAGTGGGGGCGGCCGTAGCGCTCCAGGTAGACCGGCGAGGCGCACAGGTACATCTCCCGCGGCGCCAGGCGGGTGGCCACCAGTCGGGAATCCTGCAGGCGACCGAGGCGGATCGCCAGGTCCAGGCCCTCGTGGATCAGATCCAGAGGCCGGTTGGTCAGCTCGATCTCCACCCGCAGCAGCGGGTAGCGGGCCATGAACTGGTTGACCAGGGGCACTATGAAGCGCTCGCCATAGGCCACCGCGCAGGTCATGCGCAGCAGGCCCTTGGGTTCACTACCCAGGTCGCTGATCGCCCGCAGGGCTTCCTCGCGGGCGTCGATCAGCCGCTGGCAGTGCTGCAGGAAGGTCTGCCCGGCCTCGGTGAGCACCACCTTGCGGGTGGTGCGGTAGAACAGGCGGGTCTGCAGGCATTCCTCGAGGCGGGCGATCTGCCGGCTGACGTGGGACGAGGACACCGCCAGGCGTTCGGCGGCGGCACTGAACTGGCCGGTCTCGGCCACCGCGACGAACTCGTCCAGACCTTCCCAGCGATTCATGGGAACTCCTTGGGGATACGGAAGGGAAGGCTAGATTATCCCTGAATAGCAATAATGTTTTGCTGTTCGCTTGATTATTTACTCACGGCAACCATCTAAACTGCCCGGCAGCTTTGTAAGGAGAAAGCCCAATGATCAAATCCCGCGCCGCCGTGGCCTTTGCCCCCAACGAACCCCTGAAGATCGTCGAAGTCGACGTCGAGCCGCCGAAAGCCGGCGAAGTGCTGGTGCGCATCGTCGCCACCGGCGTCTGCCACACCGACGCCTACACCCTGTCCGGTCAGGACTCCGAAGGGGTCTTCCCCTGCATCCTCGGGCACGAGGGTGGCGGTATCGTCGAAGCGGTGGGCGAGGGCGTCACCTCCCTGCAGGTCGGCGACCACGTGATTCCGCTGTACACCGCCGAATGCGGCGAGTGCAAGTTCTGCAAATCCGGCAAGACCAACCTCTGCCAGGCCGTGCGTGCCACCCAGGGTAAGGGCCTGATGCCGGACGGCACCACCCGTTTCTCCTATAACGGTCAGCCGGTCTACCACTACATGGGCTGCTCGACCTTCTCCGAGTACACCGTGCTGCCGGAGATCTCCTTGGCCAAGATTCCGAAGGACGCCCCCCTGGAGAAGGTCTGCCTGCTCGGCTGCGGGGTGACCACCGGCATCGGCGCGGTGCTCAACACCGCCAAGGTGGAGGAAGGCTCAACCGTGGCCATCTTCGGCCTGGGCGGCATCGGCCTGGCGGCCATCATCGGCGCCAAGATGGCCAAGGCCTCGCGGATCATCGCCATCGACATCAACCCCTCGAAGTTCGCCATCGCCGAAGAGCTGGGCGCCACCGACTTCGTCAACCCGAAGGACTACGACAAGCCGATCCAGGACGTCATCGTCGAGATGACCGACGGCGGCGTGGACTACAGCTTCGAGTGCGTCGGCAACGTGCAGCTGATGCGCGCCGCCCTGGAGTGCTGCCACAAGGGCTGGGGTGAGTCGACCATCATCGGTGTGGCGCCGGCCGGTGCCGAGATCAGCACCCGTCCGTTCCAGCTGGTCACCGGCCGCGTCTGGCGCGGCAGCGCCTTCGGTGGCGTGAAGGGGCGCAGCCAACTGCCCAGCTACGTGGAGAAGGCGCAGAAGGGCGAAATCCCCCTGGATACCTTCATCACCCACACCATGCCGCTGGAGCGGATCAACGAGGCCTTCGACCTGATGCACGAAGGCAAGAGCATCCGCACCGTCATCCACTACTGATTGCTGCCAAGGCAGTGGCGTCCCGGGCGAGTCTCGCCCGGGCCCTGCGCTGCCGGGAGGACATTATGGAAATCGTCTCCAGCAACAAGAGTTTCGGCGGCTGGCACAAGCGCTACCGGCACCGCTCCAGCAGCCTCGGCTGCGACATGGTGTTCGCCGTCTACCTACCGCCCCAGGCCGAGCAGCCGGGTGTCCGCCTGCCGGTACTCTACTGGCTGAGCGGCCTGACCTGCACGGACGAGAACTTCATGCAGAAGGCCGGAGCGCAGCGCCTGGCCGCCGAACTGGGCTTGGTCATCGTAGCCCCCGACACCAGCCCGCGCGGTCCGGATGTGCCGGGTGATCCGGACGGCGCCTGGGACTTCGGCCTGGGCGCTGGCTTCTACCTGAACGCCACCCGCGAGCCCTGGGCGCGCCACTACCGCATGTACGACTACGTGGTGCAGGAGCTGCCGGCGCTGATCGAGGCCAACTTCCCGGTGGACGAGCGGCGCGCCATCAGCGGTCACTCCATGGGTGGCCACGGTGCGCTGATCTGTGCCTTGAAGAACCCGGGACGCTACCGTTCGGTGTCGGCCTTCGCGCCGATCAGCAATCCGAGCAACTGTCCCTGGGGCGAGAAGGCCTTCTCCCGCTACCTGGGCGAAGACCGCAGCCTGTGGCGCGAGTGGGATGCCAGCCTGTTGCTGGCCGAGGCCAAGGAGAAGCTGCCGATCCTGGTCGACCAGGGCGACCGCGACGACTTCCTGGCCAACCAGCTCAAGCCGGAAGCCCTGCAGGCCGCCGCCAAAGCCGCCGGACACCCGCTGACCCTGCGCATCCAGCCGGGCTACGACCACAGCTACTACTTCATCGCCAGCTTCATCGATGATCACCTGCGGCACCATGCCGCGGCTCTGGCCAGGTAGTACTTGCGGGCGCCCTCGGGCGCCCGTTTCCTTTCCGTCGAGCCCTGTCCCGGGCGCCTGCGCTTCGTCCGGCGCCGCAGCCAGCGGCCGCACCGCGCGGAAGCTTTCGGTTAGAATCGCCGCCCGACTTCCGCAAGGCGTTTTCCATCATGCGTATCGGCCATGGCTATGACGTGCACCGCTTCTGCGAGGGCGACTTCATCACCCTCGGCGGAGTGCGCATTCCCCACCAGTTCGGGCTGCTCGCCCACTCCGACGGCGACGTGCTGCTGCATGCCCTCTGCGATGCCCTACTCGGCGCGGCGGCTCTGGGCGACATCGGCCGGCACTTCCCGGATAGCGACCCGGCCTTCAAGGGCGCCGACAGCCGGGCGCTGCTGCGTCACGTGCTCGGCCTGGTGGCCGCCAAGGGCTGGAAGGTGGGCAACGTGGACGCCACCATCGTGGCCCAGGCGCCGAAAATGGCGCCGTACATCGAGGACATGCGCCGGCTGATCGCCGCGGATCTGCAGGTCGACCTCGACCAGGTCAACGTCAAGGCCACCACCACCGAGAAGCTCGGCTTCACCGGCCGCAGCGAAGGCATCGCGGTGCATGCCGTGGCCCTGTTGCTGCCGGCATGAACGAACCGCAACTACTGGGCCCGCGGGCCCATGGCGAGCCCTGCGGGCAGGCCCAGCTGAAGGCCTGTGCCGAGGACTTCCAGGTGGACGAGGTGCTCGACATTGACCTGGCCGGGGAGGGCGAGCACCTCTGGCTGTGGGTCGAGAAGCGCGGCCTGAACACCGAGGAGGCCGCCCGTCGGCTGGCCCGCGCCGCCGGCCTGCCGCAGCGGGCGATCAGCTACGCCGGCCTCAAGGACCGCCAGGCGCTGACCCGCCAGTGGTTCAGCCTGCACCTGCCCGGCAAGGCCGATCCCGACCTGTCCGCTGCCGAGGGGCCGGAGCTGGCCATCCGCAAGGCCGTCCGCCACCGCCGCAAGCTGCAGCGCGGCGCCCATTCGGCCAATGGCTTCATCCTGCGCCTGACCCGCCTGCAGGCCGATCGCGCGGCTCTGGAGCAGCGCCTGCGGCGCATCCGGGCCGAGGGGGTGCCCAACTACTTCGGCCTGCAGCGCTTCGGCATCGATGGCGGCAACATCCTGCAGGCCCGGGACTGGGCTGCGCGCCGAGAGCTGCCGGCGCAGCGTAACCTGCGCTCGCGACTGCTCTCCGCGGCGCGCAGCTACCTGTTCAACCGGGTGCTCGCCGAGCGGGTCGCCGCCGGCAGCTGGAACCGGGCGCAGGTCGGCGACCTCTTGGCCTTCACCGACAGCCGCAGCTTCTTCCCGGCCGGCGAAGCGGAGTGCGCGGACCCGCGCCTGGCGATCCTCGATCTGCATCCCACCGGACCGCTGTGGGGCCTCGGCGAGTCCCCCGCGGTCGCGGCGACACGGGAGCTGGAGCAGGGCGTGGCGGACCGGGAAGGCGTGCTCTGCGCCTGGCTGGGCGAAGCGGGCCTGGCGCACGAACGGCGCATCCTGCGCCTCCCCATCGACGGCCTGACGTGGCATTATCCCGACCCTGACGTACTGCAACTGGAATTCGTCCTGCCAGCCGGATGCTTCGCCACCGCCGTGGTGCGCGAACTGGTCGATCTGCTGCCGGCGGGACTCACGGATCATTCATGCGCATTCTGATTTCCAACGACGACGGGGTGAACGCACCCGGCCTCGTCGCTCTACATGCTGCGCTCGAGGATTACGCCGAGTGCGTGGTGGTCGCTCCCGACCGGGACCGCAGTGGCGCCAGCAGTTCCCTGACCCTGGATCGTCCGTTGCATCCGCAGCGCCTGCCCAACGGCTTCATCAGCATCAACGGAACCCCCACCGACTGCGTGCATCTGGGCCTCAACGGCCTGCTCGACGAGGTGCCCGACATGGTGGTATCCGGCATCAACCTGGGCGCCAACCTGGGGGATGACGTGCTCTATTCCGGTACCGTGGCCGCCGCGGTGGAAGGTCGCTTCCTCGGCCGCACGGCCTTCGCCTTCTCGCTGCTGTCGCGGCAGCCGGACAACCTGGCGACCGCCGTGCACTTCGCCCGTCTCATGGTGGAGGCTCACGACAAGCTGGACCTGCCGCCACGCACCGTGCTCAACGTCAACATCCCCAACCTGCCGCTGGAGCGCATCCGCGGCGTGCAGTTGACCCGCCTGGGCCACCGTGCCCGCGCCGCGGCTCCGGTCAAGTCGGTCAACCCGCGCGGCAAGGAAGGCTACTGGATCTCGGTGGCCGGCGATGCCGAGGATGGCGGACCGGGCACCGACTTCCACGCGGTGATGCAGGGCTACGTGTCGGTCACTCCCCTGCAGCTTGACCGTACCTGTCACGAAGCGCTCGGCGGTCTGGATGCCTGGCTCGGAGGTTTGCGCTGATGATTCACGGTCGCGACGAATTGCAACGTCACGGGATCGGCATGACCTCGCAGCGGACCCGTGAGCGCCTGATCCAGCGGCTCTACGAAGAAGGCCTGTCCAACCCCCGGGTGCTCGAGGTGATCCGCCGCACGCCGCGTCACCTGTTCGTCGACGAAGCCCTGGCGCACCGTGCCTATGAGGACACCGCCCTGCCGATCGGCCACAACCAGACCATCTCCCAGCCCTACATGGTCGGCCGGATGACCGAGCTGCTGCTCGCTGCCGGCCCGCTGGACAAGGTGCTGGAGATCGGCACCGGCTCCGGCTACCAGACCGCCGTGCTGGCCCAACTGGTGGAGCGGGTGTTCTCCGTGGAGCGCATCCAGGCCCTGCAGGAGCGCGCCAAGGAACGCCTGGCCCAGTTGAACATCCGCAACGTGGTGTTCCGCTGGGGCGACGGCTGGGAAGGCTGGAACGCCCTGGGGCCCTACAACGGCATCATCGTCACCGCCGCCGCGGCGGAAGTGCCCCAGGCGCTGCTCGACCAACTGGCTCCGGGCGGTCGCATGGTGATCCCGGTGGGGGCCGGTGACGTGCAGCAGCTGCAGCTGATCATCCGCGAGGAGCAGGGGTTTTCCCGGCATCTGCTGGACATGGTGCGCTTCGTGCCGCTCCTTCAGGGGCCGGCCGTTTGAGCGGTCGGGTGACTTTTCGCCGCAATGCCTGTTCCATGCCCGGGATGCCAGGCCTGGACAGGACACGCATGGCGTTCTCGTTCTCATTTGGTATTTTTGATTCGATCTGCCACTAGCGCTGGGGCGTCTGAAAGGGAGACAGGGGTGAGGCTCGTAGCCATTCAGCAGGGGATTCGCGTGACTAGCATTCGGGGCCTCGTCGGCGGAGCCGTGCTCAGCGCCGTTCTGGCCGCTTGCAGCTCGCCGTCCGGACAGGTCCAGGTGGTGGACCGTACCAGCGGCGGCCGTGCCGCCGAGTCGGCACCCCGCCAGCCGGTGAGCAGCGGCCAGTACGTGGTACAGCGTGGCGACACGCTGTATTCCATCGCCTTCCGCTATGGCTGGGACTGGAAGGCCCTGGCGGCACGCAACAACATCGCACCGCCCTACATCATTCGCGTCGGCCAGGTGATCCGCTTCGACGGCCGGCAGCCGGCTGCCGGCAGCGCCGTGGCCAGCCGTCCCGCCTCAAGCACTGCCAATACCTTGAAACCGGCCAGTAGCACGCCGGCCAACACCACGGCGCGTACCCAGACGCCGACTCAGCAAAAGCCGAGTACCCCGGCGCCGGCTGCTACCCCTGCTGCCCCTGCCGCCACGGCCAGCAGCACGCCGGCGAACGTCAGTCAGCCCTCGGCGCGTTCCGCATCCGGATGGCTCTGGCCCGCCAACGGCACGCTCATCTCGCGTTTTGCATCAAACGGTAGTTTGAATAAAGGAATTGATATAGCTGGGGAATTAGGCCAGCCTGTTTTCGCTGCATCTGATGGTTCCGTGGTGTACGCCGGGAGTGGTTTACGGGGCTACGGTGAGCTGGTAATCATCAAGCACAGCGACACCTACGTGAGCGCCTACGGTCACAACCGCAGGCTGTTGGTACGGGAGGGACAGCAGGTCAAGGCCGGACAGACCATAGCGGAGATGGGCTCGACAGGAACGGACCGGGTGAAGCTCCACTTCGAGATCCGTCGCCAGGGTAAGCCAGTAGATCCCTTGCAGTATCTGCCCAAGCGTTGATCCGCGTCCCATTCGTCCATCGCGTCGGCGGACGAGCCCGGGGATGCCAAGGAGGCGTCGATCGGGTTCGCGGTTGAACTCAACAAGGGACTTACAATAATGGCACTCAACAAAATTGAAGCGCCGGAGTTTGACTTTGACGACGAAGTTCTCCTCATGGAACCTGTCTTCGCTCTTGAGGAGGTGTTGGGCGAAGAGGCCGAGTCACCCGTCAAGCGCACAAAGCCGAAAGGTACGGCGCCGAAGCAGCACAAGTACATCGACTATACGCGTGCGCTGGATGCCACCCAGCTCTATCTCAACGAGATAGGCTTTTCCCCCCTGCTGACCCCCGAAGAGGAAGTGTACTTCGCGCGCCTGGCGCAGAAGGGCGATCCGGCGGGACGCAAGCGGATGATCGAGAGCAACCTGCGGCTGGTGGTGAAGATCGCCCGTCGCTACGTGAACCGGGGGCTTTCCCTGCTGGACCTGATTGAGGAGGGCAACCTCGGCTTGATCCGCGCAGTGGAGAAATTCGATCCGGAGCGGGGGTTCCGGTTCTCCACCTACGCCACCTGGTGGATTCGCCAGACCATCGAGCGGGCGATCATGAACCAGACCCGGACCATCCGCCTGCCCATCCATGTGGTCAAGGAACTCAACGTCTACCTGCGGGCCGCCCGCGAGCTGACCCAGAAGCTCGACCACGAGCCTTCCGCCGAGGAAATCGCCAACCTGCTGGAAAAACCCGTGGCCGAGGTCAAGCGCATGTTGGGCCTGAACGAGCGGGTGTCCTCGGTGGACGTGTCGCTTGGTCCTGATTCCGACAAGACCCTGCTGGATACCCTGACCGACGAACGGCCTACCGATCCCTGCGAGCTGCTGCAAGACGATGACCTGTCGCAGAGCATCGACGAGTGGCTGTCCGAGCTCACTGAAAAGCAGCGCGAGGTGGTGGTGCGTCGCTTCGGCCTGCGCGGCCACGAAAGCAGCACCCTGGAGGAGGTCGGCCAGGAGATCGGCCTGACCCGTGAGCGGGTCCGGCAGATCCAGGTGGAGGCGCTCAAGCGCCTGCGCGAGATACTTGAAAAGAACGGGCTGTCGAGCGACACGCTGTTCCAGTGAGCGACGGCTCCAGCCTCCAGTCAAAGGAACCGGCCCTGCGCCGGTTCTTTTTTGTTTGTAGGAAATTGCTTACGAAGCGTGTAAGCCAGCCTCGACGGTTTGCGCCAGAAAACAGTCTAAGACTTGTTCAGCAGAAGATATAACCTGATGAATTACAAGGGATTTTTATTTTTCGGCATGGGGATTTGTCGGGCCCGGGTGGCGGGAGTGGGGACTTGAGGGCGCGCGGCGACTGGGTAGTATTGAAGGCGTGTCGAGGGACCGGCACAGGCCGCTAGGGAGTGGCGGTCAGGAAATCGCATGATGCGATGCATCAGGAAGATGAGCCCGGATATAAAGGGATCAGGGAGTGAAGGGTGGGCGGCCAAAAACCGCCCCTCTTTTTTATCCGGACAATGGAAAAGGCCCGCAGTGCGCGGGCCTTTAGCGTTTTTCGAGGGCTCAGCGCTCCAGGTACTGGAGCTTGCCTTTCACGCCATCCCACTCCTCGGCGTCGGGCAGCGGGTCTTTCTTCTCGGTGATGTTCGGCCAGACTTCCGCCAGCTCGGCGTTCAGCTCGATGAATTCCTGCATGTCCTCCGGCACTTCGTCCTCGGAGAAAATGGCCTGAGCCGGGCACTCGGGCTCGCACAGGGCGCAGTCGATGCATTCATCCGGGTGGATCACCAGGAAGTTGGGGCCTTCGTAGAAGCAGTCCACCGGGCAGACTTCCACGCAGTCGGTGTACTTGCACTTGATGCAGTTGTCGGTGACGACGAAGGTCATTTTCAGATTTCTCCTCAGACGGCTGGGAGCCCATCACGGAAAAGGGCTCCTGTGCTCGGGAAAATTATCGCAGGGTCCCAGGCTTGTGGTCCCGTTCCTCCCTGAGCGCGCGGGATTCTAGCAGGGTTGCGCGCGTTGCGGGTCAGATTCTTGCTTTCCAGGCGTAGAGCAGTTCCAGAGCCTGGCGCGGGCTGATGCCGTCGGGGTCCAGGCGCTGCAGTTCCTCCAGTACCGGATGCGGCAGACTGGCGAACAGATCGTTCTGGATCGGCACCGCCGGCTGCCCGGGGCTTTGGCGCGGCGCCTCATGGGGCAGGCTGGTGGTTTCCAGGCGCGCCAGGTGTTCGCGGGCGCGCTGGATCACGGCATCCGGCACCCCCGCCAGCTGGGCTACCGCCAGACCGTAGCTCTGGCTGGCTGGGCCGGGCAGCACGTGGTGGAGGAACACGATGCGCTCGTTGTGCTCGGTGGCGTTGAGGTGCACGTTGGCCACTACCGGCTCGCTCTCCGGCAGCACGGTCAGCTCGAAGTAGTGGGTGGCGAACAGGGTGAAGGCGCGTAGGCGGGCCAACTGTTCGGCTGCCGCCCAGGCCAGCGACAGGCCGTCGAAGGTACTGGTGCCGCGGCCCACCTCGTCCATCAGTACCAGGCTGCGCTCGGTGGCGTTGTGCAGGATGTTGGCGGTCTCGCTCATCTCCACCATGAAGGTGGAGCGGCCGCCGGCCAGGTCGTCGCTGGAGCCGATGCGGGTGAAGATGCGGTCGATCACTGCCAGCTCGCAACTGCTCGCCGGGACGAAGCTGCCGATGTGGGCGAGCAGCACGATTAGCGCCGTCTGTCGCATGTAGGTGGATTTACCGCCCATGTTCGGGCCGGTGATGATCAGCATGCGGGTACTGTCGTCGAGCTGCAGGTCGTTGGCCACGAAGGGGGTGGTCAGCACCTGCTCGACCACCGGGTGGCGGCCCTGCTCGATGCGGATGCAGGGCTCGTCGACGAAGCGCGGTCGGCACAGGTCGAGGTTCAGGGCGCGCTCGGCCAGGTTGCTCAGCACGTCCAGCTCGGCCAGGGCCGCGGCAGTGTCCTGCAGGGGCGCCAGCTGGGCGATGAGGATGTCCAGGAGCTCCTCGTAGAGCTGCTTCTCACGGGCCAGGGCACGGCTCTGAGCGGACAGCGCCTTGTCCTCGAAGGCCTTGAGCTCCGGGGTGATGAAGCGTTCGGCTCCCTTCAGGGTCTGGCGCCGCTGGTAGTCGATTGGCGCCTGCTCGGCTTGGGCGCGGGGCAGCTCGATGTAGTAGCCGTGGATGCGGTTGTAACCCACCTTGAGGCCGGGCAGGCCGGTGCGCTCGCGCTCTCGGGCCTCCAGGTCCATGAGGAACTGGCCGGCGTTTTCGGAGAGCGACAGCAGCTCGTCCAGCTCGGCGTCGTAGCCACGCTTGAGCACGCCGCCGTCGCGGATCACCGCCGGTGGGTTGTCGATGATCGCCTTCTGCAGCAGCTCGGCGAGCTCCGGGTAGGTGCGGATGCTGCGCGCCAGCTCTTGCAGGTGCGGGGCTTCCAGGTCGGCCATGGCCTGCTGCAGCTCTGGCAGCGCGGCCAGGGCGTCACGCATGCGCGCCAGGTCGCGGGGGCGGGCGTTGCGCAGGCCGATGCGGGCGAGGATGCGTTCGATGTCGCCGATTTCCTTGAGCCAGGGCTGCACTCGTTCGAAGCGGTAGCCCTCGAGCAGGCAGCTGATGGCTTCCTGGCGCGCCTCGAGTACCTCGCGCTGGCGCAGGGGGCGGTTCAGCCAGCGGGTCAGCAGGCGGCTGCCCATGGCGGTCTGGCAGCGGTCCATCACCGACTGCAGGGTGTTGTCGCGGCCGCCGGCGAGGTTGGTGTCCAGCTCCAGGTTGCGGCGGCTGGCGGCGTCGAGGATCACGGTGTCGTCGAGGCGCTCGTGGCGCAGGCTGCGCAGGTGTGGCAGGGCGGTGCGCTGGGTTTCCTTGGCGTAGGCGAGCAGGCAGCCGGCGGCGCCTATGGCCAGGGTCAAGCCGTCGCAGCCGAAGCCTTTGAGATCCTGGGTGCCGAACTGCTGGCAGAGACTCTTGAAGGCGCTGTCACGGTCGAAGTCCCAGGGTGCGCGGCGGTGGGCGCCGCGGCGTTTTTCCAGTGGCAGGCCCTGTGGCCAGTCGTCGGGGAACAGCAGTTCGGCAGGGCTCAGGCGCTCTAGCTCGGCGAGCAGGGTCTCCCAGCCGCGCAGTTCCTGGACGCTGAAGCGTCCGCTGGTGATGTCCAGCACCGCCAGGCCGAACAGCTTCTCGTCGCCCAGCACGGCGGCCAGCAGGTTGTCGCGGCGCTCGTCGAGCAGCGCCTCGTCGCTCACCGTGCCGGGGGTGATGATGCGCACCACCTGGCGCTCCACCGGCCCCTTGCTGGTGGCTGGATCGCCGATCTGCTCGCAGATCGCCACCGACTCGCCGAGCTTGACCAGCTTGGCCAGGTAGCCTTCCACCGAGTGGAAGGGAATGCCGGCCATGGGGATGCTCTGCCCGGCGGACTGACCGCGGGAGGTGAGGGTGATGTCGAGCAGCTTGGCGGCCTTCTTGGCGTCCTCGTAGAACAGCTCGTAGAAGTCGCCCATGCGATAGAACAGGAGCAGGTCCGGATGCTGGTTCTTCAGCCTCCAGTACTGCTGCATCATCGGGGTGTGGGCTGACAGATCGCTCATGCTGGGGTCCGGCTGAAATCGCAAAAAGGCGTAGTGTAGGGTATCGGCGCCCGGGCTTTCACCTGCGACGCTCTCTGGGAAACGCGTCGGTCTCAAGGTGGCTGATGGGCGGTTCCTCTCGAAAGGACTCCGTCGCTGGGGTGGATGTCATGTCAGGAGCCTTCGCTCCACTTGGGGGCTACCCAAAGGTGGGCATGGGGGGGACGGGCTCTCTGGTAGTCTGTGCTGTTTCAAGATTCGCCCCTTCACCATTCACGGGTTGCAGTCCCGTTTCAGCTTCCAGCCGAAAGGAGAACCGAGTGCGCAGCATCGAAAGGGGGTCTGGCCCCGCCTCGGAGGCGGCGTCGCGCAGCAGCCGCTTCAAGCCCCCGCGGCTGATGCAGCACCTGTTGCCACGCTCCCGTCTGATTCAGCAGCTCAAGGACAACCAGGGCGTGGTCACCGTGCTGATCGGTCCGCCGGGGGGCGGTCGCACGGTGGTGATGAGCGAGTGCTACCGGCAGCTCGCCGAGGCCGGCGAAGCGGTGTGCTGGCTCAGCCTGTCCTATGCCGACAACGATCCGGCGACCCTGCGCCAGCACCTGAGCCGCGCCTTCGTCCTGCCGGACAGTTCCGCGACGGAGCTGCTGCCCGAGATGCCGGACGCGCTCAGCGGCCTCATCGATGGTGTGCACTGGCTGGAGGACCCGCGGGCGCGGGACCTGCTCCTGCATTTCGTGCTCAGCGTGCCGGCCGGCAGTCGCCTGGTGCTTGCTGCCAGTCAGCTCCGGGTACCGAGCCTGCGGCGCGCCGAACTGAGCGGGTTAGTTCGGGTCATCGGGCCGGCCCAGTTGCGCATGGACGATGATGAGGCGGCGATGCTGCTCGGCGAGCAGTACGCCCGCGAACAGGTCAGCCAGCTCAATGCCTTCATCGATGGCTGGCCGGCGGGACTGCGCTTCCTGCAGCGTGCGCCGCAGTTCTGCCATGAGTATCTGGCCAGTTCGCAATCGTTGCCGGCGTTGCCGGAGGAACTGGCCGACTACTTCGAGACCCACATCTGCCAAGGCATGGCCGGCAACCGCCTGGAGGCGCTCATGGAGCTGAGCGTGCTGCAGCGCTTCACCCCCGAACTGGTGGCGGCGTTGCCGGCGGGCGTCAGTCACTGGGGGGGGGGCGACGAGCTGCTACGCGATGGCTGGATGATCCGCTATGCAGACGCCCGGCAGCGTTGGGCACACGTCAATCCGGCGCTGGGGCAATACCTGGCGACCCGGCTCAGTCGCTTCAACCCGCGGCGCTACCGCGAGCTCCGCCATTTCGTTGCCCGCTGGCTGGCCGAGAATGGCTACCCGAAGGAGGCGGTGCGCCATGCGGTGAGCCTGGACGAGCCACCGGTGGCCGCCAAGCTGATCGAGAGTGCCGGCGCCGTGGTGCTGGATCTGGGCAGCGGTCCCAGCATCCAGCTGACGGAGATGCTGCCGGTGGAGCAGGCAGGACAGTTTCCGCTGCTGTTCATCAGCCAGCTGTACCAGCGTATCCGGGCCGGACGGCTGGGCGAGGCGCGCTCGCTGTTCGAGCAGGCCTGACGGCAGACCGAAGGCTTCACCCGGGTCATCCCCGGCGCCGCGGAGCAGCAGGTGTCGAGTTGGGCGCACCTTTACGAGGTGGTGTTCCAGGCCATCGCGGACACGCCGTTCACCCCGGCGCTCCTGGAGAAGATGCAGCAGGAGGTCGACCGCTTGCTGGTGATCGAGCCGGTGCTGGCGGCCAGTTGGGGATCGCTGCTGGCCTTCGGCCTGTTCGACCAGCGGCGCTTTGAGGCGGTCATCGCTGCCGCCGACATCGGTCTGAACCTGGCGCCGGGCGAGGAGCGCCCGCGCATTAGCATCTTCCTGCACATCCACAAGGCCCATGCCCTGCTGGCCCTGGGCCGCGTGAGCAGTGCCTGCGAATGCGCCCAGGCCGCCCTGGCGGACGCCCTGAGCCATTCCGGGCGGGATACCTACGAGTGGGTGAGCGCCTGCCTGACCCGCGGGCTGGTGCACCATCTGTGCGGCGAGGACCAGCAGGCCCTCGACCTGCTGCTTCCGGCCCTGGTCAGGGTGCGCCATACCAGCGGCTGGGCGTCACTGTACGCGGATGCCTTCGCCGCAGCGGTGGCCAGCCTGGCGCTGCAGGGTGGGCTGGCTGCGGCCCAGCCGCTGCTGGACCAGGCCGAGGTATTCGCTCACGAGCGTGGCCTGGGGCGCCTGATTGCACTGCTGCGGGTTACCCGCCTGGAGGAGTACATCCGTGCCGGACACTGGCGCGAGGCCTTGCTCCTGCAGCAGTCCGACGGGTTGGAGAACCTGCTGCATGGTCAGCCGGTGAGCGCCTACGAGCTGAGCATCCACGTCCCGGCCGTGCTGGCCTCCGCGCACCTGATGCTGGAACTTGGCCGGCCCTCCGAGGCCGCCAGCTACCTGGCACGCCTGGACCCGAGCATGATGGGCCGGGAAAGCTGGCGCTGGCAGCTGACCTATCACCTGCTGATGGCGCGCAGCTGCTTCGCCATGCGGCGCTTCAGCCTGGCCCTCGAGCATGCCTTCGCCACCTATGGGATGTCGGCGCGCAGCGGTCTGCGGCGCACCCTGGGCCCGGGCTTCGACGGCCTGCGGGAAATCGTCCAGTGGGCGGAGGAGCGCGCTCGTCCGCTGCCCGAGGGCATGCGGGCCTGGCTGGAGCAGGTGGCACCGCATCCTGTTGGCCGCACGCCGGCTCTGAGCGGGCAGCAGTTGCTCAGTCCGCGGGAGAGCGAGGTGATGGTGCTGGTGGCCGAGGGGCTGACCAACAAGGAGATCGCCCAGCGCCTGTCCATTTCTGAAGGTACGGTGAAGGGGCACCGCAAGCGCATCCACGAGAAGCTCGGGGTCACCAGTCGCTCCCAGGCCATCAGCCGGGCCCGGGAGCTGTTGCTGATCTGATCCGCAGAAGGGCACCGTCCCTGGCGCCCGAGCCTCGATTCAGAAGTTCCACTGAGCCTTGAGCGAGGCACCGTGATCGCGCATGCCGCTGGCGAAGCGGCCTTCGTAGTCCAGCGAGAGGGCGGCGGTGGCGCTCAGGTTGACCTGGGTGCCGAAGCCCAGCACGGCGGTATCGCGGTCCATCGAGACGCCACGCACGCGGAAGTCCTGGCTGCCGTCGGCGAAGCTCATGGTGCGGTCGAAGCGCTCGTCACCGAAGGCATGCTCCCAGGCCAGGGAGCCGCGCAGCACGGCGCCGAAGTTGCCCAGCTCATAGGGGGGCTGGGCGCGGACCCCGAGGCTGGAGGTAACCAGAGTCTCGTTCTCGCTGTCGCCGTGCAGGGCCGCGCTGCCACCTTTCTCCTGGACGGCGTCGGCTTCCAGGTAGCTGACGGTCAGGCCGGCGAAGGGCTCGACGAAGCGGCCGTCCGGCTGGCCGACCAGGTAGCCCGCCTCGCCAAACAGCTGGGCGGTATGGGCGCCGTAGTCAGCTTCGAGTTTCTGGCCGAGACCGCGGATTTTCCGCTCGCTGTCGATGTCGTGGTAGGTGTAGGACAGGCCGGCCAGGAGGTTGAGCTGGCGCTGGGTGTCCAGGGCGAAGGCCTTGCCGCCGTAGAGGGTGGCGCTGTAGCTGTGGATGTCGGCCTCACTGTCGCGGTGGCCGATGTCGGCGTCGGTCTTGGTGTAACCGAGGGCGCCGCCGAGGTACCAGCTGTCGGCGACCTCGTTGTCGTAGCCGACGAAGAGGCCGGCGCTGTGCTGGTCCAGGCTGGCAGCGTTGGCGTCGCTGTCGATGTCCTGCCAGTTGCCCACCAGCTCGACCCAGGCCGGCTTGTTGTCGAAGGCCGGTAGGCCGGAGGAGCCCTGGACGCCGCCGACCTGGGCGGTGGCCGCGGCCGGGTTGAGGCCGGCGTTGAGGCTGTGGCGCAGGTTGGCCAGCGGTAGGCATGGCTGGTCAGGTTCGGCAGGATGGACAGCAGGCTGGCATGGGCTTCGCCGGAGAGGCTGTTGAAGACCGCGGGCGGTGCACCGACCGGCAGAGTCTCCACGAAGTTGTAGACCTCGTGGCTGCTGGGCAGGGATTCGACTGCATTGGCCACGCCGCGCTGGTTGGCGGTCTCGGCCAGGCTGGCGAAGGTCATCGGGGTGCCGGGGTTGGCCGGCGCGCTGGCATCGCCCGGATGGGACGGCTGGCTTGGGCTGACCGGGCTTTGCGGTTGTCCAGCCGAGCTGTTGCGCTGCAGCGTCAGCACGACCGAGGCAGGGCCGTCCGGATCGTTCTTGTCGTCCGGCACGGTGGTCACGGTCGGCGTCAGGTAGGCGAAGTTGGCGGTCACGTTGGCCGGATCGATGCTGGTGACCAGTTCGGGCGTGAGTGGGTCGATCCAGAAGCCATTGTTGACCCGGATGATCTCGTACTGACGTTGGCTGTTCCAGCTACCGCTTTCGGCGAGCACGCGAATGCGGGCGCTATCGGCCAGTGCCATGGTGTCGGTTTCGATGCGGCTGCTGCTGCCGGCGGCCGAGCTGTCGCGTGCGCTGACCTCATAGGTCGAAGTCAGCGCCAGATGGTCCGCCTGGACCGTGCCCAGGCCTGGGCTGAAGGTGCCGCCGTCAATCAGCAGCTGTCCGTACTGGCCTGCGCCGGTCAGGCGGGAACCGGTGCCGATCGTCATGTGTTTCTGATAGCCAATGGCATGCATGTCGGTGTTCAGCAGCAGGATTCGACCATTGTTGTTGTTGTGCCCCTGCAGTTCCCAGTTGCCGCCGTTGAACTTCAGCTGCACCGGGAGTTGCCGGGATCCGACCGCAGCTTCGCCGACAGCTTATGCTGGATGCTGGTGCCATCCCCGTCGATCTCGAGCTGCACCACGCCGCCTGTCCACGAGGAATGGATGCGACCATCACCCAGCGACGCGCTGGTTACGGTGGTGAGCTCATGCATGCCGGCGCCCATCGAGGGTGGCATCGGCGCTGGCGAATTTCACACTGATGTCGTTGTACGCTTCCGTGGTGTCGACGTTGCGCAGCTTGGAGTTGCCAGCCAGCGTGACGCTGGTGTTGCTCATGCTCGCGTCCTTGATCTTGAGCACGCTGTTGCCGATCAGGTTGAAAGCGGCGTTGCTGACGCTGTTCGCTTCGGCCTGGAAGCTGCTGTTGTCGTAAAGCTGGAAAGTGCCGCCAACGATGCCATCGGCCGCGCTGCTCAGGCCGCTGCTCGAATCATTGAAATAGAAGGTGCCGTACTGGATGGCGCCAGTCACGTTGGCATTCAGACTGGCCGAATCTGCGAAGATGAAATTCCCTCCCAGGATGGCTGGGGCGGTACCGGTGATCGCGGGAGTACCCGCAGGATTGAAGCTCAGCTCGGCATTGTCGGACAGGGTGATCTGCGCGCCCGCAAGGATTGCGGTGTGGCGCTCCAGCACCAGATTGGCATTATTTTCAAAGGCAAGGATCCGACCATTTCCTATCTGGCCGTTGCCGTTCACGAGAACGTCCATCGTGCCCTTGAACGTGTAATCGGTGCCCAGGATGGTGTTGATGTCGTAGCTGTCTCCCGGACCAGCACCGGTACAGACATTGCCTAGGCAGCTGGCGGCCTCGGCAGTGGTGGCGGCCAGCAGGGCGGGACCCAGGACCAGTGCGCCGACGACGTTCCGATTGCCCTTGCCTCTGCTTCGAGCGGTTTCCGGCGCCGCCACCCAGGTGCCGGTTGCCGCGTTCCAGACGCTTCTGAATACCTTGTTCACGTACTACTCCCCCTTGCGTTGGACCTGCGCGCTTCTTCGCGGGCGACATCTCCCGGCCGGGCGGCAGGCATAAGAAAGCGGCCATGCTAGGTGTCCAGCCCGTGCGACCGGCAGCACGCAAAAAGGGAGGGGGTGAGGTGGCTCATGCCCACCTCTGGGGGGGATCGGTGCGGAATGGGACGCATGTTGCACGCGTGGATGCGGACGGGCCCGGTATCGAGCGGCCCGCTGGGTTGGGAACTGCTGCCGATATGGGCGACCTATGTGCCGGATTCCGATCGCCGGCTGACGAGCAGCGGCTGGAGCCGACCTGCTAGCATGGGACCCTCTTGGACTTCCCGCAGCAGGAGCGACGCACATGGAACGCCTCACCGAATTGGCCCGCGAGCTGGGCACCCGACTGCAGGCTCTGGGGGCCCAGGTCAGCACTGCCGAATCCTGTACCGGCGGCGGCATCGCCGAGGCCATCACCCGCATCGCCGGCAGCTCGGCCTGGTTCGAGGCCGGCTACGTCACCTATTCCAATGCCCAGAAGACCGCCCAGCTCGGCGTGCCGGCGGAGCTGTTTTTGCGGGTCGGCGCGGTCAGTCGCGAGGTGGTCGAGGCCATGGTGCGCGGTGCCCAGCAACGCAGCGGGGCGCGCTTCGCGGTGGCGGTGAGCGGCATCGCCGGGCCGGACGGCGGCACCCCGGACAAGCCGGTGGGTACCGTGTGGCTGGCCTGGGGCGACGGCGAGCGGCTGTACAGCGAGTGCCATCATTTCTCTGGCGACCGCGCGGCGGTGCGCCGGCAGACCGCGGAAACCGCCCTGGCCGGGCTCGTTCGTCTGGCCGCTGGAGAAAATCCGCTGCAGGGGTAGGCGAGCGATTTGCCCTATGGAATAATACTGTCTACTTATACAGTTGTTGGCGGCCGGCAGGCCCTCTTTGAACAGTGAGGATTCCAATGGACGAGAACAAGAAGCGCGCGTTGGCCGCAGCTCTGAGCCAGATCGAGAAGCAGTTCGGCAAGGGCGCGGTGATGCGCATGGGCGACCACGAGCGCCAGGCGATCCCGGCCATTTCCACCGGCTCTCTGGGGCTGGACATCGCCCTCGGCATCGGTGGCCTGCCGAAAGGGCGCATCGTCGAGATCTACGGTCCGGAATCCTCGGGCAAGACCACCCTGACCCTCTCGGTGATCGCCGAGGCCCAGAAGCAGGGCGCCACCTGCGCCTTCGTCGACGCCGAGCACGCCCTGGACCCCGACTACGCCGCCAAGCTGGGGGTCAACGTCGACGACCTGCTGGTCTCCCAGCCGGACACCGGTGAGCAGGCCCTGGAAATCACCGACATGCTGGTGCGCTCCAACGCGGTGGATGTGATCATCGTCGACTCCGTGGCCGCCCTGGTGCCCAAGGCGGAGATCGAGGGCGAGATGGGCGACTCCCACGTCGGCCTGCAGGCCCGCCTGATGTCTCAGGCGCTGCGCAAGATCACCGGCAACATCAAGAACGCCAACTGCCTGGTGATCTTCATCAACCAGATTCGCATGAAGATCGGCGTGATGTTCGGCAGCCCGGAAACCACCACCGGCGGCAACGCCCTGAAGTTCTACGCCTCGGTGCGCCTGGACATCCGCCGCATCGGCTCGGTGAAGGAAGGCGAGGAGGTGATCGGCAGCGAAACCCGCGTCAAGGTGGTGAAGAACAAGGTCTCCCCGCCGTTCCGCCAGGCCGAGTTCCAGATCCTCTACGGCAAGGGCATCTACCGCAGCGGCGAGATTATCGACCTGGGCGTGCAGCAGGGCCTGCTGGAGAAATCCGGCGCCTGGTACAGCTACCAGGGCAACAAGATCGGCCAGGGCAAGGCCAACGCCGCCAAGTACCTGGAGGACAACCCGGAAGTGTCCGCCGAGATCGAACGACAGATCCGCGAGAAGCTGCTGAACAACAACGCTGGTAATGGCGCGCCCGTGGCCGCCGCCAGCATGGCCGATGACCTGGCCGACATCGACATCTGAGCCCGCCCATGACCGCCGTACTCGACAGCCCTGCCGCAGTACGGCGGTTCGCCATGGATCTGCTGGCGCGCCGCGAGCACGGGCGCGTCGAGTTGACCCGCAAGCTGCGCCAGCGGGGCGCCCCCGCCGAGCTGATCGATCCCGTTCTCGACCGCCTGGCGGAGGAGGGTCTGCTTTCCGAGGCCCGCTATCTGGAAAGCTTCATCTCGTCCCGGGCCCGTTCCGGCTATGGCCCGCTGCGCATCCGCGAGGAACTGGCGCGGCGCGGTCTGCCGCGGCCGGCCATCGAGGCTGCCTTGCGCGAGAGTGGCCTCGATTGGCGTGCGCTGCTGGCCGAGACCTGGCGGCGCAGGTTCGCTGGGCAGCTGCCAGCCGAGCCGCGTGAGCGGGCCAGGCAGATACGCTTCCTGGCCCAGCGCGGCTATCCCCAGGAGTGGATCGCTCGCCTGTTGCGCGGCTGCGGCGCCGACGACTGAGTTCCGGGTCAGTCCACGCCGACGAAACCACCGGTCTGGTGCTGCCAGAGGCGCGCGTAGAGGCCGCCCTTGTCCAGCAGCTCGGCGTGGCTGCCGGTTTCCACGATGCGTCCCTGATCCAGCACCACCAGCCGGTCCATGCGCGCGATGGTGGACAGCCGGTGGGCGATGGCAATCACCGTCTTGCCCTGCATCAGGGTTTCCAGGCTCTCCTGGATGGCCGCCTCGACCTCGGAGTCGAGCGCCGAGGTGGCCTCGTCGAGGATCAGGATGGGCGCGTTCTTCAGCAGCACCCGAGCGATGGCGATGCGCTGGCGCTGGCCGCCGGAGAGCTTGATGCCGCGTTCGCCGACCCGCGCATCCAGGCCGCGCCGCCCCTCGGAGTCGACCAGGTAGGGTATGAAGCTGTCGGCGCGGGCCTTGCGGGCCGCCTCCCAGAGCTCCTCCTCGGAGGCGTCGGGTTTGCCGTAGAGCAGGTTGTCTCGGATCGAACGGTGCAGCAGCGAGGTGTCCTGGGTGACCATGCCGATCTGCGCGCGCAGGCTTTCCTGGGTCACCAGGGCGATGTCCTGGCCGTCGATCAGAATGCGCCCGCCCTCCAGGTCGTAGAGACGCAGCAGCAGGTTGACCAGTGTCGACTTGCCGGCGCCGGACGGGCCGATCAGGCCGATCTTCTCGCCGGGGCGGATGTGCAGGTTGAGCCCCTCGATCACTCCGCTGCCCTTGCCATAGTGGAAGTGCACGTTCTCGAAGCGCACCTCACCGCGGCTCACCCGCAGCGGCGGGGCGCCGGTACGATCCTGCACGCTATGCGGCTGGGCGATGGTGCGCAGGCCGTCCTGCACGGTACCGATGTTCTCGAAGATGCCGTTGACCACCCACATGATCCATTCGGCCATGCCGTTGATGCGGATTACCAGGCTGGTGGCCAGGGCGATGGCGCCGATGCTGATCAGCCCGCGGCTCCACAGCCACAGGGCGAGGCCGCTGGTGGCGGCGATCAGTACACCGTTCAGGGCGGTGATGGTGCAGTCCATGGCGGTGATCACCCGGCCGACATGCTGGGTCTTCTCGGTCTGTTCCTGCAGCGCCTCGCGGGCGTAACCCTGCTCATGCTGGGTGTGGGCGAACAGCTTGAGGGTGGCGATGTTGGTGTAGCCGTCGACGATCCGCCCCATCAGCTTGGAGCGCGCCTCGGAGGCCACTACCGAGCGCTGCTTGACTCGCGGTACGAACCAGGACAGGGCCAGGCCGTAGCCGATCACCCAGAGCAGCAGCGGCAGCGTCAGCCGCCAGTCGGCCTCGGCGAACAGCACCAGGCTGCTGACCACGTAGACGATCACGTGCCACAGCGAGTCGATGGCCTGCAGCGCCGAGTCGCGTAGAGCGTTACCGGTCTGCATGATGCGCTGGGCGATGCGCCCGGCGAAGTCGTTCTGGAAGAAGCCCAGACTCTGGCGCAGCACGTAGCTGTGGTTCTGCCAGCGCACTAGTGTGGACAGTCCGGGGCTGATGGTCTGGTGCACCAGCAGGTCGTGCACGCCGTTGAACAGCGGGCGCAGCAGCAGCGCGACCACGGCCATCCACAGCAGGGTACCTTGGTGTTCGCGGAAGAATTCGCCGGGGCTGGAGCTGGACTGGGCCAGGTCGATCAGTTGGCCGAGGAAGCTGAACAGGGCCACCTCGATCAGCGCCACGACCAGGCCGACCAGCAGCAGGGCGGTGAGGCTCGGCCAGACCTGGCGCAGGTAATGCAGGTAGAAGCGGCCCACGCTGGGCGGGGGCATGTCGCCGGAGTCGGTACGGAAGTAGTCGATGAGGCGTTCGAAGTAGCGGTAGATCATGGTCACGCATCCCTCAAAGTACTGCCGTGCCTGTCGGCGCAGCGGGCGGGCCGTCAGCTAGCCCCGTCGCTGCCCGTGCCGCGGGGCGGCTGGGCCGCACCCGCGGGCGTTCCTTCACAGCCGCTTGGCCGAAAGGATCACTATTGCTTCAGCGGGTACGTCGCGCATGCCGGCCCGCATGGTGGTCGGGCTCTGGGCGATGCGGTCGACCACATCCATGCCGCGCACCACCTTGCCGAACACTGCGTAGCCGAAGTCACGCACGCCGTGATCAAGGAAATCGTTGTCCTTCTGGTTGATGAAGAACTGGCTGGTCGCCGAGTTCACCTCCGAGGTCCGGGCCATGGCCAGGGTGCCGCGCACGTTGTGCAGGCCGTTGTCGGCCTCGTTCTTGATCGGTTCGCGTGTGGCCTTCTGGGTCATGTTCTCGGTGAAGCCGCCGCCCTGGATCATGAAGCCGGGAATCACCCGGTGGAAGATGGTGTTGTCGTAGAAGCCGCTGTCCACGTATTCGAGGAAGTTCTTCACGGTGACCGGTGCCTTGTCGGCGGCCAGCTCCACCTCGATCTCGCCGAGCGTGGTGGCGAACAGGACGCGGGGGTTGTCGGCGGCCAGCAGCTGGCAGGCGAACAGCAGGGAACAGGCGGAAAGCAGCAGTTTCTTCAGCATCGTTGGGCTCTTTTGTTTTCAGGTTTGGCTGGAATGCTCGAACCTCGGCGAGGAAGTCGAGCAGGGTGGTGTTGAAGCGTTCTGGCTGGTCCAGCGGGGTAGCATGGCGCGAGTCCTCGATCACCACCAGACGCGCGCCTGGGCAATTCCTTCACATAGGTGGCCTTGTGCGCAACTAAGGAGGAGTCCCGGTCGCCGCTGACCGCCAGGGTAGGACAGGAGAGGCGCGCCAGGCGTTCCCGTGGACCCCGGTCGATGATCGCGTCCAGGCTGGCAGCCGCGGTGGGTGAAGTAGACATGGGCTGGTCTCGCGGGCTCAGTTGGCCACCAGCGGGGCGGCGAAGGGCGCGTCCAGGGGGGCGCGGTCGTAGGACTTGATCAGGTCGACGAGGATCTGCGTCGCCGGTCCCAGGGTCTTTTCCTTGTTCGAGTACAGGTAGAAGTGCGGATGGCGGCTGCCGCCCTGGGCCAGCGGTAGGGGTCTGAGCAGGCCGCAGTGCAGCTCGTGCTCGATCAGATGACGTGGTAGCCAGGCGAAGCCTAGGCCGCTGCTGACGAAGGTGGCGGCGGTGGGCAGGCTGCCGACCGTCCAGCGCTGCTCGGCGCCGAGCCAGCCGACGTCGCGCGGCTTAGTACGTCCGGAGTCGCGGATCACCACCTGCAGGTGACCCTCCAGGTCCTGGAAGCTGAGTTCACGCTGCAGCTGATGCAGCGGATGCTGGGGATGGGCGACGGCGACGAACTCCACGGCGCTCAGTTGATCGCCCAGGTAGCCGTTGATGTCGAGGCCGCTGATCGCCAGGTCGGCGCTGCCATCAAGGAGCATTTCCTCCACCCCGGAGAGCACCTCCTCGCAGAGCCGCACCCGGCAGCCGCGGCTCTGCGGCATGAAGGCGCTGAGCGCGCGTACCAGACGGGCGACGGGGTAGGCGGCGTCCACCACCAGGCGCACCTCGGCCTCCCAGCCCTGTTCCATGTGGTGGGCCAGTTCCTCCAGCTGGCTGGCCTGCTTAACCAACTGACGCGAGCGGCGCAGCAGCACGGCGCCGGCCTCGGTGAGCACCGCCTTGCGGCCGTCGATGCGCAGCAGTGGCACGCCGAGCTGCTCCTGCATGCGCGCCACCGTGTAACTGATCGACGACTGCGAACGGTGCAGGACCTCGGCGGCCTGGGCGAAACCGCCGTGATCGACCACAGCCTGCAGGGTACGCCATTGATCCAGGGTCACGCGGGGCGCTTTCATCTAGATCTCCTCTTGTCCTACGCTGCTTCTCCACCTGGAGAAACTCGTCCCATGAAGAAAGAACTCTGCTGTGCCGTGTTCGCCCTGCTGCCCCTCGCCGCGCTGGCTGCCACCTATCCCATCGAGCTG
Source organism: Pseudomonas thermotolerans DSM 14292 (assembly GCF_000364625.1). Classification (GTDB taxonomy): domain Bacteria; phylum Pseudomonadota; class Gammaproteobacteria; order Pseudomonadales; family Pseudomonadaceae; genus Aquipseudomonas; species Aquipseudomonas thermotolerans. The sequence continues at coordinate 90,725 of NZ_KB822609.1, forward strand.
GAGAAGCAGCTCAACGGTGCGGAGATTTCCGCGTCGCCCATGGCCCTCGACTACAACCTGGGCGCGGTCAACCTCTACAACTACGGGGAGACCCGCGCACGCTGCACCGCAGTGTTCCGCAACGGCCCGGAAATGCCGCGGACGCGCAGGATCACCTTGGAGCCAGGTGACAATTCGGCGGTCACCGGCAAGTTCAACAGCGGCATCCTCCGCCTGCGCATCAAGCTCACCTGCGAGCCGCTGGACTGACGGCTGCCCCAGGCGGCGCGGCGCAGACGGGACTGCTTCTGAGCCTAATTCGCTCTCATGCATAAATCAATTTTATAGATTGGTTGGAGCGAATTTTTCTGCTTTTTTATCGATCTCAACATCCATAACCTGAATCCATCGAATCGCAACCACCTCTCGTCGATGGAGTCAGCATCATGTCCAAACTTCTAGTCATCGAAAGCAGCGCCCGCCAGGAAGGTTCCGTCTCCCGTCAGCTCACCGAGGATTTCCTCGCCAAGTGGCGCGCCACCCACCCTGCGGACAGCATCACCATCCGTGACCTGGCCAAGTCGCCGGTGCCGCACCTCGACGAGACCCTGCTGGGCGGCTGGATGAAACCGGCCGAGCAGCAGAGCGCCGCGGAGCAGGCCGCCCTGGCCCGCTCCAACGAGCTGATCCAGGAACTGCTGGACGCCGACGTGCTGGTGCTGGCCGCGCCCATGTACAACTTCGCCATCCCTAGCACCCTGAAGGCCTGGCTGGATCACGTGCTGCGCGCCGGAGTGACCTTCAAGTACACCGAGGCCGGTCCCCAGGGCCTGCTCTCTGGCAAGCGCGCCTACGTGCTGACCGCCCGCGGCGGCATCTACTCCGGTACCGCGCTGGATCATCAGGAGCCCTACCTGCGTCAGGCGCTGGCCTTCATCGGCATCCATGACGTCACCTTCATTCATGCCGAGGGCCTGAACATGGGCGCCGAGTTCTCCGCCAAGGGGCTCAGCCAGGCTCGCGAGCGTCTCGCCGAAGTGGCCTGATTCGGGATTTCCCTGCCACGACCTCCTTTGCGCCCTCGGCTCCTGGGCGCAATCTCCGGACGACCTGCTCCCCCGGGTTGTCCGGATTTTTTGTGGGCGTGCGCTGGGCGCCACCGACTTGCCTGCCGGCGACTGCGTGCCCTTCGGACGCTTGGGTTTCGTTGTGCCCTCGGGTAATGTCGTGAGCCTTTTGCGGAGGCCCCGATGTTCGTTTCCTGCCTGCCTCTCTGCCGCGGTGGCCGCTCATGAGACTGTCCGGCCGTGGTGTGCTGCTGTCCCTGACGGCGTCCGTGCTGTTCGCCCTGATGCCCGGTTACGTGCGCGCGCTGGCGCCGTTGGACGGTGTGCAGGTGCTCGCCCAGCGGGTGCTCTGGTCGATTCCCATGGTGCTGCTGCTGGTCCTGACGTTCCGCCAGTGGCCGGTGCTGATGGACGTGCTCGGCCGCCTGCGCCGCGAGCCGCTGTTGCTTGCGGCGCTACCGCTGTCGGCACTGCTGATCGGCCTGCAGTGGGGGCTGTTCCTTTGGGCGCCGCTGGTGGGGCGGATGCTCGAGGTATCGCTGGGCTACTTTCTGCTGCCGTTGGTCCTGGTGGTGGTCGGGCGGCTGTTCTACGACGAGCGCCTGCGCCCTCTACAGGGCATCGCCGTGGCCCTGGCGCTGGTCGGCGTGCTGCACGAGCTATGGGCCACCGGCGCCTTCTCCTGGCTGACCCTGGTCACCGCCCTGGGCTATCCGCCCTACCTGATGCTGCGTCGTTGGATGCGCGTGGACGCGCTGTCCGGCTTCGTCCTGGAAATGCTGGTGCTGGCGCCGCTGGCGATCTGGCTGGTGGTCCGCCATTCGCCGCCGGGCGCTTTCGCCGAGCAGCCGCAGCTGTGGTGGCTGCTGCCGGGCATGGGGCTGCTCGGCACCCTGGCCTTCGCGGCGATGATGGCCTCCAGCCGGCTGCTGCCGATGGGGCTGTTCGGGATTCTCAGCTACGTGGAGCCGGTGCTGCTGTTTGGGGTCGCCGTGCTGCTGCTCGGCGAGGCCTTCAGCGCGGCGGAGCTTTGGACCTACGGACCAATCTGGCTGGCGATCCTGCTCACCGGCTTCGACAGTGCCCGAGTGCTGCACCGGCAGGCGCGGGCCAGCCGCCAGCACTGAGTGCCGGCAGCTCCAGCTTCAGTTCGTCGTCGAGTTCGTGGCGCAGCACACAGAGCGGCGCCTCGTTGCCTTCGCGCTTGCCGCCGGGGGGGGCATGAACTTCCGGGTGTTGCGCTTGCGGACCAGCAGCAGGCGCTGTCGGTCGTCGAGCAGGCGGGCGGCGGCGCTAGGGTCAAGCGGCTTCTCTCTGTACCTGGTAGTGGAGCTGGACCACGCCGGAGGGGAAGTTGCGCTGGGTCTGCAGGGTCAGGCCGCGTTCCAGGCCGGTGGCGAACATCTTGATGCCGGCGCCGAGCATGTGCGGCACCACGCTGACCACCAGCTCGTCGAGCAGGCCAGCCGCGTAGCAGGTGCCCGCCAGGGAGCCGCCGCCAACCAGCCAGACCCGCTTGCAACCCAGCTTGCCCAGCCTGTCGAGAGCTTCGGCCGGGGTCCAGTGACAGATGTGCACGTCCGGATCGGCCGCCGGCAGGGCGTTGCGCGTCAGCACGATGCAGGTCTTGCCGGGATAGGGCCACTTGTCGGCGTACTTGAGGATGTTCTCGTAGGTCACCCGGCCCATCAGCAAGGCGTCGACACCCTCGTAGAACTGGTGATAGCCATGGTCCTCGCCGGCCTCTTCGATCGGCTGCAGCCAATCGACGCGGCCGTCGGGGCGCGCGATGTAACCATCCAGGCTGGCCGTGACGTAGTAGATCAGGGCTGGTTTCATACTGGCATCTCCGGAACAAGGGCCCCTTCGCCATGTCGACGGCTGGTCTACCGTCAACTTCGTTCGACTGCGATTTTTCCAGAAAGTTTCTGCGCAAGACCAGCACCTTGCCGCGAATGATCCGGAGTTGGCCGGGAAACGTTGGAATTGTGATCTGTCTGGCATTTCCGTGAGCGTGCGGGAGGTGCAGAGTTTTCTACCGACAACCGGTAACCTATGCGGTCCTTTCGTTGTGAATCCATCGTTCCGAGGTGTCCGTGTTTGACCAATTCGCCCTGCATGAACGTCTGCTCAAGGCCGTGGCCGAGCTGAACTTCGCCGAGCCTACTCCCGTGCAGGCGGCGGCCATTCCTCCGGCATTGGAGGGACGGGACCTGCGGGTGATCGCCCGGACCGGTAGCGGCAAGACCGCCGCCTTCGTGCTGCCGCTGCTGCATCGCCTGCTCGGCGAGGAGCGCCCGAAGGTGCGCACCCGTGCGCTGATCCTGCTGCCAACCCGCGAACTGGCGCAGCAGACCCTCAAGCAGGTGGAGGCCTTCGCCCAGTACACCTTCCTCAAGGCCGGGCTGATCACCGGCGGCGAGGACTTCAAGGTCCAGGCCGCGCTGCTGCGCAAGGAACCGGACGTGCTGATCGGTACCCCGGGCCGGCTGCTCGAGCACCTGGAGGCCGGCAACCTGCTGCTGGAGGCGATCCAGGTGCTGGTGCTGGACGAGGCCGACCGCATGCTCGACATGGGCTTCGCCGACGACGTCAGGCGCCTGGCCGCGGCCTGCAGCGCTCCGCGACAGACATTGCTGTTCTCCGCCACCAGCGGCGGCAACGCGTTGCGCGGGGTGATCGCCGAGGTGCTCCGGGATCCGCTGCACCTGCGCCTCAACACGGTCGGCGAACTCAACGAGAACGTCCGCCAGCAGATCATCACCGCCGACGACGAGGCCCACAAGGAACGCCTGGTCAACTGGCTGCTGGAGCACGAGTCGTACGACAAGGCCATCGTCTTCACCAACACCCGGGCTGCCGCCGACCGCCTCTACGGCCATCTGGTGGCCCGTGGCGTCAAGGCTTTCGTGTTGCACGGCGAGAAGGACCAGAAGGAGCGCAAACTGGCCATGGAGCGCCTGCGCCACGGCGGCGCCCGGGTGCTGGTGGCCACCGACGTGGCGGCGCGCGGCCTGGACGTCGGGGGCCTGGATCTGGTGGTCAACTTCGACATGCCGCGCAGCGGCGACGAGTACGTGCACCGCATCGGCCGCACCGGCCGGGCCGGCAGCGAGGGGCTGGCGGTGTCGCTGATCTGCCACTATGACTGGAACCTGATGTCGAGCATCGAGCGCTACCTCAAGCAACAGTTCGAGCGGCGCGTCATCAAGGAGCTGAAGGGCAGCTACCAGGGCCCGAAGAAGCTCAAGGCCTCCGGCAAGGCGGCCGGCAGCAAGAAGAAAAAGGCCGACAAGAAGGGGGCCGCCAAGAAGGTCCCGGCCAAGCGCAAGGCCGGACCGCGGCCGAAGGTGGAGGGCAGCCCGCTGGTCAGCCAGGACGGCCTGGCGCCGCTCAGACGCCGCAAGCCGGCCGGCGAGTAGGCGCATGCCGGGCCGCGGAGGCGGCCTGCCAGTGCGTCAGCAGCCGGAAGCCAGCGCGCACGGCCAGTGGTGCAGGTTGGCGAGCAGCGCCATCACCTCTAGCGGGGTGAGGTTGCCGATACTCGAGTCGGGGAAGAAGGCCAGCGGCTGCCGGCATCCCCAGGCCTCCCGGACCAGGCGCAGGCCGGTGAACGGCCAGCGCTGGTGCGGGTAGAAGAAGTTGCGGTAGCTGGCGCACCGTGCCCCGCCGGGGTGGCGCAACAGCCGCCGCGCAGCACCCTCTGTCCGCATATGAACCTGCCGTTGTACTCGCCCAGGCTGCCCGGCAGCGGGCGGAAGCCGGGGTAGGCGCTGGCGGTCCATTCCCAAACGTCGCTGAACAGCTGCGGCGGTCCCGTATCCGCGGCGCAGCAGGCCACCGGCTGCAGGTAGTCGCTGTCCAGGAAGTTGCCGGCGAGCGGCTCTCCGGCGGCGCGCCATCCATCAGAGGGAGGGCCGCCTGCTAGGCTGTTGCAGCATCAATCCAGGCCGAACGACCGCACCGGGAGGGAGGACGATGAGCCGATTCATCTGGCTGGGGCTGCTGGCCGTGCTGGGCGGAAGCCCGCAGGCGGCGGCCGAGGACTATCCGAGCGCGTTGGGCACGCTGACCACCGAAGTGCTGGCGGCTGGGCTGGAACATCCCTGGGCGCTGGCCTTCCTGCCCGACGGGGGGATGCTGGTCAGCGAGCGCCCGGGACGCCTGCGCGTGGTGACGGCCGACGGCCGCTCGTCGCCGCCGCTGGGCGGGGTGCCGGAGGTCTACGCCCACGGCCAGGGTGGGCTGCTCGACGTGGCGCTGTCGCCAGGCTTCGCCGAGGACCGTCTGGTCTACCTGTCCTACGCCGAGGGTGGTGGCGAGGGCGACCGGGCTGGCACCGCCGTGGGGCGTGGCCGGCTGGCCGAAGACGCCAGCCGTCTGGATGACTTTCAGGTGATCTTCCGCCAGGAGCCCAAGCTGTCCACCGGCATCCACTTCGGCTCGCGGCTGGTGTTCGACCGCGCCGGATACTTGTTCGTCGCCCTCGGTGAGAACAACCAGCGCCCCACCGCCCAGGATTTGGACAAGCTGCAGGGCAAAGTGGTGCGCCTGCATCCCGATGGCCGGGTGCCGGAGGATAACCCCTTCGTCGGACGGCCCGGGGCGCGTCCGGAAATCTGGTCCTACGGCCACCGCAACCAGCAGGGCGCGGCCCTCAACCCCTGGACCGGGGAGCTCTGGACCCACGAGCACGGCCCGCGCGGCGGCGACGAGATCAACATCCCCCGGGCCGGTAGGAACTACGGCTGGCCACTGGCAACCCACGGCATCAACTACACCCTGTTGCCGATCCCCGAGGCCAGGGGCAGGACGGTCCCGGGTACCGAGCCACCCTTGTACGTCTGGGAGAAGTCGCCGGCGATCAGCGGCATGGCCTTTTACGATGCCGAGCGCTTCCCGGCCTGGCGGCACAACCTGTTCATCGGCGCCCTGGCCCAGCAGCAATTGATCCGCTTGCAGCTGGACGGCAACCGGGTGGTGCACGAGGAGCGCCTGCTCACGGAGCTGAACGCACGTATCCGTGACGTGCGCCAGGGGCCGGACGGCTACCTCTACCTGCTCACCGACGAGCCTGCCGGGCGCCTGCTGCGGGTCGGCCTGAAGACGGAGTGAGGGAGGTCAGTCATCGCGGGTCAGCACTTCGAGCAGCTCGATCTCGAAGATTAGGTTGGAGTTCGGCTTGATGTGCGCGCCAATCTGCCGCTCGCCGTAGGCCAGGTGGGCCGGGACGAACAGCTTGCGCTTGCCGCCGACCTTCATGCCCATCAGGCCGAGATCCCAGCCCTTGATCACCCGGCCGGTGCCGATCACGCACTGGAAGGGTTTGCCGCGGTCGTAGGAGGAGTCGAACTTGGTGCCGTCCTCCAGGTAGCCGTCGTACTGGGTGGTGATCAGGGCACCCTTGACCACCTCCTTGCCATCGCCGAGGCGAAGGTCCTCGATGCGTAGTTCGTCGCTCATGCTTGCTTCTCGTTGGGGGAGGGGAAAGCCGCCTTTGTCCGGGCGGCGCCTGTGCGGAAGACCAGAGCCTTGAGGCTGGCGTCCGGATCCGCGTCGGCAAATTCCGGCGGATTGTCCAGGCGCTCGACGAAGTGCAGGGCCGGAGCCTCCTCGGCCATGGCGTCGATCAGGAAGCCGGGGCCGACGGCCGGATCGTTGACGCAGGCCAGCACCTGGCCGTGCTCGGCGAGCAGCTCGGGCAGGCGGCGGAGGATCTTCCGGTAGTCGCGGCCGAGCACGAAGCTGCCCTTCTGGAAGGACGGCGGATCGATGATCACTAGGTCGTAGGGGGCGTGCTTGCGCACCTTGCCCCAGGACCTGAACAGTTCGTGGGCGAGGAACGTCACCCGCTCCACGGACTGGCCGTTCAGCCGGTGGTTGTCCCGACCGCGGGCCAAGGCAGCGCCGGCCATGTCCAGGTTGACCACCTGGGAGGCGCCGCCGGCGATGGCTGCCACCGAGAAGCCGCAGGTGTAGGCGAACAGGTTGAGCACCCGCTGGCCGGCGGCCTGCTGGCGCACCCAGCGGCGGCCGTAACGCATGTCGAGGAACAGCCCGCAGTTCTGCTTGCGGCCGATGTCCAGTCGGAAGCGCAGGCCGTCCTCGCTGACCAGCCATTCCGCCAGCGGCTCGCCGAGCAGGAACTCGACGGGACTGTCCGCCAGGTAGCGGTGCTGCAGCACCAGGGCGCGGGGTGTCTTGCGCTGCCAAGCGGGTTCGGCGGCCAGCCCGGTGAGCATCGTGCGGAGGGCGTCGAGCGCTGCTGCATCCGGGGCGCGGAACAGGCTGACCAGAAGCAGGCCCTGCAGCCAGTCGGCGGTGATCTGTTCGAGTCCCGGCCAGCGCCGACCGCGGCCGTGGAACAGGCGGCGGGCCTCGTCGGGGGCGGTGTCCAGGGCGGCGAGCAGGTGCTGGCGCAGCTCACCGATGGCGTCGGGCGTCATGGCGGAAGGTTCGTGAGAACGGGCGGCGGATTGTAGCGGAAGGGCCGGAGCCGCCGCCACGCGGGTTAGTGGAGCAGGGCACTCTCCTCGGCGGGGTCGAGGCTGAGGCTCTGGTCGGCCAGCAGAGGCTCGGTGATCACGCTGAAGTCGAGGATCTCGATGGTCCCCTGGCCCTGGCCGAGCAGGTGGAAGGAGAAGGCCTTGCGGGTCTGCAGGTTATCGAAGCCGAACTCCAGTTCCAGGGTCTTGCCGGGGGCCAGGTGCGGCAGCTCGGGGACCAGTGCCTCGACATCGCGGTCGTATTCCTTGGTCTTCAGCAGCAGGGTGGCGCCGTCCTTGCCGAGCTGCACGCCGCGTACCTTGAGCGACACCCGGGTGTGGGTGCCCTGCGGCAGCTCCAGGTACTGGGCGCCGATCAGGTTGTCGGCCCAGTCGTTGCCGAAGCTGTCGCGCAGGCGGATGCGCTCGCGGTCGGCGAAGCGGTAGCGCTGGCCGGTCTGGCCGTTGCTCAGGGACTGGTCGAGCAGCGCGGCGCTCTGGCTGACCAGGCGCGCCTCGCGGCCGCGGAAGCGCCCCAGGTAGCGGACCTGCTCGGCGATGAAGCGCTCGCTGGCGTAGCGCCGGCAGATCTGCTGGAAGTCGCATTCCACCAGGGTACGGCCGTCGTGCAGACGCAGCAGGCCGTTGGTGTAGGAGATGATCTGCCGGACGTGGGAGTAGTCGCGGAACAGCGAGCGGCCGGCGAGGCTGGCCGGCACGGCAAAGCCGAAGTAGTCGAGCACCGAGGCGCTCAGGTCGACGTGCCCGTAAGTACCCGACTTCAGCGCCGGCAGGTGCTCCTGCTCGGGGGCCAGCACCAGGTTGAAGCCCCAGGCCGAGGCCAGGCGCACGTTCTCCAGGCCGTGGGACTCGTCGGAGGTGACGATCACCAGGGTGTCCTCGAGTACGCCGAGACGTTCCAGAGCGTCGAGGAAGTCGCCCACAGCGTCGTCCAGGTAGCCGATGGCCGCCTGCTTGGCGCCCGGGTAGCGGGCCAGGTACTCGTCCGGCGCGGAGTAGGGCTGGTGGGTGCCGACGGTGAGCAGGGTGAGCATCCACGGCTTGTCCTGGCGGCGCAGCTGGCGGATGTAGTCGAGGGCGCCCTCGAAGTAGGCCTTGTCGTCCATGCCCCAGGGAAATTCTAGGTAGGGCTGGTTGCGGAACCAGTCGCGGCCGAGGGTCTTGTCGAAGCCGATGTGCGGCATGATCCGGTCCTTGGCCATGAAGCGCAGCCCGGCGCCCTGTAGGAAGTGGGTGGTGAAGCCCTGTTCGCGCAGCTGGGCGGGCAGGCACTCGCGGTTGCGCAGCTCGTGGTTGAGCAGCTCCAGACCCTTGGGGGTGCCGCTGTCGAGCTTGTCGTAGTCGCCGCAGAGCATCGCGTAGAGGCCGCGGATGGTCTGATGGGCGTGCAGCACGTAGTCCGGGGTGCTCATGGCCCGCTCCGCCCAGCGGCTCAGGCGCGGCATCAGGTCCTCCCGGTAGCTACTGCCGATGGCTGCGCGGTTGGCGGCGATGTAGGCGCCGGGGATGCCTTCCAGGGTGACGATCAGCACGTTGCGTGCCCGTCCGGGCGGTAGCAGACGCTCGCCGTCGAGATCCAGACGGGTCAGCCCGGTGATGTCCGGCGGGGTTTCCGGCACGCCGGCGGCGAGGCGTTCCTCGATGGCCAACTGGGCGCCGCTCAGTCCTTCGGCGAGCAGCTTGTGGGGCAGGTTGAACAGTTGCCACTGGGCGGCCTCGCTGGGGTGCCAGATCTGGCCGCCGGCATGCGCGGCGAGCAGCACGCCGGGCAGCAGCAGCCAGACCCGGTGCAGCGGCGCGGCCCGCCGGGCAAGCAGCGCGGCGGCCAGCACGCCGAGGCCGAGGGCCAGGGCCAGGCCGGGGTGGGCGAGACCGCCGCCGTGGGTGGAATTGCGCAGGAACTGTGCGTCGACCAGGTACTCGAGGTCACTGAGCTCGGGCATGCGCCCCACTGCGCTGACCAGCTCCGCGTTGCCGAGCAGGAACAGGCTCCACAGCAGCATCACGGGCAGGCCGAGCCACAGCGGACGGCCGTACACCAGCACCAGCAGCAAGCTGCCGATGGCCACGTCCGAGAGGTAGCCGAAACCGTTCGACCAGTCCAGCCAGTAGCGGCTGAACGCCGGGAGCAGCACGAACAGGAAGCTGAGGGCCAGCAGGGACAGCCACTGGCGCGGGGAACGGCTTGGCATGGAAGGCAGGGATCTCCTCGGGGCGGGTTCGGTCACGGCAGAAGAACGAATCCGGTCAGGACTTCGTCATCATTCTGAAATATGGACCTGCCGGGAGCCAGATCGTTGTCCGCGGATCCGTCCGAAAGGGCGCGAAAGGAGGTCGAGCGGGGCGGCGGCGCAAGGGGCCGGGATGGTGCGGAGCGGGCGGCACCGGGCTTGTTCACGAAGCCCGGTACGAGGCCGCTGGGTCACTTCTTGCCGAGGCTGATGTGGCGCTTGGGCGTCAGGTTCTGGCCGCTCACGCCGCGGGGAATCTCCTGGATCTCGCCGCCGGCCTTGAGGAAGGCGGCCACCTGGGCGGCGAGTGCTTCGTGGCTGCTCGTAGCCGGCGGAGGTTTGGGGGTGCTGGAGGTGGTGGTCGCTTTGATGCGGATGCGCATGGCATTGATCCTCTCTTTCCAGTCGTGAAGCCGCACGGGCGGCCCTGAAATGAAAAAGCCGGCGCGTGGCCGGCTCTCTCGGTGTAGCAGGTGATCAGATCACCTGGACCTCGTCGGCCTGCATGCCTTTCTGGCCCTTCACCGCGGTGAAGGAGACCTTCTGGCCTTCCTGCAGGGTCTTGAAGCCGGTACTCTGGATCGAACGGTAGTGGACGAACAGGTCGGGACCGCTTTCCGGGGTGATGAAGCCGAAGCCTTTCTCATCGTTGAACCATTTGACGGTGCCAGTCTGACGATCGGACATGGGATTACTCCTTGAACCTTAGAAAAGTGAACGCGACTCTGGACCTTCCAGGCCGCGACTGGGCGCAAAGAGCAAAGAAACCGGGAATGATTCGATCGAAGATCTAGGCAGGCGATTTGCGGTGACACATGCAACACAGTGAGGCCACCATACTCCTGCTCGGGCGAATAACCTAGGACTTTCTGCTTTTTCCGCCGGGCGGTGCCCCGCCGAAGGCCGGCGAGACGCCCCGGCGGGACTTCAGATGGCGCGGCGCGGGCGGTGCCACTGGCGTTCCAGGGCGATCAGCCAGGCCGGCATGGCGGCGCCCCCTGGCTCCAGATGGCGCGGGCTGGCGGCGCTCAGGGCGTCTCGGCTGGGGGCGAGGCCAGCAGGCCGTCGACCACCCGCAGGGCCTGCTCGAAGGAGGGATAACCGCTCTTCGCCACGTCCAGCTCGCCATAGCGTACCCGATAGGTCTGGGCGCGGATCGGGTCGGCCTCGGCGACCAGATAGGGTTCGGCGTAGATCTTGTAGAGCAGCGCCATGGCGTGGGGATGACCGCGCGTGGCGGCCTGCTCGAGGAGGGCGAGCACCTCGTCCAGCTGCGGGCCTTCGCGGATCAGCAGCAGCGCCTGGTAGAAGGGCATCTCGCCGGTACGGTCGCCGGCGGCGGCACGCCTGAGCAGGGCGCCGGCCAGCTCGTAGTGCTCCGGATCGCCGGCGGCGATCAGCAGCTTGGCCTGCAGCATGTCGTTCTGCTGCAGCAGCCGGGCTTCCCGGCAGGCGCTGCCGCTGTAGGGACGGTCGTCGCAGCTCGGCGGGCTGGCGCAGGCGGACAGCAGCAGGGGCAGGGCGAGCAGCAGCCGGCGGGTCATGGGCATCCTTCCTCGAGCAGCAGGGCTGACCTTCTCAGCCTAGCCGGTGCGGGGAAAATGAGTGGTCGCTAAAAAAAGACCCTCTCCCGCAACGGGAGAGGGGGAGTGCTGGCTAAGGAACAATGATGTCCAGGATAGATCAGCTGGAATGGCTGCCCAGCAGGGTCGTGCCGGATTTCTTGGCCCGCTTGGCCAGGCGCTTGTCGTGGGCGGATTTCTGCGCCTTCTTCTTGGCTTCCTTGCGGATGTTCATGCCTTTCATGGTTCACCTCCGGAGCCTGACGGGTTGGGAAAGCTGCGTTTCGGGCATCCCCACCTCCTTGGCCGGGTGGCCCGTTCCTGTACCTGTCATCAAGCATAGTCCCGCCGGCGCGAAGCGGAGGTTCCTGTCGGAGGGCCGGGGCGTGGATAATGCACTGCGGATCCACTTCCTTCGGCTGCGGGCTGTTCCATGCGAATCCACGTCACCTTCATCGACCGCGTCGGCATCACCCAGGAGGTCCTGGCCCTGCTCGGCGCGCGCAACCTGAACCTGGACGCCGTGGAGATGATCCCGCCAAACGTCTACATCGACGCGCCGACCCTCAGCCAGGAGGTACTCGACGAGCTGCACGACGCCCTGATGAACGTGCGCGGCGTGCAGGCGGTGGAACTGGTGGACATCCTCCCCGGCCAGCGCCGTCGTCTGCAGCTGGACGCCCTGCTGGCGGCGATGCGCGATCCGGTGCTGGCGGTGGATCCGGCCGGCCGGGTGCTGCTGGCCAACCCCACGCTGATCGAGCTGTACGGCCGCGAGCCGGCTGGCTTGCCGCTGTCCGAGCTGTTCGACGACCCCCAGCTGGCGCAGACGCTGATCGACAAGGGCTTCCGCCTGCCGATGTGCGAGGTGAGCTTCAGGGGCCAGGCGTTGCTGCTGGACGCCACGCCGATCAGCGGCGGCGCCGACTCCAGCTACCTGGCCGGCGGCCTGCTGACCCTCTACCCGCCGAGCCGCATCGGCGAGCACCTGGCCTCTCTGCACCACGACCACGCCGAGGGCCTGGACGCGCTGCTCGGCCGCTCGGCGGTGCTCAAGCAGTTGAAGATCCGCCTGCGCAAGGTGGCCAGTCTGGATGCGCCGCTGCTGATCCAGGGCGAGACCGGCACCGGCAAGGAGCTGGTGGCGCGTGCCTGCCACGCCCTTAGCGCGCGTCGCGACGCGCCCTTCCTGGCCCTGAACTGCGCGGCGTTGCCGGAGAGCCTGGCCGAGAGCGAGCTGTTCGGCTATGCCGCCGGGGCCTTCACCGGCGCCCAGCGTGGCGGCAAACCGGGGCTCTTGGAGCTGGCCGACCACGGCACGGTGTTCCTCGACGAGGTGGGGGAGATGTCCCCCTACCTGCAGGCCAAGCTGCTGCGCTTCCTCAGCGACGGCTGCTTCCGGCGCATCGGCGGCGACCGCGAGGTGCGCGTCGACGTGCGGGTACTCTGCGCCACCCACCGCGACCTGGAGCGCATGGTCGGCGAGGGCGCCTTCCGCGAGGACCTCTACTACCGCCTCAACGTACTCAACCTGACGGTGCCGCCGCTGCGCGAGCGCGGTCAGGACATCATCCTCCTGGCCGAGCACTTCCTGCGCCAGGCCTGCGCGCAGATCCAGCGCCCGCCCTGCCGCCTGTCGCCGGCCACTTACCCGCTGCTGCTCGGCAACCGCTGGGCAGGCAACGTGCGCCAGCTGCAGAACGTGATCTTCCGCGCCGCGGCCATCTGCGAGAGCGAGGTGATCGACTGCGACAGCCTGGAGCTGGCCGGCACCGCCCTGGCCGATGCCCAGCCGCAGGACGACGCCCTGCAGGTCACCAGCCTGGAGGAGGCCGTGCAGAGCTTCGAGAAGTCGCTGCTGGAGCGCCTCTACAGCCTCTATCCCTCGACCCGCCAGTTGGCCGCCCGGTTGCGCACCTCGCACACCGCCATCGGCCAGCGCCTGCGCAAGTACGGCATCGGGCCGCGGGCCGCGCAGCAGTAGCCTCGTCTGGGGGGGGGGCGGCGGAACGATTTCTTTCCAGTGGAATGAAATCGTTCCAGTCCGCTATCCTGGTGCATGGCCGCTGTCCATGTCGCTTCCAGGCCAAAGGATGTCGTATTTAGTGGAACGATTTCGTTCCGGTGGCTTTCCGCGGGGAACGCCTCGCTTCCGCCAAGACCCCTGAATTTGCAGGGTTTCCGCAGATTGGCATCGCCCTTGCTCTAGTGTCGGCCAGCCAACCGGTCCCGGCGGCAGTTGCCCGGGACGCCCGAACCTAAGGAGTAAGCATGAGCACCCTGCGTTTCACCTCTGAGCACGAATGGCTGCGCCAGGAAGACAACGGCGAGTTCACCGTCGGGGTCACCGACTATGCCCAGGAGGCGCTGGGTGACGTGGTGTACGTGCAGCTGCCGGAGCTGGGGCGTTACGAGGAGGGCGTGGAGGTCGCCGTGCTGGAATCGGTGAAGGCCGCCAGCACCATCGCCATGCCGCTGGTCGGCGAGGTCACCGCGGTCAATCCGGTGCTGGTCGACAGCCCCGAGCTAGTCAACCAGTCGCCCCTCGAGGCGGGCTGGTTCTTCCGCATCCGCGTCGACAACCCCGCAGCCGTCGCCAACCTGATGGACCAGGCCGGTTACCAAGCCTACCTGAGCAAGCACGCCTGATTCCTGGAGCCGCCATGAGCATTCGTCTGAGCACCGAGAACGAATTCATCGACCGCCACATCGGTCCCCGCGAGGCCGACATCCGGGCCATGCTCGAGCTGGTCGGCTACGACTCGCTGGACAGCCTGATGGACAGCGCCATCCCGGCGAGCATCAAGGGCAGCAGTGTGCTGGAGCCCAGCGCCGGGCAGAGCGAGGCCCAGGCGCTCGCCGAGCTGCGCGCCATCGCCGCGCGCAACCAGCAGTTCCGCAGCCACATCGGTCAGGGCTACTACCCCTGCCATACCCCGGCGCCGATCCTTCGCAACCTGTTGGAGAACCCGGCCTGGTACACCGCCTACACCCCCTATCAGCCGGAAATCTCCCAGGGCCGCCTGGAGGCCCTGTTGAACTTCCAGACCCTGATCAGCGACCTCACCGGCATGCAGATCGCCAACGCCTCGCTGCTCGACGAGGCGACCGCCGCCGCCGAGGCCATGACCTTCTGCAAGCGTGTCTCCAAGAACAAGGGCGCCCAGGCGTTCTTCGCCTCCGAGCGCTGTCACCCGCAGACCCTCGACGTGCTGCGCACCCGTGCCCAGCCGTTGGGCATCGAGGTGGTGGTGGGCGACGAGACGGCCCTGGATGACTTCTCCGCCTACTTCGGCGTGCTCCTGCAGTACCCGGCCAGCACCGGCGCGGTGCTCGACCAACGCGCGCTGATCGAGCGCGCCCATGCCAGCAACACCCTGGTGGCGGTGGCCGCCGACCTGCTGGCCCTGACCCTGCTGACCCCGCCCGGCGAATTCGGCGCCGACGTGGTGTTCGGCAGCGCCCAGCGCTTCGGCGTGCCGCTCGGCTTCGGCGGCCCGCACGCTGCCTACTTCGCCACTCGCGACGCCTTCAAGCGCGACATGCCCGGACGTCTGGTGGGCATCTCCATCGACCGTTTCGGCAAGCCGGCCCTGCGCCTGGCCATGCAGACCCGCGAGCAGCACATCCGCCGCGAGAAGGCCACCAGCAACATCTGCACCGCCCAGGTGCTGCTGGCCAACATCGCCAGCATGTACGCCGTCTACCACGGTCCTCAGGGGCTGAAGGACATCGCCCGCCGCGTGCACCGGCTGACCGCCATCCTCGCCGCCGGGCTGAACCAGCTGGGCCATCGGGTGGAACAGGAGCACTTCTTCGACACCCTGAGCATCGTCACCGCGCGCCCGGCTGCCGAGATCCACGCCGCCGCCCGGGCCGCCGGGATCAATCTGCGCGAGCTGGACGCCGGGCGCGTCGGCTTGTCTCTCGACGAGACCTGCGAGCAGGCCGAGGTCGAGGCCCTGTGGGCGGTGTTCGCCGCCGAAGGCCAGACGCTGCCGGACTTCGCCGCCCTGGCCGCGGCCAGCAGCGACCGCCTGCCTGAGGGCCTGCTGCGCCAGTCCGCCTTCCTGCGCCACGAGGTGTTCAACCGCTATCACTCGGAAACCGAGCTGATGCGCTATCTGCGCCGCCTGGCCGACAAGGATCTGGCCCTGGACCGCAGCATGATCCCGCTGGGCTCCTGCACCATGAAGCTGAATGCCGCCAGCGAGATGATCCCGATCACCTGGCCGGAATTCGGTAACCTGCACCCCTTCGCCCCGGCCGAGCAGGCCGAGGGCTACCGTCTGCTCACCGAGGAGTTGGAACGCATGCTCTGCGCGGCCACCGGCTATGACGCCGTGTCCCTGCAGCCCAATGCCGGCTCCCAGGGCGAGTACGCCGGCCTCCTGGCGATCCGCGCCTACCACGCCAGTCGCGGCGAGGGGCATCGCGACGTCTGCCTGATCCCGTCCTCGGCCCACGGCACCAACCCGGCCACCGCCAGCATGGCCGGTATGCGGGTGGTGGTCACCGCCTGCGACGCCCGCGGCAACGTGGACATCGCCGATCTGCGCGCCAAGGCCGAGGAGCACCGCGAGCGCCTGGCGGCGCTGATGATCACCTATCCCTCGACCCACGGCGTGTTCGAGGAGGGCATCCGCGAGATCTGCCAGATCATCCACGACAACGGCGGCCAGGTGTACATCGACGGCGCCAACATGAACGCCATGGTCGGCCTCTGCGCGCCCGGCAAGTTCGGTGGCGACGTCTCGCACCTGAACCTGCACAAGACCTTCTGCATCCCCCACGGCGGTGGTGGCCCGGGCGTCGGCCCGATCGGCGTCAAGGCGCATCTGGCGCCCTTCCTGCCCGGCCACGACCGGCTGGCCCGCAAGGAAGGCGCGGTGAGCGCGGCGCCTTTCGGCAGCGCCAGCATCCTGCCGATCACCTGGATGTACATCCGCATGATGGGCGGTATCGGCCTCAAGCGCGCCTCGCAGATGGCCATCCTCAACGCCAACTACATCGCCCGCCGCCTGGAGGAGCACTACCCGGTGCTCTACACCGGCGAGAACGGCCTGGTGGCCCACGAGTGCATCCTCGACCTGCGCCCGCTCAAGGAAACCAGCGGCATCACCGTGGACGACGTGGCCAAGCGGCTGATCGACTTCGGCTTCCATGCCCCGACCATGAGCTTCCCGGTGGCCGGTACCCTGATGGTGGAGCCCACCGAGAGCGAGTCGAAGGAAGAGCTGGACCGCTTCTGCGACGCCATGATCCGCATCCGCGAGGAGATCCGTGCGGTGGAACTCGGCGAGCTGGACCGCGACGACAACCCGCTGAAGAACGCCCCGCACACCGCGGCGGAGCTGGCCGGCGAGTGGACCCACCCGTACAGCCGCGAGCAGGCGGTCTATCCGCTGCCCAGCCTGGTGGAAGGCAAGTACTGGCCGCCGGTGGGGCGCGTGGACAACGTCTACGGAGACCGCAATCTGGCCTGCGCCTGCCCGCCGGTGGCGGACTACCAGGACGCCTGAGGCGCAGCACGCGGCTGGCCTGGCCGGCCGCGCGCTGCCGGGCCGAGGTGGGCGGGCACCAGCCGTCCGGGCCTCGGCCCCGTCCCGGTGAGTGCGCCGACCAGTGGCGCGGCGGGCGTCACTCTCGCGGTGCTTCACTTCTACCCAGGCTTGGTGCCGGAGGCGGGGGAGGCGGCGTGACGCGCTTCCCGCGCACTTGGGCCCTGCGCGCCGCCGGCCGGCTGATCCGCCTCTGCGCCAGACTGGCGTGGACATGGGCGCAAGTCCCGGGAAACCGCCCGCGCTGGCTGGCGGTGAACACCATTGAATGCTGAAAGGTCCGCCTGCGCGGCCCTCAAGGAGAAACCCGATGACCACTGAAACCCTGGCCCGTACGCCCCTGCATGCCCTGCACCTGGAGCTGGGCGCCAAGATGGTGCCGTTCGCCGGCTACGAGATGCCGGTGCAGTACCCGCTCGGCGTACTCAAGGAGCACCTGCACACCCGCGCCCAGGCCGGGCTGTTCGACGTCTCCCACATGGGCCAGATCCGCCTGCACGGCGCTTCGGCCGCCGCGGCCCTGGAAAGCCTGGTGCCGGTGGACATCCTCGACCTGCCGGCCGGCCAGCAGCGCTACGCGCTGTTCACCAACGAGCAGGGCGGTATCCTCGACGACCTGATGGTGGCCAACGCCGGCGACCACCTGTTCCTGGTGGTCAACGCAGCCTGCAAGGCGCAGGACCTGGAGCACCTCAGGCGTCACCTGGGCGAGCGCTGCGAGGTGGAGTCGCTGTTCGACAGCCGTGCCCTGCTGGCCCTCCAGGGCCCGGCCGCCGCCGAGGTGCTGGGCCGCCTGGCGCCGCAGGCGAAGCAGCTGACCTTCATGCAGTTCACCACCCTGGAGCTGCTCGGCGTGGAATGCTACGTCAGCCGCTCCGGCTACACCGGCGAGGACGGCTACGAGATCTCCGTGCCGGTGGAGCAGGCCGAGGCGCTGGCCCGTGCCCTGCTGGCCGAGCCCGAGGTGCAGCCCATCGGTCTGGGAGCCCGTGACTCGCTGCGTCTGGAAGCCGGTCTGTGCCTGTACGGTCACGACATGGACAGCACCATCACCCCGGTGGAGGCCAGCCTGGCCTGGGCCATCTCCAAGGCGCGCCGCGCCGACGGTGCCCGGGCCGGCGGCTTCCCCGGCGCCGAGCGGATCTTCGCCCAGCAGCGCGACGGCGTGGCCAGCAAGCGCGTCGGCCTGCTGCCCCAGGAGCGCGTGCCGGTGCGCGAAGGGGCGGAGATCGTCGATGCCGAGGGCGCGCTGATCGGCCGGGTGACCAGTGGTGGCTTCGCTCCCAGCCTGGGCGCGCCGGTGGCCATGGGCTACGTGGCCAGCGCCTACGGCGCTCTGGATAGCCAGGTGTTCGCCGTGGTGCGCGGCAAGCGCGTGCCGATGAAGGTCGCCAAGACTCCCTTCGTGCCGCAGCGCTACTACCGCGGCTGAGCCTCCGGGCTGGCCGGGCGGGCAGGGTGGCCCGCCCGGTGCGGCTTGACCTGCGGCAACCCCGCCGTCATCCGGACGGCTACACTGAAGCCTTGTCGCAGGCCGGGATGGCCTGGTTGTCCAAGGTCCTCTCCATGCTGCAGTCCGTTTCCCGCAACGACCTCTCCCCCGAGCAGAATTCCGGCGAGGCGCCCAGCGCCAGGGGCGTGCTGACCCCCTTCACGGTCGGCGTGTTCCGCATCATCTGGATCGCCAACCTGTTCGCCAACCTTGGCACCTGGGCGCAGTCGGTGGCCGCCGCCTGGGTGGTCACCGAGGCGCACGGCAGCCCGATGCTCGTGGCGATGATCCAGGTCGCCTCGGCGCTGCCGCTGGTGCTCTTGTCGATCGTCTCCGGGGTGCTGGCGGACAACTACGACCGCCGCAGGATCATGCTGTTCGGCCTGGCCTTCGAGATGAGTGGCGCGGTATTCCTCACCGCGATCGCCTTCCTCGGCTATCTGGACCCCAAGCTGCTGATCGTCTCCATCCTGTGGATCACCCTGGGCGCGGCGGTCACCGTGCCGGCCTGGCAGGCGGCGGTGGGCGAGCAGGTGCCGGCGCGCATGGTCAGCGACGCGGTGCTGCTCAACAGCGTCAATTTCAACGTCGCCCGCGCCCTCGGCCCGGCCCTCGGCGGGCTGCTGCTCAGCGCGGTGGGCCCGGCCTGGGTGTTCGGCTTCAACGCCGCCTGCTACGTCGGGCTGATCTGGGCGATCTGGCGCTGGCGGCGCGAGGTGCCGGAACGCCAGCTGCCGCCGGAGAAGATCAGCGAGGGGGTGATCGCCGCGCTGCGCTTCACCCAGTACTCCAGCGTCACCCGCCTGGTGATGCTGCGCTCCTTCGCCTTCGGCCTGTCGGCCAGCGCGATCTGGGCGCTGCTGCCGCTGCTCGCCCACCGCAACCCGGACGGCGGCGCCTCGGTGTACGGCTACATGCTCGGCGCCCTGGGCATCGGCGCGATCCTCGGCAGCGGGGTGGTCAACCGCCTGCGCCTGTGGATCGGCGGCAGCCGGCTGATCAGCCTGGCCGCCACTCTGCTGGCCCTGGTGATGATCGCCCTGGGCAGCCTGGACAGCCTCTGGGTGCTGTTCCCCGCGCTGCTGCTCGGCGGTGCCTGCTGGATCGCCGCGCTGGCCACCTACAACTCGGCGGTGCAGATCCTCGTTCCGGAATGGGTCAAGGCGCGTGCCCTGGCGCTCTACCAGACTGCGCTGTTCGCCGGCCTGGCGCTGGGCTCCTTCCTCTGGGGGCACATGGCCGAGAGCATGGGGGTGACAGGCGCCCTGGTGGCCGCCGGCTGCACCCTGCTGGCCTCGGCGGCGCTGCTCTACCAGTCGCGGCTGCCGGAGATCGACGCGGCGAGCATTGCCCACGCGCCGGCGACCCGCCCGGGCGAGCCGACCTTCGTGTTCAATCCGGAGCGCGGCTCGGTGCTGGTGACCATTGAGTACCGCATCCCCGCGGCGCGCACCCGCGAGTTCGTCAAGGCGGTCCAGGCCCTGCGCCGCCTGCGCCTGCGCAACGGTGCCGAGCGCTGGGCGCTGTACCGCGCGGTGGAGGATCAGGAGATCTGGCAGGAGGTGCTGGTGGTGGACAACTGGCTGCAGCACCTGCGCATGCTCGATCGCATGACCATCGCCGACCGCAACGTGATCGACAACGTCATCTGCCTGCACGACGGCGACGCGCCGCCCAAGGTGCGCCACGGGGTCAGCTGGGAGTCCGGCGACTACGAGGCGCCACCGGTCTGAGGCGTCCTGCCGGCCGCTTCGGCGTGGGGGAAGCGGCCGTCGTACCCTCGCCCGGCTTTTCCTCGGCGCGGGCTCTGGCTAAGCTCGCCTTTCCGACAAGAACTCGTAGAGGCTCTCCCATGCCCCAGCACTGGCCGGCCGAGGCTATTGCCCGCCTGATTCTCGATGGCTTCGACGACTACCGCGAGCACTTCCGGCGGATCACCGACGGAGCGCGGGCGCGCTTCGAGCAGGCGCAGTGGGTGGAGGCCCAGCGCGCCGCCGCCGAACGCATCGCCCTCTACGAGGAGAAGGTGGCGGAGACCCGCGGTCGCCTGCGCGACCGCTTCGACGAGGAGGTGCTGTTCGACGTGCAGCACTGGCCGCTGGTGAAGAGCGCCTACATCGGCCTGATCGACGTGCGCTTCGACGACGAGTTGGCGGAGACCTGGTACAACTCGATCTTCTGCAGCCTGTTCAGCCACGACCTGATCAGCGATGGCTGCATGTTCATCCACACCACCCGGCCGTCGCTGCGCGCCCAGGAGCGCGTGGCGCAGACCCGTAGCTACCTGCCCAGGCAGGACCTGGCCGGCACCCTGGAGCGGATCCTCCAGGACTACGGCTTCAGCGTGCCCTACGAGGACCTGCCGCGTGACCTCGAGCGCCTGGAGGCGCAACTGCGCGCCAGCCTGCCGGACTGGGTGTGCAAGGACCCGGAGCTGTGCATCGAGCTGTTCTCTTCGGTGCTCTACCGCAACAAGGGTGCCTACCTAGTCGGGCGCATCTTCACCCGCGACGAGCAGTGGCCGCTGGTGATTCCGCTGCTGCACCGCGAGGGGCAGGGCATCCAGGCCGACGCGGTGATCACCGACGAGGCCGAGGTGTCGATCATCTTCTCCTTCACCCGCTCCTACTTCATGGTCGACGTGGCGGTACCGGCGGAGTTCATCGGCTTCCTCAAGCGCATCCTGCCCGGCAAGCACATCGCCGAGCTGTACACCTCGATCGGTTTCTACAAGCACGGCAAGTCAGAGTTCTACCGGGCGCTGATCAACCACCTGGCCAACACCGACGACAGGTTCATCATGGCCCCCGGGGTGCGCGGCATGGTGATGAGCGTGTTCACCCTGCCGGGCTTCAACACCGTGTTCAAGATCATCAAGGACCGCTTCTCGCCGTCGAAGAACGTCGACCGCAACACGGTGATCGAGAAGTACCGCCTGGTGAAGAGCGTCGACCGCGTCGGGCGCATGGCCGATACCCAGGAATTCGCAGACTTCCGCTTCCCGAAGGCCAAGTTCGACCCGGACTGCCTGGCCGAGCTGCTGGAGGTGGCGCCCTCCACGGTGGAGATCGAGAACGGCGACACCGTGCTGATCCGCCACTGCTGGACCGAACGGCGCATGACCCCGCTGAACATCTACCTGGAGAACGCCAGCGAGTCCCAGGTGCGCGAGGCACTCTACGACTACGGCCTGGCCATCAAGCAGCTGGCCGCGGCGAACATCTTCCCCGGCGACATGCTGCTGAAGAACTTCGGCGTCACCCGTCACGGGCGGGTGGTGTTCTACGACTACGACGAGATCAGCTTCCTCACCGAGGTGAACTTCCGCAAGATCCCGCCGCCGCGTTACCCGGAGGACGAGATGTCCGGCGAGCCCTGGTATTCCATCGGCCCCAACGACGTGTTCCCCGAGGAGTTCCCGCCCTTCCTGTTCGCCGACCTGCACCAGCGCCGGCTGTTCAGCCAGTTGCACGGCGACCTGTTCGACGCCGACTACTGGAAGGGCGTGCAGGAGAAGATCCGCGCCGGCAAGGTGATCGACGTCTTCCCCTACCGCCGTCAGGAAGAGCCGCTGGCGCTGCCCGCCTAGCGTTCGTCCGCCGGCTCCCGGGAATGATGAGCGCCCCGGAACTGCGCAAGGCCCTGGGGCTGGCGGAGGAGTAGGGCAGGCGGCGTCCCCGATCGGCTGGGGACGCCAGCGCTGGGGCGGTCAGGCGCTCAGGCCGACGTAGACGTGCTGCACGTCGTCGTGGTTGTCGATGGCCTCCAGGAAGGCTTCCACCTCCTCCAACTGCTCGGCGCTCAGGCCGCTCACCGGGTTCTTCGGCCGGTAGCCGAGTTTGGCCGTCTGCACGGTGAAGCCGAACTCGGGCAGCGCCTTGCTCACCGCGTCCAGGTCGGTGGGGTCGGTGACGAACAGGGTGGCACCCTCGTCGGATGGCTCGAAGTCCTGGGCGCCGGCCTCGATGGCGGCCAGCTCCGGGTCGGCATCGTTTTCCGGGGTGTCTTCGATCAGCCCCACGTGGTCGAAGTCCCAGCTCACCGAGCCGGAGGAGCCCAACTGGCCCTTGCGGAACAGCACGCGGATCTCTGCCACGGTGCGGTTCAGGTTGTCGGTCAGACACTCGACGATCACCGGCACCTGGTGCGGGGCGAAGCCCTCATAGAGGGTGCGCTCGTAGTTGATCACCTCGCCGCTGAGGCCCGCGCCCTTCTTGATCGCGCGCTCCAGGGTGTCCTTGGGCATGGAGGCCTTCTTGGCCTGGTGCACGGCCAGGCGCAGTTTGGGGTTCATGTCCGGGTCGGCGCCGTTGCGCGCAGCGATCATGATTTCTTTCACCAGCTTGCCGAAGATCTTTCCCTTGGCATTGGCGGCGGCTTCTTTGGGTTTGGCTTTCCACTGGGCGCCCATGGCGGAGTTCTCGCAGGTTGCGGACATGAAAAACCCGGGCACGGCGCGGGCCGGCCCGGGTCGGTAGGCGGGCGATTCTAGCAGTGCCTGGCCGGCGCGGCTAAGCCACTGCCGTGTGGTGCTCGCGCTGCAGGCGCTCCAGGACGCGCAGCGAGTGCATCCGCCAGGCTAGCTCCATGGCGGTGGAGCCTTCCTCGGAGCGTGCCTCGGGGTCGGCGCCGCGGGCCAGCAGCCGCTCCACGGCTTCCAGCTGGTCGAACATGGCGGCGACCATCAGCGGGGTCTTGCCGCTCGGCAGGCGGCCGTTGGGATCGGCGCCGTGGTCGAGCAGCAAGTCGATCATCGCCAGGTTGCCCTGGAAGGCGGCGTTGGCCAGCGGCGTCTGACCGTTGGCATTACACAGCTCGGGGTCGGCGTTGTATTCCAGCAGCAGGGTGGTGGTCGCCAAGTGGCCGTGGTAGCTGGCCAGCATCAGCAGGCTGTCGCCCCAATGGTTGCACAGGTCGGCCGGCAGGCCGTCGGCGAGCAGCACGCGCAGTTCGTCGGTGCCGCCGTTGCGGGCCAGGTCGAGGGCCTGCTCGGCGAGGGGGGCGGAGTCCTTGTCCAGGTTAAGGCTGGTGTTCATGAATACGCCTTGTTCCGTTGGGGATGGGAGGAGGATAAGTCCGCCATCCGGTCAAGGCTCATTGGGGTTTTCGATGGGGTCGATTGATGGCCTCATGCGAGCATCGGCTGGCGCAGTTTGCCGGGGAGCGCTCAGGCAGATCGGCGGCCGGCAGGTCGCCTCGGCCCATGTGCAGGGGGATCGGGCAAATCTATCCCAACGCCTGAGGGCTATCACGCGGCCTTTCCCGTCGTGTCCAGGCGGGCCTGTTCGGATTCCTGCTAGGTTCGAGTCAATTTGACCGATTGTTGTTGCTATGACTCCATTTGGCCTGTTGTCATAACTACACGTTCAGGCGTGACAGGCCGACGCTGCTGGTGGTTTCCATTGGCATGCTTCGTGGTTGGAGAGAGACAGACTCTACACCTTCGGGAGAACCACCATGAGCGAACTCTTCGGCTGCCCCCTACGGGCCCTGCGTCTGTCCGGCCATCTGCTGCTGGCCGGTGGCGTGCTGCTGGTGCTCGGCGTCAGCGCTGCCTACGGCTTCGA
Source organism: Pseudomonas thermotolerans DSM 14292 (assembly GCF_000364625.1). Lineage (GTDB taxonomy): Bacteria > Pseudomonadota > Gammaproteobacteria > Pseudomonadales > Pseudomonadaceae > Aquipseudomonas > Aquipseudomonas thermotolerans. The sequence goes on from NZ_KB822609.1 coordinate 114,690, forward strand.
GCATCTGCTGAGCATCCCTCAACAGGTTCTGGCCCACAGCTGCGTGATCCTCGGTCCGACCCTGTTGAAGATCGGCTACGTGCTGCGCCTGCTCGCCCAGCACAACCTGCACGGGGAGCCCTGCTGTGCTGTTGCTTGATCGTACGGCCGCCTTGCGTATCCCGCCGCTCTGGCGCCTGGGCTTCCGGCCCTTCTTCCTCGCCGGTGCGCTGTTCGCCCTCGTCGCCATCGCCCTGTGGGGTGTCATCCTCGCTGGCTTGCTGCCCACCTGGCAGCCGCCCGGCGGGGTGCTGGCCTGGCACCGCATCGAGATGCCGTTCGGCTTCGGCCTGGCGGTGATCGCCGGCTTCCTGCTCACCGCGGTGCAGAACTGGACCGGCCGTCCGGGGCTTTCCGGCTGGCCGCTGGCCGGACTCTTCGCCCTCTGGTGCCTGGGGCGGCTGGCCTGGTTCGTGCCGCTGCCCGTCGCCCTGCTGGCCGTCCTGCAACTGGCCTTCGTACCGGTTCTGGCCTGGGTGCTGGGGCGGTCGATCTTCATCGCCCGGCAGACGCACAACTACCCGATTCCCGGGGTGCTGATGCTGATCGGCCTGAGTCAGGCGCTCAGCCTCTACGGCCTGGCTTGCGGAGAACCGGAGCTACAGCGTCGCGGCGTGCTGGCCGCGCTCTGGCTGATCGCCGCCCTGATGGGGATGATCGGCGGACGGGTGATTCCGTTCTTCACCCAACGTGGCCTCGGCCGGGCGCAGCCGTTCCCGGCGCGGCCCTGGCAGAACTGGTTGGCGCTGGCCGCTACCCTGCTGATCGCCCTGTCCCTGGCCGCCGGGCAGGGGGCCAGGCCGCAGCCGCTCTGGGCGTTGCCCTACCTGCTGGTGGCCGGCATCCATGCCCTGCAGCTTTGGCGCTGGCGCGCCGGTGGGATCTGGCACGTGCCGCTGCTCTGGGCGCTGCACCTAGCCTTCGCCTGGCTGGTCCTCGCCGCCCTGGGCATGGCGGCCTGGCACCTGGGGCTGCTGGCCGTGCAGAGCCTGGCGACCCATGCTCTGACCGTCGGTGCCATGGGCGGGCTGATCCTCGCCATGATCGCCCGGGTCACCCTCGGGCATACCGGCCGCCCGCTGCAGCCGCCGCGGAGCATGACCTGGGCCTTCGTTGCGCTGCATCTGGGGGCGGCCAGCCGGGTGCTGCTGGCGCCCTTCGGCAGCCATGCCCTGTGGTTGGCCGCGGCTTGTTGGAGCCTGGCTTTCGCGCTCTATCTGAAGGACTATGCGCCCATGCTCTGTCGGGCGCGGGTGGACGGCCATCCGGGCTGAGCGCCCGGGCGCGGGAGGAACCGCAGTGCGCGGCCGAGGGGCTGAATCCAGGGAAGGAGCACTTGCATCTCGAGTCTGGCACCTGCCTCTGGAACAGGGTGGGGAGCGGCAGTGAGGTGCTGCTGGATGTCGATGGCGCCGAGCTGCAGCTGGAAACCCCCGCGGGAATGCGGCCCGCTGGCCGACTGCCAGCTGCGCGTGCACTTGGGTTCGGAACTGCGCCGCGAGCAGTTCCACCTGGTCGGGCATCGCGAAAGCGACGGCAGCCTGATCTACACCAACGCGGTGACGGTCGACCAGCTGGGTTGAGCGCAGCCGGGCCAGGCCCGGCTGCAGCCCTGCTTAGGCCTGGACCTGGAACACCTCGGCCAGGTGCCGGCGGTAGCGCTCGACGTCGCCCTCGATGTTCGGGCGCTTCATCACGTCGGTGCACAGGAAGGTGGGCAGCGCCTGCATGCCGAGGAACTGATTGGCCTTGTGGAAGGGGAAGTAGACCGCGTCCACGCCCTTGCCCTCGAAGAAGTCCTCGGGGTCGTCGAAGGCCTGCTGCGGCGCGTTCCAGGTGACCGAGAGCATGTAGCGCTTGCCGTGGACCAGACCGCCGCTGCCATACTTCTGCGAGGCGTCCGAGCGGGTGCGGCCGTCATTGGCGTACAGACTGCCGTGGCCGGCGGTGAACACCTCGTCCAGGTACTTCTTCATCGTCCAGGGCGCGCCCATCCACCAGCCGGGCATCTGGTAGATCACCACGTCGGCCCAGAGGATCTTCTGTACTTCCTCGGCGATGTCGTAGCCGTCCTCGATCACCGTGGTTTTCAGGTCGAAGCCGGCACGATCCAGGAAGGCCAGCGCGGTCTCGTGCAGGGTGGCGTTGTAGCGACCGTTGGAGTGGGCGAACTGCTTGCCGCCGTTGATGAGCAGGATCTTCTTCATGATGCCTCCACTAACGAAAAGTGGCGGCAGGCTACCGGCTCCGCGAAGGCGAAACCAGACGGCGGTGGGAAAATCATCCTTGACGGAAATGCACGAATCCGGGCCTGTCCCTGGCCCGGAGCGCTTCAGGCCTGGCCTGGCTGGGGCGCGGTCTGGGCCAGCCAGGCCTCGGCCTGTGCTTCCTGGCCCGGCTCGAAGGCGCGCAGCTGGATGCCCGGAAACAGCGCCCCCTCGATCTCGCTCAGCTTGCGCAGCCATTCCCGGTCGGCAAGCACCGCGATGCGCTCGAAGCGGCGCAGGAAGCGCAGCAGTTGGGGAATGCGCGCCAGCTCGACGCCCAGCGCGCCCAGAGTGGGGATTTCGAGGTTCTGGATGCGGTAGAGCATCCGTCCGTGCTCGATGCCCTCGGCCTTGCGGAACAGCTCGTCCAGGGCGATGCGCATCTGGATGCTGTCCAGCTTGCCGGTGAGGGTCACGTCGATGCGGTTGGCGCCCTTGTGGTTGACCTGGAACATGGTGGCTCCTGTGGGGAAAACGGCTCCTGGCCTTGCGGAAGGCTACCCGGCCTGCCTCTTCAGCATAGCCGGGGGAGCCTCTTGGCACGGGGCCTGGCAGGTCATTTCACGGCATCGAGTCGCTTGTCGGTGAACACGCACAGCACGCCGGCGCGGTTATGCATCACCTGATGATTGAAGTCGCAGTAGGCGGCCGCCACGCTCAGGGCGGTCTGTTCGGTGATCTGCTGGTTGCCGTCCGGGCGGAACCAGGCCATCTGCCCGGGCTTGCAGCGCTCGGCCTGGGGATCGGTGTTGTAGATGCACAGGCTGCTCTCCACCCGCTCGGTTTCCTCGTCGGTGCAGGCGGAGAGGGTGACGACGGCAGCGCTCAGCAGAAGCAGGCGGGAAAGGGTGCGCATGGCGAGGATCCTGTTTATCCGGGAATGTGCGGATTAGTGCCGGCGCTGCCGGAAAGGTTCCGCGGCCGGGTTGTTCCTCCACCACCTGCGCGAGGGCGAAAATGGGCAGCAATGCGCATATCATGGCCCCATTCCACCGGAAGGAGACTTGCATGCGCACTCTGCCATTCGCTCTGGGGATCGTCATGCTGGCGCTGGGGCTGCCGTTCGCCAGCGGCGCCCGGGCGGCCGACGAAGCCCAGTTGGTCGCCTCGATCAACGCCTACCGCAGCCAGGTGCAGCCGTGCGGTAAGGAGTCCTCCGAGCCCCTGCCGCCGCTGGCCATCGAGCCGCGCCTGGCCCTGCCGGCCGGCGACCAGGACTGGCGGCCGGCGCTGGAGCGTTCCGGCTATCCCATGGTCAGCGTCAGTGCCATCAGCCTGTCCGGCCCCAAGGATGCCACTGCGGCCATGACCGCGCTGCAGGAAAGCTTCTGCGAGGTGCTGCTGGATCCGCAGTTCGTCGACGTCGGAGTGAGTCGCGTCGGCAACTACTGGCGCATCGTCCTCGCCCGTCCGCTGCTGGAAGGCCGTCTGGGCGACTGGCAGACGGAAGGGCAGCGGCTGCTGGAACTGATCAACGACGCCCGCGGCCAGGCCCGTCAGTGCGGCGCGCAGTCCTTCGGTCCGGCCGCGCCGCTGGCCTGGAACGCCGAGCTGGGCAGCACCGCTGAGGAGCACAGCCGGGCGATGGCCAACGGCAACTTCTTCTCCCACCGCAGCCGCGACGGCCGCACCCCCAGCGACCGCGCGGAACTGGCCGGCTACTCGGGCCAACTGATCGGCGAGAACATCGCCGCCGGCCTGGATACCGCACGCAAGGTGCTGGACGGCTGGCTGGCCAGCCCCAGCCACTGCGCCAACCTGATGAATCCGCAGTTCGCCGACCTGGGCGCCGCCTATGCGGTGGACCCGAAGAGCGATGCGGGCATCTACTGGACCGTGGTGTTCGGCGCGCCCTGAGGAGCGGTCCTCACGGCGGCTGGCACGGTTCCGGCGTCGGCCGGGAGCGGCTCAGTGGCCGTAGCCGGTCGGCTTGTGGCGGATGGTCTTCAGCAGGTCTTCCGGGCTGATCTCCCCGACGATCCGACTGGCGGCGCTGCCGGGTGGCGGCAGGTCGAGGATGTGCTTCTTGATCCTGCCGATCACGTGCATCTCGCAGGGCTTGCAGTCGAACTTCAGGGTCAGTACCTCGTCGCCATGCACCAGCTGCATGGGTGCCACCTTGGTGCGTACCCCGGTGACTCCCTTGGCCTGCTTCGGACAGAGGTTGAAGGAGAAGCGCAGGCAGTGCTTGGTGATCATCACCGGCACCTCGCCGGTCTCCTCGTGGGCCTCGTAGGCGGCGTCGATCAGCTGCACGCCGTGACGGTGGTAGAAGTCGCGGGCCTTCTGGTTGTAGACGTTGGCGAGGAACGACAGGTGCGCCTCCGGGTAGACCGGCGGCGGATCGCTCTCCGGCTTGCGACTGCCGCGCGGGTGGACGGCGACGCGGGCGGCGGTCAGCGCCTCCACTGCCTCGCGGCGCAGCGCCTTGATCTGCGAATTGGGGATGAACCAGACCTGCGGGGCATCCACCTCGATGTGCTCGGCATGGTAGATGGTGGTGCCCAGTTGGCTGAGCAGGTCGCGCAGCTGTTCGAGGGCCTGTTCCGGCTTGTTGGCCGGGCCGAAGCTGCCGTTCAGGCCGACGCTGACGCTCACCCCTTCCTCGCTGGTGGCGGTCAGCTCCAGGCGATCCTCGCGCAGGCGGGCCAGCCAGGACAGGCCGATGCGCCGCTCGGCGGAGGTCTTCAGCAGGGCCTGCTGCCAGTTGTGGTCGAGGTTGCGATTCAGCGGGTGACCGGGACGCAGGCGCAGTAGCGCCTCGGGCAGCTCGTTGGGCTCGATGCGGTAGCGCCAGCGCTGCTCGCCGTCCTCCTCGAACTCGCCGAGCAGCTGGGCGACGTTGGCGCGGAAGCCCACCACCTCGCGCTTGACCAGCACGTTGAGGCCGTCGCCGTTGGACAGCGGAGTGTGGGTGGCGACGGTCAGATCGCGCTTGCCGACCTGCTCCAGCACGCCTACCGGCAGCCCGGTGAAGGTCGGCGAGTCGAAGGCGCCGATGTCCTGCTTGCGCTCGTTGACGAAGTAGTCGGTGCTACCGCGGTGGAAGGTCTTGTCCGGATCGGGCACGAAGAAGTGCTCGGTGCGGCCGCTGGAGGCGCGCGCCAGCTCCGGGCGCTCCTCGAGGATCTCGTCGAGACGCTGGCGGTAGTAGGCGGTGATGTTCTTCACGTAGCCCATGTCCTTGTAGCGGCCCTCGATCTTGAAGGAACGCACGCCGGCGTCGATCAGCGCGCGCAGGTTGGCGCTCTGGTTGTTGTCCTTCATCGACAGCAGGTGCTTCTCGTAGGCCACCACGCGGCCCTGGTCGTCCTTCAGGGTGTAGGGCAGGCGGCAGGCCTGGGAGCAGTCGCCGCGGTTGGCGCTGCGCCCGGTCTGCGCGTGGGAGATGTAGCACTGGCCGGAGAAGGCCACGCAGAGTGCGCCGTGGATGAAGAACTCGATGGCTGCGTCGGTGGCATCGGCGATGGCGCGGATCTGCTTGAGGTTCAGCTCGCGGGCCAGCACCAGCTGGGAGAAGCCGGCCTGGTCGAGGAATTTCGCCCGCTCCAGGGTGCGGATGTCGCACTGGGTGCTGGCGTGCAGCTCGATCGGCGGGATGTCCAGCTCGAGGATGCCCATGTCCTGGACGATCAGCGCGTCCACCCCGGCGTCGTACAACTGGTGGATCAGCTTGCGTGCCGGTTCCAGCTCGTCATCGTGAAGGATGGTGTTGAGAGTAGTGAACACCCGGGCGTGGTAGCGATGGGCGAACTCCACCAGCGCGGCGATCTCGCTCACCTCGTTGCAGGCATTGTGCCTCGCCCCGAAGCTCGGCCCGCCGATGTACACGGCATCGGCGCCATGTAGGATGGCCTCCCGGGCGATGCCCACGTCACGGGCAGGGCTGAGCAGTTCCAGGTGGTGCTTGGGCAGGGACATGGCGCGTTCTTCTTCATCAGGCGTGGCAGGGCAAGGCGCGCATTGTAGCCGGCAAGCGGGAGGGTGGCATCAGCAGGCGCCGAAGGGATGTCCGCAGGCCGGCCTGGTGAAGACTCACGGTTTGCGGGGCGGCATCGATTGCGCTTCGCGAGGAGCTGCTCGATCAACGGAAATGACAGCTATCTCAGCCTAGCCCCGCCCGATGGAGCCCCACTTTCCGTATCCTCGTCGGAAGACCGCTGCCGGCGGCGGTCAGCCTCAGGTTTCCAGCGACTTGGGCCAGTCTCGCATGTCCTGTGTGCTCCGGTCGCACCAGGAACGGCCCCGTCGGGTGGGCGGAACATCCCCGCGTTCCAGGCATTCTCCATTTCCTTGCCTCCCTGGAGGACTTCGCCGCCTTCTTCGGCCCGCAGGGGCGGCTGCAGCAGTTCCGTGACCAGTACCTGAAGCTGTTCTTCGAGGACAACCTGGATGCGCTCTATTCCGAGCGGCGTGGCGGCTATCTGGTGCGCACCGACGTGCTTGCCCAGCTGGAGACGGCCAACCGCATCCGCGATGCCTTCTTCAACAGTCGCGGCGCTCTGGGCGTGCAGTTCACCGTCGAGCCCCTGGGGCTGACCGCGAACCGGCGCAGCAGCGTGCTGGGCGTGGAAGGCCAGTTGGTGCCCTATAGTCACGGCCCGAGCAGCAGCGTGGGACTGATCTGGCCGAACAGCCTAGGCGAGGGCGGAGAAAGCCGGGTCACCCTGATCAATGGTGGTGGCAACAGCAGCACCATCAGCTACCGGGGCCCCTGGTCGCTGTTCCGTCTGCTCAGCCAGGCGCGCCTCAACGGCTCGGCGGCCAACAGCGTGGACCTGAGTTTCAGCGCTGGAGACGGTGCCATGCGTTACCGGATCACTGCGGAGAAGGCAGCCAACCCCTTCACCCAGCGGCCGTTCACTGGCTTCGTGCTGCCGCGGACCCTGCTGCAGGACGCACCCGGTCGGTTGGTCGGGCAGACGCCGAAGCCGGGCGGTGTCTGAGCCGATCCAGCGCCGAAGCCCAAACGCAAAAAGGCCACTCAAATGAGTGGCCTTCGATGTTTGGTTGCGGGAGCTGGATTTGAACCAACGACCTTCGGGTTATGAGCCCGACGAGCTACCAGACTGCTCCATCCCGCGTCTGTGGGGCGGCATTCTACAGCTAAAGTTGTCTCTGTCAACCGTTTGGACAGAAAAAACTGGTTTTTCTTCAATTGTTTAGGCCTGGTGAGGAGGCTTTGCCCAGGTCCGGCAGCGGCCGGGACCGGGCAGCGCCCGGCAGGGAGTGGGCGCCGGCGGCTGGGTGTAAACTGCCGGGCCAGCCTGTTGTTGCGGATTTACCCGTGCGCAAGATCATCCACGTCGACGCGGACTGTTTCTACGCCGCCATCGAGATGCGCGACGATCCACGCCTGGCCCGACGCCCCATGGCGGTGGGCGGCGCGGCGGACCGCCGTGGGGTGATCGCCACCTGCAACTACGAGGCGCGGGCCTACGGGGTGCGTTCGGCGATGTCCTCGGCCCATGCCCTCAAGCTCTGTCCGGACCTGCTGATCGTGCGGCCGCGCATGGAGGTCTACCGCGAGGTGTCCCGGGAGATCCACGCCATCCTGCGCGATTACACCGAGCTGATCGAGCCGCTGTCCCTGGACGAGGCCTATCTGGACGTGACCGGCAGCCCGCATTTCGCCGGTAGCGCCACGCGTATCGCTCAGGACATCCGTCGGCGGGTAGCCGCGCAGCTGCACATCACGGTGTCCGCCGGGGTGGCGCCGAACAAGTTCCTGGCCAAGATCGCCAGCGACTGGCGCAAGCCCGACGGGCTGTTCGTCATCACCCCGGAGCAGGTGGACGAGTTCGTCGCTGCCCTGCCGGTGAGCAAATTGCACGGGGTGGGCAAGGTCACCGCCGACAAGCTGGCGCGCCTGGGCATCCGCACCTGTCTGGAGCTGCGCGACTGGGATCGCCTGGCTCTGGCCCGCGAGTTCGGCAGCTTCGGCGAGCGGTTGTGGAAACTGGCGCGTGGCATCGACGAGCGCCCGGTGCAGGTGGACAGCCGCCGCCAGTCGGTGAGCGTGGAGACCACCTACGACCAGGACCTGCCGGATCTGCCGGCCTGCCTGGCAAGGCTGCCGGAGCTCTACGAGCAGCTCGGCCGGCGCCTGGCGCGGCTGGACAGCAGCTACCGGGCGGACAAGCCGTTCGTGAAGGTCAAGTTCCACGACTTCACCCAGACCACCCTGGAGCAGGCTGGCGCCGCGCGGGATCTGGACAGCTACCGGCAACTGCTCGCCCAGGCCCATGCGCGAGGCGGCAAGCCGGTGCGCCTGTTGGGTATCGGCGTTCGGCTGATCGATCTGAAGGCGATGGGCGAACAGCTGGAGCTCTTCGAGAGTGAAAAGGCCGGGCTGTTGGACTGAGCGCGGCCTTCCTTGTTTGGGGCAGCGGCGGAGTCAGTCTTCCGGCCACAGGCGCATGGGCTTGCCCCGTTCCGGCCAGAGGCGCAGCTGGCCGGTTTCCGAGACGTCCCAGCGGTGGATCTGTCCGAGCAATTCGAAGAAACGCTGTTCCTGCTCCATCAGCGCCGGGCTGCACATCTTGCGAGTGCTGCCGACCTGGGCGAAGCGGAGGCTTTCGCCGTCCAACTGGTAGCCGGCGAACCAGTGGTTGCAGCCACCGTTGCCGTAGGCCCGGCCGTCGGCGCCGAGGGTGAGGCTCAGGTGGCTGCGGTCGATCAGCGGGCGGGCGCCCAGCCACTCCACTCGGTAGGCTCGGTCCTTCTCGAGGGTGACGCCGCTGCTGGCGCAGCCAGCGAGGACGGCCGCGGTCAGGCCGATGACGAGTGCGGGTTTCATGCAATCTCCTTTTGGCTTACTGGCATTTCGGGCACAGGTGGCGGCCCTCGCGACTTTGCCAGTGTAGTTCCTGAAGACGGGCCTCGGCCGCCGGCACCCGGGCGCTCTCGCCGAGGCTGGAGTCCACGGCGAACTCGAAGTCCAGCTGGCTGCCGCAGGCGTCGCAGTTGACCTGCCAGTTGAGGATCGCCAGCTCGCGGAAGCTCGGGCCGGCGGCGGTGGCCACCCATTGTCCCGGTGGGTTGATCAGCAGGCGCACCTTGTCGACGGTTAGGCGCATGGACAGCTCGCGGCTGCCCTTGAGGGTCACCAGCAGGGTGTCGCCGGCGCGGATGGCGCCGCCGTTGCCGGTTACCTGATAGCGGCCGGGCGTCAGGGCCCGGCATTCGATCAGGGTGTGTTCGGGGGTGAGCAGGGTGTAGCGGAAGTCATGTTCGGCCATGGTGGTGGGCTCGGGCGGTCGGCGAGGGGCGGCATTCTACTGCATGCGTCGGCTCAGGCGCTGACCTTGGCCTCGGCGGTCAGGCGCTCGATGGCGGCGTCCAGGTCGTCGAGGGCCTGTTCCGCGGCCGGATCGTTCTGCTTGAGCAGTGTTTCGCAGCGCTGGCAGGCGGCGCGCAGCTGGGGTACCCCGCAGTAGCGGGTGGCACCGTGCAGGCGGTGGATGCGCTCGATCAGCGTGGTGCGGTCACCGCTGGCTCGGGCCTGGTGGATCGCCTCGCGGTCGCCGGGCAGACTGGAAAGCAGCATGTTGAGCAGGTCCGCCGCCAGGTCCGCCTTGCCGGCGGCCAGGCGCAGCCCCTCTTCGGGGTCGAGGATGCCGAGGCTGAGCGGCGCCGGTTCCTGGGGGCGTTCGGCAGCCTGGCTGCGCAGCGCCAGACCGGTCCACTTGAGCACCACCTGGGCGAGCTGGCGCTCGGTGATCGGCTTGGTCAGGTAGTCGTCCATTCCGGTCTGCAACAGGGCGCGCTTCTCGTTGGCCAGGGCATGGGCGGTGAGGGCGATGATCGGCAGCGCAGCTTGGCCGTGGCTGCTTTCCCATTGGCGGATCGCCTCGGTGGTCTGGCGGCCGTCCATGCCGGGCATCTGCACGTCCATGAACACCAGGTCGAAGGCGTTCTGCTTGATCGCCTCCAGGGTGCTATGGCCGTTGTCCACGGCACTGACCTCGGCACCCATGTCCTCCAGGAGCGTCTTGATCAGCAGCAGGTTGGCCGGGTTGTCGTCGACGCAGAGCAGGCGCGGTGCGCGGCTGGCCGGCAGCGGCGCCGGCTCGCTGCGCTGCGGGCTCTGGCCGAACAGCTGGAGCAGGGCCTGTTGCACCTTGTTCGGGCAGGCTGGCTTGGCCAGCACCTGGCTGTTCGCCTCGGGTAGCAACTGCTGGTAGAGGGCCTGTTCGGTGGTCGGGCAGAGCACCAAGCAGTGGCAGCCGAGGCGCTCCAGTTCCCAGATGTGCTGACAGAGACGTTCCGGCGGCAGATCCTGGGCGCGCACGCCGAGCACTGCCAGGTCGAGCGGTGATTCCGCGTGGTGCTGGCCGGAGACGGCTTCCAGCAGGGCGTCCAGGTTGCTGAAGTGCTGCACTTGCAGGCCGAGGTCCTCAAGCTGGTGCTGCAGGGTCTGGCGGGCCAGCTCATGGGGTTCCAGCAGGGCGGCACGGTGGCCCTGCAGGGCACTGCGCGGCAGGGCCTCGCCGACCTCCCGGGCCTTCGGCAGGCTGAGGCTGATCCAGAACTCGGAGCCTTCGCCCGGGGTGCTGGTGACGCCGATCTCGCCGCCCATCTGCTCGACCAGGCGCTTGGATATCACCAGTCCCAGCCCGGTGCCGCCGGTTTGGCGGGTCAGCGAGTTGTCGGCCTGACTGAAGGCCTGGAACAGGTTGCGCAGCTCATCCTCGGCCAGGCCGATGCCGGTGTCCTGCACGCTGATGCGCAGCTGCGCTCGGTCGTCGGTCTCGTCCTCGAGCATGGTGCGTACGGCGATGGTGCCGCTGTGGGTGAACTTGATAGCGTTGCTGATCAAGTTGGTGAGGATCTGCTTGAGGCGCTGCGGGTCGCCGATCAGCGACAGGGGAGTGTCGCGGTAGATCAGGCTGACCAGTTCCAGCTGCTTGGAGTGGGCGGCCGGGGCCTGCAGGGTGATGGCCTCCTGGATGAGGTCGCGGAGGTTGAAAGGGATGCTTTCCAGTACCAGCTTGCCGGCCTCGATCTTCGAGAAGTCGAGCACCTCGTTGATGATGCCCAGCAGGCCGTCGGCGGACTTCTCGATGGTGTTCAGGTAGTCCTGCTGGCGGGGCGTCAGTTCGCTCTTCTGGAGCAGGCGGGTGAAGCCGAGGATGCCGTTGAGCGGAGTGCGGATCTCGTGGCTCATGTTGGCGAGGAATTCCGACTTGATGCGGCTCGCCTCCAGTGCCTCGCGGCGCGCAAAGTCCAGCTCGATGTTCTGGATCTCGATGGTTTCGAGGTTCTGGCGGACATCCTCGGTGGCCTGTTCGATGCTGTGCTGCAGCTCTTCCTGGGCATTCTGCAGGGATTCGGCCATGCGATTGATGCCAGCGGCCAGCTCGTCCATCTCCTGGCTGCCGAGGGGCGGCAGGCGGGTCTCCAGGCGGCCTTCCTTGAGCAGCGCCACGCTGTGCTTGATCTGCTGCAGCGGTTCGCTGATCGAGCGGCTCAGGCGGATGGCCAGCAGCGCGGTGATCACCAGCCCGGTGAACACCAGCAGCAGGCTGGTCAGCAGGGTTCGGTAGCCGCGCAGCAGGGTGCCGTGGTGCGACAGTTCCAGCTCGACCCAGCCGAGCAGGAGGTCGCCACCATCCTCGGGCGCCGCGGTGTTGGCCAGGTGGCGATGATGCTCGAAGACCGGCAGCAGGAAGCGTGTGGCTTCGCTGTTGCTGCTCAGGGCCAAGTTGACGCCGTCGCTGTTCGGCTGCGGGCTGAGCATTTTCGGCCCGGCATTGGCCAGACGCGTGTATTCGTCATCCAGGAAGCTCACCGAGCGGACGTCCGCCTGTTCGAGGGTATGCTTGGCGATGCGTTCCAGCTGCGCCGCGTCGTGACGCGCCAGGGCGGGGGCGGCCAGCGGGGCGAGGTGTTCGGCGAGGCTCTGGCCGCGCTGCATCAGCTGGCCTTCCAGCTCCTGCAGCTGCACGGCGATGAAGTAGCTACCCAGTCCCAGCGCCATCAGAGTGGTGGGCATCAGGCCCAGCAGCAGAACCCGCCCCTTGAGGCCAATATCCTTGAACACGCTGTTCCTCCGCTCCGTTTTCGGCGCAGTTTAGCGAGAAGGCGGGTGGGAATCTGCCGGAGCTTTTGTCAGAATGCCGAAGATAAGAGAAATTCGCATTTCTGGCGGTGCTCCCATGCTTACCTCCCCTGCGGCTTCGCCCCGTATCCTGGCCATCGAGGACGATCCTCTGCTGGCTTCGCACCTGTGCGAGCACCTGCAACGCCGTGGTTTCGAGGTCACCCTCAAGCAATCGGGGGAGGAGGGGCTGGAGCTGGCCGGCAGCGAGGACTTCGACCTCATCCTGATGGACATCCTGCTGCCCGGGCTCAATGGCCTGGAGGTGCTCGGCACCCTGCGTCGCGAGCGCAAGGTGCCGGTGATCCTGATGTCCGCGCTGGGCGCCGAGCAGGACCGTATCGCCGGCTTCAGTCAGGGGGCCGACGACTACCTGCCCAAGCCGTTCAGCATGAGCGAGATGGAGGTGCGCATCGATGCGGTGCTGCGCCGGGTGGCCTACGAGCGGGGTGAGAGTCGCTCTGCCGAGCGGCTGGATCCGCAGCTGGAGTGCGTGGAGAGCCGCAACGACGTGCGCATCGGCAACCAGTGGGTAGGTCTCACCCCCACCGAGTACCGCCTGCTGGAGACCCTGCTCAAGCATGCCGAGGAGGTGCTGACCAAGGCCTTCCTCTATCAGCACGTGCTGCACCGGCCCTACGCCCAGCATGACCGGGTGTTGGACATGCACATCAGCCATATCCGCCGCAAGTTGCAGGATGCCGGCTACAGTGCAGGACGGGTGGAGACGGTGTGGGGCAAGGGCTACGTGCTGACCCGGATGCTTTGAGAATGCCAGGGAGGCATTCCCTGCTGTGGCGTCTGGCCGGGTTGCTGGTGCTGTTCGGCCTGCTGATCGTCACCCTGCAGACCGATATCGGTCACAAGCTGATCGAGATGAATTCGCGGCTGCCCGCCGAGGCCAAGTCGACGCTTCGGGAGTTGGCCCGCGAAGCCGAGAGTGCCTGGCAGCAGCAGGGTCGGGAGGGCGTCGACGATTTTCTCCGTCGCCTGCGTGAGCGCGAGGACGTGTGGGCGGTGGTGGTGGACGAGCAGCGGCAGTCGCTGTCGTCCCGGGCGCTGGACGAGATGGAGCGGCGCCGTCTGGATTTCATCCGGCCGCTCGACGGGATGTTGGGCAATCCCCGGAAGTGGCCGGTCTTCTACGTGCCCTTCGGTAACGGCGAGGCGCGTCTGGTGCTGGAGCTGCCCAGGCGCTTGAATCCCCGCAAGCATCTACCGCTCTGGGAGGCCGTGCTGCAGTACGTGCTGCCGGTGTTCCTGGCCATCCTGCTCGGCTACCTGCTGTACCGCATGCTCATCGCCCCTTTGGCCATCCTGCGTCGCCAGGCCAGTGCGCTTAGTGCGGGGGACCTGGGGGCGCGGGTCGGCGAGCCGGTCTGTGCCCGCCGCGACGAGCTGGGCGAGTTGGGCCGGGCCTTCGACCACATGGCCGGGCGCCTGGAAAGCACGGTGGCTTTCCAGCGCCAGCTGCTGCGTGATTTGTCCCACGAGTTGCGCACGCCGCTCAGCCGCCTGCGCGTGGCCGGCGAGAACGAGACAGACATCGAGGCACTGCGCCAGCGTCTGGATCGCGAGCTGCAGACCATGGAGCGGCTGGTGGCCGATACCCTGGAGCTAGTCTGGCTGGACACCGAGCGTCCCCGGCTGCCGCTGGAACCGGTGGAAGTCGGCCGCCTGTGGGAGGTGCTGCGCGAGGATGCCTGCTTCGAGTCGGGCTGGTCGGAGGAGCGCCTGCCCTGCGATCTGGAGGACGACTGCCTGGTGCGCGGGCATCTCAACGGCTTGGCACAGGCGCTGGAGAACATCCTGCGCAACGCCATCCGCCATTCCCCCGAGGACGGGGTGGTGCGTCTGTCCGGCTGCCGTGACGGCCAGTACTGGCATCTGTGGATCGACGATCAGGGCCCCGGCGTCGACGATCAGGCTCTGGAGTCCATCTTCCAGCCCTTCACTCGCCTCAACGCCGCCCGCCCGGGCGGCGACGGCTTCGGTCTGGGGCTCTCTATCGCACGCAGTATGGTGCGTCTGCAGGGCGGCGAGCTGTGGGCGGAGAACCTCTCACCTGGCTTGCGAATGAACATTCGATTGCACGCTGTATGAGGCCGAGAGGCCGGGCAGTTGGCCTTTGCTCCTTGCCGGTCCAAGCATTCGGGAATAACCAGCAAACTTCATGAGATATGGGCCGGGCGGGTTTGCCGGTATCATATGGCGCCCTTGCGTCCGGATTGCGAACGAGATCATGTCCCAGCAGTACCCCACCATCGCCGACTGCGTCGGCAACACCCCGCTGGTTCGCCTGCAGCGCCTGCCCGGAGAAACCAGCAACACCATCCTGGTCAAGCTCGAGGGCAACAACCCGGCCGGCTCGGTGAAGGACCGTCCGGCGTTGTCGATGATCACCCGCGCCGAACAGCGCGGCGACATCAGGCCCGGCGATACCCTGATCGAGGCGACTTCGGGCAACACCGGCATCGCCCTGGCCATGGCGGCGGCCATCAAGGGCTACAAGATGATCCTGATCATGCCGGACAACATGACCGAGGAGCGCAAGGCGGCGATGACCGCCTACGGTGCCGAGCTGATCCTGGTGTCCCGCGAGGAGGGCATGGAAGGCGCCCGCGACCTGGCCGAGAGCCTGCAGCGCGGCGGCCGGGGCGTGGTCCTCGACCAGTTCGCCAACGGCGACAACCCCGTCGCCCATTACACCAGTACGGGCCCGGAAATCTGGCAGCAGACCGGCGGCACCATCACCCACTTCATCAGCTCCATGGGCACCACCGGGACCATCATGGGCTGCTCGCGCTACCTCAAGGAGCAGAACCCGAACATCCAGATCATTGGCCTGCAGCCCATGGAGGGCTCGTCCATCCCGGGCATCCGCCGCTGGCCGCAGGAATACCTGCCGAAGATATACGAGGCCGAACGCGTCGACCGCATCGTCGACATGCACCAGAGCGAAGCCGAGGAGGTGATGCGTCGCCTGGCCCGCGAGGAGGGTATCTTCTGCGGCGTGTCCTCTGGCGGCGCGGTGGCGGCGGCCCTGCGCCTGTCGCGCGAGGTGGAGAACGCGGTGATCGTGGCGATCATCTGCGATCGCGGCGACCGCTACCTGTCCACCGGCATCTATGACCTGCCCGACCAGCCATGACCAGGCGTAACGCCGGCCTGCGCTTCCAGCCCAGCGGTGGGCCCCGCGCGGGCAGCGTGCCGGTGGGCAAGAAGCAGCTGCTGCGCATCGAGCGGCTGGCCAGCGACGGCCGCGGCATCGCCTTCGAGGGCGGACGCACCTGGTTCGTCGCCGGCGCCCTGCCCGGCGAACACGTGGAGGCCCGGGTGCTGGGAGCGCGCAGCCAGGTGGTCGAGGCGTGCTGCGAGCGCATCCAGGACGCCGCGCCCAAGCGCCGCGAGCCGCCCTGCCGGTTCGCTGGCCGTTGCGGCGGTTGCTCGCTGCAGCACATGAACCATGCCGATCAACTGGCCCTCAAGCAGCGCACCCTGGCCGAACAGCTGGAGCGGCTGGCCGGCATCGCGCCGCGCCAGTGGGCCGAACCGCTGGTGGGGCCGGAATTCGCCTATCGCCGCCGGGCACGCATCGCGGTGCGCTGGGATGCAAGGCAGCGCCGGCTGGAGGTTGGCTTCCGCGCCGCGGCCAGCCAGGCCATCGTGGCCATCGACGACTGCTCGGTGCTGGTCGCACCCCTGCAACCCATTCTCAGGGCCCTGCCTGAGCTGCTGTGCAGCCTGCAGCGTCCGCAGGCCCTGGGTCACGTGGAACTGTTCAACGGCACCGCCAGCGCCGTGCTGGTCCGCCATGTCGCCCCCTTGGGCGGCGAGGACCTGGCCCGTCTGCAGGCCTTCTGCGCCCAACAGGGTGCGCAACTGTGGCTGCAGGGCGAGGGCGAACCCCGCCCGGCCAGCGAAGACCAGCAGCTCGGCTACCGGCTGGAGCGCTGGAACCTGGAGCTGGCTTACCGCCCCGGCGACTTCGTCCAGGTCAATGCGCCGGTCAACGAGGCCATGGTCGCCCAGGCGCTGGACTGGCTGGCAGTGCGCGATGACGAGCGGGTGCTCGACCTGTTCTGCGGCCTCGGCAACTTCGCCCTGCCGCTGGCCCGTCAGGCCCGCGAGGTGGTGGCGGTGGAGGGCGACGAGGCCATGACCCGCCGCGCCGCCGCCAACGCCACGGCCAACGGTTTGGCCAATGTGCACTTTTTCCGGGCCGACCTGTCGAATCCGCTTGTCGAGACGCCCTGGGCTGGCCGAGGATTCTCCGCAGTGCTGCTCGATCCGCCGCGTGATGGTGCCTGGCAGGTGGTCCGCCAGATCGGCACCCTGGGGGCGCGGCGGCTGCTGTACGTATCCTGCAATCCGGCCACCCTGGCGCGGGACAGCGCCGAGCTGGTCCGGCAGGGCTACCGGTTGGAACGTGCCGGAATCCTCGATATGTTTCCGCAGACGGCGCATGTCGAGGCGATGGCGTTATTCGAGGCGGACTAGGAGCGTGTACCTGGTCCGGTTCGTGCAATCCGATCAGCCCGCAGAAGGCTGGCGATAACCGACGCGGTTCATGGCGTCGTAGGAAGGTAAGAGATGGTACAGGTTAGGGCCCATCAGCCGATCAACTCCGACGGCAGTATCAACCTGGAGGCCTGGCTCGATCATGTGGTGAGCATCGACCCCGCCCTGGATCGGAACGCCCTGCGCGAGGCCTGCGAATTCGCCCGCGAGGCCGAGGAGAAGGCCATAGCCGCGCAGAACCTGTGGGCCGAAGGCACCTCCAGCTTCCAGACCGGGCTGGAGATCGCGGAAATCCTCGCCGACCTCAAGCTCGACCAGGAATCCCTGGTGGCCGCTGTGATCTACCGTGGCGTGCGCGAGGGCAAGGTGACTCTGGAGGTGGTCCAGCAGCGCTTCGGCAACGTGGTCGCCAAGCTGATCGAGGGCGTTCTGCGCATGGCGGCGATCAGCGCCTGCATCAACCCCCGCGAGTCCATGGTGCTCGGCTCCCAGGCACAGGTGGAGAACCTGCGCAAGATGCTGGTGGCCATGGTGGACGACGTGCGCGTGGCGCTGATCAAGCTGGCCGAGCGAACCTGCGCGATCCGCGCGGTGAAGAACGCCGACGAGGAGAAGCGCCACCGGGTGGCCCGCGAGGTGTTCGACATCTATGCGCCCCTGGCCCACCGTCTCGGCATCGGTCATATCAAATGGGAGCTGGAGGACCTGTCCTTCCGCTATCTCGAGCCCGAGCAGTACAAGAAGATCGCCAAGCTGCTGCACGAGCGGCGCCTGGACCGCGAGCGCTTCATCAGCGACGTGATGGCGCAGCTGAAGAGCGAGCTGGCCGCCGCCGGCATCCAGGCGGAAATCAGCGGGCGCGCCAAGCACATCTACTCGATCTGGCGGAAGATGCAGCGCAAGGGCCTGGACTTCAGCCAGATCTACGACGTGCGGGCGGTGCGCGTGCTGGTGCCCCAGGTGCGCGACTGCTACACCGCGCTGGGCATCGTCCACACTCTGTGGCGGCACATTCCGCGCGAGTTCGACGACTATATCGCCAACCCCAAGGAGAACGGCTACCGCTCGCTGCACACCGCGGTGATCGGCCCCGAGGGCAAGGTGCTCGAGGTGCAGATCCGTACCCACGAGATGCACGAGGAGGCCGAGCTGGGCGTCTGCGCGCACTGGCGCTACAAGGGCACCGACGTCAAGTCCGGCTCCAACCACTACGAGGAGAAGATCTCCTGGCTACGTCAGGTGATCGAGTGGCACGAGGAACTGGGCGACATCGGCGGTCTGGCCGAGCAGCTGCGGGTCGATATCGAGCACGACCGGGTCTACGTATTCACCCCGGACGGCCATGCCATCGACCTGCCCCGAGGCGCCACGCCGCTGGACTTCGCCTACCGGGTGCACACCGAGATCGGCCACAGCTGCCGCGGCGCCAAGGTCAACGGGCGCATCGTGCCGCTCAACTACACCCTGCAGACCGGCGAGCAGGTGGAGATCATCACCAGCAAGCAGGGCACGCCGAGCCGTGACTGGCTGAACAGCAACCTCGGCTACGTCACCACCTCGCGGGCCCGGGCGAAGATCGTCCATTGGTTCAAGATGCAGGCCCGCGACCAGAACGTCGCCGCCGGCCGCAGCATGCTGGAGCGCGAGCTGACCCGCCTGGCGCTGAACCATGTGGACTACGACCGGCTGGCCGAGAAGGCCAACCACAAGTCGGCCGACGACATGTTCGCCGCCCTCGGTGCCGGCGACCTGCGCCTGGCTCATCTGGTCAACTATGCCCAGCAGCTGGTTGAGCCAGAACGCGGCAACGAGCAGCTGGAACTGATCCCGCGGCGCGCCGCTCAGGCCCGTCCGGGCAGGCGCGGTGACGTGCAGATCCAGGGCGTCGGTAACCTGCTGACCCAGATGGCCGGCTGTTGCCAGCCGCTGCCCGGCGATCCGATCGTCGGCTACATCACCGTCGGTCGCGGCGTCAGCATCCACCGCCAGGACTGCGCGTCGGTGCTGCAGCTGGCGTCCCGCGAGCCGGAGCGGATCATCCAGGTCAGCTGGGGGCCGGAGCCGGTGCAGACCTACCCGGTGGACATTCTCATCCGCGCCTACGACCGCGCCGGTCTGCTGCGCGACGTCAGCCAGGTGCTGCTCAACGAGAAGATCAACGTTCTGGCGGTCAACACTCGCTCGGACAAGGAAGACAACACCGCGACCATGTCGCTGACCATCGAAATCCCCGGCCTGGACGCCCTCGGTCGGTTGCTCGGGCGCATCGCCCAGCTGCCGAACATCATCGAGGCGCGGCGCAACAAGGCCAACTAAGCGGCAGTCGCCAGGCGCGGGCCGGGAATCTTTCCGGCCCGCGCTGCGGCCTGCCGTCGCCAAGGACCACCCTATGTACAAGCTCGACGACCTGCTCTACCTGATGGCCCGCCTGCGCGACCCGCAGCATGGCTGTCCCTGGGACCTCAAGCAGAACTACGCCAGCATCGTTCCCTACACCCTCGAGGAGGCCTACGAGGTCGCCGACACCATCGAGCGCGGCGATTTCCAGCAACTGCCGGGCGAACTCGGCGACCTGCTGTTCCAGGTGGTCTACTACAGCCAGCTGGCTCGGGAGGAGGGGCGCTTCAACTTCGCGGACGTGGTCGATGGCATCACCCGCAAGCTGATCCGTCGCCATCCCCATGTGTTCGTCGACGGTGACCTGTATGGCGAGCCGGATCCGGCGCGCCTGGAGGAAGCGGCCATCAAGCAGCGCTGGGAGGAACTCAAGGCCGAGGAGCGCGCGGCCCGCGCCGCCGAGCCGGAGCAACTGTCGCTGCTCGACGACGTGCCCTCGGCGCTGCCGGCGCTGAGTCGCGCGGTGAAGCTGCAGAAGCGCGCCGCCCAGGTCGGCTTTGACTGGCCGGAAACCCTGCCGGTGTTCGACAAGGTGCGCGAGGAGCTCGACGAAGTGCTGGAGGCGATGAGCAAGGACGATCACCAGGCGATGACCGACGAGGTGGGCGACCTGCTGTTCGCCGTCACCAACCTGGCCCGCCACCTCAAGGTCGACCCGGAAGCCGCCCTGCGCGCCGCCAACGGCAAGTTCGAGCGACGCTTCCGCTACATCGAGCTCATGCTCCGTGAGCAGGGGCGCAGCCTGGAAGCCTGCACTCTGGAAGAGCTGGACAGCCTGTGGAACCGCGCCAAGCAGGAGGAGCAGGCGGGGCCTGCCTGCGGTTGAGACTGGCGTCCGCCCCCGGTCTAGGTGACGATCCAGCGGTACAGGAGCACCAGCAGCAGGATGGCGAGGACCGGTTTGAGCACCCGGTAGGCTCGGGGAAAACGCCGCTTGAAGCGCCTGACCTGGCTGCCGAGACGATCGCCGATGCGCTTGAATAGCCCGTAGGCCCGGTTGATCGCGCCGACCCGCTCCCCCTCGACGTTCTGCGGCGCCGTGGCGCGGCCGAGGACACCGCTCACCCAGCGGTTGAGCTGGCGCAGAGGTGTCGGCAGCGGGCGTTCCACGTCGCAGAACAGAATGATCCGTGTGGTGTCGGTTTCGTTCTTCACCCAGTGCACGTAGGTCTCGTCGAACATCACGTCCTCGCCGTCGCGCCAGGCATAGGGCTGGCCGTCCACGTAAATGCGGCAGGCGTCGGAGTTCGGCGTTGCCAGTCCCAGGTGGTAGCGCAGCGAGCCGGCGAAGGGGTCACGGTGTGGGTTGAGGTGGCTGCCGCCGGGCAGCAGGGTGAACATCGCGCCTCGCACGCTGGGGACCTGCTCCAGTAACGCCACGGTACGCGGGCAGAGCTGGCGCGCTGAGGGCAGCGGGCCGTCGTACCAGGTCAGGTAGAAGCGTTTCCACCCCTTCTTGAAGAAGGAGCCGAAACCCGCTTCGTTGTCGCCCAGGGCGGCTCGGATGTAGCCCTCGTCGAACAGGGACAGGGCCTCCTCGCGGATTACCTGCCAGTTGTCGCGCAGCAGGTCCAGTTCGGGAAAGTCGCGGCGTTCCAGGTAGGGGCGCGCCGGAGTGCTCGAGAACAGGTACATCAGCGAGTTGTAGGGGGTGAACAGCGCCGAGTAGTTGAACATCTGGCGCAGCAGGGGGAGGCGAGCTCGGCCGCGGAAGTGCACGAACAGTACGCTGAGGAGAAACAGGCAGGGTAGGCCCGCCTTGAACAGCAGAGGTACCGACATGGTGAGCATTCCGTCGCAAAAGTGGGGGAGCAGATGCGGATTCCACGCCATCCGGCCACCCAGTCCGCTCTCATCTGGCCAGGCATTCCACGGCCATCTGGCCACCTGTTCCACGGCCATCCGGCCGGGCAGTCGGAGCGCAGCGACGCAGGGGTTGCATTGTTAGTCTGAGGTGCCCGGTGTCGTCAATTTCTTCACCCGCTTTCTCATCGATTCGCCCTTGAGGTTGATCCGGTAGGCGTTGTGCACCAGGCGGTCGAGGATGGCGTCGGCCAGGGTTGGATCGCCGATCAGTTCGTGCCAGTTGTCCAC
>NZ_KB822610.1 GCF_000364625.1 Pseudomonas thermotolerans DSM 14292
GCTGATAATCTTGCGATCACCAGTCTTACCCCACAAGCACCCACACGAATTGCTTGATTCACTTGTTAAAGAACAGTTGGGTGAGCCTTTCGCCTCAACCAAGGCCGCGCATTCTACAGCAGCCCTACTCCCCGTCAAGCGCTTTTCGAAAATTTCTTTTCTACTTCAACCGCTTGCGTGCCACCGAACTCTTCGCTCTTCGCTCCGCCCGGCAGCGGGAGGCGAATCATACAGCATCAATTCCTGCTGTCAACCTCCCGAAGCTCGCTTCCCGCACCGACCAACATTGGCCTTCCGCCTCCTCCGAAACCCCGATAACCCTTTGATTATCAAGTGTTTTTTCGTTGGCCGCGCGCCGGAAGTGGTGCGCATTATAGGGGCCTAAATTTCTCCGTCAACACCTATTTGCAAAAGAATTTCCTGACCGATTGATCAGCCGATCAAAGGTCGTCTTCCTCCACCACCCTGACTTCGTCGGCATCCATGGCGTAGGCCGCATCGGCAAGGTCGTTGCTGACCTTCTCGATCTTCAGCGCACCGCTGACCCAGAGCGGGGTGTAGATGTCGCCTAAGGTAATGCCGCGTGGATAGCGGACCAGAATCATCTGGTTCGGCGGCGGCGGCGGAACGTGGATGCACGCGCCCGGATAGGGCACCAGGAAGAACTCGGTGCTGGCGCCTCTAGCATTGCTCTCCAAGGGTACCGGATAGCCGCCGATGCGGATGGACCTGCCGTCCAGGGCCGGCACCGTCTTGCTGGAGTACATGACTTCCGGTAACCCCTCAGCCTGTTTGAGGCCACCCTGAGCGGTGAAAGTACCGGCCGCCTCGGGGCCGTCATGGCTGATTTCCGGCATGGCTTCGAGGGCCTGGCGGTCTTCCGGCGGCATCAATTCCAGCCAGTCGGTTTCCGGCAGTTCGGCCCGGGACAGAGAGCTGCATAGCAGCAGAATGAGCAGACTCAGACGGCGCATGATGGACCCACCGCAAACATCTGGCCGCAGATCATACCCCGTCTGGTCGCGCGGGAAGGACGCCTAGCGCCTGGTCACCAGGCCGTAGATGATCAGCAGGACCACCGCGCCCACCACGGCGCCGATGAACCCGGCGCCCTGCCCCGCCTGGTAGATGCCGAGAGCCTGGCCGCCGTAGGTGGCCAGCAGGGAGCCACCGATGCCGAGCAGGATGGTCATGATCCAGCCCATGCTGTCGTCGCCGGGTTTGATGAAGCGAGCCACCAGGCCAATGATCAGGCCGATGATGATGGTTGCGATGATACCCATGGCATTGCCTCCGTTCATGGAATGGGAAGACCGCCTCGCCAGGCACGGCCTTATTTCTCTGACGGCGGCAGGAGGACAAGGTTCCGCGCAGCGGCAGGCAGGCGCTGGCCGCGCTGCCTGCCGGGCGGCTCAGGCCTTGGCTATCAGCGCCTGGACGGCGGCGATCTGCTGCTGCAGGCGCTCGCGGTCAGCGCAGCGCAGGGTGGCGTGGCCGACCTTGCGGCCGGTCTTGAAGGCCTTGCCGTAGTGGTGCAGGTGGCAGTCCTCGATGGCGATCACCTGCTCCACCGGCGGCACCGCGCCGATGAAGTTGAGCATGGCGCTCTCACCGACCTTGGCAGTGGAGCCCAGCGGCAGGCCGGCGACGGCGCGCAGGTGGTTCTCGAACTGGCTGCACTCGGCGCCTTCGATGGTCCAGTGCCCGGAGTTATGCACCCGCGGGGCGATCTCGTTGGCCTTCAGGCCGCCGTCCACCTCGAAGAACTCGAAGGCCAGCACGCCGACGTAGTCCAGCTTGTCCAGCACCCGGCCGACGTAGTCCTCGGCCAGGGTCTGCAGGGGGTGCGCGGTGCTGGCCACCGACAGGCGCAGGATGCCGTTCTCGTGGGTGTTGTGGACCAACGGGTAGAAACGCGTCTCACCGTCGCGGGCGCGCACGGCGACCAGCGACACCTCGCCGGTGAAGGGCACGAAGCCTTCGAGAATGCAGGGCACGCTGCCCAGCTCGGCGAAGGCGCCGACGACATCTTCCGGCTGGCGGAGGACCTTCTGGCCCTTGCCGTCGTAGCCCAGGGTGCGGGTCTTGAGCACCGCCGGCAGGCCGATCTCGGCCACTGCGGCGTCCAGCTCGGCCTGGGACAGCACGTTGGCGAAGGCCGGAGTGGGGATGCCCAGCTCCCTGAACAGGGACTTCTCGAACCAGCGATCGCGGGCGATGCGCAACGCCTCGGCACTGGGGTAGACCGGCACGAACTGGGACAGGAAGGCCACGGTCTCGGCCGGCACGCTCTCGAACTCGAAGGTGACCAGATCCACCTCGTCGGCCAGCCGGCGCAGGTGCTCCTGGTCACCGTAGTCGGCGCGGATATGCTCACCCAGGGCCTGGGCACAGGCATCCGGCGCCGGGTCCAGGAAGGCGAAGCTCATGCCCAGCGGGGTGCCCGCCAGGGCCAGCATGCGACCCAGCTGGCCGCCTCCAATCACACCGATCTTCATGACTCAGGCCTCGCGCGGATCCGGGTT
Source organism: Pseudomonas thermotolerans DSM 14292 (assembly GCF_000364625.1). Classification (GTDB taxonomy): domain Bacteria; phylum Pseudomonadota; class Gammaproteobacteria; order Pseudomonadales; family Pseudomonadaceae; genus Aquipseudomonas; species Aquipseudomonas thermotolerans. The sequence continues at coordinate 2,526 of NZ_KB822610.1, forward strand.
GTCCAGCACCGACTGGGTCTGCTCGCTGCGGAACTGCTTGAGCGCCGCGTGGAACTGCGGGTGCTGGTGGCCGAGGATGCTGGCGGCGAGCAGCGCGGCGTTGATCGCCCCGGCCTTGCCGATGGCCAGGGTGGCGACCGGCACACCGGCGGGCATCTGCACGATGGACAGCAGGGAGTCCACTCCGGAGAGCATCGACGACTGCACCGGCACGCCGAGCACCGGCAGGTGGGTCTTGGCCGCGCACATGCCTGGCAGGTGGGCGGCACCGCCGGCTCCCGCGATGATCACCTGGATGCCGCGCGACTCGGCCTGTTCGGCGTACTGGAACAACAGATCCGGGGTGCGGTGGGCGGACACCACCTTGACTTCGTAGGGGATGCCCAGCTTGTCCAGCATATCGGCGGTATGGCTCAGGGTGCTCCAGTCGGACTTGGAGCCCATGATCACGCCAACCAGTGCGCTCATCGTCGTGCCTCTCGGTTGGGCGCCTCTCGGCGCGTCAAAAACCAACAAGCCACGCGAAAGGAAGCGTGGCTTGTACGTGGGGCGAACCGGCGAGCGGAGCCGGCTCGAAGGCCGCGCAGTATACCGCAAAGCCGCGCCGGGCGAGCAGCTGGCCGACCATCCGTCGCCAGCCGCAAGGAAGGATCATCCGCCGCAGCCGCAGTCGCCGATCGACAGGTGCGGCGGCGCCGGTGTTCACTCGCCGGCGCGGCCCAGACCGCTCTCCAGCTTGCGCCAGAGCAGGCGTACCGCCGCCTTGCGCTGCAGGGCGCAGCGGTACAGGCGGATCTCCAGGGGGATCTGCCAGGACGGGTCGCCGCACACGGCCAGCTCGCCGCGCGCCAGCTCGGCGCTCACCGACAGGCGCGGCACCCAGGCCACGCCAAGGCCCTGCAGGGCCATGCTCTTCAGGCTGTCGGCCATGGCCGTCTCGTACACCGTGGTGGCGCGCAGGGCCCGCTGGCGCAGCAAGGCGTTGACCGAGCGGCCGAGGAAGGCGCCGGCGCTGTAGGCCAGCAGCGGCACGCTCTGCTGGCCGTCCAGGGCGTACAGCGGGCGACCTTCGCCGTCCACCGCACAGACCGGCAGCATCTCGCTGCTGCCCAGGTGCAGGGAGGGGAATATCTCCGGGTCGAGCTGCATGGCGGCGTCCGGGTCGTAGAACGCCAGGATCAGGTCGCAGCCGCCCTCGCGCAGGGCGTGCACCGCCTCACCGACGTTGGTGGCCACCAGGCGGCTGGAGATGTTCAACCCCTCGCTGCGCAGGTGGGCGATCCACTGCGGGAAGAAGCCCAGGGCCAGGGAGTGCGCCGCAGCGAACTGCAGCACCTCGCCCTGCTGACCCTCCAGGTGGTGCAGGTGGCGGACCACCTCGTTGAGCTGCTCGACCATGCTGCGCGCGGTGACCAGGAACAGTTGGCCGGCCTCGGTGAGCTCCACCGGGGTGCGCGCGCGGTTCACCAGGGTCAGGCCCAGGGCGCTCTCCAGGCTGCGGATGCGCCGGCTGAAGGCCGGCTGGGTGACGAAGCGCCGCTCGGCGGCCTGGGAGAAGCTGCGGGTGGCGGCCAGGGCAACGAAGTCCTCCAGCCATTTGGTTTCCAGATTCATGGGGCGATGCGGCGCTGTCGGGCTACCTGGGCGAACTGTACAAAATCTTGCACGACGCCCCGGAGGGGAAAGTCACATCCGGGGTCATGCCGTTCCTGCATACCATAGCGGTTAACAGCATTGGCCGGCAGCTAGCAAAAAGTCCTAGCTTATGCGGCATCGCGGCCAACGCCGTATGCCCACGAGAAAGAATCATCATGTCCGCTGCTGCATCTTTCCGTATCGAAAAGGACCTTCTCGGCACCCTGGAAGTCCCCGCCGATGCCTATTACGGCATCCAGACCCTGCGTGCCGTGCAGAATTTTCGACTCTCCGGCGTACCGCTGTCGCACTATCCGAAACTGGTGATCGCCCTGGCCATGGTCAAGCAGGCCGCGGCGGACGCCAACCGCAAGCTCGGCCACCTGTCCGCCGCCAAGCACACCGCGATCACCACCGCCTGCGCGCGGATCATCCAGGGCGAGTTCCACGACCAGTTCGTAGTGGACATGATCCAAGGCGGCGCCGGCACCTCGACCAACATGAACGCCAACGAGGTGATCGCCAACGTCGCCCTGGAGGCCATGGGTTTCGAGAAGGGCGAGTACCAGCACCTGCACCCGAACAACGACGTGAACATGGCGCAGTCGACCAACGACGCGTACCCGACCGCCATCCGCATCGGCCTGCTGCTCGGCCACGACAGCCTGCTCAACGCCCTGGACAAGCTGATCCAGGCACTGGCTGCCAAGGGCCTGGAGTTCGCCCACGTGCTGAAGATGGGTCGCACCCAGCTGCAGGATGCCGTGCCCATGACCCTCGGCCAGGAATTCCACGCCTTCGCCACCACCCTCGGCGAAGACCTGCAGCACCTCAAGCTGCTGGTGCCGACCCTGCTCCACGAGGTGAACCTCGGCGGCACCGCGATCGGCACCGGGATCAACGCCGACCCGCAGTACCAGAAGCTGGCCGTGGAGCGCCTGGCGATCATCAGCGGCCACCCGGTGAAGCCGGCTGCCGACCTGATCGAGGCCACCAGCGACATGGGCGCCTTCGTGCTGTTCTCCGGCATGCTCAAGCGCCTCGCGGTCAAGCTGTCGAAGATCTGCAACGACCTGCGCCTGCTCTCCAGCGGCCCGCGCACGGGGATCAACGAGATCAACCTGCCGCCGCGCCAGCCGGGCAGCTCGATCATGCCCGGCAAGGTCAACCCGGTGATCCCCGAGGCGGTCAACCAGGTGGCCTTCGAGGTGATCGGCAACGACCTGGCGCTGACCCTCGCCGCCGAGGGCGGGCAGTTGCAGCTGAACGTCATGGAGCCGCTGATCGCCTACAAGATCTTCGACTCCATCCGCCTGCTCAGCCGCGCAATGGAGATGCTCCGCGAGCTGTGCATCGAGGGCATCACCGCCAACGAGGAACGCTGCCGCCAGTTGATGGAGAACTCCATCGGTCTGGTCACCGCGCTGAACCCCTACATCGGCTACGAGAACGCCACCCGCATCGCCAAGACCGCCCTGGAAACCGGCCGCGGGGTGCTCGAGCTGGTGCGCGAGGAGCAGTTGCTGGACGACGCTGCGCTGGCCGACATCCTGCGCCCCGAGAACATGATCGCCCCGCGGCTGGTGCCGCTGAGCGCCTGACACCGAGTCTCACCAGAGAGGAGAACTCCTGCTCTCCTCATTCCATAGGGATGGCTCTGGCCATCCCTTTTTTTATCCCCAACAATTGCCCGGACCCTTCCACCGACCCGCAGGGATTCCCGTCATGCCCGCAGCCAAGCGCATCCTCATCCTCTATACCGGCGGCACCATCGGTATGCAGATGGGCGCCGACGGCCTGGTCCCGGCCTCCGGCTTCGAGGCCCGCTTGCGCGCCCAGCAGTCCCGGGAAGAAGGCGACATCGCTCTGCCGGACTGGCGCTTCCGCGAGCTGCTGCCGCCGATCGACAGCGCCAACATGACCCAGGCCCACTGGCTGGCGATGCGCCAGGCGATCCTCGACGGCCTCGCCGAGGAAGGCTGCGACAGCGTGCTGGTCCTGCACGGCACCGACACCCTGGCCTACAGCGCCGCGGCGCTGAGCTTCCTCCTGCTCGGCCTGCCGCAGCCGGTGCTGCTCACCGGGGCCATGCAGCCGGCCGGGGTCGAGGGAGGCGATGCCTGGCCCAACCTGTTCGGCGCCCTGCGCATGCTGCAGCGCGGCGAACGCCCGGGGGTGCAGGTGTACTTCGATGGCCGCCTGTTGCACGGCGTGCGGGTCGGCAAGCTGCGCAGTGATGCCTTCGACGCCTTCACCGTGCTGCCGCGCCGGCGCCACGGTCAGCGCGCCGCGACGCTTCCCTCCGCGCTCGACTACCGGCAGCCGCGCCGCCCGGTACGCATCGCCGTGCAGCCGCTGTTCCCCGGGCTGGATGCCGGCCAGCTGCGCGCCCTGCTGGACAGCGGCGTCGAGGCCCTGCTCCTGGAGTGCTACGGCAGCGGCACCGGCCCGGCCGACGACGCGGACTTCCTAGCCACCCTGCGCGAGGCCCAGCAGCGCGGCGTGCTGCTCGCGGCGATCAGCCAGTGCCCGCAGGGCCACGTGGAGTTCGGCGTCTACGCGGCCGGCCACCGCCTGCAGCAGATCGGGGTGGTGAGCGGTGGCGGGATGACCCGGGAGGCGGCGCTGGCCAAGCTGTTCGCCCTGCTCGGCGCCGGGCTATCGCGCGACGAGGCGGCGCACTGGTTCACCCTCGACCTCTGCGGCGAACTGGCGGAGTAGCAGCGATCCCGCCGAGTCGGCGACAGGGCATGGTTCTTGCCTGATTTCCCGACGCATCCACGGTCGACTCGAGCCTATGCTGCATTCGTACCTGACAAGCCTGCACGGTATCTCGCTGCTGCTGCGCATCCTCTGCGGCGACGACCAGGCCACGGCGCAGCGCCTGCTGGCCGGCAGCGGCATCCGCCTGGAAGACCTGCAACGCCCCGACCGGCGCATCACCACGGCGCAGGAGATGCGCGTCTACGCCAACGCGCTGGCCGAGCGGCCCGACATCGGCCTGCGGCTCGGCCAGCGCATGCACGTGTCCAGTTATGGGTTGCTCGGTTACACCCTGCTCTCCAGTGCCACCCTGGGTGACGCCCTGGATCTGGCGCTCAACTACCCGGCGCTGCTCGGCACCTACTTCGAGCTCAGCCTGCAGCGCGAGGGCGACACCGTGTGGATGGTCGCCGAAGGCTACCGCGACCGCCCGGAGCTCAGGGTATTCAACGTCGAGTACTGCCTGGCCTCGCTGAAGCTGATCTGCGACGACCTGCTCGGCCAGCCGCTGCCCCTGGTCGGTGCACAGTTCGGCTACCCCGCACCGGACTACCACGCCGGGTACGCCACCAGCTTCCCCTGTCCGATCCAGTTCGGCGCCCGGCGCAACGCCTTCGGCTTCACGGTGGACTGGCTGGAGCACCGCCTGCCGCTGGCCGACCCGGTGACCCATCACGAGATGCGCGAGCGCTGCCGGCTGCTGAACAGCGAATTCACCGCCAACCAGGCCTGGGTGACCCGCGCCCGCCAGCTGCTCGCTGCCCAGCTGCCGGGGGCCCCGGGCCTCGAGGAGCTGGCGCGGCAGATGCGCTGCTCGCCGCGCACCCTGCGGCGCCGCCTCAGCGAGGCCGGCACCAGCTACCAGGCGCTGCTCGACGGGGTGCGCTACGAGCGCGCCCGCCAGTTGCTGGAACGCGAACGCCTGCCGATCCACCGCATCGCCGAGGCCATGGGCTACAGCGAGACCGCCAGCTTCCGCCACGCCTTCCAGCGCTGGAGCGGGGTCTCGCCGCGGCAGTTCCGCGCCTACTAGGCCATCGCCCTGCGGATGTCCGCGGCCAGCTCGCGGACCCGCGCCTCCTCGGTGTCCCAGGAGCACATGAAGCGCGCCCCGCCGGCGCCGATGAAGGTGTAGAAGCGCCAGCCCCAGTCGGTCAGGCGCCGGATGGCGGTTTCCGAGAGCTGCAGGAACACCCCGTTGGCCTCCACCGGGAACATCAGCTCGACACCCGGCACATCCGCTACCAGCTCGGCGAGCAGCCGTGCGCAGCGGTTGGCGTGGCCGGCATGGCGCAGCCAGGCGCCATTCTCCAGCATGCCCACCCAGGGCCCCGACAGGTAGCGCATCTTCGAGGCCAGTTGGCCGGCCTGCTTGCAGCGGTAATCGAAGTCCTCGGCCAGGGCCTTGTTGAAGAACAGGATGGCCTCGCCCACCGCCATGCCGTTCTTGGTACCGCCGAAGCACAGCACGTCGACGCCGGCCCGCCAGCTCAGCTCGGCCGGACTGCAGCCGAGGAAGGCGCAGGCGTTGGCGAAGCGCGCGCCGTCCATGTGCAGGCTAAGGCCCAGCTCCCGGCACACCTGGCTGATCGCCCGCACCTCCGCGGGACGGTACACGGTGCCCACCTCGGTGGCCTGGGTGAGGGTCACCACCCGCGGCTTGGGATAGTGGATGTCCTGCCGCTTCAGGGCCACCTCGCGGATCGCCGGCGGGGTCAGCTTGCCCTGCACGGTGCGCGCCAGCAGCAGCTTGGAGCCGTTGGAGAAGAACTCCGGAGCGCCGCACTCGTCGGTCTCGACGTGTGCGGTCTCCGCGCAGATCACGCTGTGGTAGCTCTGGCACGAGGCAGCCAGGGCCAGGGAGTTGGCCGCGGTGCCGTTGAAGGCGAAGAACACCTCGCAATCGGTCTCGAACAGCCGGCGGAAGTGGTCGGCGGCACGCTGGGTCCAGCTGTCCTCGCCATAGGCACGCTCGTGGCCGCGATTCGCCTCGGCCATCGCTGCCCAGGCCTCCGGGCAGATGCCGGAATAGTTGTCGCTACCGAATTGCTGGGTCTGCTCGCTCATTGCACTGGTCCTGCGCTGCGGAGGGAAGGCAAGACCCTGCGCCAGGCGCAGGGGCAAGGAAGAAACATAGCGGCACGACGGCCGGGCGTCGCGCATCTTTGGCCACATCTATCCCTTTTTGGCCGTTCCGCGCGTTTTCTCCGCCGAATGTCCCTGCCAACAATGGGTCGACAGCACACCAGCGGAGAACAAGCAGATGCTGACCATCTATAGCGACGACCATCACCTGCACCACGGTCGCTGCGAGCTGATCGACGGCGAACTCAAGCCCTGCTTCGAGATGCCCTCGCGCGCCGACCACGTGCTGCAGCAGGTCCGGGAGCGCCGCCTCGGCGAAGTGCGCGGCCCCGAGGACTTCGGCCGGGCGCCCATCGAGCGCATCCACACCCCCGACTACCTGCGCTTCTTCGAAGGCGCCTGGGCGCGCTGGGCGCAGCTCGGCAAGGGTGGCGACCTGCTGCCCTTCACCTGGCCGGCACGCACCCTGCGCGGCGTGCTCCCCGACAGCCTGCACGGCCAGCTCGGCTACTACAGCTTCGATGGCGGTGCGCCGATCACCGCCGGCACCTGGCAGGCCGCCTACAGCGCAGCCCAGGTGGCCCTCAGCGCCCAGCGCTGCATGGCCGAGGGCGCCTATAGCGCCTTCGCCCTGTGCCGCCCGCCGGGACACCATGCCGCCGCCGACCTGATGGGCGGCTATTGCTACCTGAACAACGCCGCCATCGCCGCCCAGGCCTTCCTCGACCAGGGCGCCGCGCGGGTAGCCATCCTCGACGTGGATTACCACCACGGCAACGGCACCCAGTCGATCTTCTACGACCGCGCCGAGGTGCTGTTCACCTCCATCCACGGCGACCCGCGCTTCGAGTTCCCGTTCTTCCTCGGCTATGCCGACGAGCAGGGAGAAGGCGCCGGTGCCGGCTACAACCTCAACCTGCCACTGCCCGCCGGCAGCGCCTGGGACGTCTGGAGCGCGGCCCTGGAGCAGGCCTGCCAGCGTATCGCCGCCTACGCGCCGGACGTGCTGGTGGTATCCCTCGGCGTGGACACCTTCAAGGAGGATCCGATCTCGCAGTTCAAGCTGGACAGCCCGGACTACCTGCGCATGGGCGAGCGCATCGCGCGCCTCGGCAAGCCCACCCTGTTCGTCATGGAGGGTGGCTACGCAGTGGCGGAAATCGGCATCAACGCCGTGAACGTGTTGGAAGGTTTCGAAGGCGCCTGAGCGCGCAACCTGGGGAGGAAACACCATGCACAGCATCAAACGCCTGCTCGGCGCCGCCCTGTGCGGCGCCAGCCTGCTCGCCGCGGCGCTGCACGCCGATGCGCGCGAACTGCGGGTTTACAACTGGGCCGACTACATCCTGCCGGAGGTGCCCAAGGACTTCGCCAAGCAGAGCGGCATCAAGCTGACCTGGGACGTCTACGACACCAACGAGACCATGGAGGCCAAGCTGCTCACCGGCAACTCCGGCTACGACCTGGTGGTGCCGTCGAACATCTTCCTGGCCCGCGCGGCGGCCACCGGTGCCTTCGAGAAGCTAGACAAGTCCAAGCTGCCGAACTGGCAGCATCTGGATCCGGGCCTGCTGGAGATCTTCGCCGCCAACGATCCCGGCAACCAGTTCGGCATGCCCTACATGTACGGCACCGTGCTGATCGGCTTCAACCCGGACAAGGTCAGGGCCGCCCTAGGCGAGAACGCACCGGTGGACAGCTGGGACCTGGTGCTCAAGGAGGAGAACCTCGCCAAGCTCAAGCAGTGCGGCGTGGCCATGCTCGACTCGCCCTCGGAGATCCTGCCGATCGTCCTCCACTACCTGGGCCTGCCGCCGAACAGCACCGAGCCGAAGGACTACGACCAGGCGGTGGCGCTGATGGAGAAGCTGCGCCCGTACATCGCTTACTTCCACTCGGCCAAGTACATGACCGACATCGCCAACGGCGACATCTGCGTGGCGGTCGGCTACTCCGGCAGCTTCTACCAGTTCGCCAACCGCGCCAAGGAGGCCGGCAACGGCGTGGTGGTCGACTGGCGCCTGCCCAAGGAGGGCGCGCCCATCTGGTTCGACAGCTTCGCCATTCCGAAGAACGCCAAGAACATCGACGAGGCCCACGAGTTCCTCAACCACCTGCTGGCCCCCCAGGTGATAGCGCCGATCAGCGACTTCCTCGGCTACCCGAACCCCAACAAGGACGGCATGCCGCTGGTCAGCGCGGCGATCCGCGACAACCCGCACCTGAGCCCGAGCGGCGAGCAACTGAAGACCCTGTTCGCCACCGAACCGTTGCCGCAGAAGGCCGAACGGGCGCGGACCCGGGCCTGGACGAAGATCAAGTCGGGCAGCTGAGCAGCTCATCTGCCGTAACGCAAAAAGGGGAGCCATCTGGCTCCCCTTTTGCGCGGGCGACCGGGATCATTCGATCTCGATCAGCACCTCTCCCGGGTTGACGCGGTCACCCTTGGCCACATGGACTGCCTTGACGGTGCCGCCGATGGGCGCCTGGACCTCGGCTTCCATCTTCATCGCCTCGGTGATCAGCACGGCCTGACCGGCCTTGACCTGATCGCCTTCCTTGACCAGCACGTCGACGATGTTGCCCGGCATGGTGGTGGACACTTCGCCCGGCGCGCTGGCCTGCTTGCGCTTGCTGCCAGTGCCGGCGACGAACTCGTTGAGCGGCTCGAACACTACCTCTTCCGGCATGCCGTCGATGGACAGGTAGAAATGGCGCTTGCCTTCACCCTTGATGCCCACCCCGGTGATGTCCACCCGGTAGGTCTCGCCGTGCACGTCGATGACGAACTCGGTGGGCACGCCCTCGCCACCGGCGGCCTGCACGCCGTTGCCGCTGGGAATCGGCAGCAGCTCTTCCGGCTTCAGGGTGCCGGCCTCGCGCTCCTCGAGGAACTTGCGGCCGATGTCCGGGAACATGGCGTAGGTCAGCACGTCCTCCTCGCTCTTGGCCAGCGCACCGATCTCGCCGCGCAGCTTGGCCAGCTCCGGCTTGAGCAAGTCGGCCGGACGCACGTCGATGACTTCCTCGTTGCCGATCGCCTGCTTGCGCAGCTGCTCGTTGACCTCGCCCGGGGCCTTACCATAGCGACCCTGCAGATAGAGCTTCACCTCGTTGGTGATGGTCTTGTAGCGCTCGCCGGCGAGCACGTTGAAGAACGCCTGGGTACCGACGATCTGCGAGGTCGGGGTGACCAGCGGCGGGTAGCCGAGGTCGGCGCGCACCCGCGGGATCTCCGCCAGCACCTCGTCCATGCGGTGCAGGGCCCCCTGCTCCTTGAGCTGGTTGGCGAGGTTGGAAATCATCCCGCCCGGCACCTGGTTGACCTGCACGCGGGTGTCGACCCCGGTGAACTCGCTCTCGAACTGGTGGTACTTCTTGCGCACGGCGTAGAAGTACAGGCCGATCTCCTGGATCAGCTCCAGGTCCAGGCCGGTGTCGTAGGGGGTGCCGCGCAGCGCCGCGACCATCGACTCGGTACCCGGGTGGCTGGTGCCCCAGGCCATGCTGGAGATGGCGGTGTCGATGCGGTCGGCGCCGTTCTCGATGGCCTTCAGCTGGCACATGCTGGCCACCCCGGCGGTGTCGTGGGAGTGGATCACCACGTCCAGGTGCGGCAGGTTGTCCTTCAGGGCCTTGACCAGCTCGCCGGTGGCATAGGGGGTGAGCAGGCCGGCCATGTCCTTGATGGCGATGGAGTCGACGCCCATCTCGGCCATCTGCTGGGCCTGCTTGACGAAGGCCTCGATGGTGTGCACCGGGCTGGTGGTGTAGCAGATGGTGCCCTGGGCGTGCTTGCCGGCGGCCTTCACCGCCTCGATGGAGACGCGCAGGTTACGCACGTCGTTCATGGCGTCGAAGATGCGGAACACGTCGATGCCGTTCACCGCGGCCTTGGCCACGAAGGCGCGCACCACGTCGTCGCTGTAGTGGCGGTAGCCGAGCAGGTTCTGGCCGCGCAGGAGCATCTGCAGGCGGGTGTTGGGCAGCGCCGCCTTGAGCTTGCGCAGGCGTTCCCAGGGATCTTCCTTGAGGAAGCGTACGCAGGCATCGAAGGTGGCGCCACCCCAGACTTCCAGGGACCAGTAGCCGACTTTGTCGAGCTTCTCGCAGATCGGCAGCATGTCCTCGGTGCGCATGCGGGTGGCCAGCAGGGACTGGTGGGCATCGCGCAGGATGGTATCGGTGACGGTGATTCTCTTGCTCATGGGGCGTTCCTCACAGGCCGGCGTGGGCAGCGATGGCGGCGGCGATGGCCAGGGCCAGCTCTTCCGGTTTGCGCTTGATCGAATAGTTGGTCAGTTCCGGATGGCTCTCGACGAAACTGGTGTTGAACTGGCCGCTGCGGAACTCGGGGTTGCGCAGGATCTCCTGGTAGTAGGGGGCGGTGGTCTTCACACCCTGCACGCGCATGTCATCCAGCGCCCGCAGGCCGCGGTCCAGCGCCTCCTCCCAGGTCAGCGCCCAGACGATCAGCTTGAGGCACATGGAGTCGTAGTAGGGCGGAATGGTGTAGCCGGTGTAGATCGCCGTGTCGGTGCGCACCCCGGGACCGCCGGGCGCGTAGTAGCGGGTGATCTTGCCGAAACTGGGCAGGAAGTTGTTCTTCGGATCCTCGGCGTTGATCCGGAACTGCAGGGCGAAACCGCGGTGCTGGATGTCTTCCTGCTTGACCGACAGGGGCAGGCCCGAGGCGATGCGGATCTGCTCACGGACGATGTCGATGCCGGTGATTTCCTCGGTGATGGTGTGCTCCACCTGCACGCGGGTGTTCATCTCCATGAAGTACACCTCGCCGTCGGCGAGCAGGAACTCCACGGTGCCGGCGTTCTCGTAGCCCACCGCCTTGGCGGCACGCACCGCCAGATCGCCGATGTAGGCGCGCTGCTCGGGGGTGAGCTGCGGGCTGGGGGCGATCTCGATGAGCTTCTGGTTGCGGCGCTGGATCGAACAGTCGCGCTCGAACAGGTGCACGGTGTTGCCAAAGCTGTCGGCGAGCACCTGGGCCTCGATGTGCTTGGGATTGACGATGCACTTCTCGAGGAACACCTCGGCCGAGCCGAACGCCTTGGTGGCCTCGGAGATCACTCGCGGATAGGCGGCCTCCAGCTCCTCGCGGCTGTTGCAGCGTCGGATGCCGCGCCCGCCACCGCCGGAGGTGGCCTTGAGCATGATCGGGTAGCCGATGCGCTCGGCCTCGCTGAGCGCCTCTTCGAGGCTGGCCACGTTGCCCTCGGTGCCCGGGGTGACCGGCACGCCGGCGGCGATCATCGAGCGGCGCGCCTCGGTCTTGTCGCCCATGCGGCGGATCACCTCCGCGCTCGGGCCGATGAACTTGATGCCGCGTTCGGCACAGATCTCCGCCAGTTCGGCGTTCTCGGACAGGAAGCCGTAGCCCGGGTGCAGGGCGTCACAGCCGGTTTCCACCGCCAGGTTGACCAGCTTGCGCGGGTTCAGGTAGCCGGCCAGCGGGTCCTCGCCGACGCTGTGCGCTTCGTCGGCACGCTTGACGTGCAGCGCATGGCGGTCCGCCTCGGAGTAGATGGCCACCGAGCGGATGCCCATTTCGGCGCAGGCGCGCACGATGCGGACGGCGATTTCCCCACGGTTGGCGATCAGGATTTTCTTGATCACGGTCAGGTTCTCTCTCTCAGGGTCCGTTCACGCTGCGCAGACAGGCCCCAGGTGGACAGACGGGCGACTCGCATCGCCCGACGCTCGACCATGGCCACGCCGCGGTCGTCACGGAAAACCTACTCCCGGCACACAATTACTAAAAATTAATATTTGTTTGGATAGTCATTAGTAAGGACTTATATTCATAGTTTCCGAGTCCTTCTCGAGGGTGACCGCTCATGCGTAAGTCCTTGATGCGCATGACCCTGCGCCAGCTGCAGGTGTTCCGTTCGGTGTGCGAGAGCCGCTCCTACAGCCGCGCCGCGGAGGAGATGGCGCTGACCCAGCCGGCGGTCAGTCTGCAGATTCGCCAGCTGGAAGAACTGGTCGGTCAGCCGTTGTTCGAGTACATCGGCAAGAAACTCTACCTGACCGATGCCGCCGAGGCCCTGCTGAAGGCCAGCGCGGACATCTTCGGGCGCCTGGAGAGCCTCGACATGCAGCTCTCCAACCTGCGCGGCTCGCTGCAGGGCCAGCTCAACCTGGCCATCGAATCCAGCGCCAAGTACTTCGTGCCGCACCTGTTCGCCGCCTTCCGCCGCCGCCACCCGGAGGTCAGCCTGCAGCTCACCGTGGTCAACCACAGCCTGGCGGTGCGCCGTCTGACGGTCAGCCGCGACGACCTGCTGATCATGTCCCAAGTGCCCAGCGAGCCGGCAGTGGAGTTCCTGCCCTTCCTCAACAACCCGATCGTCGCCGTGGCGCCGGCGGACCACCCGCTATGCGTCCGGGAGAGCCTGCGCCTGGCCGACCTGGGTGCCTGGCCGCTGCTGATCCGCGAGCCGGGCTCCGGAACCCGGCGGGCCATCGAGGAATACGCCCACCAGAAGCGTGCGCACTTCAGCCAGACCCTGGAGCTGGGCTCCAGCGAGGCCCAGGTGGAAGGGGTGCTGGCCGGCCTCGGCCTGGCCCTGCTGCCGCGCCACGCGGTGCGTCGCGAACTGGCCCTCGGCACCCTGCGCGAACTGCCGGTGGAGGAGCTGCCGCTGCAGCGCAGCTGGTGCGTGGTCTACGGCCGCGGCAAGCGCCTGTCGCCGGTGGCCGCAGCCTTCCAGGCGTTCATCCGCGAGGAACGCGCGGAGATCAACGCGCTGGCGGCGCGCTTCGACGCAGACGCGCGTGGGCCGCAATGAGGTAGTCGGCGACCACCAGTTCGGGGTACTCGGCCAGCTCCCGCTGCAGATGGCGCTGCTCGGCATAGTCCTCGATGGCTCGGCGGAAGGCCATGCGACGCAGATCCTCCTGCTTGCGCCGGCGGGCGCTGGCGGATTCGTAGGCATAGGAATCGGGACGCGACATGCGGGCTTCTCCCTGTTGGGGACGGGGAGCTTCAGCATGCCCAGGCCAGGTGACAGCCCGGTGACGGCGCGGTGAAGCAGGCATGACCGCGCGGCGGTACCTCACTCTTCCCCAGTTTTCACCGTCTTCGGCGACAGGCGCAGGCTACGCAGGCTGCGCTTGACGCTCTTCAGGTGGTTCACCAGGTTCGGCCCGCGAGCCATGGCCACACCCATGGCCAGCACGTCGATCACCACCAGGTGGGCGATGCGCGAGGTCAGCGGGGTGTAGATCTCGGTGTCTTCCTGCACGTCGATGGCCAGGTTGACCGTGGCCAGGTCGGCCAGCGGGGTCTGGCTGGGACATAGGGTGATCAGGTTGGCACCGGTCTCGCGGACCAGGTTGGCGGTGATCAGCAGGTCCTTGGAACGCCCGGACTGGGAGATGCACACGGCCACGTCGGTGGGTTTGAGGGTCACCGCGGACATCGCCTGCATGTGCGGGTCCGAGTAAGCCGCGGCGGTGAGCAGCAGGCGGAAGAACTTGTGCTGGGCGTCCGCGGCCACCGCCCCGGAGGCGCCGAAGCCGTAGAACTCGATGCGCTGGGCTCCGGCACAGACGTTGATGGCACGCTGTAGGGCATCCGGGTCGAGCTTCTCGCGTACCTCCATCAGGGTGTGCAGGGTGGTGTCGAAGATCTTCAGGCTGAAGTCGGCGACCGAATCGTTCTCGCTGATCGCGAACTGCCCGAAGCTGGCGCCGGCAGCCAGGCTCTGCGCCAGCCTGAGCTTGAGATCCTGGAAGCCGCTGCAGCCAATGGCGCGACAGAAGCGCACGATGGTCGGCTCGCTGACTCCGACGCCTTGGGCCAGGTCGGCCATGGAGCTGTGCATCACGGCGGCCGGATCGAGCAGCACGTGGTCGGCAACCTTGAGTTCGGACTTGCGCAGCAGATGACGCGACTGGGCGATGTGTTGCAACAGGTTCACAGGCAGACTCTTCACGCTGGGGCAGGTCGACGGAACTCCATCGGACGCTGACTCGGTTATGATCGGCACTCGCCGGGCTGTAGTGCGCTTGTAGTTATACTACATGATGCAGCCCAGTGCTTGGTTAATACCCGTTTTCCTGCCGGTGTGCACATATCGCCGGCCATCCGGAGGGATGCCTTGACCCTTCCTTGCACCATGCTGGTCTTCGGCGGGACCGGTGATCTCGCCCTGCACAAGCTGCTACCCGCGCTCTACTACCTGCACCGCGACGGTCGCCTGCATGCGCAGACCCGCATCCTCGCCCTGGCCCGCCAGCCGCTCGAGCGTGCCGCCTACCAGGCCCTCGCCGAACGCCGCTGCCGCGCCCAGGTGGCGCGTGCCGACTTCGATGCCGCCACCTGGCAGGGCTTCGCCGAGCGCCTCGACTACTTCGCCATGGACATCGAGCAGAGCGCCGACTTCAGCCGCCTGGCACGTCGCTTGGAGGGTAGTCCGGCACAGCAGGTCTACTACCTGGCTACCGCGCCGCGGCTGTTCGAGGCGGTGGTCGAGCACCTGGCCATCGCCGGGCTGGCCGGACCGCAGTCGCGCATCGTCCTGGAGAAGCCGCTCGGCCACTCGCTGGAATCGGCGCGGGCGATCAACGCGGCGATCGGCAAGGTGTTCGACGAGTCGCGGGTATTCCGCATCGACCACTACCTGGGCAAGGAGACCGTGCAGAACCTGATGGCGCTGCGCTTCGCCAACGCCCTGTTCGAGCC
This sequence comes from Pseudomonas thermotolerans DSM 14292, assembly GCF_000364625.1. Lineage (GTDB taxonomy): Bacteria > Pseudomonadota > Gammaproteobacteria > Pseudomonadales > Pseudomonadaceae > Aquipseudomonas > Aquipseudomonas thermotolerans. The sequence continues at coordinate 17,716 of NZ_KB822610.1, forward strand.
GCTGTGGCGCGCCGGGCACATCGACCACGTGCGCATCAACGTCTACGAGACCCTCGGTGTGGAGAACCGCGGCGCCTACTACGACCAGGCCGGTGCGATGCGCGACATGGTGCAGAACCACCTGCTGCAGCTACTCTGCCTGGTGGCCATGGAGGCGCCGGCGCGCTTCGACGCCGAGGCGGTGCGCGACGAAAAGCTGCGCGTGCTGCAGGCGCTGAAACCGATCGGCGGTCTGGACGTTCGCGACAAGACGGTGCGCGGCCAGTACGCCGCCGGCAAGATCGGCGGCCAGGAGGTGCCGGCCTACTGGTTCGAGAAGAACGTCGACAACGACAGCGACACCGAGACCTTCGTCGCCCTACTCGCCGAGATCGACAACTGGCGCTGGGCCGGGGTGCCGTTCTTCCTGTGCACCGGCAAGCGCATGGCGCGCAAGACCTCGGAGATCGTCATCCAGTTCAAGCCCGTGCCGCACCGTCTGTTCAACGGCGGCGAGGCCAACCGCCTGCTGATCCGCCTGCAGCCGGAGGAACGCATCAGCCTGCAGCTGATGGCCAAGGCGCCGGGCAAGGGCATGCGCCTGGAGCCGGTGGAGCTGGACCTCAACCTGGCCCAGGCGTTCCAGCAGAAGCGCCGCTGGGACGCCTACGAGCGCCTGCTGCTGGACGTGATCGAGGGCGATTCGACGCTGTTCATGCGCCGAGATGAGGTGGAGGCGGCCTGGGCCTGGGTCGACCCCATCCTGCAAGGCTGGCACGAGCACTATCAGAGCCCCCGCCCCTACCCGGCCGGCAGTGACGGCCCGGAGCAGCTGCAGGCGCTGTTCGGGCGCCATCTGCGCGGGGGGAGCTGAACGGGCCTGCCCCGGCGCCTTTCCAAAGGGGAGCGGCGCGCTGCGAAGCCGCCGGCAGTCCCATCCCCTCTCCTTGCCGGAGAAGGGCACCGGGCGGCCTAGAGGGCGTGCCGCTGCAGGTTGGCCATCATCTCGCGCAGCGCCTCGACGTTGTCCGCCGGGTGCACGGCGCCCTCGAAGTCACAGATGCGCTGCCACTGGGCAGCCACGTCCTCGGGGCTGAAGCCGGCGTTGGGGTCGAAACCGACGCCCAGGCTGCGCTCCCAGCGGGTCTTGCCGATCCAGCCGCCGCCCACCTCGAACAGGCCGCCGCTGTCCTGGCAGGCGGCGCTGCCCAGGTAGACCACCAGCGGGCTGACCAGCTCAGGCTTGAGCTGGGCGAACACCTGGGACGGGAGCAGCCCCTCAGTCATCCGCGTGCCGCCGGTGGGGGCGATGGCGTTGACCAGGATGTTGTGCTTGCGGCCTTCCAGGGCCAGGGTGCGGGTCAGCCCATAGAGGCCGAGCTTGGCCATGGCGTAGTTGCTCTGCCCGAAGTTGCCGTAGATCCCCGAGGTGGAGGAGGTGAAGATCACCCGCCCGTAGTTCTGCCCACGCAGGTGCGGCCAGGCGGCGCGGGTCACCTTGTAGGCGCCCTCGACATGGACCCGGTAGACCAGCTCCCAGTCGCCGTCGTCCATCTTGTGGAAGGTCTTGTCGCGGAGGATCCCGGCATTGTTGACCACCACGTCAACACGACCGAAGGCGTCCAGGGCGCACTGCACAATCTTCTCGCCGTCGGTCACCGAGTCGTAGCTGGCCACCGCGATGCCACCGGCCTCGCGGATCTCCGCCACCACCTTGTCGGCCGCCGCGCTGCTCGCACCCTCGCCGTGGGTACTGACACCCAGGTCGTTGACCACCACCCGGGCGCCGTGGCGGGCGAACAGCAGGGCATGGGCGCGGCCAAGGCCACCCCCGGCGCCGGTGACGATCACCACCTGGTCTTCGAAGCGGATGGCAGCGGACATGGGCGAACTCCTCCATCGGTCTTCTTATGGGGCCTAGGAACTGCGAGTGTCGGCCAGCTCCGGGGGCCGGACAAGCAACCGCCGACCGCCTGAATGAGGCGTGATAAGGCGCCGCGATGAGCACGCCGCGGTCTCACCCGCGCGCCGGGGGCAGATCCTGGGCCAGGCGCACGCCGGCGGGTGCCGGCCGCTGGCCGTCCAGCCAGGCCTCGAAGGCCGCCTCGTCCATCGGCCGAGCGAAGTAGTAGCCTTGGCCCAACGTGCAGCCGTGGCGCAGCATGCAGTCCAACTGGGCCTGGTTCTCCACCCCCTCGGCGATGCACTCCAGGCCGAGCTTGCGGGCGATCACCAGGATCGACTCCACCAGCACCAGGCCGCTGGCCTCGCCGTCCAGGTCGCCGACGAAGCTGCGGTCGAGTTTCAGGCGGTCCAGCGGCAGGCGCTTCAGGTAGGTGAGCGAGGAATAGCCAGTGCCGAAGTCGTCGATGGCGAAGCGCACGCCGAGGGCCTTGAGAGTCTGCATGGTGGCGATGCACTGCTCCACCTCCTCGAGCAGCACGCCCTCGGTGATCTCCAGCTCCAGCGCGGTGGCCGGCAGGCCGTGGCGCGCCAGGCAGGCGCTCACCCGCTCCACCAGTCCCGCCTGGCGCAGCTCACGGGGGCTCAGGTTGATGGCTAGCACCAGCTGCGGCCAGCGAGCCTGCCAGCGGGCCAGGGCGGCGCAGGCGTTGTCCAGCACCCAGGCGCCCAGCTCGTGGATCAGCCCGGTCTCCTCGGCCAGGGGGATGAACTGGCTGGTTGGAATCTCGCCACGCTCCGGGTGCACCCAGCGCAGCAGCACCTCGGCGCCCACCAGGCGCCCGCCGGCCAGTTCCAGCTGCGGCTGGTAAACCAGGTGCAACTGGCCGCGGGCCATGGCCTGGCGCAACTCGCTCTGCAGCAGTAGACGCTGGTCCATCAGCGCCTGCATCTCCGGTGCGAAGAAGTGCAGGGCATTGCGCCCGCCCTGCTTGGCCCGGTACATGGCGGTGTCCGCCTGCTTGAGCACATCGGCGGCGCCCTGCCCGGGGATCGGGTGCAGGGCGATGCCGATGCTGGCGCTGACCGCCAGCTCGTGGCCGTCGAGCAGGTAGCTGCCGACCAGACTGGCGAGCAGCTTCTCGCCCACCTCGGCGGCGTGCTCGCCGGCCTCCGCCGGGCTGCTGCCGAGGGCCTCGAGGAGCACCACGAACTCGTCGCCGCCGAGCCGCGCCAGCGTGTCCTGGGAGCGCAGGCAGCCGGCCAGACGCGCGGTCACCTCGCAGAGCAGGGCGTCGCCGACCGGGTGGCCCAGACTGTCGTTGACCATCTTGAAGTGGTCGAGATCGATGAACAGCAGCGCGCCGTAACTGCCCTCGCGCTGCTCGCGGAGCATGGCATGCTGCAGGCGGTCGAGCAGCAGGCGGCGGTTGGGCAGCCCGGTAAGCTCGTCGCTGAACGCCAGGCGCTCGATCTCCCGCTGGTAGCGCTTGCGTTCGGAGATGTCGGTGACGCTCAGCCGCACCAGCGGCCGCTCGCCGCCGGGCAGCCGTACCAAGCGAACCTCGCAGGGCCGCTGGTGGCCGTGGACGTCGCGCAGCAGCCACTCGAACACCGGCTTCTCGCCGTTCAACACCGCCTTGCCGTATTCCCGCGCGGCCTCCTCGGACGAGCGCCCGTCGGGCTGCTGCGGCGGGCTGAAGCTGATCGGGTGGCGGCCAATCAGCTGCTCGCGGGGCAGGCCGACCAGCTGCGCGGCGTTCTCGTTGGCCTCGACGATGCCCAGCTCGGTGTCGAACATCAGGATCGCCTCCGGGGCGTTCTCCACCAGGGTGCGGTAGCGGTCCTCCGCCTCGCGCCGCGCGGTGATGTCCTCGATCAGCACCAGGCAGGCCTCCAGACGGCCCTCCGCGTCGCGCACCGCGCGCAGGCTGAGGCGCGCGTAGACCAGGCTGCCGTCGGGACGCAGGAAGCGCTTGTCCAGCTCGTAGTCGTCGCGCTGGCCGGCGCACACCGCCAGAAACAGCGGAGCCTCGACCAGCAGGTCGTCCTCGTGGGTGACCGCCGTCCAGGTCATGCCGCGCAGCTCGTCGCGGCTGCGCCCGAGGATCTCGCAGAGCTTGCTGTTGACCTCCAGCCAGAGCCGCTGCGGACCGAGTATCGCCATGCCCACCAAAGGCGCCTCGAAGAACAGCCGCAGCCATTCGTCACGCTCCTGCAACTGCTGCTCGGCACGCTTGCGCTCGGTGAGATCCTGCAGGGCGCCGTAGACGCGGATCACCTGGTTGCCGTCGCGCTCCACCAGCCCGCGCACCCGGATGTAGCGCAGATTGCCGCGCGCGGTGGTGAGGCGCAGGTCGATGTCGAACGGAGTGTGCTGCTCCAGAGCCTGCTGTAGGGCACGTTCGCTACGCGCCCGGCTTTCCGCATCCAGGTAGCTGAAGGTCTGATCGATGCTGGGAGTAGCGCCGGTGGGGTCCAGTTCGAACAGCCGAAAGCAGCCCTCGCTCCAGAACATGCTGCGGTCGCTCGGATCGATCATCCAGCCGCCGATGTCGGCGATCGCCTCGATCTGCGCCAGCAGGTGGGTCTGGCGCAGCAGCTCCTCGCGGCTGCGGGCCAGCTCGACCACCTGCTGCTCGCGGGCGCTGACGTCGTGCAGCAGGCCGACGAAGTGGCTGATCCCCTGGGCATCGCGCATCGGTGCCAGGGTGATCTCGTTCCAGAACAGGCTGCCGTCCTTGCGGTAGTTGCGCAGCACCGCCTGGCAGGGCTCGCCGCGGGCCAGGGCGGCGCGCAGGCCGTGCAGCTCGCTCTGGTGGCGGTCGACGCCCTGCAGGAAGCGGCCGTTGCGGCCAATCACCTCGTCGCGGCTGTAGCCGGTCATCCGTTCGAAGGCCGGGTTGCAGTAGATCAGCGGCAGGTCCGGCTGGCGAGCATCGGCGATGCACACGCCCATGGGACTGGCGTCGATGGCCCGCTGGGTCAGCGCCAGCTGGCGCTGCATCTCCGCGCGCCGCTCCAGGGCCAGGTGCAAGTCGCTGAGGCTGCGCCCCACCAGCAGCGCGGCGAACACCAGCAGCAGCAGGCTCAGGTGCAGTTCGTCGAACCAGCCGGTGGTGATGGCGCGCTCGGCCTCGCTGCCCCCGGGCAGGGAGTGCACCAGCAGGCCCAGGCCGCACAGCAGGGCACCACTGGAAGCACCGGGCAGCGCCCAGACCAGGGCCAGGCCGAGCAGCACCAGCCCCATCAGGGCCAGGGCGAACACCAGCGGCAGTAGCTCCATGGCCCAAGCCAGACCGACCGCCAGCACCAGCAGCAGCGGCCAGGGCGGCAGGCGGTGCAGCGACGCGCCGAGCGGCACCGGCTCGGCGCCAGCTGCCGCAGCCACCCAGCCGCGCTGGCGCAGCAGCGGCGTGGCATAGGTCAGCAGCGGAATGGCGAACACCAGGCAGGTGAGGCAGTCGGCCAGCCACTGGCCCAGGCCGGCCAGCGCCCAGCTGGTCGGCTCCGCACCGACGCTCAGGGTGAGGATACCCACCATGCCCAGCGTGCCCAGGGTAACTGGCAGCAGCACGCCGAGCAGGATGAAGCGCAGCAGGTGGCCGAGGTTCGGCAGCGCCGCATCGAAGCCAGGGCGCCGTAACAGCGGCCAGGCGCAAGCCAGGGTCAGGGCCTCGAACAGCCCGAAAAGCGGTGCCCAGGACCACGCCAGCCCCCACAGCGGGGCGCTGAGCAGGCCGTTGAGGAACATCGCCGGCAGCACCCGCGGCCCCCACCAAAGCAGGAAGACCAGGCCGAGGGGCAGCGGCAGGTACCAGAACACGGTCCCGTCGCTCAGACGGGTAAGTAGGGCCAGCCAGGACCCCAGGTGGAGCAGCGCCAGGGGGAGCCACCAAGTCCATGTGGGCTGTCGATCGGAAACGGCGTGCATACTGTCCTCGAGTCCTTCCGCCGCGACAGCATAGTCCAACTACCGGCCACGCCTCCCCTGCCGTGACCCGCCGGTTTACCGACGTTCGTCGCCATTTGCCCATCGTTCTCGCCTGTCTGCCCGAGGGGCAGGCAGTCTGATATCAGGCTGGTCGGATACCGTGCTCCGTTGGGCGGCTCAGGCGGCGTCGCGCGGCAACATCAGCCCCAGCGGCAGACAGACCCGCGCCTCCAGGCCGCCGCCCTCGCGGTTGCGCAGCTCGACGCTGCCGCCGTGCTGGGCGGCGATGCGCTTGACGATGGCCAGCCCCAGGCCGGTGCCGCGTCCGCCGCGCGCCCGATCACCACGGATGAAGGGGTTGAAGATATCCGGCAACTCGGCCGGGTCGACACCCGCGCCGCGGTCCAGCACGCTGAGTACCACGTAGGGCGCGGCGCCGTCGCCGGACAGGTAGGCGGCCACCTCGACGCCGCCGCCACCGTGGTGCAGGGCATTCTCGATCAGGTTGTTGAGCAGCCGCTTGATCGACAGGCGGCGCAGCGGGACGCTGGGCAGCGGCTCCAGGCACAGGCGCACGCGCTCCTCCGGCTGGTTGAAGGGCGCCACCGCCTCGCGCACCAGCTCGCCGAGGTCGGTCTCCTCGACCCGCTCGTCGCGGCCGTCGCGGATGAAGGCGAGGAACTGGTCGAGGATGGTGTCCATGTCCTCGACGTCACGGATCATGTCCTCGGTCAACTCACTGTCGCTGTCCAGCAGCTCCAGGGACAGGCGCAGGCGGGTCAGCGGGGTGCGCAGGTCGTGGGACACCCCGGCGAGCATCAGCTCGCGCTCGCGGGCGGCCTGCTCGACGTCCTCGGCCATCTGGTTGAAGGCCCGGTACACCTCGGTCATCTCGCTCGGGGTGTCGCTCACCGGCAGGCGCACGCTGCGCCCGCGGCCCAGTTCCCGGGCGGCGAACACCAGGCGCTTGAGCGGTGCGTTGAGCTGACGGACGAAGATCCAGGCGGCGGCGGTGGACAGCAGACCGATGGCCATGAACCAGCCGAGCACGTTCCAGATCTTCTGGCCGCGCAACGGGTGCGGGTACAGCGGCACCTCGACCCAGCCCTCGCCGAGACTCGGCGCGCGCACCCACAGCGAAGACGGCTGGTTGACCCGCAGCCGGGTCTCGGTGTCCGGGCCCAGCTCCATGCGCATCTGGCGCTGGAAGATCGCGGTGTAGGGCCAGTGGTACTCGCTGGCCGGCGGCTCGCTGTCGGCGCGCCAGCGCAGGCCGGCGGCCCTGGCCACCTCGTCGCGGAACTCCGGGCGGGTCGCCCAGTAGGCGCGCAGGGTCAGGGCCGCGCCGTGGCTGTACTGACGGTCCACCAGCACGTCCTCGTTCATCAGCAGGTAGACCAGGGTCAGCGCCTTGGAGAACAGCACCACCCCGAGCACCAGCCAGAGGGTGCGGGCGAAGAAGCTTTGCGGGAACCAGACGGGAGTTTTCATCGGTCAGGCGGCCTCGGGCCGCGCACCTCGCGGGACAGGCCGCGGTCAGACGGCGTCACTTGTTGCCATCCGGCACGAAGACGTAGCCGACCCCCCAGACCGTCTGAATGTAGCGCGGCTTGGAGGGGTCCGGCTCGATCAGCCGGCGCAGGCGGGAGATCTGCACGTCGATGGAGCGCTCCAGGGCGTCCCATTCTCGGCCGCGTGCCAGGTTCATCAGCTTGTCGCGGGTCAGCGGCTCGCGGGCGTGCTGGACCAGCGCCTTGAGCACGGCGAACTCGCCGGTGGTGAGCATGTGCACCTGGTCGCCCTTCTTCAGCTCGCGGGTGGCCAAGGACAACCGGTAGTCGCCGAAGCTCACCTCCTCGTCGGCGCTGGCCGGCGCGCCGGGCACCACCGGCACCTGGCGGCGCAACACCGCCTTGATGCGCGCCAGCAGCTCGCGGGGGTTGAAGGGCTTGCCCAGGTAGTCGTCGGCGCCCAGCTCCAGGCCCTGGATGCGGCTGGCCTCGTCGCCCTTGGCGGTGAGCATGATGATCGGCACCTGGTTGCCGCTCTCGCGCAGGCGCTTGCAGGCGGACAGACCGTCCTCGCCGGGCAGCATCAGGTCGAGCACCAGCAACTGAAAGAGTTCGCGGGCCAGCAGCCGGTCCATCTGCTCGATGTTCTCCACCGAGCGCACGCGGTAGCCCTGCTCGCTGAGGAAGCGCTCGAGCAGGCGACGCAGGCCGGGGTCGTCGTCGACGATGAGGATTTTCTCGCCTTCAGCGGCGGCAGTGCTGCTCATAGGGGCTCCTTTGCAAACGTCGGCCATTATGGCCCAGGGGCAGCGGACACTGGGCCGGCATTCGTTAACAGATTTTTCCCGGCAGCCGATGGTCGTATCCGGGCACGCGCGGACGCGCCGGGTATAATGCCGGCCCTTTGCGGCAAGCGCAGCTTGTCCTTTTCCTGCTCGGAGTTCGGATAGTTCTATGTCATCGCCCGTTATGGATAGCATCAACCAACGTATCGCCGAAGAGCTTTCCGCCCTGCCCTCCGGACGCGTCCTGCCGCAGCAGGTGGCGGCCGCCGTGGCGCTGCTCGACGAGGGCGCCACCGTGCCCTTCATCGCCCGTTACCGCAAGGAGGTCACCGGCAGCCTGGACGACACCCAGCTGCGCCTGCTGGAGGAGCGCCTGCGCTACCTGCGCGAGCTGGAGGAGCGCCGCACCGCGATCCTCGCCAGCATCGAGGAACAGGGCAAGCTGACCCCGGAACTCAAGCGCGAGATCCTCGCCGCCGACACCAAGACCCGCCTCGAGGACCTCTACCTGCCCTACAAGCAGAAACGCCGCACCAAGGGCCAGATCGCCCTGGAGGCTGGCCTCGGCGAGCTGGCCGACGCCCTGTTCGGCAACCCCGAGCTCGATCCAGAGGCGGAGGCCGAGCGCTACATCGACGCCGAGAAGGGCTTCGCCGACGTCAAGGCGGTGCTGGAAGGCGCCAAGTACATCCTCATGGAGCGCTTCGCCGAGGACGCCAGCCTGCTCGACAAGCTGCGCTCCTTCCTCAAGGCCGAAGCCACCCTCAGCGCCCGCCTGGTGCCCGGCAAGGAAAGCGAAGGCGCCAAGTTCAGCGACTACTTCGAGCACGACGAACCCCTGCGCGGCGTGCCCTCGCACCGCGCCCTGGCGATCTTCCGCGGGCGCAACGAGGGGGTGCTGAGCATCAGCCTGAAAGTCGGCGAGGAGCTGCCCGGCAGCGCCCATCCCTGCGAGGGGATGATCGCCGAGCGCTTCGGCATCCGTAACCAGGGCCGCGCCGCCGACAAGTGGCTGGCCGAGGTGGTGCGCTGGACCTGGAAGGTCAAGCTGTACAGCCACCTGGAGACCGACCTGCTCGGCGAACTGCGCGAGCGCGCCGAGGACGAGGCGATCAGCGTGTTCGCCCGCAACCTGCACGACCTGCTGCTCGCCGCCCCGGCTGGCCCGCGCGCCACCCTGGGCCTCGACCCGGGTCTGCGCACCGGGGTCAAGGTCGCGGTGGTGGACGCCACCGGCAAGCTACTGGAAACCGCCACCGTCTACCCCCACGCGCCGAAGAACCAGTGGGACCAGACCATCGCCGTGCTCGCCGCGCTGTGCGCCAAGCACCAGGTGGAGCTGATCGCCATCGGCAACGGCACCGCCAGCCGCGAGACCGACAAGCTGGCCGGCGAGCTGATCAGGAAATACCCGCAGCTCAAGCTCACCAAGGTGATGGTCAGCGAGGCCGGCGCCTCGGTGTACTCGGCTTCCGAGCTGGCCGCCCGGGAGTTCCCGGATCTCGACGTGTCGCTGCGCGGCGCGGTGTCCATCGCCCGTCGCCTGCAGGATCCGCTGGCCGAGCTGGTGAAGATCGATCCCAAGTCCATCGGCGTCGGCCAGTACCAGCACGACGTCTCCCAGCTCAAGCTGGCCCGCTCCCTGGACGCGGTGGTGGAGGACTGCGTGAACGCCGTGGGGGTGGACGTCAACACCGCCTCGGCCGCCCTGCTGGCGCGCATCTCCGGCCTCAACGCCAGCCTGGCGCAGAACATCGTGCAGTTCCGCGACGCCAACGGCGCCTTCAAGAGCCGCGCCGACCTCAAGAAGGTGCCGCGCCTCGGCGACAAGACCTTCGAGCAGGCCGCCGGCTTCCTCCGCGTGATGAACGGCGACAACCCGCTGGACGCCTCCGCGGTGCACCCGGAGAGCTACCCGGTGGTGCAACGCATCGCCGAGGATACCGGCCGCGACATCCGCAGCCTGATCGGCGACTCGGCCTTCCTGCGCAGCCTGGATCCCAAGCGCTTCACCGACGAGACCTTCGGCCTGCCGACCGTCACCGACATCCTCAGGGAACTGGACAAGCCCGGTCGCGACCCGCGCCCCGAGTTCAAGACCGCGGCCTTCCAGGACGGCGTGGAGACCCTCGCCGACCTCAAGCCGGGGATGATCCTCGAGGGCGTGGTGACCAACGTCACCAACTTCGGCGCCTTCGTCGACATCGGCGTGCACCAGGACGGTCTGGTGCACATCAGCGCGCTGTCAGAGAAGTTCGTCAAGGATCCCCGCGAGGCGGTCAAGACCGGCGATGTGGTCAGGGTCAAGGTGCTGGAGGTGGACATCCCGCGCAACCGTATCGGCCTGTCCATGCGCCTCTCCGACACCCCCGGGGCCAAGGTTGACGGTCCGCGCGGCGGCCGCGGCAACGCCCCGCGCAGCGAGCGGCATGCCCGCGAGGAGCGTCCGGCGCCGGCGACCGGCGGCATGGCCGCGCTGTTTGCCAACGCCAAGAAGCTCAAGCGCTGAACGCCCGCGGCACACCACGGCCCCGCGGCGATCGCGCGGCGGGGCCCGTCCCAGCCCCCCTGGCAGCCTACGACCTGAGCACATATTTTTTATGGTTCAGCTGCTTGAGGGCAGCCAAGCGAGTGCCCATATTGGGCCGACCGACGTGTGAAGGAACAATATCTTGAGCGAGCTTCTGCAACGTCGCCTGGCTTTGCTTGGCGCCCCCGAATACCTGCCCCTGCTGGGCGGCAACCTGCACGGTATCGAGCGCGAATGCCTGCGCGTCGACGATGACGGGCAGCTTGCCCTCACCCCGCACCCGCGTGCGCTCGGCTCGGCACTCACCCACCCGCAGATCACCACCGACTACTCGGAATCCCTGCTGGAGTTCATCACCCCGGCCGAGACCGACCCGGCGGTCACCCTGGCCGATCTGGAGCGCATCCACCGCTTCACCTACGCCCACCTCGGGGACGAGCGACTGTGGAGCGCCTCCATGCCCTGCCCGCTGCCGGACGAGGAGGCCATCCCCATCGCCGAGTACGGCAGCTCCAACATCGGTCGCCTCAAGCACGTCTACCGCAAGGGTCTGGCGCTGCGCTACGGCAAGACCATGCAGTGCATCGCCGGAATCCACTACAACTTCTCCCTGGCCGAGGCGCTCTGGCCACTGCTGCAGCGCAGCGAGGGCGACACCCGTCCGCCACGCGACTACCAGTCGGAGAGCTACATCGGCCTGATCCGCAACTTCCGCCGCTACAGCTGGCTGCTGATGTACCTGTTCGGCGCCTCGCCGGCGCTGGACGCCGGCTTCCTGCGCGGCCGCCCGCACCAGCTCCAGGCGTTCGACGAGCACACCCTGTACCTGCCCTGGGCGACCAGCCTGCGGATGAGCGACCTGGGCTACCAGAGCAGCGCGCAGAGCAGCCTGACTCCCTGCTACAACGACCTGGCCAGCTACACCGACAGCCTGCGCCTGGCGGTGTCCACCCCCTACCCGCCCTACGCGGCGTTCGGCACCAAGCGCGACGGCGAGTGGCAGCAGCTGAACACCAACGTCATCCAGATCGAGAACGAGTACTACTCGAGCATCCGTCCGAAGCGCGTCACCTACAGCGGCGAGCGGCCGATCCAGGCGCTGATGGCCCGCGGCGTGCAGTACGTCGAGGTACGCTGCCTGGACATCAACCCCTTCCTGCCCCTGGGCATCGACCTGGAGGAAGCCCGCTTCCTCGACCTCTTCCTGATCTACTGCGCCCTGCTGGACAGCCCGCTGCTGGAGAACGGCGAGTGCCGCAGCTGCACCGAGAACTTCCTGAAGACCGTCAAGGAAGGCCGGCGGCCCGGCCTGCACCTGCAGCACCAGGGCCGCCAGGTGCTGCTGCGCGACTGGGGCCTGGAGCTGCTCGAGGCCATGGCGCCGATCGCCGCCCTGCTCGACCGTCACCACGGCGACGACGCCCATGCCCGCGCCTTGGCGGCGCAGCGCGCCAAGCTGGAGGACCCGGAGCTGACCCCCTCGGCGCGGATCCTCGCCGAGATGCGCGAGCGCGGCGAGAGCTTCGTCCAGTTCGCTCTGCGCCAGAGCCGCCAACACGAGGCCTTCTTCCGCGCCCTGCCGCTCAGCGACGCCGAGCGCCAGGCCTTCGAGGCCTTGGCCACGCAGTCCCTGGCCGAGCAGGCGGAGCTGGAGGCCCAGCCGCGCGGCGACTTCGACGCCTTCGTGGCCGCCTACCAGGCGAGCATCATCGGCGTGGCGGTCTGAACGTCGAGGCCGTCACAAAACGCACCAGCGGAGCAAAACCCGGGATCGGCGGCACGACCGGCCGCCGCATCGCTGGCTAGGATGATGGCATTCCTTCACCCTAGCAGCTCGCATCCCGATGGAGTTCAGCGCAGACGACCGGCAGTGGAGCCTGGAAAGCCTGGAGAAGGCCTACCAGCAAGGCTACATGGTCGGCCTCACCGGCCAGCCCCGCGAACGTCAGCCCTACCGCGCGGCCGTGCCCGCAGCGGCTTGGGAGGCCGGCTGGGACGACGGCCGCGCGCAGTACCGATTGGCCCAGAAGAGCGCCTGAGGCGCTCCCCGTCTACAGGGCCTTCTCGAAGATCTTCGAATTGCGCTGGTAGTTGTACAGCGAGGCGCGTGCCGCCGGCAGGCGCTCCACGCTGCTCGGCACGAAGCCGCGCTCGCGGAACCAGTGGGCGGTGCGGGTTGTGAGCACGAACAGGGTCTTCAGGCCCATGGCCCGGGCGCGCGCCTCGATGCGCTCGAGCAGCTCGTCGCCGCGGCCGCCGTGGCGGTAGTCCGGGCGCACCGCCAGGCAGGCCAGCTCGCCGCTGTCCGAGTCGGCGATCGGGTAGAGGGCGGCGCAGGCGATGATCAGCCCGTCGCGCTCGATGATGCTGAACTGCTCGATCTCCCGCTCGAGGATCTCCCGCGAGCGGCGCACCAGGATGCCCTGCTCCTCCAGTGGGGTGATCAGCTCGATCAGCCCGCCGACGTCCTCGATGGTCGCCTCGCGCAGCGACTCGAACAGCTCCTGGGTGACCAGGGTGCCGCAGCCGTCGCGGGTGAACAGTTCGGTGAGCAGCGAGCCGTTCTGCGCGAAGCTGACGATGTGGCTGCGCTTCACCCCGCGCCGGCAGGCCTCGGCGGCGGCGTCCAGCAGCTCCGCCTGGTAGCTGTGGCCGAGACGCTCCAGGTGTGCCGGCACCTGCTGCGGGCGCAGCTCGCGGATCAGCTTGCCGGACTCGTCGAGCACCCCCGGCTCCTCGCCGAACAGCACCAGCTTCTCGGCGCCCAGGTCGATGGCCGCGCGGGTCGCCACGTCCTCGCAGGCGAGGTTGAAGATCTCCCCGGTGGGCGAGTAGCCGAGGGGCGAGAGCAGCACTATGGCGCGATCGTCGAGCAGGCGGCTGATGCCCTTGCGGTCGATGCGCCGCACTTCCCCGGTGTGGTGGTAGTCGATGCCGTCCACCACGCCGATCGGTCGCGCGGTGACGAAGTTGCCGCTGGCCACCCGCAACCGCGAGTGGTGCATCGGCGAGGCGGCCATGTCCATGGACAGGCGCGCCTCGATGGCGATGCGCAGCTGGCCGACCGCATCGATCACGCATTCCAGGGTGGCCGCGTCGGTGATCCGCAGGTCGCGGTGGTAGTGCGGGGTCAGGCCGCGGGCGGCGAGGCGCGCCTCGATCTGCGGCCGCGAGCCGTGGACCAGCACCAGACGCACGCCGAGGCTGTGCAGCAGCACCAGGTCGTGGACGATGTTGCCGAAGTTGGGGTGAGCGATGCCGTCGCCGGGCAGCATGACCACGAAGGTACGGTCCCGGTGGGCATTGATGTAGGGGGAGGCGTGGCGGAGCCAGTTGACGTATTCGTGCATGGAAAGCCTGCGGGCGAGATGGACGATGTTGGCCCTGGATGGCGGGAACGGCACCGCGCGGCACCATTCGGACGTCCCGGCGGATCATACATGATCCGCGCGCGTCCTCCCGCGCTGCCCGTCAGCTATCCGGCCCGCGCAGGCAGTAGTGGGCGATCAGCTCGCGGAGCAGCTCGACGGTAGGCTGGATGCGCGCCAGCTCCAGGTATTCCCCCGGCTGGTGGGCACAGGCGATGTCGCCGGGGCCGAGGACGATGGTCTCGCAGCCGAGCTGCTGCAGGTAGGGCGCCTCGGTGCCAAAGGCCACCGCTCCTGCGGCGTGCCCGCTGAGCCGCTCGGCGAGGCGCACCAGCTCGCTGTGCGCCGGCTGTTCGAAGGGCGGCACGGCGGGGAACAGCGGAGCGAAGTCGATGCGTACCTGGTGCTGCGCGGCGATCGGCGCCAGCTTGGCGCGGATGGCCGCGCGCAGCTGCTCGGGGTCCATGCCCGGCAGCGGGCGCAGGTCGAACTCCAGGGCGCACTGCCCGCAGATCCGGTTGGGGTTGTCGCCGCCGTGGATGCAGCCGAGGTTGAGGGTCGGCTGCGGCACGCCGAACTGCGGATTGTGGAACTCCTTCTGCCAGTGGGCGCGTAGCCTGCGCAAGGCGTCCAGCACGTCGTGCATGGCCTCCAGGGCGCTGTGGCCGAGGCCGGGATCGGAGGAATGGCCGCTCTGCCCGAGGATCTCGATGCGCTCCATCATCACCCCCTTGTGCAGGCGGATCGGCTTCAGTCCGGTGGGCTCGCCGATCACCGCGGCACGCCCCAGCGGCCGCCCGGCGGCGGCCAGGGCTCGGGCCCCGGCCATGGAGCTTTCCTCGTCGCAGGTGGCGAGGATCAGCAGCGGCTGGCGGAAGCGCTGGCCGAGCAGCGGGCGCAGCGCCTCGATGATCAGCGGGAAGAAGCCCTTCATGTCGCAGACCCCGAGTCCCACCCAGCGGTCGCCCTGTTCGCTGAGGCGCAGCGGGTCGCTGTCCCAGAGTGCCGCGTCGTAGGGCACGGTATCGCTGTGCCCGGCCAGCACCAGGCCGCCCGGGCCGCTGCCCAGGCTGGCCAGCAGGTTGAACTTGCCGGGAGCGACTTCCTGGGTCTCGCAGCGCAGGCCGAGGTCGCCGAGCCAGAGCGCGAGCAGCTCGATCACCGCGCGGTTGGACTGGTCCAGGGCGGGCTGGGTGCAGCTCACCGAGGGCGCGGCGATCAGCGCGGCGAACTGTTCCTTGAGGGGCGGCAGGGGCATCGGCATTCTCCAGCAGTCAGGTTCATCTTAGAGGCAAATGCAAGGCCGCACGCACTGGCCGGCGCTCCTGTAGACTTGCGGGTTCCCGCGGCCATCTGCGCGCCGCCCCGCATTCCGTTGCCCGTGATGAACAAAGAAACCGAGATCAAACTGCGCGTCAACCGCACCACTCTGGCCGCCCTGCGCGACCACCCGCTGCTGAAGAAGCGCAACAAGTCCGGCTGGCAGCAGCGCGAGCTGTACAACCAGTACTACGACACCGCCGCCCGCGACCTGGCCGCCGCCAGGGTCGCCCTGCGCGTGCGGCGCGACGGCGATGCCTATATCCAGACCCTGAAGAGCCGCGGCCAGAGCGTCGCCGGGCTGTCCGAGCGCAACGAATGGGAATGGCGCCTGGACAGTCCCGAGCTGGACCTCGCCCGGCTCACCGACGACTGCTGGCCGGCCGCCCTCGCCGAGCTGGACAAGCGCCAGATCCACCCGGCGTTCACCACCGACTTCGTTCGCGAGTACGCGGAGATCGCCTGGGGCCGCGGCAAGGCCAGGGTGGTCATCGAGGCCGCCCTGGACCTGGGCAAGGTGGTCGCCGGCGACCGTGAGGAGGAAATCTGCGAGCTGGAGCTGGAGCTGCGCCAGGGCGAGCCGGCCGCCGTGCTGGAGCTGGCCGAGGCCCTGGCCGCCGACCTGCCGCTGATGCCCTGCGACATCAGCAAGGCCGAGCGCGGCTACCGGCTGTTCGACGCAGACAGCTACCAAGTGCGCCTGCCACTGCCCGCACTGACCGCCGAGCAGCCGCTGGACGAGGCCTTCGCCGCCCTCGCCTGGCACCTGCTGGGCAACAGCCAGCGACTCGCCGAACAGTACCGCTGGAGCGGCCACTGGCGCCTGCTGGCCGACTGGCTGGAGCAACTGATCGACCTCCGCGCCCTGCTCGGCAGCCTCGGTCAAGCCGCGCCGCGGGCCACCAGCCACGAGCTGCGCGCCAGCCTCGACGCCCTGCTCGACGACTGGCGGCCGCGGATCCTCGCCGGCCAGCATGACGAAGCCGCCCGCCAGGCCGCCGCCGGACAGTTCGCCGCGGAGCTGGAGGACACGCGCTGGGGGCGCTTCTCCCTGGCTGCCTCCCTCTGGCTGCTGCGCCGCGCCTGGACCAGCCAGCGCAGCCATCGCGGCGAACGCCAGGGCGCCGCGCCCCTGGGCAACTGGCTGAAGCGCGAGCTGAGCGACGAGGCCGCCGCCCTCAACCTGCAGCGCTACCAGCAGCAGCCGGCCGACCTCGGCGAGCAGCTGCCGCGCCTGGAGCGCATGCTGGTCTGGCTACGCCTGGCCCGCGGCGTGCTGGAGCTGCCGGAAGTGGACCGCCTGTACGGCGAGCTGGCCAAGCTGGCGGAGCTGGCCGGGCAGCCGGCGGAAAGCGCCGAGCAACTGGTCGCGCGCAGCGCCCAGGCCCATACTGTGGCCACGCTCAAGGCCTGGAAGCGCCTGACCCGCTAAGCTGCAGCACAAAGGGGAGGCCGCCGGCCTCCCCTGCTCCACCGCCAGCTGCCGGAGATCCGATGTCCGTCTTCACCCCGACTGCCGACCGCGTTCTCGATCTCGCCGACCTGCTCAAGGAGCTGGTCGCCCAGGGCCGCATCGACCAGGACGCCGCCGAGCAATGCCTGGCGATCCGCCGCAGCGCGGTGAACAACCAGCAGCATCCCCTGGAATTCCTCGCCAGCCAGGAGCTGGACGACCTCAAGCGGCCCGGCCGCAAGCTGGACCTGGAGAGCCTCACCGCCTGGCTGGCGGAGTGGTCCGGACAGCCCTACCTGCGCATCGACCCACTGAAGATCGACGTGGCCGCGGTCACCCCGCTGATGTCCTACGCCTTCGCCCAGCGCCACGGCATCCTCGCCGTGGCGGTGGAGCGCGACTCGGTGACCATCGCCAGCGCCCAGCCCTTCGTGCGGCGCTGGGAGGCCGACCTGCAGCACGTCCTGAAGCGGCCGATCAAACGCGTGGTGGCCAACCCGGCGGACATCCACCGCTTCACCGTGGAGTTCTACCGACTGGCCAAGTCGGTCAGCGGCGCCAGCGCCACCGACATGAAGGTCAGTGGCGTCGGCAACTTCGAGCAGCTGCTCAGCCTCGGCGCCCAGGACCAGGAGCCGGACGCCAACGACGCGCACATCGTCAACATCGTCGACTGGCTGTTCCAGTACGCCTACCAGCAGCGCGCCAGCGACATCCACATCGAGCCGCGCCGCGAGCAGGGCACGGTGCGCTTCCGCATCGACGGGGTGCTGCACAACGTCTACCAGTTCCCGCCCCAGGTGACCATGGCAGTGGTCAGCCGCCTGAAGACCCTCGGGCGGATGAACGTCGCCGAGAAGCGCAAGCCGCAGGACGGCCGCATCAAGACCAAGACCCCGGACGGCGGCGAGGTGGAACTGCGCCTGTCCACCCTGCCCACCGCCTTCGGCGAGAAGATGGTGATGCGCATCTTCGACCCCGAGGTGCTGCTCAAGAGCTTCGACCAGCTCGGCTTCTCCGCCGACGACCTGCGCCGCTGGCAGTCCATGACCCGCCAGCCCAACGGCATCATCCTGGTCACCGGGCCGACCGGCTCGGGCAAGACCACCACCCTGTACACCACCCTCAAGCAGTTGGCCACGCCGGAGGTGAACGTCTGCACCATCGAGGATCCGATCGAGATGATCGAGCCGGCGTTCAACCAGATGCAGGTCCAGCACAACATCGACCTGACCTTCGCCAGCGGCGTGCGCGCGCTGATGCGCCAGGACCCGGACATCATCATGGTCGGCGAGATCCGCGACCTGGAGACCGCCGAGATGGCCATCCAGGCGGCGCTCACCGGGCATCTGGTGCTCTCCACCCTGCACACCAACGACGCCCCTTCGGCGATCACCCGCCTGCTCGAGCTGGGGGTGCCCTACTACCTGCTGCGCGCCACCCTGCTGGGGGTCATGGCCCAGCGCCTGGTGCGCACCCTCTGCCCGCACTGCAAGGCCCCGGTACAGCTCGAGGCGAGCGACTGGCAGGAGCTCACCCGACCGTGGAGCGCGCCGCTGCCCAGCCACGCGCAGCGCGCCGTGGGCTGCCTGGAGTGCCGTGATACCGGCTACCGCGGGCGCGCCGGGGTCTACGAGATCATGCTGGTCAACGACCACATCAAGCCGCTGATCAACGCCGACACCGACCTCATCGCCCTGCGCCGCGCGGCCTTCAAGGACGGCATGCGCAGCCTGCGGCTGTCCGGCGCGCAGAAGGTCGCCGCCGGGCTGACCACCATCGAGGAAGTGCTGCGCGTCACCCCGCAGAGCGAGCAGCGCTAGCTTCCCGACCACTGCCCCGCCTGCCCCGCGCCGGGGCGCGGCGGCCCTGTGCTATGGTGCCGGCTGGCATTTTCCCGCTGGACCTGCGATGCGCGCGTTCCGTATTCCCCTGTTCTGCACCGCCCTGCTGACTCTGGCCTGCGCCAGCGCCGCCGCGGAAACCAACGCTCCCGTCCCGCCGCTGCGCCTGCTGCTCGACGACCTGCCGACGCGCTGCGCGCCCCTGCCGGCCAGCCTGGACGCCGCCGCACGCGCCCAGCTGGACGCCTTCTACCGGCAACGCGACGACCGGCCTGCCTGGCGCGACCAGGCCCACCTCGCCGCCCTGGGCGAACAGCTGGAGCAGCTCGCCGACGACGGCCTGAACCCGGCCGACTACACGCTGCCAGCGCGCCTGGAGCCGGCCCCCGGCTGCGCCGACCTGCTGGCCAGCCACGCCTACCTGCAGGCCCTGCGCCACCTGGCCGGCGGGCGCCTCGAGCAGGCCCGCCTGGAGCCGCTGTGGCGCGCCGAGGAGCTGCCGCGCCCGGATCCGGCCCCCAAGGCGCTGTCCATCGCTCTGCGCGAACTCGCCGAACCGGCCCGGGCCTTCGCCGCGGCGCGCCCCGCCCTGCCCCAGTACCAGGCCCTGCGCGCCCTCTACGCCGAGCAGCGGCAACGCCCGCTGCCCAGCTGGAGCGCGCTGGCGGACGGCCCGCTGCTGCGCCCCGGACGCAGCGACCCGCGAGTGCCGGCGCTGCGCCAGCGTCTGGCCGCCGAGGGCTATCTGCCGGCCACCGCTGCCCAGCGCCAGGACAGCCTGTTCGACCTCGAGCTGGTCGCCGCCCTGGAGGACTTCCAGCGCAGCCACGCCCTCAAGCCCGACGGCCTGCTCGGCCCGGCCAGCCTCGCCGAGCTGAACGTCGATGCCCTGACCCGCCGCGACCAGCTGCGCGTCAACCTGGAACGCCTGCGCTGGCTGGCCGAGGACCTGGCCCGGGCGCGCCTGGCGATCAACGTGGCGGCCGCCGAGCTGCTGGTCCTGGAGGACGGTCGCGAGCTCTGGCGCACCCGCACCCAGGTCGGTCGCCCGGACCGCCAGACCCCGCTGCTGGTCTCGCAGATCGACCGCCTAACCCTCAACCCGCGCTGGATAGTGCCGCCGACCATCTTCCGTGAGGACAAGCTGCCAGCGATCCGCCGCGATCCCGGCTACCTGGCACGCCACCAGATGAACGTCGAAGACCGCGCCGGCCAGCGCCTCGACCCGGCGCTGATCGACTGGGACAACCCCGGACCGATCCGCCTCAGCCAGGCCGCCGGCCCGCACAACCCGCTGGGCCGCCTGGCGCTGCGCTTCCCCAACCCCTTCGCGGTGTACCTGCACGACACCCCCAGCCAGTTGCTGTTCGAGAAGTCGCCGCGCTTCTTCAGCTCCGGCTGCGTGCGCGTCGAGGCGGTCGACAGCCTGCTCGCCCGGCTGCTGCCCGCCGAGGAGCTGGCCGAGGTGGAGCTGCGCCTGGCCAGCGGGCGCACCCAGGAATACCGGGTACGCCCCAAGCTGCCGCTGCTGATCGGCTACTGGACGGTGGAGGTGGATGACCGTGGCCGCGCCCGCTACGCCCCGGACATCTACCAGCACGACCGGCGCCTGCTGCGCGCCCTGCTCGGCCTGCGCCCCTAGAACAGGCGCAGCTGCTCGTCGCCCGGCGGCGCGGCCTCCGCCAGGGCCAGGCGCGCGGCCAGCCCGGCGGCGCGCTCGGCGCGGGTCCGCACGCAGTCGGCGAGGCGCTCGGCCAGGGCCCACAGCTCGACCTTGCGCTTGGCGCGGGTGATCCCGGTGTAGAGCAGGGAACGGGTCAGCAGCGGGCTGGGCGCCTCGGGCAGCACCAGGAGCACCTCGGCGAACTCCGAGCCCTGGCTCTTGTGCACGGTCATGGCGAAGGCGCTGTCGTGGCTGGGCAGGCGCGCCGGGGCGAAGGCGCGAAAGCCGTTCTCCCCCTCGAAGAACACCCGCAACCCCTCGGCCGTGGGCAGGCACAGGCCGATATCGCCGTTGAACAGCCCCAGGGCGTAGTCGTTCTGGCGCACCATCAGCGCCCGCCCGGGGTACCAGTTGTCCCGCGCCTCGCGGCGCAGGCGGCGCTTGAAGCGCGTCTCCAGGCCCTCGTTGAGGCCGGCCACGCCGAACGGACCCTCGCGCTGCGCGCAGAGCGCGCGGAAGGCGTTAAAGGCGGCGAAGGCCGCGGCCGGATCGCCCGTCTGCGCTGCCTCCAGATAGGGCAGATAGCCCTGCTCGAGGCGTTCGAGCAGGATCGCCGGGCTCGGCTGCCCCTGCCAAGCCAGATCCTCACGGGACTCCTCGAGCAGCGACAGGGTACCGGCGACGTCGCCGCCGTTGATCCGTCGAGCCAGCTCGCCGATGCCGCTGTCGCCGGCGAAGCGGTGACTGTGAGTGAGCAGCACCACCGCCTCGCCGAGCCGCGAGCGCGGCGCCCCGGCCGGCACCGGCTGGCCGGTGAGGCGCTGCAATTCGGCGGCGGTGGCCGCGGAGAAGCCCTGGCCCTCGCACAGTTCGGCGAACACCGCGCCGGCCTCCACCGCGGCCAACTGGTCCTTGTCGCCGAGCAGGATCAGCCGCGCCTGGGGCGGAAGGGCGTCGACCAGCTTGGCCATCAGCGCCAGATCGACCATCGACGCCTCGTCCACCACCAGCACGTCCAGGGGCAGAGGGTTGCCGGCATGGTGGCGCACCGCCGGGCTGTCGCCGCGGCTGCCGAGCAGGCGATGCAGGGTGCGCGCCTCCTCGGGCAGGGCGGCTTTCACCGCGGCGCTGACCGGCAGCTCGGCCTTGGCGTTGCGGATCGCTTCGGCCATGCGCGCCGCGGCCTTGCCGGTGGGCGCCGCCAGACCGATGGCCAGACGCTCGCCGCCGGGCTGTTCGAGCAGCGCGGCGAGCAGACGCACCACCGTGGTGGTCTTGCCGGTGCCGGGGCCACCGGAGATCACCGCCAGGTTGCCGCGCACCGCCTGGGCGGCGGCCAGGCGCTGCCAGTCCGGCTGCTGGCGGTTGAAGGCGAACAGCCGCGCCAGGCTCTCGGCCAGGCGTTCTTCATCCACCGCCGGGCGGCGCTCGACCCGGGCCAGCAGCTGCTCCGCCAGGCGCACCTCGTAAGCCTGGTAGCGGGCCAGGTAGAGGCGCCCCTGGTCGAGGATCAGCGGCGCATAGACGCCGGGCGCGCCGACCAGCGGCGAGGCCCGCAGGCGCTCTTGCCAGGCGGCCAGGGCGGGCAGGGCAAAGGGCTGCTCCGGCCAGGGCCGGCGTCCCGCCCAGCGCGCCAGCGGCAGGCATACGTCGCCGGCGCCGAGTGCCTGGCTACACAGCGCGGCGGCGGCCAGCACGCTGTCGTCGGCCTGCGGGTCGAGGCGCCGCAGGCTGTCCAGCAGGGCGCGTTCCAGGGGACCGAGGGGGAGGTCGGCGAGGGTCATGGCTGGGCCTCGCAGGATAGGGGCGTGAATGGGGCGGGGCAGGGGCGGACGATCATCCCTCCACCTCCCCGGCGAACAGCTGATCCAGCGCCTCCAGCAGGCTGTCCGCCGGGCGGGCGAAGTACACCCCGGCCTCCGGCATGCCGCGCAGGAACAGGTACCAGGCGCCGCCCAACTGCTCGTCGCGGAAGTCCGCCAGGCGCTGACGCAGGAAGCGGCGCAGGGCCACCAGGTAGATCAGGTACTGCAGGTAGTAGTGCTCGCCGGCCAAGGCCTGGAGCAGGCGCTCGGCGCCGTAGTGGCTGGCGTCCGGGCCCAGCCAGTTGGACTTGTAGTCGGCGATGTACCAGCGCCCCCGGTGCTCGAAGGTCAGGTCGATGAAGCCCTTGAGGAAGCCCTTGAGCGATTCGAACTCCAGACGCGCGGCGGCCTCGCGCAGTGGCGCGGCCAGGCCGTGGGCGGGGTCGCAGAGGATCCTCCGCAGGCGCGTCACGTCCAGCCCGGCCACCGGGAAGGTGAAGCCCAGCTCGGGCAGGCGGCGCAACGGGTCGAGGGTGGCCAGGCGCAGGCTTTGGCCGTCCAGCGGACAGTCCAGCACGCGGCGCAGGTGCTCGCTGACCGTGGTGCCCCAGAGCCCGGCGTCCAGGCCGTGGGCGCTCAGTTGGCTGGTCACCAGCGCGTCCAGCTCGCCCTTGCCCCGCGCCCAGTCCTCGAGGATGGCGTGCAGGCAGGTGCCGGCGCGGGCGCCGCGGGGGAAGGCGAAGATCCCCGTGCCGGGCTCGCTGGCGCTGGGCAGCGCGAGGGCGTCGCGGTCCGGGGCCTCCATGTGCCGGCCGGCGGCCAGGCCGGAGAAGCTGCCGACCCGCCAGGCGCTGCTCAGCGGGCGATCGAGCACCGCCAGCTGGCGCGGCGCCTCGGCGCGCTGCTCGCCGCCGGCGCTGGCTTCCTCCGCCAGCGGCTCGAGGCGCTGCAGGTGCGCGCAGCCGGCCACCAGTTCGTCCAGCTCGGCGCGCAGGGCCGCACCGTCGCGGCCGACCAGATGCCCGGCGAGCTCGCCGAGCGGCTCGTGCCCCGGCAGCTCGCGGCCGTGCAGCAGCCAGGCCAGGGCGCTGCTGTGCAGGCCCTCGTCGGGGAGGCTGCCGTCCTTCCTGACCGCCGGCAGGGCCACCGGGCCCCAGTGCAGCCACAGGCGGTCGCGGGCCCGGGTCAGGGCCACGTAGGCGAGACGCAGCTTCTCGGCGAACACCTCGTGGCGGGCGCGCTGCAAGCGCTCGTCCAGCTCCGCGCTGCCCAGGTCGAGCAGCGGCCGGCCGGCCTCGTCGTGGCAGCGCGCGCTGTCGGTATGCGCACCGAGCAGGCGGCCGTCCCACAGGTAGGGGCAGAACACCAGCGGGTATTCCAGGCCCTTGGAGGTGTGGATGGTGACGATCTGCACCCGCTCGGCATCGCTTTCCAGGCGCAGCAGGGCGTCCTCGCCGGCCCCCTCGCTGGCGCGCTGGGCGTTCAGCCAGGCGAGCAGCGGTTCCAGGCCGGGGCGGCGGAGGCTTTCCGCCTGGAGCAGCTCGGCCAGGTGCAGCAGGTTGGTGAGGCGCCGCTCGCCGTCGGGCAGGGCGAGCAGGCGCTCGGCCACCTGCTCGCGGTCCAGCCAGACGCGGAAGGCGCGCATGAAGCCATGCTGCTGCCAGAGCTGGTGGTACAGCTCGGCATCCTCGCGCTCGCGGTCCCATTCCCGCTCGTCGTCCTGGCAGCGCGCCAGCCGGGCGGCGTCTCGGCCGAGCAGGCGGGTGGCCAGGGCGTAGCGCAACACCCCCTCGCGGCCCGGCTCGGCGTAGGCGGCGAGCACCGCGGCGAGTTCGCCGGCCTCCTCGCTGTGCCAGACGCTCTGGTTGCCGCGGCGCACGCTGGGCACCCCGCGTGCGGCGAGCTGCTCGGCGATCTCCGCGGCCTGGCGGTGGTTGGCGACCAGCACGGCGATGTCACCGCCCTTGAGCGGCCGGCGCCCTTTGTCGGTGTCGAAGTAGGCGTCACCGCGGGCGCTGGCGGCGAGCAGGGCGGCGATGCGCCGGGCGCAGTCGAGGGCCGCGCGTTCACCGGCCTGTTGCTTGTTGAGCGGCTCGTCGCCCAGCCAGACCAGGCCGAGCGGCGCGCCGGCCAGTGCGTCGGGCAGCACCAGGCGGTCGCGGGCCTTGGCCCCGGCGTTCACCGGCGGGTAGTCGAGGCCGGCCACGGCGAACGGCTGCGGGCGGGCGAACAGCCGGTTGAGGGCGGCGATCAGCTCGGCGGTGGAGCGGTAGTTGTTCGGCAGGTCGTAGCGCCGCGCCGCGCTGTCCCGGGCGTTCAGGTAGGTGGCCAGGTCGGCGCCGCGGAAGGCGTAGATGGCCTGCTTGGGATCGCCGACGAAGCAGAGCGCGGCCTCCGGAGCCTGGGACGGGTAGATGCGGTCGAAGATGGCGAACTGGATCGGGTCGGTGTCCTGGAACTCGTCGATCAGCGCCAGCGGGTAGCGGGCGCGCAGGGCCGCCGCCAGCTCGGCGCCGGCCGGCCCCTGCAGGGCCTGATCGAGGCGGTTGAGCAGATCGTCGAAGGCCAGCAGGCGCTGCGCCGCCTTGCGCGCCGGCAGTTCACGGTCGAGCTGGGCGAGCAGGCGCACCTGCAGGGCGATCAGCCGCCGCTCGCCGGCCGGGGCGGCGGCCTCCAGGGCCTCGCGCAGGCGGTCGAAGGCCTCGGCGAGGGGGTGCGCGGGCGGCGTGGCGCCCTTTTTCGTCGCCTTGGCGAGAGCCGCCGCGCCCAGCTTGGCGAGGCCTTCCGGGGCCTGGAAGAGCGCCGCCGGGTCGGCGAAGTAGGCGTCCAGGCCGGCCGCCCAGGGCGCCAGTTTGGCCTGCTTGTGGGTGCTCTGGCTGAGCCCGCCGTGGGCCTGCAGCTCGGCCAGCCAGGCGGCGCCGTCGCGCTGCCAGAGCGCCGCGGCCTGCTGCCAGGCGGCCTCGGCGGCGGCCAGCTCGTCGCCGTGCGCCTGCGCCTGGGGCTCGACGCGCAGGTAGGGCTTGCCGAGGTGGCTGCGCAGCCGTTCGCGCAGCCAGGCCGGGGTGATCCTGCGCTGCGCCAGGTAGCGCGCCCAGGCCGGCTCGGCGCTGGCCAGCTCGTGGCGCCAGGCGTCGGCGAGCAGGGCGTCGAGCAACTCGCGGTCGTCCTGCACCAGCTCGTTGTCGAAGTCGCCGCCGGCCTCGAAGGCAGCGTCCTGCAGGGCGCGCTGGCAGAAGCCGTGGATGGTGAAGATGGCCGCCTCGTCGAAGCCGTGCACCGCCAGCAGCAGTCGGCGGCGCGCTGCGTCGTCGGGATGCCGGGCGTGCAGCGCGACGAGGAAGGGGTCGGTGCTGGGCGATCCTTCGTAGATCGCCAGCAGCTCGGCCAGGCGGCTGCGGATGCGTTCGCGCAGCTCGGCGGTGGCCGCGGTGGTGTAGGTGACCACCAGGATCTGTCCGACGCTCAGCTGGCGCTCCAGCAGCAGGCGCGTGTAGAGCGCGGTGAGCGTCCAGGTCTTGCCGGTGCCGGCGCTCGCCTCGATCAGGCTGCGGCCGTCGAACGGCGAGGTCTGCAGGTCGAGGCTCATGCGTCGTCCTCCGCGGCCAGGGCCTGCAGCGGCGGGCCGAGCAGTTCCTCGGCGAGGGCTTCGAAGCGCTCGTCGAGCGGCTCGCGGTCGCGGAAGGCGAGGGCGTACCAGGGGTCCTGGGATTCGCCGGGCAGCGGGCTGAACTCGCCGCCCAGCCAGGCGACGCGCGCCGCGGCGCGGCCGGCCTCCAGGGGATCCTTGCGGCTGCGCGCGCTGGGCGTGCACCTGGCGCGGGCGAACTCGTAGCTGCTGCGCACCAGGAACGGCAGCGGCTCGCAAAGCGCCTGGCGGTAAGCGCGCAGCCAGGGTTCGAGGAGCGCCGCGGCGTCATGGAGCGGGCCCAGCTGCCAATCGCCGTCCGGGGAGATCAGCAGGCTGTGGCGGGCGATGCCTTCGCCGGCGGCCAGGTTGAGCAGCAGGTGGCGCAGCCAGAAGCCGGGCAGGTCCCAGGCCGCCGGGCGGTTCAGCCGCCACTCGAACAGGCCCTCGGCGGTGACCCCGTCCAGCCAGCCGTGGATGTGCACCCCGGCCAGTTCGATATCCACCGCCAGCGGCTGCGGCGCGGTGGCCGGTCGCAGTTCGAACAGCCGCGGGGCGAAGGCGCGCACCGGGCCGCGCAATCTGCCCCACAGCGCCTGGCCCAGCTCGCCGCTGGGCAGCCAGCCGGCGGCGCGCGCCACCCGCCGTTCGTCGTCCTCGCTCCAGCCGTGCTCCACGGCCTGCAGGGCGAGCTGGCGCAGGCCGCGGTAGGCGGGCCGCTCGAGGGCGAAGGGTTCGTCGCCGGCAAGGGCTTCCTCCGGCTCGGCGAGGCGCAGGCCGAGGCGCCGCTCGAGAAGGAAGCGCGCCGGGTGGCGGAAGCAGGCCAGCAGATCGGCCGGCTCGATGCGCAGCCAGTCGGCGTCCTCCGGCTCCGGCAGCAGCGTGGCGAAGGGCGCGGGCGCGGCGGCGGGCGGCTCGGCGAGGCGCCGTGCGGCGCGGAACCAGGGCGCGGCGAAGCCGGCCAGGCGGTCGCCGGCGAAGTTGCCGGGGGCGAAGGGCTGCAGCGGGTGGGTGAAGCAGATCCGCGCACTGGCCCGGGCCTGGTCGTCGCCGGGAACTCGCGCGGTGACGTCCACCGCCTCGAGCAGCTCGCTGACCAGCACCGAGGGCGGCAGCTCGGCGTTGTCCCGCGGGTCGCGGCCGACGTAGCTGAGGTACAGGGCGTCACGGGCGGACAGCAGGGTCTCCAGCAGCAGGTAGCGGTCGTCCAGGCGCCGCGCGCGGTCGCCGCGCCGCGGGTGCTGGGCGATCAGGTCGAAGCCGGCGGCCGGGGTGCGGCGGGGCAGGGCGCCGTCGTCGAGGCCGAGCAGGCAGACCAGGCGGAACGGCAGGCTGCGCATCGGCACCATGGTGCAGAAGGTCACCGCGCCGGTGAGGAAGCCGCTGGCCCCCCCACCGGCATCCAGCAGGGCGCCGAGCTGCTGGCGCACCAGGGCCAGCTCCACCGGGCGCTGGATGCCGGCGTCGCGGGCCTGCTCGCGCAGCGCCGCGCAGGCCTGGCTGAGCAGCAGCAGGGGCTCGCCGGCCTCGCTCTCGTCGAACAGGGCGTCGATCAGCTGCTGCAGCGCGTCGGCCCACTCGGCCAGCGGGCGCGGGCGCTGCAGGCGTTCGGCGAAGGCCCCGAGCTGGTCGACGAAGGCCGCCAGGCGGCCGAGCAGCTGGCCACGGGCGCCTTCCAGAGCATCCAGCGGCCAGTGTTCGCCGAGCAGTGGCGGGGCGTCGCCGGCCAGCTGCGGCGGCGCGGCGAAGCCCAACAGCAGGCGGTCGAGGCCCTCGCGCCAGGTGAACGAGTCCTCCGCCGGCAGGCCCAGGCTGGCGCGGTGTGCGGCGTCGCGGCCCCAGCGCACCCCGGCATCGCGCAGCCAGTCGCGCAGCAGCGGCAGCTCCTCGCGCTCGATGCCGGCGCGCCGGGCGATCGCCGGCTGTTCCAGCCAGGCGAGTATCTCCTCGGCGGCGAAGCGGCTTTCCGGCAGCCCGAGCAGCTCGATGAAGGCCTCCAGCAGTGGTTCCTCGGCGCGCCGGCTGCGGTCGGCGAGGCTGTAGGGAATCCGCGGCACGCCCTCGCGGGGGGCGAACACCGCCTCGATGAAGGGCGCGTAGCGCTCGATGTCTGGGGTCAGCACCACCACCTGGTCGGGGCTCAGCCCGGGGTCGGCGGCGAAGCGGGCGAGCAGTTGGTCGTGGAGGATCTCCACCTCGCGCAGCGGGGAGTGGGCGATGTGCAGCTCCAGGGAGCGGTCGTCGTCGCGCAGTTCCAGGCGTTCCTCGGGACGCCGGGTGCGCAGGCGCAGGATGTCCTGCTGCAGGGCGTGCAGCAGGCTGTCGTCGCGCAGCTCGGCGTCGCCTGGGTAGATGCCCACTTCCTGGCCCTGCTCGGCGAAGAGGGTGGCGAACAGGCTGTCGAAGAAGTCGCGGCCCTGCTTGCCGAGGCTGGCGAGCAGCGGGTGGCCGACGTCCAGGTACCAGTCGTCGGGGTCTAGGGCCGGCTGGCGGGCCAGCTCGGCCAGGTCGCGGATCTCCCCCCAGGCCTCGCGGCAGGGGTTGAGGGCGAACAGCACCACCTCGGTGTGCCGCGCCAGGCCGGCGAGCACCCGCAGGTGGTGCGGCGGCAGGCTGCTGATGCCGAACACCAGCAGGCGCTCGGGCAGGCCGGCCAGGGGCTCGGCGGCGTACAGGCGGCGCAGCAGGTCGTCGAGCAGGCGGGCGCGGTGCGGGTGGCCGTCACGGGTCAGCTCGGCCCAGAGCAGCGCCTGCCAGTCCTCGTCCGGGCCGAGATCGCAGCGCTCGCCGCGCTCCCAGGCGGCCAGCCAGTCATCGCGGTACAGCAGGTACTGGTCGAAGACGTCGGCGATGCGCGTCGCCAGACTCAGCCGGCGGCGCTCGTCGCCGCCCTCCAGGTAACGCGCCAGGCGCGGCGCGCGGGCCAGGTTGGCCGGTTCGCAGAGCCAGTCGTAGAGGCGCCAGGCGAGGGTCGCCGGGGCGAAGGCGGACTGCTCCGGCAGCTCGCCGAGCACCTGGCGGCTGAGCTGCCAGACGAAGGCCGAGGGCAGCTGCAGCTCCAGGTGCATGGCGATGCCCTGCCGGCGCGCCAGCTCGAGGGTCAGCCAGCGGCCCATGCCGTGGCTGGGCACCACCACCCGCGCCGGGGCCAGCGGGTCGCGCTGCGGCTGAGCGAGCAGGGTGGCGGCCAGCTCGCCGAGGGTTTCCAGGTCGGGGGCGTGGTAGAGGGAGAGCATCGCAAGGTGTCGCCAGCCAGAGATTGGCCGCTAGGGTAGCAGTTCGCCACGCACCGATGGAGCCGCCGCGACCGGGCAATACGGCCTAAGCTGGCTTTTTCGGCACCTTCTCGGTAAAGCTAGGCAGGAGGTGCCCGTTGCTGTCAGGCATTCCTGTAACCGCCGGCTGAAGGGGGAAAGCCGCACCATGCTGACCCTGCTCAATCTGCTCTCCGCCGTGGCCCTGCTGGTGTGGGGCACGCATATCGTCCGCACCGGCATCCTGCGGGTCTTCGGCAGCCAGCTGCGCACCCTGCTCGGCCGCAACATGCGCCGCCGGCCGCTGGCCTTCCTCGCCGGCATCGGGGTCACCGCCCTGGTGCAGAGCAGCAATGCCACCGCCCTGCTGGTCACCTCCTTCGTCGCCCAGGGCCTGATGGGCCTTGCCCCGGCCCTGGCCATCATGCTCGGCGCCGACGTCGGCACCGCGCTGATGGCCCGGGTGCTGACCCTCGACCTGCACTGGCTGTCGCCGCTGTTGATCTTCTTCGGGGTGATCTTCTTCCTGTCGCGCAAGCAGACCCGCGCCGGGCAGCTCGGCCGGGTGGCCATCGGCCTGGGCCTGATCCTCCTCGCCCTGGAACTGATCGTTGCCGCCGCCCAGCCGATCACCCAGGCCCAGGGCATCCGCGTGCTGTTCGCCTCGCTGACCGGCGACCTGCTGCTCGACGCCATGGTCGGCGCGCTGTTCGCGGTGATCTCCTATTCCAGCCTGGCCGCCGTGCTGCTCACCGCGACCCTGGCCGGGGCCAAGCTGATCAGCCTGCCGGTGGCCATCGGTCTGGTGGTCGGCGCCAACATCGGCAGCGGGCTGACCGCGCTGCTCAGCGCCAGCCTGCAGAGCCCGGCCGGCCGGCGGGTGGCCATCGGCAGCCTGCTCTACAAGCTGCTCGGCCTGCTGCTGATCATCCCGGCGCTGGAGCCTCTGGCGAACTGGCTGGACAGCCTGGCGCTCAGCCCCCAGGGCCTGGTGATCCTCTTCCACCTGCTCTACAACAGCCTGCGCTGCCTACTGCTGCTGCCCAGCGTGGGCTGGATGGCGCGCCTCTGCAAGCGCCTGCTGCCGGACCGTCCCCAGGACGACGGGGTGATGCGCCCGCGCTACCTGGACCCGGCGGCCCTGCAGACCCCCGGTCTGGCGCTGGCCAACGCGGTGCGCGAGACCCTGCGCCTCGGCGACCTGATCGAGACCATGCTGCAGCACCTGCTCGAGGTGCTGCGCGATACCCGCCCGGAGGCCAGCCGCGAGCTACGCCGCCTGGACGACGACGTGGACAGCCTGTACAGCGCGGTCAAGCTATACCTGGCGCGCATCGACGAGGAGAGCCTGAGCCCCCGGGAGCGCCGGCGCTGGGCGGAGATCCTCGAACTGGCCCTCAACCTGGAGCAGGCCGGCGACCTGATCGAGACCATGCTCGGCAAGATCCAGGATCCCAAGACCGGCCAGCGCCAGCCTTTCTCGGACCACGGCCTGGAGGAGCTCAGCGAGCTGCACGCCCGTCTGCTGGCCAACCTGCACCTGGGCATGGCGGTGTTCGTCTACGGCGACGAGGAGAGCGCCCGCCAGCTGCTCCGCGAGAAGCGCCGCTTCCGCGCCCAGGAGCGGCGCCTGGCCCATGCCCACGTCGGGCGCCTGCACCAGCGCAACCTGCAGAGCCTGGAGACCAGCTCCCTGCACCTGGAGCTGATCGCCGACATGCGCCGCCTCAACTCGCTGTTCTGCAGCAGCGCCTACCTGGTGCTGGAGGGCCGCGACAGCGGCGCCCTGGCTACCGGCAGCGAGGAGGAAGGGCAGCGATCTTCCTCGCCCTGAGCGGAAGTTGGACGCCGGCACAGCGCCTTGGGCAGAATCCCCCGCATGAGCCTCATCGACAGTCCCCACGCCTCCGTCGGCGCCAGCGTCACCCAGGCGGTGCTGCATGCCGCCCAGCGCCTCGGCCTGGAACGCGGCGCCCTGCTGGCCGCCATCGGCCTGGAGGAAAGCCAGCTGGCCGACCCCGACGCGCGGGTGCCCTTCGCCATCCAGGAACGCCTCTGGGAGCTACTCGGCGAGCGCATCGATCACCCCGAACCGGGCCTCGCCCTTGGCCAGCACCTGGCGCCGGGGCCGTTCAGCGTGCTCGGCTACCTGCTGCAGAGCAGCCCGACCCTGAGCGAGGCCCTGGCCGCCGGGCTGCGCTACCAGCGCCTGGTGGGCGAGGGCGGCGAGCTGTGCCTGGAGGAGGATGCCGAGGCACTGCGCCTGATTTACCGGCCGCTGCACCCCGGGCGGCCGGCGACCCGTACCCGGGTGCTGGCGCTGATGAGCTTCTGGGTGCGGATGATGGCCCCGCTGCTCGACGACTTCCGCCTGCTGCGCGCCGAGTTCGGCCACCCGGCGCCGGCCGAGCAGGCCGCCTACCGCGAGCTGTTCGCCTGCGAGCTGCGCTTCTGCGCCGCCGACTACGCCCTGGTGCTGCCCGCCGCGTTGCGCGACGCCAGCCTGATCCAGGCCAACCCGCCGCTGCAGCAGCTGCTCCGCCAGCACGCCGAGGCGTTGCTCGCCCGGCTGCCCAGCGAGAGCCTGGTGGCCCGGGTGGTGACCCTGCTCGGCGCCCAACTGGCCCATGGCGAGCCGAACCGCGCCGAGCTGGCGCGCACCCTGCATCTCAGCGAGCGCACCCTGCAGCGGCGCCTGGCCGAGGAGGGCAGCAGCTACCAGCAGCTGCTCAACGACACCCGCCGGCAGCTCGCTGAGCGCCATCTGCGCGACGGCCGCCTGCCGGCCGCGGAGATCGCCGTACTGCTCGGCTATTCGGAACCCAGCGTGTTCTTCCGCGCTTTCCGCCACTGGACCGGGCTGACCCCCGGCGAATACCGCGCCCGCTACGCCGCCCAGGCCGGCCGGGCGGCGCCCACCGACGGGTCCTGAGCGCCTAGCCGCGCGCCTCGATGCCCTGGGCGGCGAGGAAGGCCAGGAAGGCCTCACGACTGCTGTAGCGCGGCTGGTAGCCGAACTCCTCCTTGAGCCGGCGGTTGGCGAGTACCGGCCGGTAGCGCAGGAAGTCCAGCTGCTCGGGACCGTACTGGGTCAGGCCGAGGGGCTTGAGCAGGCCCAGCACGCCGCGGATCAGCCCCGGCGGCAGCGGCCGGTAGGGCTTGCCGAGGATCTCGGCGATCTCCCTGAGGCTCAGGGCGCCGTCCCCGGCCAGGTTGTAGATACCCTCGGCAGCGCGCTCCAGGCCCAGGCGGATGATGTTCACCACGTCCTGGTCCCAGATGAACACGAAGCGGCTGTCGCTGCCCTTCACCCCCATCACCGCGCGCTTGCGGAACAGCGCGGTGATCTGGTTGTCGACCCGCTTGCCGAGGATGGTGCCCGGGCGCAGCACCAGCTGGCGCAGCCACGGATGGCGCTCGCGAGCCTCGGCGAGGAGGATCTCCACCTCCCGCTTGTGCTTGGCATAGGCGAACTGGGCATGGCCGCGCAGCGGATGGCTTTCGTCGATCCACTCGGCGTTCTCCGGGTAGTAGCCGTAGGCGGCCCCGGAGCTGGTCACCACCAGCTGGTCCACCTCGTATTCGATGGCCGCCTCGAGCAGCGCCCGGGTGCCGCCCACGTCGATGGCGTGCAGGCGCGCCTCGCTCATCCCCGGCGGCGGGGTGACCACCGAGGCGAGGTGGACGATGGCCTGCGGCCGCCAGCGCGCCACGCAGTCGCGCACGGCGGCGGCGTCGGCGATGTCCAGGGTCAGCGCCTCGACGTTGGGCTTCAGCCACTGCTGGCCAAGGGGCCGGATGTCGCTGGCGATCAGCGACCATTCCGGGTGGTAGACGGTCAGGTCGGCAAGCACCTGCTGGCCGATGAAGCCGGCAGCGCCGGTGATCAGGACGCGCATGGCAGGCCCTCCTCCGCGGCCGGCAGCGGCCGGTTGCGCCAAAACAGCACCAGCAGAGCGCCGCTGACCATGTGCCAGGTGCCCCAGAAGGCGGCTACCAGGGCCATGTTCGGCTCACCGCCGAACTGGGCGAAGATCAACCCGAGACCGAGCCCGGAGTTGTGCATGCTGATCTCGATGACCATTGCGCGCAGGTTGGCGCCCGCCTGGCGGGCCAGCTTCGCCATCAGCCAGCCGAGAACGATGGCGCTCAGGTTGTGCAGGACCACGATGAACAGCACCAGGCCGAGGTTCTCGGCGAACAGCTGCCAGTTGCCGGCCACCGCAGCGATCACGAAGACCGCGAAGGCCAGCAGGGCGAAGCGCTTGAACCAGGGCATGATGCGCTCGGCGAAACGCGGCGCCAGGTTGCCCACCAGCATGCCGAGCAGCAGCGGCAGGCCGAGGAGAAACACCAGGCTGACCAGGATGCTCCGCGCATCCATCTCCAGAGCATCGAGGCGCCCGGCCAGGTAGGCCGAGGCCTCCGGGTTGAGGGAGCCGGTCAGGGTGAAGTTGATCGGCAAAAGGACCAGGGCCAGCAGGCTGGACAGCGCGGTCATGCTCATCGACAGCGCCACGTTGCCGCGCGCCAGATGGGTCATCACGTTGGACAGGTTGCCGCCGGGACAGCAGGCGACCAGCAGCAGGCCCAGCTCCAGGCCGGGATGCAGGTCGACCAGCAGGGTCACCGCCAGGGTCGCCCAGGGCAGGATCAGGCACTGCCCGAGCATGCCGGCGAGCACCGGCTGCGGACGGCGCAGAATGCTGGCGAACTGGCGCAGACGCAGCTCCAGGGAAACCCCGAAGATCATCAGCGCCAGGACCAGCCCGAGAATCTGTTGATGGCTTTCGTCGTAGTTCATCGCGCAAGGCTCGGTCTTCTTGTTGTAGTTCACCAGCCTAGTGGCCGGCGGTGCCATCGGCAGTGGCAGCGGCGGCCAGCCGGCATGGCGGAACGCGACAGCATCCGTCGCGCCGCGCTTTTACCCGTCCGCCCCGGGCAGTATGCTGCGCACCTGCCGGAAACCCATCCCCATCATGATCCCGCCGCGCTGGAAAGCCTACATCGCCCGTCTGATCGCCCTGCTGCAACGCTATCCCGGCGTGGTGGCGGCGTTCGGCTTCATCTCCGGAGTGGCCAGCTTCGTGCTGGTCGACCGTCAGTCGCGCTCGGCCATGGTGATGGCGGTCATCATGCTGGTCAGCTGGCTGTGGCTGGTCCTCGAGGGCCTGTTCACCCGGGTGCTGACCCGCCTGATCGGCCGCAGGATCCCCCAGCCGCTGATCAGCTACGGCACCCAGCTGATCCACCAGGAAAGCCTGTTCTTCGTCCTGCCGTTCTTCTTCTTCACCACCACCTGGAACAGCGGCCAGGCACTGTTCACCGGGCTGCTCGGCCTCGGCGCCCTGGTGTCGATCATCGACCCCCTGTACTTCCGCGGCCTGGTGCCGCGCCGCTGGTTGTACCTAGCGCTGCACACCCTGACCCTGTTCGCCGTGATGCTCACCGCCCTGCCGGTGATCTTCCAGCTGACCACCGCGGAAAGCTACAAGCTGGCCCTGGGCACCGCCGTGCTGCTGTCCTTCCCCAGCCTGCTGACCACCTTCCCGGTACAGCGCTGGTGGCGCGGCCTGGCGCTGATCGCCTTGACCCTGGCCCTGGGCGGCGCCGGCTGGCTGCTGCGCTCCTGGGTGCCGCCGGCCAGCCTGTGGCTGACCGAGGTGGCGGTGACCCATCGGGTGGACAACCGCCAGCGCGCCCCCGGCGAGCCGTTGAGCGAGATCGAGGTCGGCCGCCTGCGCGCCGAGGGCCTCTACGCCTACACCGCGATCAGCGCGCCGCGCGGCCTGGCCGAGCGCATCTACCACGTCTGGCGGCACAACGGCCGGGAAGTGGACCGCATCGCCCTGGACATCCACGGCGGGCGCAAGGCCGGCTACCGGGCCTGGACCCACAAGCGCAACTTCCCGCCGCAGCCGGTCGGCGACTGGCAGGTGCGGGTGATCACGGAGAACGATCAACTGATCGGCGTGCTGCGCTTCAGAGTGGTAGACGGCGCCGGCCAGCCGGCTCAGGCGAAGAACCAGTAGCAGACGCCGATCGCCGCCAGCACCCCGGCCAGGTCGGCGAGCAGGGCGCAGCCCACCGCGTGACGGGCACGCTGGATGCCCACCGCGCCGAAGTACACGGCGAGCACGTAGAAGGTGGTCTCGGTGCTGCCCTGGATGGTCGCCGCGATCAGCGCCGGGAAGCTGTCCACCCCGTGGGTCTGCATGGTCTCGATGAGCATGGCGCGCGCCGCGCTGCCGGAGAACGGCTTGACCAGCGCGGTGGGCAGCGCCTCGACGAAGCGGGTGTCCCAGCCGACCCAGGCGACCAGGTGACGGATGCCGTCGAGGGCGAACTCCAGGGCCCCGGAGGCGCGCAGCACGCCGATCGCGCAGAGCATGGCGACCAGGTAGGGCAGCAGGTTCCTGGCCACCTCGAAGCCCTCCCTGGCGCCCTCCACGAAGCATTCGTAGACCTTCACCCGCTTCAGCGCCCCGGCAAGCAGGAACACCAGGATCAGGCCGAACAGGGTCAGGTTGCCGAGCAGCGAGGACAGCGCGGCCAGGGCGCTGGCGCTCAGGGTGGCGAGGAAAGCCATGAAGCCGCCGAGCAGCAGGGCGCCCGGCAGCAGGTAGGCAAGCACCACCGGGTCCCAGAGGCGCAGGCGCTGGACCAGCGCCACGCTGAGCAGGCCGGCCAGGGTCGAGGCACTGGTGGCGAGGAGGATCGGCAGGAACACCAGGGTCGGGTCCTCGGCGCCCTGCTGGGCGCGGTACATGAAGATCGACACCGGCAGCAGGGTCAGCGAGGAGGCGTTGAGCACCAGAAAGAGGATCTGTGCGTTGCTCGCCGTGTCGCGGCTGGGGTTGAGCTCCTGGAGGGCCTTCATGGCCTTCAGGCCGATCGGCGTGGCGGCGTTGTCCAGGCCCAGGCCGTTGGCCGCGCAGTTCAGCGTGATGAAGCCGAGCGCCGGATGGCCGCGCGGCACCTCGGGCATCAGCCGGGCGAACAGCGGACCGAGGGCGCGCCCCAGGGCGTCCACCAGCCCGGCGCGCTCGGCGATGCGCAGGAAGCCCAGCCACAGGGTCATGGTGCCGAACAGGAGGATCATCACCTCCACCGACAGCTTGGCCATGGCGAACAGGCTCTCCACCATTCGCGCGAACACCGCCGCGTCGCCCCCCACCAGCCAGGCGCCCAGCGCGGCGATGCCGGCGACCATGAAAAAGCCCAGCCACAGGCCATTGAGCATCTCGGATCCCCCGTCTTGCGTGTGCGGCGATGATAGCGGCCCAGGGCGCCGGCGTCGCGCAGGCGGCGCCAGACGGGTCTAGGCTGAAGCATCCAACCGACAGTTTCGAAGGTCCCCGCGATGAAGAAGATCCTGGTGCTCTACTATTCGATGTACGGCCACATCGAACGCATGGCCGAGGTTGTGGCCGAAGGCGCGCGCGGCGTGCCCGGGGTGGAGGTGGCCCTCAAGCGGGTGCCGGAAACCATGCCCGCGGACATCGCCCGCCAGGCCGGCGCCAAGCTCGACCAAGCCGCGCCGCTGGCCACCCCGCAGGAGCTGGCCGACTACGACGCCATCCTGTTCGGCACGCCGACCCGCTTCGGCAACATGAGCGCGCAGATGCGCAACTTTCTCGACCAGACCGGCGGGCTGTGGGTGAAGGGCGCGTTGGTCGGCAAGCTGGGCAGCGTGTTCACCTCCACCGGCACCGGCGGCGGCAACGAGACCACCATCACCTCGTTCTGGCACACCCTGGCGCACCACGGCATGCTGATCGTCGGCCTGCCCTACAGCGCCGCCGAACTCTCCGACATCGGCGAGGTGCGCGGCGGCTCGCCCTACGGCGCGGCGACCCTGGCCGGCCCGGACGGTGCGCGCACACCGACGGACAAGGAGCTGGCCCTGGCACGCTTCCAGGGCGCCCACGTGGCGCGCCTGGCGGTGCGTCTGAACTAGCTCAGCCGCACTTGGAGTAGCCGCAGTTCAGGCAGGTGGCGCAGCCATCCATCTTCACCACCGCCTGGGTGTTGCACTTGCCGCACAGCTGCGCGCCGGGCGGGAAGCCGTCGCCCGGCTCGGCCTTGTTGACGCCGAGCTGGGCCTCGTAGGCGGCGCGCTTCTCGGCCAGGTAGAGGCGCTGCTCCTCGTCGAGCTGCTGGCCCTGCATCAGGCCGATGGCGATCAGGTGGCGCTCCAGCACCTCGCCGATCTCGGCGACGATGGACGGCATATAGATGCCGCCGCGCTTCAGGTAGCCGCCGCGCGGGTCGAATACCGCCTTGAGCTCCTCGACCAGGAAGGTACAGTCGCCCCCCTTGCGGAACACCGCGGACATGATGCGGGTCAGCGCGACGATCCACTGGAAGTGCTCCATGCCCTTGGAATTGATGAAGATCTCGAAGGGCCGGCGCACCTCGTGGGGGGTGCCGGGGTTGAGGATGATGTCGTTGATGGTCACGTAGAGCGCGTGCTCGAACAGCGGTGACTTGATCTTGTAGGTGACCCCGACCAGGGTTTCCGGACGCTGCAGGGTCTCGTCCAGCTGGACGACGGAGGCGGCCTCCTCGGCGGCCTGGCGCTCACGCTCGGCGGCCAAGTCGACCACCTCGAAGCCGGTGATTTTCTTATCGATCCTGATGGCCATGTGTTGTCCTCGGCGCTGTCTCTCGGCGGCCGGCGGGCCGCGCCACACGCTCAATACTTGCCGTAATAGCCTTCCTTCAGCGCGTCGAACAGGTTCGCCGCACTGTGGGTCTCGCCGTCGTACTCGACTTCCTCGTCGCCGCGCAGCTCGACCACGCTGCCATCCTCCAGCTTGAAGCGGTAACGGGTGTTCTCCAGGTCGCTCTGCTTGACCAGCACGCCCTGGAAGGCCGCCGGGTTGAAACGGAAGGTGGTGCAGCCCTTGAGGCCCTGGCGCCAGGCATACAGGTAGATGTCCTTGAAGTCCTCGAAGGGGTAGTCGGTGGGCACGTTGGCGGTCTTGGAGATCGACGAGTCGATCCACTTCTGCGCCGCCGCCTGGATGTCCACATGTTCGCGCGGGCCGATGTCGTCGGCGCTGACGAAGTAGTCCGGCAACTGGCCGATCTGCGCATCCGGGTTGATCAACTGGCGGTAGACGAGGAACTCGTGGCTGAGCACCTCGACCTTCTCCTTGGTCTTGCGCCCCGGGCGGATCACGTTGCGCGAGTACTGGTGGGCGAAGCTCGGCTCGATGCCGTTGGAGGCGTTGTTGGCCAGGCTCAGGCTGATGGTCCCGGTGGGCGCGATGGAGCTGTGGTGGGTGAACCGCGCGCCGGTCTCGGCCAGCGCCTCGACCAGTTCCGGGGCGTGCTCGGCGAGGCGCTGCATGTAGCGCGAGTAACGGGCGTGGAGGATCCGCCCGGGCACCTTGTCGCCGACCCGGTAGCCGTCGGCGGCCATCTCCGGACGCAGGCGCAGCATCGCCGGGGTGACCTCGAACTCGCGCTCCAGCAACGGCGCCGGGCCCTTCTCGCGGGCCAGCTCGAGGGCTACCTGCCAGCCGACCAGGGCCATCTCGCGGCTCACCTCCTCGGTGAAGGCGCAGGCCTGCGGGCTGCCGTAGCGCAGCTTGAGCATGCACAGCGCCGAGCCGAGGCCGAGGAAGCCCATGCCGTGGCGGCGCTTGTCGAAGATCTCGCGGCGCTGCTGTTCGAGCGGCAGGCCGTTGATCTCCACCACGTTGTCGAGCATCCGGGTGAACACCCGCACTACCTCGCGGAAGCGCTCCCAGTCAAAGCGCGCCTCCGCACCGAAGGGGTCGATGACGAAGGCGGTGAGGTTCACCGAGCCGAGCAGGCAGGCGCCGTAGGGCGGCAGCGGCTGCTCGCCGCAAGGGTTGGTGGCGCGGATCTGCTCGCACCACCAGTTGTTGTTCCACTGGTTTACCCGGTCGATGAGGATGAAGCCCGGCTCGGCGAAGTCGTAGGTGGAGACCATCACCATGTCCCACAGGTGGCGGGCCTTGACCTTGCCGTGCACCTTGCAGGCCACCCGGCCCTGGTCGTCGGTCAGGTAGCCGTCCTGGATCGGCCAGTCGCGCCAGATCACCTGCTCGGGGTCGTCGAGATCGACCTCGTCGCGCTCCTTGGGATGCAGGGGGAACACCAACGGCCAGTCGGCGTCGGCCTCCACCGCCT
Organism: Pseudomonas thermotolerans DSM 14292; assembly: GCF_000364625.1. GTDB lineage: Bacteria > Pseudomonadota > Gammaproteobacteria > Pseudomonadales > Pseudomonadaceae > Aquipseudomonas > Aquipseudomonas thermotolerans. Next base: position 56,856 of record NZ_KB822610.1, read on the forward strand.
GCATGAAGGCGTCGCTGACCAGCAGGCTGAGGTTGAACTGGCGCAGCCGACCGTCCTCGCGCTTGGCGCGGATGAACTCGCGGACGTCCGGGTGGGCGATGTCGAAGGTGGCCATCTGCGCGCCGCGCCGCCCGCCGGCAGAGCTGACGGTGAAGCACATCTTGTCGTAGATGTCCATGAACGACAGCGGCCCGCTGGTGTAGGCGCCAGCGCCGGACACGTAGGCGCCGCGCGGGCGCAGGGTGCTGAACTCGTAGCCGATGCCGCAGCCAGCCTTGAGGGTCATGCCGGCCTCGTGGACCTTGTCGAGGATGTCGTCCATGGAGTCGCCGATGCTCGCCGATACCGTGCAGTTGATCGTCGAGGTGGCCGGCTTGTGCTCGCCGGCGCCGGCGTTGGCGATGATCCGCCCGGCCGGCAGCGCGCCGTTGCGCAGGGCCCAGAGGAAGCGCTGGTACCAGTGCTCGCGCAGCGCCTCGTCGCGCTCCACCGCGGCGATGGCGCGCGCCACGCGGCGGAAGGTGGCGTCCGGGTCGGCATCCAGCGGCTGGCCGTTGCGGTCGCGCAGGCGGTACTTGCTGTCCCAGATGTCCAGCGAGGCCGGCTGCAAAGCCAGTTCGAAGGGGGCGGAAACCTGCGGCTCGTTGCCGATCATGGGCATGAGTAAGTCCTCCCGGTGAAAAGCTCTGCGTATCCTTGCCTAGGCGCGGCGGTCCGCCCAGGTCGGACCCGGTGGGCAGATCGGAACACCATACAGGTTGAAGGCGATGCTCGCCTAGTACCCGACCGGCGAGCCTGCAAGGGCTAACGGAAGAAGCGCTTGAGCGAGCGCGCCAGCCAGCCACCCTCGCTCTTGTCGCGGGTCAGCTCGGCCAGGTTGTTGCGCACCGCCTCCGTGTAGGCGGCGTCCTCGTTGCGGATGTGGTTGAACAGCCAGCGGGCGAGCATCTCACGCAGCTCATGGGCGACGTTCTCGCCGGCGTGGAAGCGCAGCTTGTAGTCGTTGACGCGGCGGATGAACAGCTCGTGGACCTTCTTGTGGGCGCGGGTCAGCGGGTAGCCGGCATCCTCGATCAGGGTCTCCTCGAAGGCGAAGTGGGACATGGTGTAGTCCACCAAGTCCTCGATCACCTGACCCACCGCCTCGCGGTCACCGATCTGCTCAGCGTCGTAGAGCTGGTTGATCATCTCGACGATGCGCTTGTGTTGACTGTCGATCACCGCGATGCCGGTGTTCAAATCGTTCTGCCAGGCCAGATGACCCATCAGTTTCTCCATCAGCTTGCCCGCAAAGCCACGGGCTAGAGCGGTTTAGTCTAAATGACCGGGCGGTCTCGCCTATTGATCCGGATCAAGGTGTGCGCAAGTTCACGGCAGCTCTTCCAGGCAACCGCCCAAGGCCTCGGCGAGGTTCTCCAGCAGCCGCTCGTAGCCGCGGGCGTCCACCGCCACCGCACTGCCCAGAGGGTCCAGCTCGGCCAGGCGCACCGGCAGGCCGGCGCTCAGGGTCTCGGCCAGGCGCGGGCGCAGCGGCGGCTCGCTGAACAGGCAGCTCGGCCCGGCCTGCTGCAGGCGGGCGCGCAGCTCGGCTACATGGCGGGCGCCGGGCTGGACCTCCTGGGCCACGGCGAACACTCCAGCGTGTTCGAGACCGTAGGCCGCCTCGAAGTAGTCGAAGGCCTCGTGGAACACGAAGTAGGGCTTGCCGGCCAGGGGCGCCAGGCGCGCGGCGAGGCGCGCGTCGAGGGCCTCCAGGCGGGACTGGAAGGCGATCAGGTTGGCCTGGTAGCGCGCCGCGTTGGCCGGGTCGGCGGCGGCCAGGTCGGCGGCGATCTGCGCGGCGATCACCTTGGCGTTGGCCGGCAGCAGCCAGAGGTGGGCGTCCAGGCTGCCGGGACGGTGGTCATGGTCATGCTCGTCATGGTGCGCCTCGCCGAAATGCCGCAGCTGCAAGCCGGCCAGCTGCTGTACGGCGACGCTCGGCCGGCTGCGTCCGGCCAGCACCTTGGGCAGGAAGGTCTCCAGGTCCGGGCCGATCCAGTACAGCAGCTCCGCGGCGCCGATGCGACGCACCTCGGAGGGACGCAGCACGTAGTGGTGCGGGGAGACGCCCGGGGGCAACAGTACCTCGGGGCTGCCCACCCCGTCCTGGACGGCGGCGGCGATCAATTGCAGGGGCTTGATGCTGGTCAGCACCCGGACCTCGGCCTGGGCGGCGGCGGCCCAGGCGCAGAACAGCAGGACGCAGAAGTATCGGAACACGGAAAGCGCACTCTTTGAGCAAAAGAGTTATAGAATAACGTCTCCATCCGTCATCGTCGCTGCTGCCATGACCCTCACCCCCCTGGCCTCGCGCCCCCACGACCATTCCCACTGCGTGCACAACGCCCTCGCCGAGGCCGAGGCCCTGTGCGCACGTCAGGGCCTGCGCCTGACCACGCTGCGCAAGCGCGTGCTGGAGCTGGTCTGGCAGAGCCACAAGCCGCTGGGCGCCTACGACATCCTCGGCGTGCTCACCGAGGAGGACGGCCGCCGCGCCGCGCCGCCGACCGTCTACCGGGCCCTGGACTTCCTCCTTGAGCACGGCCTGGTGCACCGCATCGCCTCGCTGAACGCCTTCGTCGGCTGCAACCACCCGGCGCAGGCCCACCAGGGCCAGTTCCTGATCTGCCGCAACTGCCACGCGGCCATCGAGCTGGAGCAGGAGGCGATCAGCCGGGCGATCGTCGACAGCGCCCGCGAGGTGGGCTTCAGCGTCGAGCAGCAGACCGTGGAAGTGGTCGGCATCTGCGCCGGCTGCCGGGCCGCCTGATGGGCGAGCCGTTGATCCGGCTCGACGGGGTGTCCGTCGAGTTCGCCGGCCAGCAAGTGCTCAGCGAAGTGCAGCTGCGCGTCCACCCCGGCGAGATCGTCACCCTGATCGGTCCCAACGGCGCGGGCAAGACCACCCTGGTACGCGCCGTGCTCGGCCTGCTCACCCCCGACCGCGGCCGGGTGCACCGCAAACCGCACCTGCGCATCGGCTACATGCCGCAGAAGCTGCACGTCGACGCCAGCCTGCCGCTCTCGGTGCTGCGCTTCCTGCGCCTGGTGCCGGGGGTGGATCGCGCCAGCGCCCTGGCGGCGCTCGCCGAGGTGGGCGCCGAACAGGTGATCGACAGCCCGCTGCAGAAGATCTCCGGCGGCGAGCTGCAGCGCGTGCTGCTGGCCCGCGCGCTGCTCCGCGAACCGGAGCTGCTGGTCCTCGACGAACCGGTGCAGGGCGTCGACGTGGCCGGCCAGGCCGAGCTGTACCGGCTGATCACCGAGCTGCGCGACCGCCACGGCTGCGGGGTGCTGATGGTCTCCCACGACCTGCACCTGGTGATGAGCACCACCGACCAGGTGGTCTGCCTGAACCGCCACGTGTGCTGCTCCGGGCATCCCGAACAGGTCGGTAGCGACCCGGCCTTCGTCGAGCTGTTCGGCCAGGCCGCGCCAGCTCTGGCGGTCTACCACCACCACGACCATGCCCACGACCTGCACGGTGCGGTGGTCCGCCAGCCGGGGCTGAGCATCCTCGGCCCCGTGCACGACCACCGCCACGGTCCCCACTGTCGTCACTGAAAGATGCCCGATTTCCTATTCAACGCCCTGATCGCCGGGCTCGCCCTCGCCCTGGTCGCCGGTCCGCTGGGATCCTTCGTGGTCTGGCGGCGCATGGCGTACTTCGGCGACACCCTGTCCCACGCCGCGCTGCTCGGCGTGGCCCTCGGCCTGCTGCTCGGCTTCAGCCCTGCCCTGGCGGTGACCGCCGGCTGCCTGCTGCTGGCCCTGGTGCTAGTCACCCTGCAGCAGCGCCAGCCGCTGGCCTCGGACACCCTGCTCGGCATCCTGGCACCGACCACCCTGTCCCTCGGCCTGGTGGCGCTGAGCTTCATGTCCGAGGTACGCATCGACCTCATGGCCTACCTGTTCGGCGACCTGCTGGCGGTGTCCACCACCGACCTGGCCTGGATCCTCGGCGGCAGCGCCCTGGTGCTGGTTCTCCTGATGCTGCTCTGGCGGCCGCTGCTGGCGATCACCGTGCACGAGGAGCTGGCGCGGGTCGAGGGCCTGCCGGTGGCCGGCCTCCGCCTGGCGCTGATGCTGCTGATCGCCCTGGTGATCGCCGTGGCCATGAAGATCGTCGGCGTGCTGCTGATCACCTCGCTGCTGATCATCCCCGCCGCCACCGCCCAACGCCACGCGCGCACCCCCGAGCAGATGGCCGTCGGCGCCAGCCTGCTCGGCCTGCTCGCGGTGGGGGGCGGACTGGCGCTGTCCTGGTTCCAGGACACCCCGGCCGGGCCGTCCATCGTGGTCAGCGCCGCCGCGCTGTTCCTGGTCAGCCTGGCGCTGCCACGGCGCGGTGCCTGACCTCCCGTCGACGCCCGCATTGGGGGAAATCCGCAGGGCGATGTAGACTGGCATGCTTTCGCGCAATCACGAGTCACCGAAAATGCCGTCGTTCACCCCAGGTTATCTGGCGATAGCCGCACTTTCCCTGGTGCTGGCCGCCTGCCAGAGCTCCCCGGGCGCCTCCGCCACCGCGCCGGCCGACGCCATCGCCCGGCTGGAAGGGAGCATCGCGCAGGGCCGGCTGGCGGCCGCCGACGAGCAGCTCGCCGCACTGCAGCAGCGCGCCGCCGGCGACCGCCGCCTGGAGGCCCTGCAGCGCCAGCTCGCCGACGCCTACCTGGAACGCGGCCAGAACGCCCTGCAACACGGCGACCTGGACGCCGCTACCCATGCCCTCGGCCGGGCCCGCAGCCTGAAGCCCCAGGCCCCGGCGCTGACCACCGGCCTCGATGCGGCCATCAGCCAGGCCCGCAAGGCGCAGAGCCGCACGGTGCCGCTGCCGATGCTCGACGCGCGCGACGCCGCGGCGCTGCGCGCGCGCCTCGACCAGGTCGCCGCCGAGGTGGTGGACTGCCAGTGCCAGGTGCGCATCCAGGTGCGCCAGCGCATCGACTACCCTTGGGTCGCCTCGCTGCTCGAAGCCGGGGTCAGGCGCCGGCAGCCCGACTTCTCGCTGCGCCTGAGCGAGGCACTGCAGCCCGATGAGCCGCCACAGCTGCTGCTCAGCCCGGCCAGACCCTAGCCGGAAACGCGCCTGGGGCGCCGGCACCGGCCGTCGGCTTATTACTGTTTGGATGGTAAATCGAATAATAAAAACTAAGATCGCATAAGCAGTCGGGCTAGAATGCGCACCTTCGGCCAACCGCCTAGAGTCGTTGGAACCCGTCGCCCTTGCCTACCCGGCGAACATGCGGCCCGCTTCCCGATGTCGTACCCATAAGGTTCAACCAGTGATCGAATTCGACCGCGTCCACAAGGCGTATCTCGTCAACGGCCGCAGCATTCCGGCGTTGCAGCCCACCAACCTGTCTATCGAGGCGGGCGAGGTGTTCGGCCTGATCGGCCACTCCGGCGCCGGCAAGAGCACCCTGCTGCGCCTGATCAACCGTCTCGAGGAGCCGTCCGGCGGACGCATCCTGATCGACGGCGAGGACGTCACCGCGCTGGACCAGCACGGCCTGCGGCGCTTCCGCCAGCAGGTCGGGATGATCTTCCAGCACTTCAACCTGCTGTCCTCCAAGACCGTCGCCGAGAACGTCGCCCTGCCGCTGAAGCTGGCCGGCGAGCTGGACCGCGCAGCCATCGCCGAACGGGTCGCCGAGCTGCTCGAGCGGGTGGGCCTGGCCGAACAGGCCGGCAAGTACCCGGCGCAGCTTTCCGGCGGCCAGAAGCAGCGCGTCGGCATCGCCCGCGCCCTCGCCACCCGGCCGAAGATCCTACTCTGCGACGAGGCCACCAGCGCCCTCGACCCGCAGACCACCGCCTCGGTGCTGCAGCTGCTCGCCGAGATCAACCGCGAGCTGCGCCTGACCATCGTTCTCATCACCCACGAGATGGACGTGATCCGCCGGGTCTGCGACCGGGTGGCGGTGCTGGATGCCGGGACCATCGTCGAGCAGGGCCCGGTGGCCCAGGTGTTCCTCCATCCGCAGCACCCCACCACACGACGCTTCGTGCTGGAGTCCGAGCACCTCGACGAAGACAGCCTGCACGCCGACTTCGAGCAGGTGCCCGGGCGCATCCTGCGCCTGACCTTCCAGGGCGAGGCCACCTACGCGCCGCTGCTCGGCACCGTGGCGCGCGAGACCGGGGTGGACTACAGCATCCTCGCCGGGCGCATCGACCGCATCAAGGACACCCCCTACGGCCAGTTGACCCTGGCCCTCACCGGCGGCGACCTGGACGCCGCGCTGGCGCGTTTCGAAGCCGCCGACGTGCACCTGGAGGTACTGCGCTGATGCTCGAACAACTCCTGCCCAACGTGTTCTGGCCGGAGATCTGGCAGGCCAGCCTGGACACCCTGAACATGCTCGCCGGCGCCATGCTGTTCACCGTGCTGCTCGGCCTGCCGCTCGGCGTGCTGCTGTTCCTCACCGGGCCGCGCCAGCTGCTCGAGCAACCGACCGTGTACCGCCTGCTGTCCTTCGTGGTCAACCTGCTGCGCTCGGTGCCCTTCGTCATCCTGCTGATCCTGATGATCCCCTTCACGGAGCTGCTGGTCGGCACCTCGCTGGGCGTGCCCGGGGCCATCCCGCCGCTGGTGGTGGGCGCCACGCCGTTCTTCGGCCGTCTGGTGGAGACCGCCCTGCGCGAGGTGGACCGCGGCATCATCGAGGCCACCCAGGCGATGGGCGCCACCACCCGGCAGATCATTTTCAGCGCCCTGCTCCCGGAGGCGCGGCCGGGGATCATCGCGGCGATCACCGTCACCGCCATCACCCTGGTCTCCTACACCGCGATGAGCGGCCTGATCGGCGGCGGCGGCCTCGGCGACCTGGCGGTACGCTACGGCTACCAGCGCTACCAGCCGGACGTGATGGCGGTCACCGTGGTGCTGCTGCTGATCCTCGTGCAAATCCTGCAATCCGCCGGCGACCGCCTGGTGGTGCATTTCTCCCGCAAGTAAACACGCAAGAAGTAGGAAATCCGCGGGGGATCGGTCGGCCGAACCCCGCCCCATACACAAGGAGTCGAACCATGAAAAAACTCTTGGCCGGTCTGGCCGTCCTTGCCGCCTTCCACACCGCCCAGGCGGCGGAAACCCTCAGCGTCGCCGCCACCCCGGTGCCGCACGCGGAGATCCTCGAGTTCGTCAAACCCATCCTCGCCAAGGAAGGGGTGGAGCTGAAGGTGCGCGTGTTCACCGACTACGTGCAGCCCAACCTGCAGGTCCAGCAGAAGAACCTGGACGCCAACTTCTTCCAGCACCAGCCGTACCTGGACGAGTTCAACGCCAGCCGCAAGACCGAACTGGTCAGCGTCACCGGCGTCCACGTCGAGCCTTTCGGCGCCTACTCCAGCAAGCACAAGAGCCTCGCCGATCTGCCGCTGGGCGCCACCGTGGCCATCCCCAACGACGCCACCAACGGCGGCCGCGCCCTGCTGCTGCTGGACAAGGCCGGGGTGATCAAGCTCAAGGACAACAGCAACATCGCCGCCACCCCCAAGGACATCGTCGAGAATCCCAAGGCCATCAAGGTGCGCGAGCTGGAGGCGGCCACCCTGCCGCGCGTGCTGAACCAGGTGGACCTGGCGCTGATCAACACCAACTACGCCCTGGAAGCCAAGCTCAACCCCACCCAGGACGCCCTGGTGATCGAGGGCAGCGACTCGCCCTACGTGAACATCCTGGTCGCCCGTCCGGACAACAAGGACAGCAGCGCCGTGCAGAAGCTGGCCAAGGCCCTGCACAGCGAAGAGGTCAGGAAGTTCATCGAGGACAACTATCAGGGCGCCGTGGTGCCGGCGTTCTGAACCCTCCCTCGCTGGTCTGCGAAGCCCGCTTGAGCGGGCTTCGTTCGTTCTGGGACGGAGTTCGTGACAATTTTGCGATTTTCGTCACCTTGCCTCGGCGATTCATTGAGCCAGATCAGCACCCGAGGCGCCTTCCTTGCGTAGAGTTGGCGGCTCGCCGGGAGCCGGCAAGCTCTGGAATTGCCTCATGCGTACAAGAACAGCCCCATTGCCTCTGCTCTTCCTCTGCATCAGCGCCCTGGTGCAGGCCAACGACGATCCCATGGCGCGCTTCGACGCCATCATGGGCAACCCCGAACAGCGCGCCCAGGCCTACGCGGCCGGCCAGGAACGCATCACCCTGTGCGGCTACTGCCACGGTGAGGACGGCAACAGCAAGCGCGACTACATCCCCAACCTGGCCGGGCAGAACCCGCGCTACCTGTTCAGCGCCTTCGAGCAGTACGTCGACGGCCACCGCACCCACTTCGTGATGAACCAGGCGGCGAAGATGCTCAGCCTCGAGGAGCGGGTGAACATCGCCGTCTACTTCAGCCAGCAGACCGTCAAGGCCCGCCAGTCCAGCGCCGGCGAGCCGAGCCTGCAGGATGCCGGCCAGGCGGTGTTCCAGGACAAGGCCTGCTACGGCTGCCACGGCGACAAGGGCCAGGGCCAGGAGAACGCCCCGCGCCTGGCCGGCCAGCCCGCCGAGTACCTGCGGGTGACCCTCAACAAGTACCGCGAGGGGGATCCCAGCCGCACCGGCTCGATCATGCAAACCGTCGCCCCGCAGCTCAGCGAGCGGGAGATCGACGCGGTGGCCGCCTACCTGCAGCAGCTGACGCCCTGAACGCCACCGGCCTGCGGCACCGGGCGGGCGCGGGCGCCGGCAGCGCCCCGCCCGGGCTGGTATCCTTGCCGACCGTTCCCTTCCGCCAGGCGCGTCCATGGATTACCCGCACATCCTCTTCGACCTCGACGGCACCCTCAGCGACCCGCGCGAGGGCATCACCCGCTCGGTGCAGTACGCTCTCGCCCAGCTGGGCATCGACGAGCCGGATCTGGCCCGTCTGGAACACTTCATCGGCCCGCCGCTACTGCAGTGCTTCATGGCCAGCTACGGCTTCGACGAGGCCACCGCCTGGCAGGCGGTCAACCACTACAGGGAGCGCTTCAGGGTCACCGGGCTGTACGAGAACCGCCTGTTCGACGGCATCCCGGCACTGCTGGAACGCCTCGTCAGCCAGGGCCGCACGCTGTACATCGCCACCAGCAAGCCCACCCTGTTCGCCGAGGAGATCGCCCGGCACTTCGGCATCGCCGGCTACTTCCGGCGCATCTACGGCAGCGAGCTGGACGGGACGCGCACCGACAAGGCGGAGCTGCTCGCCCACCTGCTGGAAACGGAAGGCCTGCCACCACGGAGCGCGCTGATGATCGGCGACCGCAAGCACGACCTGATCGGCGCGCGGCGCAACGGTTTGGACTGCGCGGCGGTCGGCTACGGCTTCGGCAGCTTCGCGGAATTGGCGGCGGAGCAGCCGACCTACCATTTCGCCACTCTGGAGGAGTTGCGGCTGGCCTTCGGCTAGGGCCCTTGCCGCCGGTGCCAGCGGGAGAGGGCCAGGCCAAGGGGCGCCGCAGCCCGCAACAGCTCAGCTGCCGTTCTTCTGGTAGATGATCTTCTTGGTGCCACCGTCGCAGCTGCCGACCACCATGCTCGGGTCGGTCACCTCGTCGTTGCGCACTATCTCCAGGGTGTAGCTGGTTACCCCGGCGGCCTGGATCTTCACCTCGATCTCCGCCTTGAGCTCCTCGCAGGGCTTGGTCGCAGCCGCGGCGCCGCCGGCCAGCAGGCCGAGCAGGACGCCCGCCATCCATCTGTTCATCGTTTCTCGTCCTCGGTGGACCCGGTACCGTGTTGGACTGCGCCGGTGACGGCCGGGTTCTCCGCCAGCAGGGCGCGTAGGGTGCGCTGGCGCTCCTCGACCGGCAACCGGCCGAGCGCCGCGGCGCGCGCGTAGAAGGCCGCCCAGTCGCCCGCCTGGCGGTAGAGCGCGGTGAAGGCCGGCACCCACTGGTCGTACAGGCCGAACGGCAGCAGCCGGGCGTTGTTCAGCGGCGCGGCCATCCAGGCATCGTAGCGGCGGTCGCCCTGCCATTCTCCATCGCGCAGGCGCCGGTACTCGGCGCGCAGGCGCTCGAACTCGGCAGCCTTGCCGGCGCGCTTGGCGTCCTCGTCCAGTTCGCTGGCGTAGAGCTGCCGCAGGCGCTCGCGGCTGGCCAGGATCAGTGCGGTGAACTGCTCGCGCTGCCGCTCGGTGCGACCGTCGGGCGGCGGCAGACCGCGCGCCGCCCGCCACTGGCGAGCCCCCTCGCGCTCCACGAAGCTGGCGAAGGACTCGTTGAAGGCGGTGTCGCCCGGCACGTAGACCCGCTGGTGGGCCAGCTCGTGGAAGATCAGCGCGGCCAGGCGCTCGTCGTCCCAGCGCAGCATGCTGCTGAGGATGGGATCGTCGAACCAGCCGAGGGTGGAATAGGCCTCGATGCCCGCCACGTAGGTGTCCCAGCCCTCCAGCTGGAGCAGCGCCGCCGCGCCGCGGGCCGCGCCCTGGCGGTAGTAGCCGCGGTAAGCGACGCAGCCGGCGATCGGGAAGCAGTGGGTGAGCGGCGTCAGGGACAGCTCCGGGGTGGCGAACAGGTTCCAGACCACGTAGGGGCGGTCCAGCTCGACGTAACGCCGGTAACTGCGGTTGTCCGGCAGCCCCAGCTCGCGACTGGCGAAGGCCCGCGCCTCCTGGGCCAGGGCCAGGCGACGGCGCAGCTCGGGGTCGCGGGACTGGTCGCGGAGGATCGACTCCACCGGCTCGCTGCGCCGAAGCAGGTCGAGCTGACCCTCCACCAGTTGGTCGTAGTAGGACAGGCTGGTGCAACCGCCCAGCGCGCCGGCCAGCAGCAGGGGAACCCAGAGGGCGGAGATACGGTCGAGAATGCTGGACAGGAAACTCATGGCGGGCCGGAGCGCTGCGGGATTCTCGCACGACACTACTGCATCCGGCGCCGCTCGTCTGCCTGAAGACCTGGAGCACCGCATGCGTACCCCGCTTCTCATCGCCGGCCTGATCGCACTGGGCGGCTGCTCGCTGCTGCCACCGCACGACCCGAGCCAGGCCTGGATCGACCTGCACACCTCCCCCGACAACCGCCTGCGCGCCGCCGAAGTGGACTACCGGCCGCTGGACGACGAGCGCTTCTTCCAGGTTCCGCCCGGCCACCACACCCTGCAGGCGCGCCTGGAATTCACCGTGCCATCCAGTGACATCGGCCCGGGCGGCGAGCAGCACACCCGCAACTGTCAGGTGCTGGTGGAATACGCCGACTTCGCCGCCGGCAAGCGCTACCGACTGGTCGCCGGCAACGTCGGCTTCCGCACCTGGGCGAAACTCTACGACGCGCACAGCCGGGAGCTGGCCCGCGGTCGCGAGGGGCGCTGTGGAGAGTTCTGAGGCGCGCGAGGCTATGCTTGGAGGATCACGCCGTACCGAGACCTTCCCATGCGTTCCTTGTCCCCTCTGATCCTCGCCGCCACCCTGACCGGCTGCGCCAGCGACCTGCCACCGCGCGATCCGCAGCAGGCCTGGGTCGAGCTGCACGCCCAGTTGCCCAGCCAGACCCTCAGCGCCAGCCGCCTGGATGGCCAGCGGCTGCGCGACGGCCGCTTCTTCCAGATGCCCCCGGGCGCCCACGAACTGGTGGTGCGCTACACCTTCGAGCGTTCCGGCGGCGGAAGCGGCGGGGGGATGCAGCCGGGCAGCACGCCGGGCGACATCAGTTGCTACCTGCGGGTGCGCTACGACGGCTTCACCTCCGGCCAGCGCTACCGCCTGGAAGCCCGCCCGCTGGCCGCCAAGGCCCAGGCCTGGCTGTACGGCGAAGGACGCACCCCGCTGGCGCGCGGCGAGGTGCTGCGCTGCGGACCCTACTAGCGCCCCTCAGTTCTGCAGGCTGGCTTCCAGGGTGATCTCCGCATCCAGCAGGCGGGACACCGGACAGCCGGTCTTGGCCGCCTCCACCGCGCTCTCGAAGGCCGCCCGCTCGGCGCCTGGGACGTGCGCGCGGAGCGCCAGGTGCACGGCGCTGATGGTGAAGCCTCCCTCGTCCTGCTCCAGGGTCACCTCGGCCCGGGTTTCCAGGCTCTCCGCGCTCATTCCGGCAAGTCCCAGCTGCATGGCCAGGGCCATGGTGAAGCAGCCGGCATGGGCGGCAGCGAGTAGCTCCTCGGGGTTGCTGCCCGGCTGACCCTCGAAGCGGCTGCGAAAGCCGTAGGGCGTGTCGCGCAGCGCGCCGCTCTCGGTGGACAGACTGCCGCGGCCGTCCCTCAGACCACCCTGCCAGTGCGCCGTGGCGTGCTTGGTGATGAGCATTGCGCTTTCCTCCTCACGGTCACCGCTGTCTCCCCCAAGCCTAGGCCATCAGCGGATTTCGGCACGCTCAGCCCTGCTGCAGTCCGGCGAGTATCTCGTAGGCGCGCAGGCGGTCGGCGAAGTCGTACAGGTCACAGGTGAAGATCAGCTCGTCGGCGCCGGTCTGCTCAAGCAGCACCTCCAGGCGCGCGCGGACCTTCTCCGGGCCGCCGACCAGCGCCAGGCCGAGGAAGTCACCCACTGCCTGTCGCTCGTGGGGCAGCCAGAGGCCCTCCATGCTTTCCACCGGCGGGCGCTGTACCAGGCTCTGACCGCGGATCAGGGCGAGGATGCGCTGGTAGGCGGAAGTAGCCAGATACTCGGCGCGCGCGTCGCTGTCGGCGGCGAGCAGCGGTACGCCGAGCATCAGGTATGGCCGATCGAGCACCTCCGAGGGCCGGAAGTGGTCACGGTAGACGCGGATCGCCTCGTGCAGCAGGCGCGGCGCGAAGTGCGAGGCGAAAGCGAAAGGCAGGCCCTTCATCCCGGCCAACTGGGCGCCGAACAGGCTGGAACCGAGGATCCACAGCGGCACCCGAGTGCCGCTGCCGGGCATGGCGATCACCCGCTGGTCCGGGGTGCGCGGGCCCAGGTAGCGCTGCAGCTCCTCGACGTCGGCGGGAAAGTCGTCCGGCCCGCCGAGGCGGTCGCGGCGCAGGGCATGGGCGGTGTACTGGTCGGCTCCCGGGGCGCGTCCGAGCCCCAGATCGATGCGCCCGGGGTAGAGGGTCTCCAGGGTACCGAACTGCTCGGCGACCACCAGTGGCGAATGGTTGGGCAGCATCACCCCGCCGGCGCCGACGCGGATCCGGCTGGTGCCGGCGGCGAGATAGCCGATCAGCACCGCGGTGGCGGAGCTGGCGATGCCGTCCATATTGTGGTGCTCGGCCACCCAGAAGCGGGTGTAGCCGAGGGCCTCGGCGTGGCGGGCGAGGGCCAGGGAATTGCGCAGCGCCTCGGCGGGGCTGCCGTCGTCGCGGATCGGGGCCAGGTCGAGGACGGAAATGCGGATGTCTGCCAGTCGGGTCATAGGGCCTCCAGGGTCGTCCCTGCAATGTGGGGACGACCCGGGCGGCAGGCAAGCCCCCGCCGCTCAGCTGTCGGCGATGCGGAAGCCCGCCTTGAGGGTCACCTGGTAGTGGGCCACGGCGCCGTTGACGATGTGCCCGCGGGTTTCCACCACCTCGAACCACTCCAGGTGCTTGAGGCTCTTGGCCGCCTCGGCGATGGCGTTGTGGATGGCGTCCTCGATGCTGGTCTTCGACGAGCCGACCAGCTCGACCTTCTTGTAGATATGGTGATCGGACATGGCGCTTCTCCTCGGGTTGGGCCGGCATCCCTGGGGCGCCGGAAGCCTGTTCTGAGCTTCAGCCTAGTCGCACTTTCCAGCCCCGGCGCAGTCGGATGCTTCAGCTCCCACGCAACCCCCGGAGGTTCCACCCATGCCCCTGCTCTCCCGCAAGCAGTCCCTGGAAGACCTGGAAACCGAGCTGAACAACCTGCTGAGCAGCCTGGAACAACTCAAGGAAGGCGCCAGCGAGGAGTCCCGGCGCTCCCTCGGCCAGCTCAGGCGCAACGTCGAGAACGCCCTGGAACATAGCCGCAAGCTGCTCGCCGAAAGCTACGACCAGGTGCTCGAACGGACCTGTCAGGCCGGCCGGGCGACCCGCGAGTTCGGCCGCGAGCATCCCCTGGCCAGCGCCGGGTTGCTGCTCGGAGCGATCGGCCTGATCGGCTACTGCCTGTATAAAAACCGCCACTGAGCCGCGTCGCTCAGCGGTCGTTCAGCTCGTTTTTCAACCAGGCGGCGAGCCGTTCGGCGCGCCGGTCGCCGCTGCGCGCCGGAACCCAGAGCGCCAGGCGCGCCGGGGTGGCGACGAAGCCCCAAGGCGCCAGCAGGCGGCCGGCGGCCAGCTCGTCGGCCACCAGGGGTTCCGGGGCAATGGCCACGCCAAGCCCGGCCACCGCCGCCTCCAGCAGGTAGTAGAGGTGCTCGAAGCCCTGGCCCAGCTGCAGACGCCGCGGGTCCAGGCCCTGGGCCTGCGCCCACTGCGGCCAGGCCTGGGGACGGGAGGCGGTGTGCAGCAGTGGCTCGTCGAGCAGGGCGGCCGGTGTAGCGTCAACCAAGCGCGCATAGCCCGCATAGCGCGGGCTGAGCACCGGACCGATGCGTTCGGCGGCCAGCTCGAAGACCTGCATGTCCGCCGGCCAGGGCGGCTCGGCGAACCACAGGGTGGCACCCAGACCGGCGCGCCGTGGATCCAGGTCGCCCTCGCTGGCCGACAGCTGCAGGCGCAGGTCCGGCAGATCGCGGTTCAGGCGGTCCAGACGCGGGATGAACCAGCGCGCCAGCAGGCTGCCCGGACAGCCGAGCACGAAGGGCGCGTCGGCGCGGCCTTGGCGCAGTTCGGCGCAGACCGCGCGCAGCCGGGCGAAGGCCTCGCCGCTGACGTCGCGCAGGCGCAGGCCGGCATCGGTGAGTTTCAGGCCGCGTCCTTCCTTGCTGAACAGGCTCACTCCAAGCTGGCTCTCGAGGGCCCGGATCTGCCGGCTCACCGCCCCGTGGGTGACGTGCAGCTCGGCGGCTGCCCGGCTGACGCTGAGCAGCCGGGCGGCCACCTCGAAGGCCCGCAGGGCGTTCAGCGGAGGGAGTTCCTGGGCCATGTCAACCTGTGAGTTTTTCTGACATATGGAGGCAATCTAATCGCTTTTCGCCCGGGCGGCCAGGGGTAGAATGACGGCATCCACCAGCTCCGCCCTACAGGCCGGAGCTCAGACGCAGGAGCCCATCATGACCACATTGCGCAACGGCCCCGACGCCAAGGGCCTGTTCGGCAGCTTCGGCGGCCAGTACGTCGCCGAGACGCTGATGCCGCTGATCCACGAGCTGGCCCGCGAATACGAGAAGGCCAAGGCCGACCCGGAATTCCAGAAGGAGCTGGCCTACTTCCAGCGTGACTACGTCGGCCGGCCCAGCCCGCTGTACTACGCCGAGCGCCTCACCGAGCACTTCGGCGGCGCCAAGCTCTACCTCAAGCGCGAGGAGCTGAACCACACCGGCGCGCACAAGATCAACAACTGCATCGGCCAGATCCTCCTGGCCAGACGCATGGGCAAGAAGCGCATCATCGCCGAGACCGGCGCCGGCATGCACGGCGTGGCCACCGCCACCGTGGCGGCGCGCTTCGGCATGCAGTGCGTGGTCTACATGGGCAGCACCGACATCGATCGCCAGCAGGCCAACGTGTTCCGCATGAAGCTGCTGGGCGCCGAGGTGATCCCGGTCACCGCCGGCACCGGCACCCTCAAGGACGCCATGAACGAGGCGCTGCGCGACTGGGTGACCAACGTCGACACCACCTTCTACCTGATCGGCACCGTGGCCGGCCCGCACCCCTACCCGGCGATGGTCCGCGACTTCCAGGCGGTGATCGGCAAGGAAACCCGCGAGCAGTTGCTGGAGCGCGAGGGGCGCCTGCCCGACTCCCTGGTCGCCTGCATCGGCGGCGGCTCCAACGCCATGGGCCTGTTCCACCCCTTCCTCGACGACGCCAGCGTGCAGATCGTCGGCGTCGAGGCCGCCGGCCACGGCATCGACACCGGCAAGCACGCGGCCAGCCTGAACGGCGGCGTACCCGGCGTGCTGCACGGCAACCGCACCTTCCTACTGCAGGACGAGGATGGCCAGATCCTCGACGCGCACTCCATCTCCGCCGGCCTCGACTATCCCGGCATCGGCCCGGAGCACGCCTGGCTGCACGACATCGGCCGTGTCGAGTACACCGCCATCACCGACCAGGAGGCGCTGGAGGCCTTCCACACCTGCTGCCGCCTGGAAGGCATCATCCCGGCCCTGGAATCGTCCCACGCCCTGGCCGAGGCCTTCAAACGCGCGCCCAAGCTGCCCAAGGACCACCTGATGGTGATCAACCTGTCCGGCCGCGGCGACAAGGACATGCAGACCGTCATGCACCACATGCAACAGAAGGAGGCCCAGGCATGAGCCGCCTGCACACCCGCTTCGCCGAACTCAGGGAGCAGAACCGCGCCGCCCTGGTGACCTTCGTGACCGCCGGCGACCCCGACTACGCCACCTCCCTGGCGATCCTCAAGGGCCTGCCGGAAGCCGGCGCCGACGTGATCGAGCTGGGCATGCCGTTCACCGACCCGATGGCTGACGGCCCGGCGATCCAACTGGCCAACATCCGCGCCCTGGCCAACAAGCAGACCCTGGCGAAAACCCTCCAGATGGTCCGCGAGTTCCGCGCCAGCAACGACAGCACTCCGCTGGTCCTGATGGGCTACTTCAACCCCATCCACAAGTACGGCGTGGCGCGCTTCGTCGCCGATGCCAAGGCCGCCGGAGTGGACGGGCTGATCGTCGTCGACCTGCCGCCGGAGCACAACGAGGACCTCTGCCTGCCGGCCCAGGCCGCCGGGCTGGACTTCATCCGCCTGACCACGCCGACCACCGACGACGCGCGCCTGCCGGTGGTTCTGGAAGGCAGCTCGGGCTTCGTCTACTACGTCTCGGTGGCCGGGGTCACCGGCGCCAACGCAGCCACCCTGGAGCACGTCGAACAGGCCGTGGCACGCCTGCGCCGGCACACCGATCTGCCAGTGGCCATCGGCTTCGGCATCCGCACTCCGGAACACGCCGCCAGCGTCGCCCGCCTGGCCGACGGCGTGGTGGTCGGCTCGGCGCTGGTCGAGCAGATCGCCGGGGCGGCCAACCCTGCCCAGGCGGTGGATGGCGTGCTGGGCCTCTGTCGGCAGCTCGCCGACGGCGTGCACTCGGCGCGAAAAGCCTGAGCTAGACGGGCCGCCGCGGAAATCCCGGGCGCCCCGTTCCGGAGGCCATCTGCGGCGATCCGGTGCCGATCGCCTGGCAGATGGCCATGACCCGATTGACATTCCCCCGCGCCTTGCGGAATCTGGGAACACAGTGCAGTTTGCCTGGTGATTGCCATCGGCCGGATTCTGCGCTCCGGTCTATTGCCTGGCAGGACATCCCATGGCCGCAAGGAAGCTCTTTCATCCACCTTCGATTCTCCCGCTTGCCGGGCTGTTCGTCCTTACCCTGGGGCTGACCCTGCTCGGCACCCTGACCCGGCCCATCGAGTCGCTGTCGCTGTTCTGGCCGATCAACGCCATCCTCCTCGGCCTGCTGCTGCGCCAGGCCAGCCTGGCCACGCCGCCGGGCTGGCTGGCGATCTATCTGGGCATGGTGGCCGCCGACCTGCTGACCGGCAACGACCTGCTTACCGCGCTGTGGCTGAACGCCTGCAACATGGGCCTGCTGCTTACCGCCTGGTACCTGATGGTGCACCTGCCGGGCCAGCCACGCCTGGAGCACCCGCTGGCGCTCCTCCACCTGCTCCTTGCCTGCGCCGCCGGCGCCGCGGTGGCCGCCAGCCTGGCCTGCACCATGGACGGCGCGCGCTGGTTCGACGGCACCCTGCAGACCACCTGGCTGTCCTGGTTCACCGAACAGTTCTCCACCTGCCTGCTGATCCTCCCGGCCCTGCTCACCGCGCCGCGCAGCTGGCACAGGCCGAACCTGCACGAGCTCAGACTGCTCAGGGCGCTGCCGCTGCTCGCCCTGCTGGCATCCCTGGCCGCCGGCCTGGTCATCGGCGGCCCCGGCGCCCTGGCCTTCCCGGTGCCGGCGCTGCTCTGGTGCGCACTGAGATACCGGCTGTTCACCCTGGCGGTGCTGACCATGCTCACCGGCCTGGTGGAGATCGTCGGGGTAGCCGGCAGTCTGACCTTCTACGGCGTCGCGCAGCACAGCATCGACGACAGCGCGCTGATGTCCGCGCGGCTGGGCATCTCCATGCTGGTGATGGGCCCTCTGGTGGTCGCCGTGGCCACCACCATCAACCGCCAGCTGCTGGAGCGCCTGGAGCACCGCGCCAACCACGACACCCTGACCGGCGCCCTGATGCGCAACGCGCTGGCCCAGCAGACCAGCGCGCTGCTGGAGCGTCGCCGCCAGCAGCCGGGATCCTCGCCGCTGTCCCTGCTGATGATCGACATCGACCACTTCAAGGCGATCAACGACACCCACGGCCATGCCATGGGCGACCAGGTGCTGCGCACCTTCGCCGCGGAACTGCGCCAGCAGCTGCGCCAGGGCGAGCTGTTCGGCCGCCTGGGCGGCGAGGAGTTCGCCGTGGTGCTGCCCGGCGCCAACCGCGTCGAGGCGCTGCACATCGCCGAGCGACTGCGCGCCACGGTGGAGCGTCTGCAGTTCCCGCTGGCCGATGGCGGGACGCTGCGCATCACCGTGAGCATCGGCGTGGCCACCCTCGGCGAGCGGGAATACGACCTGCCCCTCGAACAGGCCCTGCTGCGCGCCGACATGGCCCTCTACCAGGCCAAGGCGCAGGGCCGCAACCGGGTGATGATGGCCGAGGAACGCCCCGACTGAGCCTCAGCCGTAGAACCGCGTGGGCAGCCAGGTGATCAGCTCCGGCCAGAAGTAGGCGATCACCAGCATGAGGATCTGCAGGCCGATGAACGGGATCACCCCGCGGTAGATGGTGGTGGTGGCCACGCTGCTGGGTGTCACCCCGCGCAGGTAGAACAGCGAGAAACCGAACGGCGGGGTGAGGAAGGAGGTCTGCAGGTTGAGGGCCAGCATCACCCCCAGCCACACCGGGTCCAGCCCCATGGCCAGCAGCACTGGCCCGACCATCGGCACCACCACGAAGATGATCTCGATGAAGTCGAGGATGAAGCCAAGCAGGAAGATCACCAGCATCACCACGAAGAAGGCGCCGAGCGCCCCGCCGGGCAGGGCGCGGAACACGTCCTCGATCACCTGCTCGCCACCGAAGCCGCGGAACACCAGGGAGAACAGCGAGGCGCCGACCAGGATCAGGAACACCATGCAGGTGATGCTGGTGGTGTCATGGACCACGCCGCGAAGCTGGCCGAACGTCAACTGGCCCTTGAACAGCGCCAGCAGGGTGGCGCCCACCGCCCCGATGGCCGCCGCCTCGGTGGGCGTGGCGTAGCCGAGCAGAATGGAGCCGAGCACCGAGACGATCAGCGCCAGCGGCGGCACCAGGGTGCCGAGCAGCTTGCCCCAGTCCACCCGCCCCAGTTCCTCCCTGGGGACCGCCGGCATCTTCTCCGGGTGCAGGAAGGTGATCGCCACCAGATAGAGGATGTACAGGCCGACCAGCATCAGCCCGGGCAGCAGCGCGCCGATGAACAGGTCGCCCACCGACACCGTCTTCGGCGAGAAGATGCCCATCTTCAGCTGTGCCTGCTGGTAGGCGGTGGACATCACGTCGCCGAGCAGCACCAGCACGATGGACGGCGGGATGATCTGTCCGAGGGTGCCGGTAGCCGCCAGGGTGCCGGTGGCGATCGCCGGGTCGTAGCCGCGCCGCAGCAGACTCGGCAGGGCCAGCAGGCCCATGGTCACCACGGTGGCGCCGACGATCCCGGTGCTTGCCGCGAGCAGCGCACCGACCACGCACACCGAGATCACCAGCCCGCCACGCAGCCGACCGAACAGCCGCGACATGGACTCCAGCAGGTCCTCGGCGATCTTCGACTTCTCCAGCATCACCCCCATGAACACGAACAGCGGCACGGCCAGCATGGTCTGGTTGTTCATGATGCCGAACAGCCGGTTGGGCAGGGCGCTCAGGTAGCCGGCCTCGAAGCTGCCGGTGAGGATGCCGAGGCCGGCGAACAGCAGAGACATGCCGCCCAAGGTGAAGGCCACCGGGTAGCCGGCCATCAGCGCCAGGCAGATGCAGACGAACAGCAGCAGGGCCATCAGCTCAGCCATGCTCCACCTCCTGTAGCCGCCCGGCCAGCAGCAGGCCAGCCTTGATCAGTTCCGAAAGGCCCTGCAGGCACAGGCTGACCACCAGCACCAGGATGATGCTCTTCTGCAGGTAGACGAACTTCAGCCCGCCGCTCTCCCCGGAGACCTCGCGGGTTGCCCAGGAGGAGGCCACGTAGTCCCAACTGCTCCAGCCGAGAAACAGGCACACCGGAAGGAGGAACAGCAGGGTGCCGAGCAGGTCCACCAGCGCCTGCCGGCGGCGCCCGAAGCGCTGGTAGAAGATGTCCACCCGCACGTGGGCGTTGCGCTGCAAAGCCCAGGCCGCGGCGCCCATGAACACCAGGGCGTGGGCGTACATCACCGCCTCCTGGAGAGCGATGGCGCCGATGCCGAAGCCGTAGCGCAGCAGCACCACCACGGTGGTGGCGGCGACCATGAACAGGGTGAGCCAGGCGCAGCCGCGCCCCAGCCAGGCGTTCAGCGCATCGATGGCTCGGCTCACCGTCAGCAGCACGGTAGGGGAGTCCGACATGGGGCAGCTCCTTCTTGTTGTGCATATGGTCAGGTCGCCGGTCGTACGAACCGGCACCCCCTTGGCCGACGATCGGCCAACACCTTTAGTTGTAGCGACTAACCTTGACTGAGCAAATCTAAGTCACCCGCCTCTGACGCATTCCGATCGGACACAACAACAACAAGGAGAGCCGTATGAAACGTCGAGACATCCTCGCCGCGGCCGGCGCCGGGCTGGCTGCCGCCACCCTGGTAGGCTGCAAGGACGAGCAGCAGCCGACCGCCACCGGCGCTGGCCAGGACGAAGCCTCCAAGGCCCAGACCTTCAGCTGGAAGATGGTCACCTCCTGGCCGAAGAACTTCCCCGGCGTCGGCGTCGGCGCCGAACGCTTCGCCAGGCTGGTCAACGAGATGAGCGCCGGGCGCCTACAGGTCAAGGTGTATGCCGCCGGCGAGCTGGTACCGGCCCTGGAGGTATTCGACGCGGTGTCGCGCGGCACCGTGGAGATGGGCCATGGCGCACCCTATTACTGGAAGGGCAAGGTGCCAGCCGCGCAGTTCTTCTGTGCCCTGCCGTTCGGCCCCAACGCCCAGGAGATGAACGCCTGGCTGCACTACGGCGGCGGCATGCAGCTCTGGGAGGAAGCCTACCAGCCCTACAACGTGGTGCCCTTCGCCTGTGGCGCCACCGGCGTGCAGACCGCAGGCTGGTTCAACAAGGAAATCAACTCTGTGGACGACTTCCGCGGCCTGAAGATGCGCACCCCGGGCCTCGGCGGCGAGGTGCTGACCAAAATGGGCGGCACCGTGGTCAACCTGCCGGCCGGGGAGATCTTCACCGCCCTGCAGACCGGCGCCATCGACGCCACCGAATGGATCGGCCCCTACAACGACCTGGCCCTTGGCCTGCACAAGGCCGCCAAGTACTACTACATTCCCGGCTGGCAGGAGCCCAACGTGACTTTCGAGCTGATCGTCCACCGAAAGGCCTGGGACAGCCTGCCCGACGACCTCAAGGCGATCGTCCGCAGCGCCGCCCGCGACGTCAACGGCGACATGCTCGACGACTACAGTGCCCGCAACATGGAGGCCATGGAGAAGCTCCGCAGCGAAGGCGTCGAGGTGCGCCGACTGCCCGACGAGGTGCTCGCCCGCCTGCGCGAGGTGGCCGCCGAAGTGGTCGAGGCCAGCGCCGCGGCGGACGCCATGGCCAGCAAGGTGTGGGAACACCAGAAGGCCTACCTGGCCCGTCTGCGCGCCTACGCCGAGGACTCCGAGAAGCTGATCTACAACATTCGCAACTGAACCCCGCACCGGCTCCGGGCCGGTGCTCCCCAGACCTGGAGCCTGGCCCATGAGCCGAATCCTGCTGATCACCGGTGCCAGTCGCGGCATCGGCCGCGCCACCGCCCTGCTGGCCGCCGAACGCGGCTGGGCGGTGGCGGTCAACTACCACCGTGAGCGGGCCGCGGCCGACGCCGTGGTCGCGCAGATCGTCCAGGCCGGCGGCCAGGCTCTCGCCTTGCAGGGCGACGTCAGCGTCGAGGCCGAGGTGCTGCGCCTGTTCGATGCGGCGGCCGCCCTCGGCCCGCTACGCGGCGTGGTGGTCAATGCCGGCATAGTGGCGCCGCCGCTGCCGCTCATGGACATGTCCGCCGAGCGCCTGGAACGCATCTTCCGGATCAACGTGCTGGGCAGCTACCTGACCGCCCGCGAGGGTGCCCGGCGCATGGCCAAAAGCCGCGGCGGGCAGGGCGGGGCCATGGTCCTGGTCTCCTCGATCGCCGCCAGCCTGGGCGCCGCCTTCGAGTACGTCGACTACGCCGGCGCCAAGGGCGCCCTGGACGTGCTGACCCGCGGCCTGGCCAAAGAACTGGGCGGCGAGGGGATCCGCGTCAACGCCGTGCGCCCGGGGCTGATCGACACCGAGATCCACGCCAGCGGCGGCCAGCCGGATCGTGCCGAGCGCCTCGGCAGGACCACCCCGCTGGGCCGTGCCGGCCGCGCCGAGGAAGTCGCCGAAGCGATCCTCTGGCTGCTCGATGACAAGGCCTCGTACACCACCGGCGCACTGGTCGATATCGCCGGCGGCCGCTGAAGCAGGAAAGGGTG
Source organism: Pseudomonas thermotolerans DSM 14292 (assembly GCF_000364625.1). Taxonomy (GTDB): domain Bacteria; phylum Pseudomonadota; class Gammaproteobacteria; order Pseudomonadales; family Pseudomonadaceae; genus Aquipseudomonas; species Aquipseudomonas thermotolerans. The sequence goes on from NZ_KB822610.1 coordinate 79,587, forward strand.
GGCTTCAGCCCACCCGGACTGTCGTTCGGGGGTAAGTCGGGGACTGGGCGCAGCCGCGTTCCCTCACCCTAACCCTCTCCCAGGGGGAGAGGGGACTGTTCGGTGTGGTTTGGTAGTTTGGCGTTCGGGCTTTGCTTCCGAGCAGCCGGGAAGATTTGGCACAGCACGATACCTGACCGACACCACGGAGTAGCTCCCTCTCCCTCCGGGAGAGGGCTGGGGTGAGGGGCGGACCCAACAACCAGCACCCACCCCCGCTACCCCCTACACGTCATACTCCACCGCCCCATCCGACAGGCAGGACAGATCCAGCGGCCGCATCGCGCCCATCCACATGGGGTAGTCGCGGTGGTCGCGCAGGTCGCTGCCGGTGATCGGGTGCACCAGCACCGTCAGGCCATTGCGGTGCAGCGCCAGCCAGGGAATCAGTTCGCCGAACAGCTCCGGCTTGAAGGCCAGTTGGCAACTCCAGTCGGGGTGCGGGCCCACGGGCTTTTCGTGAACGCGGCCCATCTTCAGCGGAAAGCGCCGGGCCGCTTCCTCGCAGAGTTCGCGGGCCTGGTCGATGGTTTCCGCATCGAAGTAGACGTGGGCGTGGAAGCCCTTGATCCGGGGAGTGGGAGTCAGGTTCATATGGCGATTCCTTCCCGATGCTTGATGAGCTGGGCCTGGCGGGCCTCGTCGCCCAGTTCCTGTTGCAGCCAGTCGACGAAGCATTTCATCAGCCGCGCGCGACGCTTGCGCTCCGGCTGTACCAGGTAATAGCCGAAATCCGAGCTGACGCTGCCGTCCAGCAAGGGTACCAGCAGACCCTGGTCGAGCAGGTCGTCCACCAGGTAGCGCCAGCCGATGGCCACGCCCTGGCCGGCGATGGCCGCCTGGATCAGCAGGGTGTAGTTGTCGAAGCGCAGCGTACCCGGGCCCGGTGGCTGCACGATCCCCAGCGCGCGGAACAGCGCGTTCCAGTCGAACCAGCGGGTGCGTACCTCGGGCTTGAGGTGCAGCAGCGGCAGCTCCGCCAGGGCGGCCACCGGCAACGGGCCGGCGCGCCCGGCCAGCAGGCGCGGGCTGCAGATCGGGAAGACCTCCTCGCGGAACAGCAGCAGGGCCTCGCCGCGCTTGAAGCGGCCGTCGCCAAAGGCGATGGCGATGTCCACGTCCGGACGCAGCATGCCCATGGTGCGATCGCTGGTGACGATGCTGACGTCGATGTCCGGGTGCGCCTCGTGGAAGCGGTGCAGGCGCGGCATCAGCCAGTAGGCGGCGAAGGCGAAGTCGGTGGCCACCTGCAGCACCTCGTGCTGCGGCTGCGAGCCGATGGCCTCCAGGCCGGCGCTGATGGATTGCAGGCCCTCCTGCACGTGGCCGAACAACAGGCGGCCGCTGTCGGTCAGTTCGATGCCACGGTAGACGCGGTCGAACAGCCGGGTCGCCAGTTGCTTCTCCAGGCGCTGGATCTGCTGGCTCACCGCCGGCTGGGTGGTGCCCAACTCCACCGCGGCGGCGGTGAAGCTCAGGTGGCGGGCGGCGGATTCGAACACCCGCAGCAGGTCCAGGGAAAGTTCAGGCTGCGGTTCTGCCATAACGTTTGCTTATCCGAGTCATGTTCCGTCGTGCGGTTTACCGGGCAGGCTGCCGGCGCAATCATCGCTGCCAGCACTTTCGCATAATTCGACAGTATGGATAAGCGAACGATGAAACGCCCCAACATCCTCTTCATCATGGCCGACCAGATGGCCGCGCCGCTGCTGCCCTTCTACGCGCCCTCGCCAATCAAGGTGCCGCACCTGTCGCGGCTCGCCGCCGAGGGCGTGGTATTCGATTCGGCCTACTGCAACAGCCCGCTCTGCGCGCCCTCGCGCTTCACTCTGGTGAGCGGGCAACTGCCGTCGAAGATCGGGGCCTACGACAACGCCGCCGACTTTCCCGCCGACGTGCCCACCTATGCCCATTACCTGCGCCGCCTCGGCTACCGCACGGCGCTGTCGGGCAAGATGCACTTCTGCGGCCCGGACCAGTTGCACGGCTACGAGGAGCGCCTGACCAGCGACATCTACCCGGCCGACTATGGCTGGGCGGTGAACTGGGACGAGCCGGACGTGCGCCCGAGCTGGTACCACAACATGTCCTCGGTGCTGCAGGCCGGACCCTGCGTGCGCACCAACCAACTGGATTTCGACGAGGAGGTGGTGTTCAAGGCCCGCCAGTACCTCTACGACCACGTGCGCGAAGACAGCGGCCAGCCGTTCTGCCTGACCGTGTCGCTGACCCATCCCCACGACCCCTACACCATCCCCGAGGAATACTGGAACCTGTACCGCGAGGAAGACATCGAGCTGCCCCGCGTGCATATCGCCGATGCCGAGCAGGACCCGCACAGCCAGCGCCTGCTCAAGGTCATCGACCTCTGGGGCAAACCGCTGCCCGAGCAGAAGATCCGCGATGCGCGACGCGCCTACTACGGGGCCTGCAGCTACGTCGACGAACAGGTCGGCCGCCTGCTCAAGACCCTGGCCGACTGCGGCCTGGACCAGGACACCATCGTCGTGTTCTCCGGCGACCACGGCGACATGCTTGGCGAGCGTGGCCTCTGGTACAAGATGCACTGGTTCGAGATGGCCGCCCGCGTGCCGCTGCTGGTCCACGCCCCCGGGCGCTTCCAGGCGCACCGGGTGAGCCAGTCGGTATCCACCGTCGACCTGCTGCCCACCCTGGTGGAACTGGCCGGCGGCTCGCTGGAACGCAACCTGCCGCTGGATGGCCGCTCGCTGTTGCCACACCTGCGGGGTGAAGGCGGGCACGACGGCGTGCTGGGTGAATACATGGCCGAAGGCACCACCAGCCCGCTGATGATGATCCGCCGCGGCCCCTACAAGTTCATCTACTCGGAAGCAGACCCCTGCCTGCTCTTCGACCTGGCCAACGACCCGCAGGAGCTGGAAAACCTGGCCGGTTCCGCCGACCATCGGGCGCTGCTGGACGCCTTCCTGGCGGAGGCCCGCACGCGCTGGGACATCCCGGCCATCCACCAGGCGACCCTGGCCAGCCAGCGCCGCCGCCGCTTCGTCGCCGACGCCCTGCGACACGGCAAACTGAAGAGCTGGGACCACCAGCCCTTCGTGGACGCCAGCCAGCAGTACATGCGCAATCACATCGACCTGGACGACCTGGAGCGCCGGGCGCGCTTCCCCCGACCCTGACCCACTCTGCGAGGAACCAAGGCATGAAGACGATCAATGCAGTGCTCGCTGGCGCCATGCTCCTGGCCGGCCTGGCGTTCAACGCCCAGGCCGAGGACACCCGCTGCGCCACCGTGAAACTGGGCGACCCGGGCTGGAGCGACATCGCCGTGACCAATGGCATCGCGCGCTTCCTGCTGGACGGCCTGGGCTACCGCGCCGAAACCCCGACCCTGGCGGTGCCGATCATCTTCGCCGGCCTGCACAAGGGGCAGATCGACGCCTTCCTCGGCAACTGGATGCCGGCCCAGCAGAGCAACTACGACAAGTTCGTCGCCGCCGGCAGCGTCGACAAGCTGACCCAGAACCTCAGCGGCACCGAGTACACCCTGGCCGTGCCGCGCTACGTCCATGACGCCGGCGTGAAAACCTTCGCCGACCTGGAAAGGTTCGCCGACAAGTTCGATCGCAAGATCTACGGCATCGGCTCCGGCGCGCCGGCCAACGAATCGATCCGCCAGATGATCGCCGGCAACGAGTTCGGCCTCGGCGGCTGGACGCTGGTGGAGTCCAGCGAACAGGCGATGCTGGTGCAGGTGGGCCGGGCGGTGAAGCGCGACCAGTTCGTGGTCTTCCTCGGCTGGACCCCGCACCCGATGAACGTGCAGTTCGACATGGCCTACCTCAAGGGCGGCGAGAAGTACTTCGGCGAAAGCGGCAGCGTGAACACCCTGGCGCGCAAGGGCTACGCCGAGCAGTGCCCGAACGTGGCCAGGCTGCTGACCAACCTGCGCTTCACCCAGGAGATGGAGAACGCCATCATGGACCAGGTGCTCAACGGCAGCGCCAGCACCGACGCGGCCGTGAAGGACTGGCTCAAGAACAACCCGACGGCGATCGACGGCTGGCTGGAAGGCGTAACCACCCGGGATGGTGGGGATGGGGCGGCGGCGGTGAAGGCGAAGCTCTGAGGCCAAGGGAGTGTTATTGGGGCGAATCCCAACCATGGAGCTGCTCGCTCGTACGCTCCCTCACCCTAACCCTGGCTGCGCGCCCCGCTCCTGAGGGAGAGGGGACTGGCCGGAGTTGTGTTCGAGCTCAGGAGTCGAAGTCCGGTTCCGTAGACTCCCTCTCCCTCCGGGAGAGGGCTGGGGTGAGGGGCGGACTTCAACCATTTCCCCCGCCCTACACCACCACACAACCAGCCCAATGAACCTCCCCAACCTCTTCCCCTTCCTCCACTGGCTGCCCTCCACCCGCCCGCGCACTCTCGGCCGCGACGCACTGGTGGGGCTGACCGGCGCCATCCTCGCCCTGCCGCAATCCATCGCCTATGCGCTGATCGCCGGGCTGCCGGCGGAATACGGGCTCTACGCGGCGGTGGTTCCGGTGATCGTCGCCTGCCTCTGGGGCTCGTCGCTGCACCTGATCTGCGGGCCCACGGCGGCCATCTCGGTGGTGCTGTTCGCCAGCGTCAGCCCGCTGGCCCTGCCCGGCAGCCAGGACTACATCGGCCTGGTGCTGCTGCTGACCTTCATCGCCGGCGCCTTCCAGTGGCTGCTGGGGGTGCTGCGCTTCGGCGTCCTCGCCAACTTCGTCTCGCAGTCGGTGGTGCTCGGCTTCACCCTCGGCGCGGCGCTGGTGATCGCCCTCGGCCAGGTGCCCAACCTGCTGGGCCTGGCCAACCTAGAAGGCCGCGCCACCGCCTGGCAGACCATGCTGCAACTGATCGAACACGTGCGCGAAGTGCACTGGCCTTCGCTGCTGGTGGCGGTCCTGACCCTTGGCCTGTCCGTCCTGATACGAGCCCTGTGGCCGCGCCTGCCGGCGCTGCTGATCGGCATCGCCGCCGGCAGCCTGCTGGTGGCGGCGCTGCCCGACGTCTTCGCCGGCGTCGAGCTGGTGACGCCGTTCAGCGGCAGCCTGCCGCCACTGGCCGCGATCCGCTTCGATGCCGAGACCATCCTGCGCCTGCTGCCCTCGGCCGTGGCCTGCGGCCTGCTCGGGCTGGTCACCAGCCTGTCCATTGCCCGCGCCCTGGCCAGCCAGTCCGGGCAGGTGCTGGACGCCAACCGGGAAACCCGTGGCCAGGGCCTGTCCAACATGGTCGGCGCCTGGTTCTCCGGCTACCTCTCGGCGGGCTCCTTCACCCGCTCCGCGCTGAACCTCCAGGCCGGCGCCCGCTCGCCCCTGGCCGGGGTGTTCTCGGCGCTCTGGGTGGCGCTCTTCGCCCTGCTCGGCGCACGCCTGATCGCCCATATCCCGCTGCCGGCCATGGCGGCGAGCATCCTGCTGATCTGCTGGGGGCTGCTGGATAGGCGCGGCATCCGCCAACTCTGGCGGGTCAGCCGGGCGGAATTCGCGGTGATGGCGCTGACCTGCGCCGCCACCCTGCTGCTGGAGTTGCAGACGGCCATCTACGCCGGAGTGCTGGCGTCGCTGTTCTTCTACCTCAAGCGCACCTCGCGGCCACGGGTGCTGCAGGCGAAGGAGGGCGACGACGAGGTGCTGCGCATCGAAGGCTCGATCTTCTTCGGCGCCTGCCCCTACCTGCAACGGCTGATCCAGCGCAGCCGCGCCGGACGCCTGGTGCTGGACGCCCACCACGTGAACTTCATCGACTACGCCGGGGTGAGCATGCTGCACGATGAAGCCCGGCGCCTCGGCGGCGAAGGCCGCAGCCTGGTGCTGCGCCGCGCCCGGCCACAGGTGGAGCGGGAACTGCGCAAGCTGGAGGACGAGCGCAGCAGCCTGGTGATCGAAACGTAGAAGTGCGTTGCAACCGGTCTCGAATGAGCTTGATGACCCGTCTCCTCCACGCCAGACTCATGCGGAAAAATCGATCCTAGACTGGAAATACTTGCCCGCTGATCACGAATCGCTTTTGTCAGGAGCGGCTGTTTTTGGATCCCCGCGTTCGCGGGGATGACAGTCGGGCAACGGTGTTTCGTTCACGTCATCCCCGCGAACGCGGGGACCCAATAAAACGCACTCAAAGCCCCCACCAGAGCCCGGCCCGATGAAAACCACCCTCGACGAACTCCAGGCCTTCACCACGGTGGTCGACAGCGGCTCGATCAGCGCCGCCGCCGAACACCTGGGCCAGACCGCCTCGGGCGTCAGCCGGGCGCTCGCCCGCCTGGAGGACAAGCTGGAAGTCACCCTGCTGCGCCGCACCACCCGGCGCCTGGAGCTGACCGAGGAGGGTGAGGCATTTCTCGTCCAGGCACGGCGCATCCTCGCCAGCGTCGAAGACGCCGAGGAGCAGATGCGCGTGCGCCGCCAGAAGCCGGCCGGGCGCCTGCGGGTCAACACCGCCTCGCCGTTCATGCTGCATGTGATCGTGCCGCTGATCGGCGGCTTCCGCGCCCGCTACCCGGAGATCGAACTGGAACTGCACAGCAGCGACCAGATCATCGACCTGCTGGAACAACGCACCGACGTGGCCATCCGCATCGGTCCGCTCGGCGACTCCACCCTGCACGCGCGACCGCTGTGCCACAGCCGCCGGCGCGTGCTGGCCAGCCCGGCCTACCTGGAGCGCCACGGCACACCGCGCACTGTGGAGGAGCTGGCCGGGCACAGCCTGATCGGCTTCACCCAGCCGGACAGCCTCAACGACTGGCCATTGCGCCACGCCCTCGGCGAGCGCTGGCGCATCGCCCCGTCGATCCGCGCCTCCAGCGGCGACACCGTGCGCCTGCTGGCATTGGCCGGCGAGGGGCTGGCCTGCCTGTCGGACTTCATGACCGACGCCGACCGCGAGCGCGGCGACCTGGTCGAGGTGCTGGCCGAACACCGCGTCGAAGTGCGCCAGCCGATCCACGCGGTGTACTACCGCAACACCGCGCTGGCTTCGCGGATCGCCTGTTTTCTCGATTACCTGAGTGAGCATTTGCGGGCCAAGTAAAGGGGGAACGAAACACCGCCCCTCACCCCAGCCCTCTCCCATAAATGGGAGAGGGGGCAGATCGGAGTTGCGGTTATGTCACTGTGCCCACCGACACCTCGGACAGCCCCCTCTCCCCCTGGGAGAGGGTTGGGGTGAGGGACCGAACGTCAAGCAAGTACAGCCTTTCCGCCCCCCACCCACAAACTCCCAACCCACCTCCCCAAACGACAATCTCCTCCCCAAGCTTGGCCTCATGAATTTTATCGTGTATTTTTTCATGAAATTAAATAAACAGAATTTCATGAGGCCGCCATGTTCAAGCAATCCGCCCAGCATGTCGCCAGCTACTACGCCGGCACCTTTCCCGCCGCCATCCCGCTGCGCCCCACCCTGCAAGGCCATGAAGACTGCGACGTGGTGATCGTCGGTGCTGGCTTCAGCGGCCTGCATACCGGGCTGCGCCTGGCTCTGGCCGGCAAGCGGGTGGTGCTGATCGAGGCCAGTCGGGTGGCCTGGGCAGCTTCCGGACGCAACGGCGGCCAGGCCCTGCCCGGCTGGTCCTGCGACCTGCCGCCCCTGGAGAAGGCCCTCGGCTACGAACGCGCCCGGGAACTCTGGGAGAGCATGCGCTGGGCCACCGCCGAGCTGCGCGAGCTGCCGCAGCGGCATGGCTTCGACGTCGACTACCGGGTCGGCAGCCTGTGGACCGCGGTGCTGCCGCGCCGGGTGCGGCTGCTCGAGGAAGCCCAGGAGGAAGCCGCCCGCAAGTGGGACTGCGAGCTGCGCCTGATCGGCAAGGACGAGCTGCCGGAATGGATCGCCAGCCCGCGCTACCAGGCTGCCCTCTACGATCCCGAGGGCGCCCACCTCAACCCGCTGAAGCTGGCTCTGGGTCTGGCCGAGGCCATCGAGCGCGCCGGCGGGCGCATCTATGAGCAGAGCCGTGCGCTGGAATGGCGGCAAAGCGGCGACGGCTATCGGGTGCGCACCGAGAAAGGCGAGGTGCAGGGCGACGTCCTGGTGCTGGCCTGCAATGCCTATATCGACCGCCTCGACCGCGCGCTGTCGGCCCGCCTGCTGCCGGTGGGCTCGTTCATCGTGGCCACCGAGCCGCTGGACCCGGAGCAGGCCCGAGCGCTGCTGCCGCGCAACAGCTGCGTGATCGACAACCAGTTCGTTCCCGACTACTTCCGCCTGTCGTCAGACAACCGCCTGCTGTTCGGTGGCGGCTGCACCTACCTGGGCGGCCTGCCCAGGGACTTCGCCGCCGCCATGCGCCCCAACCTGGAGCGGGTCTTCCCGCAGCTGCGCGGGGTGCGCATCGAGTACGGCTGGGGTGGGCACATCGACTGCACCCTGCGGCGTACTCCGGACGTCGGGCGCAGTGGCCAGAAATACTGGCTGCAGGGCTTCTCCGGCCACGGCGTGCTGCCCACCCTGGCCGCCGCGCGGGCTGTCGCCGACGCCATCCTCGGCGACGACCGCCTGCTGGAGCTCTACCAGGGCCTGGACAACCCGCGCTTCCCCGGCGGCGACCTGCTGCGCGCCCCGATGGAGGCGATCGGCAAGGCCTGGTACCGGCTGCGCGACAGCCTCTGATACGAATGCGCCTGTAGGGTGGAAAACCGCGAAGCGTTTTCCACCGCCACACGGCCCCAACGAGCAACACAGGAACCCCGATGAACCAGCAGGAAGAAATCGAAGGTCTGGCGATCCTGATCCGCGACCTGCGCAAGCACAAGAACGTCACCCTCGGCGAGCTGGCCGCACGCATCGACCGCTCGGTGGGCTTCCTCTCCCAGGTCGAGCGCGGCCTGTCGCGCCCCACCGTCGCCGACCTCACCGCGATCAGCGAAGCGCTCGGCGTGCCGACCACCTACTTCTACAACCCCGGCCGGCCGCGCGAGCTGCGCTGGGTGACCCGCCCCGGCGAGCGGCGCACGCTGTACTACGCCGGCGGCATCACCGACGTGCTGGTCTCGCCGACCATGTCCGGCGGCTTCTCCATGCTGGAAAGCCACCTCGAACCCGGCGCCACCAGCGGCACCGGGCACCTCGACGACAGCTCGGAGCAAGGCGGCTACGTCCTCGAGGGCGAGCTGACCATCTGGCACGGCGAGGACGCCGAGCCGGTCACCCTCGGCCCCGGCGACGCCTTCCAGCTGCCGCCGCACGCCAAGTTCCGCTACGCCAACCGCACCGACAAGCCCGCCAGAGTGCTCTGGGTCTTCACCTGAGGCCCCCGGCCATCGCATCGCAAGGATCCCATTGACAATGACAACCAGCCATCCCGACCTGCTCAGCGAAGTCCGCGCTTTCCGCGCCGGGCATCCCGAGGTGCGCTACGTCGACCTGATCAGCCTGGACATCCCCGGGCACTTCTACGGCAAGCGCTACCCGGTGGAGATGCTCGAGAAGGTGGCCGCCGGCGCCCCCTTGAAGCTGCCGCAGAACTGCGTGCTGCTCGGCGCCCAGGGTGGCCTGCACCCGATCGGCGACTACTGCTTCCATGACGGCGACCCGGATGCCCCACGGCGCCTGATTCCCGGCACCCTCAAGCCGGTGCGCTGGGAAGCGCAGCCCCTTGGCCAGATGCTGATCAGCTCCGACGGCACCGAGTCGCCCATCGAATTCGAGCCCCGCGAGGTGCTGGCCCGGGTACTCGAGCGCCTGGAAGCCCGCGGCATCCGCCCGGTGGTGGCCTTCGAGCTGGAGTTCTACCTGTTCGACCGCGCCCTCAAGGACGGCCTGCCGCAGTTCCCCCGCGACCCGCTGACCGGCGACGAGGACGACCAGCCGAACATGCACATCGAGCGCCTGTCGCGCTTCTCCGGCGTGCTCCACGAAATCGTCGAGGCGGCCCGCGAGCAGGACGTGGATGCCAACGTGATCACCGCCGAGTTGGGCCCCGGGCAGTTCGAGATCAACTTCGGGCACAGCGCCGACGGCCTGCAGGCCGCCGACTGGGCCGCGCTGTTCTGCCGCAGCACCCGTGGCGTGGCCCTGAAGCACGGCTATCGGGCCAGCTTCATGAGCAAGCCCTACCTGAACGCCCCGGGCAGCGGCATGCACGTGCACGTCAGTCTCTACGACCGCGACGGCAACAACCTGCTCGCCGCCGACGGGCAGCGTCCGCTGCGCCATGCGGTGGCCGGCTGTCTGGAGCTGCTGCCGCACTGCATGCCGATCTTCGCCGCCAATCACAACGCCTTCCGCCGCTACGGCGCCATGGTCAACGCGGCGAGCCGCGCCAGCTGGGGCTTCGAGGACCGCGACGCGTGCCTACGCATCCCCGAGTCGGACGCCCGCAACCTGCGCATCGAGCACCGCCTGGCCGGCGCCGACGCCAACCCCTACCTGGTCCTGGCAGCCATCCTGAGCGGCATTGAGCACGGCCTGGACAAGCGTCTGGAGCCCATAGCCCCGCTCAACCAGGACCGTTCCAGCGGCATCGACTTTCCCAAGGACATGCTCGGCGCAGTGGCGGCCATGGAGCATCATCCGGTGGTGCGCGACAAGCTGGGCAGCGAGTTCGTCTTCGTCTACTGCGAGAACAAGCGCCACGACCATCTGGATTTCATGAGCGAAATCAGCGCCCGCGAGTACCGCTGGTTCCTCTGAAAGGACGACGGCCCGGCAAGAGCCGGGCCGGCGGGGAGGGTAGAAGGCCATGCCGTCAGCGGCTGGAGGCCTGGGCCAGGCGGGCCCGCTCGGCCTGGCGCTGCTGCTTGTAGGCCAGCGCCGCCGGGGCCACCGGGGTGACCCGACCGGTTTCCAGCCAGCGCTTGAGGCGTACCGCATCGGCCATGTGGGTGTACTTGCCGAAGGCATCGAGGACCACAAAGGCCACCGAGCGACCGGCCATCTGGGTGCGCATCACCAGGCAGTGGCCGGCCTTGTTGGTGAAGCCGGTCTTGCTGATCTGGATGCTCCAGTCCGGCTTGCGCACCAGGTTGTTGGTGTTGCGGAAGCCCAGGCTGTAGGCCGGCTTGCGGAAGCTCACGGTCTTTTCCGAGGTGGTGCTGAACTGGCCGATCAGTGGGTAGTCGCGGGTGGCCTTGAGCAGCTTGACCAGGTCGCTGGCAGTGGAGACGTTGGCCTCGGACAGCCCGGTGGGTTCCTGGTAGTGGGTGTGGCTCATGCCCAAGGCGCGGGCCTTGGCGTTCATCGCCGCGACGAAGACCGGCACGCCGCCCGGGTAGTGGTGGGCCAGGCTGGCGGCGGCACGGTTCTCCGAGGACATCAGAGTCAGCAGGAGCATTTCGCGGCGGCTGATCTCGCTGCCCAGCCGGACCCGCGAATAGACCCCGCGCATCTCCGGCACGTCGCGGATCACCACAGACAGCTGCTCGTCCAGCGGCTGCTTGGCGTCAAGCACCACCATGGCGGTCATCAGCTTGGTCACCGAGGCGATCGGCACCTGCAGGTCGGGATTGCTGGAGTAGAGGATCTGGTCGTTGTCGAGATCCACCAGCAGAGCGCTGCCGGAGGCGAGCTCCTGGACCGGAGTAGCGGCCTGGGCGATCAGAGTCGCCGCCGCCAGCACGGCGCTGGCCAGGTAACGAAGGATGTTCACGTCGGGATTTCCGCTCTGGAGTAGAAGAAGGGGGCCAAAGCACTCCTTGCCGGCCCGCGCAGTATACGGGAAGCCTCGCCGACCGGCAGCCCAAGGTAAAGATCCGGGTAAAGACGTCTTTACCGAGGATAAATTCGCTGCCGGCGCTCACTAAGACTGTAGGACGCGCCACCCCAGGGCGCGCCAGAACCGTTCAAAAGGAGTCGCCCGATGAAAGCAGCCAGTTCCCTCGCCGTCCTCTTCGGTCTGTTCCTGGCCGGCAGCAGCAGCCTGCTGCTGGCCGCCCCGGCCCACCAGCCGCCCCAGCCGCAGCACCACGGGCAGGCCCACAAGGCGCTGGCCCGCCAGTTGCCCGGGCACACCCCACCGCCTGCCGTGCATCAGCCGATCCCGCCCCGGGATCTGGCGGCGCTACGCCACGCCTTCCGCCAGCGGAGCGGGCAGATCGGCCACGGCCCGGCGCTGCCGCCGGGGCTGCGCATCGAGCGCGGCAAGCCGCTGCCCAAGGGCTACGGCAAGCGTCTGGACGTCCATGCCCTACGCGGCCTGCCGCAGTACCACGGCTACGAGTGGCAGCGCGTCGGCCGCGACCTGGTACTGGTGAAGCGCAGCAACGGCGCGGTCTACGCCATCCTCGACAACGTCCTCGGCTAAGAGGCCGTGCCGACCGGCTGGCGGCCGCGCTGATTCAGCCACATGGCGGCGAGGATCACCGCGGCGCCGGCTGCCAGGCGCGGCAGGTCGAAGTCGCGGTTCCAGATCAGCAGGTTGACCAGCAGGCCGGCCGGAACGTGCAGCTCGTTCATGATCGCCAGGGTGCCGGCATCCACCCGGGTGCTGCCCTTGACCCACCAGTACAGCCCCAGGGCCGTGGCGAACAGCCCCATCCACAGCAGCACGCCCCACTGCACGCCGGTCTGCGGCAGCCTGTCCGAATTGCCGAAGAGCAGGAAGGAGGGCAGCGCCAGGACCAGCGCGCCGAGGAAGAAGTGACCGAAGAAGCGGTATAGCGGCTGCTGCGGCTGATAGCGCAGCAACAGACGCCGGCACAGCACCTGGCCGGCGGCGAAGGTGGCGTTGGCGATCTGCAGGAGAACGAAGCCGAGCAGGTAGTCACCCTCCAGGCGGTCGAAACGGATGATCACCCCGCCGCTCACCGCCACCAGCGCGGCGAGCAGCGCCCAGGGGCTGAAGCGCCGCGCCAGGGCGTCGTCGAGCAGGGTCACGTAGATCGGCGTGAGCACGGTGAACAGCAGCACCTCCGGCACCGTCAGCACCTGGAAGCTGCGGTACAGGCACAGGTAGGTGATGCCGAACTGCAGCGCCCCGGCCAGCCAGAAACCGGCCAGCAGCGGCCGCGGCAGGCCGCGCCAGAGGGTCAAGGGCAGGAACACCAGAGCGGCGATCAGCACCCGCACCAGCACGGCGAAGTCGCTGTCCACCTGCCCGGCCAGGTACTCGCCGATCAGGCTGAAGGAGAACGCCCAGAGGGCGGTGACCACCAGCAGCTGGGGCATGTCAGCCCAGCTGGCGGCGCAGCTCGGCGAGCACCGCGACGCTATCCGGACGCACCCCGCGCCAGACCAGGAAGGCCTCGGCGGCCTGCTCCACCAGCATGCCCAGGCCGTCCACCACCCGGGCGGCGCCCAGGCCGGCGGCCCAGCGGTTGAAGGCGGTAGGCTCCTTGCCGTACATCATGTCGTAGCAGCAGGTATGCCCGGCGCGCACCAGCTCCGGGGCCAGGGGTGGCAGCTCGCCGGCCAGGCTCGCCGAGGTGGCATTGACGATCAGGTCCATCTCGCCTGCCAGGCTCTCGAAGCTGCAGGCGGACACCGGGCCCAGGTCGGCGAACAGGTGTGCCAGCACCTCGGCCTTCTCCAGGGTGCGGTTGGCGATCAGCAGCTGCGCCGGCGCCTCGGCGAGCAGCGGCTCAAGCACCCCACGGGCTGCGCCACCGGCGCCGAGCAGCAGGATGCGCCGGCCGGCCAGGGGAATCCCGGCATTCACCTTGAGGTCGCGCACCAACCCGGTGCCGTCGGTGTTGTCGCCACGCAGGCGCCCGTCGGCCAGGCGACTGATGGTATTCACCGCGCCGGCGCGGCGGGCCCGCTCGGTCAGCTCGTCGCAGAGCCGGTAGGCGTCCTCCTTGAACGGCACGGTGACGTTGGCACCGAGCCCCTCGCGGAAGAAGGCCCGGGCGGTCCCGGCGAAGTCGTCCAGCGGCGCCAGTATGGCCTCGTAGCTGAGCTGCTGGCCTGTCTGCGCGGCGAACATCCGGTGAATCAGCGGCGATTTGCTGTGGCCGATGGGGTTGCCGAATACGGCGTAGCGATCCATGGAGAGTCCTTGGGATTCAGTCGGTAGAGAGCGCGCGACGCCACCCAGGTCAGACGCCGGCCAGCCAGTCGCGGTCCTGGAGGAAGTACTCGGTCAGCCGTGCCTCCTCGCTGCCCGGCTGCGGCTTCCAGTCGTAGCCCCAGCGCACCACCGGCGGCAGGGACATGAGGATCGACTCGGTGCGCCCGCCGGACTGCAGGCCGAACAGGGTGCCGCGGTCGTAAACCAGGTTGAACTCCACGTAGCGGCCGCGACGGAACGCCTGGAACTCGCGCTGCTGCGCGGTGAACGGGGTGTGGCGGCGCTTGCGGACGATCGGCAGGTAGGCCTCCAGGTAGGCGTCACCCACCGCGCGCAGGAAGGCGAAGCAGGTGTCGAAGTCCCACTCGTTCAGGTCGTCGAAGAACAGCCCACCGATGCCGCGCGGCTCGCCGCGGTGCTTGAGGTGGAAGTAGCGGTCGCACCAGGCCTTGTAGCGTGGGTAAACGTCGGCGCCGAAGGGCGCGCAGGCGTCGCGGGCGACCTTGTGCCAGTGCACGCAGTCCTCCTCGTGGGCGTAGTAGGGGGTCAGGTCGAAGCCGCCGCCGAACCACCATACCGGTGCCTCGCCCTCCTTCTCGGCGATGAAGAAGCGCACATTAGCGTGAGAGGTGGGCACATGGGGGTTCTCCGGGTGGATCACCAGGGACACCCCCAGGGCCTGGAAGCTGCGCCCGGCCAGTTCCGGGCGATGGGCGCTGGCCGAAGGCGGCAGGCCGTCGCCAAACACATGGGAAAAGTTCACCCCGCCCTTCTCGATCAGCGCGCCATCGGCGATCACCCGGGTGCGGCCACCGCCGCCTGCGGGACGCTGCCAGCTTTCCTCACGGAAACGGGCACGGCCGTCCTCGGCTTCCAGGGCGTTGCAGATGCGATCTTGCAGGTCGAGCAGATAGGCCTTCACGGCCTCCACGGGTAGGGTCACGGGATCACCATCGGGATGGAAGTCTAAAATTGCGCGCAAGCATACCATCGTCCCCCGGCGGGGAGACTTGACGACGATCAGGCGGCCGGCTTGGATGTCAGGTTCAGCCTAAGAGGAAAGCACATGGCCAAGCGTATCCAGTTCTCCCGCCACGGCGGCCCCGAGGTCCTCGAATACCTCGACTACCAGCCGGCCGAGCCCGGCCCCAACGAGGTCCGCGTACGCAACCGGGCCATCGGCCTGAATTTCATCGACACCTACTACCGCAGCGGCCTCTACGCGCCGCCCGCGCTGCCCTCCGGACTGGGCACCGAAGGCGCCGGCGAGGTGGAGGCGGTGGGCAGCGAGGTCACCGAGCTGGCCGTGGGCGACCGGGTGGCCTATGCCACCGGCCCGCTCGGCGCCTACAGCGATCTGCACGTGCTGCCGGCCAGCCACCTGGTCAAGCTGCCGGAGGGCATCGACTTCGAGCAGGCCGCCGCGGTGATGCTCAAGGGCCTCACCGTGCAGTACCTGCTGCGCCAGACCTACCAGGTCCAGCCCGGACAGACCATCCTCTGGCATGCCGCCGCCGGCGGGGTCGGCCTGCTCGCCTGCCAGTGGGCGCGAGCCCTGGGGGTCAAGCTGATCGGCACCGTGTCCTCGCCGCAGAAGGCCGCGCTGGCCGAGGCCAACGGCGCCTGGGCGACCATCGACTACAGCCGCGAGGACGTGCCGGCCCGGGTGCTGGAGCTGACCAACGGCGAGAAGTGCCCGGTGGTCTACGACTCGGTGGGCAAGGATACCTGGGAGATATCCCTGGACTGCGTGGCGCCGCGCGGCCTGCTGGTCAGCTTCGGCAACGCCTCCGGACCGGTCACCGGAGTCAACCTGGCAGTACTGGCGCAGAAGGGCTCGCTGTACGTCACCCGGCCTACCCTGTTCGGCTACGCCAATACCCGCGAGCGTCTGCAGGCGATGGCCGACGAGCTGTTCGGACTGATCCTCTCCGGGCAGATCAAGGTGGAGATCGGCCGCCGCTATTCGCTGGCCGAGGCCGCCAAGGCCCAGGAAGCCCTGAGCAGCCGGCAGACCACCGGCTCGACCATCCTGCTGCCCTGAGGCAGCCTGCCGCCCGACTCAGGCCGGGCGGATCACCGCGCCGCTGACCAGGTCACGGATCAGGCTGGGGTTGCGGCGCCCGCCCAGCTGGCCGTTGAGCACCCCATCCAGCTGGCCGTGGAAGTACTGCTCGACGCGCAGCCGGCTGCGCGCCGCCGGGCGCCCGCTGGGGTTCGCCGAGGTGGACACCAGGGGGCCGACCTCGGCGCACAGCGCGCGTACCAGCGGATGGTCGCTGACCCGCAGGGCCACCTTGTCGCTGCCGCCGGTGATCCATTCCGGCAGCAGCCCCTGATGCGGCACCAGCCAGGTGTTCGGCCCCGGCCAGCTGGCGGCGAGGCGCTCCAGCCAGGCCTCGGGCAGGCCATCGAGAAGGAAGTCGAACTGTTCGATATCGGCGGCCACCAGGATCAGTCCCTTCTCCATCGGCCGCTCCTTGAGCGCCAGCAGGCGCAGCACCGCGAGCTCGTCCCAGGGGTCGCAGCCCAGGCCCCAGACCGCCTCGGTGGGATAGGCGATCAGCCCGCCGTCCCGCACCACCCGCGCCACCTGCCAAACACGCCAACTGCCGACCATCGCCAGACTCCCGAAGAGGAAAGCCGGCAGTGTACCCAAATGCCCGCCACCCCGCCCGTGCCTATGCCCTGGCCAGCCATAGGCCACCTTCGCAGACCACCCGGCCGTCCAGCTCCAGCTCGGTGAGTGCCGCCAGCACCTCCGGCAGCGGCCAGCCGCTGCGTTCGGCGAGGGCCTCGCTGCTGGCCGGCGCGGCGTGCAGCAGGGCCACCAGGGGATGCTCGGCCGGCCTGGACGGCCCCAGGTTCTCGGGCACCGGGACCAACTGCTGCCAGCCGCGCAGGCCTTCGAGGATGTGCTCGACGCTCTCCACCAGGGTCGCGCCCTCGCGGATCAGCTGGTGGCAGCCGCGTGCCCCGGGGTGATGGATGGAGCCGGGCAGGGCGTAGACCTCGCGGCCCTGCTCCATGGCCAGCCGGGCGGTGATCAGCGAGCCGCTGGACGGGCTGGCCTCGACCACCAGCACGCCCAGGGACAGGCCGCTGATGATCCGGTTGCGGCGCGGGAAGTTGGCGGCCTGGGGCGGGCAGTCCAGCGGCAGCTCGGAGACCAGCGCGCCGCCGCGTTCGCGGATCTGCCGGGCCAGCTCGCCGTGACGGGCCGGGTAGATCCGTTCGAGGCCAGTGCCGAGTACCGCCACGGTGGTCCCGCCGGCCTCCAGGGCGCCCTGGTGGGCTGCGCCGTCGATGCCCAGCGCCAGGCCACTGGTGATCACGAAACCGCCGCCGGCCAGGCTGCGGGCGAAGGCCAGGGCGTTGTCCAGCCCAGGCCGCGAAGCCCGTCGGCTACCAACGATGGCCAGCTGCGGGCGTTCCAGCGCCTGCGGATCGCCGGCGACGAAGAGCAGCGGCGGGGCGTCCGGCAGCTCGGCGAGCAGCGCCGGGTAAGCCGGGTCGTCCCACATCAGGAGGTACTGGTCGGCAGCTTCCAGCCAGCGCAGCGTGGCGGCGGCCCGCTCGCGGGTCTCGGCGCTGCGCCGCGCCTCGCAGCTGGTCGCCGGCAGGCCCAGGGCGCGCCAGGCACCGGCTGGAGCGCTGAGCGCGGCGGCAGCGTCACCGAAGGCGGCAATCAGCCGGCGCAGACGGACGGGACCGAGTTCGGGGAGACTGTGCAGGCGCAGCCGGGCTTCCAGCTCGGCAGGGGAGAGGTTCGAGGTCATGCGGATCATCCTTGATCGCCGAAAAGCAGAACCCCCGCCTGGGCGGGGGCTCGGAGGGGACTCAGCTCAGGGGTTGCGGACCTTGTCGAGAACCGCCAGCTGCCGGGTGGCATTGAGCACCAGACCGTAGCTGAGCTTGTCGTAGGTGCGGAACACCATCAGCAGGCCAGCACGCTCGTCGGGAATCTTCACCGCGTCGCCGGTGACCCGGTCGCGTACCGTCTCGCCGGTCTTGTAGACCGCCAGCACGTTGCCCTCCACCAGGCCGTCGCGCTTGCCCTTGTTGATGGTCACCACGTCGAACTGGCCGATCTGGGTCACCCCGCGCGGCACGTCGAGGATCAGGCCTTGGATCTCACTGCTCGGCTCGCTGGGCATGAAGGTGGAATTGATGGCCCGCTCCTCGGTGGGGAACAGACGATCGCCGAGGCGCACCTCCTGGGTCGAGCGGCTGAGCAGCAGGGTGGAGATGTCGCCTTCCTCGGCGACCACCTCGCCGGAACCGATCTCGTCGGCGTTGATGCCGAGGAATTCCTGGGTGTCCGGGTCGACGTAGGTGCGGCCCTGGCGGAAGATGCCGTAGACCTGCACGCCCGGCTCCAGCAGGCCGCGCGCGTAGACGCGGTCCCCGGCGCCGCTGACTACCCGCTCAGCGTTGCCGGCGACCACGTAGGGACGACCTTCGAAGTCCTCCACCTTGTCGACGATGCGGTTGTTGAGCAGGAAGCTGTTGATCGCCTCCAGCGGAATGGTGGGGATCGCCTCGGCCATCGGCGTGCGACGCACCGTCGGCGACAGCTTGATGGTGCCGCGCGATTCGCCCCGGCTGAGCATCAGCCGCGGCTGGCCGTCGACGTAGACCAGGCTGAGCACGTCACCGGGATAGATCAGGTGAGGGTTCTCGATCTGCGGGTTGGCGTGCCAGATCTGTGGCCATTTCCACGGCTGGCGCAGGAACTTCCCGGAGATGTCCCACAAGGTATCACCCTTGACCACCACGTAGCGGTCCGGGTGCCCCTCCCTCAGTTGCACATCGGCCTGGACCGCGCCGCCAGCGGCGAGGAACAGCAGGGCGAGTAAAGTTTTCCTCATTCGCTGAATCCCATTATTATGTATCTTCCCAAGCACCCTAGCGCCGCTTCGAAACCCTTGCAGGGCGCGGCCCGAAGCCATTTTTTCAATGACTTCGGCATATTAGCAGCGGTGTTTAAATTTATTCCACAAGTGCATCACAAACGCATATGGCAATCCTGACCATCCTCGAATTTCCCGATCCGCGCCTGCGCACCGTCGCCAAGCCGGTGGAAGTGGTCGACGATTCGATCCGCAAGCTGGTCGACGATATGTTCGAGACCATGTACGCCGCTCCCGGCATCGGCCTGGCGGCGACCCAGGTCAATGTGCACAAGCGCGTCGTTGTGATGGACCTGTCCGAGGACAAGTCCGAACCGCGGGTGTTCATCAATCCCGAGTTCGAGCCGCTGACCGATCAGCTGGACCAGTACCAGGAAGGCTGCCTGTCCGTTCCCGGCTTCTACGAGAACGTCGAACGTCCGCAGAAGGTGCGCATCAAGGCCCTGGACCGCGACGGCCAGCCCTTCGAGGAAATCGCCGAGGGCCTGCTGGCAGTGTGCATCCAGCACGAGTGCGACCACCTCAATGGCAAGCTGTTCGTCGATTACCTGTCCAGCCTCAAGCGCGACCGCATCAAGAAGAAGCTGGAAAAGCAGCACCGCCTGCGCGCCTGATCCCGACCTGCAGAGGCTTGCCGACAGGCTCTGGGGAAGCGATGCGCAAGGGCTTCCCGGTACCGCGCCGGCAAGCCTTTTTCATATGCCCCCTTTGGTGACCCCGCCTTATGTCTGAGTCGTTGCGCATCGTATTCGCCGGCACCCCGGATTTCGCCGCCGCCCACCTCAAGGCCCTGCTGGCCAGCCCGCATCGGATCATCGCCGTCTACACCCAGCCGGACCGTCCGGCCGGGCGCGGCCAGAAGCTGATGCCCAGCCCGGTCAAGCAGCTCGCCGTGGAGCACGGGATTCCTGTGTACCAGCCGCCGAGCCTGCGCGATCCCGCCGCTCAGTCCGAGCTGGCAGCACTGGCCCCGGACCTGATGGTGGTGGTCGCCTACGGGCTGATCCTGCCTCAGGCGGTGCTGGACATCCCGCGCCTCGGCTGCATCAACAGCCACGCCTCGCTGCTGCCGCGCTGGCGCGGCGCGGCGCCGATCCAGCGCGCGGTGGAGGCCGGGGACGCGCAGAGCGGGGTGACGGTGATGCAGATGGAAGCCGGCCTGGACACCGGGCCCATGCTGCTGAAGGTCGCCACCCCGATCGCCGCCGATGACACCGGCGGCAGCCTGCACGACCGCCTCGCCGAGCTGGGCCCACCGGCGGTGCTCGAGGCCATCGCCGGCCTGGCCGCCGGGACTCTCCGAGGCGAGCCCCAGGACGATGCCCTGGCCACCTACGCCCACAAGCTGAGCAAGGACGAGGGGCGCATCGACTGGAGCCGCCCGGCCGTCGAGCTGGAGAGGCGCATCCGCGCCTTCAGTCCCTGGCCGGGCACCCACAGCACGCTGCACGGCGAACCGCTCAAGGTGCTTGCCGCCCACCTCGGAGAAGGCGTCGGCGCACCGGGAACCATTCTCGCCGCCGGCAGGGACGGCCTCACCGTGGCCTGTGGCGAGGGCGTGCTCTGCCTGACCCGCCTGCAGCTGCCCGGCGGCAAGCCGCTGGCCTTCGCCGACCTGTACAACAGCCGCCGCGAGCAGTTCGCCGTCGGCACGGTGCTCGGCCAATGAATCCGCGCCTGGCCGCCGCCCGGGCGCTGGGCGCCGTGCTGGCCGGCAAGGCCTCGCTGAGCGGCAGTCTGCCGGCGCAGCTCGAACGGCTGGCGGGCCGCGACCGCGCCCTGGCCCAGGATCTGGCCTTCGGCGCCGCGCGCTGGCAGCCGCGGCTGATGCTGCTCGCCGAGAAGCTCCTGCAAAAGCCCTTCAAGGCCGCCGACAAGGACATCGAGGCGCTGCTGCTGATCGGTCTCTACCAGTTGTTCCACACCCGCATCCCGGCCCACGCGGCGATCGGCGAGACCGTGGGCTGCGCCGACCCGCTCAAGAAGCCCTGGGCCAAGGGCCTGCTCAACGCCGTGCTGCGCCGCGCCCAGCGCGAAGGAGAGGCGCTGTTCGCCGAGCTGGAGCGCGACCCGGTGGCGCGCACCGCCCATCCGCGCTGGCTGCAGAAGGCCCTCAAGGCCGCCTGGCCGGAGCACTGGGAGGCCATCTGCGCCGCCAACAACGCCCATCCGCCACTGATCCTGAGGGTCAACCGCCGGCACGGCACCCGCGACGCCTACCTGGCCGAGCTCGAAGCCGCCGGCATCGCCGCCCGGCCCTGCGCCTTCAGCCGCGACGGCATCGTCCTCGCCGCTGCCTGCGAGGTCACCGGCCTGCCGGGCTTCGCCGAAGGCCGGGTCAGCGTCCAGGACGAGGCCGCCCAGCTGGCCGCCGAGCTTCTGGAGCTGGCCCCCGGTCAGCGGGTGCTGGACGCCTGCGCGGCCCCCGGCGGCAAGACCTGCCACCTGCTGGAGGCCGAGCCCGGACTTGCCGAAGTGCTCGCCGTGGAGCTGGAGGACAAGCGCCTGGCGCGGGTCCGCGAGAACCTCGTGCGCCTCGGTCTGGAGGCATCCCTGGTCGCAGCCGACGCCCGGGACACCGCCACCTGGTGGGACGGCCGACCGTTCCAGCGCATCCTCCTCGATGCGCCCTGCTCGGCCACCGGGGTGATCCGCCGCCACCCGGACATCAAGCTGACCCGCCAGGCCGAGGACATCGCCGCCCTGGCCAGGCTGCAGGGTGAGCTGCTGGATGCCCTGTGGCCGACCCTGGAGGTGGGCGGGGTGCTGCTCTATGCCACCTGCTCGGTGCTACCGGAGGAGAACCGCGAGACCATCGCCGCCTTCCTGGCCCGCACCCCGGGGGCCCGCGAGCTGGATATCGCCGGCGGCTTCGGCCTCAAGCAGCCCCATGGTCGTCAGCTACTGCCGCAGACGGACGGTCACGACGGCTTCTACTATGCCAAGCTGATCAAGATCGCCGCCCGCTGAAGCGGCGAGTCATTCGCGTCATCCCCGAAGGAGCGTTTGAGTGAAGATCATCATCCTCGGCGCCGGACAGGTCGGCGGCACCCTCGCCGAGCACCTGGCCAGCGAAGCCAACGACATCACGGTGGTGGACACCGACGGCGAACGCCTGCGCAACCTCGGCGACCGCCTGGACATCCGCACCGTGCAGGGCCAGGCCTCGTTCCCCACGGTGCTGCGTCAGGCCGGCGCCGACGATGCCGACATGCTGGTGGCGGTGACCAACAGCGACGAGACCAACATGGTCGCCTGCCAGGTGGCCTACACCCTGTTCCACACCCCGACCAAGATCGCCCGGGTGCGCGAATCGGCCTACCTGACCCGCAGCGGGCTGTTCAGCAACGAGGCGATCCCGGTGGACGTGCTGATCAGCCCCGAGCAGGTAGTCACCAACTACATCAAGCGGCTGATCGAATACCCCGGCGCCCTGCAGGTGATCGACTTCGCCGAGGGCAAGGCCCAGCTGGTAGCGGTCAAGGCCTACTACGGCGGCCCGCTGGTCGGCCAGCAGCTGCGCCAGATCCGCGAGCACATGCCCAACGTGGACACCCGGGTGGCGGCCATCTTCCGCCGCGACCGGCCGATCATGCCGCACGGCGACACGGTGATCGAAGCCGACGACGAGGTGTTCTTCATCGCCGCCCGCGGCCACATCCGCGCGGTGATGAGCGAGCTGCGCCGCCTCGAGGACAGCTACCGGCGCATCGTCATCGCCGGCGGCGGCAACATCGGCGAGCGTCTCGCCGAAGCCATCGAGAGCCGCTACCAGGTGAAGATCATCGAGAAGAACCCGACGCGCTGCCGCTACCTGTCGGACACGCTGGAGAGCACCATCGTCCTGCAGGGCAGTTCCTCGGACCGCGACCTGCTGATGGAGGAGAGCATCAGCGAGGCCGATATCTTCCTCGCCCTGACCAACGACGACGAGGCCAACATCATGTCCTCGCTGCTCGCCAAGCGCCTCGGCGCGCGCAAGGTGATGAGCATCATCAACAACCCGGCCTACGTGGATCTGGTGCAGGGCGGCAACATCGACATCGCCATCAGCCCGCAGCTGGCCACCATCGGCACCCTGCTGACCCACGTACGCCGCGGCGACATCGTCAGCGCCCACTCGCTGCGCCGCGGCGCCGCCGAGGCCATCGAGGTGGTCGCCCACGGCGATTCGCGCTCCAGCAAGGTGGTCGGCCGGACGGTCGCCGACATCGCCCTGCCGCCGGGCACCACCATCGGCGCGGTGGTCCGCGACGAGGAGGTGCTGATCGCCCACGACGACACCCGCATCGAGTCCGGCGACCATGTGCTGCTGTTCCTGGTGGACAAGAAGTACATCCGCGACGTCGAGCGTCTGTTCCAGGTCGGCCTGACCTTCTTCTGAAGCAGCCGCGAGGAGGCCCCATGAGCATCCAGGCACTGGAGAAGCTACTCGCCAAGGGCAGCGACAACCCGCTGCTGCGCTTCGGCCTCGGCAAGGGCTACCTGGACCTCGGCGAGCACGCCCGCGCCGCCGAGCACCTGCGCCGCTGCGTGGAGCTGGATCCCGACTACTCGGCAGCCTGGAAGCTGCTCGGCAAGGCCCTGCAGGGCGCCGGCGACCCGGCCGGAGCGCGGCAGGCCTGGCAGCAGGGCATCGCCGTGGCCCTGGCGCGCGGCGACAAGCAGGCGGAGAAGGAGATGACGGTGTTTCTCAAGCGGCTGGAGAAGGCTACCGGTTGATCAGCCGGCGGCTTCCTCGCCGCAGAAGCGCAGGCCGACGCCCTCGGCATCCACGCGCACCACCTGCATGCGCAGCACCGGCGCCTCGATCGGCATGCCCTGGACCTGGCCGGTCACCTCGGCGCCCACCGGCAGCCCGACCAGCCCGGCGTGCCGCACATAGACTCCGCCGTCGGACAGGTCGCGGGTTTCGGCGAGCAGCTCGCCGAGACTCGGATGGCAGATCTTGATCCGGCACTTCATTGGCGTACGGGGATGCTGGCGCTGGTTGCTCATCGGCCTGGCCCTGCTGATGGAAAGCGCCTTTCATAACCCAAAAGACGCCTGGCGCCCAGCACCCGGGGCAGGAACCCCGTCAGTACCAACGTGGCTCGCCGGCCGGACGCTTCTTGAAGCGCTTCATGGTCCACATGTACTGGCTCGGCCAGGTGCGCACGTAGCGCTCCACCACCCGGCTCATGGCCGCCACCGAGGTTTCCGCATCGGTGCTGTACATCTCCTCGGGAGCCGCCTCGAAGATCACCTTGAAGCCCGAGCCGTCCTCCAGGCGCAGGGCGTGGATGAACACCCCAACCGCCTTGCCGCCGGCCAGCATGCCGGAGACGAACTTGCTGGTCAGCGCCTGCACGCCGAGGAAGGGCACGAAGAAGCCGGCGGTCTCGGCCGGCTCCGGGTCGGCGGGAATGCCCACCGCGCCGCCGCGGCGCACCTCCTTGATGACGCTGAGGATGCCTTCCTTGGTGGACGGCGCCACCCGGTTGCCGAGCTGCACGCGCTGCTTCTGCAGCAGTTCGTCCACCGCCTTCAGTTTCGGCGGACGGTAGAAGATGATCGGCTTGCACAGGCTGCAGTAGTAGTGGTTGAGCACTTCCCAGTTGCCCAGGTGGCTGGTGATGCCGACCACTCCCTTGCCCGAGGCCAGCGCCTGCTCGAGCACCTCCAGGCCCTCCACCTCGCGGATCAGGGCGATCGAGCGCTCCGCCGGCCAAATCCACGCGCAGGCGCTTTCCGTGAGAGTTCTGCCGATGTCCATCAGGCTCCTGCGGAGCAGCCGGTCGACGGCGGCGGCATCCAGCTCGGGGAAGCACCGGGTCAGGTTGATGCGCGCCACCTCGCGGGAACGGTTCGGCAGCTTCCACATCAGCCAGCCGATCGCCGCGCCGACCGCCTGCACGGCGCGCCAGGGCAGCAGGGCGAACAGCCGCAGGAATCCGACCACCAACCAGCCTTTCAACTTATCCACGAACGACTCCAGAAATGCGAAAGTCCTGCATTGTAGCCGGCACGCTGGCAACCGGGCAGGGCGGATGGACTGCCGCGTGACTCAGCCGGCACCCCGGGCCAGCTCCGCGTGGCGGAAGCAGTCGAGGGTATGGTCCATGACCATGCCGCTGGCCTGCATGAAGGCATAGCAGATGGTCGGCCCGACGAAGCTGAAACCGGCCTTACGCAGCGCCCGGCTCATTGCCTCGGCCTCGGCGGTGACAACCGGCACCTCATGACGGTCACGGAAGTGGTTGATCCTCGGGTGGCCGCCGACGAAGGACCACAGCCAGGCCACCGGGTCCTCCAGGCTCAGCCAGGCCCGGGCGTTCTGCCGGGCGGCCTGGAGCTTGCGGCGGTTGCGGATGATCCCCGGATCCTGCAGCAGAGCCTCGATCTCCGCGTCGTCGAGCGCGGCCAGGCGTTGCGGGTCGAAGCCGTGCAGCACCTGACGGTAGCGGGCGCGCTTCTGCAGCACGGTGAACCACGACAGGCCGGCCTGGAAGCCCTCCAGCAGCAGCAGTTCGAAGAGCGCGCGCGGCTCGTGCAGGGGCACGCCCCATTCCTGGTCGTGGTAGGCGACGTACAAGGGATCGGCGGAGCACCAGAAGCAACGGTTCATGAGCCTTTCAGGGGTCTGGAAGGGGGGCGGATCGGGTATACTCGGCGCTTTTCCGTCGCAGCCTCAGTACAGGTGAATTTCGTGACCCAGACTACGCCTGCCGTGCGCACCTTCCAAGATCTGATCCTCGCCCTGCAGCAATACTGGGCGGAGCAGGGCTGCGTGGTATTGCAGCCTTATGACATGGAAGTCGGCGCGGGCACCTTCCACACCGCCACCTTCCTGCGCGCCATCGGCCCGGAAACCTGGAATGCCGCCTACGTACAGCCGAGCCGCCGACCGACCGACGGCCGCTATGGCGAGAACCCCAACCGCCTGCAGCACTACTACCAGTTCCAGGTGGTGCTCAAGCCCAACCCGGAGAACTTCCAGGAGCTCTACCTGGGCTCGCTGAAGGCCATCGGCATCGACCCGCTGGTCCACGACATCCGCTTTGTCGAGGACAACTGGGAATCGCCGACCCTCGGCGCCTGGGGTCTGGGCTGGGAGATCTGGCTGAACGGCATGGAGGTGACCCAGTTCACCTACTTCCAGCAGGTCGGCGGCATCGAGTGCTACCCGGTGACCGGCGAGATCACCTACGGCCTGGAACGCCTGGCCATGTACCTGCAGGGCGTCGACTCGGTCTACGACCTGGTGTGGACCGACGGCCCCTTCGGCAAGGTGACCTACGGCGACGTGTTCCACCAGAACGAGGTGGAGCAGTCCACCTACAACTTCGAACACGCCAACGTGGCCAAGCTGTTCGAGCTGTTCGACTTCTACGAGGCCGAGGCCAATCGCCTGCTCGAGCTGGAGCTGCCGCTGCCCACCTACGAGATGGTCCTCAAGGCCTCCCACACCTTCAACCTGCTGGACGCCCGCCGCGCCATCTCGGTGACCGAGCGCCAGCGCTACATCCTGCGCGTGCGCACCCTGGCCCGCGCGGTGGCGCAGAGCTACCTGAACGCCCGCGCCCGGCTCGGCTTCCCCATGGCCACCCCCGAACTGCGTGACGAAGTACTGGCCAAGCTGAAGGAGGCCGCAGAATGAGTGCACAAGATTTCCTCGTCGAACTGGGTACCGAAGAACTGCCGCCGAAGGCTCTGAAGAGTCTCGGCGACGCCTTCCTGGCCGGGATCGAGAAAGGCCTCAAGAGCGCCGGCCTGGGCTACGCCAAGGCCCGCGTGTTCGCCGCGCCGCGTCGTCTGGCGGTGCTGGTGGAGCAACTGGCCAGCCAGCAGCCGGACCGCAGCATCAACCTCGACGGCCCGCCGGTGCAAGCCGCCTTCGACGCCGAGGGCAATCCCACCCAGGCGGCCCTGGGCTTCGCCAAGAAGTGCGGCGTGGACCTGGAGCAGATCGACCGCAGCGGGCCCAAGCTGAAGTTCAGCCGCACCATCCCCGGCCAGCCGACCGTCAGCCTGCTGCCGGGCATCGTGGAAAGCTCCCTGAACGAGCTGCCGATCCCCAAACGCATGCGCTGGGCGGCGCGCCGCGAGGAGTTCGTGCGTCCCAGCCAGTGGCTGGTGATGCTCTTCGGCGATGAGGTGGTGGACTGCGAGATCCTCGCCCAGCGCGCCGGCCGCGAGTCCCGCGGGCACCGCTTCCACAATCCGGAGAAGGTGCGCATCAGCCAGCCTTCCACCTACCTGGAAGACCTGCGTGGCGCCCATGTGCTGGCCGACTTCGCCGAGCGCCGAGCGCTGATCGAGAAGCGCGTCAACGAGCTGGCCGCCGCCGAGCAGGGCACCGCGATCATTCCGCCGGCGCTGCTCGACGAGGTCACCGCCCTGGTGGAATGGCCGGTGCCGCTGGTCTGCTCCTTCGAGGAACGCTTCCTCGCCGTGCCCCAGGAGGCGCTGATCTCCACCATGCAGGACAACCAGAAGTACTTCTGCCTGCTGGATGCCCACGGCAAGCTGCTGCCGCGCTTCATCACCGTGGCCAACCTGGAGAGCCGCGACCCGGCGCAGGTGATCGCCGGCAACGAGAAGGTGGTGCGCCCGCGCCTCACCGACGCCGAGTTCTTCTTCAACCAGGACAAGAAGCAGCCCCTGGAAAGCTTCAACCAGCGACTCCAGAACGTGGTCTTCCAGGCCCAGCTTGGCAGCGTCTACGACAAGGCCCAGCGGGTTTCCCAACTGGCCGCCTTCGTCGCCGAGCGCATCGGCGGCAATGCCGGCCATGCCGCCCGCGCCGGCCTGCTCTGCAAGTGCGACCTGGCCACCGAGATGGTCGGTGAGTTCCCGGAAATGCAGGGCATCGCCGGTTACTACTACGCGCTGCATGACGGCGAGCCCGAAGACGTCGCCCTGGCCCTCAACGAGCAGTACATGCCGCGCGGCGCCGGCGCCGAGCTGCCCAGCACCCTGACCGGCGCGGCGGTGGCCATCGCCGACAAGCTGGACACTCTGGTGGGCATTTTCGGCATCGGCATGCTGCCCACCGGTAGCAAGGACCCTTACGCCCTGCGTCGTGCCGCTCTGGGCGTACTGCGCATCCTCATCGAGAAGCAGCTGGACCTGGACATCCCCGCCGCCATCGCCTTCGCCGTGCAGCAGTACGGTGCCAAGGTGAAGGCCGCCGGCCTCGCCGAGCAGGTGCAGGAGTTCATCTTCGACCGCCTGCGCGCCCGCTACGAGGACGAGGG
Organism: Pseudomonas thermotolerans DSM 14292; assembly: GCF_000364625.1. Classification (GTDB taxonomy): domain Bacteria; phylum Pseudomonadota; class Gammaproteobacteria; order Pseudomonadales; family Pseudomonadaceae; genus Aquipseudomonas; species Aquipseudomonas thermotolerans. The sequence continues at coordinate 107,744 of NZ_KB822610.1, forward strand.
TATCGACGTGGCGGTTTACCAGGCAGTGCGCGCGGTCAACCCCGGCTCGCCACTGGACTTCGACCAGCGCGTGCAGGCCGTCCAGGCCTTCCGCAGGCTGCCCGAGGCCGAGGCCCTGGCCGCCGCCAACAAGCGCGTTTCCAACCTGCTCGGCAAGGTGGAGGGCGAGATCCCGGCGAACGTCGAGGCACACTACTTCGAGACGCCTACCGAGTTCTCCCTGAACGCCGCCATCCAGCAGGCCGACCAGGCGATCCAGCCGCTCGCCGCGGCCCGCCAGTACACCGAGGCTCTGGCCCGCCTGGCGGCCCTGCGCGAGCCGGTGGACGGCTTCTTCGAAGCCGTGCTGGTCAACGCCGAGAACCCGCAGGTGCGCGCCAACCGCTACGCCCTGCTGGCCAAGCTGCGCGGCCTGTTCCTCGGCGTCGCCGACATCTCGGTACTGGGCTAGGCCCCACAGCCGCCGCTATCCAGCCTCGGGCGCAGGCCTGCGCCGCGCCCGGGGCCGGCAGTTTGAGACTCGCAGCCTTGAAATTGATCATTCTCGACCGCGACGGGGTCATCAACCAGGACTCCGACGCCTACATCAAGAGCCTCGCCGAATGGATCCCGATCCCTGGCTCCATCGAGGCTATCGCCCGCCTGAGCAAGGCCGGCTGGACGGTGGCGGTGGCCACCAACCAGTCCGGTCTGGCCCGCGGCTATTACGATCTGGCCACCCTGGAGGCCATGCACGCCCGCCTTCGCCAGCTGGTGGCGGAGCAGGGCGGCGAGCTGGGCCTGATCGTTCACTGCCCCCACGGCCCGAACGACGGTTGCGACTGCCGCAAGCCGAAACCCGGTATGCTCCGGCAGATCGCCAGCCACTATGGCATCGACCTCGCCGGAGTCTGGTTCGTCGGCGACAGCAGCGGTGACCTGGACGCCGCCCTGGCCGTCGACTGTCAGCCCGTGCTGGTCAGAACCGGCAAGGGCGAACGCACCCTTGGCAAGCCGCTACCCGCGAACCTCCTGGTTTTCGACGACCTGGCCGCCGTGGCCAACCACCTGATTGAAGAGGATTGACCCCCCGATGACGACAGTGCAGGCCATCAGAACCTTCGTCTTCTACCTGCTGCTGTCCCTCAGCGCGCTGGTCTGGAGCCTGATCAGCTTCCTCTGCCTGCCGTTCCTGACCAGCTACCGTTCCCGCTACCGGTTCATCGTGCAGAACTGGTGCCGCTTCGCCATCGGCCTGGCGTGGGTGGTGGCGGGCATCCGCTACCGAGTCAGCGGCGCGGAGAACATCCCCGAACAGCCCTGCGTGATCCTCGCCAAGCACCAGAGCACTTGGGAAACCTTCTTCCTCTCCGGCTACTTCAGCCCGCTGTCCCAGGTTCTCAAGCGCGAGCTGCTCTACGTTCCCTTCTTCGGCTGGACCATGGCCCTGCTGCGGCCCATCGCCATCGACCGGGAAAACCCCAAGGCGGCTCTCAAGCAGGTCGCCCAGATGGGCCAGCAGCGTCTCAAGGAAGGCTGCTGGGTGCTGATCTTCCCCGAGGGCACCCGCATCCCAGTGGGCCAGACCGGCAAGTTCTCCCGCGGTGGCGCGGCCCTGGCGGTAAACACCGGCCTGCCGGTGCTGCCCGTCGCCCACGACGCCGGCCGCTTCTGGCCGCGGGAGGGCTGGGCCAAGCACCCCGGTTGCATCGAAGTGGTGATCGGCGAGCCCATGTACGCCAACGGCGAAGGCCCACGCGCCATCGCCGAGCTCAACGAGCGCGCCGAGGCCTGGATCAACGCCCAGGTGGCGCGGATGGACAAGGCCTATGTCACCCAGGCCGAGAGCGAGCAACCAGCAGCCTAAGGCTTGGCCGTTAGGACAGGGGAGGAGGGGTCGTTAAGACTCCTCCGCTCCTTGCTCAATCCCCCGCTTTACCCACACCCTCCCTCTCGACGCGACATTTCCCCGCTTCACCCCCTCTAGGGATGGTCTGAAAAACACTTCCAGAATCTGGTGAAATACGCCGGTAATCACGCCCCCCGAGTTCTTCCATGAAGCAGATGACCTTCGCCGACGCCGAGTACGCCGGCAAGCGCAAGC
>NZ_KB822611.1:0-27427 GCF_000364625.1 Pseudomonas thermotolerans DSM 14292
TACAGCTTCGGGCAGATCCTCAAGGCCTGGTCGCCGTTCCTGATCCTCACCGCGATGGTCACCCTCTGGACCCTCAAGCCGTTCAAGGCGCTGTTCGCCGCCGGCGGCCCGCTGGAGCATCTGGTGCTGATGATCGCCATTCCGCACCTCGACCAGCTGGTGCTGAAGGTCGCCCCCATCGTCGCCGAGCCGACCGCCATGGCCGCAGTGTTCAAGCTCGACCCGATCTCCTCCACCGGCACCTCGATCTTCTTCTCCGGGCTGATCTCCATGGCCATCCTTGGTATCGGCGTGAAAACCGGTCTGACCATTCTCAAGGAGACCCTCGTGGAGCTGCGCTGGCCGATCCTGTCCATCGGCATGGTGCTGGCCTTCGCCTTCGTCACCAACTACTCGGGCATGTCCACCACCCTGGCCCTGGTGCTGGCCGGTACCGGCGCAGCCTTCCCGTTCTTCTCGCCGTTCCTCGGCTGGCTGGGGGTGTTCCTGACCGGCTCGGACACCTCCTCCAACGCCCTGTTCGGCTCGCTGCAGGCCACCACCGCGCACCAGATCGGGGTCAGCGACACCCTGCTGGTGGCCGCCAACACCACCGGCGGGGTGACCGGCAAGATGATCTCGCCGCAATCCATCGCCGTGGCCTGCGCCGCCACCGGAATGGTCGGCCGCGAATCCGACCTGTTCCGCTTCACCCTCAAGCACAGCCTGATCTTCGCCGCCTTCATCGGCCTGATCACGCTCGTCCAGGCCTACTGGCTGACCGGCATGCTGGTCGGCTAAGGCCTTCCCCGACCGGCCCTGGAGCTTCCGGGGCCGGCCTCATTCCCCGCCGGGCAGGCTCCTGTCCGGGCCGGTAGAATGGCTACTGGTCAGCCATCCTTCCGGAACTCCCGTGGTGAATCTTCAGCAAGGCTTCGTCCTGACCCGGCACTGGCGCGACACCCCGGCCGGCACCGAAGTCGACTTCTGGCTGGCGACCGACGCCGGTCCCCGGCACGTCCGCCTGCCCTGCCAGCCCTCCGTCGCCTTCATCCCCGCTGAACAGCGCGTGCAGGCCGAGGCCGTGCTGCGCGGAGAAAGCGATGTCGAACTACGCCCGCTGGCGCTACGCGACTTCCAGCAGCGCCCGGTGCTTGGCCTGTACTGTCGGGAGTATCGCCAGTTGCTGCGCCTCGACAAGCGCCTGCGCCAGGCCGGGGTGGACGTCTACGAGGCGGACATCCGCCCGCCGGAGCGCTACCTGATGGAACGCTTCATCACCGCACCGGTGCGCTTCACCGGCATTCAGGGAGAAGACGGCATCATCCGTGACGCCCAGCTGCGTCCCGACCCGGACTACCGGCCGTGCCTGAAGCTGGTGTCCCTAGACATCGAGACCAGCGCCCGCGGCGAGCTCTACTCCATCGCCCTGGAGGGCTGCGGCCAGCGCCAGGTCTACGTGCTCGGCCCGGCCAATGCCGCGGCCGGCGAGCTGGACTTCGCCCTCGACTACTGCGCGAGCCGCGCCGAGCTGCTGGAGCGCCTCAACGCCTGGCTGGCCCGCCACGACCCGGATGCGATCATCGGCTGGAACCTAGTGCAGTTCGATCTGCGCGTGCTGCGCGAGCACGCCGAGCGTCTCGGGGTACCGCTGCGCCTAGGTCGCGACGGCGACGCACTGGGCTGGCGCGAGCACGGCAGCCGCAGCCACCACTACTTCGCCGAGGCCGCCGGGCGGCTGATCATCGACGGCATCGAGGCACTGCGCTCGGCCACCTGGAGCTTCCCCTCGTTCAGCCTGGAAAGCGTCGCCCAGGAACTGCTCGGCGAGGGCAAGGCCCTGGACAACCCCTATCAGCGCATGGCCGAGATCGAGCGTATGTTCGCCGAGGACAAGCCGGCCCTGGCGCGCTACAACCTGCACGACTGCGAGCTGGTCACGCGGATCTTCGCAAGGACCGAGCTGCTGCCCTTCCTCCTCGAACGGGCCTCGGTCACCGGCCTGCCGGCGGACCGCAGCGGCGGCTCGGTGGCGGCCTTCACCCATCTGTACCTGCCGCACATGCACCGCTTGGGCTTCGTCGCTCCGAACCTCGGCGAGAAGGCCCCGGAGGCCAGCCCCGGCGGCTTCGTGATGGACTCCCGGCCGGGGCTCTACGACTCAGTGCTGGTGCTCGACTACAAGAGCCTCTACCCCTCGATCATCCGCAGCTTCCTGATCGACCCGGTGGGACTGATCGAAGGCCTGCGCCAGCCGGACGACCAGCATTCGGTGGAGGGCTTTCGCGGCGCGCGCTTCTCGCGTACCCGGCACAGCCTGCCAGCGATCGTCGAGCGCATCTGGCAGGGCCGCGAGCGGGCCAAGCGGGACGGCAACCAGCCGCTCTCCCAGGCCCTGAAGATCATCATGAACGCCTTCTACGGAGTACTCGGCTCCAGCGGCTGCCGCTTCTTCGATCCACGCCTGGCCTCGTCCATCACCATGCGCGGCCACCAGATCATGCGCCGCACCCGCGAGCTGATCGAAGGCGAAGGTTTCCAGGTGATCTACGGCGACACCGATTCCACCTTCGTCTGGCTCGGTCGCGCGCACGACGAAGAGCAAGCCACGCGCATCGGTCGCCGACTGGTGACCATGGTCAACCAGTGGTGGCGCGAGCACCTGAAAGGCGAGTTCGACCTGGACAGCGCCTTGGAGCTGCAGTTCGAGACCCACTACCGGCGCTTCCTGATGCCGACGATCCGCGGCGCCGAGGAAGGCAGCAAGAAGCGCTACGCCGGCCTGGTACGCCGCCCCGACGGCAGCGAGGAGATGGTCTTCAAGGGGCTGGAGACGGTGCGCACAGACTGGTCGCCACTGGCCCAGCGCTTCCAGCAAGAGCTCTACCTGCGGATCTTTCAGGGCCGGCCCTATGCCGACTACGTGCGCGACTACGTGCGCCGCACCCTGGCCGGCGAGCTGGACGAGCTGCTGGTCTACCGCAAGCGCCTGCGTCGGCGCCTCGCCGACTACCAGCGCACCGTCCCGCCGCACGTGCGCGCCGCGCGCATCGCCGACGCCTACAACGAGCGCCAGGGCCGCCCGCGCCAGTACCAGAGCGGCGGCTGGATCAGCTACGTCATCACCGTGGCCGGCCCCGAGCCGCTGGAAACCCGCCATTCGCCCATCGACTACGACCACTACCTGAACCGCCAGCTGCGCCCGGTGGCCGATGCCATCCTGCCCTTCGTGGGCGACGACTTCGCGCGGCTGATCGAGCCCCAGCTCAGCCTGTTCTGAACACCGCACCCACCGGGGGAAGCCGGAAAGGCGCACGGCCGCGCACAGAAGCGCCGCCAGGCCGTAAACTGCCCACTCCCGTGTCCGGAACCGCGGAAATCCTCTCCCCCAGATGCCAGACCAATCCAGGAACCCGACCAAAGGCGGTGCACCACGTCCCTCCGGCATCCGCTATCCGCTGCTGGCGAGCCTGTTGCTGCTGGCCAGCCTGAGTCTCTGGCTCGCCCTGCAGCGCGACCCGGCGCCGCCCGAGCCCGATCCCCTGCAGAGCAGCGCGCGGCTGGTGGACGAAGCGCAGTGTCAGGGCTGCCACGCCGAGCAGTTCCAGCGCTGGCGCGGCTCCCATCACCAGCTGGCGATGCAGACGGCCCGCGACGATACCGTGCTGGGCGACTTCGCCGGGCAGAGCGTCAAGATCGGCGCCGAGCAGGTGCGCTTCTTCCGCAGGGACGGCGGCTTCTGGGTGCATACCAAAGGCCCGGATGGACGGCCCGGCGACTTCCGCGTGGCCTATGTCCTGGGCGTCGAGCCGCTGCAGCAGTACCTGCTGGAACTGCCCGGCGGCCGCCTGCAGGCCTTCCCGCTGGCCTGGGACGTGGCGGCACGGCGCTGGCTCCAGCTCTATCCGGAGCAGTCCATGGACCGGCAGGACCCGCTGCACTGGAGCGGCCCGCAGCAGAACGCCAACTTCATGTGCATCGAGTGCCACACCACCGGCTTCCGGCGCAATTTCGATCCAGTCAGCGGTCACTACGCCAGCCATTGGCAAGCCCTCGGCGTCGGCTGCCAGTCCTGCCACGGCCCGGCCTCCAAGCACCTCGCCTGGGCCGCACAGCCAAACCGCGATGCCAGACGCGGCTTCGCGCTCTCCCTCGCCAGCGCCGATGCCCCGACCCAGGTGGAAAGCTGCGGGCGCTGCCATGCCCGACGCGCGCCGCTCGGCGACGGGTTCGACGCCCAGGGCCGGCTGCTGGACGACTACCTGCCCACCCTGTTGACCCCGCTGCTCTACGAGCTGGACGGCAAGATCAAGGACGAGGTGTTCGAGTGGGGCTCCTTCACCCAGAGCCGGATGTTCGCCAAAGGCGTGCGCTGCACCAACTGTCATGACCCGCACGGCGCCCGTCTCAAGGCCAGCGGCAACGCCCTCTGCCTGCAATGCCACAACCTGGCGGGCAAGCCCGCACTGCCCGGCATCGACGGCCGGGGCCTGCAGGCCAGGGACTACGATACCCCCGAGCACCACCATCACCGCTCCGGGCAACCCGGTTCGTAGTGCGTCGACTGCCACATGCCCGGCAAGTTCTACATGGTCCGGGATTTCCGCCACGATCACGGCTTCACCCTGCCCAACCCGGCGCGCGCCCTGAACCTCGGCACCCCGGACGCCTGCCTCGGCTGCCACCAGGACGATTCGAGCGAGGCAATCGTCCAGCGCTTCCGGGACTGGTACCCCGATCCACCGGCGAGCGGCAGGCCGCGCTATGACGAGAGCCTGCAACTGATCCGCAACGGTCTGCCAGGCGCCTCACGGGCGCTGTTGATGCAGCTGGAGGACGGCGAACTGCCGGCCATCCGCCGCGCCACCCTACTCGCCGAGCTGCCCAGCTACCCCAGCGAGCGCACCCTGAACCTGGCGCTGCGCGACCTCGGTCACGCCGATCCGCTGGTCCGCCGGGCCGCTGTCGAGGCGGTCAGCGCCCTGCTGCCGCAGGCTCGCCGCCTGGCGCCACTGGGCCCGCTGCTCGACGATCCGGTGCGCGGCGTGCGCCTGGCCGCCGCCGAGGCACTGATGGCACTACCGGACGCGACCCTCGGCCCGCAGCAGGCCAGCCACGCCAGTGCCCTGGCCGAGTACGAGCAGAGCCTCAGGGCCCAGGCCGACCGCGCCGAGGCCAATCTCGGCCTCGCCCGGCTCTACCAGGCCCGCGGACGCGCCGCCCTGGTCGAACCGGCGCTGCGCGCCGCCCTGCAGCGCGATCCCGACTATCTGCCGGCAGTAGTCGCCCTCGCCCAGTGGCTGGAGGAGCACGCCCGCGACGGGGAGGCCCACCGCCTGCTCGACGCGGCCCTGGCCCGCCATCCGCAGGCGGCGCTGCTGCACCATGCCAAGGGCCTTGCCCTGGTCCGCCAGGGCCGGAGAGAGGCCGGCATCGCGGCCCTGGCCGAGGCCGCCCGGCTGGCGCCGGAGGAGGTCCGCTTCGGCTACGCGCATGCCGTCGCCCGGCACGACGGCGGTGATCTGGCGGGCGCCATCGAGCAGCTGGAACGGCTGCTGGAACGCCAGCCGGGCAACCGCGAGGTACGCCTGGCGCTGATCGACTACTGCCGGGAAAGCGGCCAACTGCAGAAGGTCCAGGTGCTCCAGGCCGAGCTGGAGCGGATGAATCCGGACGATCCCGTGCTGCGGCAGTTGCAGTGAGGGAAGGCGGCAGGCGGAACGAGGTCCGCCCGCCGCTCAGAAACGGTCGAGCAGATGGAAGCGCGGCAATCCCAGACGCCAGCGGATCGCCGCCAGACGCGCCAGCAGCACGGTGGCCATCGACAGCCCGGTGGCCAGCCAGGGCGTGACCTCCAGCCGCTGCAGGACAATGAACACCAGCGAGCCGGCGATGCAGGCGGTGGCGTAGATCTCCTTCTGGAAGATCATCGGGATCTCGTTGCACAGCACGTCGCGCATCACGCCGCCGGCCACCCCGGTCATCACTCCCATGATCACCGCCGCGCTCACCGGGGTGTCGTGCTGCAGGGCGATCTGGGTACCCATTACGGTGAACACCGCCAGGCCGAAGGCGTCGGCGACCTGCAGGCCGGTTTCGTGGATCGGCCGGGTCAGGCGCACCCAGAGCACCGTGCCGAGCGCTGCCAGGCCGGCGACCAGGATGTAGGCGTCATTGCGGATCCAGGCCACCGGGTGGTTGTCGAGGATCAGGTCGCGCAGGGTGCCGCCACCGAGGGCGGTGATCACCGCGATCACCAGCACGCCGAACAGGTCCATGGACTTACGTCCGGCCATCAGGGCGCCGGAGATGGCGAACACCGCTACGCCGAACAGGTCCGATAGATAGAAAAGCTGCTCCATGGCGAACCGCTCAGGCCTCGACCGGCGTGCGCATGGTGACGAACTCCTCGGCGGCGGTCGGATGCACGCCGATGGTTTCGTCGAAGACCCGCTTGGTGGCCCCAGCCTTGAGCGCCACGGCCAGGCCCTGGACGATCTCGCCGGCCTCCGGACCGACCATGTGGCAGCCCAACACACGGTCGCTGTCGGCATCCACCACCAGCTTCATCAGGGTGCGTTCCTGGTCTTCGGTGAGGGTCAGCTTGAGCGCGCGGAAGCGGCTCTCGAACACCTTGACCCGATGCCCCTGCTCGCGGGCCTGCTCCTCGGTCAGACCGACGGTGCCGATGTTCGGCAGGCTGAACACCGCGGTGGGGATGTTGGCGTAGTCCACCGGCCGATAGTCCTCCGGGCGGAACAGCCAGCGCGCCACGGCCATGCCCTCGGCCAGCGCCACCGGGGTCAGCTGCACGCGACCGATCACGTCGCCGATGGCGAGGATCGACGGCTCGCTGGTGCGGTACTTGTCATCCACGCGGATGAAGCCACGCTCGTCCAGCTCCACGCCGGTATTCTCCAGGCCCAGTCCGTCCAGCATCGGCCGGCGCCCGGTGGCGTAGAACACGCAATCGGCCTCCAGCACCCGGCCGTCCTTCAGGGTGGCCAGCAGGCTGCCGTCGACCTGCTTGTCTATCCGCGCGATGTCGGCGTTGAACTGCAGGTCCATGCCCTTGCGCTCCAGCTCCTCCTTGAGGTGCCGGCGCACCGCACCGTCGAAGCCGCGGAGGAACAGCTCGCGGCGATACAGCAGGGTGGTCTGCGCGCCCAAGCCGTGGAAGATGGAGGCGAATTCCACGGCGATGTAGCCGCCGCCGACCACCAGCACGCGGCGGGGCAACTGCTCCAGGTAGAAGGCTTCGTTGGAGCTGATCGCATGCTCGCGGCCGGGAATCTCCGGAATCTGCGGCCAGCCGCCGGTGGCGATGAGGATGTGCCCGGCGCTGTAGCGCTGGCCGTCGACCTCGACTTGGTGGCCGTCGAGAAGCTTGGCGTGGCCTTCCAGCAGGGTGACGCCGGCGTTCACCAGCAGGTTTCGGTAGATGCCGTTGAGGCGCTGGATCTCGCGGTTCTTGTTGGCGATCAGGGTCGCCCAGTCGAAGCCCGGCTCCTCCAGCGACCAGCCGTAGCCCTTGGCCTGCTCGAAGTCGTCGGCGAAGTGGGCACCGTAGACCAGCAGCTTCTTCGGCACGCAGCCGACGTTCACGCAGGTGCCGCCCAGGTAGCGGCTTTCCGCCACGGCGACGCGGGCGCCGAAGCCGGCGGCGAAACGCGCCGCGCGCACGCCACCGGAGCCGGCACCGATGACGAATAGATCGAAGTCGTAAGACATGAGTCATCTCCCAGTACAGGTGGGCAAGCATAACGTTTCCGAAGCGCCTTGCCTGCGCCTGACGAGCAGGCCCTAGACTGTCCGAAAGGGAGATACCCGATCACCAGCGGCAGGAGCATGCCATGTACCCCACCCTCACCCACCTCGCCCTGCACGTTCCCGATCTGGAAGCCTGCGTGGACTTCTACCGGCGCTACTGCAACCTGCGGGTGATCCACGAGCGCCCGGGCAAGGGCTCGCGCATCGTCTGGATGGCCGAGCCCGGCAAGGAGCATCAGTTCATCCTGGTCATCATGCCCGGTGGCGAACCGCGCCGACTGGCCCCGGACGACTACAGTCACTTCGGCTTCGCAGTGGAAAGCCGCGAACAGGTCGACGCCATCGCCGCCCGCGCGGAACGGGAAGGCTGCCTGGTCTGGGCGCCGCGCGACGAGCCCTACCCGGTCGGCTACTACTGCGGTCTGCGCGATCCAGCCGGCCACTACGTGGAGTTCAGCTACGGCCAGCCACTCGGCCCCGGCTCCGAGGCCATGCCGATTCCCTGAGCCCCGAAACGAGAGAAGCCACCCGCAGGTGGCCTCTCCCATGTCGCGTGCGAGGCGTCAGGCCGGCTTGCCGGCCTTGTAGTAGTTCTCGAAACAGAAGTTGGTGGCCTCGACATAACCCTCGGCCCCACCGCAGTCGAAGCGCCGGCCCTTGAACTTGTAGGCCAGCACGCAGCCGTCCTGGGCCTGCTTCATCAGCGCATCGGTGATCTGGATCTCGCCGCCCTTGCCCGGCTCGGTCTGTTCGATCAGATCGAAGATGTCCGGGGTGAGGATGTAGCGGCCGATGATCGCCAGGTTGGAGGGAGCATCCTCCGGCTTCGGCTTCTCGACCATGGTGTTCACCCGGAAGATGTCATCGCGGATCATCTCGCCGGCGATCACCCCGTACTTGGAGGTTTCCTCGCGCGGCACCTCCTGGATGGCCACGATGGAGCAGCGGAACTGGTTGTACAGCTTGACCATCTGGCTGAGCACGCCGTCGCCGTCGATGTTCAGGCACAGGTCGTCGGCCAACACCACGGCGAAAGGCTCATCGCCGATCAGGGTGCGGCCGGTGAGGATGGCGTGGCCGAGGCCCTTCATCTCCACCTGGCGGGTGTAGGAGAAGCTGCACTCGTCGATAAGGCGACGGATGCTAGTCAGGTATTTTTCCTTGTCGGTGCCCTTGATCTGGCTCTCCAGCTCGTAGCTGATGTCGAAGTGATCTTCCAGGGCACGCTTGCCACGGCCGGTGACGATGGCAATCTCGTTGAGGCCGGCGGCCAGGGCTTCCTCGACGCCGTACTGGATCAGCGGCTTATTCACCACTGGCAGCATTTCCTTGGGCATCGCCTTGGTTGCGGGCAGGAAGCGGGTACCGTAACCGGCTGCTGGGAACAGGCACTTCTTGATCATGGGGATCCTTGCATCAGACGTGATAAGACGGAGAACGGGTCACTATGGCCGGCGACACCGCAGACGTCGCGCAGTCTAAACACGCGCCCCGGGCCTTACAATGACCGGCGGCCGGAGAAAAGCCGGATACCAAAGGATGGTGCCCGAAGCCGGACTCGAACCGGCATGCCATTGCTGGCGAGGGATTTTAAGTCCCCTGCGTCTACCGATTTCGCCATTCGGGCGGTAGCGCGAACGCAGAACTGGAGCTGCGAGCGGGCTGGACTATATACAGCCCCTTCTCCCTGAGGCAAGCCTGCCACAGGAAATCCATGATCAACCATGGCGAAACGAAAAAGCCCCGTAGATCAATCATCTACGGGGCTTTTCTATAGTGGAGGCCGAGGTCGGAATCGAACCGGCGTACACGGATTTGCAATCCGCTGCATGACCACTCTGCCACCCGGCCTCAAACGAAGACGCCGCGAGCTTGCGGCGTCTTCGTCAACTAACTGGAGCGGGAAACGAGACTCGAACTCGCGACCCCGACCTTGGCAAGGTCGTGCTCTACCAACTGAGCTATTCCCGCGTTGTCTTGGTGACGGGCGCCATTCTATAGATTCGTGACGCCCCGTCAAGCCTTTGATTCAAAAAAGTTTATTTCTTCTCGGTGGTGGTACTCAGATGCGGCCAGGCGGCCAGCAGGTAATGGCACATGGACCACAGGGTCAGTCCCGCCGCGACCATCAGCAGCGAGTAACCGAGCAGTACCCAGAAGGTGACCACCGGCGGGTTGGCCAGGAGGATGACCAGAGCGGTCATCTGCGCCGCAGTCTTCCACTTGCCCAGCCTGGACACCGCTACCTGGGCACGGGCGCCGAGTTCGGCCATCCACTCGCGCAAGGCGGAGATCACGATCTCACGTCCGATGATGATGGCCGCCGGCAGGGTCAGCCAGAGGTTGGCATGCTCCTCCACCAGCAGCACCAGTGCCACCGCCACCATCAGCTTGTCCGCCACCGGGTCGAGGAAGGCACCGAATGGGGTGCTCTGCTCCAGGCGACGAGCGAGATAGCCATCCAGCCAGTCAGTGACCGCCGCCAGGGCGAACACTGCGCTGGACGCCAGATAGCTCCAGCCGAACGGCAGGTAGAACAACAGGATGAAGATCGGGATCAGCAGGACGCGCAGAACGGTGAGAATGTTTGGGATGTTCATCAGGACATCTGGCCGGCGAAGTAAGCGGGCATTCTACTCGCTGTGCAGGGCGGCATAAATTGACTCGGCGAGCTTTTTGCTGATCCCTGGCGCCTTGGCGATCTCCTCCAGGCTGGCGCGGCTCAGCTCCTGCAGACCGCCGAAGTGGTTGAGCAGCTCGCGGCGGCGCTTGGGCCCGACGCCCGGCACTCCCTCCAGGGTCGAGGTGCGCCGCGCCTTTCCTCGCCGCGCCCGGTGGCCGGTGATGGCGAAGCGGTGGGCCTCGTCACGGATCTGCTGAATCAGGTGCAGGGCCGGCGAGGTGCCCGGCAGGGTGAACTCGTGGGCCGCATCGTTGAGGAACAGGGTTTCCAGGCCCGGCTTGCGGGTCACGCCCTTGGCCACGCCGAGCAGGATCAGTTCCGGCACCGCCAGCTCCTGCATGACCTCCCGAGCCATGGCCAGCTGTCCCTTGCCGCCGTCCACCAGGAGGATGTCCGGCAGCTTGCCTTCACCCTCCCTCACCTTGCTGAAGCGCCGGGTGAGCGCCTGGCGCATGGCCGCGTAGTCGTCGCCGGCGGTGACGCCTTCGATGTTGTAGCGGCGGTAGTCGGACTTGAGCGGCCCCTCGGGGCCGAACACCACGCAGGAAGCCACCGTGGCCTCGCCGCTGGAGTGGCTGATGTCGAAGCACTCCAGGCGCTGCGGCACTTCGTCCAGATTGAGCGCCTCGGCCAGCGCCTCGAAGCGCACGGCCAGATGCTGGCGGTTGGCCAGGCGGGCCGCCAGGGCCTGCTCGGCGTTGGTGATCGCCAGCTTCTGCCAGCGCGCCCGGGTGCCGCGCACCCGGTGGCTGATGGTCAGCTCGACGTCACGCAGTTCCTGGAGGGCCTCGATCAGCGCGGCGAAGTCCTCGTGCACCACGTTGACGATCAGTTCCCGCGGTAGGTCGCGCTCCGGGTTGCCCAGGTAGTACTGGGCAATGAAGGCGGCCATCACCTCGCCGACGCCCTCCTCTATGCCCACCTGGGGGAAGAAGTTCTTGCTGCCCAGCACTCGCCCACCGCGCACGCTGATCAGGTGCACGCAGGCGCCGCCGGGGTTGGTCACCGCTGCAATCACGTCCACGTCGCCGCTGCCGCCTTCCATGCTCTGCTGATCCTGGACGCGGCGCAGCACGGCGATCTGGTCGCGCAACACCGCGGCGCGCTCGAAGTCCAGGCGCATGGCCGCTTCCTGCATCAAGGTCGAGAGCTCCTCGGCCAGGGCATTGCTGCGCCCCTCAAGGAACATCACCGAGTGGCGCACGTCCGCGGCGTACTCCTCGGGCGACACCAACCCCACGCAGGGGCCCTTGCAGCGCTTGATCTGATACTGCAGGCAGGGCCGGGTGCGGTTGCGGAAGTAGCTGTCCTCGCACTGGCGGACCAGAAAGGCCTTCTGCAGCAGTGCCAGGCTCTCACGGATCGCCCCGGCGCTGGGATAAGGCCCGAAGTAGCGGCCCCTGGCCTTCTTCGCCCCGCGGTGGATGCCCAATCGCGGAAACTCGCCGTCCGAGAGGAACACGTAGGGATAGGACTTGTCGTCGCGCAGCAGGATGTTGTAGGGCGGCCGCCACTCCTTGATCAGCGTCTGCTCGAGCAGCAGCGCCTCGGTTTCGTTGGCGGTGATGGTGGTTTCGATCTGCGCGATGCGACCGACCAGCGCGGCGGTCTTGGGCGCCAGGCCGGTCTTGCGGAAGTAGCTGGAAAGACGCTTCTTGAGGTTCTTGGCCTTGCCGACATAGAGCAGCTTGCCGCCTTCGTCGAGCATGCGGTAAACGCCGGGGCGTCCGCTGCAGGTGGCGAGGAAGGCAGCGGGATCGAACGGAGCGCCCATCTCAGCTGGCGGCGTCGACCATACCGTGACGCACGGCCAGCAGCGCCAGCTCCACGTCACTGGTGATGGAAAGCTTCTCGAAGATGCGATAGCGGTAGGTGTTCACGGTCTTCGGCGACAGGCAGAGCTTGTCGGAGATGGTCTGCACCTTCTGGCAGTCGGCGATCATCATGGCGATCTGGATCTCCCGCTCGGAGAGCAGGTCGAACGGAGAACCCTTGTTCTGCGTCTGGAACGGCTTGAGGGCCAGCTGCTGGGCGATCTGCGGACTGATGAAGCGCTGCCCGGCGAACACCAGGCGGATGGCCCGGACCATCTCCTCGAGCGCCGCGCCCTTGGTCAGATAGCCAGCGGCGCCGGCCTGTAGCAGGCGGGTGGGGAACGGGTCGTCCTCGCAGGCGGTGACGGCGATCACCTTCATATCCGGATGGCTGCGCAGCAACTTGCGGGTCGCCTCCAGGCCGCCGATGCCGGGCATCTTGATGTCCATCAGCACCACGTCCGGCTTGAGCTCGCGCGCTTTCTTCAGGGCTTCCTCCCCCGAATCGGCCTCCCCCACCACCTGCAATCCATCGATATCAGCCAGCATGCGTGTGATGCCGGTGCGCACCAGATCGTGGTCGTCGACCACCAGGATCCTAATCAAACGACACCTCGTAGCACTCCAGGGGCCGCTTCATGCAGCAGTCTTCTTTTGTGCCGGACACATTATCAAAATCCGGCGGATGGACCTAGTTAGGCTCGGGATCATCCAAGGACGGGCGCCCAAAACCAGGCGTGAGCACTGGTCGAGCGGCCACGGCGCCCTTCCCGTCCGGCCCGCCATGCCGGAGCGCCCAGACTACGGGGAATGGCCATTCGGGAGAATACCGCTCGTCGGCCTGGGCATACCGCCCCTCCCCAAGCGTCCCACGCATGCCTGCCGGGAAACATTGCCCCGGAGCGGGATAGCCGTTGCCAAGGGCGGCTTAGCATGGGCACAACCCTGCGGCTACTTCCCATTCCGCCACGGCATGATGAAGGTAGAGGGCTTCGCCCGGGCCCGGGGGCAACTGCACCTGGTGGCCGGCGGCCGGGATGAGGGCTGGCCGGAGAACGACCGCGCCGGATGCTTCCGGAGTGGAAAGGAGGCCAGCGCCTGGTTCTGCGACCCGGTCGCCTTCGGCCATGCGCTGCGCAAGAACCTGCTCGCCCACGGTCTGAATCCGGCCGACTTCCACCAGGAACCAGATGCGCTGAAACGGCCTCCGGCAGAAACGAAAAAGCCCCTGGAAACAGGGGCTTTGGGGGCGAAAACATGGCGGAAGCGCAGTCCCCCACCGTAGCGTCTCGCGTGATCGCTTAAAGTCGCTAGATTGCCCGCAACCCCTCGTAAATACAAGGCTTCTGCCGCGGTGATCGTCTCGGATGGTCTCGACTTATCGCGTAAGATCGCGTAATCTTAGGCGGGTTTATAGGCGGGTGCGAGATCATGCCACGAGTTGCGAAAGAGCTATCAGCGTTGGAGGTGAAACGCCTCTCAGAGCCGGGGATGTACGCCGTTGGGGGCGTGCCCGGGCTTCATCTTCAAGTCCTCCCCGGCGGAGGAAGGACCTGGCTGCTGCGGGTCACTATCGGTGCGACCGCGAGCGGCAAGCAGCGCCGCAGCGAGGTCGGCTTGGGCGGGTATCCGGCGGTGACGCTACAGCAGGCCCGCGACAAGGCGCGCGAGGTCCGGGAGAAAATCGCCCAAGGCATCGACCCGATAGCCGAGCGCAAGGCCGCGCGCTCCGCGCTGCTGGCGAGCCGAGCCACGGCGATTACGTTCGAGGAGGCTGCGCGCCAGTGCATGGAAGCGAAAGCCCCCGAGTGGAAGAACGCGAAGCACGCCCAGCAGTGGAACAACACGCTGGAAACCTACGCCTTCCCGACCCTCGCCAAGCTACAGGTCAGCGACATCGACACGCCGCATGTCTTGGAAGTGCTCAAACCGATCTGGACCAAGAAAACAGAGACAGCAAAGCGGCTGCAAGGACGCATCGAGGTCATCTTGGATTGGGCGACCGCTCGCAAGTACCGTGACGGCTCGAATCCCGCGCGCTGGAAAGGCAACCTTGAGGCGATGCTGCCCAGGCCGTCGAAGGTGGCGAAGAACGGCAACCATGCCGCGCTGCCCTTCGCGGAGGCTCCCGCGTTCATGAAGCATCTTCGCAAGATGGAAGGGACCGGCGCGCGGGCGCTGGAGTTCACCATTCTGACCGCCGCCCGCTCCGGCGAGGTACGCGGGGCGAAGTGGGACGAAATCGACCTTGAGGCCCGCGTGTGGACGATCCCGGCGGACCACATGAAGATGGGCAAGGAACACACCGTGCCGCTCACCGAGGAGGCGGTGGCCTTGTTGAAGGCCCTGCCGGTATTCGAGGGCAATAATCTTGTATTCCCTGCATCCCGTGGCGGCGAGTTGTCGGATATGACGTTGGCCGCAGTCATCAAGCGTATGCACGAAAGCGAGACGAAGGCCGGGCGCAAGGGCTACATTGACCCGAAGCAGACCGACAAGAACGGCAACCCGAAGATTGCCACGCCGCACGGGTTCCGCTCGACCTTCCGTGACTGGGCGGGCGAGACAACGCACCACCCCCGGGAAGTGATCGAACATGCCCTTGCCCACCAGCTCAAGGACAAGGCCGAAGCCGCCTATGCGCGCGGCAGTCTTTTCCAGAAACGTCAGGCACTTATGGCTGATTGGGCCGCGTATCTTCACCCGAAAAAGTAAAGTAAGCCGTTGATCTACAAAAAGATTTTATCCTTCGAGGCTAGACGAGACGCCCTGAAAGTCTTATAGTCTTTCGCATATCCCGCCGGTTCCCCGGCGCGGACGTACAGAAATGGAGAACGAGTTGAGCCACTGGTGGCTCGACCTTCACCCGTTTCTGGTGCGAGTCATCCAAGGGGAAGCGTTCGAGCTGTTTGTTATCGGCTCCGCGCTTCCCCTTCTTGTTTTTCGGCAGGCGGCAGCGCGGACGTATTGGAGCCGCTGCCATGCAGACACAATCAACAAAATCACTCCGTCCAGCCCAAGCGGCTGAGTTCTTGGGCATCAGCCACGCCACGCTCTGGCGCTGGCTCAAGGAACGTCCCGACTTCCCACGCCCACGCAAGATCGGCGCGCGCACAACCATCTGGATTGTCGCGGAGCTGGAACAATGGCGTGATGCCCAAGCGCATCAGTGAGGAGGCGGAACCTATGAAACCGAGCCTCACAGCGCAAATAGCTGCGCCCACCGAAGCCCGCCGCGCGTCCTACGTCGCTTGGCTGCTCCGTCTCGACCCTCTCCGCGTGTTCCCCGCCGGGCCTGAGTGCAACACCGAAGCCGATCAACACCTTGTCGATACGGTCTTTGCCCAGCTCGAAGAACTGACCGAGCAGGCCGCGCGCTCCTCCGACCGCTCGCCGCGGGCCGTCTGGTTCCGCCGCACCCTCGATCACTGCAACGAGGTGATGAGCGGCAAGGCCGATCCCGCCGACAACGGTTGGTTCGACAACAAGGCCGGGTATCGCCGCGGAATCCACCTGTTTCAGGAGGTCGCAGAATGATTGCTGACTTCCTCGACAACTACCGCCCCGGCGGGCCGTTCGTTCTCACGTCCATCGTCCCGGACGGGAAAACCGAGACGCGCACCTTCACCGACTCGAAGGAGGCGGAGGCGTGGGCCATTCGCCAGAACGAAACCAAGAATATCTACTTCCACGTCAATCGCACGCGGGGACCGCTGACGGCGAAGGCGAAGAAGGAGGACATTGCCGCGGTTGAATACCTGCACGTTGACATCGACCCGCGCACCGGGGAGGACTTCGAGCAGGAGCGCACCCGCATCCTTCGCTTGCTGACTGCCGAACTGCCCAAGGGCGTCCCGGCTCCCTCGCTGGTGATCGACTCCGGCGGAGGCTTTCAGGCCTTCTGGCGTCTGGCGGAACCGCTGAACATCGACGGCGACACCGACAAGGCCCACGAGGCGGAACGCTACAACCGGGCGCTTGAACTCGCCTTCAGTGCTGACTCGTGCCACGACGTTTCGCGCATCATGCGCACGCCGGGGACGATGAATTGGCCGAACAAGAAGAAGCGCGACAAGGGCCGGGAGCCGCGCGAGGCGGAGGTGTACAGCCGCACGGGTGCCACCTATCCGCTAACCGCTTTCAAGCCAGCCCCTGCTGTCGCCAGCACGCTGCCACGCGCCGCCACCGGGAAGGCATCCGCGCCCGTGCCCTTGGGCGAGGGTATGGGGATGGGCACGGAGGAGCTGCTAGCGTGGGCGAAGGCCAACGGCAAAACGCTCAAGGAATCGACCCTTGCGCGGATCGCCACCGGCGAGGACCCGCTGGACCCGGCCAAGTACCCCTCCCGCTCCGAAGCATTGTTTGCTGTCTGCTGCGACCTTGTCCGGGCCGGGGCTGATGATGCGGTGATCTTCGCCGCGATCACAGACCCGAACAACAAGATTGCGGAAAGCGTGCGGGAGAAACCCCGCTGGCAAGCCTACGCCGCGGACCAGATCCAGAAGGCCCGCGCGAAGGTGGCCGAAGCCGCGCAGCTCCCGACTTGGGACCGCGTGAACAAGGACGGCGAACCGCTGGTCAGCTACTGGAACGCCCGGACGGCGCTGCTACTGATGGGCGTGGAATGCCGCTATGACAAGTTCCGCGCCCGCCACCTCGTGGGCTCCCATGAGTTGCAGGAGTTTGCCGGGGAGTTCTCCGACCACGCGGAGCGCATCTTGCGTGACGAGATCATCCGCCGCTTCGGCTTCGATCCGGGCGACGTGAACACGAACAAGGCGGTGCTGTCGCTGTGTACGGAAAACCGCTTTGACTCGCTGATCGACCACCTCCACGCCCTCCCGGCTTGGGATGGGAAGCCGCGCCTTGATTCCTGGCTGATCGACTTCTGCGGGGCGGAGGATAGCCCATACACGCGCGCCGCCGGGGCCGTCTGGCTGACCGCGGCAATCGCCCGCGCCTTTGAGCCGGGCGTGAAGTTCGATTACATGCTGGTACTGATGGGAGGCCAAGGCGTGGGGAAATCGACCGCGCTGCGCATCCTCGCAGGTGATGAGTTCTTCTCTGACGCCGCCTTCCTTGGTGCGCGTGACACCCGCGAAGTCTTGGAGGTGACCTCCGGCGTGTGGATTCTCGAATGCGCAGAGCTGGACGGCATGAGCAAGAAGGACGTTTCAGCCCTCAAGGCGACGATTGCCCGGCAGGCCGATACCGGACGCCCCGCCTACGCGCGCAGCCCCGTCACGGTCCCCCGGCGCTTTGTCTTGGCGGGAACCACCAATGAGGAGCGTTTCCTACAAGACCCGACCGAGAACCGCCGCTTCTGGCCGGTCGCCGTGTCCCGTGTAGACCTCGAAGGTCTGCACGCCGCGCGTGACCAGCTCATCGCGGAGGCGCTGGCCCGCTACCGCTCCGGCGACTACGCGCTGACCCTCGAAGGGGAAGCAGCCACCGGCGCGAAGCAGGCGCAAGCGCAACGCCGTGTGGTCGATGAAGGCTACATGGAGTGCCTCGAAGGCCTGCGCGACGAAATCCAGCAATGGAAGGGCCAATGGATCGTCAAAACGGAAGCGGTCTACAACCGGCTGGGCATCCCGCAGAAGGACCGCAACGGTGGAGTACCCCGGAAGGTGAAGGAGGCGATGACGGCGCTGAGGTGGAAGCCAGAAGGCCCCGTGCGGATCGACGGGGAGCTGTGCCGCATCTACGTCTGGGCCGGAGACGGAAACCCGGCGGGCCTAGTCCCCTTCTGATGGGCGATGTGCCAGAGTTACGCGAAAATGGGCGGGTTCCCCGTAACGGCCGGAAATCCATCAACGGATGGGCTTCCGGCTGTATTTTTTGCGCTCGGGTTACGCGATACGCGTCAATTCCTATTAGACCCTTACGCGTATACGGCGCGACGCCCTACGCCCACGGGTCAGGCGGTAGCCGGTCCAGGTTCTCCTCCCCTCCTGAAGTCTTTTACCTAGTTTCCCCGTAACCGCGTAACGGAAAGCCGGGAAAGCCAGAAGCGTATGGGGTCCGGGGCAGTTACGTGGAAGCTGTCCCGCCGCGTAGCGACCCGTAACCGCGTAACGGCTCCCGCCCGTTGGGCTGATTCACCCCCGCGCCGCCGCCATGCGCCCTGATTCAACAATTCCGAAAACGTCCGCGGAACCACACCGCCGGAGCGCCAGCGAATCCACGCCCCTGTCTCCGCGGTTTTCGGTATTCCATTAACGCTCGATTTCGGAATGGTTCGCAGCTATAGTTACTGTACGCATATACAGTAATGAGAATCAGTCCATGAGAGTCGCCCTATACGCTCGCGTCAGTACCAACAAAGACCAGACGGTTGAGACCCAGCTACTTGCCCTGCGCGAGTGGGCCGCGGGCCGTGGTCATGAAGTGGTGGCCGAGTTTGTGGATGAGGGCATCAGCGGGACGAAGGGCCGCGACAAGCGCCCCGGGCTGGACGCCCTGATGAAGGCCGCCACACTCGGCAAGTTCGACATGGTCGGAGTAACCGCGCTGGACCGGCTGGGCCGGAGCCTGCCGCATCTGGTCGGGCTGGTGGCGGAACTCGAAGCCCTGAAGGTCGGGCTGTTCGTCCGCAACCTGGCGCTCGACACCTCCACGCCCGCCGGGCAGCTCATGTTCAACGTGATGGGCTCCCTCGCGCAGTTCGAGCGGGAGCTGATCCGCGAGCGGACGATGCTGGGCCTTGAGCGCGCCCGCAAGCAGGGCAAGACGTTGGGCCGTCCGAAGGTATCCGCCGGGACCGAGCACCGCATTGCCGACATGCTCCGCGCCAGCGTCCCCGTGAACAAGATCATGCGCCTGACCCGTGTAGGGGCCTCGACCGTGTACCGAATCAAGAAGGAGTTGGAAGCATGTCCGACAAGCAATTGACCAAGAAGCAGACCGCGCCCGCCCCGGCGCTGCCGTTCCTCTCGCCCCATCAGCTCGAAGTCGCCCGCGAGCTGGCGCAGGAAGGCAACCGTGAGCACACGATCCGGCGGGCCTTGGGCCTTACCCCAGCCCAATGGAAACGCCTCAAGGAAGACAGCGAGGAAGGCGAGCTGTCGCCGCTCGCGCTCGCCCTCGAAGAAGGCCGCGCCGAAGGGGCCGGTGAGATCGTGGCCTTCATGAAAGACAAGATGAAGAACGAGGGCGACATCAGGGCCGCGGAATGGCTCGCGGATCGCATCTACAAGATCAACAAGGGCGACGGCAACAACGAGGACGCCCCGCGCGTGCTCATCCAGATCAACGCGGCGCTGTCGCCGGAGGACTACGGGAGGATCATCAATGTCGAACGTGCCTAACACCATCCGCCCGACTCCGTTTCAGGCGACCGTCCTGAGCATCCCCGAGGATCATTTCATCTTCTTGGGCGGGGGCCGCGGGGGCGGCAAGTCCTTCGGCCTGCAACTGCTCATCCTGCGGCACTGCGACCAGTACAAGAACCGCGCCCGCGTCCTCGTGACCCGCCGCCGGTTGAAGTCGCTGCTTCAGTTCGCGGAGGAGCTGCGCGGGCTCATGCGCTCCGCCTACGGCTCCGGCTTCACCTACAACCAGAATGACAACGTGTTCCGGCTCCCGAACGGGGCAACGGTCGCGCTGACGCACTGCGAGTCCAGCGCCGCCCTACAAGACACGGTGCAGGGCATGACCTTCTCGCTGATCGTGGTCGATGAGGCGGGCGAAGGTCCCGAGCTGCCGGTGATTGACGCGCTCGCGCTGACCCTCCGCGCTCCGGGCGTCCCGCTGCGCATGGTCTTGGCGGGGAACCCGGGCGGCGCGAACCATTCCGCGCTGGCGGAGCGATACGTCACGGGCCGCGAGCCTTGGGCACCGTTCGAGTTCGCGGACCAGAAGTGGGTCTATGCGCCTTCAACCGTGGACGACAATCCGCACCTGCCGGACGCCTACAAGCGCAACTTCTCCGTCCTCGCCCACACCGACCCGGCGCTGTACAAGGCGCACCGTCACGGCGACTGGTCGGCCATCGTTGGCGATTACTTCGGCGGCGTCTGGCAGCACGCCCGCGCGGTGTTCGATCATCACGAGGTCCCGCCGGAAATGTTCGCCACGCTGCGCTTGTCGATTGACTGGGGCAGCGCCGCGCCGTGTGCGTCTGTCTTGGGCGGACAGCTCGCCTATGACGTGCGCCTGAGCGATGACCGGGTGATGCCGCGCGGGGCTTGGGTGATCTATGACGAGCATTTCGAGTGCGACCCGAAGAACATCAGCCGTGGGACGGGCCGGACGCCCGGGCAGATTGCGCCCGCCCTTCATGCGATGGCACACCGGAACGGAGTGCGCGCCCGGGGCGTGATCGACTCCGCCGCCGAAGCCCGGACCGCAGGCCGCGCGGAGGCGTCGATTGGCGACCTGTTCCGCGAGGCCGGGGTGAGGGTATCGCCCGCCCGGAAGGGGGCGCGTGTGCCTCGCTTCGAGTTGTTGAAGCAGCTCATGGCCAACGGTGAATTCTTCGTCGCCTCGCGGTGCCGCTTCTGGCTGGCGACGGTCCCGAGCCTGCCGCGCGATCCGCGCAACCCTGAGGACGTGGACAGCGCCGCGAACGATCACGCGCTGGATGCCACGTCCTACCTGATTGCCGGGGCCGCTCATGGGCATGTCGCCGTGTCCGGCTTCGTGCCGCCCATTCGCCTGCCCGATACGGGCAACCGCGTGATCTACATTTGAGGAGAAGCCGCTATGCGTCGCCCCGTCATCATTGCTTTGGCCGTCCTGCCACTTCTCGCCACGCAGGCACACGCGGAGGAGCCGGGCCGCTACTCCGCCCTGGATACGATCCGCCGCGCGCAGGTAGGCACATTCTCGCCACGCCTCGCGCCGCCGGTTCGCGTAGTGCCAGCGGCTCCCCGGGCCGGGAAGCCGGACCCGCGCCAATTCGAGCGCATGGATTGCCGCCACGATCCAAGCCGCCCCTTGGATAGGGCCATCGTTTGCCGCCCGGTCTGATCCGAAAAAGTAAAGTAGATCAATTAGTTATACAAGATTTCGCGCTTTACTCCTGCTCCAAGTCGCCACTACGATTCCCCGAAAGCGCGGGCATTCAGCGTCCGCGTGTGTAGTGGGATGAGCCCCGCTTGGTGACGTGTTCAAGGGCCTCCCGGTTGTGACAACTGACAGGAGCCCAGAGCATGGCAACCATCGACTTCAACACCGTTCCCTCCGGCGTGACGCTGAACGAGGAACGCGCGCAACAACTCAGCGACCGCGCCGCCGAAACGGCCACCGCCTTCTCTCGCAAGATCGAGAAGCTGCAAGCGACCGTCCGCGAGGCCCGCGACAACTACAGCCGCGAGGCTGACGACCTCATCGCCTCCGCGTCCATCGAGGACCGCGCCACCGCTCGCGCGCTCGCCAAGAAGAACGCTGCCAACAAGGCCGCGAACCTTCACCGCCAACTGATTGCTTCCTCCGAAGCCGACCGCGCCGCGATGCTCAAGGGCCTGAAAGCCTACGCGGACGAAGCCGCCGCCATCGCCGCCGTGTACACCTCACCTGCCTCGATGCTGGGCCGCGTTGCCTTGGGCGATCCGAAGCGGACGCAGTATCAAATTCAGCTTGAAGGCGCTGGCCCCGTCGAACTGGAAAACGCTGCCCGCACGGCAATCATGACCGGCGACATGGTCTTGGCCGCGGCCATCGTGACCGTGATCGACCGCCGCCCGAAGGATCGCCGCCCGTTCATGGTCCAAGCCTTCGCGGAGCGTGTCGTGGGCGAAGTCTGGAAGCGGCTCAACGCCAAGCTCGAAGGCGTCCAGCTCGCCTACAAGTCCGCCGTCGCCGCTGATCGTGAGTTTGTCCGCGGCAAGGCCGATCCGATCACCAACCTGTCGCTTGCGATTGCCGGTCAAGCGATTGCCGAAGCCGCGGGTGACGATGAAGGCGAGGCCTGAGCATGAGCCTCGCTGACATGACCCGCGACGAACTGCGGGAACTGATCGCGGAGACGGTCCGCGAAACGCTCACGCAGATGGGAGCCGATCCGGCGCACCCGCTGGAAATGCAGCGCGACTTCCAGCACCTCCGCCAATGGCGGCGGGCCGGGGAGGACCTTCACCACAAGGGGATGATCGCGCTACTGGGCATCTTCTTGTCTGGAATCGTCGCGCTTGTCCTCGTGGGCGTGCGGGACTGGTTCAACAAGTGAGGCGGACCCGTGGGCAGGAAGCCGACGAAGCCGAAGGGGCCGCCAGCCAAGCCGCGCGCCGGGGCCAATGTCCGGTTCCTCCGTGACGATGACCCGCGCGTGAAGGTCCGCCGCTGCCTGATGTGCGGCAACGATTTTTGGAGCGCCCACGCGGGAAACCGCCGGTGCGCCAAGTGTTCGGAGCAGGTCGCCTTGTTGGGCCTGACCCCGGACTGACCGAATCAGCCCCGGGCCGGAAGGTCGCAGCGTCACGCAAACGTCGCCGCGTCCCTCACGCAGCAAGTGGCCGGAAGGCTCCGGGGCTGACCTTCTTCAACTCCTCCCGCGTCCCGGCGAGGGATGGGCGTCCTACTCCGGCAAGAGTCCGGGCGCGGGAAGGGGTTGATCTCATCCCCCCGAAACGAATTCTTGTAGATTGACTGATATTGATGCAAAATTGCGTGGATCGTAAACTCACGCTGGGGGCGTCAATGACTACCGAATTCAACTTGCCGGGCTCCTCATTCGAGGAGATTCAGAAGATTCTGAAGGGATACAGTCACGCCCCAGAGCAGGCCACTCTCGACCAGCTATCAAAATTGACAGGTCTTCACGCAACCGTAATCAGTAGAAACAACAAGTTCCTCTCGGACATCGGACTCATCGCGGGTGGGATGAAGAAAACCGCGACCGACCTGGGCAAGAAGCTCGGACGTGCCCTCGACCATAAGCAGAATGCCGATGCCCAAGGCTATTGGAAGGAGGCCGTTCAGACCAATGAAAAGGTCGCCGGACTTGTTACGACTGTGCGCATTAAAGGTGGTATGACGGAAAGCGAGTTCTCGGCGCACGTGCTGTACGTCTCCGGCCAAAAGAACAACGCCGGAAACAAGACCGGGGCTCGCTGTGTGGTTGATGTCCTACTCGCTGCCAACCTGCTTCAGGAGGAGAACGGCAAGCTGGTTGTGTCTTCGGCCCCGGTGAAGGAAACGCCCGAGGACCTCAAGCCCGCTACCCCAACAGCGGCGCAACCGGCCGCAGCGGAAAACGGAAGCGGCAACGGAGGTGGAACCATGCCCCCGCTTCCACTACCGTCCCTGCCCGCGATTCCGCAGACGGGGACCCTGACGCCACAGATCGCAATCAACATCCAGCTACACCTCCCGGAAACGGAAAATGCAGAGGTGTACGAAAAACTGTTCAAAGCTCTACGCGAACACCTCCTCAGTCCGAAGGTGTGAGCGATGGATTTGGAGGATTGGACCGCCCGGGCAAGTAAGGCCCGCCGCGCGGCGCATCGAGCCTTATCGAAGCACGAAAGCGCCGCCTCGCGTGTCGTGCTCTTGGAGGACCTGACCAAGAGCCTGTCGGGCACGCCCGTTGACGTACAAGACTACTTCAGCGAGGCAATCGCTTGTCTCGAAGGTGAACTGTACCGATCCGGGATCGTCCTTGCTTGGGCGGGACACTTCCATGTGTTCTCGGAGGTCTGCTACCAAAAGCATGAAGCCGACATTCGAGCAGCTCGCCCAAAGTGGGCGTTCAAGGACCTATCAGAACTGAAAGAGTCCGTCGCAGAATCCCAATTCCTGATCGTCGCCAAGGACGTGAAGTTCACGACCAAGGCCCAACTTCGGATACTCGATGGGCAGCTATCGCAGCGAAATCAATGCGCTCACCCGACGCTCTACCGCCCAAGCATGAATGCGGCCATCGGGTACGTTGACGACATGATTCGGCAGACACTCTCATATCTCCCACCGCCGCCCTGAGAAACAAAGAAGCCGCCTCGTGGGCGGCTCCGTCATCGTCTCGTCAGGCCTTACCCCATCGCATCTCATCACTTTCGGGAAGGCGGGTTTTTAGGCGGGTTCATCCTGAAAAGCATGCGGAGAGCCCACTAAATACAGCAAAATTGGCGGAAGCGCAGAGATTCGAACTCTGGGGGCTGTTACACCCGGCGGTTTTCAAGACCGCTGCCTTAAACCACTCGGCCACACTTCCGCAAGATGCGGGGGCGCCATCTTACCGAAAGGAAATACACTGTCAAACTCTCGACGTTGGCCGCGCCAAGGCCTCTGCTATGATGCGCGGAACCATGGTCACGGACCTCAAGACTGGCAGGAGATTGCTCATGCACGAACAAGACTACGCCCTTCAACAGACGCAGGTCGGCCAGCTGGAAGTCAGCCGCGTCCTGCGCAACACCTATGGCCTGCTTGCCATGACCCTGGCCTTCAGCGCGCTGATGGCCTACGTGGCCATGCAGCTGAAGGTCGGCTTCATCAACCCCATCGTGCTGCTGGTCGGCTTCTACGGTTTGTTCTTCCTCACCGCCAAGCTGCGCAACTCGGGCTGGGGCCTGGTCTCCACTTTCGCCCTGACCGGCTTCATGGGCTTCACCCTCGGGCCGATCCTGAACCACTACCTGGGCATGAGCGGCGGCGCCGAAGTGGTGACCTCGGCCTTCGCCATGACCGCCCTGGTGTTCTTCGGCCTGTCCGCCTACGTACTGACCACCCGCAAGGACATGAGCTTCCTGAGCGGTTTCATCACCGTCGGCTTCTTCGTCCTGCTCGGCGCCGTGCTGGTCAGCCTGTTCTTCCAGATCAGTGGCCTGCAACTGGCGATCAGCGCCGGCTTCGTGCTGTTTTCCTCGGCCTGCATCCTCTACCAGACCAGCGCGATCATCCACGGTGGCGAACGCAACTACATCATGGCCACCATCAGCCTCTACGTGTCGATCTACAACCTCTTCATCAGCCTGCTGCAGCTGTTCGGCCTGGCTGGCAGCGACGACTGACACGCATCCAGGCCTGCCCGCGGCAGGCCAATAATAATGACGACACCCTGCGCGGGCCCTGCCTTCGCAGGGTGTTTCGTTTTTGCCCCTCCGAACGGAGCATCCCGGCCTATCGGCATAGGAGACGCGGCCCTCATAAAGGAGCTTCTCCGGGCGGTTATCGGACGCTTCTCCTTGTCTTGCCCCGAGGTCAATCGAAGAATATGGAACCATGTTCCATAAACGCTTCTATTTGCTTCCGAGGTAACCCGATGTCCGTCGAATCCCGCAAGGCCGAATGCGATGTGCTGGTGATAGGTTCCGGCGCGGCCGGCCTGGCCGCGGCCGTGACTGCCGCTTGGCATGGCCGGAATGTCGTGCTGGTGGAAAAGGAGCCGGTGTTCGGCGGCGCCACCGCCTGGTCCGGCGGCTGGGCCTGGGTGCCGCGCAACCCGCTGGCCCGGCGGGCCGGCATCGACGAGGACATCGAGCAGCCGCGCACCTACCTGCGCAACGAACTGGGCGAGCAGTACAACGCCGAGCTGGTGGATGCGTTCCTGGAGAACGCCCCGAAGATGGTGGAGTTCTTCGAGCAGCACACTGCCCTGCAGTTCGCCGACGGCAACGGCATCCCCGACATGCACGGCAATACGCCCGGAGCGGCCACCGGCGGCCACCAGGTGATCGCCGCGCCCTACGATGCCCGGGAAGTCGGCGATCTGCTGCCGCGCCTGCGCAAGACCATGCGCGAGACCTCCTTCCTGGGCATGCCGATCATGGCCGGCGCCGACCTCGCCGCCTTCCTGTCCATGACCCGCTCGGCACGCTCCTTCCTCTACGTCACCCGGCGCTTCCTCACCCATCTCTGGCACCTGGCCCGCTACGGTCGTGCCATGCATCTGGTCAACGGCGTAGCCCTGGTGGCGCGCCTCGCCAAGTCCGCCCAGGATCTGGGGGTCCGACTAATGGAGTCGGCGCCGGCCAGGCGGCTGATCATCGAGGACGGACAGGTACGCGGGGCGGTAGTGGATACGCCCGAGGGTGAGCTGAGCATCCGTGCCCAGGCGGTGATCCTCGCCGCCGGCGGCTTCCCCAACGACTTCGAGCGCCGCAGGGAGCTCTTTCCGCGCGATGTCAGCGGCCGCGACCATCTGGCCCTGCCACCGCTTTCCTGCTCGGGCGACGGCCTGCGCCTGGGCGAGTCGGTCGGCGGACGGGTCGCCACCGACCTCAAGTCGCCGGTGGCCTGGGCGCCGGTCTCCAAGGTGCCCTACAAGGACGGCAGCGTCGGTCATTTCCCGCACATCATCGACCGCGGCAAGCCGGGGATCATCGGCGTGCTGGCCAACGGCAGGCGTTTCGTCAACGAGGCCCACGGCTACTACGACTACGTTTCGGCGATGCTGGAGGCGGTGCCGGAAGACCAGGAGGTCTGCTCCTGGCTGATCTGCGACCACCGTTTCCTGCGCCGCTACGGCCTCGGCTACGTGCGCCCCGCCCCGCTGCCCATCCGTCCGCACCTGCGCAACGGCTACCTCAAGCGCGGCAGGAGCATCGAGGAACTGGCTGCCGTCTGCGGCATCGATCCGCAAGGGCTGGCGCAGACCGTAGCCGAGTTCAACCGGCATGCCCGCCAGGGAGAGGATCCGGCCTTCGGGCGCGGCTCGACGCCGTTCAACCGCAAGTCCGGCGACCCTCTGCACCCGGGCCCCAACCCCTGCGTGGCGCCCATCGAGCACGGCCCTTTCTATGCGGTGAAGGTCCAGCCCGGCTGCTTCGGCACCTTCGCCGGCCTGAAGACCGACGGCCAGGCCCGGGTACTGGACGCCGGTGGCCGGCCGATTCCCGGCCTGTACGCCGCCGGAACCGACATGGCCAGCGTGATGGGCGGCTGGTATCCCTCCGGGGGGATCAACCTGGGACCGGCGCTGACCTTCGGCTACGTCGCCGGGCGGCATGCCGCCGGAGCCGCCAACCCTGAGCCGTAGGCAGGACTGCCGGGGCCGGTCAGGGACGGCCGGGCCACGGGAAATCCGACACGCAGTGCTGGTCTGCTTAAGTACCTGCGGAGACTGGTCGCATTGTACCTTCAGCGGGCGATGACAAGCCGGCTTCCCACCCCCCGAAGAAGGAACGCACCTAATGGCCCTGTCGATCCATACCAACTACTCGTCGCTGATCACCCAGACCAACCTGACCAAGACCAACAACGCCCTGGGCACCAACCAGCAGCGCCTGGGCACCGGCTA
>NZ_KB822611.1:29507-103550 GCF_000364625.1 Pseudomonas thermotolerans DSM 14292
CCAAGAACTCCATGCTCCTGCAGTCCGGCATCTCCATGCTGAAGCAGGCCGGCCAGATGCCGAGCATGGTCATGTCCCTGCTGGGCTGATCCCTCCCCGCATCACGACAGCGCCCCGCATTCGCGGGGCGTTTTCGTTTCGGGCTGGCAGGCGGCCTTTGATCAGAACCTTCGAAAACGACTAATCCGAAAGTAAAAATGTGACTTGCTCCACCATTTTCTTGACGCCAAAATGCCAGCCCATCGAAGGACCTGAAGCCCATGATCAAGCGAACGACCGTCCAAGAATGAACACCTCAACCGCAGCCTTGGTGCCTACCTTCCCTGCTGCAGACAGTTCCGGCCTGGTCATCCAGACCGGCCACGACGAATGCCAGGCGATCTTCTATCCAGCGTTCTACCAGTTGGTGATGAAACGATCCGGCCAGGAGGAAAAGGTCGAACTGGGCTACTCCGGCAGCCGTCTGCTCGAGCGTCTGCTGCAGACGCCCGGCACCGTGGTATCCCGTGAGGAGCTGATGGAATATGCCTGGGCGGACCGGGTCGTCGGCCAGGGCAGCCTGAACCAGCAGATCTACACCCTGCGCCAGGTGCTCGGCGACGAGAAGAAGCGCGAGATCATCCAGACCCTGCCGCGCCGGGGCTACATGTTCAACCCGCGCTTTCTGGTGCCGGTGGTGCTGGACGAGCCCGAGCCGGAACCGCAGCCGTCTGTCAGCCCCGCCGCGGAAATGTTGCCGGCGATGCCTGTGCCGGAGGTGGCCGTCCGCAGCTCACAGCCGCCGCTGCGAACCGTGCTGGTCCTGCTCCCGCTGGTGGTGGTCCTGGTCGCCTCGCTGGTCTACCAAGGCCTGACCGTGGCCGGGGTGCGCAGCAACCAGGTACAGTCCGGGCTGGCGAGCATCGCCTACATCGCCGGAGATGGCATCACTCTGCCGCAACTGATGAACGAAACCAAGGAGCTCTCCGAGCGCATCGCCGGTCTGGCGGAGCAGCCGGTGGAGCTGGTCCTCGGCAAGGCCGCGGACTTCTACCAGCTGCTCTGCGCCCGCCCCGACGGCAGCGCCCGCTGGCTGATGGTGCAGGAAACCCAGCTGGCCTCCCTCGACGAAGCGACCCTGCGCAGGTGCTTGCCATGACCAGCCGCAAGCAGTTGATCCTCGCTCTGGGCGGCGGCGTCCTGCTCGCCGCCGGCGCCATCGTCACCTGGCTGACCCTGCCGCCGACCACGGTGGATCTGGATGGCCGCTACGGCTCCCAGGGACAGGTTCGCCTCGGCAGCGGCGAAGTGCTCGACGCCAGCTACAGCATCCTGTTCACCGAGGGACGCTACTACGCCATGAGCCGCCAGGGCGACGTCATCGTGGAAACCTCGGGCAAGGTGGAGACGGACTGGCGTGGCGGCTACCGACTGCTGGTCGAGAAAGGCGACGTCACCGAGCTGAACGCACAGCTCGACAACAGCCTGCTGTTCAACCTGCTGTACAGCCGCCATCCGGGAGCGGTGATCCATCTGAAGCCGCTGTATGCCGCCTGTCTTTACGCCCAAGAGACCCAGCAGGTGTATTGCGCAAACAACCCCTGAGCCTGCGCCCGCTTTCCCCACCGAAACGACTCGCGCCACCGGGCTCTCGAGATGACGAGAGTCCGGCGACGCGATCGCGCGCTTACAGAGCGCTCTTCCGTACCGGAGCGACGAACTCGGTGCCGTCGTTCGAATAACGGGCCTGGGCGCTGCCGTTACCGAACAGCTCGCGATACAGCTCTTCCGCGTGGGTGGTGAGGAGCAGTAGCTCGATGCGACGGTTGGCGCCGTTCTCCGGATCCTCCGGCAGCAGCGGCATGACGTCCGCCTGAGCCGCCACCTGAAGGATGCCGGCAGGCGGCAGGCCGGCATCGACCAGCACGTTGCGCGCGCGCAAAGCGCGCTCGCCGGACAGGTTCCAGTTGTTGTAACCGGTCTTGCCGCGATAGGGCACCGCATCGGTGTGGCCGCTGATGATCAGCTTGTTGTCCACCTTCGCCAGCACCTCGGCCAGAGACCTGAGCAGGGTACGGAAATGCGGGTCGAGATCGGCACTGCCACGCGGGAACATGAAGCGCTTCTGGTCATCCTTGATGAGGATGCGCAGGCCCTGGGGCACCACCTCGATCTCCACGTTGGCCATGGCGTCCACCTTGAGCGCCACCATCTCCATCAGCCTGGCCAGCTGCTGCATCTGCGCCGGCGTTTCGTAGTGCTGGCGTTCCGCCTCGGCCTCGCCATCCTGCTTCCGGATCTGCTCCGTCTTGCGCGGCGGCGCCGGCGGCAGCCCGTCCAGCTCCAGCGGAGTGTTGCTGGTGCCGTCGAAGACCCCGGCACCACCGTCCACCACTGGGTTGTTGTCCTGGTCGCTGTTCGAGGGGTTGTGCAGCTCCTGGCGCGGGTTGACGATCCAGAGCACCATGAACAGCGCCATCATCGCCATGGTGAAGTCGGCGAAGGCCACCTTCCAGGCACCGCCGTGCTCGTCGTCGTGGCCCTTCTTGGAGCGCCGCTTGACGATGATCTCCTCGCTGTCCTTGTTGCCGCCGCGCTTCTTCAGGCTCATGCCACAGCGTCCCTCTCATCCTCGAACTGGTTGACCCAGATCTCGAGCTGCTTGAAGGCCGGTTTGACGTCCTGCTCGATCAGCTTGCGTCCGGCGTCCACGGCCAGCAGGGTCGGCTTGCCGGCCACGTGGGCGACCAGGGTGGTGCGCACGCATTCCAGCGCCGAGAGCTCGGTCTTGACCCGCTGCGACATGGCGTTGGAGAGCGGCTCCATCAGGCAGTAGCAGCAGAAGATGCCGAGGAAGGTGCCCACCAGCGCCGCGGCTACGTGGGCCCCCACGTCGGCCACCGAACCACCGATGTTGCCCATGGTGATGATGATGCCCATGATCGCCGCCAGGATGCCGAAGCCCGGCATGGCCTCGCCCACCTTGTGCAGCGACTTGGAGGGCAGCAGCAGCGCCTGCTCCATGGCATCCAGCTCCTGGTCGAGGAAGTTCTCCAGCTCGTGGGCGCTGATCTTGCCCATGGCCATCAGGCGGAAGTTGTCGGCGATGAAGGCCATCAGGTTCCTTTCCTGGAGGATCAGCGGGTACTTGGCGAACACCTCGCTCTGCTCCGGTTCCTCGATGTGCTCGTCGAGGACCTTGAGGCCGCCCACCTCGACCATCTCCAGCAGCTCGTAGAGCAGCATCAGCAGCTGTCGCTGGAACTCCTCGCCCCGGTGCTTGTAGAAGAACACGCCCTTGATCTGCGAGCACATCTCCAACAGCACTTCCTTGGGGTTGCCGACGATCAGGCTGCCGAGGCCGGCCCCCAGGATGATGACGGCCTCCGCAGGCTGCCACAGCACGGCCAGGTCGCCATGGGCGAGCAGATAGCCCCCCAGCACGCAGATGACGATGATCAGCGCTCCCAATACCTTCTGCACGGTTCAGTTTCTCTCGGTCAGGTAACGGCAGGCCTTGTTGAGGGCCTGCTTGCTCAGTTGACATACCCGGGCGTCGCTCACTTCGAGCACCAGGGCGATTTCCTTGAGGCTCAGCTCGTACTGGTAGTAGAGCGTCAGCACCAGGCGCTCACGCTCGTCCAGCTGGCTCAGCGCCTGGGTCAGCAGGCGCTCCTTGATGACCCGCTCCTCGATCCCCGTCTCGTTGCTGGCGAACTGGTCGTGGCCGTCCTGCAGCAGCGCATCCAGGCTTTCGATGGCCTCCGACGACTCGGCCAGCAGGAACGCCTGGTAGCCCTGCTCGTCGAGACCTGTGTATTCGAGGATCTCCGCCTCGCTCGGCACCCGCCCCAGCTGGCGGGTCAGCTTGCGGATCTCGTCGCGGGTGCGGTGCACCTGCTGACGCACCTGCCGCGGCCGCCAGTCCAGACGACGCAGTTCGTCGAGGATGGCCCCGCGGATGCGCAGCGCCGCGAAGCTGGCGAAGTGCTCATCCGGGGTGCCATAGCGGCGCAGCCCTTCCAGCAGCCCCATCAGACCGATCTGCTCCATGTCCTCCCGATCGAGCACCTGGTTGGCCTGCAGGGAGAGCTGGCCGACGATGCGTTTGACCAGTGGCAGGTACTGCATCAGCCACTGCTGCTCGGCCCCCGGGGCGAACAGCAGGTGTTCTTCCTGGGCAACGGCATGCTCGAAGTCGATGGCTGCGTTCATGGCCGGACCTACTGGACGATCAGCTTGCTGACCAGCACGTGCTTGAAGGGCGTGGCCACCCGACGGCTGGCGAAGTCACTGAGCAGCGCCTTCTCGAGGCCGGCTTGCAGCTCGGGGATCGACTTGCCGCGCAGCTCCTCGAACTTCAGGGCCGACAGGTAAGCCACCGCTGAGTTGCGCACCATGGGGTCGATCAGGTCCAGCTTGCGGCGGTCGGTCTCCAGATCGGCCTGCAGCACCAGGTCAAGCACGAAGTAATGCTCACGATCCTCGCCGGGCAGGCTGACGATGACCTTGTTGATCGGGAAGAACAGGTATTCCGCAGGCTCGCCACCCTCCTCCGGCGCCTCGCCCGCGACAGAGGACTCGTCCTCGCCGGCGGCGACCGGAGCCTGGACGGCCTGGGCCGGTGCGCTCTTGCCCGAAACCAGCGGCTTGAGCAGCTGGTAGTTGAGCAGCACGCCGCCGGCGGCGATCGCCGTGTTGAGGAGCAGGATTAGCAACAGGATGCGCTGCATCGTCATGACGGGTTCTCGTTCCTGGATCTATCGAATGGGTTCCATGGCCGGGCAGTCGCCCGGCTAGACGGTGACCAGCACGTCGCTGGTCCGGGCGGCCGCCTTGCCGCCCTCCTCGACCACGCTGGCGGCCCGCACCGGTTCATCGGCCAGTTGCACCATCGCCTCACGGCGCGACTGCTGGCGACCAGAGTGGCCATCCGCGGCGACCTGGACCTCCACCTGCACGAAGTGCTGGCCGGTCAGCTCCTGGCGCAGCCGCTCGCTGGTCTGCTGCACCAGGCGGGCAACCTCGCTCTGCCCCGCGGTGATCTGCACGTTGAGACGACCTGACTCGTGGCTGAGGAGGATCTCCAGGCTGCCCAGCTCCGGGGGGTCGAGGCGGATGCTGGCCTGCTGGACGTTGCTGCGCAGCTGCAGCTCGACGCTCTCGCGCAGAGCGTTGAGCATCTGCTCGCCCCACTTGGCCTCGGGGGCCTGCAGGACCAGGCGCTGCTCCAGCGGCGTCGCGGCGGCCTGGGTCGGCTGGGCCTGGCCGGCGAGCGGCGCTGCGGAAGGCTGGGTGAGCTGCAGGGCCGCAACCTCGGGCTGGCCGGACAACGGCGCGTCAGGCAGCTCGATGGCCAGCGGCTGAGCCACTGCCTGCAGCGGCACCGGTGCGATCGAGGCATCGGCCAGTGCCGGCTGATGCTGCGGCAGCTGGACCGCCGGGCCCCGGCTCTGGTGCTCGCCAGAGATTCCTCGCTGCGGTTCGACCAGCGCGGCCTGCGCCTGCGGCAGCATTGGCAACTGCGTCTCCTGGGGTGGAAGATCGCCGTCGACAGCCGCCTGCGGCTGCGCCTCGCGGGCCTGGATGTTCAGCGCCTGCTGGTCGAGCATGATCAGCAACCATTGCCCGGCATCCGGCACCTCCACGCCGGCCAGCTCGGCAGGTTGTTCGAGCTCGGCCCGCGGCGGCGCCGGCAGTTCCGTGGTCGCCGACAGCTGCCACGGCCCAACTGGCAGGGTCTCTTCCGCGCTCAGCGCCAACTGCTCGCCAAAGTCCCCGCCCGGCACCGCGCCGTCGAGCAGGCCGGTCAGCTCGGCGCTGGCCTGAGGCGCGGCCTGTCCCTCGCCGGCCGCCCCGCTGCGGACAGCCTGCGTCATCACCTGAACAACCACTATCTTCCACCCTGCATCAGTTCGATCTGCGTATAGGCCGAACGACCCTCGGCGTATTCCAGATGCGTCAGCAGCAGGCGCCGCAGACGCTCGCACTCTTCGGCGCAGGCCGCCCGCGCCCGGCCGTGCAGCTCCTGCAGGCGACGCTTGGCCTGCAGCAGGTCGGCATCCGGCTCGCCGAGGCCGGACAGGCGCTGGAGGTGGGCGCGAATGGCCTGATCGACCTCGCCGAGTTGCCGCCAGTCACGCCTCTCCAGCACCTCGGCGAGGCGCTGGTAGAGCGCGCGGGACTCAGCGACGACGGGCCGCATTGACGCCTTCCCAGCCTTCGCGGATCACCTTGACGAGTTCCACCACCTCGTCCAGCCCTTCCAGGGACAGGGTCACGCTGACGTCGGAGAGACGGTAGATGCAGTAGTCGTACAGACGCGCCAGGCTCTGCACCACCTCGCCGCCCTCCTCGTAATCCAGCGCGCTGCTGAGGCCGCCGAGGATGTTCAGGCACTTCTCTAGGGACTGCCCCTTCTGCTGGTAGCGCTTGGCCTCGATGTGGCCGCGCGCCCGGGCCAGTTCGTCGAGCAGGCCGTCGAACAGCACCAGGACCAGCTCGTAGGGGGAAGCCGCGGCGGCGCGGGCTTCCAGATCGATGGTGCGATAGCTGTCGTAGCTCTCGTTCAGGCTGTAGTTGCTCATGTAAACATCCCGGCGGTCTGCTCCATGGTGGCCATGGTCTGCATCAGGTTGGTGTACTGCTTCAGGTAGCGGCTGTAGTACATGTCGTACTGCTTCTGGATGGTGTCGAACTGCTCATCGATGCGTTTGAGCATGCTGTTCAAGCTTTCCTTGCGGTTCTTCAGCACGCCGTTGGTGCTGTTGGTGTACACGGCAAGGTTCTTGTCCAGGGTCTCCAGCAGGTTGCCCTTGCCGGAAAACAGCTTGTCGAACCCTTCCGGATCGGCGGCGATGGCCTTCTCGAAGCGGGTGCTGTCGATGGTCAGCTTGCCGCTGCGATCGGCACTGATGCCGAAGTCGACCAGACTCTTGCCGCCGAACGAGGTGCGGATCAGTTGGTTGAGCATGCTCTCGATGGAGCGCACGCTGGAGTCGCCGGCCAGGGCACCGCGCCTGCTGTCCTCGCTGCCACTGGCGGTCAGCGTGTCGAAGGTGCTCATCAGGGTGTTGAAGGCGTTGATGAAGGTGTTGGCCTTGTCCTGGGTGGCCTTCTGGTCCTTGTCGATGCTCACGGTCAGCGGCGCCTCGCCGCTCTGGTGCACCTGGGTGAAGGTCAGGCTGACGCCGGTGATGATGTCCTCGAAGGTATTGCTGGAGTTGGTGAGCTTCATGCCGCCCTCGCCCCCCAGGTAGACCTCTGCATCGCGAGCCGGCGAGAGCGGCTGGCTGCCGTCCCAGGCGCTCTGCACGGCGGCATTGGTACTCGACAGGCTGATCTCGTTGACCTTGCCGCTCTTCTCGCTGGCCAACACCAGGGAGACCTCACCATTGCTGCGCACCAGGGTGGCCTTCACGCCGGTATTGTCCTCGGCGGCATTGATCGCCTTG
Organism: Pseudomonas thermotolerans DSM 14292; assembly: GCF_000364625.1. Taxonomy (GTDB): domain Bacteria; phylum Pseudomonadota; class Gammaproteobacteria; order Pseudomonadales; family Pseudomonadaceae; genus Aquipseudomonas; species Aquipseudomonas thermotolerans. Next base: position 36,941 of record NZ_KB822611.1, read on the forward strand.
GCCAGGTCGGCCAGGCTGGTGATGCCGTCCATGTTCACGGTGAAGCTTTCACCGTTCTGGGTGAGGGTCAGCGAGCCGCTGCCGGTGAGATCGGAATCCTTCAGGCCGTTCAACGCCTGCTGGTGGGCGCTGGCCAGCTGCTTGACGAAGAACTGGTAGCTGCCGGACAGGGCGGTGGGCGAGACGCTGGCGGTGGCCATGCCCTCCTTGCTGAAGGTGGCACTGTTGACCAGCAGGCTGCCATTGGACTTGAGACCGGAAGCCGCGCTCTTGAAGGTCTTCAGCGCGCTGTCCAGCTTGGTCACCGCGTCCAGCTGCGACTGGTAGGAAGTCTGGTTGCGCTGGGCCTTCGCCTGCGCCGCCTGCACGTCGTAGCTGGCCAGCTGGGTGGCCATCTGCTGTACGTAATCCGAATCGATTGCCATGGAAATATCCTCTTTCGCCTGCTTGAGCAATAAGGGTGCCAACTGCTGAAAGCCGCATTCCAGAGCGGTTCTCCGCCAATCGCGGGTGAAAGGGAATTTCCGCATCGGGCTTTCCAGAGACCATGCGGAAACGCTCCTTCCGCCCGGACGGAAGGCACGGTCGTGACTTCAGAAGGCGACGAACCGGACCCGCGGGTTAAGCGGAAGCGGCGACGAAACAGGAGGCCGAGACGGAAAACCCGGAAGGTCCGGGGAGCGGATGCGGATCAGCGGCGAACGCTCGGCTCGGGCGTCGCCGAGGCAAGTACCACTAGTAGTGCTGCGGGCCGTACAGGTGCTTGTCGTGCTCGCCCAGCAGTTGGCCGAGGATGTCGTTGTGCATGGCCAGCAGCTTGCCGTTGCGCTCGTTGAGGCGCTTGCACTGGCCGACCAGTTGGCCGAGCTGCTGCCAGGTCTGCTCCATATGAGCTCGGCGCACCGGCGGGAACTGGGCGATCAGCTTGCGCATCGCCGCGCCATCGCTGCCGAGCTGGAAGGCGCCGAGGACCTTGCTGCGCCGGACGGCGCGCGCCCGCACCTGGTCGATGAGTTCGAGGATCTGCTGGTTGAGCAGGTCGATCTGCCGGCTGTCACGCCTGAGCAACTGCTGATACAGCTCCTGCATCAAGCCGCGCAGACTGAGGTAGTCGGAGCAGTCCTGGCAGACGTCCTGCTCGACGACTTGCAACAATTGCTCCTTGCGGGTCACGCCAGCTTGCCACCGTGATAGTCGAGCATGCTGGCAGCCAGACTGGCGCTGTCGGAGGCCAGCTCGCCACGCTGCAGGGCCTGTCGGAGGGCGGCTACCTTGTCGAGGTCCACGTCGGGCAGCGCACGCAAGGCTTCTTGCATGCGCTCCAGGGGGAGGGGCGCTTCGCTGCCGGCGGCGGCGCCAGTGTCGCCGGCGGCACGTGAAGTGGCCGCACGCTCGGCCTGCTGCAGCTTCGGCGCTTCGCTCTGCACGGCGTAGCCGACCTTGAGATGCCTGTTGATTTCCATGTTCAGAATCCAGTTCGTGGGCTCACCACTCTATAACGACCGCGATGTGCAGCGACTTAAATCAGGCCCGGAAAAATTTTTGCCGGCCTCTCATTCCATCGGCAGCTTCGGCTCGAACAGAGGGGCGGGCAGGCAGTCCGCCAGCCCTTCCAGCTCGGCGCGCGCCACCGCCCGCTGATCCAGCTTGATCCGCGCTGCCTCCGGCAGGTCGGTGAAGCTGATGATGCCGCGCTCCACGAGAATATGCACCACGTCTTCCAGAACCCGGATGATATCCAGATCGGACTGACGGAGCAGCTCGAGACGCTTCCTGGCCTCGTCCTGATAGACGGATGCATCCTGCCCGCCGTTGAAAGGTTTGCTTTCCACCCTCAGCAACCCACCTTGCCCATAGCGCTCTACATGAACCATTCAACTTCACCCGCCCGATACCGAACCGGGACGGCACCCCGGCGAGGCCGCCGCCTCGGGGCGTCACACGCTGGGGTCAGGACAGCAGACTGACTACGGTAAAGCGGCTGATATTGGCCTGGGCCACCACCACCTGGGTGACCGAGGCGTAGCTGGAACCGCTCTGGCGAAGTAAGTTGAACACCGAAGTGGCGTACTCCATCGCCCATTGCCGCTCGTCCTCCACCGCCTGGCGGGACAGGAACTCGCGAATCTCATCCTGGCGATGGCCGAGCTGCTCGCGCAATACGGCGATCCTGTCGAGGGCATGCAGCACCTCGTCGAGTATCCGGCGCAGTTCGCGCTGGCTGTCCAGCGCACGCTCGCCGGACAGATCGAGGAGCTGCTCCTCGCGGATCTTCACACGCGTCGCGCGCTCCTTGGGAAAGAGCCCGCCCTCGCCCTGCACGGCGAGATACTCCTTGAGCTGCCGCCATTCGCTTTCCGGGGCCGAGAACTTCAGCTCGCCGCCCTGCCCCAGCTCGGCACGGATGCCGGCCTGCCCCAGGCTGGCATTGAAGCGCCGGAGGATCTGCTGCTCGCTGAGCCCCTCATCGAGCACCACCGCCAGCGGCTCGATCAGCTTGCGCCCGGCGCTGAACAGCAGGGTTTCCTTGCCGGCGCTGCGGACGTTGGCGATCGACTCCAGGCCCTCCATGCTGAAGCGGCTGCGCACCGGCTCGTACAGGCGCAGCTGGAGGTTGGCATCCAGCGAATTGCCGGAACGCTCGGCGCGCTGGCTGAGCAGCTCGGCGGTTTCCTCGATCTGCCGGGCCAGGCCCTTGCGATCGCCGCCCTGGGCGTTGCTCAGCTCACGGGCCAGGCTCAGCTTGAGCTGACCGAGGCGCGCGCTCAGCTCGCCCAGGTAGCTCTCCGCCGACTGCATGGCGCTCAGCTGCTGGTTGAGCTGGACGCTGAAGCTGGCGTTCTTGCCCTTGCTCGCCGCCTGCTGCCAGACCTTGGCAGCAGGCGGACCAGAATACTCCCGGGGGCGCGCCACCTGGGTGTCGTTACGGGTCTGCCGGCGCTCCTGGGAGTCGATGGCAGCGACTGTCGGGAAACGATTATTCTCGACCTTCATCCAGGGAGTTCCTTACAGCAGGCTGAACAGCGACAGCTCGTTGATGGCCAGATAGGTCTTCTGAGTCGCCTGCAGGGACAGCTTGTAGTTGTTCAGATCGATGCTCGCCCCCGCATAGTCCAGCCTGGACAGCTCGCCCTCGATCTTCTGGTTGACCAGCGACACCTCGTCGTTGCTGTCGGTCAAGAGAGTCAGGGCATTCTGCCGACCGCCCAGCTCGGTGATGGCGCCAAGCACCTTGCCGTGAGTGTCATCCAGGCTGTTCAGGGCATCGACGATCTGCTGGCGGACGGCCGGGTCGCTGGAGTCCAGCGCCGGATCCCTGAGGGTCTGCACCAGGGCGTGCAGCCGGTTGAGCATGTCCGCGTTGGCGCCGAGTACCTCCAGCGCGGTGACGTTCTCGTCCACCAGCACGCCGTTGGCCACCGCCGCCTGGCGGTGCTTGCCGTTGCCGGTAATCTGGTAGGTGGCGGTGCCGGCGTCGAAGGTCAGCGCCGGGATGTCGCTCAAGGTGCCGGAGAACAGGTAGCGGCCCTCCTCGTCGCGCACGTTGACGAAGCTGGCGATGGTGTTCTCGATGATCTCCAGCTCGCCGGCCATGGCCGCCAGGTCCTCGCTGGCGTTCGAGCCGTTGGCCGCCCACACCAGCAGGTCGCGGACGTTGAGCATGGCGTCCGATATCGACTGCAGGTTGGCCTCCTGGGTGGACAGGTTGCCGGAGACGTTGGTGATGTTGGTGCGATACTGAGCCAGGCTGGCTTCCTCGCGCTGCACGCGCAGCACCCGCACGCTGGCGATGGGGTCGTCGGAAGGCAGGCGCATGCGCTCGCCGCTCGACATCCGTTCCATCAGCTTGCTCAACTCCACCGAGTTGCGGTTCATGGAGTTGTGCATGGTAGCGGTGATCTGCGAGTTGGTGATGCGCATGGCGTTGGTACCGTTATTCCGCTGATTGTCCCTGCCGCTCCGCTCAGAAGGCGGAGAGCATTTCTTCGAATATCTTGTTGGCCGTGCTGATGACCTTCATGTTGGCCTGGTAGGCCTGCTGGTAGGTCATCAGGTTGACCGCCTCCTCGTCCAGACTCACCGCGCTGACGCTGTCGCGCTGCGCCTGGGCCTGCTCGGTGACCGCCGTGGAGGTATCCAGATCGGCCTGGTTCTGCCGGCTGGCGCTGGCCACGCGGCCGAGCAGGCCGGCATAGGCGTCATTCAGGGTGACCGCGCTGCCGCTGACGGTGATGGTCCGGTTCTTCAGCTCCAGCAGGGCCAGCAGCACTTCGTTGTTGCCCGACTCGCCAGCCGCCGAGGAGAAGGCCAACTCCTCCGCGCCGAGACCGGTGACGGTGAGCATCGCCGTGGTGCTGGATGGGTCGAAGGCGAACAGCGGCTGGCCGGCGTTGCCGTTGAGGTCGAAACCGGTGGCCAGGGTGTCGTTGACCATCTTGGCCAGCTGCCCGGCCATTTCGCGCAGGGCGTCCTGGGCCGGTCGCAGGGAGCCCTGCTCGCTGACGTAGAGACCGCCCAGGGCACCGCCGAAGCCGTCCTGGCGGAGCGGGAAACTGGTCCCGGCGAAGCGCACCGAGAGGATCTGCTCGCCGCTGCCGTCCTCGGTCACCTCCATCTGGCCAGCGGTCGGCCCGGCAACCAGCGGCTGGCCGTTGGCCAGGGCCACGGTGACCGAGCCGTCCGCCGTCTCGTTGATGCGCAGCGAGGCATACTGGCTGATCGCCTGCAGCAGGCTGTCGCGCTGGTCGCGCAGCGCACTGCTGTCGCCCTGCACGGACTCGGTCTCGGTGATCCGCCGGTTCAGCTCGGCGATGTTGGCGGACAGGCCGTTGATCTCGGTGACCATGGCGACGCGCTGCTCGTGCAGGGCGTCGATCTGCGCCTGGATGTTCTGGTTGAGGCCGTTGAAGCGCTGGCTGAGGTTGCTCGCCTCGCTGATGATCTGCTGGCGCAGCGCGGCCGAGCCCGGGGTGGCGCTGGCCTCGCTGAGCGCCGCGAAGAACCGGTCCAGGCCCACGCTAATGCTGGAACCATCGCCGGCCATCAGCCCCTCGAGCGCGGTGAGGTACTGCTGTGCACTGGAGTAGTAGTTCTGCTCGGTGGTGGCGCGCCACAGCTGCTGGTTCTGGAAGTCGTTGGACAGCCTGCGGATGCTGCTCACCTGTACGCCACCACCGGCGCTCAGCGCGCTGGTGCCGCTCATGGAGACGCTGATGGTCTGCAGGCGGCTGAAGCCGGGAGTATTGACGTTGGCGATGTTCTGCCCGGTGGTCGACAGCGACACCTGGGCAGCCCGTACGCCGCTGAAGCCGATCTGGCTGAGGGTACTCACGAATCTAGCTCCTTGCGCTCAATCCGGATCGGCTGGGCGAAGGCCGCCGACAGGGATTGATGGAGACCGCCCGGGGCGGTCGTGGGAATTCTTTCCTGCAAGGCGACCGGCTGGTCGCCAGACTTAAATTCCGTGTCCGTCTTCTCATTTCGGGCCGAAGCGTCTGCGCCGCCGCTTTCCGGCAGATCACCGAGGATCCGCCAGGTGTAGTCGCGGGTCTCCCGGAAGGGAATCCGCTCGATCCAGTCGGCCACGCCGATCTCCCCGGTACGCGGGTCGCCGTTGCTCTGCAGCCACTCGTCGACCCGTGCCGGGCCGGCGTTGTAGGCGGCCAGGGCCAGCGCCGGGTGCTGGTTGTAACGCTCCAGCATCTTGCTCAGGTAGGCGCTGCCGAGGCGCTTGTTGTAGGCGGCATCGCGGGTCAGGCGCGACTCGTCGTAGTCCAGGCCCAGTTCCGCGGCCATTTCCCGGGCGGTATCCGGCATCAGCTGCATCAGCCCACGGGCGCCCTTGGCGGACACCGCTCCCACCTGACCGCTGGATTCCTGCTGAATGACCCGCTCGACCAGAGCCTGGAACTGCTCGGTACCGGCCCGCCAGGCCTGGCTGAGGCGCTCGACGCCACGCTGCCAGGCACTGGCCAGAGGATTGCTGGCGCTCATCGATGGACGCTGCGGCAGCTCGGCAGCGCGCGCCGTAGCCCCGGCCGCCTCGAGGTCCGCCGCCGAGGTGCCACCGCTCAGTTGGCTGACCAGCATATCGGCGATGCCAGTCTGCCGGCGGCTGGCCAGGGATTCCGCCAACACCTCGTCGTAGAACTCGCGCATGGTCTCCGACTCGCGGCTGCGCAGTGGACTGCCAGCCCCCAGCACGTCGCTGGCCTTGCGCATCTGCTTGAGGATCTGCTGCAGGAACAGCGCCTCGAACTGCTCGGCGGCCATCTCCAGGTCCCGCTGCCGGGCGATGCCGGCATCCGCTTCGCGACGGGCGTTCAGATAGTGGTTGAAGGATACGATGCTCATGTCAGATCACGATCAGTTCGGCATTCAGGGCGCCGGCGCGCTCCAGTGCCTGGAGGATGCTCATCACGTCGTCCGGGGTGGCCCCCAGGCTGTTCACGGTGCTGATGATGCTGTCCAGGCTGGTGCCTTCCGGCCAGCGGAACATCGGCTTGCGCTCCTGAGTGATATCCACGTCGGATTCCGGCGTGACCACCGTCTGGCCGCGGCCGAAAGCGTTCGGCTGACTGACCTGTGGGTTCTCGCCGATGGTTACGGTGAGAGTGCCGTGGGCCACCGCGGCAGCCTTGACCCGCACGCCCTGGCCGATCACCACGGTGCCGGTGCGGCTGTTGAATACCACCTTGGGCCGGGTGCGCCCCTCCTCCACCTCCACCGCCTCGAGCATGGCCATGAAGCTCATCCGCTGGGTACTGGTCAGTGGCGCGCGCAGCGATACCTTGGTGGCGTTGAGGGCGGTGGCGGTGCCCGAACCGAAGCGCGCGTCGACCGCTTCGACGATCCGGCTGACGGTCTGGAAACTCGGCTGGCGGACGTTGAGGACCACCTCCTGGCGTGACGCGAAGTCGCTGGGAATCTCCCGCTCGATGGTCGCGCCGTTGGCGATCAGGCCGGTGTTGGCGCTGTTGATCGCCACGCTGGAGCCGCTCTGGCCCTGGGCGTTGACACCGCCGACCACCAGGTTGCCCTGGGCGATGGCGTAGATCTCGCCATCCACGCCCTGCAGCGGGGTCATCAGCAGCAGGCCGCCGCGCAGACTCTTGGCGTCGCCGAGGGAGGACACGGTGACGTCCACCGTCTGTCCCGGGCCGTAGTTCGGCGGCACGGTGGCGGTGACGCTCACCGCGGCGACGTTCTTCAGCTTGGGATCGATGTTCGCCGGCAGGTTGACGCCGAACTGCTTGACCATGTTGGCCACCGACTGGCTGGTGAATTTCACCTGGTTCTTGTCGCCGGTACCGTCGAGGCCGACCACCAGACCGTAGCCAATCAGCTGGTTGCCGCGCACGCCCTCGATGTCCACCAGATCCATCAGCGGCACGGCACGGGACAGCAGCGGCCAGCACAGGCCGCCGAGCAGCAGGATGAATTTCAGACTCGCGCGCATGGCCGGACTCACAGCGGGAAGAACGGGGAAGTGAAGAAGCGCGTCAGCCAGCCGGCCGAGTTGCTGTCGTTGAGCACGCCGCGCCCGGCGTAGGAGATCCGCGCGTTGGCGACGTTCTGCGAGGACACCTGATTGTTGCGGTTGATGTCCTCCACGCGCACCAGGCCGGTCAGGCGGATGAACTCGTCGCCCTGGTTGAGGCGCAGCGACTTCTCGCCCTTGACCAGCAGGGTGCCGTTGGGCAGCACCCGGTGTACGGTCACCGCGATGGAGCCGCGCAGGGTGTTCTGCTGCGAGCTCTTGGCCGAACCCGCGAAGTCTCGCTCGGCCTCGGCGGAGCTTTGCAGACGGTCGTAGCGCTTGTCCAACACGGTGGGGATGCCGATCGCCGCGCTGCTGCTCTTGCCGAAGCTAGTGCCGGCGCTCTTGCTCGACTGGGTGGACTCCTGGAGAACGATGGTGAGGATGTCGCCGACCCGCACCGCGCGCTTGTCCTGGATCAGCGAGCCGCCGTAGCCGGGACGGAACAGCCCGCCGGCGGTGGTCGGCGGCAGGCTGTAGTCCAGCTCCAGCGGCTGATACTGACTGGAGTCCTCGTCCGGCAACATCTCGTCGAAGCTGGCGCAGCCGCCGAGCAGCAGCAGGCCGGCGCAGAGGGCGAGTGCTTTCATGGCCGTCAGACGGTCTGGTTGAGGAACTGCTGCATGCCGGAGGCGGCGTCCAGCACCTTGGCATTCGCCTCGTAGGCACGCTGGATGGCGATCATGTTGACCATTGCCTCCACCACCTGGACGTTGGAGCCTTCCAGCACGCCCTGCTTGAGGGTGCCCAGACCTTCCTCGCCCGGCACGCCTTCCAGCGGCTCGCCACTGGCCACGGTCTCGCGGTACAGGTTGCCGCCCAGCGCTTCCAGGCCAGCCGGGTTGGCGAAGTTCACCAGGGTGATCTGGCCCAGCTCGGTAGGCACGGTCTCGCCGGCCTGAATCACGGTGACGGTGCCGTCGGAGCCCACGGTGAAGCTGCTGCTGCCTTCCGGCACCTGGATGTTGGGGATCAGTGGCAGACCCTGGGCATTGACCACCATGCCCTCGGCGTTGAGCTGGAACTGGCCGTTCTCGGTGTAGAAGATCTGCCCGTCCGGCGATTCCACCTGGAAAAAGCCGCTGCCAATGATTGCCAGATCCATGGGCTGGCCGGTGGTCTGCATGCTGCCCTCGGTGAACACCTTCTGGGTGCCCACCACGCGTACGCCGCTGCCCAGCTGGATACCGGAGGGCACGGTGTTGACCTGATCGGCCTGGGCGCCAGGCTGCAGTTCGATGGAATAGAACAGGTCCTCGAACACCACGCGGTCGCTCTTGAAGCCGGTGGTGTTGACGTTGGCCAGGTTGTTGGCCACCGCGGTCATCGCGGCGTCCTGGGCGGCCAGACCAGTCTTGCTGACCCAGAGTGCGGAACTCATGAAAAATCCCCTCTTCCGTCCGGCTCGCGGGCCGGATTGCTTGCTGTCATGTGCTGGCGAAAGCTGAAAGTCGTGTCTCGCCCGACCTCGCCTGGTGGAGCCCCGAACGAGCCGTGGATCAGCCGCGGATCATGCGGTTGCCGGCATCGGACAGGTCCTCGGCGGCCTTCATCATCTTCACCTGGGTCTCGAACAGGCGGTTCAGGCTCATGGTCGTTACCAGTTGGTCGATGGCCGAAACGTTGCTCGACTCCAGGTAGCCGGAGACCAGGCGGATGTCCTCGTTGGGCTCGGCCGGCTGGCCGTCGCGGGTGGCCAGCAGGCCATCGTCCTGCTTGACCAGCTCGGCGGCCGGCAGGTCGACCAGCTTGATACGGCCGACCTCAGCGGTCAGGTAGTCGCCGCGAGGGATCACCGAGACGGTGCCGTCGGCACCGATGGTCAGGCTGTCGTACTCGGGCAGCACGATGGGACCGTTCTCGCCGAGCACAGGGCGGCCGTTGATGGTCAACCGCAGGTCGGCGCTGACCTGCAGGCTGCCGTGTCGGGTGTAGCGCTCGCCGGCCGGGGTCTCCACGGCGATCAGACCGGGGCCCTGGATGGCGAAGTCGAGGTCGCGGCCGGTGGCCATCAACTGGCCGGGAGCCATGCTGATACCGTTGTCCACCACCCGGGTGGCGTGGCGGGTGTCGTAGCCGTAGCCCGCCACCTGCACCGCCTCGGCCTGCTCGAGATCGGCGCGGAAACCGGGGGTGTTGACGTTGGCCAGGTTGTTGGCGCGCACCGTGAGCGAGGTCATGGTGCGGCTAGCAGCGGTCATGGCGATGTATCCGAGACGGTCCATGCTTCAACCTCAGATGGCGCTGAACAGCACTTGAGTGAGTTCCTTCTCGGTGGACAGCACCTTGGTGTTGGCCTGGTAGTTGCGCTGTCCTTCCATCAGGCCGACCAGTTGTTCGGTCAGGTCGACGTTGGAGTTCTCCAAGGCGCCAGCGGTCAGCTCGCCGAAGGAGCCGACGCCGGGCACGCCGATCAGCGCCTGGCCGGATTCGGCGGTCTCGGTCCAGGCGGTGCCGCTGACGTTGTTCAGGCCGCCGGCATTGACGAAGCTGGCGAGGACCACCTGGCCCTGCAGCATGCGCTGGCCGTTGCTGTAGTTGGCGTAGATGCGACCGTCCTTCTCCACCGACAGGCCGGTCTGCTCGCCGGCCGAGTAGCCGGTCGGGAGGTTGGTGGTGACCACGAAGTCCGAGCCGTACTGGCTGGTGCCGCTGTAGTTGACGGCGACGTTCATCGGATCCACGCCGGGCAGCGTGAAGCTGAGGTCCACCGTGCCGATCGGCGCGGCCAGGGAGCCGTTGGGGTTGAAGGTCAGCGCCTGGGTCACCGGGTTGCCGGCGCCGTCGAGAACGGCGCTGCCGTCCACGTAGTAGTGGGCATCCCAGACGTTGTCGGCGGTCTTCACGAAGTACTGGGTCAGGGTGTGTTCCTTGCCCTGGGAGTCGTAGATCTTGGTGGTGTAGGTGGAGTTGAAACTGTCCACGTTGGCCGGGGTGAAGGCGACCGTCGGCACCCCCTGGTTGGCGTCCAGGTTGGCGATGAACTGCAGGCTGTCGGTGGCCTTGGCCGGCAGGTTGGACGAGTTCAGCTTGAGGTCGCTGACGGTACCGACCACCAGGTTGCCAGCGGCATCCACCGGGTAGCCCTGCAGGCGCTGGCCGGCGGCGTTGACGATGTAGTTGCTGCGGTCGCTGCCGAACACCCCGGCGCGGGTGTACTGGGTTTCGCCGGAGGTGCTGCGGGTGATGAAGAAGCCGCCACCGGAGATCGCCAGGTCCAGGCTGCGCCCGGTGCTCACCAGGGTACCGCCCTGGCTGATGCTCTGGGTGGTGGCCAGCACTTCCACACCCATCGCCTGGCTGTCGGCATAGACGCTGCCGAACTCGGTGCGCGAGGACTTGAAGCCGGTGGTACCGGCGTTGGCGATGTTGTGGCTGATGGTGTTGAGCTGGTCGTTGACGGCGGTCAGGCCGGTCAGGGCGATGTTGAAGCTCATGCGGGAATCCTCGTGATGGCTGTGCTCAGAGCTGGCTCTGGCCGAATTCGGTGATGTTGTAGAAAGGCACGGAACCGATGCCCGCCACGTCCAGCACCGGTCCTTCGCTGCTGACCCGGACGTTGCTCACCCGGCCGGCGAGCTCCACGCTCGGGTACTCGCCGCTGTCGGTGACGACCTCGATGCGGTAACTGCCCGGCGCCAGGCCGAGCTTCTCGGCATCCAGCTCGAAGGGCACCGCGCCGGCGGCCTGACTGCCCAGCTCGATGTCGATAGTCACGCCGCGGGAGTCGGTCAGGCTGAGCACCGTCTTGCCGGCGGCGAACTCCAGGTTGATCTGCCCCTTCACCGGCGCATCGCCCAGCTGCACCTGGTCGGCGGTCACCTTCACCTCCTGGCCCACCAGACCGGCGGCGGTCAGGGTCTGCAGGTTGTCCAGCAGCACCAGGTTGCTCTTGGTCAGGGTGGACATGTTCTCCAGGCTCTTGACCTGGGACAGGGTGGCGTACTGGTTGAGGAACTCGGTGCTGTCCACCGGGTTGGTCGGGTCCTGGTTCTGGATCTGCGCGACCATCAGGGCGATGAAGTTGTTCTCCAGCTGGGTGGCCTCGCTGACGTCGACCGCCGCGCTGACCCGCTCCTCGATGCTGTAGCTGCCGCCCAAGGCGCTGCCGGCGGCGTTGATCTGGCTCATCAGACTTCTCCCAGCTTGAGCAGCGCCTGCTGCATGCTCTTGACGCGGTTGAGCACGTCCACGCCGGTCTCGAAGCTGCGGCTGGCGGACATCATGTCGGTCATTTCCTCGATCTGATTGATGTCGGCGTAGAACACGTAGCCATCGCGGTCGGCCAGCGGGTTGTCCGGCTCGTAGCGCCGCTTCGGCTCACGGCCGGCGGTGACCACGTCGAGCACCTGCACGTGGGCGCCGCCCATGCCGACGCCACGGGTCAGCTCGCCGTTCTCGTAGACGGCGGCGAACACCGGCTTGCGCGCCTGGTAGACGTCCTCCGGGCGCGCGGCAGCAGACTCGGCGTTGGCCAGGTTGCTGGCCACGGTATTCAGACGCACCGTCTGTGCGTTCATCGAGGAACCGGCGATGCGATAGATGGAATCGAACGACATACGGTCTAGCGCCCCTCAATCGCTTGTTTCAGACCACGGAATTTCATGCTCAGGAAGGTCAGACTGGTCTGGAAATCCATCGCGTTCTTGGCGAAGGCCGCCTGCTCGACGCTCAACTCCACGGTGTTGCCATCCTGGGACGGCTGGGTCGGCACGCGGTACTTCAGCTGCGCCGCCCCGCCCGAATCGCCGGCGGCGGCGAATGCATCGTCGAGCCGCCGCATTTCCCCCGCGAAGTCGATGTCCCGCGCCTGAAAGCCCGGGGTGTCTTCGTTGGCCAGGTTGGCGGCAAGGATCTCGCTGCGCAGGGTGCGCAGCTCGAGGGCGCGCACATGGACGCCCAAATCCTCGTCAATCCGTATACTCATTGCCCGTTTCCATGAATCAGGGGGTCCGGCACAGGCGCCGGACGTTGCTCCGGCAACCCTGAGCAGGAATCGTGCCCAACTTCACAAGTGCACCTATAACCTTGATTTTATTGAGCTTTTTCAAGAGAAGGACGGCCCCGAGCGCTGCCTGCCTTCCGCCTTTACCCAAGACGGAAGGCCGATGCGGAAGTTTCCTTTCCGCCTCGCGTCACCTCCTCGCCGTCGCCCTGCTTCCGCTTGCCGCCGGCGTGCAGGCCGAATCCCGGGTCGACCGGCAGATCGACCAGGCCGTGGAGCGCTACCTGGCGGCACAGTTCAAGCAGGAAGCCCGTCGCCAGGGCTGGCAGGACATGCGCTTCACCCAGGCCAGCACGCCCCTCAACGACACCTCGCGCCTGACGCCCTGCGCACAGCCGCCGGTCGTGGAGACTGCCGGCGACAACCCCAGCCTGCTCGGCCGCCTGCGCCTGCGGGCGAGCTGCGGCGACACGCCGGGCTGGTCGGTGCTGCTCAGCACCCAGGTCAACGTGTTCATCCCTGCGCTGTTCGCCGCGCAGACCATCGAGCGCGGGCAGACCATCGAGGCCGCCCACCTGCAGGTGCAGGAGCTGAACGTCAGCAAGGCGTCGCGCGGCTACTACCAGCGCGAGGAGGAGGTGGTCGGCATGGGCGCCAAGCGCCGCATCCGCGCCGGTCAGGCGCTGAGCCCGGGGCTGTTGGCCAGCCCGATGCTGGTTCGGCGCGGCCAGCAGGTGAAGATCATCGCCAGCCGCGACGGCATCGTCGCCACCACCCTTGGCGAGGCCCTGCAGAACGGTCAGCGGGATGAGGTGATCCGGGTGCGCAACCTGAGCAGCGACAAGATCATCGAAGCCAAGGTGCTGGAAGACGGGACGGTGACGAGCACCTTCGAATGAGGACGGCAGGCGGGGGCTCGCCCCGCCCTACCCGCTCCACCGGGCGGCAGAGCGGGCGCAACGGAGGCCGTCAGGCCTGCTGCTGCAGCGACTCTACGCCCAGCTCGTCCCACACCGACTCGGCGAGGTGGAAGGTGGCGTTGGCCGCCGGGATGCCGCAGTAAATGGCGCTCTGCATGATCACTTCCTTGATCTCGTCGCGGGTCACACCGTTGTTTCTGGCGGCACGCAGGTGCAGCTTCAGCTCGCCTTCGCGGTTCATGCCGATCAGCATGGCGATGGTAATCAGGCTACGGGTGTGGCGCGGCAGGCCCGGGCGGGTCCAGATGTCACCCCAGGCATGGCGGGTGATCATTTCCTGGAATTCTTCGTTGAATGGCGTCAGGTTGGCCAGGCTGCGGTCGACGTGGGCATCGCCGAGCACCGCGCGGCGCACCTGCATGCCGGCTTCGTAGCGTTCTTTCTCGTCCATCTTAGGCTCCAAGGGCATTCGGGACGCCGGCCCGCATACACGTGCGCAGGCCGGCTCGGGGGCTGGCTCAGCCGCGCAGGAAGTCCAGCACGCGCAGCGTGAAGGCGTCGCCGGCCTCCACGTTGGACAGGTGCGCCGCGTGGAATTCCACCAGCTCGGCGCCACTGATGCGCTCCTGCATGAAGCGGCCGTGTTCGGTGGTGGTCACCGGGTCGGCAGAACCGCAGACGATCAGGGTCGGCGCCCGGATAGCACCCAGCTGCTCACGGAAGTCGGCATCGCGCACCGCCGCGCAGTTGGCCGCGTAACCCTGCGGCGAGGTCTGGGCGAGCATCTCGACGATCGGCTCGACCTTCTCCGGCTGGGTGGCGGCGAACTCGGCGGTGAACCAGCGGGAGATGGAGGCGTCACGCAGGTCGCGCATGGCCTGGGCGCCACCGGCCAGCACGCTGTCGATGCGCGGGTTCCAGACCTCGGGACTGCCGATCTTCGCCGCGGTGTTGCAGAGCACCAGGCGACCGATGCGCTCGGCGGCGTTGATGCCCAGCCACTGGCCGGTCAGGCCGCCCATGGACAGGCCGCAGAAGTGCGCCTTGTCGATGTTCAGGGCATCCAGCAGGGCCAGCACGTCACGGCCGAGCTGCTCGATGCTGTAAGGCCCGGGAGTGACCAGGGAAGCGCCGTGTCCGCGGGTGTCGTAGCGCAGCACCCGGAAGTGCTCGGCGAAGCCGGGGATCTGCGCGTCCCACATGTGCAGGTCGGTACCCAGGGAGTTGGAGAGCACCAGGACAGGCGCGTCGTCGCGGCCGTCGATGCGGTAGTTCAGTTCGCCATCGGCGAGTTTTACGACAGGCATGCAAATCTCCTAACGCGAAAGCGCGTGATGTTCGGCCAGGGCACGGGCTACCCAGCGGCGCGCCTGGCCGAGGTAATGGGCCGGGTCGAGCAGTTGGTCCAGCTCGGCGGCGGACAGGCGGGCAGTGACTTCGGCATTGGCGCCGAGCACGGCACGCAGGTGGGCGCCCTCCTTCACCGCCTGCTTGCAGCACTGCTCCAGCAGATGATGGGCGGCATCGCGGCCGATGCGCTGGGCCAGGGCGATGCTCACCGCCTCGGCGAGCACCAGACCGCGGGTCAGATCAAGGTTGGCGCGCATCCGCGCGGCGTCCACCTCCAGGCCGGGGACCAGTTGCAGGGCCTGCTGCAGGGCCCCGGAGACCAGGCAGCAAAGCTCCGGCAGGGTTTCCCACTCGGCGTGCCAGAGGCCCAGGCTGCGCTCGTGCTCCTGGGGCATGGCGGCGAGCATGGTGGCCACCAGGCCGGGGGCGCGGGTGGCGGCGCCGATCAGCACCGCGGCGCCCACCGGGTTGCGCTTGTGGGGCATGGTGGAGGAGCAGCCCTTGCCCGGCGCGGCCGGCTCGAAGACCTCGCCGGCCTCGGTCTGCATCAGCAGGCTGAGGTCGCGGCCCAGCTTGCCCAGGCTGCCGGCGAGCATGCCGAGCAGCGCGGCGAATTCCACCAGACGGTCACGCTGGGTGTGCCAGGGCTGCTCCGGCAGGCTCAGGCCGAGCTCGTCGGCCAGGGCCTCGGCCACCGGCCAGGCGTATTCGCCCAGGGCGGCGAGGCTGCCGGAGGCGCCGCCGAACTGCAGGCTCAGCAGGCGCGGCTTGAGTTCGGCAAGGCGCTGACGATGGCGCGTGATGGCGCCCAGCCAGCCGGCGATCTTCATGCCCAGGGTCACCGGGGTGGCGTGCTGCAGCCAGGTGCGCCCGGCCAGGGGCACCTCGGCATGGCGCTCGGCCTGTTCGGCCAGCCGCGCGGCCAGGCTGGCCAGGTCGGCCTCCAACAGCTCGATGGCGGCGCGCAGCTGCAGCACCAGGCCGGTGTCCATGGCGTCCTGACTGGTGGCGCCAAGATGCACGTAGCGCTCGGCCTCGGTGCTGCGCGCGGCGACCTGCTTGCCCAGGGCCTTGACTAGGGGAATCGCCGAGTTGCCGGCCGTGGCGATGGCCACGGAGAGCGCGGCGAAGTCGTACAGCTCGGCCTGGCAGGCGGCCTCGATGGGCGCCACCGCACTGGCGGGGATCAGCCCTGCGCGGGCCTCGGCGCGGGCCAGGGCCGCCTCGAAGTCGAGCATGCCCTGCACGCGACCGCTGTCGGAGAAGATCGCACGCATGGCCGGCTGGGTGAAATAGGTGTCGAAGAGTTGGTTGCTCGGGCTGTTCAAGCCAGTGCTCCGGAATGCGGGATGGTGTTTCCTTGTATAGCAGCCGGCCCCGCGGGGCCAGCCCCCATTGACGATGCGCACGGCCGCGCGGCGGGGCGACCGTGCGCGAGTGCGGCCTCAGACGCGTTCGATGGCCAGGGCCAGGCCTTGGCCCACGCCCACGCACATAGTGGCCAGACCGCGCTTGCCGCCGGTCTTCTCCAGGTGATGAACGGCGGTCAGCACCAGGCGCGCACCGCTGGCGCCCAGCGGGTGGCCGAGGGCGATGGCGCCGCCGTTGGGGTTGACCCGGGCGTCGTCGTCGGCGATGCCCAGCTGGCGGGTCACCGCCAGGCCCTGGGCGGCGAAGGCCTCGTTCAGTTCGATGACGTCGAAATCGGCGACGCTAAGGGACAAGCGCTCCAGCAGCTTGCGCACCGCCGGCACCGGACCGACGCCCATGACCCGCGGTGCGACCCCGGCGCTAGCCATGCCCAGCACCTTGGCACGGGGCTTGAGGCCGTACTTCTGCACCGCCTCGGCGGAGGCCAGGATCATCGCCACGGCGCCGTCATTGACCCCCGAAGCGTTGCCGGCGGTGACGGTCTTGCCTTCACCGTTGACCGGCTTGAGCTTGGCCAGGGTCTCCAGGGTGGTGTTCGGACGCGGGTGCTCGTCACGGTCGACGATGGTCTCGCCCTTCTTGCCCTTGATGACGACCGGGACGATCTCCTCGGCGAAATAGCCGGCCGCCTGGGCAGCCGCTGCGCGCTGCTGGCTGCGCAGCGCGAAGGCGTCCTGATCGGCGCGGGAGATCCGGTACTCGTCGGCCACGTTGTCGGCGGTTTCCGGCATGGAGTCCACGCCGTACTGGGCCTTCATCAGCGGGTTGATGAAGCGCCAGCCGATGGTGGTGTCCTCGATCTTCATGTTGCGCGAGTAGGCGCTTTCCGCCTTGCCCATCACGAAGGGCGCGCGGGACATGGATTCCACGCCACCGGCGATGGCCAGATCCATCTCGCCACAGGCGATGGCGCGGGCGGCGGTGCCCACCGCGTCCAGGCCGGAGGCGCACAGACGGTTGAGGGTCACGCCCGGCACGGTGTGCGGCAGGCCGGCCAGCAACAGCGCCATGCGTGCCACGTTGCGGTTGTCCTCGCCGGCCTGGTTGGCGCAGCCGTAGAACACCTCGTCCAGCTGGTTCCAGTCGACCTGGGGGTTGCGCTCGACCAGGGCCTTGATCGGGATGGCCGCCAGGTCATCGGCACGTACCGCCGCCAGAGCGCCGCCGAAACGGCCGATGGGCGTGCGGACGGCGTCGCAGATGAAGACTTCGCGGCTCATTCCTCACCTCCCTTCTGCCCGTGGGCGATGGCTGTGCGTTCTTCCAGCTCGCGCAGGGCGGTCAGCTCGACCTCGTTCGGCGCCTCGGTCACCGCCACCTGCTCGGCGAAGCGGATCGGCCAGCCGGTGTTCTCGATCACCTGCTCGCGAGTCACGCCCGGGTGCAGCGAGGTGACGATGAATTCGTTGGTGCCGGCTTCCGGCTCCATGATGCACAGGTCGGTGATGATCGCCACCGGGCCCTTGCCGGGCAGGCCGAGACGCTTGCGGTGGTCACCGCCCTCGCCGTGGCCCACCGAGGTGATGAAGGCCAGCTTGTCGACGAAGGTGCGCGGCGACTGCTTGAGGATGATCAGCACTTCCTTGGCGGAACCGGCGATTTCCGGAGCGCCGCCAGCGCCGGGCAGACGCACCTTGGGCTTGTGGTAGTCGCCGATCACGGTGGTGTTGATGTTGCCGAACTTATCCACCTGGGCGGCGCCCAGGAAGCCGACGTCGATGCGCCCGCCCTGCAGCCAGTAGCGGAAGATCTCCGAGGTGGGTACCACGGTGTCGGCGGTCTCGGCCAGCTCGCCGTCGCCGATGGACAGTGGCAGCACACTGGGCTTGGCGCCGATGGGGCCGGATTCGTAGATCAGCACCACGTCCGGGGACGAGGTGAGACGGGCCAGGTTGGCCGCCTTGGAGGGCAGGCCGATGCCCACGAAGCACACTGCGTTGTTCTTCAGGCGGCGGGCGGCGGCCACGGTCATCATTTCATTGGTGGTGTAGGCGCTCATCACTTGGCCTCCGCGATTTTCTTCTGGTACTCGGCAAAGTCTTTGGTGCCGCGGATGTAGGTATCGATCCACGCGGTGAAGGCTTCACGGTCGCGGGCAATCGGATCCCAGGCCTGGTAGAAGCGGTTGTCGCGCTCGTAGTAGCCATGGGCGTAGGACGGGTGTGCGCCGCCGGGGACATGGCAGACGGCGGTCAGCGCCCAGCTGGGCAGCACGCAGGCATTCATCGGCGCGTTCAGGTCGTCGACGATCTCTTCGACGGTGACGATGCAGCGCTTGGCGGCCAGGGCGGCCTCCTTCTGCACGCCGAGGATGCCCCAGAGCAGCACGTTGCCCTTGCGGTCGGCCTTCTGGGCGTGGATCACGGTGACGTCCGGGCGCACCGAGGGCACCGCGGCCAGACGCTCGCCGGTGAACGGACAGTCGATGAACTTGATCACCGGGTTGACCTTCGGCAGGTCGGAACCGGCGTAGGCGCGCAGCACCGCGAAGGGCAGACCGGATGCGCCAGCCACGTAGGCGTTGGCCAGGTCGGCGTGGCTGTGCTCCTCGATCTCCAGGGCGTGGGGCCAGTCCTTCTCGACGGCGTCACGCAGACGGTGCAGGGAACCCACACCAGGGTTGCCGCCCCAGGAGAAGATCAGCTTCTTGGCGCAGCCGGCACCGATCAGCAGGTCATAGACCAGGTCGGGGGTCATGCGCACCAGGGTCAGGTCTTTCTTGCCCTGGCGGATGATCTCGTGGGACGCGGCAGTGGGGATCAGATGGGTGAAACCCTCGAGGGCGACGGTGTCGCCGTCGTTGATATAGCGTTCGACGGCTTCGCGGAGAGTCAGGAGTTCAGCCATGGTGGTTCTCGTATCGTTGTCCAGGGCGCCTGGGCGGCGCCGTTGGACAAACCTTAATCAGCGTAACCCCTGCAAACAATCCGATAATCGACTATCCGTGCGATTATCGAACCAAAAAGCAAGCCAGCTATCGAAGCTGTCCGATGTGTCGGTTGTGGGTCTTTACTGAAGGCAGGAGCGGGGGACGGCAGGCCGGGATGGGCGTGTCGAGGAGTCGATGACTATTGCAGCTATTGTAACGATCAATAACTCAAATGCCTCTTTATTGCCGATCATAGGTGCATAGACTTTTCACCCAATTCACCTCCCCCAAAAGAGGAACGGGAAATGCTCAAGCAAGCCACCTTTCTGACCCTGAGCCTGCTCGCCACGTCGGCCATGGCCGACGGCAGCGATGGCCGCGACGACAGCGACCAGCTGCCACAACACCCCTACCAGTACGGCATGCAACTGGACGTCCAGAAGGTCATCTCGGTGACCCCGCGCCCGCAGAGCTGCGACGTGGCGCCGGCCACCATGATCTACGTGGACAGCCACGGTGACACCCAGCGCCTGGATTACCTGGTGATGGGCGACTGCCTGGGTAGCTAAGCCACCCTCACTCTGCGACCAGACGCATCCCCCAGGGACTCACCGGCGGCACGTCCTGAACGACATTCACCGGGTCTGCCAAGCGCGGCGACTGGCAGACCGCCTGCGCTCCAACCTATTGCTCCCCCCCTCGGCAGGCAGCCCCCGCCGTGCCCTTCACCGGGCCGGCGGGCGCCCTGCCCTTTTTGGCTTCCTCATGACATTCGCCGAAATCACATTCGCCGAAAACGAAAGAGCCCCGGAAACCGGGGCTCTTTCGCGGCTTTCAGCTGGGCTCAGGCGCCCACGACCTGCAGTGCACGGGGACGGCGGCTGCGCTGCTCGTCTTCGGCGCTGCTGGCCTTCTGCAGCTGGAAGTTGAACTCCAGCTCGGCGAAGCGGCCCTTCACGCCACGCTTGGCGGCGGCTTCGGCATCCTCGATGAAGCGGATGTCGCCCACCAGGCCGTCGCGGGTGGCGTAGGCGAAGTCGTCCCACAGGTAACGGTCGCCGGCCAGGTTGATCTGGGTGGTCAGGTGCCGGTAGCCAGGCGCGGAGATGAAGAAGTGGATGTGCGCCGGGCGCTGGCCATGCCGGCCGAGCAGGTCCAGGCACTCCTGGGTCGGGCCCTGCGGGTCGCAGCCGTAGCCGGACGGCACGATGCTGCGGGCGCGGTAGCGACCTTCGGCATCGGTGATGATGCGGCGACGCAGGTTGTACTCGCTCTGGCTCTTGTCGAAGTAGGAGTAGTTGCCCTTGGTGTTGGCGTGCCACAGATCCACGGTGGCGCCGGCGATCGGCTTGCCGTCCAGATCCAGCACGCGGCCTTCCAGGAACATCACGGTGGCGACGTCCTCTTCGCTGCCGTCGTCCATGCGGGCCTCGCCTTCGGCGATGGGCGCGCCGGCCACGTACAGCGGACCTTCGATGGTGCGCGGGGTACCACCGGTACGACCCAGCTGCTCGTCCTTGGCGTCCTGCAGCAGGTCGAGGAAGTGCTCCAGGCCCAGGCCGGCGACCAGCAGGCCGGCTTCGCCGCGGGCGCCGAGACGGTTGATGTAGTCCACGGCGAACCAGAACTCGTCCTGGGTGATTTCCAGGTCCTCGATCAGCTTGGCGGTGTCCTGCAGGATGCGCAGCATGATGCGCTTCAGGCGCGGGCTGCCGTTGTCGTTGCCGAAACCGGCGGCTTCCTCGAAGAACTTCTGGATTTCAGCAGTGTGAGTGATTTTCACGGTCATTGCGGGTTACCTCATCTTGTTCTTGTACAAGGGGTCTTGCGGGTTGCTTGCTTGATCAGCGGTCATCGGCATGGATCGACGAGGGGTGGCGGCAGAGCCCGTCGATCTCGATGTCCATGTAGGGAAACAGCGGCAGCTGCATCAGGGTCTCGTGCAGCTCCTCGACGCTTGCCACGTCGAAAATGCTGTAGTTGGCGTACTGGCCGGCGATGCGCCACAGGTGGCGCCACTTGCCCTCGCGCTGCAGGCGCTGGGAGTACTCTTTCTCCTCGGCCTTGATCCTGTCGGCCAGCTGCGGGTCCATGTCGGCCGGCAGCTTCACGGTCATCTTCACGTGAAACAGCATGATTTCTTCCTCTTAACGGCGGGCGAAGCGCGCCAGGCGCTCCTCGTCCAAAGTCAGGCCGAGGCCGGGGGTGCGCGGCACGTGCAGCTGGAAGTCACGGTACTGCAGCGGCTCGGTAACGATTTCCTCGGTGAGCAGCAGCGGGCCGAACAGCTCGGTGGCCCAGGTCAGCTGCTTCAGGGTGATGAAGGCATGGGCGGAGGCCAGGGTGCCGACGCTGCCCTCCAGCATGGTGCCGCCGTACAGGGCGATGCCCGCCGCCTCGGCGATCTGCGCGGTGCGCAGCACGGCACGCGGGCCGCCGTTCTTGGCGATTTTCAGGGCGAACACGCTGGCGGCGCCGTCGGCGGCCAGGCTGAAGGCGTCCTCGACGCTCTCGATGGATTCGTCGGCCATGATCGGTGCCGGACTGCGCAGGTTCAGGCGGATCTGTCCGGCGCGGTTGATGCGCGAAATGGGCTGCTCGATCAGATCGATGCCGTTCTCGCCGAGCACCTGGCAGCCACGGATGGCCTGGGATTCGTCCCAGTACTGGTTGACGTCGACCCGTACGCTGGCGCGGTCGCCCAGGGCCTTCTTGATCGCCACCACGTGGCGCAGATCCTGCTCCAGGGGGTTGGCGCCGATCTTCAGCTTGAAGATCCGGTGCCGGCGCGCTTCGAGCATCTGCTCGGCTTCGGCTATGTCCCGCGCGGTGTCGCCGCTGGCCAGGGTCCAGGCCACTTCCAGGCTGTCGCGCACGCGGCCGCCGAGCAGCTCGCTGACCGGCAGGCCGAGGCGCTTGCCCTGGGCGTCGAGCAGCGCGCTTTCCACCCCGGAGCGGGCGAAGGTGTTGCCCTTGATGGCCTTGTCCAGGCGGATCATCAGGGCGTTGATGTTGCTGGCATCCTGGCCGACCAGCAGGGGCGCGAAGTGAGCGTCCAGGTTGGCCTTGATGCTTTCCGGGCTCTCGTTGCCGTAGGCCAGGCCACCGATGGTGGTGGCTTCGCCGATGCCTTCGATGCCGTCGGAGCAGCGGATGCGCACGATCACCAGGGTCTGCTTCTGCATGGTGTGCATCGCCAGCTTGTGCGGGCGAATAGTCGGCAGGTCGACGATGATCGCTTCCAGGCGTTCGATCAGAGCTTGGCTCATTTCAGGTTCCGTTATCACGCAAGGGCTGTTGTGGCAGTGTTCGTTCCGCTGGCAGCGAACCGATACCTGCCAGGTCTTGTTTGTGCGTGAAAAGGATTGCCTTTCCGAGCTGCTGCAGTCCAATATCGATGAACTCTCATTCCATACCCTGGAGGTATCATGGAGCTCAGGCACCTGCGCTACTTCAAGGTGGTCGCGGAAACCCTCAACTTCACCCGCGCCGCGGAGCGCCTGCACATCGCCCAGCCGCCCCTGAGCCGGCAGATCCAACAGCTCGAGGAGCTTCTCGGAGTGCCCCTGCTGGAACGCGGCCGGCCACTGCGCCTGACCGAGGCCGGGCGCTTCTTCTACGAGCAGAGCGGCACCCTGCTGGAGCAGCTGAAGAACATCTGCGAGAACACCAGGCGCATCGGCCTCGGCCAGCGCCAGTGGCTGGGCATCGGCTTCGCTCCTTCGACCCTCTACGACGTGCTGCCCGAGCTGATCCGCCAGCTGCGCCGGGACAACGAGCTGGAACTGGGGCTGCAGGAGATGACCACCCTGCAGCAGGTGGAAGCGCTGAAAAGCGGGCGCATCGACATCGGCTTCGGGCGCATCCGCATCGAGGACCCGGCGATCCATCAGCAGGTGCTCAGCGAGGACCCGCTGGTGGCCGCCCTGCCCGCCGGCCATCCGCTGCTCGGCCAGCCGGTGGAGCTGGAGCGGCTGTCCGCCGAGCCCTTCGTGCTCTACCCGGCCAACCCGCGGCCCAGCTACGCCGATCACGTGCTGGCGCTGTTCGCCAACCGTGGTCTGAGCATCCGTGTGGCGCAGTGGGCCAACGAGCTGCAGACCGCCATCGGCCTGGTCGCCGCCGGCCTCGGCGTGGCCCTGGTGCCGGCCTCGGTGCAGCAGCAGCACCGCTCGGACATCGGCTACACGCGGGTGGTCGAAGCCGAGGCGGTATCGCCGATCATCCTCAGCCGCCGCCGCGGCGACGTCAGCGCCCTGGTGCAGCGCTGCCTGGAACTGATCGACCAGGCGCGGCGCTAGCCAGGGGCTCAGCGCCACAACTTCCGCCGCACTGCCGGGCAGCGCCAGACAGTGCGGCGGAAACGCCCCGCGACGGCCGTCCATCTCAGAACAGACTCCAGGTGTAGCTGAGGATCAGGCGGTTCTCGTCGATGTCGCTGCGGTAGTTGGAACGCGCGGCGACGTTGCGCAGGCGGATGCCCAGACCGCGCAGGGCGCCGCTCTGCACCACGTAGGCGATGTCCAGGTCACGCTCGCGGTCCCTGCCCTCGTAGCCCAGACCGGTATCCACGTTGTCGCCGCGGATGTAGCGCAGCGTGCTGCTCAGTCCGGGCAGCCCCAGAGCGGCGAAGTCGTAGTCGTAGCGGACCTGCCAGGAGCGCTCGTCGGCCGAGGCGAATTCGAAGGTGGGCACCTCGTTGCCCAGCGGGGTGATGTTGGCGAACACCCGCGGGAAGGCCTGGTCGCCGTAGATGCCCTGGTAGCCCAGATGGAAGGCGTGCCCACCGCGGCGGGCCGAGAGCAGCGTGAAGAAGGCCCGGTTATCGATCTCGCCGAGACGCTCCTGGCCATCCTCCCTAGCGCTGTAGTAGCCCAGGTTGGCACCGAGCAGCCAGTCGCCCAGAGCCTGACTGTGCTTGAGGCCGACGAAGCCCTGGGCGTAGATATCCTCCAGCTGGCCGTACCAGAGGCTCAGAGAGCTGCGCCCGGCGTTGAACTGGTAATCGCCGCCGACGTAGTTGAAGGCGTCGCTGCTGGCCTGACGTTGCGGCAGGTGGCCGAGCATGGCCAGCATGCGGTCGTCGCCTGCCTCGTTGCGCAGGCTGGTGGAAGTGAGATGCCCGGCCTGCAGGCTCAGGCCGTCAATTTCCCCGGAAGTGATGCCCAGGCCCTGGTAGCTGGGCGGCAGCAGGCGGATGTCGCTGAAGGTCAGTACCGGCAGGTTGGGCTGCAGCTCCCCCACTCTCAGCTCGGTCTTCGACAGGCGGGCCTTCAGGGTCAGCCCCAGGCGGCTGTATTCGTCGGCGGCGCGGCCATCGTCCTGCACCGGCAACAGGCCACTGTTGCCCCGTTCCGGGCTGCTGTCCAGCTTGATGCCCAGCAGGCCCAGGGCATCCACGCCGAAGCCCAGGGGGCCTGGCGTATAGCCGGACTTGAAGTTGAGGATGAACCCCTGGGCCCACTCCTCGGCCTTGGACTGCTGGCCGGCGCCGACGATGTCCGAATAGTCGCGGCTGAAGTAGTAGGTACGGGCCTGCAGGGTGGCGCTGGCGCCCTCGATTAGGCCTTCCCTGGCGAGGGCCGGAAACTGGGCTAGACCGGCGGTCAGCCCGACGGGAAGCAACACACAAGGTTTCTTTTTCATCACATCGCTCTTGTTGTTATCGGGATAAAAAAGCCCCCGACGGCGCACCTCGGTGGCGCCGCGATACCCGTCGGGAGTGGAAGCTCTCCGCTTGCGCAGAGAGGAGGCTCGGCTACTTGCTGGGATCTTCCTTGGCCGCCGCCCATCCCTGCGCGGCCGGCCGAGGCAGGCGCGCATGCAGCAGGGCATGGACAGCGAGCCCGAACACCAGCCCCCAGAAGGCCGCGGAGAGCCCCAGGAAGGACACCCCGGAGGCGGTGACCAGGAAGGTGAAGAGTCCGGCATCGCGCTCGCCCGGCTGGGCCACGCTGCGGCTCAGCGCCTCGCTGATGGCGCCGAACAGCGCCAGGCCGGCGAGCACGGCGACCAGCTCGCCGGGGAAGGCGGCGAACAGCGACACCAGGGTGGCGCCGGCGATGCCGAAGATCAGATACAGCAGGCTTCCGGAAAGCGCCGCCACATAGCGGCGCTGCGGGTCCTCGTGGGCTTCGCGGCTGGTGCACAGGCTGGCGGTGACCGCCGCCAGGTTCAGGCCGTGGCAGCCGAAGGGGGCCAGCAGCGCGCTACCCAAGGCGCTGGCGCTGACGATGGGGCTGGCCGGGGTCTGGTAGCCGGCGCTGCGCAGCACCGCCATGCCCGGCATGAACTGCCCGGTGAGCGCCACCAGAACCAGCGGCAGAGCCAGGTTGAGGCTGGCTGCCAGGCTGAACTCGGGAGTGATCCACTGCGGGCTGGCCAGCTCGAAGACCAGCGCCTCGCTGCGGAATCCTCCGCTCCCCAGGGTCACCGCCAGGCCCGCCAGCAGCACCGCCATCACCGCATAGCGCGGCAGCAGCCGGCGCATGGCGACGTAGACAACGAACATCGCCAGCACCATCAGCGGCTGGGCCGGCAGCGACTGGAACACCCGGACGCCGAAACTGAACAGGATGCCGGCCTGCATACCCGCCGCGATGGATCCAGGCAGACGCGCGATGAGGCGGTCGAAGGCGCCGCTCAGGCCGATCGCCAGGAGGACCAGGCTGGCCACCAGGTAGGCGCCCACCGCCTGGTTCAGCCCCACTTCGGGGAGCAGGGAGACCAGCAGCGCCGAGCCGGGTATCGACCAGGCGATTACCACCGGCACCCGATAGCGCAGGCTGAGCAGCATGCCCAGCAGGGCGCTGCCGATGGAAATGGCCCAGACCCAGGAGGACAGCAGCTCGTGGGACAGGCCGGCGCTGTCCGCCGCTTGGAAGACGATCACCAGCGGACCGGCATAGGAAATCAGCGTAGCGACCATTCCGGCGATCAGAGCAGAAAGGGAGCTATCGCGGAGCAAGGCTTTCATGGAATCTCCCGGGGCGCTGCCGGCCGGCAGCAGCCGGCGCACCTTTGCTGTTTATTCTTGGGGCGCCTGAAAAATCCGGCGCCTCCCCGCCCGCTCAGACCTGGGCAGTGGCCAGGCTGGCGGTCGCCGGGGCGCTGCGCTTGCTGCTGATGACGAACAGCAGCATGGCCAGGGCGGCGATCAGCCCGGGCAACGCGAAGGCCAGGAAGTTGAGTTGCAGCGGCAGCTCGATGCCCATCAGCGCACCACCCAGCAGCGGGCCAACGATGGCGCCATTGCGGCCGATGCCCGAGGCCCAGCCGAGACCGGTGGAGCGGATCGATAGGCCGTACAGCTGAGCGGCGCCGGCGTAGAGCAGGATCTGGGTGCCGATGGTGGTGGCGCCGGCGACGAAGATCAGCAGGTAGAGCAGCGGCGCCGGGCTGTTGAAGCCGAGCAGACCGATCGAGATGGCGGCGGCGGCGAAGAAGGCCACTTTCACCCTGGTCAGGCCGAAGCGGTCGCCCAGCCAGCCGCCGAAGATGGCGCCGAACATCCCGCCGAAGTTCAGGGCGAGCAGGAAGGACAGGCTGGACCCCAGGCTGTAGCCGGCGTTGGCCATCAGCTTCGGCAGCCAGGAGCTCAGCGCATAGACCATCAGCAGGCAGCAGAAGAAGGCCACCCAGAGGGCCAGGGTGCGCACCGCCAGTCCGCCGCGGAACAGCTCCAGCACCGAAACGCCGTGGCCCTGGGCGTCGGCGGCTTCCAATCGGTCGTCAGCGCCGATCGCCAGCTGCGGCGCGACCCGCTGCAGCAGTCCGCGGGCCTGGGCAATGCGGCCTTGACGCACCAAGAAGCCCACGGACTCCGGCAGGAAGCAGAGGATCACCGGCAACAGCAGCAGCGGCACGGCGGCGGCGAAGAACATCGCTTCCCAGCCGAAGCGCGGCAGCATATAGATGCCTACCCCGGCGGACAGCATGCCGCCCAGGGAGTAGCCGCTGAACATCACCGCCACCAGGGTGCTGCGCAGGCGCTTGGGCGCATACTCGTTCATCAGCGCCACCGCGTTGGGCATCAGCCCGCCGCAGCCGAGACCGGCGAGGAAGCGGCAGATGCCGAACTCGGTAGGGTTGCTGGTGAAACCGTTGACTATGGTCGCCCCGCTGAACAGTAGGAAGCACAGGGCGATGCCCTTCTTGCGGCCGATACGGTCGGCCAGGCTGCCGAACACCAGGGCACCGAACATCATGCCGAACAGGGCATAGCTGCCCAGGGCGCCAGCCTCCAGCGGGCTCATGTTCCACTCCTTCATGATCACCGGGAGGACCACGCCGTAGATGAACAGGTCGTAGCCGTCGAAGACGAGCAGCAGTGCGCACAGGAGCATCACTATCCAGTGAAAGCCGCTGAAGCGCGCGTTGTCGATGACTTCATGTACGTCGATTTGTCGCATGGCAAGCACCTCTTGTTGTTGTTGTACGGGTCCCGCTGGCGCGGGATGCCTGGAGTTCGCAGACTTGGGGAGCCCGCCCGAGAGACGACGCACAGGGCTCGGGCGGGGTGAAGGCAGTCAGAGGATCAGCCCAGGTCACCGCCCCCCACCGGCAGGGTCACGCCGGTGATGTAGGAGGCCTCGTCGGAAGCCAGGAAGAGAATGGCGCCGACCTGTTCGTCGATGGTGCCGTAGCGCTTCATCAGGCTGCTGTCGACGGTCTGGTCGACGATCTGCTGGTACCAGACCTTCTCCTGTTCGCTCTGCTCATTGGGGTTGCGCGGAATGCGCCGCGGCGGCGCCTCGGTACCGCCCGGCGCGGTGGCGTTGACGCGGATGCCGCGCTGGGCGTTCTCGAAGGCCAGGCAGGCAGTGAGCGCATTGACGCCGCCCTTGGCCGCGCCATAGGGCACCCGGTTGATGCCGCGGGTGGCGACGGAGGAAACGTTGACGATGGCCCCGCCGCCTTGCTCCAGCATGTATGGCAGCGCGGCATGGCAGCACCACAGGGTGGGGAACAGCGAGCGACGCACCTCGGCCTCGATTTCCGGCTCGCGGTAGTGCTCGTAGGGCTTGGCCCAGATGGTCCCGCCGACGTTGTTGATCAGCACGTCTAGGCGGCCGAAGTGTTCCACGGCTCGGGCCATGGCCCGCTGGCAGTCGGCGTACTGCTCCAGGTCGGCGGTCAGGGCCAGCAGCGCGCCCTCCCTGCCCAGCTCGTCCTGCAGCTCGAAGACCAACTCGGAGCGGTCCACCGCCACCACCTTGGCGCCCTCTTCCACCAGGCGTTCGGCGACCCGGCGGCCGATGCCCTGGGCTGCGCCGGTGACCAGCGCGACTTTATCGGCAAATCTCATCTTCATCTCGACCTCAAAAAAGGAGGGCCGCCCGGGGCGGCCCGAGTTGAGGGAACATTCGAGTGGAACTCGAGGCCTCAGGCCGCGCTGGCGGCGAACTTCTCGTAGTAGAAGTTCGCCGGCTGGATGCCCTGTTCGCGGATGTACTGGCTGACCGCCTCGACCATGGGCGGCGGGCCGCACAGATAGACGTCCACGTCACCCTCGTTGAGATGCTTGGGCTCAATGTGCTGGGTGACGTAGCCCTTGCGCGGGTAGCTGCTTTCCGGGTTGGCCACGCAGGCGCTGAAGGTGAAGTTGGGAATGCGCCGGGTGAACTCCTCCAGGCGATCCAGCCCCACCAGATCGAGGTCGTTGGTCACCCCGTAGATCAGGTGCAACGGGTAGGCACTGCCCTCCTCGGCGATCTTCTCAAGCATCGCGGTGAAGGGAGCCAGACCGGTGCCGCCGGCCAGCAGCAGCAGCGGGCGCTTGATCTCGCGCAGGTAGAAGCTGCCCAGGGGACCGCTCAGGGTCATGCTGTCGCCGGCCTTGGCCAGGCTGGTCAGGAAGGTACTCATCAGACCACCCGGCACGTTGCGGATCAGGAAGCTGACCTCGCCGTCGCGCGGCAGGGAGCTGAACGAATAGGCGCGAGTCTGGTCGCTGCCCGGCACCCGGAGGTTGACGTACTGCCCGGGCAGGAAGGCCAGGCGAGACAGCGACTCGCCCTTGATGGACAGGGCGATGGTGCTGTCGGAGAGCTTGTGCACTCCGCTGATGGTGGCCTCATAGACGCCCTGCTGGGTCTTGCAGACTTCCGAGGAGGCCGGTACGCGGATCACGCAGTCGCTCTCCACACGCATCTGGCAGGTGAGCACGTAGCCCTGCTGCGCCTCGTCCTCGCTCAGGGCGTCCTCGATATAGTTGTCGCCAAGGTCGTAGCGCCCCGCCTCGGCGAAGCACTTGCAGGCGCCGCAGGCGCCGTCGCGGCAGTCCAGCGGAATGTTCACGCCCTGGCGATAGGCGGCGTCGGCGACGGTCTCGCCGGCATTGATGTCGATGAAGCGGGTGACCCCGTCTTCGAAATTCAGTGCAATCTTGTGCGACATGGCGCACCTCGCTCTAGCAACGGCCGGGGCGCGATGGCGCAGCCGAACCCATGGCGGCTCCCCCGCCGCAGGTCCGGGCCAGCGCCCCGGGACCTGGGTTCAGACGTGGTAGACGTCGATCATCTGACGGACGTAGTCGTTCTTCAGCACCACCTTCTTGTACTTGATCAGCGGATTCGCCCCCCGGGTATCCAGGGTGTAGAAGCTGGTGCCGTAGAAATGGTCGACGGTCTTGTAGCGATAGCTCATGGTGTGCCAGTTGAAGCGCACCTTGCAGTAGTCATCGCCCTGCTCGACGATCTCGATGTTGTTGATGTTGTGCGACGTCCGGGTATCCGGAATGGTCGCGCTGGAGCGCTCGGTGCGGATGCGGAACACCCGGTCCTCGAGACCGCTGCGGCTGCCGTACCAGATCAGCGAGATGTCGGTCTGGGGGTTCTCCACCAGCTTGTCGTCGTCATCCCAGGAGGGCATCCAGAAGGTGGCGTCGGGGGCGTACATCTCCAGCCACTCGTCCCACTGCTTGTCGTCCAGGTAGCGTGCCTCGCGATACAGGAAGTCACGCACGGCGTCGTAGCTCAGGCTCATCTCAGGCACCCTCCACTTGGATCATCCGCTCCTGTTCCTTGCGGAACGCCTTGATCATTTCCTGCTGCCAGTAGCGGTGCTGGAGCACGAACAGGCCCTCGTCCTCGGTGCGCACGCCGGAGAGCAGCGGCTTGAGGTCGATCTCCTTGGCCGCCTCGTCAGGGCCTTCGACCCAGTGCTTGGCGCCACGGGACATGTCGTTCCATTCCATGGCGCGGCCCTGGAAGCCCATCTGGCAGGCGCGGAACTCTTCCAGGTCGTCCGGGGTTGCCATGCCGGAGACGTTGAAGAAGTCCTCGTACTGGCGGATGCGCCGGGCACGGGCCTCGGGGCTCTCGCCCTTGGGCGCGATGCAGTAGATGGTTACCTCGGTGCGGTCCACGGACAGCGGGCGGGCGATGCGCAGCTGGGAGCCGAACTGGTCCATCAGGTACAGGTTCGGGTACAGGCAGAGGTTGCGCGAGTGGCCGATCATCCAGTCGGCGCGGGCCTGACCGAACTCGGCGACCAGCTCGTCGCGACGTGCGTACAGCGGGCGGTCCTCCGGGTTGTCCCAGCGGGTCCAGAGCAGCAGATGGCCGTTCTCGAAGGAATAGAAGCCACCGCCTTTCTTGCCCCAGCCGCCGGCGCTCATGGCGCGGATGTCATCACCGGCGTCCTTGAGCTTGCGCTGCTGCTGGGTAGCGGCGTAGTTCCAGTGCACGGCGGTGACGTGGTAGCCATCGGCACCGTTCTCGGCCTGCAGCTTCCAGTTGCCCTCGTAGACATAGGTGCTGGAGCCGCGCAGGACCTCCAGGCCTTCCGGCGACTGGTCGCAGATCATGTCGATGATCTTCTTCGACTCGCCGAGGAACTCCTCCAGCGGAGCGACGTCCGGGTTCAGGCTGCCGAACAGGAAGCCACGGTAGGACTCGAAGCGCGGCACCTTCTTCAGGTCATGGGAGCCGTTGCAGTTGAAGCTGTCCGGATAGCCGGCATCCACCGGATCCTTGACCTTCAACAGCTTGCCGTTGTTGTTGAAGGTCCAGCCATGGAACGAACAGGTATAGGTGGCCTTGTTGCCGCGCTTGAAGCGGCAGAGCATGGCGCCACGATGACTGCAGGCGTTGATGAAAGCGTTCAGCTCACCATCCTTGTTGCGCGCGATGAAGATCGGCTGGCGCCCCATGGTGGTGGTGTAGTAGTCATTCTTGTTGGGAATCTGGCTCTCGTGGGCAAGGTAGATCCAGTTGCCCTCGAAGATGTATTTCATTTCCAGTTCGAACAAGCGAGGGTCGGTGAACATCTCCCGTTTGCAGCGGTAGATACCCTTCTCCTTGTCCTCTTCAAGCAGCGAGTTCAGGTAATCGAATCCCAGGGACATGGCCGGGGCCTCCGTTGTTATTGTTCAGGCCGGCACAGACTAGAGAGAGGGGAAAAGGGCCAATATCCGCTTTTTGCAGAGCGCTATCCGTTTTTTGCAAAGGCTGTCCAGCGGCCGCCAAAAACGGCAGGCACAGGCCGGCCGGCAGCCCCGGGCCGCCAGCCACAGAAGGGAATCCGGATTCTAGGCGCGGGGATCAGCGCGCCAGACGGCGGGTGATCAGCCCCTGGCGGGCCACGCGGGTCAGTTGGCGGACCAGCTCGGGCAACTGCTCGGCGGACGGCGCCTGGACCACCGCCAGGTCAAAGCTGTCGTCGGCGAAGCGCTCCAGCGACTCGCCGTCCTGAACGAACTGGATGCGCAGGGTATGGGGGCGGCGCCAGCGCTTCGGCCAGCCTTCCAGGTAACGCAGCAGGGTCGGCTGGTGGGAGCCGGCAAGCAGCACGCGTGGATTGCGCAGCGGCAGGCCGCTCGTGATCGGCGCCAGGCGAACCAGAGGTTGGGGATGAGACATGATTGGAATCTCCGCCTCGTGGGTCCCGCTGGAGTGCGGTGAGAGGCGACACCGGACCAGCGCTTTAGCAGTATTTGGAAGGCCTAGAAGACCACGCGCCCCGCAAGTAGCTGTTTAAATCGGCGCGAAGGCGGCATTCTGAGAACCTCCGCCGACCCTGTCAAGACGACCGAAATCCCCGAATGAGCACATCGGAACCGCTACGCCTGTTCTTCGCCCTGCCCTGTCCCGCGCCCGTCGCCCACGCCGTGGCTGCCTGGCGCGACCGCCTGCAGCTGCCCGGCAAGGCGGTCGCGGCGGAGAACCTGCACCTCACCCTGGTTTTCCTCGGCGCCCAGCCACGCAGCCGCCTGGACGAACTAAAGGCCATCGCCGCCAGCATCCGCGGCCAGGCCTTCGAGCTGCACCTGGATCGCCTCGGTCACTGGAGCGCCGGCCTGCTGCACCTGTTCCCCAGCCGGCCACCCGAGGCCCTGCTGGATTTGGAATGCAGCCTGCGCGAACGCCTGCTACAGGCCGGCTACGAGCTGGAGAGCCGGACCTTCCGCCCGCACCTGACCCTGGCCCGACACAGTTCCCCACCATCCGGCACCGTCCGGCCGGACTTCCGCTGGCAGGCAGAGCGCTTCGCCCTGTACCTCTCCGAGAGTGACCGGGAAGGCACCCGCTACCGCAGTCTCGCCCACTGGCCGCTGTGCCCCTGAGCGCCTGTGCCAGGCACGACGAAAGCCCGCCGAAGCGGGCTTTCGCATTCCTCGCTCGGATCAGCCGGCGAAGCGCCGATCCAGGGACAGCCGGCCAGCCCCCTCGATCAGCAGCACCAGGCTGATCAGGGCCAGGATCATGGCGTACTCGAAGCCGTTGGCGGTGATGAAGAAACCGTTGGTCCAGTGCACGCTGAACACCGCCACCAGCATGGCGATCGCCAGAGCAAACGCCGCCGGCCGCACCAGCAGGCCGATCAACAGGGCCAGGCCACCGAAGAACTCGGCGCTGCCGGCCAGCAAGGCCATCAGGTAGCCCGGGGCGAGGCCGACGCTTTCCATCCACTGGCCGGTACCGGCCAGACCGTAGCCGCCGAACCAACCGAACAGCTTCTGAGCGCCGTGGGAGGCGAAGGTCAGCCCGGTGACCACGCGCAGCAGGGTGATGCCGTAGCCGGCGCGGGTGGTGAACAGGGCCTTGAGAGTGTCGTTCATGATGCCTGGCTCCTTTTGGGGTAAGGGTGGTGACGGAGACCAGAATATCCATATATTTCGATATTTAAAGCGGAAAACCCCACAAATAATATCTAAATATTGAATATTAGCGCTGACTGACTGCGCCCTTGCCACGCGGCTCCAGCCAGTCCCTTTCTCGATCGTAGGCCAGGTAGTACTTGTTCACCGCCCCGACGTAGCTGACCACCCCCATGCCCAGCTGCTCCATGGCCACCCGCTCCACCTGGAAGAACCACTGATTGCCGTTCAGGCCGCGCCGTCGCGCTTCGGCGCGCAGGGCCTGGACCCGCTCCGGGCCGAGGTTGTAGGCAGCCAGGGTGAAGGCCATGCGCTCGCGGTCGTTGATCTGCGGGCTGCTGAAGTAGGTGCGGCGGATCTTCGCCAGGTAGCGACTGCCGGCCAGCACGTTGTTGTCCAGCAGTTGCACGTTGCCCACCCCGACGCTGCGTGCCGCCGCCGGGGTGATCTGCATCAGCCCGGTGGCGCCGCCGGCCCCGCGCGCCGCGGGATTCAGGGTGGATTCCTTGAAGGCCAGGGCGGCCAGCATCAGCCAGTCCAGGCCGGTCTGCTCGGCGTGCTTCTGCAGCACCGGACGGACCTTCTCCAGGCGCTGCAGATCCTGGCGACCGAGCGGGCTGTGCACCCGGTAGAGGCGCCGGTAGACGCGCTGGAAGTCGGCATCGAGGTTCTCCGGGTCGTGGTAGGTCCTGGCGAAGCGATCGACGCTGGCGTGCAACATGGGCGCGTCGCGGCGCACGAACCAGCTAATGTCACCGTCGCTGGAGAGCACCAGGTGGCGGTCGATGCGCAGCTTGGGCATCACCTTGGCCCAGCGCTCGGCGATCGGCTGCTCCACCGCGGTACGTGGGAAGATCCCCGCCTGGACCATCTCCAGCACGTCCTCCACCGCCAGGCTGGAATCCACCCACTCGATGGCCAGCGGCTCCAGGTTGCGTTCAGCAAGCCGGCGATTGACCGCCTTCAGGGCACCACTCACTGCGCTGCCGGCAGGCAGCAACAGGCTGCGCCCGGCCAGTTGCTCGAGGTTCCGGTAGCGGCGGTTGCCCTGGCGGCTGACCACCACCAGAGGCACCTGGCTGCGAAAGGGTTCGGTGGCCACTACAGGCTGCCCTTGGCGCACCTCCAACATCTCCCCGGGCGCCACCAGGTCGCCCTCGCCGCGCAGCAGGGCGCCGAGCAATTGGTCCTTGGGCCTGGGGATGAGCTTGAGTTCAATGTTGCGCCCGCTACGGGCATTGCGGTTGAGGTATTGGAGGAAGGCCTGCAGGCGATGATGCTCGACGCCTATGCTCTGCCCCTTCACCTCGCCGGAGCTGTTGCGGCTCTGGTTGATCAGCACGCGCAGCTGGCCGCTGCTGCGGATCTGCGCCAGGTCGCGGCCGCCACCCGGCAACTGCCAGCTCTCCGGCGGCCCCATCAGCCTGGCGCTCGCCTGCGGCGGCAGCCAGGCCAGCAGGCAGACGAGCAGGATCAATGGCAGTCGCGTCATCGAGTCTCCACAGGTGGATCGGCCAGGCGACTGAGAGTAGCGCGCCTCGTAATGGTTCCCGTACTGGGTCGCGGAGATTCGCACAGCTGGCCGCCGGATGCCACCCAGATCCGATAATCGACTTCAAAAGATAAATACAACTTCATGATTTTTATTAGGTTTATTCAGGAAGATATCCTTCTGCTATGCTGCCCGCCCCGCAGCGAGGATCACCATGCAACTCATCGATATCGGCGTCAATCTGACCCATGACAGCTTCGCCAGCCAGCTCGAGGCGGTGCTCGAGCGCGCCTACCGGGCCGGCGTCTGCCAGCTGGTGCTGACCGGCACCAGCCTGGCGGTGAGCGCCGAGAGCCTGGCCCTGTGCCGGCGCCTGGACGACAGTGGCCGCCGGCTGTTCTGCACCGCTGGCGTACATCCCCACGAGGCCAGTGGCTGGACCAGCGCCAGCGCCGCCGAGCTGCGCGACCTGCTGGGCGAACCGGAAGTCCGCGCGGTCGGCGAATGCGGCCTGGACTTCAACCGCGACTTCTCGCCTCGCCCTGCCCAAGAGAAGGCCCTGGAGGCCCAGCTGACCCTGGCCGCCGAGCTGCAACTGCCGGTGTTCCTCCACGAGCGCGAGGCCGACCAGCGCCTACGCGAGATACTCCGCGACTTCCGCGACCACCTGCCGGCCGCCGTGGTGCACTGCTTCACCGCCGACCGCCGTGCGCTCTATGGTTACCTGGACATGGACCTGCACATCGGTATCACCGGCTGGATCTGCGACGAGCGCCGTGGCACCCACCTGCATCCACTGATGCGCGACATCCCCAAGGGCCGGCTGATGCTGGAAAGCGACGCGCCCTACCTGCTGCCGCGCACTCTGCGGCCGCGGCCGCGGCACAACGAGCCGGCCTTCCTCACCGAGGTGCTCGCCGAGGTCGCCCGCCACCGCGGCGAAACCCTGGAGCAACTGGCTGCGCACACCACCGCCTGCGCACGGGCCTTCTTCGGCCTGCCGGCAATCGAGGAAAGCGCGGAGGAACGGGAGCACTAGGCGCTCCCGGGTCCTGTTCAGGCCTTGGCGGTGATACGCCAGGCGCGGTGGATCTTCGGATTGCGGGCGAAATCCGGGTCTAGGGTCTGAGCGCTGATCTCCTCCACCTGGTAGCGCGCCGCCAGTCCCTCGTCGAGCTGGAACTTGCGGAAGTTGTTGGAGAAGTACAGCACCCCGCCTTTAGCCAAGCGCGCCATAGCCATGTCGATCAGCCTCACCTGGTCGCGCTGCACGTCGAACACCCCCTCCATGCGCTTGGAGTTGGAGAAGGTCGGCGGGTCGATGAAGATCAGGTCGTACTCGCCGCGGTCGGCCTCCAGCCAGTCCATCACGTCACCCTGCTCCAGACGCTGCTTGTCGGAGAAGCCATTCAACGCCAGGTTGCGCCGCGCCCACTCCAGGTAGGTCTTCGACAGGTCGACGCTGGTGGTGCTGCGCGCCCCACCCTTGGCGGCGTGCACGGTGGCCGTGGCGGTGTAGCAGAACAGGTTGAGGAAGCGCTTGCCGGCCGCCTCACGCTGGATGCGCAGGCGCATCGGCCGGTGGTCGAGGAACAGCCCGGTGTCCAGGTAGTCGGTGAGGTTGACCAGCAGCTTGACCCCACCCTCGGTGACCTCCATGAAGCGCCCTTCGCTGCCCTGGCGCTGATACTGGCGGGTGCCGGTCTGCCGCTCGCGGCGCTTGATCACCACTCTGGCCGGGTCCACGCCGAGCGCCTGGGGAATCGCCGCCAGGGCATCCAGCAGGCGCGCCTGGGCCTTCTCCGGATCCACCGAACGTGGTGGCGCGTATTCCTGGACGTGCACCCAGTCGCGGTACAGGTCCACAGCCAAGGCGTACTCCGGCATGTCGGCGTCGTACAGGCGGTAGCACTCCACCCCCTCGCGGCGCGCCCATTTGCCGAGACTCCTGAGGTTCTTCTGCAGGCGGTTGGCGAACATCTGCCCGCCTTCGGAGAGGCGCGCCGGTTCCATCGCTCGCGGCCGCTCGTGCTGGCCGTTCTGCGCCTCCGCCACGCGCCGCTCGCCGGTGACGAACTGCTGGGGCTGGACCTTGAATAGCAGCAGCTTGCAGGGCAGCGCGCCGTTCCAGAAGGCGTACTGCTTGTGGCTGCGGATGCCCATGCGCTTGCCCAGCTCGGGAGCCCCGGTGAATACCCCGGCCTCCCAGTTCAGGCAGGCCTGGCGCAGGCGCTCGCCGAGGTGCTGGTAGAGGTACAGCAGACTGGCCTCGTCGCCGAGACGCTCGCCGTAGGGCGGGTTGCAGATCACCAGGCCGGTCTGGCCCCTATCCGGACGCGGCTCGAAGGTGGCCAGCTCGCCCTGGTAGACACGGATCCACTGGCCGAGCCCGGCCCGTTCGATGTTGTTGCGTGCCGGCTGGATCAGTCGCGGATCGGCCTCGTAGCCACGGATCCACAGC
Source organism: Pseudomonas thermotolerans DSM 14292 (assembly GCF_000364625.1). Taxonomy (GTDB): domain Bacteria; phylum Pseudomonadota; class Gammaproteobacteria; order Pseudomonadales; family Pseudomonadaceae; genus Aquipseudomonas; species Aquipseudomonas thermotolerans. Next base: position 74,050 of record NZ_KB822611.1, read on the forward strand.
GGCGGTCTGGCCAGACCGGCGGCGGCGCGCTCCTCGGCCTCGGCGTGCAGGCGCTTCCACACCGCCGGGACGTGCCCCAGCCAGTTGCTGAAGCCCCAGTGCTCACGGCGCAGGTTGGGAGCGACGTCAGCGGCCATCAGCCCGGCCTCGACCAGGAAGGTGCCCACGCCGCACATGGGGTCGGCCAGAGCCCCGCCCTCGGCGGCGATGCGCGGCCAGCCGGCGCGGATCAGGATGGCCGCGGCGAGGTTCTCCTTGAGCGGCGCGGCGCCCTGCTGCAGGCGGTAGCCGCGCTGGTGCAGGCTGTGCCCGGAGAGATCCAGGGACAGCACCGCCTCGCCACGATCCAGGCGCAGGTGGATGCGCAGGTCCGGGTTGACCTTGTCGATCGACGGACGCTGGCCGCTTTCGCGGCGCAGGCGGTCGACGATGGCGTCCTTTACCTTGAGGGCGCCGAAGTGGCTGTTATCGATACCCGAACCACGACCGCTGAACTCCACCGCCAGACTGCCGCCCGGGGCCAGGTGCTCGCTCCAGTCCAGCGCCAGCACTTCCTGGTAGAGCTCCTCGGCATTGCTCATGGTGAAACGCTTGAGCACCAGCAGCACCCGGTTCGCCAGCCGCGACCACAGGCACAGTCGGTAGGCTGTCTCCAGATCGGCACTGCCGCGGATCGCCGCGACCTGGCTGCTGGCCTCCTTCAGGCCGAGCCCAGCGGCCTCCTCGGCGAGCAGGGCCTCGAGGCCCTTCGGGCAGGTGAGAAAAACTTCGTAGTGGTCCGACATGCAAGGCCTCGCGGGCATCCGTGGCCCCTTCTCAGGAGCCTTAGGGTTGAACGGCCACGGTCCCTCCGTGGCCGCGCGGCGCGACAGCGCCACTCGCCCGGCGCAGCGGGCGTGGACCGGCGACATCGGCAGACGCCGCCAGCCGTCCGTCCCGGCCTAGTCGCCGGGTCCGCACACATCCGGTGACAAAAGGTCGCAGGGCAACCCTTCATCGAAATACCTGGGTACCAGCCGCCGCGCTTGGCACGGTCGGAAGAGCCCTACCCCCGGTATAGCCGACTCCCGAGGTGCAGGTGGGGCCGTGGCGGACTTCCGCCTTATCGCCCCCACCACGAACCGATTACCGGCTTATGACAAAACGATCATTCCCACCCGGGGTGGCTTTGGTTAGAAATCAGGTCAGTTCATCCCTGCAACGGGGATGAATGGGTCGCCACGCCGGCAGCGACCCACTGGTAGAGCCATTGCTACCAGGCCTCACCCTGAGGCGAAGAGAGGACATAACAGTCAACAGCAGAGGGCAACACCCTATGAGAAGACTCAAGCGTGATCCTTTGGAAAGAGCCTTTGTCCGCGGTTATCAGTTCGGCCTGCATGGCAAGTCCCGTGATCTCTGTCCGTTTACTCTCCCGTCCGTACGCCAGGCTTGGCTCAATGGTTGGCGTGAAGGTCGTGGCGACCACTGGGACGGCCTGAAGAAAGGCACGGCAGCAATTCATCGCCTCAATCAAATCAACGCGGTCGGCTAAGAGGATCCCGACGTCAGACTCCCCAAGCACGCCCCACTCGGGCGGCGGGCGAGAGCCCAGGGCTCCTTCGGGAGCCCTTCCTAATCGGCCGGTATTCAGCGCTGCAGCGCTCCGATGGCATCCACCGCCTCGCGGATCAGCGCCGGCCCCTTGTAGATGAACCCCGAATAGATCTGCACCAGGCTGGCGCCCGCGGCGATCTTCTCCGCCGCGTGACGGCCCTCGGTGATGCCGCCCACGGCGATGATCGGCAGCCGTCCGCCCAGCTCGCCGGCTAGCACCTTGACGACGTGGGTGCTCTTGTCGCGCACCGGCGCACCGGACAGGCCGCCGCCCTCATTGCCATGGGGCAGTTCCTCGACGCCGTCGCGGCTCAGGGTGGTGTTGGTGGCGATCACCGCATCCATCCCCGCCTCCACCAGCGCCGCCGCCACCTGAGCGATTTCCTCGTCGGTCATGTCCGGGGCGATCTTGATCGCCAGGGGCACGCGCCGGCCGTGCTCCACGGCCAGGTCTTCCTGACGCTGGCGCAGGGCCTCGAGCAGCTGTTTGAGCGAGTCGCCGTACTGCAGGCTGCGCAGTCCCGGGGTGTTCGGCGAGCTGACGTTGACGGTGACGTAGCTGGCGTGCGGATAGACCTTGTCCAGGCCGATCAGGTAATCGTCCACCGCATGCTCGACCGGAGTGTCGAAGTTCTTGCCGATGTTGATGCCCAGCACGCCCTTGTAGCTGGCCGCCTTGACCCGCGCCAGCAGATGGTCGACGCCCAGGTTGTTGAAGCCCATGCGATTGATGATCGCCTCCGCTTCAGGCAGGCGGAACAGCCGCGGTTTGGGATTGCCGGGCTGCGGTCGCGGGGTTACGGTGCCGATCTCGATGAAACCGAAGCCCAGCTGGGCGAAGCCGTCGATGGCGTCGCCGTTCTTGTCCAGCCCCGCGGCGAGACCCACCGGATTGGGAAACTCCAGGCCCATGACGTTCACCGGCAGGGCACGCGGTGCCTTGCACAGCAGGCGGTTGAGGCCGAGACGGCCACCGGCGCCGATCAGATCGATGGACAGCTCGTGGGAGATTTCCGGGGAAAGCTGGAACAGCAGCTTGCGGGCCAGGTCATACATGGGCGGGCTTCGCTCGGTAGGCAGACGATGGCCGGCGATTATAGCCGCGCAGGGGCGGGCCAGGCGAGGCGCATGGTCAGTCGCGGCGGCGCAGGCTGAGCAGTTTGCCCTCGGCGGTGAACTCCAGGAAGAAGCGGCCATAGACCCCGGCCTGGCCGACGAAGGGCCGCAGGTAGTGGGCCGGCAGACTGACCCGCCGGCCGTCGCGGCTGGTCACCAGCACGCGGTTGGCCTGGCCACGGTAGACGGTCTGCAGGCGATCGGCAGGCAGGGCGATGTCCAGTTCCAGCCAGGGCATGGGCAGGCTTCCTCTCGCAAGGCATCACATGGTGCCATAATCGTGCAGCGCCAGCCCGTCTCTGCCAAACTGGCCGCACGTTTCCGGAGTACCCCATGACGCTACCCGACCCCCCAGTTAACCTGACAAGCCGCCTCGGCGACTTCGCCCGGCGCTTGGGCCTGGGCAACCGGGGGCTGCGCCAGCTGCAGGAGCGCGCCGCTGCCCTGCGCCTGCCGTTTCCCGGACCGCCGCTGGTGCAGGAAAGCATCTGGTGGCGCAGCGGCCCACAGCTACAGCGTCTGGTAGATCTGCCCCGCGGCGCGCTGTCCGGTCCGGTGCAGGACGACAAGGCCGAGGCCCATGCCCACCTGGTACGGGTGGTGGAAGTGGAACGCCGCGAGCTGCCCAACCTGGAAGTGCGGTGCATCGACGGCCTGGCCGGCGAGCCGGGCGAGCCCTTCGAGCATCTGGAGGACTTCGCCGCCACCGCCGCCTGCCGCAGCCTACGGCTGATCAGCTACAAGGACTTCCTGCGTACTCTCGGCCTCGCCCTCCCCCACTTCCTGGCCGGCGAACCCATTCAGCTGCTGCAGGCCGCCTGGCTCGGCGAGCGGCTGTTCTGGGCCGGCGAGCACCACCAGGCAGCCTTCGCCAGCGCCATCGTCTATGCCCGCCTGCGCGGCCTACAGGACAGTCTGCCGGCCCAACTGCTGCACTATCGCCTGAGCGCCAGAGGAGTGACCGAGCTGCGCAAGCACTACCACGTGCTGACGGTGCCCGGCCAGGCCTGGAGCGACCCCGGCTTCATGGGACTGCTGCTCGACAACGCCCTGCCCTACGCACGGCTGCCGCTGCAGGACGAGAGCCCCCCGGAAATCCTTCTCCTGCCCCGCCGGCATGCCCTGGCCAACGCCTTCGGCGAGGGACTGTGCCGGGCGGGCGCCAGCGACTTCGCCGCCTACTTGCAGATCCTGCTGGACGCTCAACCCGCCGACTGAACCGCCTGCTCAGCGGCTCAGCATGAAGGTCTCGTATTCCAGGTCGTCCAGCGAGGCGGTCAGCCGGTACAGGCCGAGCAGCACGCAGAGCAGCAGCGACAGGCTGAAGCCGTAGCCGAAGAAGCTCGGTCCGAGCAGCTGACTGATCAGGGTCAGCATGCCGTTGCTGAGCACGAACAGCACGCACAGTTCGAGGACGATGCGGCGCTTGTCCAAGTAGAAGAACACGTTGAGCAGCGCCATGAACACCACCTGGATACTCACCCCGATCACGTCCACGTAGAACAGCGGCAGGTAGTAGTGGGAGATGCCCAACCAGTTGAGCAACTGTGGCGCCATCAGGAGCAGCAGCACCAGGGTCAGGCCCTGGACCTTGCAGATCTCCAGCAGCCCCTGACGGATGGAGAGGATCATCTGCTCCTTGAGCCAGCCGATGTGCTGCAGGGTTTCGCCGCCGCGGATCGCATCGTAGACCCGCTCGTACCACTCGGCGAAGTCCGCCTCGATGCGCACCAGGAACACCGCCATCCCCGGGATGATCGCCAGGTAGGCGAGGAAGATCGGCAGGTCGTAGAGCATGGAGGCGCGCAGCGGACCGATCACCGCCTCAGAGGTGGACGGGTTGAACCAGAAGATGAACTTGTCGATCCAGATCCCCAGGCTGTAGCACAGTCCGGTGAGCAGCAGGCTGACGAATACCTGGCGGCGGTCGAGGAAGTCGAAGGCCACCAGACGCTCGGCCGGGTATTCGCGGAGGATGTCGAAGAGGAAGATGAACAGCAGGCTGGAGTGGCCGATCAGCAGCCCCAGCAGCAGCCCCTCCAGCTTCAGGGCGCGGAGCAGGAAGGCCGAGGCCACCATCAGTGCGTAGCCGAGGAACATCACCGCGAGGATGCGCTTGTAGGCCTTCATCCCGGACAGGAAGATGATCACCAGCCAGAGGTTGCAGAGCACCACGAAGTTCGCCATCACCAGGAGCCGGTAGGCGAAGGACTCCGCTTCGAAGAGCAATGCCACCAGCAGGAAGGAGATCAGCCCCGAGGCCACCGTCACCAGCAGCATGATGCCCACCAGGTTGGGCAGGATCAGACTGTGCTTGCGCTCGAACAGGCGGTCGGAGATGAAACGGGTGAAGAACAGCTGCAGACCTCCGGTGAAGATCAGCGACAGGGCCATCAGGTAGGTCACGCTGATCAGGAACTGGCGGATCAGCACCTCCGGGACCACGCTACCGATGCTCAGCACGCCGATCAGCATCACGCTGATGATCGACAGCACCCAGGGGCCGGAGCTGATCAGTCCGGCATACAGGTAGGCGCGCAGGGTCGCCGTGTAGGAGTCCTGGGACAGCAGCTTGCGCAGTTCGAAACCTATGCCAGCCATCTAGGCGCTCTCCATGCCTTCACGGTACAGCCCGCGGTAGCGCGCGAGCATGAGTTCTTCGGTGTAGTAGCGGTGCACGCGCTGCAGGCCCACGGCCTGGGCCTGGCGCCAGCGCTGCGGATCGCGCAGAAGACCGAGGATCGCCCGGGCGGTGGCCTGGGGGTCGGCGATGGCCACCACCTCTCCGGCCAGGCCCAGGTCACGGTCCTCGGGCCCCGAGCCCTCCACCAGCTCGCGGCAGGAACCCACGTCGCTGGTCACTACAGGGGTGCCAGCGGCCCAAGCCTCCAGTACCACCAGGGGCTGGGCCTCGCTGATCGAGGTAAGCACCATCACTCCCAGCTGCGGTAGTACCTCGCGCACCTGGCGGAAGCCGAGGAAGCGCACCTTGTCCTGCAGGCCCAGGCTGGCCACCAGGCTGCGGCATTCGGCGGCGTAGTCCGGGTCTTCCTCCTCCGGACCGACGATCCAGCCCTCGGCCTCGGGCATGGCGCTGACCACCCCGCGCATGGCGCGGATGAAGGTCTTCACGTCCTTGATCGGTACCACCCGTCCGACCAGGCCGGCCACCGGCGGAATCCCCTCGGGCCGGCTGAGCAGTGCCTCGTTCCAGGTGTCCAGCGCGATACCGTTGGGAATCACCCGGGTCCGCGCCGGGTCGGCGCCATCCTGGATCTGCCGCTGACGGTTGCCCTCGTAGAGGGAGATGATGGTGTGCGCCGAGCGGTAGGTGACCAGACCGATGCGCTCGAAGAAGCGGATCCACAGCCGCCGGATGTAGCCCACCTCGGCGTCCAGACCGGTCTTCAGGCGCTCGTCGGGGTTCTCGGCGATCCAGGCCGCCTGGGCCAGGTCGATTTTGCGCTCCTTGGTGTAGATGCCGTGCTCGCTGAGCAGGTAGTGGCAGCCCCAACGGCGCTGCAGCACGCTGCCCAGAAACCCGGCGTAGCCGGTGGAGATGGAGTGCAGCATGCGCGCGCGCGGCAGGCGTCGCGAGGCCTCGGCGAGCATGAACAGCGGCGCTTGCATGGAACGCAGGGTCCAGAAGTAGTTGACGAACGAGGGGTCGGCACAGTGCTTGCGGTAGCCGCTGGTGATCGCTTCCCAGCTGGCCCGGCTGTGCAGGAAATCGTCGCGGCCGATACGTCCCTCGGCCAGGGTGTCGAGGAAGGCTTCTCCCTGCTCCAGGCTCGGCTCCTCCGGATAGTGGAGGAAGCGATGCACGTCCAGCAGCAGCTCGCCGAGGTTCCTCGGCGGCTCGGTGGACTGCGCCCCGTGGCTGGTCCAGGCATCCGCCAAGAAGTGCTCCTCGATGTGCACCACGTTGTCGGGGACGGCGTAGTGGCGGGCGCCGTAGGCTTCCCGCTGGCCACCGATGAAGAACACCGAGAAGGTCAGCTCCGGCAGGCCGAGGATCAGTTGGTTGATCCAGCTTGACACTCCGCCGCGCACGTAGGGCCATGTGCCTTCCAGCAGCAGGCAGACATCGACGCCGGGGGTATCGTTGGCAACAGGATTGGCTGTCATAACCAGTATCTCGCCAGCGCCGCCAGCGGCGGACGCTGCAACAGGTCGGAGGGAATCTCGCCGAGCAGCCGGGGAATGGCCCGGTACTCGCGACGCAAGAAGGCGATCTCGGCGCGATACGGGGCCAGTTGGGCCGCTGCGGCGCCGGCCGCCTCGGCATCGTCCAGGTGCGCCGCGGCCGACTCGAGATCGCCCTGCTCCAGGGCGATGCGCCCCGCGAGCAGGTGCAGCTCGGCGCTGGGGGCGCCCTGCAGGGCCTGATTCACATGCTGGCGAGCCTGGTCGAGGACGTGCTCGAGCACGCTACCCTGGGCCAGCCCCACGTAGGCCAGCTCCCAGTTCCAGCGCGCCAGCATGCCGTGGATGGCGTAGCGCCGCCCCGGCTTGGCCTTGGCCAGTTGCTCCAGCGCATGTTCGATCCGCTGGTTGATGCGGCTCTCGCGCTGGTCGAGCATCGAGTAGGCCAGCAGACGCACGTCGTCGGAGGCGTCGCGCAGAGCCAGCTTGAGAATCGGGATCGCCTCGCGACTACGCATCCGCCGGGTGGCGAATATCGCGGTGAGACGCTGATCCGGATCCGAAGCGTGGAGCAGCACGTCCTGCAGGCCGCCATCGCCGAACATCAGATCGTGCTTCTTCTCTTGGGGGCGGAACGGCAACTCGGGTACCCCCACCGCCTGCCAGGGCTGCTCACGACGCTTGCGCGGCAGGTACAGAGCCGGAAACAGCGAGAGCGACACGCCGACCATGCCGATCAGCGGGATGAAGAAAGACAGGCAGAAGATGAACAGCGGACTCCACGGCAGCGGAAAGCGGTAGCGCCGCGGCAGCAGCATCCAGATGCCAATGGTCAGCAACAGGCTGCCGAGCCCGTGCGCCAGCGTGTAGAGCAGCGCAGCCTCAAGAACCGGCAGGTTGCTGGCCGCGCTGATCCAACTGCCCAGCTCGAAGAGGAAGGCGCCGCTAAATAGCCACTTGCTGATCATTCAGAGCACACTCGTTGAAGAGGAAATGGCGCAGTGCCTCGCGCTCATCGCCGCCTTCCAAATGGAAACGGTGGATGCGCATGCCCAGCATCTCCGGCGCCAGATCCTGGCCGAACCGCTCGGTGAACAGCTCACGCAGGCGGCGCAGGTAGCCCTGGGCACCGTCCGCCGAGGTGAGCGGCAGCAGCACCAGCAACAGACGATTGCCGTGGCCGTTGCGCACCTTCAGTTGCACGTCCAGGCCGCGTTGGCTGTCTTCCAGTAGGCGCTGCAGCTCCTCGGCATGCTGAGGGTCGCTCAGCTCGAGGCCGAACAGACTGGCCGGCAGGCCGTGGTCGCGGGCATCCAGCAGGGAACGCCTGAGCAACTGGGAATAGCGCTGGGCATCGGCGTCGGCCAGCTGCAGGGCCTGGGGATCGCTCATCAGCAAATCGGCTACGTGCCCGGCGAGCAGTGCCAGCAGGCTGAAGGTGCGCTCGTGGAACATGAAGAAGGGCATCTGCTGGATAGCCAGAATCGCTAGGATGCGCCCCTCCGTGTCCACCAGCGGCACGCAGGCCTGCAGGCTGGAATGCTGGGCGCCATCACCGCGATCGAGCAGCTCCGCGCGCACGCTGACCAGCTCGCCGCGCTCCAGGCAGAGACGCACCAGCAGGTCTTCGTCATCCAGCTCCGGCATCTCGCCGAGCACCGCCAAGGGCCGGGTGTCGACCCGCTGCCCATCGATCACTCGGTACAGGCCGGCGATGCGCAGCGAGGCGTGGGAGGCCAGCAGCGTCAGGATGGTGTCTGCCAGGCAAACCAGGGCATCGCCTTCCTCCCTGGCCAGCCCGCGCAGCCGTTCGCGCAGGTCGAGCAGCGAGCTGCGCAGGCTCTGGTCGCTGCCGGCCACGCGCTGCTCCAGACGGTCGTGGGAGATGCGCAGCAGGTGGTGGGCGCGGGTGAACTCGTCGAGGCGCAGCTGGCGATAGTCGTTGGCCAGGCTCAGGCGCTCCAGGCGCCGGCCCCATATATCGCGGAACTCGCCGACCAGCAGGGTGCACAACAGCAGCCCGACCAGGAAGGCCACCGGCACCACCTGGTACGCCGGCAGCCCCGCGAAGCGGAAGGCGAACAGCGCGGCGATCAACAGCACGGCGCTGCACAGGCCCTGGAGGAAGCCGTAGCGCACGCCGAGCAGCAGCGGTGCGAGGATCATCCAGGGGAACTCGGCCGCAGCCAGTAACGGGTCCTGCGGAACGAACCACCAGCCGAGACCGAGTGCCAGCAGGGTGAGCAGCAGGGTCTCCAGCCATGAAACCCGGGTGCTGGCCTGAGGCGCCAGGATGTAGTCCTTCTGGGCGAACTGCATGGCCGTCACTCGAGGTCGAGATCGTCGACCAGCTCACGGAGCACTTTCTGCGCCGATCCGGCCAGGCTTTCCCGCGACCAGCCGGCCCGCGCCCCGCTAGTGCTCCACAGCACCCGGCCGGTATCCGGTTCGATCACCTGCAGGCTGATGCCCACAGCCGGCTCGCCGTCCAGGCCGTTCTTGTACTGCCACTCCTCGACGCTACCAGTGATCACGTAGGCCAGCTTCTGCTGTCGGGCCCAGGCCAGGGCCTGAGTCTGCCGCTCGCGGTCGTCGGCGAGTAGCTGGTCCTGCTGCGCCGAGACTGGATACAGACGCGGGCGCACGCCTTCCTCGGCCAGCACGCTGAGCAGGATCCGCTCGGCGCGCTCGCCGGCCTGCGGCGCCTGCGAATAGTTGACCAGCGGCGCCAGCCCCCAGGCCGCATCGCGCGGCAGGGCCGAGCCGCTTTCACTGGTGAAGCTGGAACAGCCCGCCACGAGCAGGGCGGCGACCGCAAGGGTCAGGCAGCGGATGGTTTGCATCTTGGTTCCTCCTGTTGAATATCCGGGGGCCGGCAGAAACGCCGGTGCCCCACTCAGCGCCCGAAGCGGGTGCTGTAGGTGATCCCGAGCGTGCCTCCGGCGTCTCCTTCCCCGCCACGCGGCGCGGACTGGTAGCCGACGGTGAACGCCAGTTCGTCGTCGCCCAGCAGCTCCATGCCGAGGCCGACGTTGATCCCGTAGTTGAACTCCCGCTCGGTCCACTGCCAGCCGACCAAGGTGTCGACCATCCAGGTGTACTGCGGGCGGGTGCGGTTCAGCGCGCCCGGGAAGCCTCGGCGCCAGGTGCTGCCGACATAGAGCTGGCCATAGCGGTCCTGCAGCAGGTCCTCTCCCGGGGCGATCGCCGCAGGGTCGTTGTCGAAGGGCCGGAAGGCCCCACCGTTGACGGACAGCAGCTCATCCGGCACCCGGCTTTCCACCCGGTTGTGCTGGTAGTCGAGGCCGCTACGCAGCAGCCAGGTCGGCCCCTCGAAGAACAGTGCGTGGCTCCATTCCAGGGACAGCGACTCGCCGTTGCCGAGCGCGTCGCCCTGGCGTGAGGCATAACGGTTGTGGGCCAGCGACCAGGACAACAGGTCGCGGGCGGAGAGGCCGTGCTGGCCGCGCAGGCCGAGGCCGTCGCGCATGCCCAAGGCACGCAGCAGGCCGGTTTCTTCGGTCTCGCGGTGCCAGTCCAGGGACAGCGCCAGTTCGTCGCGGGCGCTCAGCCTCCAGGTGCGCTCCAGGCCAAGGCCATGGCGATCCTCGTCGTCGCGCCAGCTGGAATCGAGGAGCAGGCCGAGGTCGCCGTCGGCCAGGTCGCGGCGCAGCAGCAAGCGGGCATTGCGCTCGTTGCCGAGCACGGAGCTGTCGAGGTTGTCACTGTTGTAGCGGCCCCGGCTCAAGCGCAGGTCGGCATACCAGTCATCCCCCAGGTTGCGGGCGATCTCCAGGCTCGGCCCCTGGATTTCCAGGTCGCCGAAGTCCTGCCTCCGCCAGCCCAGCTGCAGGCCCTGGGGCGCGCGCTCGAGCTGAGCGGTGGTCTGCTGCAGCAGCTGCTCGCGGATACCCGTGGGCTGGCCCTCGCCGAGGGCGCTCAGCCCGGTGCCCAGCGCCTCGCCGGCATGGCCCAGGCGACTCAGCACCTCCACCTGACTGGCAGCATCCAGACCGCCGCGCTCCAGCAGGCGCTGCAACAGCGCGCGGTTGTCCTGACGCAGGGCCTGCTGGAGAAGCTCATAGTCGCTCAGCTTCAAGCCACGGGCACGGCCCCAGGCCAGCCAGTCGTCCTTGAGGGCGGCATGGTTGTCGGCTTCAAGCTGCTCGAGAAAGTGCTCGAACCACACCTGCAACATGGCCGGCTCGCTGCCAGCCCGTCGCGCTTCGCGCTGGACCAGCAACGGCTGGCTGGCGGCGAGCAGGCGCAGGTAGGTGGCGAAGCCTTCCGGAGTGGCCCGGACCTTCTCGCGATCCAGACCGGTTAGCAGCTGGCGGCGTACCCGCAGCGCCTGATCCTGGTAGCCGGCGGCCTCCAGGGCATCGGCGTAGCCGGCCCTGGCCAAGAAGTCCGCTGGATTGGCCTTCAGGTACAGGCGGAACCAGGCCAGGGACTCAGTGGTACGGTTCAGACTCAGGTAGCCACTGGCAAAGGGCAGCCAAAGGCGGCTGTCCTTGTACGCCCGGGCCCGCCAGCGGTGCAGCAGGGGCTCCAGCTGCTCGCGTCGGCCGTTCTCTATGTAGAACCAGAGCAGCCCCTCGCGAACCAGGCTCTCCTCCGGATAGCGCGCCAACGCCTCGCGATAGAAATGCTCGGCCTCCTCGCGGCGGTCCCGGTGGGCCGCCAGCGCTGCTTTGGCTACCCAGTACTGCGGACTGGCAGTGCCGCCCGGCACCTGTTCGGCATCCTCCAGCAGCGCCTCCAGGGTCTCCCAGTCGTTGAGGTTCTCGGCCAGTTGCAGGGCGATGACCAGGCGCAGCGGGTTGCGGGTACGCTGCCAGCTGTCGGTGAGCAGCTGCAAAACACGGCGCGGCTCGCGGTCCCAGTAGAGGGCGATCAGACGGTCCTCGTCGTCGCGCAGAAGCGGTACATCCAGTTCCTGCAGGCGCTGGTAGGCGCTACGGGTATCCGCGTCACGCTCCAGATCCCAGGCCAGACTGGCGCGCAGCTGCCAGTACTCGGTATCCGTCACCTGCTTGGCATCGAGGTCGGTGAGCACGTTCCAGGCCTCCTGCAGCTGGAACAGGTTCCAGTGCGCCTTGGCCCAGCGGATGCGCTCCTCCAGGGTTAGCGGGAAGCGCCTGGCCATCTCGCCCCAGAGCGCGGTTTCCTTCTCCAGCTGCTGAGTGTTCTCCAGCAGCATGCGCAGGCGTTGCCAGGCGTAGTGATGCTGCGGGTACTTGCGCAGGTAGCCACGCAACCAAAGCTCGGCCTCTTCCGGGGTACCGCGGGTCTCGTGGCTGTAGACCAGTGCATCGAGCTCCTCGTTGGACATCTGCCGCTGCCCATCCAGAACGGCCAGGGTGCTTACCACACGGTCGAAATCGAACAACTGCAGGGCCAGGCGCCAGGCGTGCTCGCGCAGCTGCGGATCCTCGGCGCCCTTGAGCAGTTCGATCCAGTAGTCCAGCGCCTGCTGCGGGTGCCCGGCCCACTCACCGAGGCGCGCCATTTCGGCCAACAGCTCGCGGTCGCCGGGGCTACGCGCCAGCAGTTCGGAACCGAGCTGCCAGGCCCTCTCCAGATCGCCGGAAGCCTGGCTCAGGCGGAAGTCGGCGGCCAGCAGGCGTGGGTCGTCAGCCTGCAGGGTACGCCATTGGGCGATGAACAGTTCAGCCAGGCCGTAGCGCTGACTGCCCTGGGCCGTGTCGACACCGGCAGCCAGCCAATCCAGGGAGTTCTGGTCGCTGTCCAGCAGGTCGAGGTTCGCCGCCAGCAGTTCGGCGGCCCGTTCGCCCTGGTTGGCGGCGCGCAGGCTGTCGAATGCCTTGCGCAGATAGTCGATGCGCTCGCTCCTGTCCTTGGCTTCGGCAGCCAACTGCAGGTAGAGCTGCGCCGCCTGGTTCAGGTCACCGGCGGCCAGGCTCCAGCGCGCCGCCTCGCTCATCCAGTGCGTGTGCAGCTCCGGGTCGCGCTTGGCCAGCTCCATGTAGGCCCGGGTGGCCAGCTCTGGAGCATTGAGCTGCAGGGCATGGCGCGCCAGACGCTCGAGCATGGGTTTTTCCAGCTGGCCTGGATCCAGGAGACGCAGCCTCTCGACCAGCTCCAGCCGCTCGGCTTCGTCGATGCCTTCGGGGGCGGCCTGGGCAACGAGGATGTCAAGGACCGTGCCATAGAATTGCGCGAACAGTTGTCCGCGGTCCTTCAGCCCGGCCAAATACTGGCGGGCCCGGTCGAAATTGCCGGCCTGGATCAATTGGTCGATCAGACGGAGGCGCAGGCGGTCATCCCCGGGGTGAGCCTTGAGCAGCAGCTCGGTATAGCCGATGGCCACCGCATCCGGCTCCGCCTCCTCGCCGGGCAGGAACACATCTTCGCTCTTGTAGGACAGCGCCAGCAGAAGGAGGACGATCAGCGCGACCAGCAGGATCGTCCAGGAATTGAGCAGACGCGTGTTCTTGCGGCGGTTCTCAATTGCAGACAAGCTGGCCATCACGCACCTGTTTCATTGGCAATTGGAAACGCCACAATCCATCGTGCTCCTTGCCCTGGAAGCTTTGTCCGGCGACCGTCACACGACAGGGACCAGCGGCTCGTACGCTGAACTGCAGCGGCAGCTCCCCAGCGAAGGAGAAGCTCACCTGGCTGGCGCTGCGGTACTCCCAGGCGGTCAGCGGGAGATTGGCCTCCTCCAGGGCCGGGCGGGGGTCCCGGCTGCTACGCAGGGCCAGCAGCGCATCCGCCCGACTGAGGTGCACGTAGCGGCCCTGGGGCAGATCGCGCACCCCGGCCACGCCCTTCGAGCGGGCCAGGTCCGGCCAACCCAGGGCCGGATCCAGGCGCAGGGTACGCAGCCCGGCCAGCCCGCGCAGTTGCCAGCGACCGTCGGCGCGCCGGGCCAGGCTGGCGCAATGCAGCCCTTCCAGGCGTCTGACGTAATCGCTCATCCACAGGGAAAGAGGCTGCTGCCTGAGCATTTCCGCGTAGATCTGGTGCATGGCGCGAATCGACGCCTGCTTGGTGCCGGAATAGAAGTGGTAATACAGATGCAGTCCGCGTAGGCGGCGCGGCTGGTCGGTCAGCGCGAAGGTGTCCAGCACGTCGCGGAAGCCGTAGTACGGCCCGGTCCACAGGTTGGTGTAGACGTTTTCGTTGATGATCGGTGCGTAGTACTGGACGCCGCCGCTGGTGGGGCGGATCAGCGGGTAGAGCCCGGTGAGCGACGGATAGGCCTTGGTCAGCATCGTGTTTCCACCATTCACGTTGGGAAGGCCACTGTCGTAGGCAAGCTTGATGGTTTCCGCATCCGGCAGGGCGTCGCCGGACCAGAAGATCATCTTCACCGGCTTTTCCGGGGTGGTCAGGCGCTGATTGATGTAGTCGCGGGTACCGACCACCTCTCGGCGCATGTCCAGCACCTCGTAACCGGGAATCTTCATCATCAGGCTGTACTGGGGATCGAAATCGTCACTTTGCGCGGCCTTCTCCGGCTGCCAGAAGAACGGATGACTGAAGGTGTGACTGGCCACCTCCACCTTGGGATCGGCGAAGATCCTCCGGGCAATGGGCTCCAATTCCTTGGACAAGTGCGGGTACATGCCCTTGGGCCCGACCTCCCCTTCCACCACTGATACCGAGGTGAGCAGCGGATAAGGACGGATGAAGGCCTCCAGCACCTGCTGGCCGGCATATGGGCTGCCCGGCACTTCCGCGCGAGACACGAAGCCGTCGCCGTCGATGTGCACGGTGGCGACGCGCCGGCCGTTCTCGGTGGTGACGTCGGGACTGGGCAGCGGCGGCAGAGCGAAGGCACGCTGGATGAAGGCGAACGGATCGATGATCCAGCGCCGATGATCCAGAGCCTCCTCCACCAGGTAGGGTGCCAGCGCTATGCCGCCCCAGGTGCCGGTGGCCACCGGCACGTAGCGACGCCCCCCGTGCTCCAGGACCAGCGCGGCCTGGGTGAGCTGCGGGTCGGTGACGGTCAGCGCCTGCAGGTCGCGGGTACGCAGGCGCAGTGGCGCCTCGAAGGCCCCCAGCAGGCTCTGATCATGGAACTCGAGCTGCGGCTCGCCACGCAGCGGCTGAGACAGCCTGCGCATGCCCAGGCGTTGCAGCAGGCCATCGTTGTCTACCGGCAGGCCGGCCAGGAAGGCGATCGGCACCTGTTCGTCGATGCGCGCATTCAGCCAGGCGTGAAAGGAATCGCTGGCGCTCGGCGGGCCGCTGGTCATCCAAATCACCACTCCGGCGTACAAGCCCTTCAGTGGACGTTGCGGCAGCGCCTCGCCGGCCGGCCAATAGTCGACCCGATACCCCAGATACTCCAGCAGACCGCCCAGCATGATGTGGCCGGGATTGCTCTCCAGCTCGCCCTCGCGGGGGTCGTAGACCAGTGCGATGCGCCGCGGCTGCACCTCCAAGCTGCCGACGCCCAGGGTGTCCAGTGCCGGGGTGGTGACGTAGGGGATGAAGCCCTCTTTGACGAGGCGTGCGGCCAGCTCACGGGCTTCTTCGCGCCGCTCCGGAGGCAGGTATTCGATGGCCACTAGCGGCACCCCCTGGGCACGCAACGCCTCTAGGTGCGGCTGCAGCCAGTCGCGATCCTCCTGGGAGACTTTTCGGTAACGGGAGCTGGCAGCCTCCCAGCCAGCGTGAATGGACTCCACGGCCACCGCTGAGGCCACGCCGGGCAGCTCGGGCAGCACCTCGAAACCGCGATTGAAGAACAACGAGAGCTGCGGCTCGCGACGGTGCAGCTCGGCCAGCAGACTGACCAACGCCTGACGCTGGGGCTCGTGGCGCTCCTCCGACTGCAGCTGGAAGCTGTCCAGAGTATCGAGGAACAGACCGGCATAGCCCTGGCGGCGCAGTTCGGCGGCACGGGAGAAGAGATGCTCGCGCCAGACGGACGAGCTCAGATCCATCACCTGACTGTGCCAGGCATCGTTGCGCACCGCGCTGGCACCCTCCTCCAGCCCGGCGCCGGCAAGCTCGGCGGTATCACCGTCGAACTCGCCGACAGAAAGATAGGCAAAAGGCGTGCTGCCCTGGGCTTTCAGATAGGCAATGTCGGCAGCGCCGGCATGCCCCGGCTCCAGCACCACCCAGTCGAATTGGGAGAGCTCGGCCAGTGGCGGCTGTTCGGCATACCAGAAGGCTACGCTGGAAGGCTTGGCGAAAACGCTAGCTGTAAACAACGAAACGGCCAGACCGAGGATCCTGGCCATCCCCCATGAATAAGTCAGTCGCATGATTCCCTTTTGATGCGGTGCCTGATGCACCGGCTTCCCTTTTCATTTCACGGACCGGGTGAAGCCGTGACATGCACGGGCTCACGCCGTTCCTCAACTGCCTTACTGCGGAACACAACCAGTCCGGAATTGATACCTCACTGGTGGCCGAGCATTGGACATCCCACCCAAAGAATTGTCAATTTTATGTCTTATCGATTTATTCGATAGATAATCGTCGACTTTTTGTCACAATGCGCGACGAATTCATGACTGAAGGCTCATTACTACCATCCGAGGTTCTGTTTTGAGCAGGATGCGACTTCCTGCACAGGCGGCGAATAGGCCCGATCTGATGCCGGGAAAATGAGCCATGCGGAGGCGATTTCGAGGTTGGAAGAGAGAGGCTGCCCAGGTTGTCGTGAAGCACCCCGTTGCTGCGAAGCACGCCTCATGCGAGAGAACGGGCGCCTGCACCGACATACCGGGAACGAAAACGACGAGGCCCGACATCGTCGGGCCTCGGATGATGGGGAACTTAGTGCGACACTTCGCTGATCGACAGCACCGCACTGGCGCCGTACAGCCCCGACGAGCCGGAGGAGCCGATACCGGTCGCCTCGACCCGCAGGTTGCGCTGCAGCCGGCTATCCAGCGGGGCCGAGCGGAACGGACCTTCCTGGTGATTCAGGGCCAGGAAGTCGCGAGGCTGGTCGGAGACGATCGCCATCAGCTGCGATGCCCCCACCGGCCCGGCGGCCCGCACCCGCCAGTGAGCGCGTGGGAGGCTCAACACCTGTCCGGCATGGAGGAAGTTCTCGCCGTCCAGCTGGTTGGGGAACAGCAGGTTGAAGGTCTTGCCATCGGAGCCGACGTGCAGCAGGTACAGGTAGCCGTCGCGGTTGGAACGCACCTGGATGTCCAGCGGGTCCTGTCCGACCACCAGGCGCTGCTGGGCCTGCAGCTCGACGCGGATGGCCGGCGAGGCCGCCTGGCGGATGTCCTCCAGGGTGGCGGCACTGCGCTGGGCCGGCTCGCTGACTCCGGCCTGAGGCTGCTCGGGCAGGGCCGCGAAGGACAAGGGCAGGCGCTCGTTGCCCTCGACGGTGATGCTCTGGTCGAAGCCCCAGTCATTCAGGAACTGCTGGGCGCAGCGCTGCAGCTCCTTGGCATCCAGGGCACCGCTGCCGTTGCTGTCAGCCGCGGGCTCGCTCAGGCAGCGCTCCCAGGCGCGGGTGGCGGCACTGCCACTGGTGGTGGCAAAGGCCACCTGATCCTCGCGGGCGGCGGCGATGTAAATCACGTTGCTGCCCTTCTGCCCGGCCTCATCGGCCAAGCCGCGCAGCGCCCGGCGCATGTTCACCGCCTGACCGCAGGTATAACCTGACCCACCGTCACTCTTGTAGAACTTGGGAACCGCCTGCTCCAGTCCCCGAGTCGAGCGGGTACTGGCCGCCCCGCCGGAGAAGCAGGAATCGTTGAACATCACCAACTGGCTGGCCTTGCGCCCCAGGCGCTGCAAGGCCGGCTCCAGCTCATGGTCCGGATACAGGCGCATGTCGTGCAGGAACATGCCCTCGACGCACTTCTGCGTGCCGCTGCCTCGCACCTGGGAACCGTGCCCCGAATAGTAGAGGAAGACCCGGTCGCCGGGCGCAATGCCAGCTTCCAGACGGCCCAGGGCTGCGGCCAGGCCGGCGACGGTGACCTGATCGTCCAGCAGCCGGTGAATGTTCGCCGCGGGCACGCCGATGCTCCGGGCGATGTTCTCGGCAAGCTGCACGTCACGGTCGATGCCAGGCAGGTTGGCGCTCGGCCGCTGGTAGTTGCCAATCCCCATGATCAGGGCATGATCGGCTGCTTGAGCAGTCCCCCAGCACAGCGTTGCCAGGGCCATGATCAAAAAGGCTCGCATCCTAGGTACTCCTCATCGTCGGGGTCACAGGGGGCCGGCCTGGCCGGCACTCAGGAAGGCCGCCCAGTAGTAGGGCGAGGCCGTGCGGGAGTCGCGCAGCAAGGCAAGCTGGGCATTGCGCAGCGCCTCGGCACGCGCGGAGCCCTTGGCCAGCTGCTGGTAGTAGCCGATCATCAGGTCGCGGGTAGCCTGGTCATCCACCTGCCAGAGGCTCATCACCACGGTCTGCGCGCCGGCCTGGAGCATCGCCCGGCGCAGGCCGAAGACGCCCTCGCCCTGGCGCACCTGCCCTACCCCCGTATCGCAGGCCGAGAGCACCACCAACTGGGTGCCGAGCAGATCCAGGGTGGAGGCCTCCAGGGCGGTGAGCACCCCGTCGTCCTGCCCGGAACGCAACTGGCTGACCCCGGCAAATACCAGTCCCGAGCGCAGCATGGGATTCTCCCCGGCCTCCTGCGGGTTGCCCAGGAAGAAGCCGTGGGTGGCGATGTGCAGAATGCGCGGACCAGCCACGGCCTTGATGCGGCTCTCGGTGGCCTCGGCGCCGCTGATCTGCAAGGCGTCGGGCAGCAGTCCGGCCAGCGCCCGGGCCTCTTCCGCCGTGCCCGGCAGCTGGGAGAATTCAACGCGGGAAAAGTCCAGCGAGCGCAGTCCCGCCACCGGAGTCCCGCCCTGCAGGGAGAACTGCGGGTCGGCGACGATCAGCGCCGGGCCGCGCGGGGCGCTCTGCACGGAGTCGAGCAGGTCGCGGCCGCTGGTCAGATAGTTGAAGGTGTAGCGCTCCAGCTGATAGTGACCCTGTTCGTCGATCAGCGCGGCGAAGGGCAGCAGGTTCAGCACGCCATCCGGGGCTAGGTAGAGCTGGCGGACATTGTCGGCCTGGGCACGGACCGGCTGCAGCAGCTGCCTGTCCAGTTGCCGTGCCAGGAACCGCTGCGCGGGCAGGTCCGCGTCCAGTGCCTGGCGATAGCGGACGACCAGGTCATCCAGTTCCGCCGCGGGGCCCAGATCGACCAACCGGGGCGTGCGCCTGGCGCCTAGCACGTAGGCGGCATAGCGCTCCGCGCCCCACTGCCGGCCCTCAGCCTCGAGCGGTGCGAACGGCCGATAGCGAACCATCTCCACCAACAGCGCATCGCCGGGAACACGGCTGCGTACCCGCTCCACCAGATCCTTGCGCCAGCGCAGGTATTCCGCGGATATCTGCGTTTGCCCGGCAGCAGAGTAGGCGCGCGCGTCCTGTCTGCTGAGCACCTGGATCGCCGCCTGCAGCTCGCGGATCTCCCAGTCCAGGTCGGCCAGCCCCTGCTCGCGGGCGGCCCGCTGCGCGGGATCGCTCGGCTGGCTGGTGGACAGCTCCGCACGCTGGCGGTTGAAGGCTTCCAGCCGGGCCAGGAGATTCTGGCCGGCCTGGCCGGCGCCGGGCTGCGTGGCTCCGCTGCCGGACCGCACGGCGGCCTGGGCCTGGGCCAGGCGCTGCAGGGTCCAGCCCTTGTTCTCCAGGATGGCCAGCAGCGCCAGGGAATCTCCGGCAGCCCCAGCCTCCTGCTCCAGGCTGATCAGCGCGCCCAACTCCTTCTGCCGGGCGTTGGCTCGCAGCAGCATATCCCGCTCGTTGCGGTAGGCGACCAACAGCAAGGGATCCTGGGCGGCGCGCTCGCTCAACGCCAGGCGGGCATCGGCCAGCGCCTGCTTCGGCTGCCCCAGCGTCCAGCGGCACAGGGCCCGGTTGGCGATGGCCACGGGCAGCGCCTGCTCGCTCAGCGTCAGCGCCGGGCCCAGTTCGCCTTGGGCGCGCAGTGCGGCGATCTGCGCCCGCAGGCCGCGCTCGGCGGCGTCGAAGGCGGCGATGGCGCCGGGTAGATCACCGGAGCGGTAGAGAGCCACGCCCCGCTGGTTCCAGCCGGTGGGCGAATCCGAGGGACCCTCGACCTTCATGCTGACCGGATCCAGCACCTCGATGGCCTTGGTGAAGAAGGCATCCGGCTCGACCACCCTGATGCCGTCTAGCCCGGACTCCCGAGCCGGTTTCACGGCATAGCTGAAGGTGTACAGGCTGTCGCGCCTCGGCGAGCGGCGGTCGAGATCGCGGGCCAGCGCCTCGGCCTCGTCATAACGGCCTTCCTCCATGTAGCGCTGGAACACCTGAATGTCGCGCAGGAGGTTGGGATCGGGAGCTGCCACGCAGCCGACCAGCAGACTACTGACAAGCAACAGCCATCCGAGAACCTTCATCGGTGGGGTCTCCGGGGGAATGAATAGTTGGGTTGGAAAGAGGCCCGTGCCAGCGGCGCTCAGCGCAGGTTCACCACGCGCACCCGGCGGTTCTCCGCGGCCAGCGGCTCGAAGGGGTTGGCCAGCTCGCTGGCGCCCTTACCAACTGCATAGAGCCGCCCGGGCGCCACACCCTGGCCGATCAGGTAGCGCTTGACGCTCTGGGCGCGGCGCTCGGAGAGCTGCAGGTTGTAGTCGGCGCTGCCCTTGGCGTCGGTATGCCCTTCAATGGCGAAACGGGCGGCGGACAGTTCCGCGGAATTCATGGCGCGCGCGAGGCGCTGCAGCGCCGGATGGCTGTCGCCTTGCAGCCGGTCGGAATCGAAATCGAAATGGATCAGGAGGGAAATCGAGGGGGCCTCGCTCGGCTCTGCTGCTTCCACCTGCAGGTTGCGTAGCCCACGGGTGCCGCTGCGCGGCTGAACGTCCTTGAGCTGTTCGATCATCTGCCGTTCGGTCAGTTCGACGTCTGCCTGGAGCGGGAATGAGCCCAGCAACGACAGCCCGCCCCCCAACAGCAACGCCCGGATAAAGCCTGCTCGCCCGCTCCGCCGCATAAGCCACCTCTTATTTTTCTTGTCTGCACCGGACGGACTAGCGCCGCCCCTTCCATTTCGCGCAGGCCAGACGGCGCCTGGGCTGGCAGATTATGGCCAGGCGCCATCAGCTCTGACAAGAGAGGTGCCGGTTCGGGCCCATGCCCTGTGACTTCGGTCAAAACGCAATCTGGAGAGGCTTTCCCTCAGCGTCGCTTTGCCCTCGCCCAGGCCGGCAGCAGCAAGGTGCCGAGCAGCATCGCCGCGAAGCCGGTCCACACCAGCGAAACCAGCGGATAGCGGCGCACCACCACCAGGGTTTCCTGGGCACTGTCGGCTACCTCAGCCGCGGCCAGCAAGCGCGGCGAGGCCGGTACCCAGACCTGGGTGTCCACCAACCAGCTGCGGATGATGAAGGGATTGAGAATGTAGCCGGGATCACCCTGGTGGCGGGCATAGCGGTAGTCGAGGATTTCGCAGAGCTGACGCACCGGGCCCTGGTAGCCGGGCGGCAGCTGGCGGGCGTCCCTGAACAGCGCCTGGCCCTGGATCTCCTCCCCGTTCTCGCGCATCTCGACGCGGGCCAGCGCGGCATAGCCCGAGTAGTCCAACTGGCCTTCGGCTGGCAGTACTCGCACCTGCAGGTCGCCGGTGATGCCCCGCCATTGCGCCAGGTCGTCGCCGGGCTGCAGGAGGATCGGCAGGTAGCTGTTCAGCGCGGTCGCCGCGAAGCCACCGACCAGCGCCAGCACGGCGCCGCCGTGGATCAGCGCCAGGCTGCCGGTATGCCGCAGCGTGCCCAGCCGGCGACTGCGCCAGACGCTGGAGATGCACCAGAGCGTGCAGGCCAGCAGCAGGAACAGGGCGGCGAGCAGCGCGGCGTCCAGCCAGGGCAGCGCCGCCACCACGCGCTGCGAGAGCACGCCGCGTCCGGCGTAGTGCTCGCTCAGCCAGCCGCCGTGCCGGATCAGCAGGACGCAGAGCCCGATAACCAGCGCCGTGACGGCGATCGCCCAGCGGCGAACGAGCACCTTGCGCAGGAAGCTGAAACCGCCCACCAGTCCCAGCGCCAGAACGAAGGGCAGCAGCCAGTGGGCCAGGGCGTAGCCGTCCACGTCCCACTGGGCGAATACCTGGCGCAGGGCGAGGATCTCGCTGGAGTCGGCCCACATCATCAAGGTTTCGAAGAAGGGCTTCTGCTCCTCCGGCTTGGCCACACCCAGCCATTGGCGCAGGTGGGCCTGCAGCAGCGCCAGGACGGCGAGCAGCGCCATGAGCGCGAAGCCGAGCACCGCGACCTGGAGGGTCCAGTCGGCCGTGCGCCGCACAGTGGCGCGACGCTGCCAGAGAGCCCGCAGGCCCAGCCCAACGGCGGCCAGGAGGAAGACACCGGCGAGCAGCAGGTGGCTCAGCCAGGAGGTGGTGCCGATGTAGCGGTGGGAGCTGACCAGCACTTCGCTACGGGTTACCGCCATGGCCAGGCAGGTGGCGGCCGCGCCGAGCAGGCTGAGCAGCGGCAGCAGCCGGGCGAAGCTGCCCGCTTCCTGCCAGCGGCGGATGCCGTGCAGCACCGCGCCGAGCAGCGCCCAGACGATGAAGGCGCTGGTCTGCACCGGATCCCAGTGCCAGAGCTGGCCGAAGGTGAAGTCCTCCAGCGCCCAGACCATGCCGAAACCGATCCCGGCAGTCAGCACCAGCCAGGCGCGCCGGCCGTAAATGGCCGCCACACCGGCATAGTCAGACGCCTGCCCGGCCAGGCTGCGCAGCGCCGCGCCGGCCGGCGCCAGCGCCCAGGCGTAGGCGGCGAGGATCAACGGCGCGTGCAGGGCCATCCAGATGGTCTGCAGGTGGGCGTTCATACCCTGGCTATTCCTGGCGGTCAGCCAGTCCGTCGGGGTGGCGGTGAAGGGCCCCAGCCAGGCGGCAGCAGCGACGTACCAGGCAACCAGCAGACCGTTGAAACTGCCTTCCAGGCCCGGGCGCCCGGCGTAGCGGAAGGCCGCCGGCAGGCACAGCGCCGCGAGCAGCAGCACCGTCCCCTCGTCGCCGCCCCAGAGGTTGGCCAGCTTGAGGTGCCAGGGCAGCGCCGCGCTGCTGTACAGCCAGACGTAGCGAATGTCGAAGCGGTCCATCAGCAGCGCCAGCAGCAGCGCCAGGCAGAGGCCCACCAGCAACGCGGCGGCGACGCCCCAGAGCGGCCGACGTCGGCCATGCCGCGCGCTGCCCAGCAGCATCAGCAGTGCCACGGTCCACAGCGCCGGATTGCCCAGCATTGGAAAGGCGTAGACCAGAGCGGCGGCCAGCAGGACCGGTGCCGCCAGGAGCCAGTGTCCGATCGGTTTCATGCCCGCAGCACCTCCGGCCCCAGATACTGAGCGCTGTGGCGCAGCGCTTCGGGAAGTTGGACAGGCAGGCGGCCCTCGCGAGCCAGCAGGCGGGCGGCCATGCCGCTCACCCGGGCGCAGGCGAAGCTGGAACCGCCCCCCTGCTCCGGCCGGCCAGGAGCGATCATCGGGCAGGCGCCCAGCTCGGCATGGGGCTGGCCCAGCCAGGCCAGCTCACCGGCCGCGCAGCGCGCATCGCCGGTGACCGCCAGGCACTCGGGCAGCGCCGCAGGATACACCGGACCACCGCAGGCCGGCGCCGAGGCAACCAGCAGCACGCCGCGCCGGGCCGCTCGCTGGCAGGCCTCGGTCAGGCGTTGCGAGGGTCTGGCCAGACCGAAGCTCAGGTTGACGATCTGCGCGCCCCGCGCCACCAGCCAGTCCAGCGCCGCGGCGATTCTGGCCACCGGCGCTCGGTTGTCGCCATGGAATACCTGAGCGATCAGCAGTTCAGCTTCCGGGCAGTGCGCGAGGATCAGCCGCGCCAGGCGGTCGCCATGGCCGAGACTGTCCGGCTGCGCCGGGTCGTCGCCCGGCAATTCGCTGAAGCGTCGGGATTCCAGCACGTAGCTGTACAGGCTTTCGCTCACACCACTGTCGATGATACCGACCCGGGGTCGCATGGGCTGCCTCCAACTGCTGCGGAGCAAGACGCTCGAAAATTGTTCTCGCCGCACGGGCGAAGTTAGATGGGGATGCAGGACTGCCAGGAGAACGGGTGGCGAGCAGGCCGTCGCCGATCAGCGGTTCAGCTCAGGGGTCGCAGTCCGCCCTGGGGCCAACCGTCCCGGTCACAAGGAGGGCATGCCAGGCGGCATGCCCTCCTCCGGCCCATGGGCAGCCCTGACTGCCATGGGCCTTGCCTCGGAGCCTCAGCGCTGCACCATGCGCATCGAGCTCAGCACCTGATCGCCTTCGCTGATGATGATGGTGTCCTTCTTCTCCAGCGTCTCGGTGTCGTACACGGCGATCTCGTTGATGGTACCGCCGACATACAGTTCCTTGCCGTCGCTGGAGACGTTGACGGTGTAGAAGGTGTGGTCGAGGTCCACCCGCTTGATCAGCTTGCCGGTGTCGATGTCGTTCTTGGTCAGTTGGGTGTAGGCGGTGTAGGCCTCGTTGCGGCGCACCGGGTTGATCACCGTGGAGAACGGCATCACCAGCTCACCCTCGAACTCGGAGAAGCGCACCTTGTCCTTCGCCAGGTCCAGGGACCAGACGCCGGCCTTGGTGACCTTCTTGCCGTTCTTATCGGTGTAGTCGATGAAGTACGGCGTGGCGAACTCGTTGGCCTGCTCGAACTGCGGAGACACCGACAGGGTGTCCGGCTCGCCGTAGCCTTCGCGCTTCCAGCTGCGCCAGGGGTGCACGCCAATCTGCTTACCGGTCTGCGGGTCCAGCACCACCATATCCCAGCTGTAGGCGTACAGGCGCTTGTAGTCCGGCGAGTAGGCCAGGGTCGTGGTACGGCGCGGGGCCGGCAGCTTGCGCAGCGGCTCGGCGCCGATGCCGGCGCTGGTGTCGTAGACGGCGATGTACGGATCCTGCACCTCGTACTCGCCGAGCTTCAGCTTGGTCGGGCTAACGTGCACGGCCAGTTCCTTGCCGTCCGGGCTGACATCGATGGCGAAATGCGCCTTACCGCGGATGCCCGGGGAGGACAGTTCGGCGCGGAATACTTCCTTGCCGGTGTCCAGGTCGATACCGGAGACGGTCTCCCAGCGGTTGTGCACGACATAGGCGACCTTGCCGTCCCGGGATACGGTCAGCCCGGCGACGCTGTTGCCCTTGGCCGTGTTGGGAATGGTGAAGGTGTTCACCACCTTGCGCTCGGCCGCGTCGACCACCACCACCTTGTCGGGGCGGGCGGCTGTCACCAGGTAGTCCTTTTTGGCGGCCAGGGCCAGCTGGCTCATCATGCCCAGGGAAACGGCGCCAAGGGCCAGGGCGGTACGCAGAGTAGCTTTGTTGTTGTTCATAAGAATCCCTCTGGCCTGCGGGGAAGCTTCCCACGCAGACCCGAATGCATTGACGTGTTTCTTACTCGGGGAAGACCGCTTGCAGCTGCGCCCAGTCCTTGGTGGCCGCGTCCTTGCCGGTGCCCCAGTCCGGGTAGTTGTGCAGGGTGTCCGGAACCTGGGCCGGCCACCAGCAGGGGTCGGCGCAGCCGTACAGGTCCGCTTCCATCGGCTGGCACAGGCCGGCCACGCCGAGGAAGGGGTCCACTTCCCAGCCCGGGTCGAAGGTGGTGGCGCAGCCGACCACGGCGGCCATGGCCACGACTTCTTCGGTGTCCCCCTTCTCCATGGCGACTTCCACCTGGTGGGCCTTCCTGTTCATGGGTTTCATGTGATTCATAGCTGGACACTCCGAGTGCTCAGGTGTTGTTTGAAGAAGAGCGGGTTCTTCTGCAGGATTTCGCTGTAGATCTCGATGCCGAAGTCCACCCACTCGCGCATCAGGTCGCAGTAGTGGTAGGTCGGGGACAGCGGGTCACCGAAGTGCGCGTAGGACTCGTGGTAGCAGCCCCCGGCGCACAGGTTGCGGATCCGGCAGGTCGAGCAGCCCTTGTCGGCACGGTTGGTGGCCCCTTCCAGGAAGGTGCCCAGCGCCTCCTTGGCGATGCCCTGCTCGACGTTGCCGAAGCGCGGCATGTCCGAGCCGGTGAAGCGGTGGCAGAGGTTCAGGTCGCCCTTGTGGTCCACTGCCAGCAAGCCGACGCCCGCCCCACAGGGCAGTGCCTTCTTGCGTCCCTCGTAGAGGTCGCTCATCAACTGGTGCATGTTGGAGAAGCCGTTGTTGCGCCCCTCCAGCGCCGCGTCGCGGTAGGCGCGCCCCAGGGACATCATGCCGTCGAAGACCTCGCGCAGCTCCTCCTTGCTCAGGTTGAACACCGTCACCGGTCCGGAAGTGGCCGGCGCGAAGCCCACCTCGAAGAAGCCCAGGTCGTTCTTCAGGTGCTCATGGATGGCCACCACGTCGGTATAGCCCGCGGTCAGCGTCACCCGTACCCCGACGGGTTTGGAGCGATAGCGTTCGAGCAGCATGCGCGACTTGGCTGCCACCACTGCATAGGTGCCCTGCCCGCTGACGGTGATACGTCGGCGATCGTGCACGGCCTGCGGGCCGTCCATGCTGATGGAGATGCCGAAGCGATGGGCGTCGAGGTAGTCGACGATCTCTTCGGTCAGCATGGTGGCGTTGGTGGTCATGGAGAAGTCGACCTGCTTCCCCTCCTCCGCACAGCGGCGCTCCGTGTACTCCACCACCTGCTTGATCAGCGGCAGGTTGGTCAGCGGCTCGCCACCGAAGAAGATCACGTTGATGCGCTCGTGGGCAGCCCCCTCGGCCAACAGCAGCTCGATGCTCTTGCGGGCCGTTTCGAAGTCCATACGTACGCCCTTGTTGGGCGCCGCCAGGTCTTCCTTGTAGCAGTAGGTGCAGCTCAGGTTGCAGCCGGTGTTGACGTTCAGCACCAGGGTACTGAGCGGAAACTCGCGGATCTGAACCTGCATCCCGGCGTCGGACGTGGCCGGTTGGTCGCCGAGGATCGCCAGCTCGCGGAAGTTCTCCAGGGTCTGCGCCAGATCAGCCGGGGCGACCCGGCCGTCGAAGCGCCGCCGCATGTCCTCGGCGGTGACCTGCTCGTTTTCCTTGAGGAAATCGATCAGCGAAGTACCCAGCTCGTCCAGTTCGAACAGCCCGCTGGAGGGGATGTGAAAGAGCATCCTCCGCCCATCCAGCTGCACGTCGTGGAAGCTGTAACGGTTTACGTAAAGCGCGCTCATGGCATCGCTCCTTGCTGGATCAGCGGATCGACGGATCGTTCCAGCGCTGTACGGTGACCACGAGAGGCTTGCTGGCCTCCACCTTGTGTCCGGCGTCGTCCACCACCGCGGTGACCTTCAGCTCACCGGCGTTGTTGGTGCCGAACTTGCGTTTCGGGTTGGGACCGGCGTCGCCCGGGATGAACAGACCGTCCTCCTGCAGGCGGCCGGAGTACTCCGCATCTTTGAGCTGCGCGGCGTAGGCGTTGAGGTTGTCCAGCGTCCACTTGGCCGGGAAGTAGCCCAGACGGATGTCGTCAGCGGTGCCCGGCTTGCCGTCCGGACCATTGGCGTAACCGACGCTCTCGAATTGCACCGGGATCTTCGGCATGGCGCCGCCGTTGCCGCCGATGCGTGCCATGGCCTGGTCAGGCTCGATGCTGATGTAGTCCAGCTTCTGGTACAGGGCCAGGCCCTTGTCCAGCTGGCTGTCGCCCACCTTGACGGCACGCACGCCATCCTTGGCACCGGCGGCGGCACGGGCTTCGACCACCAGCTTGCCGGTGCCGCGCTCCACCACCTTGAGGACTTCCACGCCCTCGCCCAGGCTGACGTCGCCGGACAGGTTGCTGCCGTACAGGGTCACCTGCTGGGTTGTGCCAGCCTTGATGTAGCTGGGCTCCACCGCCAGCAGCCTGGCCGGAGCCTCCTTACCGTCGCGCACCGCCTCGAAGCGGCCGCCGATGGCGTCGATGCCGGCCTGGTACCAGCGGCCGGAAAGGGTCTGGCCGTCCGGCGAAAGGGTGAACACCTGACGCACGTTCATGTCGCCCTGCTTGACGGTGGCACGCCACTCGTAGCCGGTGTAGAGCACCGCCTTGCCTTCGGCGGTTTCCTGCTTGCCGTTGGCATAGTTGAGGGTCAGCTTGATGCTGTAGTGGTCGTCACCGTTGCTGCTGATGGTGGCTTGACCTTCGTAGGCGCCCCAGCCCGGACGATGACCCACCACACGCCACTGGCCGGCAGCGCTGACGCTCTCGTGCTGCAGCCACTTGCGCCAGGCTTCGGAATCCAGGCCATAGAGCTTGTCGAGACGCTTGGGCACCTCGCCGGAAGCGATCTCCCACCAGTCGCGATCACGGCCGCCCTGCTGGATCTCGATCACCGGGTACTGGCCGACGTGGTAGTGGACCAGCTTGCGCCAGTCCTCCTCGGTACGCCGCTGCAGACCGGTGCGGCCATAGGAGTGGCAGCGAGCGCAGGTGTCGGCCACCAACTGGTCCTTGGGCTGCTCGATCAGGGTGAAGTCACGCTCCAGCAGATAGCGGTGGGCGGCGGACTCCTCTGGCGCCAGACCACGGGTGTCGGCCAGGTACTTGACCAGGGTCTGGCGCTCCTCGGGGGTGAGCTCCACGCCGTGGGACACCATCATGCGCACGATGGTCATGTCCCAGCCTTCGGGAGTGCGACGCGACTCGTCGATACGATTCAGGCCCTTGTCGGTGGGCAAGTGGCAGGTCTGGCACTTGCTGTTGAGCAAGGCCTCGGCGGCGCCCTTGGTGTCGGCCTGAGCCAGGAAGGGAACGGCCGAAATCGCCATCGAAAGCAGCAGTGGCCGCAGCGGAATTACAGAGGCACTATGCGCGCGCATGGTTGGTACCCTTGTTATTGTTCACGAAAGGTTTGTTGCTGACCGCGGTTTCGAATAACGCTCGTTCAAGCTCGGTCAGCGGTGAGACAAGGCTACGAACAGCGGGATTTGCACCGGTATCGTGTTTTGGCAACACCACCGGTGCTTCGACTATCGGGAATCGGCAAGACCCGTGGACGCGCCGGGCGCCGGGCGGTCGACGGCAAGTACGGAGAAGTCCGGAAAGTCCCGGTGTAGCGCGGCATCCAGCTGGGCTAGTTGCCGCTCCAGGACTTCCAGGCGTACGCGGATGCGCTCCAGGCGACGTGCATATTCATCGCCCGGAATGCCTCTCCGCCAACCTGCACCGAACCTTGCCAGCATCGCTCAGACCGCCCCGAGGAACGCCAGCGCAACCTGCGCCGCCAGGCCAACCAGTGCCAGAGCGATCAACAGTCCCGAAACGTAATGTCGGGCAAGCGCTCGCCAACCGAAGTCGTTCATACCCACCTCAATGGCGCCCCGCTGCCGGGGCGCCGGTTGCCGGTCAGAAGAAGCCCAGCGGGTTGATGTCGTAGCTGATCAGCAGGTTCTTGGTCTGCTGGTAGTGGTCGAGCATCATCTTGTGGGTCTCGCGGCCCACCCCGGATTTCTTGTAGCCGCCGAAGGCCGCGTGGGCCGGGTACAGGTGGTAGCAGTTGGTCCACACGCGGCCGGCCTTGATGCCGCGGCCCATGCGGTAGGCACGGTTGATGTCGCGGGTCCACACCCCGGCGCCCAGGCCGAACTCGGTGTCGTTGGCGATGGCCAGGGCTTCCGCTTCGTCCTTGAAGGTGGTGACGCCGATCACCGGGCCGAAGATCTCTTCCTGGAACACGCGCATCCTGTTGTGGCCCTTCAGCAG
>NZ_KB822612.1 GCF_000364625.1 Pseudomonas thermotolerans DSM 14292
GTTCTGCAGCAGATGCACACGCAGCATCGCCATCAGCGGATAGGCGGGACGACCGCCTTCACCCTTCGGGTAGTGCGGCTCGATCAGGGCGATCAGGCCCTGCCACGGCACCACCTGTTCCATTTCGATCAGGAACAGTTCCTTGCGGGTCTGCTTGCGCTTGCCGGCGTACTCGGCGTCGGCGAAGGTCATCTGCTTCATCGGAAAGCTCTGCGGGTGAAGTCGGCGGATTTTGCCAAATCAGGAAGTCTTTTTCAGAGTTTCCTTAGGCAGCCGAAAGCGGGCATAGTACATGCCGGAGCGGCGGTAGGTGTTGGGAATGAGTGTTGCCATTGAAACCCTCTGATCGATCTCAGGGGCACAATCAGTGGGCACAGTTCTGCCAGACATGCGCTGTAGGGAGGTTAGCATCCGCTACAGGCCGCGTGGTGTCTGGTGTTCAGAAAAATTTGGTGGAGGTGGCGGGGTTCTCGCCGTCATCCGCCGCATAGCCGAGGGCACCCTGGTACTGGTACACCGCGTACCCCATCATGGCGCACATTGCCACCGAGAAGTAGCCGAACAGGAACATCGCCACCGGCATCAGCACCACCTTGGGCAGACCGCTGGCGAGCATCTGGGTGACCCAGGCCGGCGACTGCCAGAGAATGAACAGGAAGGCGCAGAGGATCAGGTAGCGCCAGCCCATGGCTCGGATCACCTGCCCGACCTCGCCCGGGCTGAGCGCGGCACCGAGGGTCTTGTCCAGGGCCAGGCGGATGATGCTCGCCGGCAGCACCAGCAACAGGCCGATGGTCACCGCCCAGTACACTGCCTCGCTGTCGAAATCGGCGGCCAGCCAGAGCGCGGCGAAGGCCAGGAAGAACACCGCCAGCTGCTTGAAGAACAGCGAGAAGCCCTCGCCGCTGAAGGCACTGGCCAGGCTTGGCGCCTCGCCCACGCCCAGGCTGCAGGCCTCGATGACACTGTAGAAGTACTTGGTGGCCACGCTGAACAGCACCAGCCAGAGCAGCAGCGCCGGCGGCAGGAACAGGCTGGCCAGGGCCAGCATCGCGCTCATGGCCAACGGCCCGCTCTGCAGGGCATAGGCGAAGAACGCGGGGATGCGTTCCCAGAAGGGCTGCGCGGTGTTGGCCGCACCGAGGAAGGTCAGCCGCTCGTTGCACAGCGCGCAGCGTGGCCACTCCTCCGGGGCATCGGCATTCAGCGGCACGCAGCAGTCGCCGTAGTGACGCTCGCAGGGCAGGCAGCGCCAGGTGGCCGGCTGGGCGGAGTGGTAGTGGCAGTAGATCTTGTCCATGAGCCCTGGTCCTTGGGGGCTTGCCCGCCGCCCGTGCCGGCCGTCCGCGCAAGCGCCGTGGACGTTGCACGGAACGGCCCCGGCGCTGCGGAAGTCCGCTCAGTCGCCGATCCGCCAGCCCGAGGTGATCGGGTAGCGGCGGTCACGGCCAAAGCCACGCTGGGTGATGCGCGGGCCCACCGCGGCCTGACGACGCTTGTACTCGTTACGGTCGACCATGCGCAGCACCTGGTGCACGGTGTCGGCATCGAAGCCCTCGGCGATGATCGCGTTGGCCGACAGGTCGTACTCGACGTACAGCTTGAGGATCTCGTCGAGCACCGGGTACGGCGGCAGCGAGTCCTCGTCCTTCTGGTCCGGCGCCAGCTCGGCTGACGGCGGCCGGTCGATGACCCGCTGGGGAATCACCATGCCCAGACTGTTGCGGTATTCGCAGAGGCGGAACACCAAGGTCTTGGGCACGTCCTTGAGCACGTCGAAGCCGCCGGCCATGTCGCCATAGAGGGTCGCGTAGCCCACCGCCATCTCGCTCTTGTTGCCGGTGGTGAGCACCAGGTAGCCCTTCTTGTTGGAGATCGCCATCAGCAGGGTGCCGCGGCAGCGCGCCTGCAGGTTCTCCTCGGTGGTGTCGCGGCCAAGGCCCTCGAACACCGGCGCCAGGGTCTGCATGAAGGCCTCGACCATGGGCGCGATGGGCAGCACCCGGTAGGTGACGCCCAGGGCCCGGGCCTCGGCCTCGGCATCCTCCAGGCTGATCTGCGCGGTGTAGCGGTAGGGCATCATCACCGCCTCGACACGCTCTGCGCCCAGGGCATCCACCGCCACGGCCAGGGTCAGCGCCGAGTCGATGCCGCCGGACAGGCCGAGGACCACACCCTTGAAGCCGTTCTTCTGTACGTAGTCGCGCACGCCGAGCACCAGCGCCTGGTAGACGCTGGCCTCCAGCTCGGGCAGCGGCGCGCAGCTGGCCGGCCGCGGGTCGACCTGCGCATCGTCCCAGCCCAGGTCGACCGGATAGAGCCCCTCGGCGAAGGCCGGAGCGCGCTGGCTGACCTGGCCGTCGACGCCGACCACGCAGCTGCCGCCGTCGAACACCAGCTCGTCCTGGCCGCCCACCTGATTGACGTAGACGATGGGCATCTCCCCTTCGCGGGCCCGCTCGGCGAGCACTTCCTCGCGCTCGCGCTGCTTGTCGAGGTGGAAGGGCGAAGCGTTGAGGCTGAGCATCAGCCGCGCGCCGGCGTCGCGGGCCTGCTGCATGGGCTCGGGGAACCAGACGTCCTCACAGATGGTCAGCGCCACCGGCACGCCCTTGATGTCCAGCACGCAAGGCTCGCTGCCGGGCTCGAAGTAGCGCTTCTCGTCGAACACCCGGTAGTTGGGCAGCTTCTGCTTATAGTAGGTGCCGAGCACTTCGCCGTCGGCGATCACCCCGCAGGCGTTGTAGCGCACCTCGCCGTCCAGCCAGGGGTAGCCGACCACCAGGTAGATGCCGCGCACCTCGTCGCACAGACGCTGCAGGCCCTGCTCGATGCGCCGCTGCATGCTCGAGCGCAGCAGCAGATCCTCCGGCGGATAGCCACACAGCGCCAGTTCGGGGAACACGATAACGTCGGCCTGCCACTGGTCGCGAGCAGTGCCGGCCGCCTCGATGATGCGCTCGACGTTACCGTGCACATCACCGACGCGCAGATTCAACTGGGCCATCACGACCCGCAGGGTTTGGCTCATCGCCGCCTCCATCCAAGATTGCGCCCGCCTCATGCCGGACGACAGAGTAGCCCATTGTCCCGCATAGCCTAGGACGGAAACAACGCACGGCCTGCCCTGCCGCCCGCCGACCGGCGGCAGTCCTTGTCCGGGGAGCTCGGCCCCCCGGCAAATGCCCAACGGATAGCAGATCACCGGACGCTTCTTGGATACACTTCCCCTTTCCGTCTACGAAGGAAAGAACATGGGTCGTCTGCTGTTCCTGCTCGTGCTGATCGCCCTGGCCGTCTGGCTGTGGCGTCACTTCACCCGTCCTGCCCGCCCCCGTGCCAGCGGGAGGCCCGAGCAGGAGGCCAAACCGATGGTCCGCTGCGCCCACTGCGGCGTGCACGTACCGCAGGAGCGCGCCCTGTCTCACGAGGGGCACTGGTACTGCTCGCAACTCCATCTGACCCAGGGGCCACAACGCGGTGAGCGCTGAGTCCCTGCCGCTCGACACTCTCCAGAGCCAGCGCATCCTGCGGCTGTACAACCTGTACCGGCTGATCATCGGTCTGGCCCTGGTACTGCTGATCTCCAGCGAACTGGACCACCAGTTGCTGGAGATGGTGAACGCCGACTGGTTCCGCTACGGCAGCTGGCTGTACCTGATCCTCAACCTGCTGTTCGCCACCCTGATCCCGCGCCCGCAGCACCTGGTGCAGGTGTTGACCCTGGCGCTGATCGACGTGCTGCTGCTGTCCAGCCTGTTCTACGCCGCCGGCGGCACGCCCAGCGGGATCGGCAACCTGCTGATCGTCGCGGTGGCCATTGCCAACATCCTGCTGCGCGGGCGTATCGGCCTGCTGATCGCCGCCCTGGCAGCCATCGCGCTGATCTACCTGACCTTCTACCTGAGCCTCAGCCGCCCGGCGGCCGCCGCCCACTACCTGCAGGCCGGCGCCCTGGGCGCGCTGTGCTTCGCCGCGGCGCTGTTCGTCCAGGGCCTGTCGCGGCGCCTGCAGGTCAGCGAAAAGCTCGCCGAGCAGCGCGCCGCCGACGTCGCCAACCTGGAGGCGCTCAACGAGCAGATCCTGCAGCGCATGCGCACCGGCATCCTGGTGCTCGACGACCAACGCCGCGTGCTGCTCGCCAACCAGGGCGCCCTCACCCTGTTCGGCCGGGACCAGCTGGTCGGACGGATCATCGATCCCTTCTGCCCCGCCCTGGTGGATCGCCTGCAGCAGTGGCAGAGCAACCCCACCCTGCGCCCGGACAGCCTCAAGGTCCAGGACAGCGGCCCGACCCTGCAGCCCAGCTTCGTGCCACTGCAGCGCGGCCGGCAGCAGAACATCCTGGTGTTCCTCGACGACATCTCGCAGATCGCCCAGCAGGCCCAACAGCTCAAGCTCGCCGCCCTCGGCCGGCTGACCGCCGGCATCGCCCACGAGATCCGCAACCCGCTCGGCGCCATCAGCCACGCCGCGCAGCTGCTCCAGGAATCGGAACACCTGGACGCCGCCGACCAGCGCCTGCTGCAGATCATCCAGGACCACTCGCGGCGCATGAACCTGGTGATCGAGAACGTCCTGCAGCTGTCTCGCCGCCGCCCGGCCGAACCGCAGCTGCTCGACCTGAAGTACTGGCTGCACCGCTTCGCCGGGGAGTTCTGCGCCAGCCTGCCGCCCAACCAGCAGATCCACGTGGAGACCGGCACCGGCAGCCTGCAGACCCGCATGGATCCCAACCAGCTCACCCAGGTGCTGACCAACCTGGTGCAGAACGGCCTGCGCTACAGCGCCCGGCACAACCCGATCGGCCAGGTCTGGCTGCGCCTGTTCCGCGACCCGGACAGCGAACTGCCGGTGCTCGAGGTGCTCGACGACGGTCCAGGCGTGCCGCCCGAGCAGGTGCCACAGCTCTTCGAGCCCTTCAACACCACCGATAGCAAAGGCACCGGCCTGGGCCTGTATATTTCCCGCGAACTCTGCGAGAGCAACCAGGCTCGACTCGACTACAAACCGCGCGAAGGTGGCGGCAGCTGCTTCCGCATCACCTTCGCCCATCCCCGCAAGCTGAGCTGACCACATGGCCCTCCGACAACGCGCCCTGATCGTCGACGACGAACCCGACATCCGCGAGCTACTGGAAATCACCCTCGGGCGGATGAAGCTGGATACGCGCAGCGCCCGCAACGTCAAGGAAGCCCGCGAATGGCTGCTGCGCGAGCCCTTCGATCTGTGCCTCACCGACATGCGCCTACCCGACGGCACCGGCCTGGAGCTGGTGCAGCACATCCAGCAGCGCCATCCCCAGGTGCCGGTGGCGATGATCACCGCCTACGGCAGCCTGGACACCGCGATCAATGCCCTCAAAGCCGGCGCCTTCGACTTTCTCACCAAGCCGGTGGACCTCGCCCGCCTGCGCGAGCTGGTCGGCACCGCCCTGCGCCTGCGCGCCCCGGAGGATGCCGAGGCGCCGGTGGACAACCGCCTGCTCGGCGACTCGCCGCCGATGCGCGAGCTACGCAAGCAGATCCAGAAGCTCGCCCGCAGCCAGGCGCCGGTGTACATCAGCGGCGAATCGGGCAGCGGCAAGGAGCTGGTGGCCCGACTGATCCACGAACAGGGCCCGCGTGCCGGGCAGCCATTCGTGCCGGTCAACTGCGGCGCCATTCCCTCGGAGCTGATGGAAAGCGAGTTCTTCGGCCACAAGAAGGGAAGCTTCACCGGCGCCATCGAGGACAAGCAGGGCCTGTTCCAGGCCGCCAATGGCGGCACCCTGTTCCTCGACGAGGTGGCCGATCTGCCGCTGCCGATGCAGGTCAAGCTGCTGCGCGCCATCCAGGAAAAGGCGGTACGCGCCGTCGGCGGCCAGCAGGAGCAGGTGGTAGACGTGCGTGTGCTGTGCGCCACCCACAAGGACCTGGCCGCCGAGGTAGCCGCCGGGCGCTTCCGCCAGGACCTCTACTACCGCCTCAACGTCATCGAACTGCGCGTGCCGCCGCTGCGCGAGCGCCGCGAGGACATCCCGCTGATCGCCGAGCGGGTGCTCAAGCGCCTCGCCGAGAGCAGCGGCCTGCCGCCGGCCCGGCTCACCCCAGAGGCCCTGGAGAAGCTCAAGAGCTACCGCTTCCCCGGCAACGTCCGCGAGCTGGAGAACATGCTCGAGCGCGCCTACACCCTGTGCGAGGACGACCTGATCCAGGCCCGCGACCTGCGCCTGATCGACGCCTGCAGCAGCCCGGAAAGCGGCGAGGCCAACCTGGCGCAGGTGGACAACCTGGAGGACTATCTGGAGGACCTGGAGCGCAAGCTGATCATGCAGGCCCTCGAGGAAACCCGCTGGAACCGCACCGCGGCCGCCCAGCGCCTGGGGCTGACCTTCCGCTCGATGCGCTACCGGCTGAAGAAGCTGGGCATCGACTGATGGCCCGGGTGCCGGAACGCGAACTGCCGCTCCGGCACCTGGCCAGTCCCTAGCCGATCCGCCCGGCCGGCGCGTAGGGCGCCGGATCGATGATCGGCGCGCGGCCCAGCAGCAGATCCGCCAACAGCCGGCAGGAGGCCGGCGCCAGTACCAGACCGTTGCGGAAGTGCCCGCAGTTCAGCCACAGCCCCTCGAACCCCGGCACCGGACCGATGTAGGGAATGCCCTCCGGCGAGCCCGGGCGCAGGCCGGCCCAGTGCCTGACCACCTCCGCCTCGGCGAGCGCCGGCAGCAGCTCGATGGCCGAGGCGCGCAGGCTGGCCAGAGCCTCGCCGGTCGGCGTCTTGTCGAAACCGGCGTACTCCAGGGTGCTGCCCACCAGGATATGCCCGTCCCGGCGCGGAATAGCGTAGCGTCCCTTGGCCATCACCATGCTCGGCAGGAAGTCCGCGGCGCACTTGAAGAGGATCATCTGCCCCTTCACCGGCTCGACCGGCAGCTCGATGCCCAGCCCGGCCAGCAACTCGCCGCTCCATGCCCCGGCGCTGACCACCACCCGCTCGGCACGCAGCTCGCCCTGGGCGGTGCGCACGCCGACCACCCGATCGCCCTCCCGCAGGAAGCCCTCAACCGGGCACTGCTCGCGCAGGGTCACGTTGGGCATGCGCAGCAGGGCCTCGCGCAGCGAACGGGTCAGGCGCGGATTGCGCACATTGGCCACCTCGGCCATGTACAGCGCCCGCGAATAGCCGGGGCCGAGCACCGGCACGGCGCGGTAGACGGCGTCCATGCCCACCGCCGCCAGCGGTCGCCCTTCCCGCCGCGCCCAGGCCAGCGCCTCGGCCTCGTCGTCCAGATCCAGCCAGTACAGGCCGGTGACGTGTACCTCCGGATCCACCCCGGTCGCGGCCAGCAGCTCCTGGCCCAGCTGCGGATAGAAATCCTGCGACCAGTGCGCCAGCGCCGTCACCGCCGGGCTGTAGCGCCAGGGATAGAGCGGCGAGACGATGCCGCCCCCGGCCCAGGACGCCTCACGCCCGGTCACGCCCGCCTCGACCAGCTGTACCGAAGCACCGGAACGCGCCAGCAGGAAACTGGACAGGAGGCCGATGGCACCCCCGCCTACCACTATGAAGTCTTTCAAAATTCTATGCCTCGCACTTGCCACCCTCGTTGTGAAGGGCTAAATCCGTCTACGCCAGGAAGGCACTACGACAAGACAGGACACCCTCATGCTCTACTCATCGCAGCAGGGCCTGACCCTGCCTGAACTGCTCATCACCCTGAGCCTGATCTCGCTGCTCGCGGCCATCGCAACGCCCGACTTCAGGCGCCTGATCGAAAGCAATCGCCAGCAAGCGCTCCAGGACCGGCTGCTGCACAGCCTGCAACAGGCCCGGGCGCGTGCGGTCATCGAAGGACGATCGGTGGAGGTATGCGCTTCGGAGGACGGCGAGCAGTGTGGCGCCGACTGGAACAAGGGGTGGATTCTAAAGGCTGTCGGCCGTGAAGAGACACTGGCAGCAGAGCAATTGTCCCCTGCCACTCATCGTCTGCACTGGCAGGGCTTCACCCAACGCATCGTATTCCACGCCAACGGCCAGAGTCCCACCGGCAATGGCCGATTCTACCTGTGTCAGGACGGGGATCTCGCCTGGCAGCTGGTGCTCAATCGGCAGGGGCGCGTGCGCATCTCGACCAAGGCAGAAAACCGGAAGGAGGCACACCGCTGCGGCTAAAGGGCACTTCCTTGCGATCCGAGGCGGAGGACCGGCGTGAACCAGCGCACGTCTAGAGGCAGAGCACCAACCGGCCATCCCCCAGGTTGAGCCAGTTGTCTAGCTGAACGGGACTGGCTCGAACGTTTCGGCCAGTATCTGCTCGGCATTTATCTTGGAGTTCATCATGTCAGGCAGAAAGGACATGCGCGGCTTCACCCTGGTGGAACTGATGATCATCCTGGTGCTGATCGGGATCATCGCCACCATAGCAGTCCCCAACTTCAACGACCTCATCCAGCGCAACCGTGTGCAGACTCAGGCCG
Source organism: Pseudomonas thermotolerans DSM 14292 (assembly GCF_000364625.1). GTDB lineage: Bacteria > Pseudomonadota > Gammaproteobacteria > Pseudomonadales > Pseudomonadaceae > Aquipseudomonas > Aquipseudomonas thermotolerans. The sequence goes on from NZ_KB822612.1 coordinate 8,463, forward strand.
AAGACCTCAAAGCCCTCCTGCGCTATGCCCGCGGCGAAGCCGTCAGCCGCAAGGTTCCCACCAGCGTGACCGTCGAAGACGACATCTGGACGGTTATCCGCCACGACAAGGGCGAGGACGTGGAACTCCGCCGGCTTCAGGCCACCCCCGCCACCACCATCCGCGCCAGCGTCGAGGAAATCCGCTTCAACAGCAACGGCACGGCGACTGCGGCCACCTTCACGGTATGCCACGATGACGACGCCAGCAGCGGCGTCCGGCTGGAGGTCCAGGCCAGCGGCGCCATCCTCAAGCTCAAGGACGACACCCCTCCCGCCAGCTGCACCCTGTGAGGAACACCATGACGACCAGCAAAGGCTTCAGTCTGATCGAAGTGCTCGTGGCCCTGCTCCTGACCACCATCGGCATACTCGGCATGGTGGCCCTGCAGGGGCGCAGCATCCAGTACACCCAGGACGCCATGCAGCGCAACGCAGCCGTCGAGCTGGCCAACGACCTGATCGAGATCATCCGCGCCCATCCGCAGGAGCTGTACAGCTCGACCGCTCCCAAGCAGCCGATGAACAGCGGGATGAAGGAGGGCTCCATCTTCTACAAGGCCAAAGGGTCGGATCTTCCAGAACGGCAAGAGTGCGTGACCAGCCCCAGCCAAATCGCCAAGACTGCCCGGCAACAGCGTGACTGCTGGGCCGACCGGGTCGAGGCCCTGCTGCCCGGCGCCGAAGACCTCTTCTCCAGCGACATGTACATCTGCCGCAGCCCGGAACCCGGCAAATGCGATGACAAGGGCTCGATGCTGGAAATCCGCCTGGCCTGGGAAGTCCGCCAGGGAGCCTGCCTGGACGCCAGCGCGCCCGATGCCACCGTCTGCACCTACACCATTCGGGTGGAACCATGAACGACATGATCAAACGCCAACGCGGCCTGTCGATGGTCGAACTGCTGGTGGTACTCCTCATCGGCAGCTTCCTGATCATCGGCATCACCCAGGTCTATCTCGACAACAAGCGCAGCTACGCCTTCCAGCAGAGCCAGGCCAACAACCTGGACAACGGCCGCTTCGCCACCCTGATGCTCAACCAGTACCTGGGCAAGGCCGGCTACCGCCGCGATCCATCGCAACTGGTGGAGTTCGCCTTTCCCGCCAAGACAGCCGAGGACGATTGCCAGGACTTCAAGGCTGGCCATGCGGTCACCGGCTTCGCCGCCGACAAGGGCACGGGATTCTGCATTCGCTACCAGCCCCAGGTCAGCGGGGAGCTGGACTGCCAGGGCACGGCCAGCGACGTCGAGTACGACGAAGCCTTCAAGAGCCCGTCCAGCGACGACCTCATCGTCCTCGCCTTCAAGTACAAGCCGGACGATACCGATCTGAGCGAGGGTCGCCTGCTGTGCAAGAGCCTGAATGCCGCCAACCCGCAATACAGGGAACTGCTCACCGGCATTGCCGACCTGCGCCTCGACTTCGGGGTGGGCAGCGCCGACGTGCTGGAAAAGGAAGTCACCACCTTCGTTCCGCAGGCGGACTGGACATCCGCCAGTGGCGCCATCCGCAGCCTGCGCTACTCACTGCTGCTCGCCAGCAAGGAAAACCAGCGCGACAGCGACGACTCCAAGGTTCTCACGGACTGGCTCGCCAACGCCCCGGCAGCGACCAAGACCCGCCTGGAGAACGCCGACAAGAAACGCCTCTACCAGGTAGCCAACAGTATCCAGACCGTCAGGAACTTCATGCCATGACTGCCCTATCCCGCCAGTCCCAGCGCGGCGCGGTGCTGCTCGTCGCGCTCATCATGCTGCTGATGCTCACCATGCTGGCCATCGGGAGCATGCGTGGGGTGACCCTCGAAACCCGCATCACCGCCAACCGCGCCCTCGACACCCAGCTGCAGAACGTCGCCGACGCTGCCCTGCGCGAAGCCGAATTCCGCTTCTACGGGCCTGGCAACCTCACCGACAAGCTGGAAGCCAAGGCAGCCAACTGCAGCCCCTCGAACACACTGAAGACCAACGGCCTGAACAAGCCCTGCCTGCTGGCTATCAAGAAAGACAAGCTATTGACCTTCGTCGACCAGCCCTGGGACGCCACTAAGGACTTTCTCGAAAAGGACTTTCTCGAAGAGGAGTCCGAAGCTGGGCTGCCCTTGCTCTGGATGCCCTACCGCGGTACGGATCCCTCGGCCAGCACCACAGCCGATAGCAGATATCCGGCAGACTGGAACAGCATCCTGGCCATGGAAACCGGCAACGCCTCGGTCAATGCCGAATACGGCATGGCCCTCGAAGGCCAAGGTACCTACTTCTACCTGAACAACGGCAAGGCGGGCGACGCCCTGCACCTGCAGTCGACCCACGCCAACATCTATCTGGGCATCAACAACTGAGAGCCGACACCATGCACCGTACTCGCCTTCATGCCCCTATCAAGACGATCTCGTGCGCAGTCCTCGGCATCACGCTACTCAGCGCTGCCAACGCCTATGCGGCCGTATCCCAGAGCCCGCTGAGCCTGACCGTCGGCGTGCCGCCGAACATGATTCTGACGCTGGATGACTCCGGCAGTATGCGCTGGGCATTTGTACCCGACGGCGGTGGCAACAGCGACAGTCGACGAGTTAAGTCCAGTACTTTCAACCCTATGTATTACAACCCGGCGGTGAGCTACGTAGTTCCGCCGCGGTATAGCGCGGACGGCGAACGCTATACCCCGACGACGGCTGAAACGCCTATCTTCACCAACGCACTTAATAACGGTTTCAAGCCGGCCAATGGTGCCTATAACCTGGCAACCGACTACCGGGTAACCTGGAGCTACGACCCCACGGGAGCCATGAGTGGCGACACCGCCTACGGTTACAGTAGCACCAGTAGCACCAGCAACAGATTCGCCGAAAACCCCTCGTCGGACTTCCAGGCAAGTGCCAGTATCAGCACCAACAACGACAGCAAAACGGTTACCAAGGGACCTATTACCTACACGATCGTGCGAACCGGCTCGAACAGCTGTACGGCAACCGTTAGCTACGCCAATTCGTCGAGCAATCTTCCGGCTAACTGCACAGGTAGCAGCGGTACGTTCACCGTTGACCTGAGCACCGCCGTCAGCACTGGCGAGCGATACCTCAGCAGCGGCTCCCAGACCGTCAGCACCAACGGATTGGAGTTTACGATCACCCGGACCGGCACCCGAAGCTGCACAGCCACTGTGAGCACCAAGGGTGGAAGCCAAAATGTTGATGCTCAATGCCACAGCCCTTCAAACAACCGCTATGTAGCCACTTATTCCGGCGTGCCTGCTTATTACTACACCCATAATGGTGGAAACTGCGGATTTAACGACGACAACTGCTACACGCTGCATTTCGTCAGCGCAGCCGAACAGCAGAATTTTGCCAACTGGTATTCCTTCTATCGGAACCGTGCGCTGGCCACCATCAGTGCCGCGAGCATCGCCTTTTCCGAACTTCCCAACAGCACTCGACTGACCTGGCAGGGGCTGGGTACCTGTACGACGCTGAACTCCACCTCCAACTGTAATAGTGGCAACAACCTGTTCAGGGAGTACGACCTGACCCAGCGCGGACGACTGTTCAGCTGGATGCAGAACATGGGTTTCGCGTCCTCGACCCCTCTCCCGAAAGCGCTCAAGCGAGCCGGTGAGTTCCTCAAGACATCGGATGTCCCTTGGCAGAAATTCCCGAACGGGACCGGCAACACCACCGAAAACACCTACGCCTGCCGTCCCAGCTACCACATCCTCATGACAGACGGCATGTGGAACGAAACCGTAGAGGACCCTACCAGCTTCCGAACCGACCACAGCAGCTTTGTTCTGCCCGACGGAACTGCCTACAACGACAGCGTAAAGCCCTATGCGGACACCACCAATAGAACCCTGGCTGACCTCGCCATGCATTACTGGGCTACGGACCTGCGTCCATCTCTGGACAACAAACTGCCAGCCTACATGCCATTCAAGAGCGGCGATAGCAACACCGACTATTGGGATCCCCGCAACAACCCGGCAACCTGGCAGCACATGGTCAACTTTACGGTTGGCCTGGGCCTGACCCAATCCCTCAAGCAGAGCGGCGTGGAGTGGGACCCGACCAGAGGCACTTTCGGTGGCACCGGTTACGACAATCTCAAGAACGGCACCAAGAGCTGGCCGGCCGCGTCCTCTGGCAGCGACAACAACGTCTATGACCTGTGGCACGCGGCAATCAACTCGCGCGGCGAGTTCTTCAGCGTCGACAGTCCGGAAGCCATGGTCCAGGCTTTCGCCGATATTCTCTCGCGCATTGCGGACCGTACCGCTACGGCAGCCCGCCCAGCCATCAACTCGGGCCAGGTCAGCGCCGACGAAGGTGAAAATGTCACGGTGAAGACCGTTTCCTACCAGACATCCTATTCCAGTGCAGATAACTGGGCAGGCGACGTGAAGCGTTTCGAGAAAGCCTGGAACGCCCAAAGCAATGTCTTCGAAACCACCGAGATCTGGAGTGCCAAGAGCAAGGTACCGGCCTGGTCGAACCGCACCATCAAGATGGCCGGTAATAACAACAGCGGCCTGCAGGACTTCAGTTGGGCCAACGCAGGCTCGGCCGAAACCGAAGGCACCCTGGCCTACTGGCTGAGTCGCAACCCGGAGACCGGAGTCAGCGATGGCCTCGGGCAGCAGCGCCTGGAGTACCTGCGTGGCAACCGTACTGGAGAAGGTACCACCTTCCGTAGGCGCAGCAGCGTGCTGGGGGACTTCTACTCTTCCAGCCCGGCGGTGGTCTCCGGCCCGCGCTACCTGATCAATATCAGCAACCAGCTGGAAGGCAACACTGCCTATACCACCTTCGCCCAGAGCATTGCCAACCGGACTCCCCGCGTCTATGTGGGCGCCAACGACGGCATGCTGCACGGTTTCAATGCCGTGACGGGGGTCGAGGAATTCGCCTTCATCCCCAGCGCCGTTCTCCACAAGCTCAACAAGTTGACCGGCACTAACTACAGCCACGAGTTCTACGTGGACGGCAGCCCGGTGGTGGCCGACGTCTACGACGGAACCCAGTGGCGCACCATCCTGGTCGGTACCCTGAAGGCCGGCGGCAAGTCCATCTTCGCGCTGGACATCACCACCCCCGGCAGCGAGGAGCTGCTATGGGAGTTCGACGACAGCAGCCTCCCCGAGAATGCCGCAGTCAAGATGGGCTACAGCTTCTCGCAGCCGACCATTGCCCGCCTGCATACCGGCAAATGGGCCGTGGTGTTCGGCAATGGCTACGAAAGCGCCAACCACACCAACGGCAAGGCTGCGCTGTTCATCGTCGACGCCATCAAGGGCACGCTGCTGAAAAGTCTGGAAGTCCAGGGCACCAACGGCGTGGCCAACGGCCTGTCCACGCCCAAGCTGGCCGACTACAACGCCGATGGCGTGGCCGACTATGCCTATGCCGGCGACCTGCAGGGCAACCTCTGGCGCTTCGATCTGCTGCGCAACGACCGCAGCGAGTCCGCGCCCTTCACCACCGAGGACGACGGCGAAAGTGCCCTCGATGACTTCGAGGTGGCCTTCGGAGGCCACCCGCTGTTCAGCGCCCATGCGACTAAACCTGCCGACAAGCGCCAGCCCATCACCGCGGCGCCCAGCCTGGTACGCCACCCGAATGGCATCGGCTACCTGGTGATCTTCGGTACCGGCAAGTTCTTCGAGACCGGAGACAAGGACGGCGACAAGAGCATGGCCCAGACCGTCTACGGCATCTGGGACAAGCAGACCAAGGGGGAGAATGCCAGCAATCCCAATATCAGCCGCGGCAGCCTGCAGAAGCAGGAAATCCTCAGCCAGATCACCGTGCAAGCAGACGGCACGACCCGCCAGGGCCGCACCATCAGCGACAACACAGTGGACTGGACCACCCAGAACGGCTGGTATCTGGACCTGAAGGACGACGGTGAGATGGTGGTGGAAAACATGTCGCAACTGGGTCGTACCATCTTCATGCAGTCGCTGGTGCCCAACGACGACCCCTGCGGCGATGGCGCCACCAACTGGACCTATGCCCTCAACCCCTTCACCGGTGGCAAGACGCTGCAGCGCGCCTTCGATTACGTCCCCACGAGCGGTTCTGGAACCGTTTCCGCCATCCGCCAGGATGGTGAAGGTGGCGGTACCATTACCCAGAACTCGGACAGCTCGTTCGAGTTCTGCACCGGCCAGGAATGCGTGGGCATCTACCCCGACCCGGCCAGCATGGGCCGCCAGAGCTGGCGCAGACTCGAGGAGCAGAAATGACCCAGCACTCGTCCCTGATGGAGTATTCGATGAAACCTGTGCAGAGCGGCTTCACCCTGATCGAAGTCATGATCGTGGTAGTGATCATCGGCATCCTGGCCGCCATCGCCTATCCGAGCTACGACGAGTACGTCAAACGCGCGAACCGCTCGGAAGGCCAGGCGCTGCTGAACGATGCTGCGGCACGCCAGGAACGCTACTTTGCCCAGAACAATGCCTACATCACCAGTTCGGGTGAGCTGAGCAAGCTGGGCTTGCGCACCAGCGGCAGTGACGTGGTTTCCGAGACGGGCAAGTACAAGCTCCAGGTGGCCAAGGGCGCAAAGGGGGATGGCGGCTACTTGCTGACCGCTTTGCAGCAGTTCGGCGACAACAAATGTGGCAACCTGACCCTGAATGCCATGGGCAAGAAAGGTCGCACCGGCACAGGCAAGACGGTCGAGGAATGCTGGCGCTAAGCCAGGCAGCGAAAAGCCCGCCATCCGGCGGGCTTTTTCATGGTCACAGGGCTTTGACCCGCAACTCCTTGGGCATCGAGAAGGTGATGTTTTCCGGTCGCCCGTCCAGCTCCTCCGCGCCGGTGGCGCCCCATTCCCGCAGGCGGTCTACCACCCCGCGCACCAGAACCTCGGGAGCCGAGGCACCGGCGGTGATGCCGATCTGCTGGCAGCCGACAAACCATTCGCGCTGCAGGTCCTCGGCGCCATCGATCAGGTAGGCCGGGGTGCCCATGCGCTCGGCCAGCTCGCGCAAGCGGTTGGAGTTGGAGCTGTTCGGGCTGCCCACCACCAGCACCAGGTCGCATTCGCTGGCCAGCTGCTTGACCGCATCCTGGCGGTTCTGGGTGGCATAGCAGATGTCGTCCTTGCGCGGCCCGCTGATGCTGGGGAACTTGCTGCGCAGGGCGTCGATCACCCGGCTGGTGTCGTCCATGGACAGGGTAGTCTGGGTGACGAAGGCCAGGCTGTCCGGATTGCGCACCTCGAGGCGGGCGACGTCCTCCTCGTCCTCCACCAGGTAGATCGCCCCGCCGTTGGCGCTGTCGTACTGGCCCATGGTGCCTTCCACCTCGGGGTGTCCCTCGTGGCCGATAAGGATGCACTCACGGCCGTCGCGGCTGTAGCGCATCACCTCCATGTGCACCTTGGTGACCAGCGGGCAGGTGGCGTCGAACACCTTCAGGCCACGCCGCTCGGCCTCCCTGCGCACGGCCTGGGAGACGCCGTGGGCACTGAAGATGACGATGACGTTGTCCGGCACCTGGTCCAGCTCCTCAACGAAGATGGCACCACGGGCGCGCAGGTCCTCGACCACGAACTTGTTGTGGACCACTTCGTGGCGCACGTAGATCGGCGGGCCGAACACCTCGAGGGCACGGTTGACGATCTCGATGGCGCGGTCGACGCCCGCGCAGAAGCCACGGGGATTGGCGAGTTTGATGTGCATAGGGTGATCTCTTCGGCGCCCGGCATCAGGCGCAGTGTACTGCGGAAATCCGCCGGGGATGGCGACCGTTCGCCGCGCCAGATAGCGGGCTAAGGCTTCAGGCGACTTCCCGGACCGCGATGATCTCCACCTCGAAGGCCAGCGTCTTGCCGGCCAGGGGGTGGTTGAAGTCGACGGTGACCTGCGCGTCGTCGAACGCCTTGACGATGCCCGGCAGCTCCGCGTTGGCCGCGTCATTGAAGATCACCAGCAGGCCCTCGGAAAGCTCCATGTCCTGGAACTGGCTGCGCGGCATGATCTGCACGTTCTGCGGGTTGGGCTGGCCGAAGCCGTTCTCCGGCTCGACCCGCAGGGTGCGCTTGTCGCCGGCCTTGAGACCGAACAGGGCGGCCTCGAAGCCCGGCAGCAGGTTGCCGTCGCCGACCCTGAAGGTGGCCGGCTGCTTGTCGAAGGTGCTGTCCACCACCTCGCCGGACTCCAGCTTGAGGGCGAAGTGCAGGGTGACTTCCCTATCCGGGCCAATGCGTAGCTCAGTCATGAGCGGGTTCTCCGGATTGCTTGGATTTGAACATGTCCAGCGCCAGCATCAGGGCGCCGACGGTGATGGCGCTGTCGGCCAGGTTGAAGGCCGGGAAGTACCAGCGGTCTTGCCAATGCACCAGGATGAAGTCGATCACGTGGCCGTAGACCACCCGGTCGAACAGGTTGCCCAGAGCCCCGCCCAGAACCAGCGCCAGTGCCACGGCCAGCCAGGTCTCGCCCGGCTTCAGGCGCTTCAGCCAGACCACCAGCACGGCGCTGACCACCACCGCGATCAGAGCGAAGAACCAGCGCTGCCAGCCGTCGGCATCGGCGAGAAAGCTGAAGGCCGCGCCGGTGTTGTAGGCCAGGGTCCAACTGAACAGGTCGGGGATCACCACGATCTGCTGGTACAGGCGTAGCGAACCCTCGAAGTGCAGCTTGCTCGCCTGGTCGAGGCCGAATACCAGCAGGCTGAGCCACAGCCAGGGCAGCTTGCCGAAACGGGCGCTCACGAGCGGCCACCAGCGCGGCGGGTCGCGCTCCGGGCGCACGGTGCGGCGGAGCGGATACGGGCCTTAGGCATGTTGACGAACCTCACCGGCGCCTTCCACGTTCTCCACGCAGCGTCCGCAGATTTCCGGATGGGCCGGATTGATGCCGACGTCGGCGCGGTGGTGCCAGCAGCGGGCGCACTTGGCATGGGCCGACTTGATCACCCTGAGCTTGAGCCCGGTCACCTCGGTGTCCACGGCATCCGCCGGCGCCTCGGCCAGCGGCGCCAGGGTGGCGGTGGAGGTAATCAGCACGAAGCGCAGCTCGTCGCCCAGCTTGGCCAGTTCGGCGCCGAGCTTCTCTTCCACGAACAGGGTGACCTCGGCCTGCAGGTTGCCGCCGATGGTCTTGGCCGCGCGCTGGTTCTCCAACTCCTTGTTGACCGCGGCCTTGACCGCCATCACCTGGGCCCAGAACTCGCGGCCCAGCTCGAAGCCTTCCGGCAGCTCGCTGAGGCCCTCGTACCAAGTGTTGAGCATCACCGACTCGTTGCGCGCGCCGGGCAGGTACTGCCAGATCTCGTCGGCGGTGAACACCAGGATCGGCGCCACCCAGCGCACCAGCGCCTCGGCGATATGGTACAGCGCGGTCTGGCAGGAGCGCCGCGCGCGGCTGTCGGCCGGGGTGGTGTACTGGCGGTCCTTGATGATGTCGAGGTAGAAGCCGCCCAGGTCCTGCACGCAGAAGTTGTGGACCTTGGAGTAGACGTTCCAGAAGCGGTACTCGCGGTAGGCCTCCTCGATCTCGCGCTGGAGCAGCAGGGCGCGGTCCACCGCCCAGCGGTCGAGGGCCAGCATGTCCTCGGCGGCCAGGGCGTCCTTGACCGGGTCGAAGCCGTTGAGGTTGGCGAGCAGGAAACGCGCAGTGTTGCGGATGCGCCGGTAGGCGTCGGCGCTGCGCTGCAGGATGGTCTGCGACACCGCCATCTCCCCGGAGTAGTCGGTGGCGGCGACCCACAGACGCAGGATGTCGGCGCCCAGGCTGTCGGTGACCTGCTGCGGGGCGATCACGTTGCCCAGCGACTTGGACATCTTGCGGCCGCTCTCGTCCACGGTGAAGCCGTGGGTGAGCAGCTGGCGGTACGGCGCGTGGCCGTCGATGGCGCAGCCGGTCAGCAGCGAGGAATGGAACCAGCCACGGTGCTGGTCGGAGCCTTCCAGGTAGAGGTCGGCGGCCGGGCCGCTGACGTGGGCCAGGCGGTGGGAACCACGCAGCACGTGCCAGTGGGTGGTTCCGGAGTCGAACCAGACGTCCAGGGTGTCGCTGATCTTCTCGTACTGGGCGGCTTCCTCGCCGAGCAGCTCGGCGGGATCCAGCTTGAACCAGGCCTCGATACCCTCCTGCTCGACGCGCTTGGCCACCTCTTCCATCAGCTCCAGGGTGCGCGGGTGCAGCTCGCCGCTTTCCTTGTGCAGGAAGAAGGGGATGGGCACGCCCCAGTTGCGCTGGCGGGAGATGCACCAGTCCGGGCGGCCGGCGATCATGCCATGCAGGCGCGCCTGACCCCAGGCCGGGACGAAGCCGGTCTGGTCGATGGCCGCCAGGGAGCGCTGGCGCAGAGTGGTGCCGTCCGCCGCGGTGCGGTCCATGCCGACGAACCACTGGGCGGTGGCGCGGTAAATCAGCGGGGTCTTGTGCCGCCAGCAATGCATGTAGCTGTGGCTGATGCTCTCGTGCTTGAGCAGGGCGCCCACTTCACGAAGCTTCTCGACGATCAGCGGGTTGGCCTTCCAGATGAACTGGCCGCCGAACAGCGGCAGCGACTCGGCGTACACGCCGTTGCTCTGCACCGGGTTGAGGATCTCGTCGTTGCTCATCCCGTACTGCTTGCAGGTGCGGAAGTCGTCCTCGCCGTAGGCCGGCGCCGAGTGGACGATGCCGGTACCGGCGCCCAGCTCCACGTACTCGGCCAGGTACACCGGGGAAACGCGCTCGTAGAAGGGGTGGCGGAACTCGATCAGCTCCAGGGCCTGACCGCGGCAGCTGGCCAGCACCCGGCCTTCCAGACCGTAGCGCTGCAGGCAGGACTCCACCAGTTCCTCGGCGAGAACCAGTAGGCGTTCGCCGACGTCCACCAGGGCGTAGCTGTACTCGGGGTGCACATTGAGCGCCTGGTTGGCCGGAATGGTCCAGGGGGTGGTGGTCCAGATCACGATGGCGGCCGGCTTGGTCAGGCCGTCCAGGCCGAAGGCGGCAGCCAGCCTGGCGGCATCCACCACCGGAAAGGCCACGTCGATGGCATCGGACTTCTTGTCGGCGTATTCCACCTCAGCCTCGGCCAGCGCCGAGCCGCAGTCGAAGCACCAGTTGACCGGCTTCAGGCCCTTGAACACGAAGCCGCCCTCGACCATCTTGGCCAGGGCGCGGATCTCGCCGGCCTCATTGGCGAAGTTCATGGTCTTGTAGGGGTTGTCCCAGTCACCCAGCACGCCAAGACGGATGAAGTCGGCCTTCTGGCCCTCGATCTGCTCGCCAGCATAGGCGCGGCACAGTTCGCGGGTCTTGTCCGCCGGCAGGTGCTTGCCGTGGGTGACTTCCACCTTGTGCTCGATGGGCAGGCCATGGCAGTCCCAGCCCGGTACGTAGGGGGCGTCGTAGCCAGCCAGGGTTTTCGAGCGGACGATCATATCCTTGAGGATCTTGTTTACCGCGTGACCGATGTGGATGCTGCCGTTGGCGTAGGGCGGGCCGTCGTGGAGGATGAACTTCGGACGTCCGGCGCCGATTTCGCGGAGCTTCTGGTACAGACCGATGCTTGCCCAGTGCTGCAGGATCTGCGGCTCGCGCTGCGGCAGGCCGGCTTTCATCGGGAACGCGGTGTCCGGAAGGTTCAAGGTGGCTTTGTAGTCGGTCATCTCAGGCTCTTCACTTAGGCGGTTGGCCCTGCCAGTAGGCTCGGGCGGCGGCGACATCCCCATCGATCGCCGTCTTCAGCGCCTCCAGGGAGGCGAAACGCTGCTCATCGCGCAGCTTGTGGTGGAAGGCCACCGTCAAATGCCGGCCGTACAGCTCGCCGGCGAAATCCAGAAGGTGCACCTCGAGGTGCGGGCGGCCATCGCCCTGCACCGTCGGGCGCACGCCTATGTTGGCGACCCCCGGCCAGCGCCGCCCGTCCAGCTCGACGCTGGCCACGAACACCCCGGACAGCGGCACACGACGGCGCTTGAGCTGCACGTTGGCGGTCGGCGTGCCGAGCTGGCGGGCCAGCTTCTGGCCGTGCAGGACGCGCCCCTCGATGCAGAAGGGCCGCCCCAGCAGCCGTTCGGCCAGAGCGAAGTCGGCGGCCGCAAGGGCCTGCCGCACCCGGGTGCTGCTGACCCGTTCGCCGTCCAGTTCGACGGTCGCCGCCTCCTCCACGCTGAAGCCGGCATCCGGCCCCACCTTGCAGAGGAAGGCGAAATCGCCGGTGCGGTCGCAGCCGAAGCGAAAATCATCGCCCACTTCCAGGTGGCGGACCCCCAGCCCTTCGACCAGCACGGCGCTGACGAATTCGGCGGCACTCAGTTCGCGCAGGCGGCGGTTGAAGCTCAGGCACAACACCTGGTCGATGCCCGCCGCGGCGAGCAGCTGCAGTTTCTCGCGCAGACGGCTGAGGCGCGGCGGCGCACTGTCCGCCGCGAAGAACTCCCGCGGCTGCGGCTCGAAGATCACCACGCAGCTCGGCAGTCCCAGCTCCGCCGCGCGTTCGCGTAGACGGGCCAGGATGGCCTGGTGTCCGCGGTGCACGCCGTCGAAATTGCCGATGGTGGCAACGCAGCCCCGATGGCGGGGCCGTAGGTTGTGAAGACCTCGAACCAGTTGCATAGCGCACTACTTGCTCAGAAAGTGGCCGATTATACGCACAGCCCGCGCGGTACGACAGGCACTCAGGATACCGCCTTGCGCGAGAAGTCCCGCGGGCGGAAGCCCAAGGCCGCCAGAGTGGCGAAATAGGCCAGCGCTCCGGCGAGCACCAGCAGCCCCAGGCGCAAGAGGCGCTCGGCCATGCCACCTTCACTCCAGGCCGGCAGCAGCTGCATCACCCCGTACAGCACCACGCACATCACCGCCACGGCGACCAGCAGCTTGAGGAGGAATTTCCCCCAGCCCGGCTGTGGCACGTACATCCCCCGCTGGCGCAGGCCGCGATAGAGCAGCGCGGCGTTGACGCAGGCGCCCAGGCTGATGGCCAGAGCCAGACCGGCGTGCTTGAGGGGAATGATGAAGGCCAGGTTGAGCAGCTGAGTGAGCACCAGCACGAAGAGGGCGATGCGCACCGGCGTGCGGATGTTCTGCTGGGCATAGAAGCCGGGGGCCAGCACCTTGACCAGGATGATCCCGAGCAGGCCCACCGCGTAGGCGATCAGCGCGCGCTGGGTCATCTGCGCGTCGAACGCGGTGAACCTGCCGTACTGGAACAGCGACACGGTCAGCGGCTCGGCCAGCAGGGCCAGAGCCAGGGCGCAGGGCAGCACCAGCAGGAAGCACAGGCGCAGGCCCCAGTCGAGCAGCCGGGAGTACTCCTGGCGGTCGGCGTTGGCGTACGTCTTGGCCAGCGAAGGCAACAGTATGGTGCCCAGGGCCACGCCGAGCACCCCGGAGGGCAGCTCCATCAAGCGGTCTGCGTAGTACATCCAGGATACCGAGCCAGCGACCAGGAAGGAGGCGAAGATGGTGTTGATGATCAGCGAGATCTGGCTGACCGAGACGCCGAGGATCGCCGGTCCCATCTGCCGCAACACCCGCCATACCCCGCTGTCGCGCAGATTGAGGCGCGGCAGCACCAGCATGCCGATCTTCTTCAGGTGCGGCAGCTGGTAGAGCAGTTGGGCCAGGCCGCCGGCCAGCACTGCCCAGCCCAAGGCCATCACCGGCGGATCGAAATAGGGCGCGAGGAACAGTGCGAACACGATCATGCTGACGTTCAGCAGGGTCGGCACGAACGCCGGCACCGAGAAGCGGTTCCAGGTGTTCAGCAGCGCCCCGGCCAGGGAGGCCAGGGAGATCAGCAGAATATAAGGAAAGGTCACCCGCAGCAGTTCGACGGTGAGCGCGAACTTCTCCGGCTCGGCGACGAAGCCCGGTGCGGAGATCCACACCACCACCGGCGCGGCGAGGATGCCGAGGGCGGTAACCAGCGCCAGGGCCAGGGTCAGCAAACCGGCGACGTAGGCCACGAAGGTGCGGGTCGCCTCCTCGCCCTGCTGGGTCTTGTACTCGGCGAGGATCGGCACGAAGGCCTGGGAGAAGGCGCCCTCGGCGAAGATCCGGCGCAGCAGGTTGGGCAGCTTGAAGGCCACGAAGAAGGCGTCGGTGGCCATGCCGGCGCCGAACACCCGGGCAATGATGGTGTCGCGGACGAAGCCGAGCACCCGGGAGAGCATGGTCATGGAGCTGACCGCGGCCAGCGTCTTGAGCAGATTCATAGGTCCGAACGGAAATCCCAGGAGTTGCCGAAGCCCCGGCGGGCAGGTCCAAGGGCGCCCGCCTGCGCGGTCCCCGAGCGGCGTGCCAGCACGCGCCGGAATGAAGCCGACGAGTGTAGAGTGCTGCCCCGAAGAAAGCACGCCCGCCCGCTCGTCGGGCGTAGCCGTCACGCTTGACAACCCCCACGGCCAACGGCATCATTCGCGGCCTTAATTTGATAGGCAACCCCCCAAAGTTTTCGAGGAGCTCGACGGTGGCAAATACACCTTCTGCCAAGAAACGTGCCAAACAGGCTGAGAAGCGTCGTAGCCACAACGCCAGCCTGCGCTCCATGGTGCGCACCTACATCAAGAACGTGGTCAAGGCTATCGAAGCCAAGGATCTCGAACTGGCCAAGAATGCGTACACCCTGGCTGTCCCGGTAATCGACCGCATGGCCGACAAGGGCATCATCCACAAGAACAAAGCCGCTCGTCACAAGAGCCGCCTGAACGCCCGCATCAAGGCGCTCGGCGAAGCTGCTGCTGCCTAAGCCGCCAAGTTCTTGAAAAAACCGGCCTTCTGGCCGGTTTTTTCTTGCCCGCGGAAAAGCCCTCCCCGCCTCACAGGAGGCCCGAGTCCGACTCAGCGCTCAGGCCAAGGCTGGATGGGGATGGCGGTCACCGCGTTCTGCGGACTGCCCTCGATGACCCGGTCGCTGTAGACCAGATAGACCAGCGCATTGCGCCTACGATCGAAGAAGCGCACCACTTGCAGGGTCTTGAAGATCAGCGAGGTGCGCTCCTTGAACACCTCCTCGCCATCCTTCAGCTCGCCGCGGAAGTGGATCGGCCCCACCTGGCGGCAGGCGATGGAGGCCTCGGCGCGATCCTCGGCCAGTCCCAAGCCACCCTTCACCCCGCCGGTCTTGGCGCGCGACAGGTAGCAAGTCACGCCCTCCACCCTGGGATCATCGAAGGCTTCCACCACGATCTTGTCGTTCGGCCCCAGCCACTTGAAGACGGTGGACACCTCGCCGATCTGCTCGCCCAGCGCCGCCAGCGGCAGCAGCGCCAATCCGGCCAACCACGCTCCTTTCACGCCTGCCTCCCTGCCCCGCATCCTCAGACCAGCACCAAGTTGTCGCGATGCACCAGCTCGGGGCCGTCGACGTAGCCGAGCAGTTGCTCAATCAGGTCGGACGGCTTGCCGGCGATCTTGCGCGCCTCACTGGCGCTGTAGTTGACCAGCCCGCGAGCGATCTCGCGTCCGTCTGGTGCCACGCAGAGCACCATCTCGCCGCGTCGGAAGTTTCCCTCCACCGCCTTGACGCCCACCGGCAGCAGGCTCTTGTGGCCATCCACCAGGGCTTTCACAGCGCCGTCGTCCAGGGTCAGCACGCCACGGGTCTGCAGATGGCCGGCCAGCCACTGCTTGCGGGCGGCCAGCAGGCCACGCTCGGGGGCTAGCAGGGTACCCAGGCGCTCGCCGCTCTTCAGGCGCGCCAGGACCCGCTCGATGCGCCCGCCGACGATCACCGTGTGAGCACCGGAACGCGCCGCCAGACGCGCCGCACGCAGCTTGGTCTGCATGCCGCCACGCCCCAGCGCACCGCCAGTGCCGCCAGCCACCGCATCCAGGGCCGGATCGTCGGCGCGCGCCTCGTGGATCAGCTGGGCATCGGGGTTGTAGCGCGGGTCGGCGTCGTACATGCCGTCGCGGTCGGTGAGGATCACCAGCAGGTCGGCCTCCACCAGGTTGGCCACCAGGGCGGCCAGGGTGTCGTTGTCGCCGAAGCGGATCTCGTCGGTGACCACGGTGTCGTTCTCGTTGATCACCGGGATCACCCCGAGATTGACCAGGGTGCGCAGGGTGCTGCGCGCGTTCAGGTAGCGCTTGCGGTCGGACAGATCGTCGTGAGTGAGAAGGATCTGCGCGGTGTGCCGACCGTGCTGGGCAAAACTGGACTCCCAGGCCTGCACCAGCCCCATCTGCCCCACCGCCGCGGCGGCCTGCAGCTCGCTCATCACGCTCGGCCGGCTGCTCCAGCCGAGACGGCTCATACCCGCCGCCACAGCCCCGGAGGACACCAGCACCAGCTCCACGCCAGCCTCGCACAGCGCCACCATCTGCTCGACCCATACAGCCATTGCCGAACGGTCCAGACCACGCCCATCGGCGGTCAGCAGGGCACTCCCGATCTTCACCACCCAGCGCTGAGCGCCGGTCACCTTGTCCCGCATGTCCACCCAACCTTATCGGCGCTCACCTGCGCCGTCTCACGATCACAGGGAAAGAGTCCGATCAGCGGACGTAGAAGATTTCTGCGCCGCCCTCGTCGTCGTCATCATCGAAATCATCGTCGTCGACATCGTCGGCGCTCTTCATGCCGGCCCGACGCAGAGCCCGGCGGTCGTCCAGCTCCTGCAGGCGCGCCCGCGCCTCGGCTTCGACGCGCTCGTCCAGCTCGGCCAGGGCCTCGGCGTATTCCGGATCCTCGGCGATGCGCTGGGCGCGCTCGTCTAGGTAGCGCATGATCGCCTGACTGAGCTCCTCGGTGCCTTCCCGCTCCAGGGCGGAGATCACGTACACCGGGCCCTTCCAGCCAAGACGCTCGACCACCGCGCGGAGACGCTCCTCGCGCTCGTCCTCGAGCAACTGGTCGGCCTTGTTCAGCACCAGCCAGCGATCCCGCTCGGCCAGCGCCGGACTGAAGCGCTCCAGCTCGCGGATGATGGACTCGGCGGCATCCGCCGGATCGCTGCCATCCAGCGGCGCCATGTCCACCAGATGCAGCAGCAGGCGGGTACGGGCCAGGTGCTTGAGGAAGCGGATGCCCAGGCCGGCGCCTTCCGAGGCGCCTTCGATCAGCCCGGGAATGTCGGCGATCACGAAGCTCTTGTAGCGACCGACGCTGACCACCCCAAGGTTCGGCACCAGGGTGGTGAAGGGGTAGTCCGCCACCTTGGGCTTGGCCGCCGACACCGAACGGATGAAGGAGCTCTTGCCGGCGTTGGGCAGCCCCAGCAGGCCGACGTCCGCCAGCACCTTCAGCTCCAGCTTGAGATCCCGGGCCTCACCCGGCTTGCCCGGAGTGGTCTGCCGCGGCGCGCGGTTGGTACTGGACTTGAAGCGGGTGTTGCCGAGCCCGTGCCAGCCGCCCTGGGCGACCAGCAGGCGCTGACCGTGGCGAACCAGGTCGCCGATGATCTCCTGGGTGTTGGCGTCGATCACCGTGGTACCCACCGGCACCGGGAGGATCAGATCCTCGCCCTTGCGACCGGTACAGTCACTGCTGCCGCCCTTCTCGCCATTCTGGGCGAAGAACTTGCGGGTGTAGCGGTAGTCCACCAGGGTGTTCAAGTTCTCGTCGGCCTCGATGTACACCGAGCCGCCGTCGCCACCATCACCACCGTTGGGACCGCCCTTCTCGATGAACTTCTCGCGGCGAAAGCTCATCATGCCATTGCCGCCGTCACCGGCCTTTACGAATATCGATACTTCATCGACGAATTTCATTGCTTGCCTCCCGCCGCTTCAGCGGGTCAGATATCAGCCTATCTACATAAGGCTTTTGCAAAATCCCGCGCACTTCACTTTGCAAAAGCCTCACGACTCAGAAACAAAAAAGCCCCGTCGCGAGACAGGGCTTTTCCAGCAGCGCTACGCTCAGGCCGCGACGATGCTCACGTAGCGACGGTTTTGCGGGCCTTTCACTTCGAACTTGAGCACACCCTCGATCTTGGCGAACAGGGTGTGATCCTTGCCGATGCCCACGCCGTAGCCGGGGTGGAACTGGGTGCCGCGCTGGCGCACGATGATGTTGCCGGCCTTGACGACCTGACCACCGTACACTTTCACGCCGAGGCGTTTACTTTCGGAATCGCGGCCGTTGCGGGTAGAACCGCCAGCTTTTTTGTGTGCCATGAGTCAATACTCCAAATAAGGGATCGGGGCCGGACGAATCAGGCCTGGATACCGGTAATTTTGATCTCAGTGAACCACTGGCGGTGGCCCTGACGCTTCATGTGGTGCTTGCGGCGGCGGAACTTGATGATGCGCACCTTGTCGTGACGGCCTTGGGCAACCACTTCAGCGGTGACCTTGGCGCCTTCGACCACCGGAGCACCGACCTTCACGTCGTCGCCGTTGCCGACCAGCAGAACGCGGTCGAAGGTCACGGCTTCGCCGGTGCCGACTTCCAGCTTCTCGACCTTGAGGAATTCGCCTTCGGTGACCTTGTACTGTTTGCCACCGGTAACAATTACTGCGTACATGATATATCTCCGTTGATCCTGCTCACCCAGCGCTTTGTAGGAGTAGGTGTTGGCTGGCATGGCTGCACGAGGCCGGAAGGACTCCCGCGCATTTGCGTAAGGCAGGCGATGCCCAGGGAAGTTAGGGGCCGCGATTGTACGCAAGCCTCGGCGCCTCCGCAAGCATCACCGCCGCGCGCCTTGCTTGACAGGCCCTACCCCGGCACCTAGCATGCCGCGCATTCTCAGAGGAGCACTTGGCACTGATGCAACCCCAGGCATTCTATCGGGTGGTGGCAGACGATTTCACCGCTGTCGACGGCATTATCAGGAAGCAGCTCACCTCCCGAGTGCCTCTGGTGGAAAAGATCGGTGACTACATCATCTCCGCCGGCGGCAAGCGCCTGCGCCCCCTGCTGGTGCTGCTCTGCGGGCGTGCCCTGGGCCGCCAGAGCAACGATCTGCGCCTGCTCGCCGCCACCATCGAGTTCCTGCACACCGCCACCCTACTGCACGACGACGTGGTCGACATGTCCGGCATGCGCCGCGGCCGCTCCACCGCCAACGCCCTGTGGGGCAACGCGCCCAGCGTGCTGGTCGGCGACTTCCTCTATTCCCGCTCCTTCGAGATGATGGTCGAGCTGGGCTCGCTGCCGGTGATGCACATCCTCTCCCACGCTACCCGGGTGATCGCCGAGGGCGAGGTACTGCAGCTCTCCAAGGTGCGCGACGCCAGCACCACCGAGGAGGTCTACATGGAGGTCATCCGTGCCAAGACCGCGATGCTCTTCGAGGCCTCCACCCATAGCGCCGCCGCCCTGGCCAACGCCCCGGCCGAGCAGGCCGAGGCCCTGCGCCGCTTCGGCGACCGTCTGGGCATCGCCTTCCAACTGGTGGACGACCTGCTCGACTACCGCGGCGACAGCGAGACCCTGGGCAAGAACGTCGGCGACGACCTTGCTGAAGGCAAGCCGACCCTGCCACTGATCTACACCATGCGCGAGGGCACCCCCGAGCAGGCGGCATTGGTGCGCAAGGCCATCCAGCAGGGTGGCAGCGACGATCTGGAGAGCATCCGCGCCGCCGTGGAAGCCTCCGGCTCCCTGGACTACACCGCCCGCCTGGCCCGCGACTATGCAGCCCAGGCCATCGCCTGCCTGGACGCCCTGCCGGCCAGCAGCTACCGCGACGCCCTGGTCGAACTCAGCGAGTTCGCCGTCGCCCGCACTCACTAAGCCCCGCACCTGCCCTGCACGGCCCGCCCTGACGGCGGGTCGCCGGCCCGTTCGGTTTCAGCGCAATTCCGGTTCAAGCCCCGCGGGGCGTGACGCCTTGTCCGTCCCGACGGAAACCGCAAATTAGTCCTTGCTATTTAGATAATAATAATTATTCTCATCTCGGACACCCAACACGGAGATGAGCCATGACCTACCTGATCGATGCCTGGCTGGAGCGCCCGCATCCCTACCTGCGGATTCTCCATCGCGAAACCGGTGAAGTCTGTGCCGTGCTGGAAGAAGATGCCCTAGACGAGCTGCGCGAGCAGGGCGACCTGGACCTCCACGGACTGAACTGCACCGAGCCCTCGGTGCTCAAGGAGCTGGTCCGCAACCTGTTCCTGTTCTGCTACGCCCGGGCCCTACGCCCCGGCCATAACGAGCTACACTTCGGACATGAGCTTTAGGCCGCCGGGATGCGGCATCAGCGCCCGCCCAACAGGGCGCCTAGCAGGGGCCAAGCGCCCCTTGGCGGCTCTCCGGGCAGGCCATGGAAAGCCCGTCCGAGAGCCACTCATACAAAAAAGGCCGGAATGTCCGGCCTTTTCCTTTTCAGCGCACGCGATCAGAGGATCGCCAGCAACTCGACGTCGAAGATCAGCACGCTGTGCGGCGGAATGCTACCGACCGCCTGGGCGCCGTAAGCCAGCTCGCTCGGCACGTAGAGGCGCCACTTGCTGCCGGTGTTCATCAGCTGCAGGGCCTCCACCCAGCCGGCGATCACCCCGCCGACCGGGAACTCGGCCGGCTGACCGCGTTGGTAGGAGCTGTCGAACACGGTGCCGTCGATCAAGGTGCCGTGATAGTGGGTGCGCACGGTGTCCTCACGGCTCGGCTTGGCGCCTTCGCCGGCAACCAGCACTTCGTACTGCAGGCCCGAGGGTAGTTGCACCACGCCTTCGCGCTTGGCGTTCTCGGCGAGGAACTCGACCCCGGCGGCGGCGGCCGCCTCGGCCTTGGCCTGGGCCTCGGCCTGCATGCGTTCGCGGATCACCCGGTAGCTGGCCAGCAGCTCTTCCTGGCTGACCCGGCTCGGCTGGTTGGCGAAGGCGTCGCGCAGACCGGCGACCACCGCGTCCAGGCTGACGCCGGGCGGCGGGTTGTCGCGCAGTTGGTCGCCCAGTTGGCGGCCGATGCCGTAGCTGACGCGGGTTTCGTCGGTGGAGAGATCGAGTTCGGACATGGGAGGGGTTCCACAAAGGGCAAAAAGGGCGGCCAGACTAGCACAGCCGAGGCCGCCGCCGGCAAGGCCCGCCCCGTGCCGAGTCCTGCCGCCCCGTGGAAGCGGGCGTCCGGCGGGATCAGTGCCGGGTCAGCTTGTCCAGGTAGCCCATGGCGAAGGCCGAGACCACGAAGGTCATGTGGATGATCACGTACCAGAGCAGCTTGTCGTTGGCGATCTGCTGGGCGTCCATGAACATGCGCAGCAGGTGGATGGAGGAGATCGCCACGATGGAGGCAGCCACCTTCAGCTTCAGCGAGCCGGAATCCATCTTGCCGAGCCACTCGAGCTTTTCCTTGTCCTCGTCGATGTCCAGCTGGGACACGAAGTTCTCGTAGCCGGAAATCATCACCATCACCAACAGGCCACCGACCAGCGCCATGTCGATCATCGACAGCAGGACCAGGATCAGGTCCGCCTCGCTCTGCTCGAAGATGTGCGGCACCAGGTGGTAGAGCTCCTGGAAGAACTTCAGGGTCAGCGCCAGCAGGGCCAGGGACAGGCCCAGATAGATGGGCGCGAGCAGCCAGCGCGAGGCGTACATCGTGTTTTCGAGAAAGCGTTCCATTGAGGCTCCCGGGCTATGGCGAAAAACGGCGGCGAGTATACCCCGCGCCCCGGGACGGACACTACTGCCGGACGGTGCCATGCCGGCCCTGGACGAATCTGTGGATAACTCTGTGGAAGGCTGCCGGCCGAAGCCTGGATTTCGCGGCCTGCGCGCAGCCGCCCAGACTCCGTTCCAGCACTAGCCGGGTGGCGGCTGGCAGTCGTCCAGGCAGCGCCCCCGCGAGGCCCTCACCCGGCGAAGTTCGGCCTGGATGTGCAGGCACCAGATGGAGGAATCGGCGGTGATCTCGTAGCCCATCGCGAGCAGGTTCTCGACGATCGCATCGAGCACCGACTCGGCCACGCAAGGCCCGGGAAACGGGCCTTGCGCCTTGACGGCGGTGGGCTGATTGCCGGCGATGCCGGCGGCACAGATCAGCATCCACAGACCGCTTTCGCCTGACAGCGGCCGGACCGCGCATTCGATGCGGGTGACCAGCCCTAGACACTGGCGGGTGAGGCAGAGGCTACGCGACATGATGGCGCTCCTCGGCAGGGTCCGGGCTCCAGCCTACACCCCGCGCGGCGCTCTAGGGAAGCCTCGCGGTTATCCCCACGTTCTGTGGATAAGTCTGTGGAGGGCGGGTGGGCAAGGCGCCACGGCCTAGAGGTCATGCCGGCCGGACGCCATTGCTCAAGGATTGGGCAGCCGTCGCCGCGACCGCCCTGCCCCGTCTAGGCGTCCTTGGTCGCGCCGGCGGCCACCGCGGCGCCCTTGATGTTCACCTCCTTGGCGGCGCCCTTCTCGTCCTCGTCCATGTCCAGCTCGGCGATCTCGCGCAGGCGCTCGACCACCAGGGCGTTGACGCTGCCGGCCGGGAAGCGCCCCCTAGCATCCGCCACGCCCACCTCGCGGCCGACCAGCAGACTCAGCGCCTCGTCCACGTGGCGCACCGCGTAGACGTTGAATTGCCCCTTGCGCACCGCCTGCACCACGCGGTCGTCGAGCATCAGGTTGGCGACGTTGGCGCGCGGGATGATCACCCCCTGCTCGCCGGTCAGGCCGCGCGCCTCGCAGAGGCGGAAGAAGCCCTCGATCTTCTCGTTGACCCCGCCGACCGCCTGCACCTCGCCGAACTGGTTGATCGACCCGGTGATCGCGAAGCATTGCTTGAGCGGCGTGCGCGACAGTGCGGAAATCAGCGTGCAGACCTCGCCGAGCGAGGCACTGTCGCCGTCCACGTAGCCGTAGGACTGCTCGAGGGCGATGCTTGCCGAGATCGCCAGAGGGAACTCCTGGGCGTAGCGGCTGCCCAGGTAGCCGGTGAGGATCATCACCCCCTTGGAGTGGATCGGCTGGCCGAGGCTGACCTCGCGCTCGATGTCGACGATGCCGCTGTTGCCCGGGTAGACGGTGGCGGAGATGCGCGCCGGAACGCCGAACGCCGAGTCGCCCACCTCCAGCACGGTCAGCCCGTTGCACTTGCCGACCGCGGCGCCCTCGGTGTCGATCAGGATGATGCCGGCCAGCATGTCGTCGAGGATCCGCGCCGAAACGCGCCCGGTGCGGGTCGCCTTGGCCTTCAGGGCGCGTTCGATGTGCCCGGCGTCGGTGACCTGGTCATGGGCCAGTTGGCGGATGAAGTCGGCCTCGCTGACCAGCTGGAAGAGGTCGCCGATGCGTGCCGAGAGGCGCTGCTGGTGCTCGGCCAGGCGCGCGCTGTAGGTGGCCAGACGGGCCACAGCGCCGGCGCTCAGCGGCGCCATGCCTTCCTCGCTGGTGCGGGTCTTGAGCAGCTGGGCGAACTGCTCGAGGCTGTCCTCGGAAAGCGGGATCTCCTCGTCGAAGTCCACCAGCACGCGGAACATTTCCTGGAAGTCCGGGTCGTGGTCCTGCAGCGCGTAGTAGAGCTGCCGCGAGCCGATGATCACCACCTTGACCTGCAGCGGGATGACCTGCGGGGTGAGGGTCACGGTGGCGATCCGCCCCAGCTCGCCGAGCGGCGACTCCATCTTCAGCTTGCCGGCGTGCAGGGCTCGCTTCAGGGCGTCCCAGACGAAGGGCTCGCCGAGCAGCTTCTCGGCCTCCACCACCAGATAGCCGCCGTTGGCACGGTGCAGGGCGCCGGGGCGCAGCTGCCGGTAGCTGGTGTACAGGGCGCCCTGGTCAGAGCTGTACTCGATACGCCCGAACAGGTTGTCGTAGGTGGGGTGCGGCTCGAACACCACGGGCGCACCACCGCTGGCGTGGTGGCCGACCACCAGACAGGGGCTGTACTGCTCCTCGAGCAGCTTGCGGGTCTGCACGTCGACCTTTTCCACCTCAGCCAGCTGGTCAACCACGGTCTTCAGCAGGTTGACCTGCATGGCCTGCAGGTAGGCGCAGACCCCGGCGTTCTCCGCGTACTTTTCGGACAGCGGCGCGAGCAGTGGCTGCAGGGCCAGAGTGATGGTCTCCTCGTTGAGCTGGCGCAGCTGGTTGCTGGACTCGCGCCTCCACTGCGGCAGGCTGGCCAGCTCCTGGTTGAGGCGGTCCTCCAGCTCGGCGATGTCGGCATGGAAGCGCTCGCGCTCGGCCTCCGGCAACTGGGCGAACTCCGCCTCGTCGAGTGCCTTGCCGTCGCGCATGGGGGTGAAGGCGACATTGCTGCTGTCGCGGTAGAGCGCCACGTTGCGCTCCAGGGCGAGGCGTTCGATCAGTTCCAGGGCGCGGTCGTAGCGCTGGTTGAAAGCGCGGTCGATGGCGCTCTTCTTCTGCTGGTAGGCCGGGTGCTCGAAGGCCGCCGGGAAGGTGGCCATCAGGTTGTCGATCAGCACGCCGATGTCGGCGATGAATTCGCTGGCGGTGCCCGGCGGCAGCTCCAGGGCGCGGGGCTCGCGGGGTTCCTCGAAGTTGTTGACGTAGACCCAGTCGGAGGGGGTCCGCATGCGCTTGGCCTCGGCCTTGAGGTAGCGCTTGACGAAGGAGAAGCGGCCGGTGCCGGGCTCGCCCATCACGTAGACGTTGTAGCCGGGCCGCGGCATCGCCACGCCGAACTGCAGGGCCTCTACCGCCCGTTCCTGGCCGAGGATGCCGCGGAAGGGTTCGAGGTCCTCGGTGGTGGTGAAGCCGAACTGCTCGGGGGAGAAGGTTCGGGTCAGCGCCTCGGGCGCCAGCCGCAGACCTGCGGCGATGGAATCGGGCATCGGGAGTCCTTGGGAACTGCGGGAGAGATGACCGCATTCTGGCGCTGCCCCGGCGCCGCTGGCAAGGCGGGCGCGGGCCGCAGGGCGGAAGGACTCCGCCCTCCTGCCCGCGCGTCCGCGCTCAGCGCTCCTTGTCGGCGCAGGCCAGGCAGTACTCGGCGGCCGGCAAAGCCTGCAGGCGCGCCGGCTCGATCGGCTCGCCGCAGCCCAGGCAGTCGCCGTAGGTGCCTTCGGCAAGCCGCTGCTTGGCCTTGCCGACCTGCAGCAGAGCCGCCTCGGCCTCGGCGAGCAGGGCCTCGAGCACCTCGTCGTTCTGCCGCTGCACGGCCTGCTCGGCGAAATCCGGGGAATGGCTGCGTGCCAGGTCGCGGCGGATGGCGGCCGCCCGCGCACCGTATTCCGCGGCTAGGGCATCGAGGGCCGCGCTGGGATCGAAGGTGGTCATGGTGGTGCTCCCCAAACGAAGTGGTCGGATATCACAAGTGTGGACAGGGAATGCCGCGCCGGCATTGAGCTGCGACAAAAATCGCCGCCCTTGACAGCGCCGGCGCCTTCCCCAAAGCTCCGCCCCCAGTCATCGGAACCAGAACGACGCCCCCTTGAAACGGACTCTTCCCGCCCTGGCCCTGGCGTTCGCCGCTGCCGTCCAGGCCGCCGGGCCGGATGCGGCCCGCCTCGACGCCCTCGCCGCGCATCCCTACTGGATCGCCCTCGGCCACTACGAGACCGGCAAGCTGGGCGGCTGGCGCAGCTACGTCGACGATCCCGACTTCTTCCTCTCCGCGCAGGGCGACAGCGACCCGCACGCCGAACTGGCCGCCACCCTGGCGGGCCTCTACGCCCCAGCCGAACTCGGCGACCGCCACCCGCAGTGCATCTACCCGGCGCGCACCCGCTGGCTGCGCGAGCAGCTGCAGCTGCAGCTGACCGACCTGCCGAAGCCCGACTGCGCCGAGTTCGACGCCTGGTTCGCCGACGTCGCCCCGCACAGCAGCGTGCTGGTATTCCCCGCCGCCTACCTGAACAGCCCCTCGTCGATGTTCGGCCACACCCTGCTGCGCATCGACCAGGCCGACATCGACGAGAACAACACCGCGCTGCTCAGCTACGCGCTGAACTTCGGCGCCTTCATCGAGGGCATGGACAACAGCATCCTCTATGCCTGGAAGGGCCTGATGGGCGGCTACCCCGGGCTGTTCGCCCTGGTCCCCTACCACGAGAAGCTCGCCGAGTACCGCCACCTGGAGAACCGCGACCTCTGGGAATACCGCCTGAACCTCACCCCCGAGGAAACCGGGCGGATGGTCGAGCACGTCTGGGAACTCAAGCAGATCCGCTTCGACTACTACTTCTTCGACGAGAACTGCTCCTTCCGCCTGCTCGAGCTGCTGGAGATCGCCCGCCCGGGCATCGAGCTGACCGACCGCTTCCCGCTCACCGCCATTCCCACCGACACAGTGCGCGCGGTGAAGGACTCCGGGCTGGTGGCGCGCATCGACTACCGGCCGTCCCGCGAGCGCGAGCTGCTCGCCCGCGCCGAAGCCCTGGACGGCGCCGAGAAGGCCCTGGTACTCGCCCTCGCCGAGAACCCTGCCAGCCTGGACGACGCCGCCTTCGCCGCCCTGCCCCGCGAGCGCCAGGCACTGGTGCTGGACGCCGCCTTCCGTCTCGGCCGCTACCGCTCCGCCGGGGAGAACCGCGACCCGGCGGCGGTGCGACGCAGCTACGCGCTACTTCAGGCGATCAACCACAACCCGCCGCCGGCCCTGGAGGTGCAGCGCCCGGAACCGCCGGAGGACGGCCACCAGTCGCGTACCTGGCAGCTCGGCGCCGGCAGCCGCGAGGATCGCGCCTTCGCCGAGTACGGCCTGCGCATGGCCTACCACGACCTGACCGACAACGCCTACGGCTTCCCCCTCGGCGCGCAGATCGAGATCCTCCAGCTCAAGCTGCGCCAGTACGAAGACAACCACTGGCAGCTGCAGCGCCTGGACCTGGCCACCATCCGCTCGCTGACGCCCCGCGACCAGCTGCTCAAGCCCTGGTCCTGGCAGGTTGGCGGCGGCCTGGAGCGGGTCCCCGGCGAGGACGGCGCGGAACGCCTGGTCAGCCACCTGAGCGGCGGTGCCGGCGGCAGCTGGCAGCTCAGCGACGAGGTGCTGGGCTTCGCCTTGGGCACCCTGCGCGTCGAGCACAACCGGGACTTCGCCGCCTTCGTCGCCCCGGCCGCCGGCTTCGACACCGGTCTGCTCTGGCGCAACGGCCTCGGCAGCCTGAGCCTGGAGGCGCGCGGCGACTACTTCCACAACGGCGAGGTGCGCCGCAGCCTCGCCCTCACCCAGCACTGGGAGCTGGGCAGGAACCTCGGTCTGCGCCTGTCGGCCAGCCGACAGTTCAGCCAGCTCGCCGCGCCGGTCAACGAGCTGGCCGTGGAACTCAAGTGGTACCACTATTGAAGGCACGCCAGCCGGCCCGGGCGATTTGCCCACCGGGTGCCGCTCTGCTAGTGTCGCGCCGCTGAACACCCCTCCCGCCGAGAACGCTCATGGCCCGCAAGAAAAGCGCCCCCGATTTCGAGCAGTCGCTCGCCGAACTGCAAACCCTGGTCGAACGCCTGGAAAGCGGCGAGCTGTCCCTAGAAGACTCGCTGGCCACCTTCGAGCAGGGCATCCGCCTGACCCGCGAGTGCCAGGATGCCCTGGCCCAGGCCGAGCAGAAGGTCCAGATCCTCCTCGAACGCGACGGCGCACTGCAGGAAGCGCCGTTCGACACGGACGAACCGGTATGATCGCCAGCTACCAGAAACGCTGCCAGCAGCGCGTCGATGCCGCCCTGGAGCGCCTGCTCCAGCCCCCACGCCCGGAACTGGAGCGCCTCTACCAGGCCATGCGCTACAGCGTGATGAACGGCGGCAAGCGGGTCCGCCCGCTGCTGGTGTACGCCGCCTGCGAGGCCTTGGGCGGCCAGGATGCTCGGGCCGACGGCGCCGCCTGCGCGGTGGAGCTTATCCACGCCTACTCGTTGGTCCACGACGACCTGCCGGCGATGGACGACGACGACCTGCGCCGAGGCCAACCGACCACCCACCGGGCCTTCGACGAGGCCTGCGCGATCCTCGCCGGCGACGGCCTGCAAAGCCTGGCCTTCGAGGTGCTCGCCGACCCCGAGCGCAACCCCCATGACGCCGAAACCCGCCTGGCCATGCTCAGCAGCCTGAGCCGCGCCGCCGGTCCCTCCGGGATGGTCGGCGGCCAGGCCATCGACCTCGACTCAGTGGGCCACAGGCTGGACCAGCAGGCCCTGGAGACCATGCACCGGCACAAGACCGGTGCGCTGATCGAGGCCAGCGTGCAGCTCGGCGCCCTGGCCAGCGGCAAGGCCGACCCTGCCAGCCTGCGCGCCCTGCAGCAGTACGCCCGGGCCATTGGCCTGGCGTTCCAGGTGCAGGACGACATCCTCGACGTGGAGAGCGACACCGCCACCCTGGGCAAGACCCAGGGCAAGGACGAGGCCCATCACAAGCCCACCTACCCCGCCCTGCTCGGCCTGGAGGCGGCCAAGGCCTACGCCCTGGAACTGCGCGACCAGGCCCTGCACGCCCTGCGCCCGTTCGGCGACAGCGCCGAGCCGCTGCGCGAGCTCGCCCGCTACATCGTCGATCGGCGCAGCTGAGCCACCCGCTCCAGCACCTGCCCGCGCAGCCAGAGGCCGCCACCATCGCCCTCCTGCTGGCGTGACCAGTACAGGCTCAGGGTGACCGGCGCCAGCTCCAGCCCCCCGAGTCACGGTGCCGCGGGCCAGCCCCCGGCAGACGGACCCGCTACGACAGCTCCGGTTGCTCCAGCGCCAGCGCCTCGGCGCAGATGCCGCGGCGCTGCGAGGTCACCGCCACAGGCTCGGCCGCCAGGTAGCACCCGACGCGCCGCGAGGGGCGCAAGCGCCGTTCGTCGATACCTGGCGAGGCCGTCCCGCGGCAGACGTCCCCTGCCACGCTTGTTCGGCGTCCGGAAGGCAGTTTTTCGGGTAAACTTCCGCATCTTTTGCATGCCGACAACGACTCGCCTGATGCCGACGACCTTCCACGAGATTCCCCGCCAACGTCCCGTCACGCCCCTGCTCGACCGCGCCCGCACGCCGGCCGAGCTGCGCCGGCTGTCCGAGGCCGAGCTGGAAACCCTGGCCGACGAGCTGCGCCTGGACCTGCTCTACACGGTCGGCCAGACCGGCGGACACTTCGGCGCCGGGCTCGGCGTGGTGGAGCTGACCATCGCGCTGCACTACGTGTTCGACACCCCGGAGGACCGCCTGGTCTGGGACGTCGGCCACCAGGCCTACCCGCACAAGATCCTCACCGGGCGCCGCGAGCGCATGCTGACCCTGCGCCAGAAGGACGGCATCGCCGCCTTCCCGCGGCGCAGCGAGAGCGAGTACGACACCTTCGGCGTTGGCCACTCCAGCACCAGCATCAGCGCCGCCCTGGGCATGGCCATCGCTGCCAGGCGCCAGGGCGTCAAGCGCAAGACGGTGGCGGTGATCGGCGACGGCGCGCTGACCGCTGGGATGGCCTTCGAGGCGCTCAACCATGCGCCCGAGGTCGGCGCCGACATGCTGGTGATCCTCAACGACAACGACATGTCGATCTCCAAGAACGTCGGCGGGCTATCCAACTACCTGGCGAAGATCCTCTCCAGCCGCACTTACACCATCATGCGCGAGGGCAGCAAGAAGGTGCTGTCGCGCCTGCCCGGCGCCTGGGAGATCGCCCGCAAGGCCGAGGAGCACGCCAAGGGCATGCTGGTGCCCGGCACCCTGTTCGAGGAGCTGGGCTGGAACTACGTGGGCCCCATCGATGGTCACGACCTGCCCACCCTGCTCGCCACCCTGCGCAACATGCGTGACCTGGAAGGCCCGCAGTTCCTCCACGTGATCACCAAGAAGGGCAAGGGCTTCGCCCCCGCCGAGGCCGACCCGATCGGCTACCACGCGATCACCAAGCTGGAGCCGATCAACGCCACGGCCGAGCCGAAAAAGCCCTCCGGGCCCAGGTACTCCAACGTGTTCGGCCAGTGGCTGTGCGACATGGCAGCGGCCGACCCGCGGCTGATGGGCATTACCCCGGCGATGAAGGAAGGCTCCGACCTGGTTGCCTTCAGCGAGCGCTTCCCGGACCGCTACTTCGACGTGGCCATCGCCGAGCAGCACGCGGTCACCCTGGCCGCCGGCATGGCCTGCGAGGGCGCCAAGCCGGTGGTGGCCATCTACTCCACCTTCCTGCAGCGCGCCTACGACCAGTTGATCCACGACGTCGCCGTGCAGCACCTCGACGTGCTGTTCGCCATCGACCGCGCCGGTCTGGTCGGCGAGGACGGCCCGACCCACGCCGGCAGCTTCGACCTCTCCTACCTGCGCTGCATCCCTGGCATGCTGGTGATGACCCCCAGCGACGAGAACGAGCTGCGCCGCATGCTGACCACCGGCTACCTGTACGACGGCCCAGCGGCGGTGCGCTACCCGCGCGGTACAGGCCCCAACGCCCCCATCGACCCGGCGCTGGTGCCGCTGGAGATCGGCAAGGGCGTGGTGCGACGCCGCGGTAGGCAGGTCGCCCTGCTGGTGTTCGGCGTGCAACTGGCCGAGGCCCTCAAAGTCGGCGAGACGCTGGACGCCACGGTGGTCGACATGCGCTTCGTCAAGCCGCTGGACGAGGCCCTGGTGCGCGAGATGGCCGACGGCCACGAGCTGCTGGTGACCATCGAGGAAAACGTGGTGATGGGCGGCGCCGGCAGCGCGGTCGGCGAGTTCCTGGCCCGCGAGGGGATCCTCAAGCCGCTCCTGCAGCTCGGCCTGCCCGATCGCTACGTGGAGCACGCCAAGCCGTCGCAGATGCTCGCCGAATGCGGCCTGGACGCTGCCGGCATCGAGACCGCCATCCGTACCCGTCTCGGGTGACCGAGCGGGCGCCCCGCCCTCTGGTCCGGTACTGACCTAACGCCGGACCTTTCGCGCCGCCCCCGACGGTGCGCATGAGGGGTATCACATGGCATTACGGAGCCACGACATGCGCCTGCAGCTGCAGGAACGCCGCTGGCTGTCCTGCTTCGGCCCGGCTGGCAAGCTGCGTATGTAGCGCTCGTTCCACTGCAACCGCGGCCAGCTCGAACGCATCTGCCAGCGACGCCGCCACGACCACCTGGCGCAGCGCCGACGAGCCCCTCGACACAGCCCAGCCCCTGGCCCACCTGCGCAAGGCCGCCAGCCGCCTCGGGAGCCGCGCTTCGCCAACCATCGGAGCATGGCCGCCCCGGGCCGCACCTGGAGCCGGTGATTGCGTCCAGGCGCACAGCCAGCTATGGTGCGCGCGTTTTTCTTGTCGGTGCGCAATGTCCTTGCGTTAAACGGGAAGCCGGTGGCGCTCCTTGGAGCCATCCCGGCACTGCCCCCGCAACGGTGAATGACCGCCCTTTCGGGCAGGCGACGCCAACCGCCACTGGGAACCATCCTGGGAAGGCGGCGTCGTCAGGGTCATGAGTCCGGAGACCGGCCGACGGGAAGCGACTGGTGTTGCGGAGGGCAGCACCGTCAAGCGCAGGCCCCGGGTCCGCGCTTGTGATCCTGCCCTCCTCAAAAGCGCAGCCCTTTTGAGGAATTCTTCTGATGAAAGTCTCCCCCCTGGCCCTGGCGATCGCCCTAGCTCCCGGCCTGTCCCTGGCCGATACGCCGTCTCGCGACGACGCCCTGAAACTGTCGGACACCCTGATCACCGCCAACCGCGAGGTGGAATCACGCACTGCCACCACGGTCGCCAGCACCGTCTTCACCCGTGCCGACATCGAACGCCTGCAACCCACCAGCGTGCTCGACCTGCTGCAACGCGCCCCCGGCGTTCAGGTCATCCAGAGCGGCGGACGCGGCAGCCTCACCAGCCTGTTCATCCGCGGTACCAAGACCGCGCAGAACGTGGTGCTGGTCGACGGCCAGCGCATCGCCGACGCCTCTTCCGGCACCCCCTTCGTGGAATGGCTGAGCATCGACCAGATCGAACGCGTGGAGATCCTTCGCGGCCCGCGCTCGACCCTCTACGGCGCCGACGCCATCGGCGGGGTGATCCAGATCTTCACCCGTCGCGCGGCGGCCGGAGAGCGCAGCGCCCACGTGCGCCTCGGCTACGGCAGCCGCAAGACCTGGGAGCGCAGTATCGGCCTGTCACTGGCCGATGCCGACACCCGCCTCAACCTCAGTGCCAGCAGCTCGGACACCCAGGGCATCGACCGCTCGACCCATGCCAACGCCGGTGCCGACCAGGACCATGACGCCTTTCGCAACAACGGCCTGAGCCTGAACCTCAGCCACCGCGTCAACGAGCGGCTGGACCTGGGCCTGAGCCTTCTGGAGCAACGCGGCGAGGCGGAGTTCGACAACGACTTCGGCGGCGCCACCCCCTACCAGGACTTCCAGATCAGCAGTCAGGCCCTGTACGCCGACGCCCAGTTGAACGAGCGCTGGAACAGCCGCCTGGAGCTGGGCCATAGCGAGAACCGCTACCAGACCCGCTACGACGACAATCACAGCAGCCGCCACAACTACACCTATCGCGACTCGCTTTCCTGGCTGAACACCCTGGAGCTGAACGAACGCCACTTCCTGCTGGTCGGCGCCGACTGGCTGGAGGACCGCCTGCACAGCAACAACGACTACAGCAAAGACAGTCGCTGGAACCGTGGCCTGCTGCTGCAGCACCGCTACCAGGGCGAGCGCTTCTCCACCGAGCTGGGCGCCCGCAACGACCGCAACCAGCAGTTCGGCAGCCACGACACCTTCAACGCCGCCCTGACCTGGCACCTCGATGGCGACAACGACCTGGTCCTCTCCTACGCCACCGGCTTCCGCGCGCCGAGCTTCCAGGACATCTACGCCCCGCCCGGCTGGGGCGCCAACCCGGACCTGGAACCGGAGGAATCCAAGAGCATCGAGCTGCAATGGCGCAGCCAGCTGGCCGCCGATACGCGCCTGGAAATGTCGCTGTACCGCACCAAGATCGACAACGCCATCGTGTCCGACAGCAACTGGACCATGCAGAACCTCGACCGCGCCCGCATCAACGGCTTCGAGGCCGCGCTGCAGCAGCGCCTGGGCGACTGGCAGGCCAGCCTAGGCCTGTCGCTGATCGATCCGCGCGACGCCGATACCGGGCATACCCTCAACCGCCGTGCCCGCCGCACCCTGAGCCTGGACCTGGATCGCCAGTTCGGCGCCTTCGCGCTCGGCGCCAGCTGGCAGGCGGTCAGCAGCTCCTACGACGACGTGGACAACCAGCGCGAACTGGCCGGCTACGGCCTGCTCGGCCTGCGCGGCAGCTGGCAGGCCAGCGACGAGGTGCAGCTGGCGCTGAAGCTGGACAATCTGCTGGACAAGGACTACGCCCGCGCCCAGTACAGCGTCGGCTGGCCATCGACCTACCACGACTACCGCGAGGAAGGCCGCACCGCGCTGTTCTCGGTCACCTGGACACCGCAGCTCTGAGCGCCTCCCGGCGGTTCCGGCCGCCGGGACTCTCTACCGGAGCAACGCCGCTCAGCGGGCCCTGCTCAGCAGCTCGCAGAGCTGCTCCAGCGCACCGAGCATCTGGAAGCTCGGCCGCTCCACGCCCTTGTCCGGCACTTCCCACACCTGGCCCAGGCGCACCGCGGCCAGCTGCGGCCAGGCCTGCCAGATGTCCAGCTCGGCACTGGAGCCGCCGAGGATCACCCGCGGATCGCGGGCCAGCACCGACTCGATGCCGATCTGCGGCGCCGGCTGCTGCAGGTCGGCGAAGACGTTGCGCGCCCCGCACACCTCCAGCGCGTCATCGATGATCTGCCCGCCGCCGATGGTGTACAGCGGCCGGTGCCAGACCTGGTAGAGCACCGATAGCGGCTCCTGGCGGCGGTAGCGCTGGCGCAGCGCGGCGACCCCGGCGCGGAAGCGCTCGGCGAGCCGGCGGCCCTGCTCGGCGCGGCCGATGCGCCGGCCGATGCGCTCGAAGTCATGGCCCAGTTCCTCCAGGCTGCTCGGCGCCACCACCTCCAGATCGAAGCCCAGCTGGCGTAGCTGCTCCTGCTGCGCCGGCGGCACGCTGCCCGCCACGAGCAGCAGCAGGTCGGGCTCGAGCAGCAGCAGGCGCTCCATCTCCAGTTGGCCGAAGCGGCCCACCGAGGGCAGGTGGGTCAGTGCCGGCGGGCGGGCGTCGCCGTCGAGCACGCCGACCAGCAGGTCGCCGGCCTCGAGCTCCAGCATGATTTCGCTGAGCGAGGGCGCCAGGCTGACCACCCGCTCGGCTGCCGCCAGCGGCCAGGCGAATGACAGCAGCAGGCAGGCGAGCAGGCGACGCATCAGGCGAGCTGGCGGGGAATGCGGTAGAGCAGCAGGAGGACCAGACTGGCGGAGAGCAGCAGCAGCTGGGGCACCGCCTCCAGTCCGGCGAACACCGCCAGGGCGGCGATCCAGGCCGGCAGTGCGGCACCGACTAGGGCCTTGCGGTGCCGGCTGGCCAGCTGCTGCCAGGCGTCCGGCTCGGCATCCGAGCCAAGGGCCCGTTCGGTGGCCACCAGGGCGCGCTTGTACTGGCGGAACAGCAGCAGGCTGGGGAACATCGCCAGCAGGCCGGCGATGAACAGCGGCAGGGCCAGGGCGCCGTGCTCGGCCTTCCCGGCCAGCAGGTCGCAGAGCAACAGTGGGCCCAGCATCAGTCCCAGGAGCAACCACCAGCTGCGCCCCAGGCGGCGGCGCCAGTCGGTGCGGCTCACAGGCACTCCTCTTCCTCGCCCTGGTGCAGATTGCCGAGCAGGTGGCCGAGCTTGCCGGCCTTGGTGGCCAGGTAGCGGCGATTGTGCGGGTTGAGGCCGGTCTGCAGGGGCAGCCGCTGCTCCACCTCGATGCCCAACTCGGTGAGCGCGCGCACCTTGCGCGGGTTGTTGGTCATCAACCGCAGCGAGTGGATGCCCAGGTGCTCGAGGATCGGCTTGCAGATCCCGTAGTCGCGCAGGTCGGCACCGAAGCCCAGGCGCTCGTTGGCCTCCACGGTGTCGGCACCGGCGTCCTGCAGTTCGTAGGCGCGGATCTTGTTCAGCAGGCCGATCCCACGGCCTTCCTGGCGCAGGTAGAGGAGAACGCCACGGCCTTCGCTGGCGATGGCGCGCAGCGCCGCCTCGAGCTGGAAGCCGCAGTCGCAGCGCAAGCTGAACAGGGCATCGCCGGTCAGGCATTCGGAATGCAGACGGCCAAGGACCGGCGCGCCATCAGCGACATCGCCGAGGGTCAGCGCCACGTGTTCACGCCCCGTGGCCACCTCCTGGAAACCGTGCATGGTGAACACGGCGAAGGGAGTCGGCAGTTGGGAGGCGGCGACAAAGACAACGGACACCGGATGCTCCTGTCTCGCAATCACAAAGGGGCCGCATTGTAACAGCCCGCCGCCGCCGGCGGTCAGCCGGAATAATCGAGCTTAAAGATCGAATCGATAGATACTCATAACCGGCGAGCGATGGCGCGGGCCGACGCCCGCCCGTCGGGAGGACCGGTCGGCCTAGTGCTTGGACTCCAGCACCAGCACGCCCTGCTCCTCGCGCCAGCCGACCCGGTTGAGGAAGCTCATGCCCAGCAGCACCTCGGTGGGCGATTCGCCCTCCAGCACCACGGTCTCCACTCCGAGCAGCTCCAGCGGACCGACCTTGACGCTGTTGGCCTTGAGCCGCCAGGCCTTCGCCGTGCCGCTGGCGGTATTCACCACCATGGGCTGACCGTCGACGCGGAAGTCCAGGCCCAGGCGCCGGGCCTGGGCCTCGTTCATGGCCACCGAGGTGGCGCCGGTGTCCACCAGAAACTGCACCGACCGGCCGTTGATCGAGCCAGCCACCCAGTAGTGGCCGCCGACGCCCCTGGCGATGCTCAGTTGGCGGCGGGCCGGGGCGCTGTAGCCGCCCTCGCTGTATTCGCGGCTGAGCCCGTAGCTGCGCTCCACGCCGTCCACCCGCAGCACCGCGCCGCGACTGTCGGCGCTGACCACCTCGACACCGCCAGGACCGGTCTGACCGACCCGTACCAGCTTGCGTTCGCCGTCGACGTTGAGCACCGCCGCGCCGGGGAACAGGCCGACAACCTGCACCCGGGTTTCCGCAGCGAAGGAGGAACAGGCCAGCAGCAGGCCGGCACACAGCAGTTCAAGGCGTGGTCGCATGGGCACCCTCTTGGAACGGATAGGGGTAGTGCCAGCGCTCGAAGATCGGCCGCAGTTCGCCACTGGCCACCAGCTCCTCCATGCGCCGGTCGAACAGGTGGGCCAGCGCCTTGCCCTTCGCGGTGTCGGCGAAGCCCAGGTAGAGAGGCAGCGTGGTCAGGCAGCTGACCCGGAAGGCGGACGGGTCCCTGGCGTGAACCAGGACATCCTCGAGCTCCGGGCGGGCATCGATGAACAGATCGGCATGCCTGAGCGTCAGCATCGAGAGGATACCGTCCCGGCGCTGGATTACCCGGTAATGCTTCAAATTCGGCAGATAGCGCTCGTAGGCGTAACCGCGCAGCCAGGCCAGGTGGAAGCTACCCAGGTTGTCCAGACGAACCTCAGGCTGCTCGGCCAGGCCGAGCGCGCAGATCTGGTCGGCGTCGTAGGCCCAGCGCGGATAGAGCACCCCGCTGCGCACCTCATCGGCGTAGGAGCCGACCCAAGCGTCCATCTCACCCCGCTGCACTAGGCCGACGGCGCGAGTGTAGGGCACGCTGTACGCCTCCACCCGCACCCCGGCGGGGCCGAACACGGCACGCACCAGGTCCCAGCCCAAGCCGCTGCCGTCCGGTTCGGTATAGCGCGCCCAGACCTCGCTGACCACGCGGATCCGGGTTGGCACGGTCGCGTCCCCGGCCGGTGCCAGCGAAGGGATCAGTAAGCCCAGGAGGATGCCCAGCCAGACGCAACGCATAGGTTCTTCCCTCGAAAAACGACTGTCCTCAGGCGAAGTGCAGGACGCTCCAGCCCCACACCAGCAGTTGCATGACCAGCCAGGCGAGTACCCCGGCGAGGATGTCGTCGAGCATGATGCCGACGCCGCCCTTCACCTGCCGGTCGACCCAGCGGATCGGCCAGGGCTTGAGAATATCCAGGATCCGGAATACCACAAATCCCGCCAGCAGCCAGCCCCAGCCTTCCGGGACCAGCCAGAGGGTGATCCACATGCCGACCATCTCGTCCCAGACGATACCCTCGTGGTCGTGCACGCGCAGATCGTCGGCCACCCGGCCGCACAGCCAGACGCCAAACAGCATGGCCAGGCCGAGCAGCAGCCAGTAGCCCCAGTCCGGCAGCATCTGCCAGAGCGGCACGAACGGCAGGGCTGCCAGCGAGCCCCAGGTACCCGGCGCCTTGGGCAGGATGCCGGCGCCGAAGCCGAAGGCGATGAAATGCCAAGGGTTGCGCCACACCGAAGGCGAGGCAGGCTGGGCAGGCACTTGGTCGGGATGTTCAGGCACGCGTCGCTCCTAGAAATGTTGATAGCCGGTCGCGGGCAGGGGCAACTCGTCCCCCGCGGCATCCAGTAACCGCACCCCGGAACCGGCGCTGACCCGGCCGATCACCGCGGCCTCCGGCCAGAGCCGCTGCAGCTCGTCCCGGTAAGTTTCCGGCAGGGCGAAGGCCAGGCGGTAGTCGTCGCCGCCGGACAGCGCATGGCCGAACGCTGCCTCGCGGCCGTGCAGTTCGAGCAGCGCCGGGGCCAGGGGCAGACGCTCGCGCTCCACCTGCACGGCCACCCCGGAGGCCCGGGCGAGGTGCCCGACGTCGGCGAGCAGGCCGTCGGAGATGTCCAACGCCGCAGTGGCCCGGCCGCGCAGCCAGCGCCCCAGGGCGAACTGCGGCTGCGGCGCCCAGTAGCGCTCCAGCAGGTAGTCGGCCACCCGAGGCGGGGCCTGGCGCTGGCCCAGCACTAGGGCCAAGGCGCCGCCACCGTCACCCAGGGAGCCGCCGACGCAGAGCAGATCGCCGGGGCGCGCGCCGCTGCGGGTCAATGCCTGACCGGCGGGCAGCCGGCCGAACACCGTCAGGGTCAGGCATAGGGGGCCGCGAGTAGTGTCGCCGCCGGCCAGGGTCAAGCGGCAGCCCCTGGCCATCCGCTCGAGGCCGCGGGCGAAGGCCGCCAGCCAGGCCTCGTCGGCGTCCGGCAGGGTCAGCGCCAGGGTGAAGGCCAGAGGATCGGCGCCCATCGCCGCCAGGTCGCTGGCCGCCACCGCCAGCGCGCGCTGGCCGAGCAGGAAGGGATCGCAGGTCTCCGGGAAGTGCACGCCGGCGACCAGGGTATCGGTGGACACCGCCAGTTGCTCGCCGTCGGCCAGCTGCAGCAGGGCGCAGTCGTCGCCGATGCCGAGCGCCACGCCCTCGGACTCCCGGGAGCAGGAGGCGGTAGCGAAGAAACGGCGGATCAGCTCGAACTCACCCATGGACACTGTCTACCGGTTCAGGGCTGGAAGGCCGGCGGAGGCGGATGGCCGGGCAGGCGTGCGAGCCGCCCGGAACGACCGCCGCGGCAGGCCGCGGCGGAAGGATGCGCCGCCGGCCACCGTGCGTCAGCGCTTGGCCGCTTTCACTTCGGCGGCGCGCAGCCTGGGCGCCAGCTTGTCCAACACGCCGTTGACGAACTTGTGCCCGTCGGTGGCGCCGAACACCTTGGCCAGCTCGATACCCTCGTTGATCACCACCCGGTAGGGCACGTCGAGGCGCTTGAGCAGCTCCCAGGTGGACAGGCGCAGGATCGCCAGCTCCACCGGATCCAGGTCGGCCAGCGGCCGGTCGAGCAGCGGCTCGAACTGGCCGTCGATCTCGTCGCGGTTGGTGGCCACGCCGTAGAGGATCTCGCGGAAGTAGGCGCCATCCACCTTGGAGAAGTCGTTGTCGACGTGGAACTGGGCCTCGATCTCGTTCAGCGACTGGCCGGCCATCGCCCACTGGTAGAGCGCCTGCATGCCCAGGGTGCGCGCCTGTCGGCGCGCCGCGAGCTTGCCGGTGGGGGCGGAGCGTTTCTTCGCCGGCGGAGTCGCGCGGTCGCTATCGTCCTTGCTCACTTGGCCTCCAACTGCGCCAGCAGGCTGACCATTTCCAGGGCGGACAGGGCGGCTTCGGCGCCCTTGTTGCCGGCCTTGGTGCCGGAACGTTCGATGGCCTGCTCGATGGAGTCCACGGTCAGCACGCCGAAGGCGACCGGCACGCCGAACTCCAGGGACACCTGAGCCAGGCCCTTGGTGCATTCACCGGCGACGTACTCGAAGTGCGGAGTGCCGCCACGGATCACCGCGCCGAGGGCGATGATGGCGTCGAACTCGCCGCGCTGAGCGACCTTCTGGGCCACCAGGGGGATCTCGAAGGCACCCGGGGCACGCACCAGGGTGATGTCGCTCTCGCTCACGCCATGGCGCACCAGCGCGTCGATCGCGCCGCTGACCAGGCTCTCGACCACGAAGCTGTTGAAACGGCCGACCACGAGGGCGTAACGGCCTTTGGGGGCGATGAAGGTACCTTCGATGGTCTTCAGGGTCATGAAAGGTTCTCGTCTAGTCGGGAAACAGGAAACGGGGCGCGGGCCCCGATGACAATCGCCTCCTCTCCCGCCTGCGGGAGAGAGGCCGGGGAGAGGGTTAGCTGCCCG
Organism: Pseudomonas thermotolerans DSM 14292; assembly: GCF_000364625.1. GTDB lineage: Bacteria > Pseudomonadota > Gammaproteobacteria > Pseudomonadales > Pseudomonadaceae > Aquipseudomonas > Aquipseudomonas thermotolerans. Next base: position 47,807 of record NZ_KB822612.1, read on the forward strand.
CTCCCGCCCTCAGGACATCCGCCCACCGGGGCGGGCCCTGCGGGCCGCCTTATTCAGAAGGCAAGTATTCTACAACCTCCAGGTCGAAACCGGATATCGCGTTGAACTTCATCGGCGTGCTCAGCAGGCGCATCTTGCGCACGCCGAGGTCGCGGAGGATCTGCGAGCCGGCGCCCACGGTGCTGTAGGTGGCCGGCGCCGGCTGCTGCTGGCGGTTCAGCTGGGCGAGCAACTCGGGGCCGGTGAGCGGGTTGCCGAGCAGCAGCACCACGCCGCAGCCGGCCTCGGCCACCTTGCCCATGGCCGCACGCAGGCTCCAGCGCCCCGGCTGGCGGACCATCAGCAGGTCGCGCAGCGGCTCCATGTTGTGCACTCGCACCAGGGTCGGCTCCTCGGGGTGGATCTCACCCATGATCAGCGCCATGTGCACGGTGTTCTCCACCGCGTCGCGGTAGGTGACCAGGGTGAAGTGGCCCAGCTCGGTGTCCAGCGGGCGCTCCTCGATGCGTTGCACGGTGCGCTCGTGGATCAGTCGGTAGTGGATCAGGTCGGCGATGGTGCCGATCTTCAGGTTGTGCTCGGCGGCGAACTTCTCCAGCTCCGGACGGCGGGCCATGGTGCCGTCGTCGTTCATGATCTCGCAGATCACCCCGGACGGCTCGAAGCCGGCCATGCGCGCCAGGTCGCAGGCCGCCTCGGTGTGTCCGGCGCGAGCCAGCACGCCGCCGGGCTGGGCCATCAGCGGGAAGATGTGGCCGGGGCTGACGATGTCCTCGGCCTTGGCGTTCTTGGCCACCGCGGCTTGCACGGTACGCGCCCGGTCGGCGGCGGAGATGCCGGTGGTGACGCCCTCGGCGGCCTCGATGGAGACGGTGAACTTGGTGCCGAAGCCGGAGCCGTTGCGCGGTGCCATCAGCGGTAGGTTGAGCAGCTCGCAGCGCTCGCGGGTCATCGGCATGCAGATCAGGCCGCGGGCGTACTTGGCCATGAAGTTGATGTGCTCGGCGGTGACGCATTCGGAGGCGACGATGATGTCGCCCTCGTTCTCGCGGTCCTCGTCATCCATGAGGATGACCATCTTGCCCTGGCGGATGTCTTCGATGAGTTCTTCGGGGGTGTTGAGTGCCATCGTGGCCTTCCTTCAATTCTTCAGGTAGCCGTGCTCGGCCAGGAAACTTTCGGTGATGCCGCCGGACTGCGGTTCGGCGGCCTTCTCGCCGAGGAGCAGGCGCTCGAGGTAGCGGGCCAGCAGGTCGACCTCCAGGTTGACCCGGCGCCCGGGGCGGTAGTCGGCCATGATGGTCTCGGCCAGGGTGTGCGGGACGATGGTCAGCTCGAACTCGGCGCCGTTTACCGCGTTGACCGTCAGGCTGGTGCCGTCCACGGTGATCGAGCCCTTCAGGGCAATGTACCTGGCCAGTTCGCGCGGCGCGCGGACGCGGAACTGCACGGCGCGGGCATTGTCCTCGCGGGCGACGATCTCGCCCACCCCATCGACGTGACCGCTGACCAGGTGACCACCGAGGCGGCTTGTGGGGGTCAGGGCCTTCTCCAGGTTGACCCGACTGCCCGGCTTGAGGTCGGCGAAGGCGGTGCGCGCCAGGGTCTCGCGGCTGACGTCTGCCCAGAAGCCGTCGCCGGGCAGTGCCACGGCGGTGAGGCAGACACCGTTGACGGCGATGCTGTCACCAAGCTTGACGTCGGACAGGTCGAGCTTGCCGGTGGCAACCTGCACGCGCACGTCGCCGCCCTTCGGGGTCAGCGCACGGATGGTGCCGATGGCTTCGATTATGCCGGTGAACATGGAACCTCCCCCACGGAAGTCGAACGATTGCGAAACGACATGGAAAACTCCTGTTTCGGGACAAAACAGGGCATGGGATCGAAAGGGATCGGACACGGGGTTGGCACCGTGGGACTCTCCCGCTCTCTCTTTATCCGGACTCTGACCGTCGGCCCCGGAATCGCACCGGGTCTGCTGACCCTTTCCCTGCCGGGAAAGGCGCTCGCGGGCTAGGCACGTTGCGCGCCATTACCGCCGGTGGGGAATTTCACCCCGCCCTGAGAACGTAGTCGTTGTCACTGGCGTGACAAGCCCGCTTTTTACCACAAAGCCGGCGCACGGCACAGATGGCGTGGTGGGCCGTATCCGTCCGCGAGCCGACGCCCTGCGCGACCGCCCTGCCAATCCGCCGCGCTTTGCGGTATACAGGCGCCCGTCCGTGCTGCCACAAGAAGTCGTCATGCCGATCCGACCGTTCATTACCTGCCTCCTCGCCCTGCTGCTGGGCGCCTGCGCCAGCACGCCGGAGCCCGCGCCGCCACAGTCGGCGCCGCCCACCACCGTCGCCGAGCCGGAACTGCCCGCCCACCTGCGCGAGCTGCGCGGTCGCCTGCTCACCCCGCCGGCCGACAGCGAGGTAGAGCTGGCCCTGCTGGTGGTCGACGAGCGCAACCGCCCACGTCAGTTGCTCGGCAGCCTGCAGTTGCGCGGCAACGGCCAGGCACTGCCCTTCCGCCTGGCCTTCAACCCCGAGACCTTCCCGGCCCAGGGGCGGGTCGAGCTGCGCGCCCGGGTCAGCCAGGCAGGCCGGCTGATCCTCCGCCTGCCGCCGCAGCACATCCTCCAGGCACAGAACCGGACGCTCGGCGACCTGCTGCTGGAGGGCGCACCGTGAAAGCCCCCGACGTCCTCCAGCAGGCCCTCGGCGAGCTGCTCGGCGACGCCCGGCTGATCGCCGAGCAGTTGCCGGGCACCGACCTGCGCCTGTGGCTGATCGATCCGGCCAACATGGACCGCGCCTTCAGCCCCGAGGAGACCCGGCGCATCCTCGAGGAGCCGCCCTACTGGTGCTTCTGCTGGGCCAGCGGCCTGGCTCTGGCACGCTGGCTGGCACAGCGCCCGCAGTGGGTGCGCGGCAAGCGCGTGCTGGACTTCGGCGCCGGCTCCGGGGTGGCCGCCATCGCCGCCGCGCAGGCCGGCGCCGCCGAGGTGGTGGCCTGCGACCTGGATCCGCTGGCCCTCGCCGCCTGCCGCGCCAATGCCGAGCTGAACGGCGTGACGCTGGCCTACTCAGCAGACTTCTTCGCCGAGGCCGACCGCTTCGACCTGATCCTGGTCGCCGATGTACTCTACGACCGGGCCAACCTGCCGCTGCTCGACCAGTTCCTCAGCCGCGGCCGCGAAGCCCTGGTGGCCGACTCGCGGGTACGCGACTTCCAGCACCCGCTGTACCGCCGCCTCGAGGTGCTCGACGCCTGCACCTGGCCGGATCTGGCCGAACCGGCCGAGTTCCGCCGGGTCAGCCTGTATCATGCGCAACGCAGCTGAAGCGCCGGCCGCTCCGCCGCGCCACTTGTATCCGCGGCCCGCCGCCCGCATCTATCCATATTCAACGCACTTGGCCATCCGAGACCGATCATGAGCGACACGCCCTACATCTTCGACGTATCCGGAGCCGCCGGCTTCGAGCAACTGGTAATCGAGAACTCCTTCCACAAGCCGGTGCTGGTGGACTTCTGGGCCGACTGGTGCGCCCCCTGCAAGGCCCTGATGCCCCTGCTCGCGCAGATCGCCGAGAGCTACCAGGGCGAACTGCTGCTGGCCAAGGTCAACTGCGACGTCGAGCACGACATAGTGGCCCGCTTCGGCATCCGCAGCCTGCCCACCGTGGTGCTGTTCAAGAACGGCCAGCCGATCGACGGCTTCGCCGGCGCCCAGCCGGAATCGGCGATCCGCGCCATGCTCGAACCCCACGTGCAGGCCCCGGCACCGGCCGTCAACGCGCCCCTGGAAGACGCCCAGACGCTGTTCGCCGAGGGCCGCTTCGCCGAGGCGGAAAACCTGCTCAAGGCCCTGCTCAGCGAGGACAATGGCAACGGCGCGGCGCTGATCCTCTATGCCCGTTGCCTGGCCGAACGCGGCGAGCTGGGCGAGGCGGAGACGGTGCTGAACGCGGTCCAGGGCGACGAACACAAGCAGGCGCTGGCCGCCGCCCGCGCCCAGCTGACCTTCCTCCGCCAGGTCGCCGACCTGCCCGAGGCCGCCCTGCTGAAGAGCCGCCTGGCGCAGAACCCCGAGGACGACGAGGCGGCCTACCAGTTGGCCATCCACCAGTTGGCACGCCAGCAATACGAGGCAGCGCTGGAGGCCCTGCTCAAGCTGTTCGTACGCAACCGCGGCTACCAGAACGGCCTGCCACACCAGACCCTGCTGCAGGTCTTCGAGCTGCTCGGCGGCGACCATCCGTTGGTCACTGCCTACCGCCGCAAGCTCTACCAGGCGCTTTACTGAGCCTTCAGTCGAGCCAGCGATACAGCGGCGTGTCCTCGCCGCTGTCCACCTGCACCCGGGGGTGATGCCGCAGGCGCACCAGCAGGCGCTTTCCCGCCGCCGGGCTGCCGGCCAGCCCCTCCAGTGCGTCCAGCAGGGCGGTGCCCTCCATGCTGCCGGCCTGGCGCAGCAGCTCCAGGGCATTGCGCCAGAGCCCATCGTCCCGCGTGGCCGCAGGCGCTGCCTCCGACACGTGGGTGGCCTGGGTAGCACCCGGCAGATGCGCCGCCAGCTGCCGCCAGCCCTCCGCGTCCAGCTCCAGCGCAAGGTCCACCGGCCAGTCGCCGATGGTTCCGCGAATCCGCAGCATCGTGCTCTCCTCTTTGCTATTCACGGACATGCTCCCACGCCGGAGGAACGCCGCCAAGACGGCTTGCCTCGCCGAATCTAGAGTTATAACATAACAAATTCATCGTGATCGGAGCTTGCCATGCGCCACCTGCTGCTTGCCCTGCCCCTCGCCCTGCTGTCTCCCATCCTGACCGCCCAGGAGCACGAACACGCCAGCCTCCGCACGCACGAGCACGGCGTTGCCATCCTCAACCTGGCACTGGATGGGCAGATACTGGAGCTGAACCTGGAAAGTCCGGCCATGAACCTCATCGGTTTCGAACATGCGCCACACAACGAGGAAGAGCGCGCCAGGGTCGCCGCGCTCCGCGCCCAGCTGGAGCAGCCCCTGGAACTGGTCGCGCTTCCCGCCGCGGCCGCCTGCACCCTCGCCGCACAGGAGCTGGAGGGTCGGCTGTTCGCCGAGCACGAGCATGATCATGGGCACAGCGATATCCGCGCCAGCTACCGGCTGACCTGCGCGCATCCCGAGCGACTCGAGGCCCTGGACCTGGCGGCCTTCTTCGCCCGCTTCCCGGCCACCCACAGGCTCGCCGCGCAGTTGATCGGCCCCGCTGGCCAGCGCGGCGCGGAACTGACCCCGGACAACCCGCGCCTGCTGTTCTGACCGAACGGCGCCCTTCTGGACTTCCCGAACCTCGCCATGAGCCAACCACTGCTCGAACTTGCCGATCTCGGCTTCGCCTGGCCCGGCCAGGCGGAGCTGCTGGACATTCCCCGCTTCCGCCTGGAGCGGGGCGAGACCCTGTTCCTCAAGGGCCCCTCGGGTAGCGGCAAGACCACCCTGCTGGGCCTGCTCGGCGGCGTGCAAACGCCCGGACGCGGCAGCATCCGCCTGCTCGGCGAGCAGCTCGAGCGGATGTCCGCCGGGCGCCGCGACCACTTCCGTGTCGACCACATCGGCTACATCTTCCAGCAGTTCAACCTGCTGCCCTTCCTCTCGGTGCGCGAGAACGTCGAGTTGCCCTGCCGCTTTTCGCGGCTGCGCGCCGATCGGGCCCGGCAGCGTCACGGCAGCGTCGGCCAGGCCGCCACTATGCTGCTCGAACACCTGGGCCTGCCGGCCGGGTTGCTCGGCAGGCGCGCCGACGCCCTTTCCATCGGGCAGCAGCAGCGGGTGGCAGCCGCCCGCGCGCTGATCGGCCAACCGGAGCTGGTGATCGCCGACGAGCCCACCTCGGCCCTTGACACCGATGCCCGCGAGGCGTTCCTGCACCTACTGTTCGCCGAATGCCGCGCCGCCGGGGCCAGCCTGCTGTTCGTCAGCCACGACCAGAGCCTGGCCGGGCTGTTCGACCGCAGCCTGTCCCTGACCGAACTCAACCGCGCCACCAAGCCCGTCGAGATCTGAGCATGTACCTGTTCCGCCTGGCCCTGGGGAGCCTCGCCAATCGCCGCTTCACTGCCCTGCTCACGGTGCTCGCCATCGCCCTGTCGGTGTGCCTGCTGCTGGCCGTCGAACGGGTGCGCAGCGAGGCACGGGCCAGCTTCGCCAGCACCATCAGCGGCACCGACCTGATCGTCGGCGCCCGATCGGGCAGCTTGAACCTGCTGCTCTATTCGGTGTTCCGCATCGGCAACGCCACCAACAACATCCGATGGGAGAGCTTCCAGCATTTCGCCGAGCACCCGCGGGTCAAGTGGGCAATCCCCATCTCCCTGGGCGACTCGCACCGCGGCTACCGGGTGATGGGCACCAGCCCAGCCTACTTCGCGCACTACCACTACGGCCGTGGCCAGCCGCTGCGCTTCAGTGCCGGGCGAGCCTTCGCCACCGATCCCTTCGAGGTGGTGCTCGGCGCCGAGGTGGCCGAGGCCCTGGGCTACCAGCTCGGCGAGCGCATCGTACTGGCCCACGGAGTGGCCAGCGTCAGCCTAGTGCAGCACGACGACAAGCCGTTCAGCGTGGTGGGCATCCTGGCGCGTACCGGCACCCCGGTAGACCGCACCCTGCACATCAGCCTGGCCGGCATGGAAGCGCTGCACGTCGACTGGCATAACGGCGTGCCGGCCCGCGGCGCCGGGCGGATCAGCGCCGAGCAGGCCCGCCAGATGAAGCTGCAGCCGAAGGCGATCACCGCCTTCCTGCTCGGCCTGCACAGCAAGGCCGCCACCTTCGCGCTGCAGCGGGAGATCAACGAGTACCGCGGCGAGCCGCTGCTGGCGATCCTTCCCGGTGTCGCCCTGCAGGAACTGTGGAGCCTGATGGGCACCGCCGAGCAGGCGCTGTTCGTGGTCTCCCTGTGCGTAGTGCTGACCGGCCTGATCGGCATGCTCACCGCGATCCTCACCAGCCTCAACGAACGCCGCCGCGAGATGGCCATCCTTCGCTCGGTGGGCGCGCGCCCCTGGCACGTCGCCAGCCTGCTGGTCCTGGAAGCCTTCGCCCTGACCCTGGCCGGGGTGCTGCTGGGACTCGCCCTGCTCTATCTGGCCATCGCTGCCAGCCAGGGCTACGTGCAGAGCCGCTACGGTCTATACCTGCCGCTGGCCCTGCCCGGCGCCCACGAGTGGGCCCTGCTCGGCACCATCCTCTGCGCCGCCCTGCTTCTGAGTGCGCTGCCGGCCTGGCGCGCCTATCGGCAGTCCCTGGCCGACGGCTTGACTATTCGCCTGTGAGGAGGCCGATGTTCCGCCATCTGCTGTTCGCCGCCCTACTGCTGGCCGGTACCGTCCGGGCGGAGCCGCGCGAGTTGAGCTGGTCCGAGTTGATTCCGCCGGATGCCCCGCCGGTGGCGTATTCCCAGGCGCCCCTGCATGACCTCTCGCAGCTGGCCGACGCCCTGGCCGCCGAATCGGGCCCGCCGGCCCGCCAGCAGGCGCCGGCCGCGCCGGTGGTCAGGGCGCTGCATGGCCAGCAGGTCAGGCTGCCCGGCTACATAGTGCCGCTGGAGGTCAGCGAGGCGGGCCGGGTGACCGACTTCCTGCTGGTCCCCTACTACGGCGCCTGCATCCACGTGCCGCCCCCGCCGTCGAACCAGATCGTGCACGTCAGCAGCACGCAGGGCGTGCCGTTGGATGCCCTGTACCAGCCGTTCTGGGTGGAGGGGCAGCTGCGGGTCGAGCCGAGCAGTAGCGAGCTGGCGGAGGCCGGCTACCAGATGGCGGCGGACAGGATCTCCCCCTACCAATACGTCGAATGAGGCTCCGCGGGGCCGACAGGCTTAAGAAGGCCCCTTCTTATTAGCTAGCTATTGAGCTGGATCAATACTTGCCCGCCCCGCTTGCCACATAGTGCCCCCAGCCAACCGTATCAATGCTGAGGAGCATTACATGTACAAGTCTCTCGCAGCCGTGTCTCTGACTGCCCTGGCCCTGGCCGCCAGCCCGCTGGTTCAGGCCCACCAGGCCGGCGACATCATCGTCCGCGCCGGTGCCGTGACCGTGCAGACCGATGAAAACACTTCCGGCGTGAAGGTCGATCGTGGCAGCCTGGCCGGCACCGACCTGGGCGGCAAGGCCACCGTCAGCAACGACACCCAGCTGGGCCTGAACTTCGCCTACATGCTCACCGACAACCTGGGCGTCGAGCTGCTGGCCGCCACTCCCTTCAAGCATGACGTGCATGTCAAGGGCGCAAGCCTGGGCACGGCCAACGGCAAGCTGGGTACCCTGGAGCACCTGCCGCCGACCCTGAGCCTGGTCTACTACCCCCTGGACTCCAAGTCGGCCTTCCAGCCCTATGTCGGTGCCGGCATCAACTACACCTGGTTCATGGACGGCGACACCAGCAGCGCTGCCGAAGCCAACGGTTTCCGCAACCTGCAGGCCACCAACAGCTGGGGCTGGGCCGCACAGATCGGTGCCGACTACATGCTCACCGACAACATCATGATCAACGGCCAGATCCGCTACATCGACATCGACACCCAGGCCTACGTCGACAACGTCGACCTCGGCGTACGCGCCAAGGTGGACGTGGACGTCAAGCCCTGGGTCTACATGGTCGGCCTGGGCTACAAGTTCTAAGCCCCGCACGGCGCCCAAACACGACAAGACACCCCGACAGGTTCGGGGTGTCTTGTTTTGAGGGCCGGGAAAACTGCGGAAGGGATAGTGGCCGGGACCGCCCCGGCCACTCAGGCTCAACGGCCGAGCAGACGGGCCAGGCCGTCACGGATCGAGGTCGGTTCGGCGAACGCGAAGCGCTCCAGCAGACGGCGATTGTCGGCCCGCGAGTGCCGGATGTCGCCCGGCCGCGCCTCGGCATGGCGCACCTCGGGCAGGCCGCCGAGCACCTCGCGGATCGCTCCCAGCAGTTGGTTGAGGCTGGTGGCGCGGTTCAGACCGACGTTCACCGCCCCCGCCGCTACCTGCGGCAGCTCCACGGCCTGCACCAGCACCTTGACCAGATCGCCGACATACACGAAGTCGCGGGTCTGCTCGCCGTCGCCGAACACCGTGATCGGCGTGCCGGCCAGGGCCCGTTCGGTGAAGATGCTGATCACCCCCGAATAGGGCGAGGACGGATCCTGGCGCGGGCCGAAGATGTTGAAGAAGCGGAACACCGCCGGCTCCAGCCCATGCTGGCGACGGTAGAAGTCCAGATAGTGCTCGCTGGCCAGCTTGTCCGCAGCGTAGGGAGTCAGCGGTGCCTTGGGGGTATCCTCGTCGATCGCCTGGCCTTCGCCGTTGTTGCCGTAGACCGCGGCGCTGGAGGCGAACAGCACACGGCGCACGCCCGCCTCGCGCATCGCCTCGCAGACGTTGAGGGTGCCGATGAAATTGCTCTGGTGGGTGGCCACCGGGTCGTCCACCGAGGCCTGCACCGAGGCCACCGCCGCCAAGTGCGCCACCGCCCGGCAGCCAGCCACCGCGCGACGCACCAGTGCGGCGTCGGCAACGTCTCCCTCGATCAGCTCCAGGCGCGGGTTGTCCAGGGGCAGATTGGCCCGCTTGCCGGTAGACAGGTTGTCCAGTACCCGTACCGCATATCCCCTCGCAAGAAGGGCATCGACCAGATGCGAACCAATGAAGCCAGCGCCGCCGGTAACCAAGACAGGGCTTGAGTGTTCCATCACGTTTCTCCAGGAATGACCGCCGAATGCCGCTCAGGCATGGCGGTAGTAGCGCTCCAGCACGGCCGGCAGGCCGGCGCGCCAGGCTCGGGGCTTGATGCCGAAGGTGTTGAGTATTTTCCTGCAAGCGAGCACCGCGTGCTGCGGTTCCTCGGCGGCATCCGGACGAGCGGCGTGAGGCTGTGGGAGCACCTCGTCGACCAGCGCTGGGCGGTAGGTACGGGCCGCTTCAATGATCGCCTGGCCGAGCGCCAGCGCGGTGGTCGCCTCGTGGCCGCCGTAATGATAGGTGCCCCACAGAGGAGCCTCGCAGTCCAGCTGCTTGAGCACGGCGATCAGCACCCGTGCGGCGTCGTCCACCGGGGTCGGATTGCCGCGCCGGTCGTCGGCGAGGCGCAGCTCCGCGTGGCGCTCGGCACGCTTGAGGAAGCGGTCGATCAACCCGCCGGGGCTTTCATCGAGCAGCCAGCCGAAACGCACCAGCACATGCCGCGGACAGGCCGCGCGGACGCTCTGCTCGACTCGCCAGAGCGCCTGGCCACGCAGGCCGAGAGGGATCTGCTCGTCCTTCTCGCTGTAGGCGGTGGCGCGCGCGCCGTCGAACACGCGATAGCTGGAGGGTTGCAGGAGGATGATGCCGTGATGCTGGCAGAGTTCGGCCAGACGTTCCACGGCGCGTTCCTGGGTAGCCAGGCGTTCCTCGCTCACCGCCTCGGCCTGGAACCAGTCGAAGTAGTAGGCCAGGTTGATCAGCGCATCCGGCCGGGTATCGTCGAGCAGCCGGGTCAGGCTCGCCGCATCCCAGCCGCCGTCCGGCGGGCGAGGCGCGAGGAAGCCGATGTCCTCCTCTGCCCCCTGATGCAGCAGGGCCTGCCCCAAGGCGTTGCCGCCCCCCAGTAGTAACAACCGCATTCGCATGATTGGTCTGGAAACCCACCGATAAGCACGAGAGTTGGCTCCGAACGGAGCAGAAGCGACATTCTGCGGCTTTTCGGCCCCGTACGTCACTATAGCGTGCGGCACTTCGCCTCGGCGCCGAAGTCACGCAGTGGGTTGACGGTCAGGCCGGCTCGGTGGTCACCGAGCGCGGTGCAGGCGGAAAGGGCCTAGTCCGAAACGACAACGGCCAGCATGAGCTGGCCGTTGCTTAGCCTGCGCCGGCGACGATGGCGCTGCGATTAGAACGGAATGTCGTCGTCGAAGCTGTCGTAGTCGGCCGCTGGTTGCGGCGCCGGCTGAGCCTGCGGGGCCGGGCGCGGGGCGGACTGCTGCGGAGCCGGGCGCGGCTGACGCGGCGCGGCATCGTCGCCGGAGTTGCGGCTGCCGAGCAGCTGCATCTGGCCGTTCATGTCCACCACGATCTCGGTGGTGTAGCGGTCCTGGCCGTCCTGACCGGTCCACTTGCGGGTCTGCAGGCGACCCTCGACGTAGACCTGAGACCCCTTGCGCAGGTATTCGCCGGCGATCTCCGCGAGCTTGCCGAAGAACACCACGCGATGCCACTCGGTGCGCTCCTGCTTCTGCCCGGTCTGCTTGTCGGTCCAGCTGTCGCTGGTGGCCAGGGTGATGTTGGTCACCGCATTGCCGTTGGGCAGGTAGCGGGTTTCCGGGTCGCCACCGACGTTGCCGAGCAAAATGACTTTGTTAACCCCTCGGGCCATAAACGTTCTCCTAGGCTTCAGCACGCCGGCGCGGCATTGATCGCGCACTCGATGGACGTGCGGTCCAATTGTTCAGAATCCACTTTGATGTACAGCGCGGCTTCCTCGGCCACCACCATGGCATCCGCCACGCCGGGCAGTTTCAGCAGGCGCTCGGCCAGCCCGGCATCCCGCAGCGCGGAGGGCGGCAGGGGGAAACGCAGACTGGTCACATACGGCGGTTCTCGCATGGTAACAGCAAATCCCAGCCACAGTGCACAGAGCACCGCACATCCCAGGAATACCGCCGACAGACCGCCCTGCTGGAGCAGCCAGCCGCCGAGAATCCCACCCAGGGCCGCGCCCAGGAACTGGCTGGTGGCGTATACGCCCATGGCCGTGCCCTTACCGCCGGCCGGCGCTACCTTGCTGACCAGCGAGGGCAGCGAGGCCTCGAGCAGGTTGAACACGGTAAAGAACAGCACGGTGGCCGGCAGCAGGGTGCCCAGGCTGCCGCCGAAGGCCCAGAAGAACAGCTCGCAGAGCAGCAACATCGCCACGGCGCCGCCCAACACCTGCTTCATGCGGCGCTTCTTCTCGCCATAGATGATGAACGGCACCATGCCGAAGAAGCCGATCAGCAGCGCGGTCAGGTACACCCACCAGTGCTGCTCCCTGGGCAGCCCGGCGTTCTCCACCAGGCTCAGCGGCAGGGCCACGAAGCTGGCCATCAGCACCGCGTGGAGAACGAAGATGCCAGCGTCCAGGCGCAGCAGCTCCGGATGGCGCAGAGTCGGCCAGAGCACCGCGCCAGCCACTCCGGACTCGCGGTGCTGCAACGGGCCGGCGGCGCGCGGCACCACCAGGGCAACCACGGCGATGCCCAACAGCGCCATGCCGGCGGTGACCCAGAACAGCCCGGGCAGACCGAAGGCACGGGTCAACAGCGGACCGGCGACCATGGCCACGGCGAACGACAGGCCGATGCTCATGCCGATCATCGCCATCGCCTTGGTGCGGTGCTGCTCGCGGGTCAGGTCGGACAGCAGCGCCATTACCGCCGCGGAGATCGCCCCCGCGCCCTGCAGGATGCGCCCGGCGATCACTCCCCAGATGGAGTCGGCCTGGGCCGCCAGCGCCGCGCCGGCAGCGAACACCAGCAGGCCGGCATAGATCACCGGACGCCGGCCGATGCGGTCGGAGAGCATGCCGAAGGGGATCTGTAGCACCGCCTGGGTCAACCCATAGGCACCGATGGCCAGGCCAATCAGCGCCGGCGTGGCGCCGGCCAGGTCCATTCCGTAGGTAGCCAGTACCGGCAGCACCATGAACATGCCGAGCATGCGGAAGGCGAACACCAGCGCCAGGCCTCCGGCGGCCCGAGTCTCGCGGCCGCTCATGCGCTCGTTGTGCGGATCGTGCATGGAAATAACGCCCCTTCGAAAACAGCCGGCGATTCTAGCAGCCCGCCCCCGCGCCGGCACGGTCTTCCCACTTTGCCGCTGCCTGCCGGGCAACCTTATACTTCGTGGTTTTCCGCCCGCCAGCTGCGAGGCCTCCGTGGACAAGATCCTCATCCGTGGTGCACGTACCCACAATCTGAAGAACATCGACCTGACCCTGCCGCGCGACCAGTTGATCGTGATCACCGGCCTGTCCGGCTCCGGCAAGTCGTCGCTGGCCTTCGACACCTTGTACGCCGAGGGGCAGCGCCGCTACGTGGAATCCCTTTCGGCCTATGCCCGACAGTTCCTGTCGATGATGGAGAAGCCCGACGTGGACACCATCGAAGGGCTGTCCCCGGCGATCTCCATCGAGCAGAAGTCGACCAGCCACAACCCACGCTCCACCGTGGGCACCATCACCGAGATCTACGACTACCTGCGCCTGCTCTACGCCCGGGTCGGTACCCCGCGCTGCCCGGAGCACGACGTGCCCCTGGAGGCGCAGACCGTGAGCCAGATGGTCGACCAGGTGCTGGCCCTGCCGGAAGGCCGTCGGCTGATGCTGCTCGCCCCGGTGATCCGCGAGCGCAAGGGCGAGCACCTGGCAGTGTTCGACGAGCTGCGTGCCCAGGGCTTCGTGCGTGCGCGTGTCGACGGCAAGCTCTACGAGCTGGACGAGTTGCCCAAGCTGGACAAGCAGAAGAAGCACAGCATCGATGTGGTGATCGACCGCTTCAAGGTGCGTCCCGACCTCCAGCAGCGCCTCGCCGAGTCCTTCGAGACTGCCCTGGCGCTGGCCGATGGCATCGCTCTGGTGGCGCCCATGGAGGGCGAGGAAGGCGAGGAACTGATCTTCTCCGCGCGCTTCGCCTGCCCGCTATGCGGCCACTCGATCAGCGAGCTAGAGCCCAAGCTGTTCTCCTTCAACAACCCGGCCGGTGCCTGCCCGACCTGCGACGGCCTGGGCGTCAAGCAGTTCTTCGACGCCAAGCGCCTGGTCAACGGCGAGCTGACCCTGGCCGAGGGAGCGATCCGCGGCTGGGACCGGCGCAACGTCTACTACTTCCAGATGCTCGGCTCGCTGGCCGACCACTATGGCTTCAGCCTCGAGGTGCCCTTCGACGAGCTGGCTGCCGAGCACCAGAAAGTCATCCTCTACGGCTCGGGCCGGGAGAACGTCGAGTTCCGCTATCTCAACGACCGCGGCGACATCGTCCGCCGCGCCCACCCCTTCGAGGGGATCATCCCCAACCTGGAACGCCGCTACCGGGAGACCGAATCCCAGGTGGTCCGAGAGGAGCTGGCCAAGTTCCTCAGCACCCAGCCCTGCCCGGACTGCCACGGCACCCGTCTGCGCCGCGAGGCGCGCCACGTGTGGGTCGGCGACCGGACCCTGCCGGCAGTCACCGCCATGCCCATTGGCGCGGCCAGCGAATACTTCGCGCACCTGGAGCTGACCGGGCGGCGCGGCGAGATCGCTGCGAAGATCCTCAAGGAGATCTGCGAGCGCCTGCAGTTCCTGGTCAACGTCGGCCTCGACTATCTGACCCTGGACCGCAGTGCCGAGACCCTGTCCGGCGGCGAAGCCCAGCGCATCCGCCTGGCCAGCCAGATCGGCGCTGGCCTGGTGGGGGTCATGTACATCCTCGACGAGCCGTCCATCGGCCTGCACCAGCGGGACAACGAGCGCCTGCTGGCCACCCTCACCCACCTGCGCGACCTGGGCAACACGGTAATCGTGGTGGAGCACGACGAGGACGCCATCCGCCTCGCCGACTACGTGGTGGACATCGGCCCCGGCGCCGGCGTGCACGGCGGACGGATCGTCGCCCAGGGCACCCCGAGCGAGATCATGGCCCACCCAGAGTCGCTGACCGGCCAGTACCTGTCCGGACGCAAAAAGATCGAGGTGCCGGCCAAGCGCACCCCGCGGGACAAGAAAAAGCTGCTGCACCTCAAGGGCGCCCGCGGCAACAACCTGCAGAACGTCACCCTGGAGATCCCGGTCGGCCTGTTCACCTGCGTCACCGGGGTGTCCGGCTCCGGCAAGTCGACGCTGATCAACAACACCCTGTTTCCGATCACCGCCACCGCCCTGAACGGCGCCAGCAGCCTGGAAGTGGCGCCCTACGAGAGCTTCGAGGGCCTGGAGCACCTGGACAAGGTGGTGGACATCGACCAGAGCCCCATCGGCCGCACCCCCCGCTCCAACCCGGCAACCTACACCGGGCTGTTCACCCCGATCCGCGAGCTGTTCGCCGGGGTACCGGAGGCCCGTTCCCGCGGCTACGGCCCGGGGCGCTTCTCCTTCAACGTCAAGGGCGGGCGCTGCGAGGCCTGCCAGGGCGACGGAGTGATCAAGGTGGAGATGCACTTCCTGCCGGACATCTACGTGCCCTGCGACGTTTGCAAAGGCAAGCGCTACAACCGCGAGACCCTGGAGATCCGCTACAAGGGCAAGACCATCCACGAGGTGCTGGAGATGACCATCGAGGATGCCCGGGCGTTCTTCGACGCGGTGCCGGCCATCGCCCGCAAGCTGCAGACCCTGATCGACGTGGGCCTGTCCTACATCAAGCTGGGGCAGAGCGCCACCACCCTGTCCGGCGGCGAGGCGCAGCGCGTCAAGCTGTCCCGCGAGCTGTCCAAGCGCGACACCGGCAAGACCCTGTACATCCTCGACGAACCCACCACCGGCCTGCACTTCGCCGACATCCAGCAGCTCCTCGACGTACTGCACCGCCTGCGCGACCACGGCAACACGGTGGTGGTCATCGAGCACAACCTGGACGTAATCAAGACCGCCGACTGGATCGTCGACCTCGGCCCCGAGGGCGGCTCCAAGGGCGGGCGGATCATCGCCACCGGCACCCCGGAAGAGGTAGCGGAGAACCCCGCCTCCCACACCGGACGCTTCCTCAGGCCGCTGCTGGAGCGCGACCGCGCCTAAGCCGGCCGTCGGCCACCAAAAAAGCCAGAGCGAATCCGCCCTGGCTTTTTGGCTTGCAGGAGCAGCAAACGCTGCCTACATCTGACTTTGCAGGTAATTCTCCAGGCCGAGCTTGTCGATCAGCCGCAGCTGGGTTTCCAGCCAGTAGGCATGATCCTCCTCGGTGTCCTTCAACTGTGCCAGCAGGATGTCGCGGGACTGGTAGTCCTGGTGCCGCTCGCACAGCTCGATGCCCTTGCGCAGCGCCTCGCGCACCTCGTACTCCACAGCCAGGTCCAGTTTCAGCGCTTCGGGCACGGTCTGCCCGAAGGTGAAGGGCTTGGGCACCATGTCCGGGATGCCCTCGAGGAAAATGATCCGGCGCAGCAGCGCGTCGGCGTGCTGGGTCTCCTCCTCCATCTCGTGGTTGATCCGCTCGTAGAGCTTGCTCAGGCCCCAGTCCTCGTACAGTCGCGAGTGGACGAAGTACTGGTCGCGAGCGGCCAGCTCGCCCTTGAGCAGGATCTTCAGGTAGTTGATGACTTCGGTATGGCCCTTCATGCCAGGAATCCTTGCTGCAGCCTCGAAATGAACAAATGCTCCGCCCGCAACCCGTTCCGGTCAAGCGCGAAGCACGACGCCTTCCCGGAGGAAGGCGTCGTGGTCAGACGGCGCGCTGGCGGGCACGGGCGAGCCGCCCACGTCCGCCCGGCACTCAGGCTTCTAGGTCAAAGCGGTCGAGGTTCATCACCTTGACCCAGGCGGCCACGAAGTCCTTGACGAACTTCTCCTTGGCATCCTCGCAGGCGTAGACCTCGGCCAGGGCACGCAACACCGAGTTGGAGCCGAACACCAGATCGTTGCGGGTGCCGGTCCACTTCAGTTCGCCGCTCTTGCGATCTCGGCCCTCGAACAGCTCGGCCTTGTCATCCACCGGCTTCCACTCGGTCCCCATGTCCAGCAGGTTGACGAAGAAATCGGTACTGAGTACGCCGACCCGGTCGGTGAAAACGCCGTGCCGGCTGCCGTCGTAGTTGGCGCCCAGAACCCGCATGCCACCCACCAGCACGGTCATCTCCGGCGCGGTCAGGGTCAGCAGTTGGGCCTTGTCAATCAGCAGCGCCTCGGTACTGGCCGCCACACCGGCCTTGCGGTAGTTGCGGAAGCCGTCCGCGCGCGGCTCGAGGAAGGCGAAGGATTCGACGTCGGTCTGCTCCTGCAGGGCATCCACCCGGCCCGGGGTGAAGGGCACCTCGATGTGGACGCCGGCTGCCCGCGCGGCCTGCTCGATGCCCACGTTCCCGGCCAGGACGATGACGTCAGCCAGGGAGGCCTTGCCGGAGTTGCGCTGAATCTCCTCCAGCTTGCCGAGCACCCTGGCCAACTGCGCCGGGTTGTTGACCTCCCAGTTGCGCTGCGGCTCCAGACGGATGCGCGCACCGTTGGCCCCGCCGCGCTTGTCACCGCCACGGAAGGTGGAGGCCGAGGCCCAGGCGGTGAGCACCAGGTCGCTGACCGACAGGTCAGATGCGGCGATCGCCGCCTTGAGATCGGCGATGTCCGCCGCGCTCGGGTTGTGCACCGGCGCCGGCAGCGGATCCTGCCAGATCAGGTCCTCCTTGGGCACTTCCGGGCCCAGGTAACGGGCTTTAGGGCCCATGTCGCGGTGGGTCAGCTTGAACCAGGCGCGGGCGAAGGCCTCCGCGAAAGCCTGCGGGTCGTTGAGGAAGCGCCGGGAGATCTTCTCGAACTCCGGATCGAAACGCAGCGTCAGGTCAGTGGTGAGCATGGTCGGCTTGCGTTTCTTGTTCGGGTCGAAGGGGTCCGGGATGATCTCCGGCGCATCCTTGGCCTCCCACTGGATGGCCCCGGCCGGCGAGCGGGTCTGTACCCATTCATACTTGAACAGGTTCTCGAAGAAGTAGTTGCTCCACTGGGTCGGGGTCTGAGTCCACACCACCTCAAGGCCGGAGGTGATGGCGTCCGGGCCCTTGCCACTGCGGTAGCTACTGCGCCAGCCGAGCCCCTGTTCTTCCATGGGCGCGCCTTCCGGGGCGGGCCCGACATGGGTGGCCGGCCCCGCCCCATGGGTCTTGCCGAGGGTATGGCCGCCAGCGATCAGGGCGACGATCTCCTCGTCATTCATCGCCATATTGCCAAAGGTGGCGCGGATCGCCGGAGCGGCGGCGAGCGGGTCGCCACAGGCGTTGGGGCCTTCGGGGTTGACGTAGATGAGGCCCATCTCGGTGGCCGCCAGGGGGTTCATGGCCAGAGCCTCAGGGCTGCGGTGGGTCAGCCAGGCCTTTTCGTCCCCCCAGTTGACGTCCTCGTCCGGCTCCCAGACGTCCTCGCGCCCGGCCCCGAAGCCGAAGGTACGGAAACCCATGCTTTCCAGAGCCACGTTACCGGCCAGGACGATCAGATCGGCCCAAGAGATCTTCTGCCCGTACTTCTGCTTGATCGGCCAGAGCAGGCGCCGCGCCTTGTCCAAGCTGACGTTGTCCGGCCAGGAGTTGATCGGCGCGAAGCGTTGCTGACCGCGCCCGGCACCGCCGCGCCCATCGACGATGCGGTAGGTGCCGGCGGCATGCCAGGCCATGCGGATCATCAGGCCACCATAGTGCCCCCAGTCGGCCGGCCACCACTCCTGCGACTCGGTCATCAGTTTCTTGAGGTCGGCCTTGAGAGCGTAGTAATCGAGCTTCTTAAACTCTTCCCGATAGTTGAAGTTCTCGCCCAGGGGATTGGACTTCTCGGAATGCTTGCTGAGCAGGTCAACGCGCAGTTGCTCGGGCCACCAGTCCCGGATGGTGGTACCACCGCCGGCAACGTGATACGGACATTTCACTTCTGTGGACATTGTCGTCTCCTCTCTCCTCAGTATCGGGTCACTCGTGGCTCGCGGCCCGGATGAGTCAAGACTAGACCGCCCCTTAGAGGGCAACCAATTTATAAAACGCAAGAATCCAATAGCTATTGATTAATGAGCCGCGCCCTGGGCGAGGCCGTGCGGAGGGGCCCCGGAGTCCGGATGAAGACGAGGGGGCACGACGGGAGCTGCGATTCAGCGCAAAGGGACGAGGGATAATCGCGGGCAATAAAAAACCGGGCACCGGGCCCGGTTTTCCGTGAGGACAATGGTCCTTACTCGGCGGCAGCTTCTACCGAACCGCCGACCGGACGGTCGACCAGCTCGACGTAGGCCATGGGGGCGTTGTCCCCCGCACGGTAGCCGCACTTCAGGATGCGCAGGTAGCCGCCCTGACGGTTGGCATAGCGCTTGCCCAGTTCGTTGAACAGTTTGCCGACGGCGGCTTTCGAGCGGGTACGATCGAAAGCCAGACGGCGGTTGGCAACGCTGTCTTCCTTGGCCAGGGTGATCAGCGGCTCGGCGACGCGACGCAGTTCCTTGGCTTTCGGCAGAGTGGTCTTGATCAGCTCGTGCTCGAACAGGGAAACCGCCATGTTCTGGAACATGGCCTTGCGGTGCGCGCTGGTGCGGTTCAGATGACGACCACTTTTACGATGACGCATGGTTCAAATTCCTTACCAAACTCACGTTCGGTGATAACGACGATCAGGCAGTTGCCTTATCGTCTTTCTTAAGACTTGCCGGCGGCCAGTTGTCGAGGCGCATGCCGAGGGACAGACCACGGGAGGCCAGAACGTCCTTGATCTCGGTCAGGGACTTCTTGCCGAGGTTCGGAGTCTTCAACAACTCCACTTCGGTGCGCTGGATCAGATCACCGATGTAGTAGATGTTCTCCGCCTTCAGGCAGTTGGCCGAGCGCACGGTCAGCTCCAGATCGTCTACCGGACGCAGCAGGATCGGATCGATTTCGTCCTCCTGCTGAACCACCACCGGTTCGCTGTCGCTCTTGAGATCCACGAAGGCGGCCAGCTGCTGCTGCAGGATGGTCGCGGCACGGCGGATGGCCTCTTCGGGATCCAGGGTACCGTTGGTTTCCAGGTCGATGACCAGCTTGTCCAGGTTGGTGCGCTGCTCGACACGGGCGTTCTCTACCACGTACGCCACTCGACGTACCGGGCTGAAGGACGCATCCAGTTGCAGACGGCCAATGCTGCGGCTTTCTTCCTCGTCGGTCTGACGGGCGTCGGCCGGCTCGTAACCACGACCACGGCGTACGGTCAGCTTCATGTTCAGCGAACCGTTGTCGGCCAGGTTGGCAATGACGTGATCGCCGTTGACGATCTCCACGTCATGGTCCAGCTGGATGTCCGCTGCGGTCACGACGCCCGGGCCCTTCTTGGACAGGGACAGGGTCACCTCGTCACGGCCATGCAGCTTGATCGCCAGGCCTTTCAGGTTGAGCAGGATTTCGATGACATCTTCCTGCACGCCTTCGATGGCGCTGTACTCGTGGAGCACACCGTCAATTTCGGCCTCGACTACTGCACAGCCGGGCATGGAGGACAACAGGATGCGACGCAGCGCGTTGCCCAGGGTGTGGCCAAAGCCACGCTCGAGAGGCTCGAGCGTGATCTTGGCGCGGGTCGGACTGACCTCCTGCACATCAATGTGGCGGGGGGTCAGGAACTCATTTACCGAAATCTGCATGGATGCACCTATTTTCTAGCCCTTACTTGGAGTAGAGCTCGACAATCAGGCTTTCGTTGATGTCGGCGGACAGGTCGCTGCGAACCGGAACGCTCTTGAACACGCCGGATTTCTTGTCGGCATCGACTTCTACCCACTCGACGCGGCCGCGCTGGGCAGCCAGATCCAGAGCCTGGGCAATGCGCAGCTGGTTCTTGGCCTTCTCGCGAACAGCAACCACGTCACCGGGCTTGACCTGGTAGGACGGAACGTTCACGGTCTTGCCGTTGACGCTGATGGCCTTGTGGGAGACCAACTGGCGGGATTCGGCACGGGTGGAACCAAAGCCCATGCGGTACACCACGTTGTCCAGACGGCATTCCAGCAGTTGCAGCAGGTTTTCGCCGGTAGCGCCCTTGCGACGGGCAGCTTCCTTGTAGTAGCTGCTGAACTGACGCTCCAGCACGCCGTAGATGCGGCGGACTTTCTGCTTCTCACGCAGCTGGGTGCCGTAGTCGGACTGACGACCGCGGCGAGCGCCGTGCTGGCCGGGGGCCGACTCGACGTTGCACTTGGATTCGAGCGCGCGCACACCACTCTTCAGGAAGAGATCGGTGCCTTCACGGCGAGACAGTTTGCACTTAGGACCAATGTAACGAGCCATTATTCACTGTCTCCTATTACACGCGACGTTTCTTCGGCGGACGGCAACCGTTGTGCGGGATCGGCGTCACGTCGGTGATGCTGGAAATCTTGTAACCGCAGGCGTTCAGAGCGCGGACGGCGGATTCGCGGCCAGGACCAGGGCCCTTGACGTTCACGTCCAGATTCTTCAGACCGTATTCCAGAGCGGCCTGACCAGCACGCTCAGCAGCCACCTGGGCAGCGAACGGGGTGCTCTTGCGGGAACCACGGAAACCGGAGCCACCGGAGGTAGCCCAAGCCAGGGCGTTACCCTGACGGTCGGTGATGGTCACGATGGTGTTGTTGAAGGACGCGTGGATATGGGCGATGCCATCAACCACTGTCTTTTTGACTTTCTTACGAGGACGAGCAGCAGGTTTTGCCATGACTAGATTCCTGACGATACGCGAATGCGATTACTTGCGGATCGGCTTGCGCGGACCCTTGCGGGTACGGGCGTTGGTCTTGGTGCGCTGACCGCGAACCGGGAGGCCGCGACGGTGGCGCAGGCCACGGTAGCAACCCAGGTCCATCAGACGCTTGATCTTCATGTTGACTTCGCGGCGCAGGTCACCCTCGGTGGTGAGCTTGGCGACTTCGCCACGCAACAGTTCGATCTGCTCGTCGCTGAGATCTTTGATTTTCGCTGCCGGATTGACACCGGTAGCTGCACAGATGTTCTGCGCAGTAGTGCGACCGATACCGTAGATATAGGTCAGCGAGATAACAGTGTGCTTGTTATCCGGAATGTTAACGCCTGCAATACGGGCCATTCAGTGGAACTCCAATTGACAGCTACCCACGCCCCGGAAGCCAAGAAAAGGGCGCGAGATATTAGCGCTGTAGAAACGAATAATCAACCCGACAGCGCACTAGCTGTCGGGTTTCTGGCGTTTACTCACAATCAGCCTTGGCGCTGCTTGTGACGCGGCTCTGCGCTGCAGATCACCCGCACGACACCTTCGCGACGAATGATTTTGCAGTTACGGCACAGCTTCTTCACCGATGCACGAACTTTCATCACCAACTCCTAGAACCTTACGGCACCATGATCAGCGGAGCATGCCGCTGCCATAGCCCTTCAGGTTGGCTTTCTTCATCAGGGATTCGTACTGGTGCGAAACGAGGTGCGATTGTACTTGCGACATAAAGTCCATCACAACCACGACCACGATCAGCAACGAGGTCCCGCCGAGATAGAACGGCACGTTAGCCGCCACCACCAGGAACTGCGGCAGCAGGCAGACAGCCGTCATGTACAGAGCACCGAACAGGGTCAAGCGGGTCAGCACGCCATCAATGTAGCGGGCCGATTGCTCGCCAGGACGGATACCCGGGATAAAGGCGCCGGACTTTTTCAGGTTCTCCGCTACGTCCTTCGGATTGAACATCAGCGCCGTATAGAAGAAGCAGAAGAAAATGATCCCTGCACTAAACAGCAGAATGTTCAACGGCTGGCCGGGAGCGATGGCCTGAGCGATGTCCTGCAGCCAGCCCAGCCCCTCGGTCTGACCGAACCAAGACCCCAGGGATGCCGGGAACAGCAGCAGGCTGCTGGCGAAAATGGCCGGAATAACGCCGGCCATGTTCACTTTCAACGGCAGGTGGCTGGTCTGCGCAGCGAAGACCTTGCGGCCCTGCTGACGCTTGGCGTAGTGCACGGCGATGCGCCGCTGGCCACGCTCGATGAACACCACGAAACCGATGATCGCCACCGCGAGCAGGCCGATGGCGATCAGGGCGAAGATATTGATGTCGCCCTGACGAGCAGACTCGAAGGACTGCCCGATTGCCGCCGGCAGTCCTGCGACTATGCCCGCGAAGATCAGCATCGAGATGCCGTTGCCGACACCCCGCTCGGTGATCTGCTCACCGAGCCACATCATGAACATAGCCCCTGCCACGAAGGTAGTGACCGCCACGAAGTGGAAACCGAAACCTGCAGAGAACACCACGCCCTGCCCCGCCAGACCAATGGACATACCCGTAGCCTGGATCAGGGCGAGCACCAGCGTGCCGTAGCGAGTGTATTGGCTGATCTTGCGCCGACCAGCCTCACCTTCCTTCTTCAACTGCTCCAGCTGCGGACTGACGGCGGTCATCAGCTGCATGATGATCGATGCCGAAATGTACGGCATGATCCCCAGCGCGAAGATGCTCATCCGCTCCAGCGCGCCGCCGGAGAACATGTTGAACAGGCTAAGAATAGTCCCCTCATTCTGCCGGAACAGGTCAGCGAGCCGGTCTGGGTTGATTCCGGGAACCGGAATGTGCGCCCCTATTCGATAGACGATGATCGCCAGGAACAGGAAACGCAGCCGAGCCCAGAGCTCGGCCAACCCACCATTGCTGAGCGCTGAGAGAGCACCTTGCTTAGCCATTTAGTCCTCGATTTTGCCGCCAGCTGCTTCGATGGCCGCGCGCGCACCTTTGGTGGCAGCGATGCCTTTCAGGGTTACCGCACGAGCAACTTCACCGGACAGCACGACTTTCACGCGCTGCACGTTGCGATTGATCAGGTTGGCATCCTTCAGCGCCTGCAGCGTGACCACGTCACCTTCCACCTTGGCCAGCTCGGAGGTACGGATTTCCGCGCGATCCAAGGCCTTCAGGGAGACGAAGCCGAACTTCGGCAGACGACGGTGCAGGGGCTGCTGACCACCCTCGAAGCCCGGAGCGATGCTGCCGCCGGAACGGGAAGTCTGACCTTTGTGACCACGGCCACCGGTCTTGCCCAGGCCGCTACCGATACCGCGACCCAGACGATGCTTCTCGCGACGGGCACCCGGCGCGGAACGCAGATCGTTCAGTTGCATGTCTTAGCCCTCCACACGCAGAAGGTAGTTGGCCTTGTTGATCATCCCGCGGTTTTCCGGAGTATCCAGAACCTCGACGGTGTGACCGATGCGACGCAGGCCGAGACCCTTGACGCAAGCCTTGTGGTTGGCCAGACGGCCGTGCACGCTCTTCACCAGCGTGACTTTGACTGTTTTAGCCATGGTTAGAGGATCTCCTCGACACTCTTGCCACGCTTGGCAGCCACGGAATCCGGGGACTGCATGCCCTTCAGAGCCTTGAAGGTGGCGTGAACCACGTTGACCGGGTTGGTGGAGCCGTAGCACTTGGCGAGCACGTTCTGCACACCAGCCACTTCCAGCACGGCACGCATGGCGCCGCCGGCGATGATACCGGTACCCTCGGAAGCGGGCTGCATGTACACCTTGGAAGCGCCGTGAGCGGATTTCATGGCGTACTGCAGGGTGGTGCCGTTGAGGTCCACCTGAATCATGTTGCGGCGAGCAGCTTCCATCGCCTTCTGGATGGCAGCGGGCACTTCACGGGACTTGCCACGGCCGAAGCCAACGCGGCCCTTGCCGTCACCCACCACGGTCAGCGCGGTGAAGGTGAAGATGCGACCGCCTTTCACGGTCTTGGCAACGCGGTTAACCTGGACCAGCTTCTCGATGTAGCCTTCGTCGCGCTTTTGGTCGTTATTTGCCATAACTTAGAACTCCAGTCCGCCTTCACGAGCAGCATCGGCCAGCGCCTTGACGCGACCGTGATACTTGAAGCCAGAACGATCGAAAGCCACCTTGGTGATGCCAGCGGCTTTCGCACGCTCGGCTACCAGCTGACCCACTTTCTTGGCCGCTTCGACGTTGCTGGTAGCACCGTCGCGCAGGGATTTGTCCAGAGTCGAGGCGCTGGCCAGGACCTGGGCGCCGTCGGCCGAAATGACCTGGGCGTAGATGTGCTGGGAAGAGCGGTACACGCAAAGGCGTACGGTTTCCAGCTCGCGCATTTTCAGGCGTGCCTTGCGAGCGCGACGCAGACGAGTTTCTTTCTTTACGCTCATTTGCTATGCCCTACTTCTTCTTAGCTTCTTTACGAAGGACGACTTCATCGGCGTAGCGCACACCCTTGCCTTTGTAAGGCTCGGGACGACGGAAGTCGCGGATCTCGGCCGCCACCTGGCCAACCAGCTGCTTGTCGATACCCTTGATCAGGATGTCGGTCTGGCTGGGGGTTTCGGCGGTGATGCCCTTCGGCAGCTCGTAGTCGATCGGGTGGGAGAAGCCCAGGGACAGGTTCAGCACATTGCCCTTGGCCTGAGCCTTGTAGCCCACACCAACCAGCTGCAGCTTGCGCTCGAAGCCCTGACTGACGCCGATCACCATGTTGTTGACCAGCGCGCGGGTGGTACCGGCCATGGCCTTGTTCTGCTGATCGCCATTGCGGGCCGCGAAACGCAGCTCGCCGCCTTCCTGAATGACTTCCACGGAGGGGTGGATGTTCAGCTCGAGGGTACCCTTGGCGCCCTTCACCGACAGCTGCTGACCGGCCAGCTTGACTTCGACGCCAGCGGGCAGCTTGACGGGGTTCTTAGCAACGCGAGACATGCTTATCCCCCCTTAGAACACAGTGCAGAGCACTTCGCCGCCCACGCCAGCAGCGCGAGCAGCACGATCGGTCATCACACCCTTGTTGGTGGAAACGATCGACACGCCCAGGCCGCCACGTACTTTCGGCAGCTGATCGACGGATTTGTACTGGCGCAGGCCGGGACGGCTCACACGCTTCAGCTCCTCGATGACCGGACGGCCTTCGAAGTACTTCAGTTCGATGGACAGCAGCGGCTTGGCATCGCTGCTGACCTGGTATCCGGAAATATAACCTTCGTTCTTGAGAACGTCGGCAACCGCCACCTTCAGCTTGGAGGACGGCATGCTTACGACAGACTTTTCAGCCATCTGGGCATTACGGATACGAGTTAGCATGTCCGCTAACGGGTCCTGCATACTCATGGGCTTGATGCTCCTAAAACAGAAAGGAATGGCCTTACGGCCACTTGAATCGCCAGGAAACGCAGGACAGGCTTAGGCCTGGCTCTGGCGAGCCGGTCATTCTAGTGACCGATCAAAAATGAATCAAGCCCCATAGGGGGCCTGATTCATTCTCACGCAAAGGGAGCCTGTCTTGCGAAAGGCTCCCTGCACGATCATTACCAGCTGGCCTTGACCAGACCCGGCACGTCGCCACGCATGGCGGCTTCGCGCAGCTTGTTACGGCCGAGACCGAACTTACGGTACACGCCGTGCGGACGACCGGTCAGGCGGCAGCGGTTGCGGAGACGGCTGGCGCTGGCGTCACGGGGCTGCTTCTGCAGGGCGATCTGGGCTTCCCAACGAGCTTCCGGAGTGGAGTTCGGGTTGGCGATGATCGCCTTCAGCTCAGCACGCTTCTTGGCGAACTTGGCAACCGTGCGCTGACGCTTCAGCTCGCGGTTCTTCATGCTCTTCTTGGCCATGTCCTACTCCAATCAGTTGCGGAACGGGAAGTTGAAGGCACGCAGCAGCGCGCGACCTTCGTCGTCCGTACGGGCGGTGGTGGTCAGGGTGATGTCCAGACCGCGGAGCGCATCGATCTTGTCGTAGTCGATTTCCGGGAAGATGATCTGCTCTTTCACGCCCATGCTGTAGTTACCACGACCATCGAAGGACTTGGCATTCAGACCGCGGAAGTCACGCACGCGCGGCAGGGAGATAGTCAGCAGGCGGTCCAGGAATTCGTACATGCGCTCGCGACGCAGGGTGACCTTGACGCCGATCGGCCAGCCTTCACGAACCTTGAAACCGGCGATGGACTTACGGGCGTAAGTCACAACCGGCTTCTGGCCAGTGATCTTTTCCAGATCGGCGACGGCGCTTTCGATGACCTTCTTGTCACCGATAGCTTCGCCAAGCCCCATGTTCAGGGTGATCTTGGTGATGCGCGGAACTTCCATCACGTTGGCCAGCTTCAGTTCTTCCTTCAGCTTGGGCGCGATTTCCTTCCGGTACAGCTCTTTCAGTCGTGCCATGGTGTTCTACCTTCGTTCTCAAGCGCCAACCGGCTTCTGGGTGGACTTGAAGACACGAATCTTCTTGCCGTCTTCGACCTTGAAGCCAACGCGGTCAGCCTTGTTGGTTTCCGGATTGAAGATGGCAACGTTGGAAACGTGCAGGGGTGCTTCTTTCTCGACGATACCGCCCTGAACGCCCGACATCGGATTCGGCTTGGTGTGGCGCTTGACCAGGTTGACGCCACCGACAACCACGCGGTTGTCGGCGAGCACCTTCAGCACCTTGCCACGCTTGCCCTTGTCCTTGCCGGCGATCACGATGATCTCGTCGTCGCGACGAATCTTTTGCATTTCGGATCTCCTTACAGCACTTCAGGGGCGAGCGAGACGATCTTCATGAACTTCTCGGAACGAAGCTCACGGGTCACGGGCCCGAAGATACGGGTGCCGATCGGCTCCTGCTTGTTGTTCAGCAGAACAGCAGCGTTGCCGTCGAAGCGGATGATGGAACCGTCGGGACGACGCACGCCGTGACGGGTGCGAACCACGACAGCGTTCATCACCTGGCCTTTCTTCACCTTACCGCGCGGAATGGCTTCCTTCACGGTCACCTTGATGATGTCGCCGATACCAGCGTACCGGCGGTGGGAACCGCCGAGCACCTTGATGCACATAACACGACGCGCGCCACTGTTATCAGCCACATCGAGCATGGATTGAGTCTGAATCATAAAATTTCTCCGACCCTAAGCTCTTAGACTTCGACTGCGCGTTCGACGATCTCAACCAGGGTCCAAGACTTGGTCTTGGCCAGCGGGCGAGTCTCGCGGATGGAGACGGTATCGCCTACGCGGCACTGGTTGTTTTCGTCATGGGCGTGCAGTTTGGTCGAACGCTTGACGTACTTACCGTAGATCGGGTGCTTCACGCGACGCTCGATCAGCACGGTGATGGTCTTGTCCATTTTGTCGCTGACAACACGGCCGGTCAGCGTGCGGACGGTTTTCTGAGCTTCAGCCATGATTACTTACCTGCCTGCTGAGTGAGCACAGTTTTCACGCGAGCGATGTCACGCTTAACTTGCGAGAGCAGGTGAGTCTGCCCCAACTGGCCAGTCGCCTTCTGCATGCGCAGATTGAACTGGTCGCGCAGCAGAGCGAGCAGCTGCTCGTTCAGCTCCTGCGCGGATTTACCACGAAGTTCATTCGCTTTCATCACATCACCGTCCGCTTAACAAAGGTGGTGGCGAGGGGCAGCTTGGCAGCGGCCAGCGCAAAGGCCTCGCGCGCCAGCTCTTCGGAAACACCTTCGATCTCGTAGAGCACCTTGCCCGGCTGGATCTGGGCTACCCAGTACTCGACGCTACCCTTACCTTTACCCATACGCACTTCCAGGGGCTTCTTGGTAACCGGCTTGTCCGGGAAGACGCGGATCCAGATCTTGCCGCCACGCTTGACGTGACGGGTCAGGGCGCGACGGGCGGACTCGATTTGGCGAGCGGTGAGACGACCGCGGGAAACAGACTTCAGCGCAAATTCGCCGAAGCTGACCTTGCTACCGCGATGAGCCAGACCACGGTTGTGGCCGGTCATCTGCTTGCGGAATTTTGTACGCTTAGGTTGCAGCATTTTGCGTACTCCCCTTATTTAGCAGCTTTCTTGCGAGGCGCCGGAGCGACAGGCTTCAGCTCTTCCTGGCGGCCACCAATGACCTCACCCTTGAAGATCCAAACCTTCACACCGATCACACCGTAGGTGGTGTGCGCTTCGTAGGTGGCATAGTCGATGTCGGCGCGCAGGGTGTGCAGCGGCACACGCCCTTCGCGATACCACTCGGTACGGGCGATTTCCGCACCGCCGAGACGACCACTCACCTGGATCTTGATGCCCTTGGCACCGATACGCATGGCGTTCTGCACGGCGCGCTTCATGGCGCGACGGAACATCACGCGACGCTCAAGCTGCTGGGCCACGCTCTGCGCAACCAGCATGGCATCGAGTTCCGGCTTGCGGATTTCCTCGATGTTGATGTGCACCGGCACACCCAGTTGCTTGGTCAGGTCCTGACGCAGCTTCTCGACATCCTCACCCTTCTTGCCGATCACGATGCCGGGACGAGCAGTGTGGATGGTAACCCGCGCGGTCTGGGCCGGGCGGTGGATATCGATGCGGCTTACGGACGCGCTTTTTAGTTTGTCTTGGAGATACTCACGGACTTTCAGATCCGCGAACAGGTAGTCCGCGTAAGTCCGACCGTCTGCATACCAGACGGAAGTATGATCCTTGACGATTCCCAGGCGGATGCCAACGGGATGTACTTTCTGACCCATCTGATCGACTCCGTTACTTGTCCGCAACCTTGACAGTGATATGGCAAGACCGCTTGACGATGCGATCAGCGCGGCCCTTGGCCCGCGGCATGATGCGCTTCAGCGAACGCCCTTCGTTGACGAAGATGGTGGAGACCTTCAGGTCGTCCACATCGGCGCCCTCGTTGTGCTCGGCGTTGGCCACAGCCGACTCCAGCACCTTCTTGATGATCTCGGCGGCTTTCTTGTTGCTGAAAGCCAGGAGGTTGAGCGCATCGCCCACCTTCTTCCCGCGGATCTGGTCGGCAACCAAGCGGGCTTTCTGGGCGGAGATTCGAGCGCCCGACAGCTTAGCGGCTACTTCCATCTTTCCTTACCCCTTAGCGCTTGGCTTTCTTGTCCGCAGCGTGACCGCGATAGGTGCGGGTAGCAGCGAACTCGCCGAGTTTGTGGCCGACCATGTCTTCGCTCACCAGGACCGGGACATGCTGACGACCGTTATGCACAGCGATGGTCAGACCGACCATCTGCGGCAGGATCATCGAACGGCGCGACCAGGTTTTCACCGGCTTGCGATCGTTCTTTTCCACCGCCGCCTCGACCTTCTTCAGCAGGTGAAGATCGATGAAAGGACCTTTTTTCAGAGAACGTGGCACTGTCCTATCCCTCTAATTACTTGCGACGACGGACGATCATGTTGTCGGTGCGCTTGTTGGCACGAGTCTTCGCACCCTTGGTCGGGAAGCCCCACGGCGACACCGGATGACGACCACCGGAGGTACGACCCTCACCACCACCATGCGGGTGGTCGACCGGGTTCATGGCCACACCACGCACGGTCGGACGAACACCGCGCCAGCGCTTGGCACCGGCCTTGCCCAGCGAGCGCAGGCTGTGCTCGGGGTTGGACACTTCGCCCAGGGTGGCACGGCACTCGGCCAGCACCTTGCGCATTTCGCCGGAGCGCAGACGCACGGTCACGTAGGCGCCTTCACGAGCCACCACCTGCACCGAAGCGCCGGCGGAACGGGCGATTTGCGCGCCTTTGCCCGGCTTCAGCTCAACGCCGTGGACGGTGGAGCCGACCGGGATGTTGCGCAGCGGCAGGGTGTTGCCAACCTTGATCGGCGCCATGGCGCCGGAGATCAGCTGGTCACCAGCACTCACGCCTTTCGGGGCGATGATGTAACGACGCTCGCCATCGGCGTATTTCAGCAGGGCGATGTGCGCAGTACGGTTCGGATCGTATTCGATGCGCTCGACGATGGCCGGAATGCCATCCTTGTTGCGACGGAAATCGATCAGACGATAGTGCTGCTTGTGACCACCACCGATGTGACGGGTGGTGATACGACCGTTGTTGTTACGACCGCCGGTCTTCGACTTCTTCTCCAGCAGCGGAGCATAGGGAGCGCCCTTATGCAGCTCCGGGCTGACGACCTTGACCACGAAACGGCGGCCAGCGGAAGTCGGCTTGCATTTAACGATTGCCATGATGCACCCCTTCCTTACTCAGCACTGCTGGTGAAATCGAGATCTTGGCCGGGCTGAAGGGCGATGATCGCCTTCTTCCAGTCGTTGCGCTTGCCCAGACCGCGAACGGTGCGCTTGGTCTTGCCCTGGACATTCAGGGTAGTGACGCTGTCGACCTTCACGTTGAACAGGCTTTCGACGGCCTTCTTGATTTCCAGCTTGGTTGCATCAGTGGCAACCTTGAAAACGAACTGGCCTTTCTTCTCGGCCAGAACCGTGGCCTTCTCGGAGATGTGCGGGCCAAGCAGCACTTTGAATACGCGTTCCTGGTTCATCCCAGCAGCTCCTCGAATTTCTTCACGGCAGGCACGGTCACCAGAACCTTGTCGAAGGCGATCAGACTGACAGGATCGGAACCCTGCACGTCACGCACGTCGACATGGGGCAGGTTACGCGCGGCCAGGTACAGATTCTCGTCGACCGAGTCGGAAACGATCAGCACGTCGTTCAGCCCCAGGCCATTGAGCTTGCTCAGCAACGCCTTGGTTTTCGGAGCTTCGACAGAGAAGTCTTCCACCACCACCAGACGATCCTGACGAACCAGCTCGGAGAGGATGGAGCGCAGAGCAGCGCGGTACATCTTCTTGTTGAGCTTCTGGGAGTGATCCTGCGGACGAGCAGCGAAGGTCACGCCGCCACCACGCCACAGCGGACCAGTAGCGGAGCCGGCACGGGCACGACCAGTACCCTTCTGACGCCACGGCTTCTTGCCGCCACCAGCCACTTCGGAACGGGTCTTCTGCTTCTTGCTGCCCTGACGGGCACCGGCCAGGTAGGCTACGACAGCCTGGTGTACCAGGGTCTCGTTGAACTCACCACCGAAGGTGCGCTCGGAAACTTCGATCGCCTGTGCGCCATTAACATTCAGTTGCATGTCAGTATCCCCTTAACCGCGAGCCTTAACAGCGGGACGCACGATCACGTCGCCGCCCGGAGCGCCAGGAATGGCCCCCTTGACCAGCAGCAGATTGCGTTCAGCATCAACGCGAACCACTTCCAGGGACTGCACGGTCACGCGCTCAGCACCCAGGTGACCGGACATTTTCTTACCCTTGAACACACGACCAGGAGTCTGGCACTGGCCGATGGAGCCCGGAACGCGGTGGGAAACGGAGTTACCGTGGGTGTTGTCCTGACCACGGAAGTTCCAGCGCTTGATGGTACCGGCGTAACCTTTACCCTTGGACTGACCGGTCACGTCGACCAGCTGGCCCGCCTGGAAGATACTGACATCGATCTGATCGCCGACCTTGTATTCGCCTTCCTCAAGGCGGAACTCAAGGACGGTGCGACCGGCAGCGACGTTCGCCTTGGCGAAGTGACCGGCCTGGGGCTTGCTAACGCGGGAAGCACGACGCTCGCCCACGGTAACCTGCACGGCACGGTAACCGTCGCTTTCTTCAGTTTTGAATTGGGTGACGCGATTCGGCTCGACCTCGATGACCGTAACCGGAATGGAGACACCTTCCTCGGTGAAAATGCGGGTCATGCCGCACTTACGACCGACTACACCAATAGTCATGTTGTAACCTCATGAGTGTACGGGGCTTTCACCCGCTATGGCCGCCCATTTCAGAGCGTTACACGACCAAAACCAAGGGTTTTAGCCGAGGCTGATCTGTACTTCCACGCCAGCTGCAAGGTCCAGCTTCATGAGCGCATCGACGGTCTTGTCGGTCGGCTGAACGATGTCCAGCACGCGCTTGTGAGTGCGAATCTCGTACTGATCTCGCGCGTCCTTGTTGACGTGCGGAGAAATCAGAACGGTGAAACGCTCCTTGCGAGTCGGCAGAGGAATCGGACCACGCACCTGAGCACCAGTACGTTTCGCGGTTTCCACGATTTCCTGGGTGGATTGATCGATCAGGCGATGGTCAAAAGCCTTCAACCGAATACGGATTTGTTGGTTTTGCATTTTGACCTCAGACTCGAAGTTGCCTTTCCCCCGGACGGACTACGCCCGATAAAGGGAGGCGCAATTGTACGGATGCGCCCCAAGGGTGTCAATGAATGACCAGCAAACAGAAAAGGCCCCGACCGGGGCCTTTTCCTTTTCACTTACCGCGATCTCGATTACTCGACGATCTTGGAGACGACGCCGGCGCCGACGG
Organism: Pseudomonas thermotolerans DSM 14292; assembly: GCF_000364625.1. Lineage (GTDB taxonomy): Bacteria > Pseudomonadota > Gammaproteobacteria > Pseudomonadales > Pseudomonadaceae > Aquipseudomonas > Aquipseudomonas thermotolerans. The sequence continues at coordinate 80,559 of NZ_KB822612.1, forward strand.
TACGACCGCCTTCGCGGATAGCGAAGCGCAGACCTTCTTCCATGGCGATCGGAGCGATCAGGGTGACGGTCATCTTGATGTTGTCACCCGGCATCACCATTTCCACGCCTTCCGGCAGTTCGCAGTTGCCGGTCACGTCGGTGGTACGGAAGTAGAACTGCGGACGGTAGCCTTTGAAGAACGGGGTATGACGACCACCTTCTTCCTTGCTCAGCACGTACACTTCGCACTCGAACTTGGTGTGCGGCTTGATGGTGCCCGGCTTGGCCAGAACCTGACCGCGCTCCACTTCGTCACGCTTGGTGCCGCGCAGCAGGGCGCCGATGTTCTCGCCGGCACGACCTTCATCGAGCAGCTTGCGGAACATTTCCACGCCAGTGCAGGTGGTCTTGGCGAAAACAGACACGCCACGCTCGACACGACCGGTCACCACGGTACCGCGACCGGAGATCGAGAACACGTCCTCGATCGGCATAAGGAACGGCTGGTCGATGGCACGCACCGGTTCCGGAATGTAGCTGTCCAGGGTTTCCACCAGCTTCTTCACGGCGCTGACGCCCAGGCCGTTGTCGTCCTGGCCATTCAGGGCCATCAGTGCGGAACCCACGATGATCGGGGTGTCGTCGCCCGGGAAGTCGTAGGTGGACAGCAGGTCGCGAACTTCCATCTCGACCAGTTCCAGCAGCTCGGCATCATCAACCATGTCGGCCTTGTTCAGGAACACGACGATGTAGGGAACGCCTACCTGACGGGACAGCAGGATGTGCTCGCGGGTCTGCGGCATGGGGCCGTCGGCAGCCGAGCAAACCAGGATGGCGCCGTCCATCTGCGCAGCACCGGTGATCATGTTCTTCACATAGTCAGCGTGGCCGGGGCAGTCGACGTGCGCGTAGTGGCGGTTCGGCGAGTCGTACTCGACGTGCGAGGTATTGATGGTGATACCGCGGGCTTTTTCTTCCGGAGCGTTGTCGATCTGGTCGTAACCCTTGGCTTCGCCACCCCAGGTCTGAGCGCAGACAGTCGCAATGGCAGCGGTCAGAGTGGTTTTACCGTGGTCAACGTGACCGATGGTGCCGACGTTGACGTGCGGTTTTGTACGTTCAAATTTTTCCTTAGCCACGACAGTAAACCTCTTACTTAAAGGGCTGAATCAACCTTGTTTTTTGATGATAGCTTCGGCGATGTTAGCCGGAGCTTCCGCGTACTTCGAGAATTCCATGGAGTAGCTCGCGCGACCCTGAGACATGGAACGAACGTCGGTAGCGTAGCCGAACATCTCACCCAGCGGCACTTCGGCGCGGATGATCTTGCCGGAGACGCTGTCTTCCATACCCTGGATCAGGCCACGACGACGGTTCAGGTCGCCCATCACGTCACCCATGTACTCTTCAGGAGTCACGACTTCGACCTTCATGATCGGCTCAAGCAGTACGGCGCCACCCTTCTGGGACAGCTGCTTGGTCGCCATGGACGCCGCGATCTTGAACGCCATTTCGTTCGAGTCTACATCGTGGTAGGAACCGTCGAACACGGTCGCCTTCAGGCCGAGGAGCGGATAGCCGGCGAGCACGCCGTTCTTCATCTGCTCTTCGATACCCTTCTGGATCGCCGGGATGTATTCCTTCGGAACCACACCACCCACGACCTCGTTGTGGAACTCCAGACCTTCGACGCCTTCCTCGGCCGGTTCGAAGCGGATCCAGCAGTGACCGAACTGACCGCGGCCACCGGACTGGCGAACGAACTTGCCTTCGATCTCGCACTTGTTGCGGATGGCTTCGCGGTAGGCCACCTGAGGCTTACCGATGTTGGCTTCGACGCCGAATTCGCGCTTCAGACGGTCAACGATGATATCCAGGTGCAGCTCACCCATACCACCGATGATGGTCTGGCCGGATTCTTCATCGGTCTTGACGCGGAAGGACGGGTCTTCCTGAGCCAGTTTGCCCAGCGCGATACCCATTTTTTCCTGGTCGGCCTTGGTTTTCGGCTCCACGGCGACGTGGATCACCGGCTCCGGGAAGTCCATGCGCTCGAGGACGATCGGGTTATCCGGATCGCACAGAGTGTCACCGGTGGCGACGTCCTTCATGCCGATCAGCGCGGCGATGTCGCCAGCACGCACTTCCTTGATCTCGTCACGCTGGTTGGCGTGCATCTGCACCATACGGCCGATGCGCTCCTTCTTGCCCTTGACCGAGTTGAGCACGGAGTCACCGGAGCTCAGGAAGCCCGAGTAGACGCGCACGAAGGTCAGGGTACCGACGAAGGGGTCGGTAGCGATCTTGAAGGCCAGAGCGGAGAACGGCTCGTCGTCGCTGGCGCGGCGCTCGTCCACGACAGTCTCGTCGTCCGGGCTGGTGCCCTTGATGGCGGGAATGTCGGTCGGCGACGGCAGGTAGTCGATGACTGCGTCGAGAACCAGGGGAACGCCCTTGTTCTTGAAGGAGGAACCGCAGACCGCCGGAACGATCTCGCAGGCCAGGGTACGCTGACGCAGACCAGCCTTGATCTCCTCGTCGGACAGCTCGCCTTCTTCCAGGTACTTGTTCATCAGCTCTTCGTTGGCTTCGGCGGCAGCCTCGACCAGGTTGGAGCGATATTCCTCGGCCAGGTCACGCAGCTCGGAGGGGATCTCCTCCTCGCGGAAGGTCATGCCCTTGTCGGCGTCGTTCCAGTAGATCGCCTTCATCTTGATCAGGTCGATCTGGCCCTGGAAGTTGTCCTCGGCACCGATCGGCAGCTGCAGCGGAACCGGGGTGTGACCCAGACGCTTCTTGATCTGCTCGATCACGCGCAGGAAGTTGGCACCCTGGCGGTCCATCTTGTTGACGTACACGATACGCGGTACGCCGTACTTGTTGGCCTGACGCCAGACGGTCTCGGACTGCGGCTCAACGCCGGAAGTACCACAGAACACCACCACGGCACCGTCCAGCACGCGCAGGGAGCGCTCCACCTCAATGGTGAAGTCCACGTGACCGGGGGTGTCGATAACGTTGATGCGGTGGTTCTTGTACTGCTTACGGGAACCAGCCCAGAAGGCGGTCACAGCAGCGGAGGTAATGGTGATACCACGCTCCTGCTCCTGCACCATCCAGTCGGTGGTAGCCGCGCCGTCGTGAACCTCACCGAGCTTGTGGTTAACACCGGTGTAGAACAGCACGCGCTCGGTCGTAGTGGTCTTGCCCGCATCGACGTGCGCACAAATACCGATGTTGCGGTAAAGGTTGATCGGGGTAGTACGAGCCATAAAGCCCTCGCAAATAGATTGGCGCTGAAATTAGAAGCGGTAGTGCGAGAACGCCTTGTTGGCTTCGGCCATACGGTGCACGTCTTCGCGCTTCTTCACCGCAGCACCTTTACCTTCGTAGGCATCCAGCAGCTCGCCAGCCAGGCGCAGAGCCATGGACTTCTCACCACGCTTGCGCGCACTTTCCACCAGCCAGCGCATGGCCAGGGCGTTGCGACGGGACGGACGAACCTCGACCGGAACCTGGTAGGTAGCACCGCCTACACGGCGGGACTTGACTTCGACCAGCGGAGCGATGGCATCGAGAGCTTTTTCGAAGATCTCCAGGGGATCGCCGTTCTTGCGGCTTTTGACGGTTTCCAGCGCACCGTAGACGATACGCTCGGCAACGGCCTTCTTGCCGCTTTCCATCACGTGGTTCATGAATTTGGCGAGGATCTGGCTTCCGTATTTCGGATCAGCCAGGATCTCACGCTTGGCTGCTACACGACGTCTTGGCATTGATAAGCCCTCTAACGGTCTTCAGGTTAGCTCGGGACTGGGCCCTGAACGGCCACGCCCGACCTTACTCTTATCGACTCGAACAAATGAAAAGGATTACTTCGGACGCTTGGCGCCGTACTTGGAACGGCCCTGCTTGCGGTCCTTGACGCCGGTGGTGTCCAGCGAGCCGCGCACGGTGTGATAACGCACACCGGGGAGGTCCTTCACACGACCGCCACGGATCAGCACCACGCTGTGCTCCTGCAGGTTGTGGCCTTCACCGCCAATGTAGGAGGTGACTTCGTAGCCGTTGGTCAGACGAACACGGCACACCTTACGCAGTGCGGAGTTCGGTTTCTTCGGCGTGGTGGTATACACGCGGGTGCATACGCCACGACGCTGGGGGCAGTTCTGCAGCGCAGGCACGTCGCTCTTGTCGACGAGACGCTTGCGCGGCTTGCGTACCAGCTGGTTGATAGTTGCCATCTATAGCTCCACTGTTGTCTTTCGACATAAACAAAATGGCAGAGCAAGACGCCCTGCCAAATTTAGGGGTACAAGAGTCTAAAGAGCTTGCAACACCCCGTCAAGGCAGGTCCCGCAGCGCTCATGGCCGCGGGACCCGACACTTTCCTGACGTCCCTTACAGGTTGTTCAGCGCTTCGGACAGCTGGGCTTCCGCCTCGCTGGCACTCACCTGCACCGGTTTGCCAGCATCCCGCTTGCGCTTGCGCTCGCTGTGGTAGGCCAGACCGGTACCAGCCGGAATCAGACGACCGACCACCACGTTCTCCTTCAGGCCGCGCAGGAAGTCGCGCTTGCCGGTAACCGCCGCCTCGGTGAGGACGCGAGTGGTCTCCTGGAAGGACGCCGCGGAGATGAACGACTCGGTGGACAGCGAGGCTTTGGTGATACCCAGCAGGATGCGCTCGTACTTGGCGAGGAAGCGGTCTTCCGCAGCCAGCTTCTCGTTCTCCTCCAACACCTGAGTCAGCTCGACCTGATCGCCCTTGATGAAGCTGGAGTCGCCGGCTTCGGTGATTTCCACCTTCCGCAGCATCTGACGCAGGATGGTCTCGATGTGCTTGTCGTTGATTTTCACGCCCTGCAGACGGTACACGTCCTGGATTTCGTTGACGATGTACTTGGCCAGCGCGCTGACACCCAGCAGGCGCAGGATGTCGTGCGGGTTGCTCGGACCGTCGGAGATCACCTCGCCGCGGTTCACCTGCTCGCCCTCGAAGACGTTCAGATGGCGCCACTTCGGAATCAGCTCCTCGTACGGCTCGCTGCCATCGTTCGGGGTGATGACCAGACGACGCTTGCCCTTGGTCTCCTTGCCGAAGCTGATGGTGCCACTGATTTCCGCGAGGATCGCCGGCTCCTTCGGACGGCGGGCCTCGAACAGATCGGCAACGCGCGGCAGACCACCGGTAATGTCGCGAGTCTTCGAGGTTTCCTGCGGAATACGGGCGATCACGTCACCCACGCCCACCTTGGCACCGTCGGTCAGGTTGACCAGGGCGTTGGCCGGCAGGAAGTACTGAGCCGGTACGTCGGTACCCGGCAGCAGCAGGTCCTTGCCGTTAGCGTCGACCAGCTTGACGGCCGGACGGATGTCCTTGCCGGCGGCCGGACGGTCTTTCGGGTCCATCACCTCGATGTTGGTCAGACCAGTCAGTTCGTCGGTCTGGCGCTTGATGGTGATGCCCTCCTCCATGCCCACGAAGGTCACAGTACCGGCCATCTCGGTGACGATCGGGTGGGTGTGCGGGTCCCACTTGGCGACGATGGCGCCCGGATCGACCTTGTCGCCTTCCTTGACGGAGATCACCGCACCATAGGGCAGCTTGTAGCGTTCGCGCTCGCGACCGAAGTCATCGGCGATGGCCAGCTCGCCGGAGCGGGACACGGCGATCAACGCGCCGTCGGCACGCTCGACGTACTTCAGGTTGTGCAGGCGGACGATGCCACCGTTCTTGGTCTGCACGCTGTCCACCGCGGAGGTCCGGCTTGCCGCACCACCGATGTGGAAGGTACGCATGGTCAGCTGGGTACCCGGCTCGCCGATCGACTGGGCGGCGATGACGCCGACCGCTTCACCAATGTTGACCAGGTGACCACGCGCCAGGTCGCGGCCGTAGCACTTGGAGCAGATGCCGTAACGGGTTTCGCAGGTGATCGGCGAGCGTACCACCACTTCGTCGATGCTGTTCAGCTCGATGAACTCGACCCATTTCTCGTCGATCAGGGTGCCGGCCGGAACCAGCACCTCGTCGCTACCCGGCTTGAACACATCCTTGGCGATCACCCGGCCCAGCACGCGCTCGCCGAGCGGTTCGACCACGTCGCCGCCTTCGATGTGCGGAGTCATCACCAGGCCCTGCTCGGTGCCGCAGTCGTGCTCGGTCACCACCAGGTCCTGGGCCACGTCGACCAGACGACGGGTCAGGTAACCGGAGTTCGCGGTCTTCAGTGCGGTATCCGCCAAACCCTTACGGGCACCGTGGGTGGAGATGAAGTACTGCAGAACCGACAGGCCTTCGCGGAAGTTCGCGGTAATCGGGGTCTCGATGATCGAGCCGTCCGGCTTGGCCATCAGGCCACGCATGCCGGCCAGCTGGCGGATCTGCGCGGCCGAACCACGGGCACCGGAGTCGGCCATCATGTACATGGAGTTGAAGGACTCCTGCTCGACTTCCTTGCCCTCGCGGTCGATGACCTTCTCCTTGGAGAGATTGGCCATCATCGCCTTGGACACCTCGTCGTTGGCCTTGGACCAGAGGTCGATCACCTTGTTGTACTTCTCGCCCTGGGTTACCAGACCGGAGGCGTACTGGGACTCGATCTCCTTCACCTCGGCGGTGGCGGCCTCGATGATGCGCGCCTTCTCTTCCGGGATGACGAAGTCGTTGACACCGATGGATACGCCGGACAGGGTGGAGAAGGCGAAACCGGTGTACATCAGCTGGTCGGCGAAGATGACGGTCTCCTTCAGGCCGACGGTGCGGTAGGCCTGGTTGATCAGCTTGGAGATCGCCTTCTTCTTCATGGGCTGGTTGACCACATCGAAGGGCAGACCTGCCGGAACGATCTGGAACAGCAGCGCGCGACCGACGGTGGTATCGACGATGCGGGTGCGGTTTTCCAGACTGCCGTCCTTGTGCTTGATGGTTTCGTTGATGCGCACCTTGACCTTGGCGTGCAGGGAGGCCTCGCCGGCGCGGAACACCCGGTCGACTTCCTGCAGGTCGGCGAACACACGGCCTTCGCCCTTAGCGTTCACCGCTTCGCGGGTCATGTAGTAGAGACCCAGCACCACGTCCTGGGACGGCACGATGATCGGGTCGCCGTTGGCCGGGGACAGCACGTTGTTGGTGGACATCATCAGGGCGCGGGCTTCCAGCTGAGCCTCGAGGGTCAGCGGCACGTGCACAGCCATCTGGTCACCGTCGAAGTCAGCGTTGTACGCGGCACAGACCAGCGGGTGCAGTTGGATGGCCTTACCTTCGATGAGCACCGGCTCGAAGGCCTGGATACCCAGACGGTGCAGGGTCGGCGCACGGTTGAGCAGTACCGGATGTTCGCGGATCACCTCGGCGAGCACGTCCCAGACCTCGGGCAGCTCGCGCTCCACCATCTTCTTCGCGGCCTTGATGGTGGTGGCCAGACCACGGGCTTCCAGCTTGCCGAAGATGAACGGCTTGAACAGCTCCAGGGCCATCTTCTTGGGCAGACCGCACTGGTGCAGGCGCAGGGTCGGGCCCACGGTGATCACGGAACGGCCGGAGTAGTCGACGCGCTTACCCAGCAGGTTCTGACGGAAGCGACCCTGCTTGCCCTTGATCATGTCGGCCAGGGACTTCAGCGGGCGCTTGTTGGAGCCGGTGATGGCGCGGCCGCGACGGCCGTTGTCGAGCAGCGCGTCGACCGCTTCCTGCAGCATGCGCTTCTCGTTGCGCACGATGATGTCCGGCGCAGCCAGGTCGAGCAGGCGCTTCAGACGGTTGTTGCGGTTGATGACGCGACGATACAGATCGTTCAGGTCGGAGGTCGCAAAGCGGCCACCGTCCAGCGGGACCAGGGGACGCAGATCCGGCGGCAGCACCGGCAGGACGGTCAGCACCATCCACTCGGGACGGTTGCCGGAGTCCTTGAAGGCCTCCATCAGCTTCAGGCGCTTGGAGAGCTTCTTGATCTTGGTTTCGGAGTTGGTCTGCGGGATCTCCTCGCGCAGGCGGGCGATCTCGTGGTCCAGGTCGATGGCGGCGAGCAGCTCGCGCACCGCCTCGGCGCCCATGCGGGCGTCGAAGTCGTCACCGAACTCCTCGATGGCCTCGAAGTACTGTTCGTCGTTGAGGAGTTGGCCCTTCTCCAGGGTGGTCATGCCCGGGTCGATCACCACGTAGCTCTCGAAGTAGAGCACGCGTTCGATGTCGCGCAGGGTCATGTCCAGCAGCAGGCCGATGCGCGACGGCAGCGACTTGAGGAACCAGATGTGGGCCACCGGGGAGGCCAGCTCGATGTGCGCCATGCGCTCGCGACGCACCTTGGCCAGGGCCACTTCCACGCCGCACTTCTCGCAGATCACGCCGCGGTGCTTGAGGCGCTTGTACTTGCCGCACAGGCACTCGTAGTCCTTCACCGGACCGAAGATCTTGGCGCAGAACAGACCATCGCGCTCCGGCTTGAAGGTGCGGTAGTTGATGGTCTCCGGCTTCTTCACTTCACCGAACGACCACGAGCGGATCATTTCGGGCGAGGCCAGGCCGATACGGATGGCGTCGAACTCTTCGATTTGACCCTGGTTTTTCAGCAGATTCAGTAGGTCTTTCAAGGCCTTTCCTCCTGACGGAGCGGGAGCGAGGACTGCCCCGCTCCCGATACGCATCACGTGTTATTCGGTTTCCAGATCGATGTCGATGCCGAGCGAACGGATCTCTTTGATCAGCACGTTGAAGGACTCGGGCATGCCCGGCTCCATGCGGTGATCGCCATCCACGATGTTCTTGTACATCTTGGTACGACCGTTCACGTCGTCCGACTTCACGGTCAGCATTTCCTGCAGGGTGTAGGCGGCACCGTAGGCTTCCAGCGCCCAGACTTCCATCTCCCCGAAACGCTGGCCACCGAATTGCGCCTTACCGCCCAGCGGCTGCTGGGTGACCAGGCTGTAGGAGCCGGTGGAACGCGCGTGCATCTTGTCGTCGACCAGGTGGTTCAGCTTCAGCATGTACATGTAGCCGACGGTGGTCGGACGCTCGAACGGATTGCCGGTGCGGCCGTCGTACAGACGCATCTGACCGCTTTCCGGAAGGTCCGCCAGACGCAGCATGGCCTTGATCTCGTGCTCCTTGGCACCATCGAACACCGGGGTGGCCATGGGAACGCCGCCCTTCAGGTTGTTGGCCAGGGCGACGATTTCGTCGTCCGAGAGCTCGTCGAGGTTTTCCTTGCGACCGCCGATCTCGTTGTAGATCTGGTTGAGGAACTGGCGCAGCTCGGCGACCTTGCGCTGCTCTTCGAGCATGCGGTTGATCTTGTCGCCCAGCCCCTTGGCCGCCAGGCCCAGGTGGGTCTCGAGGATCTGCCCGACGTTCATGCGCGACGGCACGCCCAGCGGGTTGAGGACGATGTCCACCGGCACGCCATGCTCGTCGTAGGGCATGTCTTCCACCGGCATGATCACCGAGACCACACCCTTGTTACCGTGGCGGCCAGCCATCTTGTCGCCCGGCTGGATGCGGCGCTTGATGGCCAGGTAGACCTTGACGATCTTCAGCACGCCCGGCGCCAGATCATCGCCCTGCTGCAGCTTGCGCTTCTTGTCCTCGAACTTCTCGTCGAGCAGCTGACGGCGGTCGGAGAGGTAGGCCTGGGCCTTCTCCAGCTGCTCGTTCAACGCGTCGTCGGCCATGCGCAGCTTGAACCACTGGCTGCGCTCCAGACCGTCGAGAATCTCGTCGGTGATCACTGTGCCCTTCTTCAGGCCGGCGCCGCCTTCAGCGGTGGCGCCCACCAGGGCCGAACGCAGACGCTCGAAGGTGGCGCCTTCGACGATGCGGAACTCCTCGTTCAGGTCCTTGCGGATCTGGTCCAGCTGCTGTTTCTCGATGGCCAGGGCGCGGCTGTCGCGCTCCACGCCGTCACGGGTGAACACCTGGACATCGATCACGGTGCCCTTGGTGCCGGTCGGCACGCGCAGGGAGGTGTCCTTCACGTCGGAGGCCTTCTCGCCGAAGATCGCGCGCAGCAGCTTCTCTTCCGGAGTCAGCTGGGTCTCGCCCTTCGGGGTGACCTTGCCGACCAGGATGTCGCCTGGGCCGACCTCGGCACCGACGTAGACGATACCGGCTTCGTCCAGCTTGTTCAGCGCGGCCTCACCGACGTTCGGGATGTCCGAGGTGATTTCCTCCGGGCCGAGCTTGGTGTCGCGGGCCACACAGGTCAGTTCCTGGATGTGGATGGTGGTGAAGCGGTCTTCCTGCACCACACGCTCGGACAGGCAGATGGAGTCCTCGAAGTTGAAGCCGTTCCAGGGCATGAACGCGACGCGCATGTTCTGCCCCAGGGCCAGCTCGCCCATGTCGGTGGACGGGCCGTCGGCAAGGATGTCACCGCGGGCCACCACGTCACCCTTCTTCACCAGCGGACGCTGGTTGATGCAGGTGTTCTGGTTGGAGCGGGTGTATTTGGTCAGGTTGTAGATGTCCACACCTGCTTCGCCGGTCTCCACCTCGTCGTCCTGTACGCGAACCACGATGCGGCTGGCGTCGACCGAGTCGATCACCCCGCCACGACGGGCTACCACACAGACGCCGGAGTCACGAGCGACGTTGCGCTCCATGCCGGTACCCACCAGCGGCTTGTCGGAGCGCAGAGTCGGCACGGCCTGACGCTGCATGTTCGATCCCATGAGCGCACGGTTGGCGTCGTCGTGCTCGAGGAACGGAATCAGCGAGGCGGCGACGGAGACCACCTGCTTGGGCGAGACGTCCATCAGGGTGACGTCTTCCGGCGCCTTCACAGTGAACTCGTTGAGGTGACGCACGGCCACCAGCTCGTCCACCAGACGGCCTTCCTCGTCCAGGGTCGCGGACGCCTGGGCGATCACGTGGTCGGCCTCTTCGATGGCCGAGAGGAAGACGATCTCGTCGGTCACCTTGCCGTCCTTGACCACTCGATACGGGCTTTCCAGGAAGCCGTACTTATTGGTGCGGGCGTAGGTGGCCAGGGAGTTGATCAGACCGATGTTCGGACCTTCCGGGGTCTCGATCGGGCACACGCGGCCGTAGTGGGTCGGGTGCACGTCACGCACCTCGAAACCGGCACGTTCGCGGGTCAGACCGCCTGGGCCGAGCGCGGAGACGCGGCGCTTGTGGGTGATCTCGGACAGCGGGTTGTTCTGGTCCATGAACTGCGAGAGCTGGCTGGAACCGAAGAACTCCTTGACCGCCGCCGCCACCGGCTTGGCGTTGATCAGGTCCTGCGGCATCAGGCCTTCGCTTTCCGCCATGGACAGGCGTTCCTTGACCGCACGCTCGACGCGCACCAGGCCAACGCGGAACTGGTTCTCGGCCATCTCGCCCACGCAGCGCACGCGACGGTTGCCCAGGTGGTCGATGTCGTCGACGATGCCCTTGCCGTTACGGATGTCGACCAGGGTCTTCAGCACGTCGACGATGTCTTCCTTGCTGAGCACACCCGGGCCTTCGATCTCGGTGCGACCGATGCGGCGGTTGAACTTCATGCGGCCGACCGCGGACAGGTCGTAACGCTCGGCGCTGAAGAACAGGTTGTTGAACAGGGTCTCGGCGGCATCCTTGGTCGGCGGCTCACCGGGACGCATCATGCGATAGATCTCCACCAGGGCATCCAGCTGGTTGGTGGTGGAGTCGATCTTCAGGGTGTCGGAGATGAACGGACCGCAGTCGATGTCGTTGGTGTACAGGGTCTCGATGCGCACCACGTTGGCCTTGGCGATCTTCGCCAGCAGCTCGGCGGTCAGCTCGGTGTTGCAGTCGACGAGGATTTCGCCAGTGGACGGGTGCACGATGGCCTTGGCGGTGGTACGACCGATCACGTAGTCGATCGGGACCTCCAGCTCCTTGATACCGGCCTTGTCCAGCTGGTTGATGTGGCGGGCGGTGATACGACGGCCCTGCTCGACGATGACCTTGCCGCTGGCATCCTTGATGTCGAAGGCGGCCACTTCACCACGCAGGCGCTGCGGCACCAGTTCCAGGCGCAGGCCGTTTTCCTTCACGTGGAACACGTTGGTGTCGTAAAAGATGTCGAGGATTTCCTCGGTGCTGTAGCCCAGCGCGCGCAGCAGGACGGTGGCCGGCAGCTTGCGGCGACGGTCGATACGCACGAACACCGCATCCTTCGGGTCGAACTCGAAGTCCAGCCAGGAACCGCGGTAGGGGATGATGCGAGCGGAGTACAGCAGCTTGCCGGAGCTGTGGGTCTTGCCTCGGTCGTGGTCGAAGAACACGCCCGGGGAACGGTGCAGCTGGGAAACGATGACGCGCTCGGTACCGTTGATGATGAAGGTACCGTTCTCGGTCATCAGGGGGATTTCCCCCATGTAGACTTCCTGTTCCTTGATGTCCTTGATCGCCTTGTTCGACGACTCCTTGTCGAAGATGATCAGGCGTACCTTCACGCGCAGCGGCACGGCGTAGGTCACGCCACGCAGCACGCACTCCTTGACGTCGAACGCCGGTTCACCCAGGCGATAGCCGACGTATTCGAGGGCCGCGTTGCCGGAGTAACTGATGATCGGGAAAACGGACTTGAAGGCCGCATGCAGGCCAACGTCGCGGAGCTGTTCTTTGCTCACCCCTTGCTGCAGGAATTCGCGGTACGAATCCAGCTGGATGGCCAGGAGGTAAGGCACATCCATCACGTCCGGCAACTTGCTAAAGTCCTTGCGGATACGTTTTTTCTCAGTGTATGAGTAAGCCATCAGCGTTCCCCAGCTTGGTCACCTGCTTGTTTGGCCGCACCCGGCGGGAACGGCCAGAAAATCGTGCAAACCCCAGGGTTTGCGCCGCCTCATGGCGGGGTTCCGGTCACGGGCGGAAGGCCTTTCGACAAACCGCCCATAACGGAAAAAGGCCGGTGGCAAGAGCCACCAGCCGCCAGCCTTCTGCTTAACGCTCGGGCCGTAGACGCAAGGTCGTCGCTTACTTGAGCTCGACTTTGGCGCCAGCTTCTTCCAGAGCCTTCTTGGCTGCTTCGGCTTCTTCTTTCGAAGCGCCTTCCTTGACCACGCCCGGGGCGCCGTCGACCACAGCCTTGGCTTCTTTCAGGCCCAGGCCGGTCAGCTCGCGCACCACCTTGATGACGTTCACTTTCTTGTCGCCGGCGTCGGCCAGGACGATGGTGAACTCGGTCTGCTCTTCAGCAGCAGCGGCAGCGCCGGCAGCCGGAGCGGCAGCAACGGCGGCAGCAGCGGTAACACCGAACTTCTCTTCCATCGCCTTGATCAGTTCGACGACCTGCATGACGGTCATTTCGGATACGGCGTTGATGATGTCTTCGTTGGTCAGAGCCATGACTCTAATTCCTGTATTGGGGTGACGGCTTAGGCAGCCATCAAATTAAACATGTGAGTTCGAAAGTGCTTATGCAGCCTTAGGCAGCAGCAGCTTCTTTCTGATCGCGAATCGCCGCCAGAGTACGAGCCAGCTTGCTGGTAGCGCCCTGGATGACGCTCATCAGCTGAGCAATGGCTTCGTCGTAGGTCGGCAGGGAAGCCAGAACGTCGATCTGGTTGGCTGCGAGGAACTGACCCTCGTACGCGGCCGCCTTGATCTCGAACTTGTCCTGACCCTTGGCGAACTCCTTGAAGATGCGGGCGGCAGCGCCCGGATGCTCGTTGGAGAAGGCAATCAGGGTCGGGCCTTTGAACACGTCGCTGAGCACTTCGAACTGAGTGCCTTCAACGGCGCGCTTGAGCAGGGTGTTACGCACGACTTTCACGTACACGCCGGCTTCGCGGGCCTCTTTACGGAGTCCGGTCATAGCGCTGACAGTCACGCCACGGGCATCGGCCACGACGGCGGACAGACCAGCTTTGGCAGCCTCGTTGACTTCAGCGACGATGGCCTTCTTGTCTTCGAGTTTAATTGCCACGGGTTTACTCCTGGATGTTACCGTTTCGTCCAGCCGGAGCCGGACGGGCTTTGGTGTCTGATTCGGTAGAATCGGGAGCACCATCTGCGTAGGCTCCGGGACCTATCCCGGGTTTAAGGCTTGCGCCACCTACGGTCTTGGACAGCCCCCGCCAGGCAGGGACCCCAATCTCGTTGGCTGGCGGAAGCGCTTCCGCCAGCCGTCATCATCACGCCTCGAGCGAGGCCTGGTCGATCAGCAGACCCGGGCCCATGGTGGTGCTCAGGGTCACGCGCTTCACGTACACACCCTTGGACGAAGCCGGCTTCAGACGCTTCAGGTCGGCCAGCAGCGCCTCCACGTTCTCCTTCAGCTTGACGGCGTCGAAGCCGACCTTGCCGACGGAAGCATGGATGATACCGTTCTTGTCGGTACGGTAGCGGATCTGACCGGCCTTGGCGTTCTTCACGGCGCTGGCCACGTCGGGAGTCACGGTACCGACTTTCGGGTTCGGCATCAGGCCGCGGGGGCCCAGCACCTGACCCAGCTGACCGACGACACGCATCGCGTCCGGAGAAGCGATGACCACGTCGTAGTTCAGCTCGCCGCTCTTCATCTCGGCAGCCAGGTCGTCCATACCGACGCGGTCGGCACCGGCAGCCAGGGCAGCTTCGGCGGCCGGGCCCTGGGTAAACACGGCGACGCGCACGGTCTTGCCAGTGCCGTGGGGCAGCACGGTGGCGCTGCGCACGACCTGATCGGATTTACGCGGATCGACGCCCAGGTTCACGGCGACATCGAAGGACTCGGTGAACTTGACAGTGGACAGCTCGGTCAGCAGCTTGGCGGCTTCCTCGATGGAATAGGCCTTACCGGCTTCGACTTTGGCCGCGATGGCCTTCTGGCGCTTGGTCAACTTGGCCATCTTATACACCCTCCACGTTCAGGCCCATGCTGCGCGCGGCACCAGCGATGGTGCGCACGGCGGCATCCAGGTCGGCAGCGGTCAGGTCGGCTTGCTTGGCCTTGGCGATCTCTTCCAGCTGAGCACGGGTCACGGTGCCCACTTTCTGAGTGTTCGGGCGGCTGGAGCCGCTCTGAATGCCGGCAGCCTTCTTCAGCAGAACCGAAGCGGGGGTGCTCTTGGTTTCAAAGGTGAAGCTACGGTCGCTGTAGACGGTGATGATCACCGGAGTCGGCAGCCCCGGCTCAAGGCCCTGGGTCTTAGCGTTGAACGCCTTGCAGAACTCCATGATATTCACGCCGTGCTGACCCAGAGCCGGGCCAACGGGCGGCGACGGGTTGGCCTGACCGGCCTTCACTTGCAGCTTGATATAAGCCTGGATTTTCTTAGCCATGAGCTACTCCAATTGAGGGTGATAACGCCTTGCGGCTCCCCTGATTAAACAACCATTTGCCCCAGTGACGACAAAACCCCGCAGTCAGCGACTGCGGGGTGCGGGACAAGTTTTCCCGCCTACACCTTCTCGACCTGGCTGAATTCCAGCTCGACCGGGGTAGAACGACCGAAAATGGTAACAGCAACCTGAATTCGGCTTTTCTCGTAGTTGACCTCTTCAACTACACCATTGAAATCGGCGAACGGACCATCGATTACCCGCACCACCTCACCGGGCTCGAAGAGAGTCTTCGGCTTCGGCTTGTCGCCACTGTCGGCGACGCGACGTAGGATGGCCTCGGCTTCCTTCTCGGTAATCGGCGCCGGCTTGTCGGCGGTACCGCCGATGAAGCCCATGACACGCGGAGTGTCCTTGATCAGGTGCCAAGTAGCCTCGTTCATCTCCATTTGAACCAGCACATAGCCGGGGAAGAACTTGCGCTCGCTCTTGCGCTTCTGGCCATTGCGCATTTCCACCACTTCCTCGGTGGGCACCAGAATCTCGCCGAACAGGTCTTCCATACCGGCCAGCTTCACGCGCTCGATCAACGAACGCATGACATGCTTCTCGTAACCCGAGTAAGCATGCACGACGTACCAACGCTTAGCCACGGGACACCCTTAACCAACAATCAAAGAAACGAGCCAACCCAACAGGGAGTCCAGCCCCCACAGCAGCAGCGCCATCACGAGCACCACCGCTACGACGATCAGGGTCGTCTGAGTAGTCTCCTGGCGAGTCGGCCAGACCACCTTGCGAATCTCAATGCGAGCTTCTTTCAGCAGCGCGAAGAACTGCTGACCCTTGGCAGTCCGCAGAGCCACGAAGCCGGCGATGCCAGCAAGAACCACCAGCGCGAGAACCCTGTACAGAATCGGCTCGCTGGAGAAGTACTGATTACCAACCACACCGACGGCCACCAGAGCGGCGACAACCAGCCACTTCAGCAGATCGAGGCGTGAATCTTTGGCCTCAGCCTTAGCATTCATTTACGAGGATCCTGTGAAAGACAGCCAACCCGGAGGGAGGAAGTTGGCAGGTCAGGAGGGAATCGAACCCCCAACCTACGGTTTTGGAGACCGTCGCTCTGCCAATTGAGCTACTGACCTGTATCAAAATCAGGCCGGCCATTATGCCGGCCTGAGAGCGGAAGATCAACCGATTACTCGACGATCTTGGAGACGACGCCGGCACCGACGGTACGACCGCCTTCGCGGATCGCGAAGCGCAGACCTTCTTCCATGGCGATCGGAGCGATCAGGGTGACGGTCATCTTGATGTTGTCACCCGGCATCACCATTTCCACGCCTTCCGGCAGTTCGCAGTTGCCGGTCACGTCGGTGGTACGGAAGTAGAACTGCGGACGGTAGCCTTTGAAGAACGGGGTATGACGACCACCTTCTTCCTTGCTCAGCACGTACACTTCGCACTCGAACTTGGTGTGCGGCTTGATGGTGCCCGGCTTGGCCAGAACCTGACCGCGCTCCACTTCGTCACGCTTGGTGCCGCGCAGCAGGGCGCCGATGTTCTCGCCAGCACGACCTTCATCGAGCAGCTTGCGGAACATTTCCACGCCAGTGCAGGTGGTCTTGGCAGTCGGACGCAGACCAACGATTTCGATCTCTTCGCCAACCTTGATCACGCCACGCTCGACACGACCGGTCACCACGGTACCGCGACCGGAGATCGAGAACACGTCCTCGATCGGCATCAGGAACGGCTGGTCGATGGCACGCACCGGTTCCGGGATGTAGCTGTCCAGGGTTTCCACCAGCTTCTTCACGGCGCTGACGCCCAGGCCGTTGTCGTCCTGACCATTCAGGGCCATCAGTGCGGAACCCACGATGATCGGGGTGTCGTCGCCCGGGAAGTCGTAGGTGGACAGCAGATCGCGAACTTCCATCTCGACCAGCTCCAGCAGCTCGGCGTCGTCAACCATGTCGGCCTTGTTCAGGAACACGACGATGTAGGGAACGCCTACCTGACGGGACAGCAGGATGTGCTCGCGGGTCTGCGGCATGGGGCCGTCGGCAGCCGAGCAAACCAGGATGGCGCCGTCCATCTGCGCAGCACCGGTGATCATGTTCTTCACATAGTCAGCGTGACCAGGGCAGTCGACGTGCGCGTAGTGGCGGCTCGGCGAGTCGTACTCGACGTGCGAGGTATTGATGGTGATACCGCGGGCTTTTTCTTCCGGAGCGTTGTCGATCTGGTCGTAACCCTTGGCTTCGCCACCCCAGGTCTGAGCGCAGACAGTCGCAATGGCAGCGGTCAGAGTGGTTTTACCGTGGTCAACGTGACCGATGGTGCCGACGTTGACGTGCGGTTTTGTACGTTCAAACTTTTCCTTAGCCATCTGGACCGTCTCCCCTCACACTATTGGTTCGAGTAAAAGTCACCATTAAAACAAAGGCAGATACTTTCATATCTGCCTTTGAGATTGGAGCTCATGAGCGGATTTGAACCGCTGACCTCACCCTTACCAAGGGTGTGCTCTACCAGCTGAGCTACATGAGCCTAACACTTCGCATAAACAGCAAACCTGGAGCGGGTAGCGGGAATCGAACCCGCATCATCAGCTTGGAAGGCTGAGGTTCTACCACTGAACTATACCCGCGGAGCCTGCAGCTCACGCTAAATCTGGTGGAGGGGGAAGGATTCGAACCTTCGAAGTCGTAGACGTCAGATTTACAGTCTGATCCCTTTGGCCACTCGGGAACCCCTCCAATCGGGAGCCGGCATTTTCATCGCCGCTCACCCTTCTGTCAAGCATTTTCTCAATTAAATCTTGAGGTTACCAACGCTGACAGTTTCTTCGCGGAGCACCCTAGAAGAGCCACCCTCGTGAAGCGGGCGCCATTCTATGCAAACTATCGGGCGCTTGCAACGCTTTCGCACGGCATTATTTGATGGTGCAAACCGGAGAAGTCCACGGCCAGCTTTCGCAGCATTTCGTCATCTACCAAACGCCGACTGCCGGGGGCCACGCGAACCCAGTAACTACGGTGCGCGCGCGGCAGTTCGCGCATCAGCGGCTCGTAGCCCGCATCCATCAGACGTTGCATGACGGCCTCGGCCGATTCGCTGCGCGGGAAGATCCCCAGCGAGATACCGTTGACCAGATCCCCCTGGGTAATGATGTAGCTGTCGATGTGCCGCGCCTGCAGCTCCTTGAGCTGGCGAATGGAAGCCTCACGGGATGCCAGTGGCGCCAGGTACACCCAGTAGTCGACACTTGCCGGGGCATCGATCGCCCGCAACTCGGAATGCACATCCAGACTCAGCAGGCGCTGTTCCACTGCCTTGCCCGTTGCCTCCTCCTCGAACCCTCCGAGGAACAGGCAAGCCTCCGGCTCGATATTGGGCGCGCGCTCCGCCGGAGCTTGCGTCAGGCGCCGCGCAGGAAGCTTGTCGCTCTCGCTCAGCAGGCGAATATCCTCCTTCGCCCCCTGATACAGCAGCATCGGAGGCACTTCCTTGGCGCGCAACGGAGTCTGCTGCTGATGCCAGACGTAATAAAAGAGATTCAAGACCAGAAGCAGCAGAAACAACCAACGCATGACGACAGAACCTCAACGCAGGGGGCAGGCGATTGCCAGGCCGACAAAGATCAGATCCGGCACCACCCGCGCATCCGGCAGCATCTCCTCTACCAGGGAAGCATCCCCGCCGGTCAGGTATACTTGGAAATCCTTACCCCAGTACTGTTGCGCCATGTCCAACTGGGTGTGCACGAAACCGCGCAGCATCAGGGTGCAGCCTCGCTCCACCGCCTCCACGGTCGAACACCCAGGCTCCAGGGAATGCAGCGCCTCTTCAGCCGCCGCATCGTCGTAACGAATCCTCCGGGTATGGGTTCGCAGCTGATGGCGCATCAGCGGCATGCCGGGGCAGATGAAGCCACCCAGATGCTGACCGTCGGCGGCCACGAAGTCCGAGGTCACCGCCGTGCCCAGATCGAGAACCAGACAGGCACCCCGGGCCTGCTGATAGGCTCCCACCAGGGCCAGCCAACGATCGAGGCCGAGCAGCTGGTAGTCCGCATAACCGTTGCGCACCCCTCCCAGGCTCGGCGCAGGCATGGCACAGGCGGTATCCACCCCGTAGCGCTCGGCGATCAACGCCACCAGATGGGAAGCCTCCTCGTCACTGCGTACGCTCACCATGCGCGAATGGCGCAGAGCTAGCGACGGAATGCCACCCAGGACGGCCAGCAACTGCTCCGCCGAATCCACCACGCCTGCAGAGAGAACCGTGCCCTGCTCGGCGGTCAGGACTCGCCACTTGATGAAGCTGTTACCACAATCGAGCTCAAGAATCATTGCTCAGCCTCAAACTGAGCTCGCCACCGCTGTAGCACTGCTCACCAGCACCTGTCTGCAAGCGCAAGCCCCCTTGATGATCAACTCCCAGGACAATCCCCTCCACCTGTTGCGCCCCGAAGGTCAGGACGACCCGCTCGTTCTGCCACAGGTGGTTGGCCTCCCATTCCTCCCTGTGCGCAGCGAATCCCTGCATGCTATGGGTCCCGAGATATTCGTGCAGGCGCCGGATCAGGCATAAGGTCAATACTGTGCGGTCGCACAGCTCGCCGGACTCCAGGCGGACCGAAGTCCACGGCTGACCGATCTTCTGTTCGGAAGTCAGCATATTGGCATTGATGCCGATCCCGATCACCACATGACAGACGTCGGCCGGATCGCCGGAAATCTCCAGCAGGATGCCGGCGATCTTCCGCCCCCCCACCAACACATCGTTCGGCCATTTGAGGCCGGCCCCGGCCACTCCAACATCTCGCAGAGCCTGCAGGACGGCCAATCCCACCACCAGGCTCAACCCCTCCAATTGCCGGGCACCGCCATCCAGACGCAGCGCCAGACTGCAGTAAAGGTTTTCGGCGAACGGACTGACCCAACTGCGGCCACGGCGCCCGCGTCCGGCAGACTGCTCGTCGGCCAGGACCAAGCAAGGCAACGAGTCACTGGAGATACGCCGCATCGCCTCGGCATTGGTGGAGTCGATCCGCGCGAAGCAGCAAATCTCCCAACCCAGCTCTTTGCAGGCCGACCTCAGACGCTCGACCTCTAGCAGGGAAATCGGACTGGCCAGTCGGTAGCCGCGACCGCGCACCTTGTGCACGGACAACGCCAGGTCCTCCTCAAGCATCTGCAAGCGCTTCCAGACGGCGCTGCGGCTAATGCCCAGGGCCTCACCCAACTCGGTCCCGGAATGGAACTGACCATCCTGCAACAGCTTCAAAAGAGCCAACATACCGACCGCACCTCCAGCAAGGCACGCATCATATCGGCGGCGCCTCGGCTTGCCTAGAAATTCGCGACCAGTCACCACGACTTCGCGGCCAGCCATCGCCCAGCTCCCTGGGCCGATTTCCGTCGCGCAAAGAAGAACCCCCGGCCTGAGACCAGGTCGGGGGTTCGGTATAGGCGCTTGACGATGACCTACTCTCACATGGGGAGGCCCCACACTACCATCGGCGATGCGTCGTTTCACTTCTGAGTTCGGGATGGGATCAGGTGGTTCCAACGCTCTATGGTCGTCAAGCAATTCGGTTGAGGCATCGTGCGCTGCACGCCACCTCGAATCGGGTCAGTGACAGATGGCTTTACGAGTTCGCTCGAACTTTCGGTTCACATCGACTTCACCATCACCCATCCGG